>PNAG01000002.1:441347-445111 GCA_003169845.1 Candidatus Dormiibacterota bacterium | reverse complement strand
AATGTCCGCGACCGGGGCTGCACCTGGCCGGGCTGTGAGCGGCCGGCAAGCTGGACCTCCGGACATCACATTCGGCACTGGTTCCATGGCGGAACCAATGAACCGCCAAACCTCACCTTGCTTTGCTACCGGCATCACTGGAACGTGCATGAGGGCAACTGGCAGATCGTTCGCGCAGTTGACGGCCGCATCGCGACCATCCCTCCGACCGTCACGTTCGGCCCGGCCGCGCGGCCCGATTAGTCGCTCCTCGGTGGCTGCGACTCATGCTCGAGTTTTGCTGCATGGCGGCCGCATTCGCCGGCAGAGGCGCGTACGAAGGGCCCGCGGCCGCGAGCGCCGTCGAGTGGATTAGCAAGAACTGTCACATGACGCAAGAGGATGCCGCAGACTCGATTGCCGTCGGCCGAGCAATTCTGAACCGCCGGTAGCTACTGCCGGACGACCGCGGCCGCTCCCTTTCTCAGCACGAACTTCTGGATCTTCCCCGTCGCCGTCTTCGGCAGCTCAGGCACGAAGGTCACGCTGTGCGGTGCCTTGAAATGGGCCAGCCGCTCGCGCGTGTAAGCGATCAACTCAGGTTCGGTCGCGCTGGCGCCCGCCTTCAAAACCACGTAGGCGTGCGGCGCCTCGCCCCACTTCTCGTGCGGGAGTCCCACGATTGCCGCCTCCTGCACCGCCGGGTGCCGCAACAGCACTCCCTCGACCTCCAGGCTCGAGATGTTCTCTCCGCCGCTGATGATCACGTCCTTGATCCGATCGCGGATCTCGACGTAACCATCCGGATGCATGACGGCCGCGTCGCCGGTGTGAAACCAGCCATCGCCCATCACCTTCTTGGTCGCCTCAGGGTCGTTGTAGTAGCCCTGCATGATCACGTTGCCGCGCGCGACGATCTCTCCCAGGGACGCGCCGTCTGCCGGCACATCCTTCCCATCGCCGTCCACGACGCGCAGCTCGCCGGAGGTGATCAGCTCGACACCCGTCAGGGCCTTGATGATCCCCAGCTCGGTAGAGCCCAGCTTCTTGTGCTCCGGTCGGGGTTCGCAGATGGTGATGAAGGGCGCGGTCTCGGTCAGGCCGTAGACCTGCGTCACCTCCCACCCGAGGTCACCTTCCATCCGCTCGATCGTCGCGGCGGCGGGTGCGGCTCCGGCGGTGATGACCTGCACGCCTTTCGGCACGTCGCCCCGCACGTCGGCGGGAGCGTTGGCGAGCGCGATGAGGATGGTGGGCGCCGCGCATAGCCAGCCGACCTCCTCTTTGCGGGCGAGGTCGAAGACCCGGGCCGGCTCCACCTTCGGCAGGCAGATGTGCGTGCCTCCGACGGCAGTGATGATCCATACGAACGTCCAACCGTTCGCGTGGAACATCGGCAGCGTCCACAGGTAGCGGTCGCCGACGGTGATGTGGAAATGAACGAGCGTGCCCACGGCGTTGGCCCATGCGTTCCGATGAGTGATCATCACGCCCTTCGGCTTCGCGGTCGTTCCGCTCGTGTAGTTGATGGTGAGGAGGTCGCTCTCGGCAATGTCGGGGCGCTTGAAATCTGGTTTAGCCGAAGCGATGGCAGACTCGTACTCGGTCCAGCCCTTCCGGCCGCCGGCGCTGCCCAGGCTCACGAAGTGCTCCACGCCGCCCAGCTGGTCGCGGACTCCGTCTATGGCTTCCAGGTAATCCGGATAGACGCACAGGACCTTGGCGCCCGAGTGCGAGGTGATGTAGACGAAATCCTCCGCGGTCAGGCGGTAGTTGATGGGCACGAGGACAGCACCGATCTGCGGAACGGCATAGAACGACTCGAGCTGCTCGTGCACGTTCGGTGCGATGTAGGCGACGCGGTCACCCTTCCTCACCCCCATCCCCTGCAGCGCCGCCGACCAGCGGTCACACCGATCGAAGAACTGCTCGTAAGTGAGGCGCAGGTCACCGTCGACCACCCCTTCGCGGTCCCCGTAGAGCTTGCGAGCGCGCCGCGCGAACTCCAGCGGTGTCAGTGGGGTTTCCATGTGCCCTTCCTCCCTTACGGATTCAGCATCAATGCGAAGTCGGCCGCCTTGATGCCTCCGACGAACGCGCTATGCGCCCTCGGCTCCAGCTCAACGGACCGTTCGTACACGAAGGCGTACACGTTATCAATAGTCCAGTCGCCGTAGCCCTGGATCCGCAGGCCGTACCGCAGGCCTTCGTCCTTGAGGCCGCGCTTGTACAAATCGGTGGCGCAGGCATAGATCGCTTTGAGGATCTCGAGCTGCATCGAAAGCTCCGCAACGGTCTTGGCGTCGCCCTCTCCCTCGACCAGCCGTTCGACCTGCGTTTCGATGTCGGCGATCTCCTTCTGGTAGCCGTCCACACCAAGGACGAGTCTACCGCCGGTGCGGCTAGTGGATCAGGTAGTGGGTGGCGACCGTGCCGGCGATCAGGATGGCGATGATGTTGATCACCTTGATCATCGGGTTGATGGCCGGTCCGGCCGTGTCCTTGTTCGGGTCGCCGACCGTGTCGCCGGTGACCGACGCCTTGTGCGCCTCCGATCCCTTGCCGCCCAGGTGGCCCTCCTCGATGTACTTCTTGGCGTTGTCCCACGCCGCACCGCCGCTCGTCATCTGAATGGCAAGGAACAGCCCCGTCACGATGGCGCCCAGCAGCATTCCGCCGAGCGCTCGCGGGCCGAGGATGAAACCGACCGCCAGCGGCGCGATCACCGGTATGACGCCCGGCAGGATCATCTCGCGCTGAGCGGCAGCCGTCACGATGCGCACGGCGGTGCCGTATTCGGGCTTGCCGGTGCCTTCCATGATCCCCTTGATCTCGCGGAACTGGCGCCGCACCTCTTCGACCACCAGGCCGCCCGCGCGGCCGACTGCCAGCATGGCGAGAGAGCCGAACAGGAACGGCAGGATGCCGCCGAGGAACAGGCCGACGATCACGAGCGGGTCCGAAAGCTCGAACTTGGTCGCGTGCCCCGCCCGTGCGAGCTCCTGCGTGTACGAGGAGAACAGCACCAGCGCGGCCAGCCCAGCCGAGCCGATGGCGTATCCCTTGGTCACCGCCTTGGTCGTGTTGCCCACCGCGTCCAGCCGGTCCGTGACGGTACGAACCTCGGGAGGGAGGTTTGCCATCTCGGCGATGCCGCCGGCNNCGGCGTTGTCGGTGATCGGGCCGTACGAGTCGATGGCGACGATGATGCCGGTCATCGAAAGCATCGCAACTGCGGCGGTTGCGATGCCGTACAGGCCGCCGAGAGCATAGGCCGACAGGATGCTGATGCCGATCACGAGCACCGGCAGCGCGGTCGCCATCATGCCGATCGCCTGCCCCGCGATGATGTTGGTCGCGTGTCCGGTCACTGACGCTTTGGCGATCAGGTGGACGGGCCAATAGGCGGTCTCGGTGAAGAACTCGGTGATGGCCACGATCAGCACCGTCGTCACGACTCCGATCAATGCGGCGAAGAACAGGTTGTTGGGATCGCTCACACCGCCGCCCGCCGGCAGGTAGCCGTTGCCCTTCATGTACTGGGTCACGATGTAGAAGCCGACCACCGCGATACCGACGGCGACGAGCAGCCCGGCGTACAGGGCTCCCATGATCCAGTTCGGGTTGAAGATCCTGACGAAGAAAGCGCCGACGATCGAACCGACCACGCTCACCGCACCAAGCAGAAGCGGGTAGATCACCCAGCCGACCTGGTTCTTGAAGAGCAGCGAGCCCAGCAACATGGCGGCGATCATGGTCACGGCATAGGTCTCGAACAGGTCGGC
>PNAG01000002.1:0-441339 GCA_003169845.1 Candidatus Dormiibacterota bacterium | reverse complement strand
GCCTCGACCTTTCCGACCAGGTCCGCGCCGACGTCAGCCGCCTTCGTGTAGATGCCACCGCCGAGACGCGCGAACACCGAGACGAGGCTGGCACCGAAGGCAAGGCCGACCAGGTCATCCGGGTTCTTGAAGACGAAGTAGGCGGCGGAAACGCCGAGGAGCCCGAGTCCAACGACCATGAAACCGGTCACCGCTCCGCCCCGGAACGCGACCTCTAGTGCCTGGTTGAGCCCGCTGCGTGCAGCTTCGGCCGTGCGCAGGTTGGAGCGGACGGCGATGTTCATGCCGACGTAGCCCGCAGATGCCGAAAGCACCGCGCCGACCACGAACAGCAAGGCGGTCTCTCGGTTGATGAAAACTCCGATCACGATGGCGATGACGACGCCGATGATCGCGATCACCGTGTACTGTCGGTTCAGGTAGGCGGAGGCGCCTTCCTGGATCGCCGCCGCGATCTCGCGCATTCGCTCGTTTCCACGCGGCATGCGCAGGACGAGAAAGATGAGAACGACGGCAAAGAGCACCGCGGCGAGCCCACCGGCCACGCCGAACAAAACTGTATTCGGATCCACAAGCCCTCCAAGGAATTTCTTGCGGCGAACACGGTCGCCGGCTCTTTATGCCGCGGAGCGTTAGGTTAAACGAACTGGAGTTCCGCTATCGGATCAGGCGGCGGCGCCACCAAACCAGCATCCCGGCGAACACGACCAGGCCGGGCATGAGGAAGACGGTGATGAAAATGATCGTGCTCTGGTCCTGCTGGGTCAGGGTCAGCGGCAGGGCGCGAGGCGGCTTGGGCGGCAGTGAGATCAGGGCGTCCTCCCGCGCCAGCCATTGGAATGTCCCGAGGGCCAGCTCGAGGTTGGCTGCGTTGCTGCTCGGCGGCAGGACCTTGTTCTCCGCGAAGCCTGTCGTTCCAACCATCACGATCCGGGCTTTTTTCTGACCGGCCGGAACTTCCAGCGTCTCCATGATCGCGAACGGCCCGGCCGCGTCCCCAGCCTGGCGCGGAAGGTCCTGCCTGGGCGCAGCGATCGCGTAGGAGAGGTTGCTCGTCGACGCGATCACTACCGGCGCGGCGGCCGCCGACGTGCGGGTGATCGCGGTCGTCTGCGGAAAGAGCGACGCGATCCCCTGAATGTCCCTCGTGATCGGCGAGCTTCCATACGTGAGGGTGGCCGGAGTGATGACGTCGAAAGCGCGCGACGCGTCCGGCTCGACGACCAGCGCTCCCGAGAACGCAAGGCCGTATGGCTTCAGGACTTCATTCAATGAGGCGGCGGCAGCGGGCGTCTGGCTCCACGGGTCTCCGGCGATGAGGAGGCTGCCTCCGGCAGCCATGTAATCACCCATCGCCTTGACGGCGGTTGCGGCGAGCGGCACCGCAGGAGCGATCAAGACCACCTCGTCGCAGTCGGCCGCGATGGAGGTCAGCCCGGTCATGAGCAGGTCCCTGGTTTCGAAGTTGTTCCCGGCCAGGACGTCGGCGACGCTCGAGTAACCCGACTGGCTCGTGTCCGATCGGCTGCGCCCGCCCACTCCCGCCACCCAGCACACCACCGGCACGTGGTTCGACTCGACCTTGAGCAAGGCGGACGTGAAGTCCTGCTCGGTCTGCAGCGCGGGGGTCAGGAGCTGCGTCTTGCCGCCGTAGTCGAGCACCAGCGTGTTGGGTTCTTGAACCGAGTACTTCCGGACGTCGGCGACGTCGGTGTCGAAGCTCTCGCTGCGGTAGGTAATTCGCGTGCTCTGAGCCTGATACAACCCGACCAGGGCCTCCGCTTCAGGCTGTCCGTTGCCGACGCCGGATCTGAACAGCCCGATCACCAGCAGGTCCGCACCCAGGCGCTTGGCCGCGAGGACAGATTGGGGCGCCAGCGTGTTGAGCCCGCTGTGGGTGAGGTCCCAGGACAGCGTGGTGCGGGACGCGACCACGTTCAACGCAACGAGCACGATGAGCGCCAGGGCGGCCGGCAGCAGGCTGGCGGACCCGGACCGAATGCGGCGATTCACCTCCAGCGCCTCGAATCGAGCAGCCTGGTGATGAGAAACAGGGCCCCG
The DNA here is from genome assembly GCA_003169845.1 of Candidatus Dormiibacterota bacterium. Classification (GTDB taxonomy): domain Bacteria; phylum Chloroflexota; class Dormibacteria; order Dormibacterales; family Dormibacteraceae; genus Palsa-870. The sequence continues at coordinate 439,278 of PNAG01000002.1, read as the reverse complement.
ATGCCCAGGCTCGAGAAGTACACGATGTCCTTCAGCGTCACCAGGCCGAGGCTGAACGACTGGAAGCGGTTGGATCCACCGGCGTACTGGAACAGCCCGCTCGCGGGAGGCTGGGTGAAGAATCCGAGAAGCGTTCCCGCGTACCAGGTGAGCAGCAGGATCGCGAGGGCGAGGAAGAACGCGACGATCTGGTTTTGCGTGAGGCTTGACGCCAGGGCTCCGATGGCCGTGGCCGCGCCTCCCGCAAACAGCAGGCCGACATACGTCGAGGCGATCAACCCGAGGTCGAGCGAGGCCAGATGTCCTGGTATGTAGGCGGCAAGCAGCACGACGTAGACGAGCGTTGTCGCAAGCAGCAGCACGTAGAAGGTGAAAGCGCCCAGCCACTTGCCGACGGCCACCTCCCAATCGCGAACCGGAGAGGTGAGGAGCAGCTCGAGCGTTCCCTCGCTGCGCTCCTCGGCGAACACCCGCATCGTGATGACCGGGATCAGGACGGGCAGCAGGAAGCTCGTGATGACGCCGAAGACGCCGTCCATGGTCGCGGCCTGGCCCGCAAGGACCGGGAGCACGAATCCGAAGGCAGAGGTCAGCACCACGAAGAGCGCTGCCACGACCCAGCCCGCGGGCGAGACGAACAGCGCCATCAGGTCGCGGCGCGCGATGGTGAGGACGCGCGTCACGTGGGCTCTTCAGTGGTGAGGTGCATGAAAACGTCTTCCAGGCTCAGGGTGCGCGCCTGCAGCTCTCGCAAGCCGAAGCCGGCCTCGATCACGGCGCGCGCGAGCTCGTCGCGCATGTCCGCCTTCGACGCCCTCACCGTCACTCGCCACACCCCGTCGCCCGCGGCGGTGATCGCGACGTTCTCCACGCCCGGCAGAGCGCTCACCCGGCTCTCGATATCAGCCTTGCCGCCCTGCAGGACCATCTCGATCTCGGCGCCCTGGCCACCGGCGACGATGCGCGCCAGGTTCGCCGGCGTGTCATCCGCGACCAACCGACCGTGGTTGATGATCAGCACCCTCTCGCACGTGGCCGAAACCTCCGGCAGGATGTGGCTCGACAGCACGATGGTGTGCTCGCGCCCGAGTGCCGTGATGAGCTCGCGGGTCTCGCGCGTCTGCGCCGGGTCGAGTCCTGCCGTCGGCTCGTCGAGGATCAACACCTCCGGGTCGTGCACGATTGCCTGTGCCAGGCCAACGCGCTGCCGGAGGCCTCGTGACAGACGCCCGATCACGTCGTGCCGCCGGTCGGTCAGGCCGCAGGCCTCGATCGCCGCGTCCACCCGGGCGCGCCGCTTCGATGCGGGCACGCCGCGGAGACGGCACATCATTTCGAGGAAGCTCGCGACGCGCATCTCCTTGTAGAGAGGAGTCGTCTCGGGCAGGTAGCCGATGCGCCGGCGAGCCTCAAGCGAATGGTCGACCACGTCGAAGCCCGCGACGCTCGCGGTGCCCGAGCCCGGGGCGAGGTAGCCGGTCAAGATCCGCATGGTGGTCGACTTGCCGGCTCCATTGGGGCCCAGGAAGCCGAGCACCTGGCCGCTTGGTATCGAGAAGGTCAGGTCCTGGATCGCGGGGCGGTCGGCGTAAAACCGGGTCAGCCCCTGGACTTCGATCAAAGCCAGAGGAATTGTAGGGACGGAGTCGCGGATCCCTCAGCCGGTCAAATCGAAGCCGTCCAGGTTCCCCGCCGCGGCCGACCAGCGTTCTTCCACGCTTTGCACCCGCGCCATGCTCGGGCCGCGCTCGGCCGCCTGCTTGAGCCGCTGCAGGTCCGCCCGGCTCCCTTCGGCGAGAAACTCCACGGTTCCGTCATCGCGGTTGCGGACCCAACCGGCCAGGCCCAGCCGCCGAGCCTCCCGCATCAAGAAGTAGCGGAACCCGACTCCCTGCACGTCGCCGTGTACGAATCCGTGCAAACGCTCCACCAGCGCGACAGTATCCCCCTCTCCCCGTCGGGGCCGGGCGCGCGCAGGGCGCATGTTCAAAAAGAAGGTCGGGGGGACGGGCTTAAGCTTGCAACCAGCGTGGCAGCATCCAGCATCGTGGCGATCGGCGACGAGCTGGTGGGCGGATTCACGCTCGACACGAACTCCCACTGGCTCGCCGAGCGATTGCGCCTGCTCGGCTTCCCGGTCAAGCGCATCACCGCGATCCGCGACCGCCCGCAAGAGATAGTCGACCAGGTCCGGCGCGAGCTGGTCGATGACGAGGTGACGATGGTGTTCTGTTCCGGCGGGCTCGGGCCGACGCCGGATGACCGCACCTTCTCTGCGCTCGCCGATGCGCTCGGGCGAGAGCTGACCGTGTGGGAGGAGACCCGCGCTCGAATCGAGCGCCGAGTGCAGCGAATGCACGAGGCGGGCCTCCTCGATTCGCCGGAGGTGACCGAGGGGAACCTCCGCATGGCGCGCATCCCCGCCGGCCCCGCGTATGTCTTCAAGAACCGCCGAGGCATGGCCCCTGGCGTGGTGTATGAGGCAAACGGCAAGCGCATCTTTGTGCTCCCAGGAGTCCCGCTGGAGATGAAAGGCATCTTCACCGAGGAGCTGGAACCTCAGTTCCTATCCGAGGGCTCCGCCGCGACCGTGCGCGAGCTTCGCTTCACCTTCGCGGTAGAGGCGCGCTTCTATCCGCTGATGAAGGAGCTCGAGCAGAGCTTTCCCGACGTCTCGGTGGGTTCGTACCCGAACTTCGAGACCAAGGAGCTCGTCATCCGGTGCCTGGGGGCCGATCCCAAGCGAGTCGACGACGTCATCGAAATCGTGCGACGGCGCTCGGCGCAGCTTGGAATGGCCGTCGCTAAGCCCGCGGCGAGCGCCTGAGCTTTCGCTCGAGCAGCGACCGTTCGGCCGGGTTCTGACAGAGCTCGAGCGCGCGCAGCCGAGCCTCGCGGGCGAGGGCGGGCTCGCCGGTGCGGTCAAGCAGGTCAGCCCGAGTCGCATGGAACAGGTGGTAGCCATCGAGCGCCATCGCCAGGTCGTTGACCTCGCCGAGGGCCATCTCCGGACCCGCGAAATGACTGAGCGCGACCGCCCGGTTGAGCCTGACCACGGGGCTGTCCGCCATCCGGATCAGGGACTCATACAGCACAACGATCTGGTGCCAGTCCGTCTCCTCCCACGAGGGCGCCTCCGAATGCAACGCGGCGATCGCGCCTTGCACCTGGTACGGCCCCGTCGCCCGCATCGCACCCGCTCTTTCCAGCAGCTGCACTCCTTCGGCGATCGCGGCACCGTCCCACAGGGCTCGGTCCTGGTCAGGTAGAAGGACCATCTCCCCGGCCTTGTCGAAGCGGGCCTTCGAACGAGCCAGGTTGAGCGTCATCAGAGCGAGAAGCCCGATCACCTCGGCCTGGTCGGGCATCAAGGTCGCGACCAGGCCCGTCAGCCACAACGCGTCGTCGGCCAGGTCGCGGCGCATCGCGACCTGCGCGCCGCGACTCAAATAGCCTTCGTTGAACATCAGGTAGAGGACCGAGAGGACGCCATCCAGCCGTCCGGCCAGCTCGACCTGGTCAGGCATCCGGTACGGGATGTGCGCATCGACGATCTTTCGCTTCGCGCGAACGATGCGCTGGGCCACCGTCGCCTCCGGAAGCAGGAAGGCGCTTGCGATCTCCGTGGTGGTGAATCCGGCCACCGCGCGGAGCGTCAGCGCGACCTGCGCCTCCTGGGCCAGGGCGGGGTGGCAGCAGGTGAAGATCAGCCGGAGGCGGTCATCGGCCTCGGTCGGTTCAGGCGCCAACGGCGTGCGCTCCAGGAGCGCGAGCTTCTCGCGATATCGCTTGTCCCGGCGCAGGATGTCGATGGCGCGCCGCCTTGCCGTGGTCATCAACCACGCTCCTGGCTTCTCCGGGATGCCCTGTTCCGGCCATTTCTCGAGCGCTGCCACCAGGCTGTCCTGGACAACCTCCTCGGCGAGATCGAAGTCTCCGAGTACGTGGACCAGCGCCGCCGTCAGCCGCCCGGCTTCCTCGCGGAAGACGGCGGCCAGCGCGGCATCCGTGGCGGCTTGCGCCTTCTCAGCCGTCCTAGCGCTCAACCACCGGCCGCACTTCGACGATCCGGCCCTCACCGCCGCCCGGCCAGGTCTTGGCCATGGCCAACGCCTCGTCCAGGTCCTTGACCTCGACGATCGCGAACCCGCCCACGACCTCCTTGGCCTCGATGTACGGTCCGTCCGTGACGATCGGCTTGCCGTGCTTGAAACGAACGGTCGTGGAGCTGCTCGGGCCGCGAAGCTCTTCGCCCCCGACGATCTTGCCCGACCTGCTGTGCTCGTCGAACCACTTGTTGATGCTTTCGTAGGCGGCGGCCATCTGCTCCTGGGGCAGCTTTTCCCACGTGCCCTGGTCTTCGACGGTGTCCGCGAACATGAGGACGTACTTCATTGATTCTCTCCATTCAGGGCGGTCTCGGGCGCCGCTTCATTCATACGACGAACAGGGCCGGCCGGTTTCGACACGTTTACGAGCCGGTGAACTCCGGTTCTTGCTTGGACAGGAATGACATGATCCCGATCGCCGCATCGGTGCTCAGGGCGGCGCGCGCGAAGTTGCGCGCCTCAATGTCCAGCGCCTCGTCGAGCGGTAGGTCAAAGCCGCGCCGTACGGCGTCCTTGATCATCGCGATCGCAAACGTGGCGGATCTGGCCAGCTTTGCCGTGAGTGCGTCGACCGTCGCCTGGAAATCGATCGGCGCGACCGCAATGTCGACCCACCCCGCCGCGGCGGCTTCGTGCGCCGACAGCCGGGTCGACTCGATCAGGTAGCGCATCGCCTTCGCCTTCCCGATCAGGCGCGGCAGGCGCTGCGTCCCACCGGCGCCCGGGATGATCCCCAGCGAAGACTCGGTCTGACCGATCCTTGACCGCCCGTCCTCGACCATGATCCTGAAATCACAGCACAGCGTGAGCTCGCTTCCGCCGCCCAATGCGTGGCCGTTGATGGCCGCGATCACAGGCTTGGGGCACTGCTCGATGGCAGAAAAATGAGCGTTCATGCGCTTCATGAATGCGCCCACCTGGTCGGCCGCGTCAGCAGAGCTGCGGTCGATGCTTCCGAGCATCCCCAGGTCAGCGCCGACGCTGAAGTATTTCTCGTACTCGGACTCGAGGACCACAACTCGCGCCGATGAGTCGTCTCCGACTTTGTTGAACGCCTCCGCGAGCTCCTGCATGAGCTCTTCGGCGATCGCGTTGAGGCCATTCCGATGCATAACGATGTGGGCGATCGCGCCATCCCGCCTGAGGTCGACGAACTCTCCCATCAGGCGGTGAACAGAGGAATGCCGCCGGCCACCTCGATCACCGCGCCGGTGATGTAGCCGGCTTCGTTCGAGCACAGGAACGCGATGGTGTTCGCGATGTCGTCCGGCTGCCCGAACCGCTTGAACACCGTGCGGGCCTTGAAGCGCTCGTAGAGCGGGTTGGTGTCGGCCGCGGCCTTGCCCGCCTCCGATTCGATGATCCCCGGTGCGATCGCGTTGGACGTGATGTTGTGCCGTCCACCTTCGAGAGCCGCCGTCTTTGCGAGGCCGATGAGGGCCGCCTTGGTGGACGAGTAGCTCGCCTGGCCGAATCCGCCCAGGGTGCCCGCGATCGACGACATGAAGATCAGGCGGCCCCACTTGTTCTCGACCAGGTAGGGCCACACCTCTTTGGTGCAGTTGAAAGCACCGGTGAGGTTGACGCGCACGTCGCGGTCCCACAGCTCGTACGACTGGTTCGGGATCTGGGCCGCGTGGTCCAGGGTCGCGGCGTTGTTGACAAGGATGTCGATCTTGCCGAACTCCTCCCGGACTTTTTTGAACACCTCGCGGATCTGATCCCGGTTGGTCACGTCCATCTTGATCGCGAGCGACCTACGGCCCATCTTGCGGATCTCTTCCGCGGTGCTGTTGGAGTGCACCCAACCCTGCGCCACTGCCACCTGCGCGAGCACGCTGCCCTGCGCCTCGGCCGTCTTCTGCAGCTCGGGATCGTCCTCGACCAGGACGTCGGTGATGACCACGTCGGCGCCCTGGCGCGCGAGCGTGAGCGCGTCCTGGCGGCCCAGTCCGCGCGACGCGCCCGTGATGACAGCAACTCTTCCCGTCAGATCGAACATTCGCCCTACCCCCTCAACTGAATCGTGCCGCGCGACCCCGCGATCGCGCGAGAGATGACCAGCCGCTGGATCTCCGCGGTGCCTTCCCAGATCTGGTAGATCTTCGCGTCCCGAAACCACTTTTCGACCGGGTATTCCTTGATGTAGCCGTAGCCGCCGAGGACCTGGATGGCGTCGGTCGTCACCTCCATCGCGACGTCGCCCGCGAAGCATTTCGCCATCGATCCTTCCGCGCGCCCGAAAGGCATGCCCTGCGTCGCCATCCAGCCGGCGCGCCAGATGAGCAGGCGCGCGGCGTCGATCTTCATCGCCATGTCTGCGAGCTTGAATCCGATGGCCTCGTGCTGCCACAGGGGCTTGCCGAACTGCTTGCGGTCCTGCGCGTAATCGAGCGCGAACTCGTAAGCGGCGCGAGCGATGCCCAGGGCGCCGGCGGCGACGCCAGGCCTTGTCGCCTCGAGCGTCATCAGGGCGCCCATCGCGCCAGGGCCGGCGTTTTCAGCGTCCGGCTCGCCGCCAAGGCGGTGGTCGAGCGGGATGTGGCAGTCCTCGAGGATCACCTGTGCCGTGTGGCTCGCGCGGACGCCGAGCTTCTGCTCCTTGCGACCCATACGCAGGCCGGGCGTGTCCCTCGGCACGAGAAACGACGCGATGCCGCCGGGACCCTTCGACGGGTCGGCGTTCGCGTAGATGACGTGGTAATCCGCAATGCCCCCGTTGGTGCAGAACTGCTTGGTGCCGTTCAGGACGTAGCCGTCGGACACGCGCGTGGCTCGGGTTTTCATGGCCAGCGCATCGGAGCCGGAATCGGGCTCGGTCAGGCCGAGACCGCCGAGCACCAGCCTGTCCGGGTTCGTGAACTCGGGCAGCCAGCGCTTCTTCTGCTCTTCGGTGCCGCTGGCCCGGATGCCCGCGATCGCAAGGCCCATCGACTGGATGCATACCCCGATGCCGGCGCAGCCCCAGCTCAGCTCCTCGTTGAGGATGAGCTCGGTCAGGAAGTCCAGCCCTTGACCGCCGTACTCCTCCGGTAGGAAACCGGCCGGGCTCAGGCCGAGCTTGTGCGCTTTCTTGACGACCTCGTACGGAAATTCCTCGGTCTCATCGAAGTGAGCAGCCACCGGGCGCATCTCCCGCTCGGCGAACTCGTGCGCGAGCTGGCGGATGGCCTCCTGTTCCTGCGTCAGAGAAAAGTCGAGGGTCACGAGGAATGCTCGGCGACCGACTTGGTCAGCACGGCCTCGCCTCGTTTGTTGAAAGCTCGCAGCTCGAGCTTGCCCTCACCGGCCGGCTGAGCCGTGAACGTCACGGTGTCACCGGGCACCACCATGCCGGCGAAGCGGCAGGACAGGCGTCGCAGCCTGTCCGGTCCGCCTGCAGCGTCGGCAGCGACCGTGGCCATCAAACCCATCTGCAGCATGCCGTGGGCGATGATGCCCGGAAGCCCGACCGAGCGGGCGAAATCGTCATCGAGGTGGATCGGGTTGCGGTCGCCCGAGGCCTCCGCGTAAGCGGCGATCTGCTCTTTCGTGAAGGTGACCTCTCGCGTGCTCATGAACGAATCACGAACAGCGCCTTCGAGCGGCACACGGGCGCCCCGGCGCCGTCGGTCGTTTCCGTTTCGAAGCTCAAGAAGCGCATTCCGCGGCGGCTGACATCAGACGCCACGTGTCCTCGGGATGTCACCGTCTCACCGGCCTGCGGGTGACGCGTCCAGGTGAACTCCTGCTCGGCGTGCAGCAGCCGGGCGAAATCGACGGCGGCCTCGACGTCGCCGAAGAGCTGCGGCGCGGTCGCCCCCAGGGAGTAGACGGCCGCGAAGGTGGGCGGCACGCCGTCTGCCGGGTCGGCGCCAATTGCCCGCGCGAACGCCGCTGCTCGCTCCGGCTCGATTTGAAAGCTCACCGGCGGGTAGGTTCGCCCTGCGACTCCGGTCTCGCCGGTTTCGACCTTGCCGCTGCCTGTCATGCGCTAAAGGTTAAGACCCCACAAACTCAGAGGCTCAGCCGTAAGTTTGCGGCGACCCCTTCAGGCCTTGTTCGGTCGAAGCCGCGCCAGCACCCTGCGTACGAGCAGCGGGCGCAGGGCGCTCCAGGCCTCCATCACCGAGGAGCGCGATGAAGCGGCGATGTCCTCAGGTGCATAGGCGGCGACCATGAAGCCACCCGCGAGCGCGCCGACCGGCTCCGACGCCTCGGGGAAGCTTCGCTGGAGTCGCCGGCCGAGCTCCAGGGGAGTCTCGCCCGGCCGGCGTTTGGCGCCGGCCATTTCGGATAGCGCGATCATCCGCCTCCAGACGCCCATCACAGACCGCGGCCTCAGGTACCTGGCGACCGCCGCGCCCACGAGCAGGATGAGCGCGAGCAGCACGCCCACGATCGTGCTGAGCGTTCCGGCGTCAGGAGCTCGGAAGACGAAGTTCGCGGGCCCCGAGCCTGCGTTGTTGGGCTCGCGGAAGCCGGGCGGCAGTGAGCTCGGTGACGGCAGGGTGCCGCCGGTCGAGGTGGTTGCACCAGGGTCGCAGTTCTCGTCGCGAAGGCACAGGGTCTGACCCTGCGAGCCTCGCGCAATCGGCTGGTAGGCACCGCTTGGGTCAGGTGTCGGTTCGAAGGGAATCCATCCGTAATTCGGGAAATACGACTCGACCCATGTGTGCGCGTCCTCGCCACGCACCACGAAGTTGTTGGTCGTGGCGTCAAACGTCCCCGATCCGAATCCGTTGACCAGGCGGGTCGGGATGCCGAGCGAGCGCAGCATGTCCCCCATCGAGGTGGCGAAGTATTCGCAGTAGCCCTGCTTCGACGTGAAGAGGAAGTAAAAGAGCCGATCCTCCCCCACCGGAGCCTTGGGCGGGGTCAGCGTGTAGGTGAAGTTCTGGTGGTCGCGAAGGTAGTTCTGTATCGCCGTGGCCTCGTCGTAAGGGTTCGTCGCCCCCGCGGCATTCACGATCGTTAGGGCGAGATCGTGAATCCTGCTCATGACGTTCGCGGTGCGGTAGCCGGAAGCAGGCAGGGTCGCGAACTGCTGAACCCACTCCGGATAGTTGGTACCCGCCGCCTGAAGTTGCGCGTCGGTGGCGCTCGAGTAATCGACTGTCGCCCGGTAGCTGCCGGCCGATGTCGGCGGCTGTGCGGACGAGAGCCTGTCGATGGAGTTCAAGTTCCCGATCTGGCTCAAGGGCTGCACCACCTGTGTTGCGACCGTCGGGCGGTCGATGCGTTCCAGCTGGCCAGGATAGAAAAGGATGTCGGTGTTGCCGATCGGAGGGCGAATCATGTGCACCGCGACGACCGCGCCCGCTAACTTCTGGTAGTTCTCGGCGTAGTTCGGGGCCTGGTTCTTGGGGATGGCTGCGCGGAGTCCCGGAGTGGCCGGGTAGTGCCACTCCCCGGCCAGCGTTGACGTCTCGTTCACGCCTCGGAAATACCTCACGCTGGCGTAGTCGCCGATCACCGTGTAGGTGAAGACCGGGTCGCGCGTGCGCGTGAGCGCACCGCCCAGAGGTACGTCGGTCGAGAAGCCGGTCGTCCCGGACCCGCCCGGGCCGAGACCGATCGCGCCCGGATGGCTGAGCCTCTGCTGCAGCTGCGCCCAGTTCGAGAAGAGGGTCGACTCGATGTCCACCGTGCGGTCGATCGTGGACACCGGTGGAAGAAAGACCGCGAGCACGATCAAAGCCGCCATCGCGACGAGCCCGCTCTCCCAGAAATCCCACCGCGCGTCGCCCGTCAGCTTGATGTGGGCGCGAGTCGCGCTCGCGATCGACCCGGTGTAGTTGGTCCAGAGGAGAAGCGCCAGTGTCAGGCCGAGGATGAACAGCATGTTGGTGTTCTGGTCGGTCTCGCCAGGGCGGATGTTGAGGAGATTCGTGGCAAAGGCCGCGGCGCCGGGAATCAGGCCGAGCAGCGGTTTGCGCCAACGCAGGACGCACCAGCTCAACCATGCGCCGGTGACCCACATGAGCCAGGAGATGAGGAAGAGGTAGAAGGAGGGGTCGTTCGCGGCCGACCCATCGGTGATGCGCCCCCACCAGATGGAGATGATGCGCAGCGACACGCCGCCGCCGTTCACCAGCGCGGGATCGGTGGGATAGGCAGCGTGGAGCGCCGGCCCGGCGGCGATCAGCGCGGCGAGCGGCCCCAGGATCATGCCAAGCGCCAGGCCGGCTGGCCATGGGATCGGCGAAACGGCGAGCACGGCCATGACCAGCGCGCCGACGAGCGCGACCAGGATGATGACCTGGATGCCAGTGACCCACCCGGCGGTGGCGGTCGAGCTCGCGACCTCGAACGTCAGCAGGAGGACGATCAGCGCCGACCAGGGCACGCCCCCTTCCATCGACGACCGCGCGCGGTTCCATACGGCTGCCTGGACGAGCTCGAGGCGCGTGCTAGGCGATTCGAATTGCATCTCTCGTCCTCACGAGGCGCGCGAAGTCGTCGCCCTTGCGCACGACATAGAGGTCCACGTCCTGGCCGAGATCGAAGCTCGGGTTCTGGTCAGGGCCGCCAAAGCTCCCAACGTCCAGGTAGAAAACGATCAGCGTCGAACGCCGCCCGCGCACCGACTGCAGGAGCCGGACCCAGGCGGGGTCCGCGCTGGGAGTGATCACGGCGATGGCGCGGCGGGGCAGCCGGCGGATCTTGTCCCACGCCAGCGTCTGGGTCAGCGACGTGCGACCGTCCGCCTGCGCCACGGCGAGGTAGTCGAGGATCAGGCGGTCCTGCCGGACGGCGCGGTGTGGCTCGAGGATGGTCCCCTTCGAATCGTTCGCGATCAGCCCGACCTGCCGGCCCCGACTGTGCACCTGCGATGCCATCGACGCCGCGAGGCTCACCGCGTACTCAACCGTCGATTCCTCGCCTTCGCCCGTATGCACGCTGCGGTCGAGGTCGAGCAGGATCCAGAGGTCTGTGGTCAGTGGCTGCTCGAAAGTCTTGGACATCAGCCTGCCATGCCGAGCGGAAAGCGCCCAGTGGATGCGGCCGAAGCTGTCGCCGGTGGTGTAGTCGCGGACGCCGCCGGTCTCCGGCGGGTAGTCGGCCCAGGCGCCGAAGCTGGGCGAGTTGCCCACCTGCTGCGCGCTTGGCGTGAGCAGGTCGGGGATCGGCCGCACGCGCGGATAGACGAGGATCGAGGTCCGCTGGGCCAGCTTCAGCTCCTGGTCGAAGAGGCCGAAAGGCTCGCGCACCCGTAGCGATGTCGGGCCGAAGGCCATCCAGCCGCGCCGGCGGTACACGCCTCGAGACTTCCACTTGACCACCTCCCCGCCCACCGAGATCACGCGGCCGGGTTGGTAGTCGGGGATCTGGCCGAGGTCGCGGACCTCGACCCATGGCGCCGGCACCCAGCCCTGGCGGCGGACCTCGATCGCCTCCTCGTACGACTCGCCCACAGTCGGCGTGCCCGGATCAAGCCGGCGCGTGACGCTCATGCCGCGGATCGCGATCCGCGGCCACGCCCAGGCGACCACGAAGAGAAGGGTGAGCGCGTACGCAAACGCGTAGGCGGGGCGGATCCCGGTCAGGTACGTGAAGAAAAGGAGGAGGCCTATGGCAGCGGCGAGGGCGACCTTGCTCAATTGCCCCTACTCAGGAACTACCCGTCGTATGCCATCTGAGGAACATGCTCGCGTTCCAGCAACCCGGCCACAAGCTTGCCTGCGCTCTGACCCTGCATCTCCGCGTTGGGCCGGAGGATGATGCGATGCGCGAGCACCGGCTCGGCCAGCGCCTTGATGTCGTCCGGCAGCACGTAGCTCCGGCCCTGCACGGCGGCCAGCGCCTGGCTCGCATGAAAGAGGTTGAGCGTGCCTCGGGTGCTCGCGCCGAGAGCGACCTCAGGGTTGCCGCGAGTCCGGCCGACGAGCCTGGCGATGTACTCGCGAAGCTCGGGCTTCACGAACACTTCCCGCACCGCGCTCTGGGCCGCCTTCAGCTCGTTGGGCGACACGACCGGCTGCAGCTCGAGCATCGGAGACTCGACCTTGTGCTGGTTGAGGAGGTTGGCCTCCTCCTTCTCGGACAGGTAGCCAAGCCGCACCTTCATCAGGAACCGGTCCAGCTGGGCTTCGGGCAGCGGGAACGTTCCCGAGTACTCGACAGGGTTCTGGGTCGCCATGACCATGAAGGGCTTGGGCAGCGGGTGGGTGTCGCCGTCGATCGTGACCTGCCGCTCCTCCATCGACTCCAGAAGCGCCGCCTGGGTCTTGGGGCTCGCGCGGTTGATCTCGTCCGCCAGCAGGATCTGGGCGAAGACCGGGCCCGGCCGGAACTCGAAGTCGTTGAGCTTCTGGTTGAAGGCGCGCACGCCGGTCACGTCCGAAGGCAGCAGGTCGGGTGTGAACTGGATGCGCCGGAAGGTGCAGTCGAGTGAACGGGCCAGCGCTTTGGCGAGCATCGTCTTGCCGACTCCGGGCACGTCCTCAATCAGGAGGTGGCCTTCGCACAGCAGGGTGACCAGGCAAAGCCGGATCTCGTCTTCTTTGTTGACGATGGCGCGGCTGACATTGGCCATGAAGGCTTCGGCCACCCGGGTTACGACTTCGGCTGCCCCCACTCCGGCGATTATAGGTTCGTCATCTGTGCGAGCCATCGCATTTGAATACGCGTGGGGGTCGCTTTTGGTTCCGCTGCGTTACGCGGGCGGGTCTCGGTACGTATAAACAGTCGAGCATGAGACGAGCTTTCACCTTGTCGTTGGCCATACTCGCCGTGGCCTGTGGCTCGGCCACCCCGGCGCCGGCCGTCGGGGCCCCCCTGACGATCACCCAGCTCAAGTTTGCGGTCATCGATTCGGTGGGCGTGCCGGTTTTCTGCGACCCGGACTTCTACCCGCTCGCCCGCGAGGGCGGCGAGCAGGCGAGCGCGATCGCGCAGTTTCCCGCGATCCAGGCCAACACCGAGCTCTACTCGGCGATCCTCGCCCACGAGCATCTCTCGGAGACGAACGTCAACGACCTCGAGAAGCTGGTCATCTACCGCGTCTACAAGAACCTCAACGCGCTCACCCTGACCAAAGGCGGCGACAGCTATGCGTTCAGCGTGAGAGTCCGTTCGACCAACGGCACCGCGGCGTACCTGATGGCCGACGGCACGGTCCGTGTGGACGGCGTGGTCACGGTTAGCTCGCGCACCCCGACCGGCGCGCCGAACTGCCCGATCTGCCTGGCCGCGGCGACCCTCATCTCCACTCCCAGCGGCGCCGTCCGCGTGACGGACATGAAGCCCGGGATGGTGGTCTGGACCGCCGGCGCCGATGGCAAGCGAATCGCTGCACAGGTGCTCGAGGTCGGCAGCATAGTGGTGCCGGCGGGGCACCAGATGGTCCACCTCGTGCTGGCCGACGGGCGCGAGCTCCTGGCTTCGCCCGGTCACCGGACCGCGGACGGCCGCCAGCTCGGCACTCTCGGCGCCGGGGACAGCCTCGACGGTTCGACCATCACCACGTGGGAGCTGGTGCCCTACGCGGGCGACCGCACCTACGACCTGCTGCCGGCCGGCCCGACGGGCACCTACTGGGCTGATGGGATCCAGCTTGCGAGCACGCTCGCTTAGCAGACCAGGAACACCTCGCTGAAGCCGATGCCGTCGATCTGCCAGCCGGTCGAGCCCGACCAACTTTTTGGGACACCATCCACGAATGGCCAGACGAATTCATGCGATGTGAACCGTTTATCTGAGGTGCTGGTATTGAGCAGCAGCTCGGGATGCTGGTCGTAGGTATGGCCGTCGAACGTGTCGCTGACTGCTGCCGGGCCTGCGGCGTACTGCCCGATAAAGATCACTGGCTGCCTGGTGTAGAGATCGAGAGCGCGTACCAGGATCGGTCCGGCTACCTTGGTCTCGGCGTACGCATCAAGGTGGAAGTAAAGACCCCAATCGTTGCTGGATGCGGTTCCACCATCGCCGTACACCGGCCCGGAGCCGTAGGAGCCCACAGAGTTGTAGGGACCGGATTGGCAGTCGAGAAACGACTGGACAGTTGGAATGCGCAGCGGAACCGCCTCGAGCTGGGCGACCTGGGATTGATAGCTGTCCCCGGCCGGCACCGAATTGTGGAACAGGTTCCAGTCGTGAATCACCCGCCCGCCGATGAGACCCGCTGCGACGATCGCGATCAATGCAAATACGGCGACCAAGGACAGGGGGCCTCTCACTCGAAACATCAGGCGCTTCCTCCTGTGCCGGCTTGAATTTTCCGTCAGCACTGTTTGGACCACCCGCTCTGAGAGGCCCGCCATCGAAGGCGCGATTTCGTCGAAAGCGGAATGCGTATCCCTGCGCAGGCTCACCTGAGTGCCTCCTGAATCGAAAGGTCCGGACGAAGACGTTTGATGGACCGGTAGAGCCGAGCCCGCGTAGCTCCCACAGAGCTGCCGGCGACCGCGGCGACATCTTCGAGTGGCATGTCCAGGTAGAAGTAGAGGACGACCACAAGACGATCCTCATGACGAAGCCGTGAAACCGCGCGACGCAGGTCGGTGCCGCGCAAAGTGGGCTCTTCAGCGGAGACCACAGACAGATGTTCCGGCAGGCCGAGACTCACGCCGGCGACCCACTTCTTACGCCGGGCGTTGCGGCATTTGTTGGCGACCACACCGAGGAACCAGGGTCGAAGTCTTCGCTGGTCCTGCATGCGGGCGACCTTTCGCCACGCGGTGAAGGACGCCTCCTGAACGGCGTCTTCCGCCGCCTGTGGGTCGTGAAGCATCGCGAGGGCCAGACGGAAGCCGGGTTCGATCAGCGGTTGCAACAGGTCGGCGAATGTCTGCTCGCCGATCGCGCCGCCTCTGGATGGTTTGACCTCTGCCACCTGCTGCATGTCTCACCTATTCCTGTCGCCCGCGGGGCGATTTGTTGCAGCTAGCTGACTTCTTCTTCCTCGACCAGGCGAAGGTGGCCGCTGACGTCCAGGCCCAGGTGCCGCGCGAAGAAGCCCGCGACACGTTCCACGTAAAGCGGGCGGTCGGCGAAGTACGCGCCGGTGTGAGGCGCGCCCTGCACGATCCAGATTTCGCGCGGCCCGCGATAGGCGTCGTAGAGGCGCCGGCTGTGGTTGACCGACGTCACCTCGTCGGCGCCGCCGTGGATGAAGAACAGAGGTCGAGGCTCAAGCGAGGTGAGCACGTCCTTGGGGCTGCATTCAGCGATCCGGCTTCTCGTGTGCAGACGGAACATCAGCCCAGCCAGCCACACAAAAGGCGATCCGGGCAGCTTCACGGCGCGCCGAACGTTTTCGATCAACAGCGTGCGCAGGTCGCTGAAGGGGCTGTCGAGCACCAGGGCCTGAACCCCGGGCTCGCCGGCCGCGCCCAGCAGGGAGACCACAGCGCCCATCGAGTACCCGAGCAATCCGATCCTGGCGTCCGCGATCCGCTTGCGCGCGAATGCGATCACCGCCTGTAGCTCGAGCACCTCCTTGATTCCAAAGGTGATCGGTGCGCGGTCGCTGCCCGGCATGCCACGGTACGAGTACAGGATGACGTTGAACCCCTTGCGCCACAGCGCGGCCGAGATTCCGAGAGAGCCCTGACGCTGGCCCTTGTGTCCTCCCGAGACGATCACCGTCTGCGGCGAACCCGGCTGACGGAAATGCCAGGCGCCAAAGCTCACTCCGTCCGCGGTGACCAGCTCGACCTCTTCGTAGTCGGCCTGAAACTCGAAGGGTGTGAAGGTGAAATCGTCGAGGAAGGACGGCCGGTTCGGCACGAAAGCGCGCCGGTAGAGCTGGTATGACACCACGATGTACAGGACCAGCAGCCCGGCACCGATGAGAGCCATATAGGTCATCGGACTCACTCGATTTGAAGTCTACGCACGGTGCGAGGTCTTGGCCGGCGCGGCGGTGCTGCCGGCCAGCGCTTCCTCGTAGCGGCCGAGCACGAACAGCAGCAGGCTGAGCCGGTTGAGCCAGCGGCGCACCTGGGGGTTGTTCAGCCCTCCAGAGGTCTCGAGTGAAACGCACCGCCGTTCCGCCCGTCGGGTGACAGCGCGCGCGAGGTCCAGCGCCCCGGAGGCGGGGGTGGCGCCGGGCAGGATGAAGCCGTCCGGCATAGTGACCAAACCCTCGAGCTCGACGATGAGCGCATCGAGCCGGTCCACCCCGTCTTCAGTGGTGCGGGCGAATGACGTTCCCGAGGCCGGGTTGGTCGCCAGCTCGGCGCCGAGCGAGTACAGCCCCCTCTGGACCTCTTCGCAGATCGTGCGGACGCGCGGCTGCTTGCTCAGGGATTTCGCGAGCCCGACCGCGCTCGACGCCTCGTCGATCGTGCCGTAAGCCTCGATCCGTGGATCGTCCTTGCGCGCGCGCCCGCCGCCGAGCAGTCCGGTCGAGCCGTCGTCGCCAGTTCCCGCAAGCTCGAGCATCTTCTTCCTGCGGGCCGGCACGTTCGCTCTACTCGAAGACCCGGCTCAGTTCGTAAAGCTCCTTGGGGACTCGACGGGTCTCCTTGACCACGTCCGCCAGCGGCACCACCTCGACGCCGCCATTGCGGCGGATCGGGATCACACCGCTTTTCCCTGCGACGATCAGCTCCACCGCCGCCACGCCGAGACGAGTCGCCCAGATCCTGTCCGTGGGTGATGGCGAGCCGCCGCGCTGCAGGTGCCCGAGCACCGTCACCCTCGTCTCGAAGCCGGTCTCGCGCTCGACGTTTCCGGAGAGCAGGTCGCCGATCCCCCGCTTGGAGAGACGAACGTGACCGAAAGCATCCTTCTCGGCCTGCCCGCCACCATCCGCCTCCAGCTCCGGGACCTTGGCGCCCTCGGCGACCACGATGATGCTGAAGAGCTTGCCTTCACCGCGCCGGCGGTACAGATGGGCGACCACCTCCCTCAGCGTGACCTCGAACTCGGGGATGAGGATGAGGTCGGCGCCACCTGCGAGGCCTCCCATCATCGCCACCCAGCCCGCGTCGCGGCCCATGACCTCGACCACCATCACGCGATGGTGCGCGGAGGCTGTCGTGTGCAGCCGGTCGAGCGCCTCGGTGACGACACCGACCGCAGTGTCGAACCCGATGCAGAACTCTGTAACGGACAGGTCGTTGTCGATTGTCTTCGGCACCCCCACGGTGGGAAACCCCGCCTCGTGCAATGCTGCCGCGACGCTCAGTGTGTCGTCGCCGCCGATGGGAACCAGCGCGTCGATGCCGCCGTGCTTTAACGCCTGGATCACCCGCGTTATGCCGTCCTTCTCTTTCAAGGGGTTGGTCCTGGACGTACCGAGGATGGTGCCGCCCAGCGGCAGGATGCCGCGCACGCTGGCGGGCGTCAGCTCGTCGATCAGCCCTTCTTCGATGCATCCCGCCCAGCCGTTCTGCACGCCGCTCACCCGGTGCCCGAGCTGGAAGGCACGCCGGGCTACCGCCCTGATCGCAGCGTTGAGCCCCGGCGCGTCGCCTCCGCCGGTGAGGATCCCGATTCGCACGCCGATAGGTTAATGGTCTAGTCGTCAGGCCAGGCGGCGGAGACTTTTCTCAACAGCTCGGCCAGGGTCACATCCGCGAGCGATCCCAGCAGCACGTCCGCCTGGCCGAGGTCGAGGCGGGCGGTGATGGAGTTGGGGATGGCGACAGAGCGCAGACCCGCTCGCTTGGCGGCCAGCACTCCGTTGGGTGAGTCTTCGATGGCGAACGCCTCTGAAGCCGGCACGCCGAGGCAATCGAGGACCGCGATATACAGGTCGGGCTCGGGTTTCGCGTTGGCCACGTCGTCCCGGCATCGCATGCAGTCGAAGCGCTCCAGGATGCCCAGGCGCGCGAGGTGGCCTCTCACCCACTCGTTCGTGGAGCTCGAGGCCACGCCAAGCTTCAGGCCCATCGCCTTCGCCTCCTCGAGGTGCCGCGTGACGCCGGGCAACACCTCCTGGGCGAGGATCATCTCAGTCCGCCGTCCGATACGGCGATCCAGCACCTCTTTCGGCAGCGACTGGCCGAGGCGCTCTTCGAGGTGATGCTGCGGATGAAAGCCGGCATTCGTCGAACCGACCGTCTGCACCCAGCGCTCGAACGGAAGGTCTTCCCCGTATGCCTGGTAGACCTCGAGCCAGGACCGGTAGATCGGCTCCTCCGTATCAAGGATGAGGCCGTCGAAATCGAAGACGATCGCACGGATCAACCGACTAAATGTAGCCATCAACGTGCTAACGGCTTAGGATCGCCGTGGCCGTGTTGAGCACCCCGGGTCAAGAAGCGCGGACGTCGAGCTTGCGGCCACCGGATCGCGGCGGGGCGATCGGCTGGGTCACGGCCGCGCTGCCCGGCCTGGCACTGGTCTCGGTGGCGGTGATGCTGTTCCTCCTCTTCGGCGTGCTCGACGCGATCCACTACATATCGATCCGGGATTTCTTCACGCCTGACCCTACCGCCGCGGGAGGAGTGCTCGGACTGGTCGGCGGCGCAGAAGGCGTGGTGCTGAGCATCGTCATCGTCGCGGTGGTCTTCGGTATCCAGACGACGTCATCCAGGTACTCGCCCCGCATCATCGGGATCTTCACGCGCAATCCACTCAATGCGCTGGTGCTCAGCTTCGCCCTTGCCTCGATCCTCTATACGTTCCTGGTCCGCAGCGAGGTGAAGGTCAACTACACACCGATCTTGAGCGTGGCCGTCGCCGAGGTGCTCGCCCTCATGAACTTCGCGATCCTCCTGCCATACGTCAGCTACATCTTCGAGGTGATGCGGGCCGAGACCCTCGTCGAGAGCATCATGCGACGGGCCAAGCGAGAGCTCCGAGCCAGCGCCAACGGCCGCCATGTGCGCCGGCATCGAGGCGCGCTCATGACTTCGATCGCGCAGGTCACGGACATCGCCTTCGGATCGATCCAGCTTGGAGACATGCCGGTGTGCGTCCTCACGATCGACGTATTGGGCCGCTTCGTCGCGGAGGAGTACCTGACCGTCAAAAAGGGATTCGCGCCAGAGTGGTTCCAGGTCAGCCACGCCGAGATGCCGGGCGCGTCCGACCAGATTGTGGCCGAGGTGAACCGGGCGCAGACGTGGTTTGCCTACACCATCATGTCGAGCTTCGTCGACATGGTTGGTCTCACTCCCGTGCACCGGAAGGAAGCGGTGCACGCGATCGCGGTGGCCACTCGCGACGCCGGCATCGCCGCCATCCAGGCGGGCGACTCAGAGCTCGCCGAGCTGTGCATGCGGTTCTTCAACACGTACCTTCGAGCGTCCATCAACCGGTCGGCCCCCACCTTCGCGTCGGGGATCATGAACGAGTACCGGAGGTTCGCGATCGGCGCGCTGGAGTGGCGTCCCGATCTCTCGGTGGAGGCGGCCGCCCACCTGCTCCGCTACGGCCGCCATTTCGACGAGGCGGGTATGCCCGCGACCCTGGGGGCCGCGGCGGAAGACGTCGCGGACCTGGCCATCGAGGCGCGGGCTCGCGACCCGCAGGTGACCCTCCGGCTGGCGCGGCTGCTCGTGCGAAACCTGCTCGACCTGACCCCCAATGCCCGCCCGATCGGGCTCAACGGAATGTTCAAAGGAGTCGCCAAGCTCACGTTCTGGGCGATGGCCGCCGAGCAGAAAGACGTCGCTCACGTGCTGGTCGAGGGTATCGCGGCCGCATCGCCAGATTTCGTGGACGCCGCCCTCGACCGGATGGAGTCCATGCAGAACGGACTTTTCTGGGAGGTCAACGAGCGCGTGATCGCGTTCGACTGGGTCGAGCAGCCGCTGCGAGCCGAGATTCCCCGCCTCCGCGCGGCGCTCCGCCGCGCCAAGGCGACGGGCAACGGGCTGGCTGTCGAGCTCGAGGAGATCGCCACGCTCGTGCCGGCCCTCGTCCCGCCCGAGCCTAACGCGACGCCGGCGGTCGCCGGTCCTAAAGCTGCGGCGGCACCAGTCCGCGCAGAGACCCCCCCTGTCAGGGAACCGGCTGATTGATCATCGCCGTCGACGCCGTCTCGAAGTAATCGAGCAGGGCCTTGCGCACGGCCGGTGCGAGCTCGAGGGAATCAACCGCGGCGGTCATGTGACCGAGCCAGGCATCGCGCTCTTTGCGGCCGATGGCAAACGGCTGGTGGCGCAGCCTCAACCGTGGATGGCCGCGGAGCTCGCTGTACGTTGGCGGCCCGCCCCAGTACTGGATCAAGAAGAGGGACAGCCGCTCGGTCGCACCTGAAAGGTCTTCGTCGGGATACACGGCGCGCAGCAGCTCGTCCTTCGCGACGCGCGCGTAGAACCGCTTGACGAGCAGCCGGAATGCCGGCTCGCCGCCCGCGAGCTCGTAGACGCTGCGATTCAACACTGTCCCGATGCTACGTGCCAACCTCAGCCTGAGGCGATCCCCGCGCCTGCGAGAATCTCGGCGGTCGGCCTGACAATCGCCTGCGCCGCTTTGAGTCCCGTCTTCTCCAGGTAGCGCTCGACGATCCGCCGGCCGACCGCGTAGCCGCCCATGTGCGGAATGCCCATCGGCCGCCGCCCCATTCGCCCGGCCACATCGTCCCCGAGCACGTACCCGGTCCAGTCGGCAAACGAGCTGCCGGTCCCAAAAGCTCCCGTGACCTTGTCAAAGGCCGCATCGAGAGCGGCTCCGGTCACCCCCGCATACCACGCACCCGTCGAATCCGCGCCGCAGACCTCGGCGGTGAACACCTCGGCCATGCCTTCCTGGACGACCCATTCCGCGAGGTTGAACTGCGTCTCCACGTTCGGGGTCCGCAGGTTGTGGGCGAGCTCGTGCACGCCGCAGGGCCCTATGCGGGTCACGTTGTATTCGGTGGGCCACGCCACCAGCCAGATGCTGCCCGGTGTCGCACCCATGCCGTAATAGCCGAGCGTCCGCTCCATGAAGATCGGCTCGTCCGGATTGCCCAGCGTGAGCACCACCTCGACCCGATCCGGGTGCCGGATGCCGGGAAGGACGGACCGCTGGTACTCCCACGCTCGCGCCAGGTCGCGGCGGAGCTGGCCCCAGGCGTCGGCCTGGACGAGTCGCTGCAGAGCCTGGGGATAGCGGGGGTCGTCGACGTTGACGCGAAAGCCGTCGCCCTGCTCGTGGATCTGCTTGAGCAGCTTCATCGGCTCCTCGTCGAACGCCGAGATCCCGCGCATGGAAGCCAGAGCGTCCATACGTGCCGGCGCAGGCAGCGCGAAAAGGCTTGTCATGGCCGCCGCGTCGTCGCGTACGTCGATCTCGATCTGGTCGCCGGTCGTCAGGTCCACTCGACTGTCCTACTCTCTTCACTCAGCCGGAACGCATTCACGAAAGGAAGCTAATTGTGCCCGTGACAAATGACGCGGTGGCCATTGCAACGCGGCCACGCGGTTTTTTGGCGCTGCTCCGTGGGTGGGCGCCATTCGTGGGACTGCTGGTCGCCTACGAGGTCATGCGCGACCTCGCGTCCGCGATCGGAGTGCCGCCGCACAACCTGGCCCCGTTCGATCGGCACCTGTTCGACGGCTACGAGCCGACACTCATCCTGCAGGCGGCGGCCGCGAGCCTTGCCGACCGCGATCTGCTCGAGGACGCGGGCAGCCTCGTCTACGGAGCTCATTTCCTGCTGCCCATCGCGGTCGGTGCGTGGCTATGGGCGAAGGATCGCGACGCGTTCAGCCGGTTCGGCTTCACGCTGGTGATCCTCTGCGCAATGGCTTTCGCGACGTACGTGGTCGCGCCCACCAGCCCGCCGTGGCTCGCACAACCCTCGGCCGTCCGTCACGTGATCGATGACGCGATCCAGAGGAGCGGCCTGCCGTCGAGCCTGCTTTGGCTCTACTCCAACCACGACTACAACCTGTACGCGGCCTTCCCTTCCCTTCACGCCGGATTCCCGGTGGTGGCTGCCGCAGCCGCCTGGCAGCGAAACCGGGTGGTGGGAACGCTTCTATATGCATGGGCAGTGGTCGTATGGCTGGCCGTTGTCTACCTGGGCGAGCATTACGTGACGGATGTCGTCGGCGGAATCGCCTATGCCGCCATGGCGATCACGATCGTCAGGATGATCAGGGCACGCCGGGCGTGGGCTGCGCTCGCTGAGGCTCATGCTCGCCCGAGTGACGCTCCATCTCCGCTTCGCTCGGAAGAAACCACGCGATGGCGATCGTCACGATGACGAGCGCGACGTGAGTCATCAGCGATTTCTGCAACCCGATCGAGTCCGCGATGGCTCCATTGATCGGGATTCCGATAGCGCCGGTGACAAACCCGAGTCCCATCACGAGGCCTGAGGCCAGACCTGCGCGGTCGGCCATGAGCTGCTGCGCCATCAAGAGCATGAGAGGCGCCGTCGACGCGGCGAGGAAGCCGATCAGGATCGCGCTGGCGAATGCCCAGGGCCCCGGATATGCCGTGTAGAGGAAGATCGCCGGAGCGCTCAGCACGAGGGTCACGAGGATGACTGTCCGTCGCCCAAACCGGTCGGCGAGCGTGCCACAGCCCACCGTGCCGACCGCGCTGGCGAGCACCAGCGTCGTGGCGAGCGGCCCGTAGAACTCGGGGCCGTATCCCAGCAGCTTGTACCAGGTCGGCGTGAAGGCCTGGAAGACGTTGACGGTCCAGCTGCGGGACATCATCACCCCGATCACTACTGCAAGCGCGAAGACAGGCACGCGCTGGGCGCCCGTCGCGAGATGGACCGCGGCACTCGTGGTCCCTCTTACGGTGCCGCGCATGCGCCAGAGCAGGTAACCGCCTGTGGCCAGGCCGGGAACGATCAGCAAGCCCGTGCCGTGAATCCCGAAGAGGCCGAACCCCAGGATTCCGATGAGCGGCCCGATCGCGACGCCCACGGTGCCCGCCGTGACGTAAACGGACATGCCCGCGCTGCGCCGCCACACGGGTAGAAGCGCGCGGACATCGAGGGCGCCCATCGGGTGGAACGCGCCTGACCCAAGGCCCGAAGCGAACGCCAGCAGAAGCAGCAGTGGAAAGGTGGTCACAAAGCCGACCAGCGAGAACGTGAGGGCGGTCCATCCGAGCGCGAGGCCCGTGAATCGCGTCCCGAAGCGATCGGCGAGAAATCCGAACAGCGGTTGCGACACTGCGGCCATCCCGCTGTACGCAAGGCTGACCAGCCCGACCGTGGCCAGGCTGAGCTTGAACCGTCCGATCAACAGTGGATACATGACGGGGATGACACCGGCGTACGTGTCGACCGTGAGGTGGCCAAGCATCAACGTCAGCAACTTGCCGTTCCGGAGAAAGCCCCTCATTTATATGAGGCAAGAACCGGATGGTTTTGCCTTATCGCCGTGCGTGTTCCCGCCGCAGGGCTGCTCCCATTCCGATATATCGATGGGACTTGACTGAGTGGATACTCCCGGCGACGCATGGTGGCTATTAAGCACGAGCGGGGACGGCCGGAATAAATCCGGCCTACATGCAACGGATTGGAGTTAGGTAGTGGGCTAGGAGCTGCGGTCTCCGGGCCGTAGCCGGTTGGATAGAGCCAGCGCCCGGTCAGCGGCACTGACTCCATCCGCGGCAGTGACCGTCGTGTAACTGAGCCCGAACCCAGGTCGGTGGTAGACGACGCGCCAGGGGTGCAACTGGCGGCCATCCTTGCCCTGGATCCTCACGGCTCCGTCGTAGACGGTCATCGCGTCCGAGGCTACAGACCGCCCCCGCCGGCCACCATCGTGAAAATTGATGAGCGCGCCTCATTGAAATCCAGCCCAGAGCTATCATCGCCCGCGATGGGTGCGCTCCTATACCTGAGCCGCGCAGACGTGGAGCGCCTGCTCGACGTCGATGCGCTGCTCGATGCACTGGGAAAGGCGCTCGTCGTTTTCTCCTCGGGAACGACCTCGGTGCCGCCGCGAGCCGGTGCTCGCGTGGGCGACCGCGGCATCCTGGGCGCCATGCCGGGTTATGTACCCGGCGTTGCGCTCGAGGTGAAGCTCGTCTCTGTGTTTCCGGCCAACCACGCGCGCGGGCTCCCCTCGCACCAGGGCCTGATCGCGATCTTCGACGAGGACACCGGCGCTCCCGTCGCCGTAATGGACGGCACCTACATAACCGCCATCCGGACCGGCGGCACCGCGGCTGTCGCCGCGCGCACCCTGGCTCGGAAAGATGCGTCGGTGCTGGCGATCCTCGGCGCCGGCGTGCAGGGCGGCTCGCACCTCGAGACGTTTCCTCGGATCCGCGATTTCAATGAGATCCGGGTCGCGTCACGCGACTCAGACAAGGCGAGGATCCTGGCCGCGCGGCACCCCCGTGCCGTGGTGGCCGAGTCTTTCGAAGCCGCGGTGCGCGGTGCGGACGTCGTTGCCTGCTGCACCGATGCGCGCGAGCCCATCCTGCGGCGCGAGTGGCTGAAGCCCGGTGCTCACGTGAGCTCTGTCGGCGGCACATGGGGGCCGGAGCTTGACGCCGAGACGATCGCCTCCGGCCGCGTCTTCGTCGAGTGGCGCGCCTCCGCGACCACTCCGCCGCCCGCAGGGGCCGTTGAGCTGCAGGGCCTCGACCCGGAAGGCGTGACAGAGGTCGGCGAGGTGCTGGCCGGGACCAGGCCGGGCCGGCTGTCCAACGATGAGATCACCATCTACAAGTCGACCGGCCACGCGGTTGAGGACGCGGCCGCGGCACGGCTCGTCTACGACCGGGCTCGAGCCGAAGGGGTCGGGATCTCGCTCGTTCTTTAGATTTCGATCAAGCGCGACGGGATGGCATTGATGATGCGCGTGCCGTCGTCGCGCCGCTCCGGCTGCGTCTTTCCGTACGGATGCACGTGGCCGTGGACGAGCAGCACCGGGTGCAGGCCCTGGATGATCCTGCTAAACGCGACGAACCCGACGTGGGCTGCGTCCTCCGCCGGGGTGACGCCGAAAGGCGGCGCGTGCGTGACCAGCACGTCGAACTTGCGATGCCCTGACCTGACTCGCTTCAGCCGGATTCGGAACTCCAGGTTGATCGCGCGCCACCGCATCTGAGCCTGCGTGTACTGGTTTGGACCAGGCCTGTAGCGGAGGCTGCCTCCCAGGCCGGCGACCCGCAGGCCGTGAACCTCGGTGACTCGACCGTCCACGTTCTCACAGCCCTCCGGTCCGGGGACCGGAACGTCCTGCTCCAGGGACATCCACGTCGTATCCGCCCGCTTCAGACTCGCGTCATGGTTGCCCGGGACGTAGAGGAGCGGCACGTTGAGGGTGCTTACGAGGTATTCGAGATAGTCGAAGGGAAGGTCGCCGCACGAGACGATGAAGTCCGGCCGGAGCGTCTCGAGCTTGTCGGTATTCAAGAAGTCGTCCACCTCGTCGGCGACGGCGAGGATGCGAGTCAGGCGAGTACCTCTTTTCTGTCCGACAACCGCGCGACCTCGGAGGCGCGAGCCGCCTCAAAGCCTTCGGCGAGACCCTCTTTCAGGATTCGGGCGATCTCGGCCGCAGAGTGAAGCCTGGGAATGTAGACGAAGTCGGCGCCCGCCTCGTAGAGCTGGAGAGCATGAGGGATGTGCTCGGTGGTCAGCATCACCTTCGCGGTCGGGCAGGTCGCGCGGGCGTTCCGCAGCATCCGCAGGTTGCTGGTGCCGCGCAACACGTCGTCGGTGATGCTGCACACGACCAGCTCGGCGCCGTCGATGCCGGCGTGACGCAGCGTGTCGGCATGGGCGACGTCACCGTAGACGCAGCTGACCCCACGCCGGCGAAGCTCAGCCATGACTTTCGGGTTGAAATCGATGACCAGGACCTTGTCGAGCAGAACCTGCCCTTCGACCGCCGACCCGGCGGACTCGAGCTCGTAGAGGATCGAGCTGGCGTCACGGAAGAACCCTAGGAAGACCACGGTCTCCTCGCGCGTTTCTTTGCGGGCAGGTGCGGACTCTCCTATATCAAGATCCTTGACCCGGAGCAATTTCAGCACCCTGCTCAGCGCGCGCTGCACCCTGTGGCTCGAGTTGATCATGTAAGTCGACACGACCGAGGTGATCGCGAAAGTCATGATCACGATCGTCACGACGTCGCTGTCGATCTGTGGCTTTGCAAGCGAGCGACCCAGGACCGCGATCACGATCGAGAACTCGCTCACCTGCGCGAGGTTGATCGCCGGCAGCAGGCTTGCGCGATGGCCCAGCCTGAGCGCATACAGGATGGGCACGACCGAAAGGCGGCTGACTATCACGAAAGCTGAGGCCGCGAGCGCGATCTCGACCACGCGCAGGCTCGGAATCGCGATCTGCATGCCGAGGGCGACGAAGAACAAGGTGACGAAGAAGTCGCGGAGACTCACCGCCTTGGCCATGACGTCGAGGTTGTACGGGAAGGTCGACAGGCTCACGCCCGCGATGAGGGCGCCCATCTCGCGCGAGAGACCGATGAGGCTCGCGGCGCCGGCGAGGAAGAAGCACCATGCGAGGGCGCTTACGAGCACGAGCTCGGGCGCCTTCGCGACAGCTCGGAACAGGTGAGGAAGGATGTACTTCGAGATCGCGAACCCGCCCACCACGAGCAGGGCGCCGCGCCACAGGGAGAAGGCGAGCGGGAGCAGGTTCGGGTTCAGGAGATTCGGCTGCACAGCCAGCATGGCCACCGCCCACATGTCCTGGATCACGAGCACGCCGAGGGTGATCCGTCCGGGCAAGGTGTCGAGCTCGTACTTGTCGTTCAGCAGCTTGACGACCACGAGCGTGCTGGACAGGCTCATGCACGCGGCGAGGTAGACAAGGTCGAAGTGGCCCCCGGCGTTGCGGATTCCGATTGCGTAAAAGAAAGCAAGACCCAGACCGATGCAGATTGGCACCTGCAGCGCGCCGGTGAGCAGCACGGCGGGCCCGGCTGAGGCGAGCTTCTTGATGTCGATCTCCAGCCCGATGATGAAGAGCAGCAGGATCAAGCCGATCTCCGCCACCGTGGCGATGCTCGCCTGGTCGGCCACGAAATTCAGGCCATTTGGACCAATTACGACGCCGGTCACCAGGTAAGCCAGGATCAACGGCTGGCGGAAGCGCCAGCCGACCAGTGCGAGCAATGCCGCAGCGCCCACACAGATGCCGATGCTCGCCAGCAAGCCGGTCGGCGCGTTCATCGGCTCACGGGCCCGGCGTCAAGGCCGTCCCACCTGCCCTCGAACAGCGCTGCCTCTGATGGGTCCCCGAGGATCAGGAAGTGCGGCTGCTGCAGGCCTTCGATCAAGCTCGACGCCAGCTGCTCCAGCGATCGACTCGGGTCGGGGCCGCTGTCCGGGCCTCTGAACAGGCGGCCCACCCCGCGCGACCTCGTGTTCTGTCCGACGCGCGGCCCCTTCGCGCCTGGGCAGAAGATCGATGCGTGGACGCCGGTGCCCTGCAGCTGCCGCGCCAGGCCGGCGGTGAAAGTCGCAAGCGCGGCGTGGCCCGTGTCATAAGGCATCGACGTCGGATCGCCTGGCATCAGGCCGCCGTATGAGACCACGTTGACGATGAGTCCTGAGCCTCGGGCCGACATGTGAGGCAGGAACGCCGTGGACGTACGCACGGCACCGATGAGGTTGGTCTCGAGCATCCATGACCAGTCATCGCCCGAGATTTTTTCCAGCGTGCCCTGCAGCAGAACTCCCGCGGCGTTGACGACGATGTCAACGCGACCCATGGATTTCACAGCGTCGCGCGCGAGCGAGCGGACGGAGGCGTCGCTCCTCACGTCGGTGGAGAGCGCGATCGCAGCCTCGGACATCCCGAGCCGAAGCACCTCCTCCACGGTCCGGTCCATCCTCGGCCCGTCGAAGTCGGCGACGACTATGTTCGCGCCCTGGCGAGCCAGGCCTTCCGCGACGGCGCGGCCGATGCCGCTGCCCCCGCCGACCACGACGGCCACGCGCTGCGAGAAACTGCCGTGGGAGTGGGGACCGGCTTCGGGATCGATGGACACCGGCCGCATTCTATTCACCTGCGCGAGGCTGCGACCAGCCTTCCGTCCTCGATTCGAGCCACGCGATCGGCCATCGCCGCGACAGCATCGTCATGGGTTGCGACGATGATGGTCGTGCGGCCGCGGAAGGAACGGATCAATCCGACGATCGCGGCCGACGTTTCGCTGTCGAGCTGGCCGGTGGGCTCGTCGGCAATGAGAAGTCGCGGCCCTTTGACGAGGGCGCGGGCCAGGGCGACCCGCTGCTGTTCGCCGCCCGAGAGCTCGAAAGCGCGGTGGCGGGCCCGGGCCTCGAGGCCGACCGAGCCCAGCGCCGCGCGTGCTCGCGCTTCGGCGTCGCGGGGGTCTTTCTCCATGAGCAGCAGCGGGAGGGACACGTTTTCCAGTGCGGTCATCAGCGGCACGAGGCCAGGTGACTGAAACACGAAGCCAACCGTTTGAAGCCTGTAGGCGGCAAGGGCATCGCTCCTCAGCCCTGTGACATCGATGCCCGCGACCTCGACCGATCCGGCGTCCGGTGCGTCGAGGCCGCCGATCACGCCCACCAGGGTCGTCTTGCCCGAGCCCGACGGACCGATCAGCGCGAGGAGTTCGCCCTCGGCTACGTCCAGGTCGACGCCGTGCAGCGCCGTGGTGATGGCGCCGCCCGCCGCGTACCGTCGCTCCACGCCGCGGAGCCGCACGAGCGGTTCACGCGTCATCGGCATTCTCGATGATCACTCGTCTGTTCTCCACGCGGACCCGCACCCGGGCGCCGAGATTGGCCTCCTCGCGAACCGACTTTGGAATCTGAAGGCGGCCGGCCGCGTCGACGATCAGAAGCTCCCCCGTCTCCGCGCGAGTCTCGGTCGAAGTCCGGCCGTCGCGAATGCGCAGCACCCGGTCGACGTGACGTTCCACCTCGTGATCATGGGTGACCATGACGACGGTGGTTCCGTCGCGATCCCGGAGCCGGCCCAGGTCCTCAAGCATGCGGCGCGCGGAAGCGCGGTCCAGCTCGGCTGTAGGCTCGTCCGCCAGCAGCAACTTCGGCCGGTTCGCGATCGCGACCCCAAGCGCCAGTCGCTGCTGCTCACCCCCGGACAGCTGCGCAGGGAGGTGGTCGCGAATGCGGGTGAGGCCGAGCGTCTCCAGCAGCTCGGCGGCGCGTTCGCTCCGCTGGTTGCGCGGGCGGCCGGCGAGCATCTGCGGCAGCTGCAGATTCTCGGACGCTGTGAGCTCCGGCGTGAGGTTCAAAGTCGCGTTCTGCCACACGTAACCGATGACGTCGCGACGGTACACATCGCGTGCGCGGTCCGAAAGCGATCCCAGGGTGAGGCCGGCTACCACCACCTGGCCGGCGCTCGGCTTCTCGACCGCAGCAAGCACGTTCATGAGCGTGGTCTTGCCGCTGCCGCTCGCTCCCACGATCGCGACGACCTCGCCCTCCTCGATCACCATGTCGAGACCTTGAAGGGCGAAGACCTCGAGGTCGGCCGTCTTGTAAATGTGTACCAGCGACCTGCAATCGATTGCGCTCACCCCAGAGCCCTCAGCTCGGCCATCACGCGCGGCCTCGCAGCCACGACGGCCATCCCCGGGCCCGCGACGAGCACGCCTGCGACGACGGCGACGAGCACGGTCGCGAGCCGGACCGGGTCGAGTGTGAGGATGGTTGCCGGAACGTTCTCTGGCACGCTGGTGCCCAGCTGGAGCGCCGGCAGCAGGACAAAGGCGGCGAGCGCCCCAAGCACAACACCGCACACGAGGCAGAAGCCGGCGACCACGAGCTCTTCGAAGACGAGGCTTCGACGCACCTGCAATGGCGACATCCCGTTTGCTTCCAGCACCGCGTACTCGGAGAGCCGGTTGCGGGCAAGGATCAGGAAATGGAAGGCAAACGCGATCAACGCGAGCGCAAGCGCGGCCACGAAACCCAGGAGTAGGTTGGACTCCAGGCCGAGCTGCTGCGGCGCATGGGCCGCGTCAAAGGCGATCGACCGCTGGTCCAGCACCTGGATGAGACCAGGCGCGCCATGCAGCGAGGCGATGGCCGCATCGGCTCCGCCCGGCGCTGCCTTTACCCAGATTTCGTTCGGCCACGGGCTCTGGTCGTGGCCATAGGCTAGGGCTATCAGCAGAGGATCCCGGTCGAGCACCACGAAGTCGCCCAACTCGGGATACAAGGTTGGAAAATGATCGGCCACGCCGACGATGGTGGCTGTGATGCCAATGTTGTCGATCTGGAGCTGCAGCTGCTTCCCGACTGCAAGTCCGAATCGGGCCAGCATTTGCGACGGCACGAGGGCTGGGATCGGCGCTGCGGTGGCGACGGCGTAATTCGGAAAAGGTAAGTTGATGCCCGGAGGGAATCGGCTGACGCCGGGCCGGATATACGTCGGGAAGGCGCCGATACCGATCCGAAAGGCCACAGTCAGGTTGCCATTTCGCGGCAGGCTGGTCGTGGGCAGCAGCGTTTCCCAGAACGTGCCCGACTCGGCATCGGTCCGCCACCATAGACCAGGAAAGGACCTGGCGCCAGGACCAGTGACCTGCTCGGCGAAGCTTTCGATCACCTTACCGTCGACCGCCAGCGCGCTCACCGAGATCAGGTCGGGCTTCGTGACCGGGGAGACCGCCAGGTCGCGAAACCGCACCGGTTCTGCGACAGTGCCGGTATCGGCCACCAGCGGCACGCTCAGCTGCCGCCAGCCCGTGAAGTCGAGGGCTCCGAAGTCCCCATGGAGCGGGCGTCCGTGCGCATCGGACAGATGCGCGGTCAGCGTGCCGCCGGTCGCTGCGCCGTAGACCCAGATCGAAAGGGTCTTGGCGTGGGCCGGGATCACCAGCCCTCCTGTCTCGCCGTCCGCGAGGCTCTGCACGAGGCCGGGCAATGGAGACGCAGCCAGGTCAGGTCTCGTCCACATGACTGGTTCGAAGGTGTAGGGATCGACGCCCAGGACAGGCACGTCTTCGCCGACCTGGCGCGCGTCGCCGCGGAAGACGTCGCTGCGGGCGGTGGCCCCCGCGACCTGGATGCCGGCCACGGGCATTTGAACTCCTGCCTCCAGGACACCGCGTGCGTCGGCACCCACCTGGTATGCGGCTCGGTCGGCGCTGTTGCGGCTCGAGGTCGATGCATAAACGGAAGCGAACACACCGAGCGCGATTGCGAGCATGAGCAGCACGGCAAGTGCCGCGTGCTGTCCTGGAGCGCGTATTACCTGCGTTCCCGCCAGCCGCACCGCCACCGTTGGCCGCGCTCGCACCATGAGCCGCGCGACCGGCGGCAGCAAGCGGAGCATGGCCGTCGCAAGGAACGCGATCGCGACGCCCGGCAGCAGTAGGTTGATGGGGTTGTCCGCCGCGCCCGACTGGCGAACCTGAGCGCTGCCCAACAGTTGGGACTGCGCCAGGATCGGGATCGCGAGCAGCGCGAGCAGCAGATCCACGTGACGCCGCCTCCACCACGAAACGATTGGACGGGAGGCGCCGGCGCGCGTCTGAAGCACTCCGTGCCGGCTCGCGAGTATTGCCTGCACCCCGATTAGCGCCAACCCCACTGCCAGGACAGCCGCAACAGGTAAGCCCAGCCTTACGGGGTCGAAGTGAAAGGCAGGTATCGCAACGCCGGCGTACGCCCAACGTGCCACCGCCTCGGATGCCGCCCAGCCGGCCACGATCCCGATCGGTGCGACTAACACCGCGACAAAGGCGAGCTCGATCCAGAGCAAGAGGGCGACACCCGGCCATGACCAGCCGCGAGTGCGCCAGACAGCGATCGTCGGTCGCAGGTGTGCCAGCAGGTTTCCAGCCATGAACCAGACGCAGAACAACGCTATGAGGAGAAGCTGTATGGCGACAAGCTGCACCGCGAACGCGGCCACCTGCTCGTCGCTGATGTATGTCGCGAGCGCGTCGGGCAGGCTGCTCACGACGACTACGTCCGCGCGCTGGATGCCGAAGCGACCTCGCAGCATTTGAATGCGATCGAGCGTCGCCTGGGCTCCGACCGCGCGGATCGCCGCGAGGTCCGGCGCCAGCGTAGCTGAGGCGAACGAGATCACCGCTGGGTCTACCGCGCCGGTTATCGGGTCCGTTTGGCTTTTCAGCATCGCGAAGTACGCGGGCACGTCTACGTAAGCTGCGACCTCAGGCGTTTCGTTCAGGCCCCAATAGGCTTCCTGGGGCTGTTGGGGACGCCAGATCCCGACGATCCGGAGGCACACCGAATCATTGCTGTCCTGGACCTTGGCGCAGGTGACATCGCCGACTGTCAGGTGGATGAGGTTCGCGAACTGTGCGGGCAAAGTTGCCTCGAGCGTGTCGCTCGCAGCGCTTGATGGCCAGCTGCCGGCGACCAGCACCGCATGCGCCCGCAGGCCATCGAATGCCGCAATCCGAAAGTCGTTGTTCAGAGGTGAGGCTTTTTGCCCGTTGACCGTTTGCGGCACGTAGCCGCCCGAAAGCAGACCCGATTCGCGAAGCGTGATAAGCCCACCCATGTCGTCGCGCGCGGCTTGCCTGACCTGGGCGATCAGCTGGTCGTACTGCGGTTGGTCGGCAGCGCCGGTAAGGCGCACGCTGACCAGCCCCTGAGAACCCAGGCGGCCGATCGTCTGTTGAAGGCCCGCTTCCTCGGTCCTCGATTGCGTGAAAGTGACCGCGGCGGCAAGGGCGAGCGCGAATCCGAGCCCGATCGCGGTCGGCAGGAACGAGGTCCACCGCGCCGCGAGCTGGCGGCGCGCGAGGCCCGCCAGCGTCAGGGTCCGCAAACCGGGACTAGGCTCGCTTGAAACGAAGTGCGGTGTAGTTCTCGTCGATAGCGACGAAAGCCACGGGCTTGTAGCCGGTGACCGCGGTGATCTCCCCAAGCACGTCGCGCTTCATCCACCATGGAGTGGCCGGAAGGTCGGTGACGCCGCGCATGGCGCCGCCCTTGGGGTAGGTGATCCACAGCAATCCATCCGATTTGACGGCACGAATCGCGTCGGGCCCCAGGCGGCGAGGCTCATCGGCACTGTGTACGAACAGCTGCACCACGTCGTATGCCTGCGCCGGTTGCAGCCGCGTGCCGACGTCCGCCGGGCCCGGGCTCAGCAGAGGCATGTAGCCCGCCGGCGCGTTCAGGACGGCGACCCTATGGCCGGCCGCGAGCCTAAGCTTCTTCGCCATGGAGCTGAAGCCGGTCCTGTCTGCTCCGAAGACCGGAAGCGAGCGCTGCGAGTCGAGGTGGCCCACCGCGAGCAGCTTATATAGAAGGATGGGCGAAGTCTTCAGAGGGATCGCCGCGGCCGTGCTCCTGATCGGAATCGCGAGCGGCTGTTCGATCGGCGCGCCGTCGACGTTCACCCTGAACAGCGCCTCTGTAGACGCCACATACATTTGCCCGACGGGGGCGGCGAACGCCCGGTACAACCTGAACGCCACGATCGACGTGCGCAACGGCACCTCGGGCACGGTGACCATCCAGTCGGTGGCGGCCGTGATGACCCTGGCCGCCATCAAAGGAAGCTGGCTCGAACGGGTCGGCGACAAGTACGAAGCCACCGGAATCACCGTTTCTCCGCAGACGGTTGGCGCCGGCAGCTCGGCCGCGCTGAAGGTGACGATCCCGAGCGCGTGTACGAACGCCAAGACCACCAGCACCAGTACTGGCGTCAGCTACGGCGACTACTCCGTGATGTTCAGCGTCGCCACGTCATCGGGCACCCACACGATCCAGAGCCAGAACCGGCACCGCCTGGTCGCCACCTAGCTCGCGCAACGTTCGACCAGCGAACTCACAGATTTCTCACACGGCGCGCTGAGGCTGCGCCGCCAGCCTTCGACATGACGCTCGCGTGAGCGATTACTCACCGAAGGAGGAGAAACCATGAACGGAGTTCGCAAGTCGATAGCGGCAGCTGCGATTGCGGGGTCGATGCTCATCGGCGGCGTGATAGGCGCCGTGATGTACGGCGCGACGACGATCGTCGCCTCAGCGGCGACCACCGCCGCCAGCCCGAGCCCGACGACCCCGACGGCGGCGTCCGGCACATTCGTGTCGAACGAAACCGCGGCTCACGAGGCCACCGAAAGCGCGGCCCGCGAGGCGCAAGAAAACGCCGGCCAGGTCCCGACGGTTCCATAGGTGTCGTTGGGTCAAGAGACCATTGCAGGAGCGGTCGGTGAAATGCCGGCCCTCCTGCTTAGGGCGATTCAGATGACAGGTCGTATGGAATGAAAAGAAACCTCGTCGTGACCGCCGCCGCGGCGCTGGTCGCGGTTGCTCTGTTGGGCGTTGGCGGATACGTGTACTTCTTCTCCAACCTGCGCAGCTCGCGGCCCAGCCTGTCGCTGAGCGCGAGCCCTACCGCGAGCCCGGCCGCTGCGTTGACTGGGCTTGCCGGCACCTGGACCGTGACCACGGGCTCGCAAGCCCGCTATCGCGTGAAGGAACTGTTCGTGGGCGAGACCGCCAAGCACGACGCCGTGGCTCAAACCTCGAACGTAACCGGGTCGTTGATGGTCGCTGGTGACGCGACTGGCTACCAGGCCATCGGCATCACCGTGACTGCCGATCTGACCAGCCTTCACAGCACCGACCAGGTGGCCGGCCGCAATGTGAGCCAGCGCGACGGCCTCGTGAGCCGCCAGCTCGACGTGCAGCAGTTTCCAAACGCAAAGTTCACCGCGACTTCCGCCTCAGTCCCAGCGACCATAACGAGTGCCCAGGTGGACGTGACCGTGCCCGGCCAACTCACAATCCACGGCGTTACCAAGAACGTGACCGCCCCCGCGAAGGCGCAGGTGGTCGGGAACAGGATCGAAACCGCCGGCAGCGTGGCGATCAACATGACCGACTACGGCGTGTAGCCGCCGCAGGTGACCATCACGGCCGTAGACCCGACCGCAACGATCGAGTTCGACCTCTTCCTGACGAAGACCTAGAAGAGCTGCCGGGCGACGAAGAGCACGTTGGCGGGGCGCTCCGCGAGCCGGCGCAGGTACCAGGCGTACCAGGCGTCGCCGTACGAGATCAGGTCTTTGACGATGAAGCCTTCGCGAGCGAGCCGCGCCTGCTGGTCCGCGCGGATCCCGTAGAGCATCGCCACCTCCAGTTGGCCGTGTTCCATGCCCAGCGCATGCGCGAAGCGGGCGATCCGGGCGATCAGGTCCACGTCATGCGTCGCGAGCACCAGCCGCAGCTTGCCCTGCTTGGCCTGCGGCAGCATGAGCGCGCACAGCGCGAGATAGTTCGCGTCCACGTCCTTTTTGGCTGTGAAAGCGATCGAGGATGACTCGGCGTAAGCCCCTTTGACGAGCCTGATCGCGGGCTTCACGGGCAGCAGCTTGACCACGTCATGCACGGTGCGGTGGAGATATGCCTGCAGGGCGATCCCGGTGCGGGGATGATCGGCTCGCAGCCGCCGGTAGAGGTCCAGGGTAGGCTCGGTGTAGGCGCTCCCTTCCATGTCGATCCACAGGAAGCTTTTCGCCTTCGATGCCGCCCGGGCCAGCCGCTCGAAGTTCGAATACGCCGCCGCCGGATCGATGTCCAGCCCTAGCTGCGTGGGCTTGACCGAGATCTCCGCGTCCAGCCCGTCCTTGGCCACCCTGGCGAACAGGGACTCGTAATGCTCGACCACCTCTTGTGCTTCGGACAGGTTCTTCACGTTCTCGCCGAGACGCGTGAGAAGCGATCCGATACTCTGCGCTTTGAAGTCGCCCGCCGCTGTCAGCGCGGCGTCCAGGTCCTCGCCCGGCATGAATCGCCTGACCGCGCGCCGCACGAACCCCCATTTGGGAACGTGGGTTGACAGCCAGGGATTCTGCGCGCACCAGAGAAGCAGGCTTCTCAACACTTGATGACCTCGACGGGCCTTTCGGGTTCGTGGGATTGCGTGGGCGGGCTTGCGATCAGGCCCCTGGTCGCGGGTTGTCCGAGACGGAACCGGTTGTAGACGGCGCCCACCAGCAGGAGCTGGCTGAGCAGGTACAACCAGGTCGCGAGCAGAAAGAACAGGGCGAACTGGGCTCCGTACGTGTTGAAGCTGCCGGCGAACCGT
This sequence comes from Candidatus Dormiibacterota bacterium, assembly GCA_003169845.1. Taxonomy (GTDB): domain Bacteria; phylum Chloroflexota; class Dormibacteria; order Dormibacterales; family Dormibacteraceae; genus Palsa-870. Next base: position 403,329 of record PNAG01000002.1, on the reverse strand, counting down.
GCATAGAGCGGAAACCCGAGCGAAAGGGCCTCGATCAGCACACCGGCCAGCAGTGCGCCAGGCAGCACCTCACCCAGGCTGAACGTGCGATTCGGAACGAAGCGGTACAACAAGACCAGCAGCACGACCATCACCGCCGCGCCGATCGCAAGGCTCAACACCCAAGCGAAAGGGACATATGGCGAGAGATAGCCTGCGGCCGCGTTCGCCGCTACGGTGATCCCCAGGGCCGCCACGAGCAGCAGCATCATCAAAAAGCCCATGAGCCTTTGCCGGATCATGTTCCGCTGCTTCGTCCCGAAGATCCGGGTCAGCGCGAACTCCATGGTGGTGAAGATTCCGCCGGCGCTCCAGACCAGGCCGGCCAGCGAGACCAGCCCTAACCAGCCGGCCGATTGCCTGACGCCGTGGATCGCGCTCTGCAGCTCTGGCTGGGCACTTCCGGGAAAGATCTGCAGGATGAGGTTCTGAAACCGAGCCTCGGTGGCCGGGTCGCGGATGGCGAGACCGATGATGGAGAGGACTCCGAGCATCATCGGGAACATCGCGATAAAGGCCGCGAACGCGAGGGCGGCGGCGTAGTTGCTCGCCTGGCTCTCACCGTACGCGCTGAGCACGCGAAAGGGAATCGTTCTTCTACCCCTTAGTTGGGCACGTTCAGCCAGGCGCCGGATTCGAGACATCGAGCGCGTCAATCGTATGCGGGCACGGGTGGACCGCACCTGGGTCCGAAATTTCAAGGAGCAGCTCCAACATCAGCTGATTCCCGGCGTACCCTGTCCCGCCATGGTCACCCGAAGCGAGCTTTCGGGATACAGCGACGCCGACGCCATGCGTGCCCTGGAGGGGCTGCCTCGGAGCGACTACACAGTCGTGATCAAGCCCCTGCGCTATCGAACACACCCGCACCTTGCTGCCCGCTGCGAGTTCGAAGATCGACGCATTGTGCTTCAGGTGCCGATTCCCTTCAGGCCCTTCAAGGAGCCTGTGATCTTCGCCGCACGCCGCAAGCGCGGAGAGGGCATGCGATTTGCATGGGCATCCGAGACCGTTGTGTTTCGTGGGCGCCGCGATGTGCTGAGGTTCCTCTACTGTCACGAGTGGATGCACTGGTACCTGCACGAGGTGCTCGGCAAGGCCTCGGCTGCCGAGACCGCGTGCGACCGCTTCGCGTTGCGAAACTTCCGGCGCCGAGATGTGACCACAGAGGACGCGGACGAAGCTCTCACCCGAAGGGGGCGACTCGCCTCGCGTGGCTAGGTAAACGCCTCCCGGGGCTTGCGCAGCAGGACGATCAGCGCGATCGGTAGGGCTACGTTCGTCATCAACGCGACCGGGCCGTGATTGGCGCCGATCGGCACGGCCAGCAGGAGCTCACCCTGGCGCAGGAGGACTCGGGACTCAGGCGCGATGCCAGGTCCATTCATGCGGCATCCTCGCCAGGTCCTCACGCGCGAGCAGCTGCTGGAGGCGGTCTGGAAGGGTGAGCCGGAGACCGACAACGTGGTCGCCGTTGCTGCTCCCGAGCCAGGCGCAGCGCTTCCAGCCCATCTCCGACCAGCTCGACGTGGTGGCCTTCGGCAACCAGGACCCTTTCGAGGGTCGCCGCGAGTCGCGCATCGTCCTCCACGACGAGAACCCGAGAACCGTTCATGTGAGCCGATATATAAGGGCTGCGTGAGAATCCCGTAAGAGTGATGTCGAAAATCGACCACCTCCTTCGTCGTGTTGATGGGCCCGGAGATCCCGGGACATCACTGACGAAGGAGATCAGACATGGCGAATTTCGTACTCGTTTACACCGGCGGCGGCATGCCCGCGACAGAGGCGGAGGGCAAGAAGGTGATGGAGGCCTGGGGTGCCTGGTTTGGCAAGCTCGGCGACAAGGTCGTCGACGCCGGCAACCCGTTTGCGGCGCACGCCAAGAACGTCTCAAACGGCGGAGCGGTCCACGACGGCGCGATCGGCACCCCAGCCACCGGCTACTCGATCGTCAAGGCGGACTCGCTCAACGCCGCGGTCGACTTCGCCAAGGACTGCCCAGTGCTGGAGTCAGGCGGCAAGATCACGGTCTACGAAGTCACCCCGGCGATGTGAGACGCTGAAGGGCGGGAGGGGGCTCGGGCCTCCTCCCCACTTCAGTCGCCGTACTCGACGTCGACCAGGGTGACCCGCTTGCTCGTCACCAGGCGCCCTCTCGCCGACGACAGGTACGTCCCGGACGTCGGCGCCACGTCCGAGTAGTCGCCTCCGACCGCGATCGTCACGTAGCCCAGGCCGCCGCGGCTCGCGTGAGTGGGGTCGAAAGTCGACGCGATCGCGTCGCCGGTCCCGTCCTTGGTTGGGAGAACGACCTCCACCCAGGCGTGCGTCCCTCCCTGTCCGAGGAGGTGGCCCGAGACGTAACGAGAGGGAAGGCCGCATGCCCGGCAGAGCGCCAGCATCACGTGCGCGTAGTCCTGACAGACGCCGGACCCGATCTCGAGCGCCTGGGCAGCAGTGGTCCGGACGCCGGTCACCCCATGCTGGTAGGTCATCGATTGGTACACCCAATCGTTGATGCGATCCGCCAGCGAGAGACCCCACTCGGCCGAATCTCCAAGCTCCTGAGCCACCCTCTTGATGCGCTCGTCAGCGGCCGTGAGGGGGGAGGCCTCGAGCAGGTAGCTTTCGGTGAGCCAGCCGTCCGCGAGCCGGTTGGGCACCGCGGCATGGCGCTCGACCGAGACCTCGGCCACGAACTCGATCTCCTCCGGCACACGAGGAGCGAAGACGTCGACGATCATGTTGCCGAAGCGGTCGTTTCGATCCTCGAACCGGACACCGTCCCGATCGACCGACAGCCGATGGCGCAGCCGGCGCTGGTCGCCGAACCGCTCGGGCGGGATGACGACGAGGCGATGGTTCAGGTCCCGGATGGGTTTGGGGTATTCGTAGCGGAAGCTCTGCCGCAGCAGATAGGACACGCGCCTTGCCGCTGCCCAGTCGACCGACACAGGTTCGATCGCCATCAAGATTCCTCGGCCTTCAGGGGTCCCCGCGAAGTCACGGCGTAGCCTCCGACTTCGTGGGGTATTTATCTGCCCAGACGGTCATCGATTGGAAGGCTGCCGGGCCGAAGGTGGTCAGCATGGCCACATCGAGGGCGTCCCGACCTCGCCCGATGAGCACGCGCCCGGCGCGGCGTGCGTTGTTGCGCGGGTCGAAAGTCCACCACCGATCGCCCAGGTAGACCTCCATCCAGGCTGCGAAATCCATGGGGTTGGGGTCGACTGGGACGTACAGGTCGGGCAGGTAGCCAAACACATAGCGCGCAGGGATGTTCATGGCGCGGCAGAAGGTGACCGCAACGTGTGTGAGGTCTCGGCACACCCCGATCCGGTCTCTGAGGACGTCGGCGGCCGTCGTCAGCGGATTACTCGTGCCGTACTTGAACTTGATGTTGTCGTGAACCCAGTCGCAGATCGCTTGCACTCGCGGGGCTCCCGGTTGCGTCTGGCCGAACAGCTGCCACGCCATGCCCATGAGCTCGTCTGATAGGCAGTAGCGGCTGGGCAGCGTGAAGTGCAGCAGCTGACCGGGCAGCTCCTCGACCGGAACCTGGGTCGCCCCGGTCGGGTCGGGGTCAACCTCGTCGGGGACGGCGCAGATGGCGTTGTAGCGCAGGACGACCGGTCCCGAGGGCATCACGAAGCGCTTGACCGGGTTGCCGTAGATGTCGCTGTACTCGTCGACAGGCAGCGACGGCGTGGTCGACCAGGTCTCGCTGACCAGCTGATGGCTCGAATCAGAGCGAGGGCGGACCTGGACCGTCACGGGGGTCGGCGCGGTCACGTCGTAGCTAAACTCGCAGCCGACGCGAAGGTTGATCTGCTTACTTTTTGTCGGGATGGCGAAACTATAGCGGTGGCCTCCGTGAATTCCCTCGACGCTGACTACGAGACAAACGGTTTCTACGATGAAATGCTTGCGGCTCCTGGCCGGCCGAGACCTGGCTACGGCCGGATCTACGAGCAGCTTCATCGCCTCGGCCCGAGAGAGCTCGCCCGCCGCCACGATCTCGCGATGCAGATGTTCCGCAACCACGGGATCACCTTTGCCGTCTACCCGGACGCCCAGGGGACGGAGAAGGTCTTTCCGTTCGACATCATCCCGAGGGTCATCTCGGCGCAGACGTGGCGGCGCCTGGAGAACGGCCTCAAGCAGCGCATGGCGGCCCTGAACCTGTTCCTGGATGACGTCTACGGACGCAAGCTGATCCTTCATCAGCGGGTGGTACCGCCCGAGATCGTGCTTACCAGCCAGCAGTACCTGCGCGAGATCGAGGGCCTCCCGGTGCCGCGGGGAATCCACTGCCACATCGCCGGCATCGATCTCGTTCGCGACGCCAAAGGCGACTTTTTCGTGCTGGAGGACAACCTGCGAACGCCGTCAGGCGTCTCCTACGTGCTGGCCAACCGACACGTCATGAAGCGAGTCCTGCCCGATCTCTTCGCCGGCTACCCGGTCCGGCCGGTCGAAGGCTACGTTCACGAGCTGCTTCGCCACCTTCGGTGGCTGGCTCCCGAGGGCGTCGACGACCCGACGATCGTCCTCCTCACGCCCGGAATCAACAATGCCGCCTACTACGAGCACCTGTACCTGGCCAAGCAGATGGGGATCGAGCTGGTGGAGGGCACCGACCTGGTCGTCGACCTGGACCACGTCTTCATGCGGACCACGCGCGGCCTCAAACCGGTCCACGTCATCTACCGGAGGCTCGACGACGATTGGCTGGATCCGATCTTCGGGCGTCAGGAGTCCCTGGTCGGGGTCGCCGGCCTGGTCAATGCATACCGCGCCGGCAACGTCGCCATCGCCAACGCGCTTGGGAACGGCGTGGCGGATGACAAGGCGGTGTATGCCCTGGTTCCGAAGATCATCAAGTACTACCTCGACGAGGACCCGATCCTGCCGAACGTCCAGACCTACCTCTGCGCACTCGACGAGGACCGCCGGTATGTGCTGGAGCACATCGATGAGCTCGTGATCAAGACAGTCGGGGGCTCAGGCGGATATGGAATGCTGATCGGCCCGGAGTCGACCAAGGAAGAGCGCGAGGATTTCCGGCGCCGGATCTCGGAGAGGCCGCGGAGCTTCATCGCGCAGCCGGTCGTCGCCCTGTCGGTGCAGCCGATCTTCGATGGCGGGCGGATGCGCCGCACGCACCAGGACCTTCGACCCTTCGTCCTGACCGGGCCCGAGGTCTACGTCACCGCCGGCGGCCTGACGCGAGTCGCCCTCAAGGAGGGCTCGCTGATCGTCAACAGCTCGCAGGGCGGCGGTAGCCGGGACACATGGGTGATGGCGGAACACGGCGAGGAGCACCAGGATGCTTAGCCGCGCCGCCACATCGCTCACGCTGCTGGGCCGCCATCTCGAGCGTGCCGACCATCTCGCCCGGATCCTCGGCGTGCATGTCTCGCTCTCCCTCGACCGCACGGACGAGCCGGGGCCAGAGTTCTGGACGCGATTCATGGAGCTGACCGGCTGGGCGGGCAGCAACCCCCGCGGCCGGGACGAGGCGGTCGAGGTCACGATCACCGGCACTCTCGGACCCTCGGTGCAAGCGAGCGTCGCCGCCGCCCGAATCGCCGCACAGGCTGTGCGTCCCTCGCTGCCCACCGAGCTGTATGAACAGGTCAACGCGCTGCACTGGCGCATCCAGAGTCCAACCTGGCAGCCCGACCTGTTTCCCTTTCTCAACGACGTGCAGCTGAGCATCAGGCTCGTCGACGGCCTGCTCGAAGACACGATGCACCACGACGAGGCGCGCGATTTCGTCCGCCTCGGCAAGTTCGTCGAGCGCACCGCGAACGTCACCAACCTCGTCACGCGAAAGGCGGCCGAGCTTACCGAAGCCCCGGAGGACACCCTCGAGTGGTCGGCCGTGCTGAAGTCCGGCTTCGCGTTCGAGTCTTACCAGGCTCGCCACTCAGGCGGCGTGACCGCGGAGAGGATCATCGACTTCCTGCTCTTCGAGCCTGCCCTACCGCGGTCCGCCCGCTTCTCGGCCCAGATCGCGCTCGACTCGGTCTCGAGGATTGACGGCCCGGGCCGCCGCTCAAAGCCCAGGCGCCTGCTGTCGCTGCTTCACTCGATGTTCAACGGCGCAGCCGGCGAGATGGTCGCGCTGCACCCACGCGAATTCGAAACGGAGTGCCGGGGCATACTGCGGCAGCTCGAGCTGGCCATGCGGGAGACCTACTTCCACCCGAGCAAGGTACCCGCCAACGTGATCGGCGATGAGGGGCGCGCCATGCCGCAGCAACAATGAGACTCGAGATCGTGCACACCACCCGCTACCGCTACTCGGGCCCGATCGCGGAGACCGTCATGGAGGTACGCCTGCGCCCGATGGACGGCAACGCGCAGCGCTGCCTCGAGTTCGACCTGAAGATCAGCTCGGGGATCGAGCCGCGCGCCTATCGCGACGGTTACGGGAACAACGTCCACTACTTCAACCTCGTGCGGCCCCACGCGAGCTTGAGCGTGACCAGCACGTCGGTCGTGGAGACGGGCGGCGTGCTCGACGTCGACCCGGGAGAGGACCTGGTACAGGACTTCCTGCGTTTCCGTTCGCCGGTGCAAGAAGCGCCGGGGATCCACGAGCTGGCGGGCCGGCATCCGATCGCCGATCCGAGCTCGGGACCGTCGGTGGCGAACGCTCTCGACGAACTGACGCTTGCCATCAGCCGGGAGTTCACCTACGACCGTGCGGTGACCAACGTATACAGCGCAGTGGACGAGGTCCTGGCCCTGCGTGCGGGCGTGTGCCAGGACTTCGCCCACCTGTTCATCGCGGTCGCGCGGACCATGGGCGTGCCAGCGCGGTACGTAAGCGGCTACATCCACGCGCCGGGGGCGGCCACGACGGCCTCACACGCCTGGGGGGAGGCCTGGGTACCCGGACGCGGATGGGTCGGATACGACGCCACTCACCCCGTGCGCGCGGCCGAAAATCACGTCCGGGTCGCGGTGGGCCGGGACTACAGCGACGCCGCGCCGACTCGCGGCATCTACGTGGGTTCGGCCGGCGGCACGATGGATGTGCACGTCCGAACTCGGGAAGTGTCCGCGTCCCACTAATCGCCTCGCCGGAATTTGGTGCCCGACTCCATACTCCGCACGGGTCGGATGCTCTAGCCTTCGAGGCAATGCGTAACGCGATTGCGATCAGGATCGAGATTATCCGGGGAGGTCCCCCGACTTAGCGCACTCCGCTCGAGTCGTTGGACCTCCCGCCAACAGGGTCGGGAGGTTTTTTTATGTCCAATCGCCGGATCGTCATCTACGACACGACGCTGCGCGACGGAGCGCAGGGTCCGGCCGTGTCCTTTTCCGCCTCCGACAAGGTGCGCATCGCCCGCGCCCTCGACGAGCTGGGCTTCGACTATGTGGAGGGTGGATTCCCCGGATCGAACCCCAAGGACGAGGAGCTCTTCGCCAGCCTGCACGAGCGGCCGCTCAAACGAGCGCGGCTCGCCGCGTTCGGGGCGACGCGTCGCGCCAACGGCCGCTGTGAGGACGACGCCAACCTCCTCGCTCTCACGCAGAGTGGGGCGCCAGTCTGGACTCTGGTCGGCAAGAGCGACCCGTGGCAGGTCACCACGGTCCTGCAGACCACGCCCAGTGAAAACCTGGCCATGGTGGAGGAGTCGGTGGCTTACGGCGTCGGGCTCGGCCGCGAGGTCATCTTCGATGCGGAGCACTTCTTCGACGGCTTCGAGCGGGACTCTGAGTACGCGCTCGAGGTCTGCGTGGCCGCCGCCCGGGCCGGCGCGACATGGGTCGTCCTGTGCGACACCAACGGAGGCAGCCTGCCGGCCGAGATCAGGCGGGGCGTGGAGGCGGTGCACGCGGCGCTGGCTGACCTCGACCATCCGGTTCGGATCGGCATCCATACGCACAACGACTGCGAGCTTGCCGTGGCCAACTCGCTCGAGGGCGTGCAGGCCGGAGCCGACATGGTCCAGGGCACCATCAACGGATACGGCGAGCGCTGCGGCAACGCGAACCTGGTCTCGGTGGTGGCCAACCTCGTGCTCAAGCTCGGCCTGGAAGCCCTGCCGGGAACGTCGATCGCGCGGTTCACCGAACTGTCCCGCACGGTGGCCGAGATCGCAAATCTTGCCTTGCCTCTGCAGCAGCCTTTCGTTGGCCACGGCGCCTTCGCCCACAAGGGCGGCCAGCACGTCGCGGCAGTCCTGCGGCACAAGGACTCGTACCAGCACATCGACCCGTCCGCCGTCGGCAACGAGCCCCGCGTGCTCGTCTCGGAGCTGTCAGGTCGCGGCAACGTGCTCGCGAAGGCGCGCGAGTTCGGCCTCGAGCTCGATCGGGACGACCCCCAGACCCGATGGCTGGTCCAGCACCTGAAAGAGCTCGAGCACCGCGGTTACTCCTACGAGGCCGCCGAGGCCTCGTTCGCGATGCTGGTCAGGCGGCTCCAACCGGGCTACAAGGCCCCCTGGACCGTGGCCGACTTCACGACTAACGTGCGCAAGAACGGGGATTCAGTCAACGCCGAGGCAACCGTGCAGGTTGAGGTCGGCGGCACCGTGTATCACACCGCCGCCTCTGGGAACGGGCCCGTCAACGCGCTCGACGCGGCGCTCCGGAAGGCGCTGAGCCCGCGGTTTCCAGGGCTGCGCGGGGTGACGCTGCACGACTACAAGGTCCGCATCCTCGACGGCGACGCGGGCACGGCCGCCACGACGCGCGTCTTGATCGAATCCGGCAAGGGCCTCAAGCGGTGGACCACGGTGGGCTGCTCGAGCAACATCATCGAGGCCTCCCTGCTGGCGCTGGTCGACTCACTGGAATACGCGCAGCAGGCCTGAAGCGCGATCAGGCGGTAGCGGACCTGGCTTCGATCGCGCGCTGATCCGAGCGCGCCGCAAGCGCCCGTTTGAGGTGGCGGACCGCACCCACGATGTCGCCTCGCGCCTCCAGGATCTCGGCATAGCGAGCGTGGTTGCGACTCGCCCTGTCCGGGGTCAGGCCCGGTCTCTCAAAGACCTCGAAAGCGGCGGCAAACTCGGCGTCTGCCGTGGCCTCCTCGCCACGGGCCTCCGCGATCAAGCCCAGCCAGACGTGCGCGTCAGCAACGAAGGGATCCTCCGAGAGCCTGCCGGCAAGCTCGAGAGCCTGGTTCGCTAACCGGGCCGCCTCTTCCGGATTCGACTCGGCGAGCTCCAGCTCGCTCAAGCTGAGAATCACGGACGACTTGCCGGCTTCCACGCGAGCTTCGTCGTACAGGCTGACCGACCTCTCGAGGTGTCTCCGCGCTTCGGCCGGGTCACCCTGTCGAAGCAGCAGCAACCCCAGGTTGTTTTCAGTGCGAGCCAGCGACAGGCGATCGTTCAGTGTCTCGTGCAAGACGATCGCCTTCCGAGCATATTGCGCTGACATCGCGGCCTGGCCGGTCTCCTGATAGGCCCAACTCAGCCCGGTATACACGATCGACAGCCGGCGCAGGTCCTGAACCACGTCGGCGGCCGCGATCGCCAGCTCAAAGGTGTCGATCGCCGCTTGCCAGCTGTGGTTGACCGTGTGCACCGAGCCAAGCACGCCCAAGAGACGGCTTTCGGTGATTTGGGGAACCGGATTCAACGACCGGCATGTCGCCAGGGCGCCCTCGGCGAGGGCGAGCGCGCCGGGATCCTGCATCATGTAGGCCGCCGACGCTTCGCTGCCGAGGCACTCGGCGGTCATGAGCAGGTCTCCCGCTTGCTCAAAATGCATCCTTGCGGTCGAGGCCAGGCGGCGCGCCTGCACCCATTGGGCGAGCCGAAGGTGCGCCGTCGACATCAAGAACTTGATCTGGGCCCGAGTGTCAGGGTCGCGCTCGGCGCCGAGCAGAGCATCCCCAGAGGTGAGTGCCCCCGAGAAGTCCAGTACGGTGATGAGCCGTTCGATCTCGGCGGTCCCCGCCGTGGAACGAGGTTCCATGGTGCCGGGCCGGCTGAGGAAGTAGTCCAGCGGCCGGCCTGTCCGCTCTGCGATGAGCTTCAGCGTTTCCATCGAGGGCTTGGATTTACCCGTCTCGACGAAGTAGATCGCGGTGCGGCTGATCTCGCCGCCGGCGACCTGGGCCAGGCTCAGCCCGGCGTCAGACCTCGCCTGCTTGACAGTTCCGGGCTTGATCTCGACCCCGCGACGGCGCCCGCGACGGCCCGAGGATGCCTTCCCGATCTCCCTCGGACCGCCTTCGGCTGGATGCGTAGACACCTCTGACATAACGCCAGCTTATCCGACTATTTGTCAGTTGACAAAGATGAATTTACGAAACCGGTCGTAGCGTCCCGGTTCTAGAGGCAGCAACCGGCCGATCCCTCAGCGCCGACTCCCATCGAGAGGACCAGCACCAGGATCGTCGCCAGGATGGCGGCAAACATAAGCTTTCGCATTCAAATCACCTCCTTTGCGGCGCAGACCAGCGCCGCCAGCGGCACCGAGAAAGAGGTCAATCGACGGCGGCGACGGCGCCGCCCGCCGGGCGCGCGCCCCAGAGGCGCGCTCCCATGGCCCAGGCCATCGCAATCAACTTCACCCCAACCATCGCCGCGCCCAGGCATCCGAGGGCGGCGCCGACCCATCCGAACGTCGGCGTCAGACGCCGCAGCGCGATCGCCGCGGGCAGCACCGCCAGCAAGACGGCGAGGGCGGCAATCCCGATCACGGCGAGCGCCCGGACCACGCTCGGTTCGTCGAGCTCCGCCTCAACCAGTTGGACGGCCGTTTGGCGACCCGAATCGTCCGCACTCGTCGGATTGATCTGCAGTGCCTCCTACAAGCCGTCGTTACACCCCTCGCGGCCGTGCTACAAGTGCTGCCCAGTTATGTTAATTGAAAGCCCGATGAATTAACATGCAGCCGGAGAAGTAGTGGCAAGATCTCCTTCTCCAACTTACGCTCCGGCCTTGAGGCCCGCGCCTCGGGCCGGCCCGGTCTCTTCGCCCACAGGCCGATCGGTCCCGGTCGTCAGCGGGTTCGGTTTCCAAGGCTGGGGTGCATTCACTATTGCCGCCACCGCGGCGGGCGTCCTGGCGGTGGCCTTCGTCATCTGGACCACGCTGCGCATCGGCGGCGACACGACCACGGTCGTCGTGGACGACATCGGCGAAGCGGTCGCCGCGATGATCGCGGCGGTCAGCTGCGGCCTGGCCGCCTTCCGGACCTCGAACCGCACCCGCATCGCCTGGGGATTCTTCGCCGCCTCGGCCGCCAGCTGGGGAATCGGTGAGGTGGTCTGGTCCGTGTACGAGGTCGGCATGGGGGTCAGCGTCCCGTTTCCGTCGGGCGCCGACGTGGGCTTTCTGCTGGCGATTCCGCTGGCCGTGGCCGGAGTATTCGCGTTCACGTCGGCGCCAAGCCGGTTGACCACACGCGGCGAAGCACTCCTCGCGGGCGCCATCGTCGGGCTGTCGCTGCTGTTCGTGGCCTGGGCGCTTGGGCTGGGCAAGGTCTACGACACGTCCACGGCGTCGCCACCGGCCCGACTGATCGGGCTCGCCTACCCGGTCGGGGACATCATCACGATCACCGTCCTGGTGCTGGCGCTGCGCCGCGCGCGAACGACGGAGCTGGGCAGCATGTTCCTGCTGCTGGGCGGCCTCGCCTCAGCAGCCTTTGCCAACAGCGCCTTCGCGTATCTCACGGCCAGCAGCTCGTACGGCACCATCGGCAGCGTTCTCGATGCGGGCTGGGTGATCGGCTACCTGATGATCGCGCTGGCGCCGATCTGGCCTGCCACCGACACCGAGAAGGTGGCCGCCGAAGGCCCGATCGAGCTGTGGCAGCTTGGGCTGCCGTGGGTCGCCGTGGTCGCGGCCGCGGTCACGGCGATCAAGCTGGTCGCGGAGAACCAGGTCCTCGACCGGTTCGAGACCGTCCTGGCCGGATGCATCGGATTGCTGCTGGTAGGAAGCCAGGTCCTGTCGCACCGGGATTCGCTGTCCCTGCTGGTCAAGAGCCAGCGGGCCGAAAACCAGGTGGAGCGCCGCAACAACCTGCTCGACGAGATCATCACCCATGCCCCACTCGGCATCGTGCGCGTCGGTATCGACATGAGGATCATCGACGCGAATCCCCGCATGGCGGCCCTGATGCGCATGGACGCAGATCACCTGGTCGGAAGGCCTGTCGCGGCTTTCCTCGACCCTGCAGAGTTCACGCGAGTCTTCGAGCTGTTCCAGCCGCTGTGGAATGGAGCCGTCGCCACGATCGAGTCGGACAGCCACGCCGTGCGGGGCGACAAGACCAGCGCCTGGCTTCACTGGAGCGCGACCACGGTGCGAAACGCGGCCGGGCGAGTCGAGTATTTCCTCGCGATGTACGAGGACACAGACGCTCAGCATGCAGCCAACGAGGCGGCAACCGCCCACCTCGCCGGCATCGAAAGGTTGAACCAGCTGAAGAGCGAGTTCATCACGCTCGTGAGCCACGAGTTTCGGACCGGGCTCGTCGGCATCCAGGGCTTCAGCGAGATGATCCGCGACTCGGAACTCGCCGTCGAAGACGTCAAGGCCTTTGCGGCCGACATCAACAAGGACGCGCAGCGGCTCAACAGGATGATCAACGACATGCTCGACCTCGATCGCATCGAAGCCGGTCGCCTGGTCCTGCACATGGAATCGGTGGACATCAACCTCCTGCTGCAGGAGGCCGTCGAGCGGGCGCGCGCGAGCGGCCACCACGTGGTCAACGTCGACCTCGACCGCTCGGGGCCGCTTGCGCACTGCGACGCCGACCGGGTCGCGCAGATCATCTCGAACCTGCTGACGAACGCGATCAAGTACTCCCCCGACGGAGGCGAGATACTGGTGTCGAGCCGGGCGAGCGAAGGGTTCGTCGAAGTCGGCGTCCGCGACCATGGGATAGGCATCGCACCGGAATTCGCCAAGCGTCTCTTCAGCCGTTACGAGCGCTACGAGAAGATGAGCGGCAAGATCATCGGCACCGGGCTGGGCCTTGCGATCGCCCGCCAGATCGTCGAGATGCACGCCGGGCGGATCTGGGTGGACACCACCATCGGCTCGGGATCAGAGTTCCGCTTCTCCCTCCCCATGCCGGCGGCTCAGGAGTCCGATAGCTAGCGGCTACGGGTCCTGGAATTCGGTGATCAGGGACTGGAAGTGGTGGACGCCGTTCTCGCGCAGCGCGGAAAAACGGCCGCGGCTGTAAGAGCGTGACCGCAGGCCCTTCTGCACCTGCTCGCAGACGGCGATGTCCTCCTGCTGGATCTCGTCAGAAAACGCGATCGTCTGCTGCATCGATTCCCAACCGGCCCCCGTGCCAGGCTCTGCGAAGAACCATTCAAAGATCGTGAGGGTGCGATCGACTCCCATCGGCAGGATGACGTTGGTGCTGATGTTGTCCTGGTAGATGTTCAGCATCGTGTTGGGGAAGATCCAGTAGTAGAGAGCGTTGTCGTCGGCGCCGGGCATTCGGATGTAGCGGCGGTCGCGGCCGGGCACCTCGCCCGGCTTCAGCTCGCGGATTGGCGCGTGCTGCTTTGAGTAGTAGCGGAACGTCTCGACCCTGTACTGGTCGTACTCCAGCTCCTTGAAGAGTCCCGGATGCGCGATCGGCAGGTGGTATCCCTCGAGGTAGTTGTCCACGTACACCTTCCAGTTGCACGCGATCTCGTAGTCGCGGCGCTCGATTCTGCGCATGCTCGACATGTCGTATCCGGCCGAAGCGATCTCTGCGGGGATGGCGCCGATCCAGTCCGCCAGCGGTGCGGCATCGGGGTCGAGGTTGGCGAACACGAAGGGTCCCAGCGTGTCGACACGAATCGGCACGAGGCCGAAGTCCGCCTTGTCGAAATCCAGCGTGCCGTCCATCTCTCGCGCGGCCTGGAGCTTCCCATCGAGGCCGTAGACCCAGCCGTGATACCCGCACTGGAGCGACTTCCGATTGCCGCGAGTGGTCACCACCTGCGCGGCGCGATGACGGCAGACGTTGTAGAAACCGCGCAGCTTTCCATCCTGAGCATGGGTCAAAAGAATCGGCTCGTCGAGGATGCTGGCCGGCTTGAAGTCGCCGACCCTCGCCAGCTCGCTCATGTGCCCGACGAGCTGCCAGGTCCGGTAGAAGATCCGGTCCTTCTCGCGCTCCAGAACTGCGGGATCCAGGTAGACCGTCGAGGGCAGGGTCGACGCGCTGGCGACGTCAGTTTCGAGCTTCATCGATTGAGTGCAATTGTGGCATTCACGCAGAATGCTGCCGTGCAGAAGGCCTCGCTGGCGGTCGTCAACGGCCTGGTGTGGCCCCCCCGAAGGCGCGCCACCGCGGTTGCAGCGATGGGCGATCGCATCCTGGCGGCCGGGTCGGACGCAGACGTTCGCCTTCTGTGCGACCGGCACACGCGCGTCATCGACGCCCGCGGCGGCAGCATCCTCCCCGCTTTCAATGACGCGCACGTCCACTTCCTCATGGCCTCGCGCTCGCTGTCTGAGCTGGACCTCTACGGAGCCGAGACCCAGGTCGAGGTCGAGCGCCGGATCACCGAGTATCGCGCCGAACATGACGGCCCGTGGGTGGTCGGGCGGGGCTGGTTCTACTCGGCCTTTCCAGGAGGGATGCCCACCACCGAGCTGCTCGACCGGCTGGTCCCGGACCGGCCCGCGTACCTCGAGTCCTTCGACGCGCACACGGGCTGGGCCAACACCCGAGCGCTTTTGGCGACCGGTGTCGAGTCACCCGGCGTGCTCAAGGAAGCCGCGATGCTCGGGGTGACGCGCCGAATTCCCGCTCGCACCCGGGACCAGGACCTCGAGGCTCTTCGCGCAGGTATGCGCGTGGCTGCGGAACATGGCATCGGGTCCGTCCAGGAAGCGGGCGAGGGCCAGGACCAGCTCGAGCTGTGGGAGGCGCTGCGTGAGGCCGATGAGCTGACGCTTCGGGTGCGGCTGGCGTTCGACATGGTTCCCGGGCTCAGTGCTGAAGCCTGGAAGGAGCGCCTGGACCTCTATGACGAGACGGTCCGCGCGCACAGGACGAATCCGTGGACCTCCAATGGGATTCTGAAAGCCTTCGCGGACGGGGTCGTGGAGTCGCGGACCGCCGCGATGCTCGAGCCGTACGAAGGGACCGCGGAGCTGGGCGCGCCCTTATGGGATGGCAACGAGCTCGCCCACGCGGTGCGAGCCGCCGATGCCCGCGAATGGCAGGTGCAGGTGCATGCCATCGGCGACGCGGCGGTCCGGCAGGCCCTCGACGCCCTGGCCGCCACGACACGCGACCGGCGGCACCGGATCGAGCACATCGAGGCGCCGTCGCCACTGGACATCCCCCGCTTCGCGGAGCTCGGCGTCATCGCCAGCATGCAGCCTCAGCACGCCGAGCCAAACAGCAACCTGTTCGGGATCTGGCTGCCCAACCTCGGAGCCGAGCGGGCCGCCTACGGCTGGCCGTGGCGCTCGATCCTCCGCTCAGGAGCCCACGTGGCCTTCGGCACCGACTGGCCGGTGGTGCCTCTCGACCCGGCCGCGAGCCTCCACGTCGCGGTCACACGCCAGACCCGCGCCGGCGAGCCGTCCGGCGGCTGGCTGCCCGACCAGCGATTCAATCTCGCCGAAGCGCTGGCCGCGTGGACCTGGGGCGGCGCCTACGCCGAGCACGCGGAAGATCAGAAAGGCACGCTCGGTGAGGGCATGCTCGCCGACATCGCCGTGCTCGATCGCGACGTGGTCGCGGTGCCACTTTCAGAGCTCCCCGAAATGAAGGTCACGGCCACCGTGGTCGGCGGCCGTGTCGTGTACGAGAGCTGACGGGCCGAGAGGACCCGGCCCGTCAGCAGGTTGAGGTTGGGTTACGCCCCGGGTGCGCCCGCCGGTGTCGGCGTTGCTCCCACCGCGGTAACCGGTCCACCGTGGATCGCATGCCCGCGCCCTACGGCCCAGAACACTATGGCCACGACGATCAGAAAGGCGACAGTGACAAAGGTATAGGTCTCGAAAGTGGTCCGGTTCACACCCGCATAATCGCCGTTCCATGTCGAGGTGAGCAGTCCCGGCCACAGCGAAAAGATCGTGGCCCCGACGACCCAGAACATCGTGAGAATGACGCACGCCCATGCTCCGGCATTGCCACCGGGCACGACGTACGGCCGAGGAACATTGGGGTACTTGCGGCGAAGGGTGATCAGGGCCGGGAAGATGAGGATGTAGGAGAAGGTGGTGGTCGAGATGACCAGGCCGAGCACCGCGGCAAAGTAGCCGTGAAGGCTGCCCCCCGTGACGAAAAAGGTGATGTACATGAAGATCGTCGCGATGATGCCCGAGAAAACGTTGACGACGATCGGTGTGCCGAAGCGGGCCGAGAAGTAGCCCAGCTGCTTGGGTCCCGAGCCGGCCAGCGCGCCGATGGCCATCAGCCGGTCCGATCCCATCAACCACGTCGTCCCACTCGACAGCAGCACGAACACAAATGCGAGGCCGGCAAGGTGGTTGAAGAAAGGCGCCGCGCTCCCTAGAACGCTGCTGGAGGCGAACTGGTAGGCAGCTACAAATCCGGCCACGTTGCTCAGGTCCGTCGAGGAAAGGATCAGTACGACGCCGGCGATGGGAATTGCGTAGGCGAGGAATGAGATGAGCCCGGAGACGTAGACCGCACGGGGGATGTCCTTCTGCGGGTTGTCCATCTCCTCGCTGGCGTTGGTCTGAAGCTCGAAGCCGATCCACTGGAAGACGATGACCCCAACCACCCCGATCAGGATCGTGGTGTCCGTCGGGAAGAAGCCATGAAGGCTCCCATGGAAGCCATGCTGGACCCCGGAGATGACGACCAGCAGCGCGAAGAAACCCAGGAGCAAGAGCCGCATGATGGCGCCCAGGTTGGGAACCCATTTCATGTAGCGGAGCGACAGGATGTTCATCCCCACCGCAAACCAGATGAACAGGAAGCCGATCACCGTTTCGGCACCCTGGTTGCCGCTGAAGCTGCTGCCCCAAAGAGCGTCAAGCGCAGCGATCGCTGTCGCCGTCAGCGTCCCGCCTAGCCAGATGGGGTTGCTCAACCAATAGAGCACGCTGACCACCGCTCCGGCGAAGTGTCCGTACGCCAGGCGCACCCAGTCGTAGGTGGCGCCCTCGGTTGGAAACGCGGTTCCGAGCTCGGCAGTCAACAGGCCATACGGAACCAGGAACGTAAGCGCCGACACGACGAGCCAGAAGATGGCCTGGGCACCGTATGAGGACGACTGGCCGATGGTGTCCACGGCCACAATGGCGCAGACCGTGAAGAAGATCATGTCGAATCGGAACAGCGACTTCTTGAGCTTGCGTTTCTCGGCCACAAGCCCGGCTACGGCGGCAGATTCCCCCATACAAACCCTCCCCGGTTTCAATCCCCCCGATCTCCCAGGAGTTCGGTGGGGCCCCTTTTATGACGCTGGACTGAAATTCGCGACAATTAGAGATCCACGGCGCGCCGCTGTCAAGGCGACCGCCTGAATAAGGGGAAACGAATGGCGACCACGACCACGCGCGAAGTGCCCACCAGCCGCGTCGCAGAGCTGATCGCCGGCGAGGAAGAGAAGTTCCGGCGGGCCCGGCCGCGCTCGAAACAGCTCTGGACCGAGGCCCGCGAGGTGATGCCCCGGGGCGTGCCGTCCTCATTCCAGGACGCCGCTCCCCAGCCCATCTTCATGGAGCGCGGAAATGGGAGTCGCGTCTGGGACGTCGACGGCAACGAGTACGTGGACTTCCACAACGGGTTCGGAGTCATGGTCGTAGGTCACGCCCACCCGAAGATCGTCGACGCGGTGACCAGGCAGATCGCGCTGGGCTCCCATTTCGCGCAGCCGGTCGAGAACAGCATCATCGTCGCCAAGGAGCTGGCCCGGCGTTTTCACCAGCCTAAGTGGCGCTTCACCAACTCGGGCACCGAATCCACGCTGGACGCGGTCAGGATCGCTCGCGGCTTCACCGGCCGGGAACGCCTGGTCAAGATCGAGGCCTCCTACCACGGACACCATGACGCGCTCATGGTTTCGGTCGAGCCCCCGCCCGCCCTGATGGGCCCTGCCGGCGCGCCGGCCTCGGTGCCCCAGAGCGAAGGCATTCCGAGCGCCATCGTCGAGCTGACGACGGTCGTCCCGTTCAACGACCTGCCCGCGCTCGAAAAAGCCTTCGCCGAGCATCGCGACGAGGTTGCGGCGGTCATCGTCGAGCCCGTGATGATGAACGTCGGGATCGTGCTGCCCGACGCCGGCTACCTGGCGGCGATCAAGGAGATGGCGCACCGGCACGGCGCGCTCTTGATCTTCGATGAGGTCAAGACAGGGGCCACCATCTCTCCCGGAGGGGCGACGGAGAGGTTCGGCGTCACGCCGGACCTGGTTGCGCTTGCGAAGGCGATCGGCGGCGGCCTGCCCTGCGGCGCGGTCGGCGGGCGAGACGACGTGATGGCGGTGATCGAAGATCATCGCGTCGCGCAGATGGGCACGTTCAACGGCAATCCCCTGACGATGGCCGCTTCCAGGGTGACGCTGCTCGAGATCCTGGACGCCGCCGCCTACGCTCATTTCGACGCCCTCGCGGAGACGCTCCAGGGGGGCCTCGACGCGGTCATCGCCGAGCACGAATTGCCTTTCCACGTCATCACGCTGGGCGCGCGCGGCGGAATCACGTATCGCTCGAAGCGCGTGCGCAACTACCGCGACTATCTCGAGATCGACAAGTCGCTCGCCTACCTGAGCTGGCTGTATCAATGCAATCGAGGGATCGTGATGGCGCCCGGGGCCGAGGAGAACTGGACCCTGTCGGTGCAGCACTCCATAGACGACGTGCAGCGTTACGTGGACAACTTCGCCGAGATGGCGAAGGACCTCCGGTCCTGACGGGCTGAGCAGGATCGTGTCGCGCCTGGGGGGCATGTATGGCCCAGATGTGACGTTTCTCGGCGTGGACCGCTGCGATCTCGCTCAGCCCTCCACGTTCGAGGGCGCGGACGTCGTGATCATCGGGGCGCCGTACGACGCCGGCACCTCGTATCGGGCCGGGGCTCGCTTCGGGCCGAAGATGATCAGGACCACCGATTACCTTCCCCACGACTCGTCGCGCCCGCACCTCGCTCTGCGGGTCGACCCGCTCCAGGAGCTGCGCGTCGTGGACGCGGGCGACATCGAGATGGCGGGCGTCGAAAAGCAGGCGCCGCTCGACGCGCTCGAGAACGCGGTCCGCACCGCAACCGAGGCGGGCGCGATCCCGATCATCCTGGGCGGCGATCACACCATCACCTGGCCGGATGTGACGGGCGTGGCCCGTGTCAAGGGTTGGGGCCGCGTCTCCGTCATCCATTTCGACGCCCATGCCGACACCGGGTCGATCCAGTTCGGGAGCCTCGTCGGGCATGGGCTGCCGATGCGCCGGCTGATCGAGTCCGGCGCATGCCGGGGCGACCGATTCCTGCAGATCGGGCTCCGTGGGTACTGGCCCGAGCCGCCGACCCTGCAGTGGATGGCCGAGCAAAAGATGCGGTCGTTCGAGATGCACGAGGTGGTTCGGAGGGGCCTGGATGCCGTGCTGGAGGAGGCGTTCGCGATCGCCGTCGACGATTGCGATGGAGTCTTCGTCTCGGTCGACCTCGACGTCGTCGATCCGGGCATGGCGCCGGGAACCGGCACGCCGGAACCTGGCGGGTTGACCGGGCGGCAGCTGCTCGACGCCGTGCGCCGGATCGCAATCGAGCTGCCGGTGGTCGGCATCGACGTCGTCGAGGTGTCGCCGCCCTACGATGCGGCGGAGATCACGGCGTTTCTCGCCAACCGCGTGGTCCTCGAGATGCTGTCCGGCATCGCTTACCGGCGCAAGGGCGGGACATGGGAGACGATCCCGCCGACGTTGCTAGGGGGACGTTAGGTACGGCCTGATCATCGTGCCGAGCTCTTCGAGCTTGGACAGGGCCTGGTCCCTGCCGTCCGGCGGCACGTAGTAGATGCAACGTTCCACTCCCGCTTGCGCGAGGCGCTCGATCTCGCTCGCGACGAGCTTCGGGTAGTACGTCACGGGGATGGGCCCCCGGCCTGCGGCTCGCGCCTGCTCCTGGAGCTCCGGGATGCGCTCGATCACGTCACCCCGGTTCGGCATCCAGCCGTCCGCATAGCGGACCACCCTTTCCAGGATCTTCGGCCCGCTGCCGCCGAGGATGATCGGCGGGTGTGGCTTCTGGACTGGTTTCGGCCAGCTCCGGATCGGTCCGAAATCCACCATGTCGCCGTGGTACTCGGACTCGTCCTGTGTCCAGATGGCCTTGATGGCCTCGACCTTCTCCCTGAGAAGCTTCCAGCGCGTGCTGAAGTCCGTGCCGTGGTCGGCCATCTCCTCGCGGTTCCAACCCGCGCCGATGCCGAAGATGAACCGGCCGTTCGAGACGAAATCCAGGCTGGCGGCTTCCTTGGCCGTCTGGATGGTGTCGCGCTGGATGAGCAAGCAGATGCCGGTTGCGACCCGGATCGTCTTCGATGCCAGCGCGGCGACGGTGAGCGCGACGAACGGATCCATGGAATGCCAGTAGTGCTTGGGCAGCTCGGCCCCACCAGGCCAAGGCGACAGCCTGCTCGCCGGGATGTGAGAGTGCTCGGCGACCCATAGCGACTCGAATCCCAGCTCTTCAGCCGCAGGCGCAAGCTCGGCCATCGAGATCGCGTAGTCGGTCGGAAAGATCGCGACCCCGAACTTCACCACATCATGGTGACTGATCCCGACCAGCGGTCAGCGACAGCTGTGCCCGGTCAGCCGGCCAGCGACATCCCTCGCGCGGTATCGGCCGCCTTGGTCGTGTAGGAGTCGAGAGCGGCGAGAAGCGCCGACACCACCCTGGCGTCGAGCCGGCGGCCGGCCTCTTCCATCATCACGAGCTGCGCCTCCATCGGGGCCCGCGCCTTCCGGTACGGCCGGTCTGACGTCAAAGCGTCGTACGTGTCCGCGGCCGCGACGATCCGGGCCTCAATGGGGATCGATTCGCCGCCGAGCCCGTAGGGATAGCCGCTGCCGTCGAGGCGCTCATGGTGATAGAGCACCGCAAGCAGCTCTCTCCGCGAGCGGCCGTCGCCGAGGAGTGACAGGCCGATCTCCGGGTGCGACTTCATGAGCCTCCACTCGGACTCGTCGAGGGGCGAATGCTTGCCAAGGATCTGGTCCGGGATCGCGAGCTTGCCGATGTCGTGCAGGAGACCGGCCCGGGCGAGGACTCGCAGCTCGGCGGTGGTCATGGCCATCTGGCGTCCGATCTGGACGCACAGCTGCGCGACCCGCCGATTGTGGCCGAGCGCCTGCCGATCCTTGACCAGATGGCCGAGGACCGCCACAGCATCCAACCACCCTTTGATTTGAGGCACCGGATGTGCGACCACTGGGACCCTCCTTCCCAAGAGGCTTTTACCGGATTCAGTTACCAATTACTTACAGAACGCGTACTAGCTCAACGGTCGGAAGTCGGTCCGCGGTCGCACCCTTTGGAATTTCGCGGCTACTTTGCGTAGCCTGGCGGCTCAGCCGGGCTCGGAGAACTCCAGAGCGGCACTACCCCAGACCCGCCTGCGATGAGGAGGAGGGGCCGCATGCCGTCCGGCTTCCATACGAAATAGACGGGCGCGTTGCCCATCGCGGTCGATCCTCCGCCCGTACGCCTAATGCTGTCTCCACTCAAGCGCCGGGCCAAGCTTCTTCTCGAAGAGCCCGGCAACTTCACCCGGCTTCGGGAACCGCCCGGTGGCCCTCTTGCTGAACACGAGCTCGCTGTCGAGAGTGATCTCGAAACGGCCGCTGCTGCCGGTCCTCAGCTCTACGCCGCGCATGATTGGCGCCCACCTGCTCAAGAGCTCGTTGGCCAGGCTCACGGCCTGATCGAGATAGTCTCAGGGAACGCAGTACTCGATCTGGGCCTCGTGAAGCGGGTTGATCATTGCGCCCGCATCCGGTTGTTCTTTGGATTGTGCTCGACCTCGGCCAGGCCCAGCGCCTCCAGGAGTGGCGGCATGTACATCCCGAACCGACCGCGCAATCCCTTTTTGAGGCCGTACCAGCCCCCGACCGGGTTCTTCTGCGACCTGCCCCATGCCTCGACCGTTCCCTCCGCCGCGGGCTTCTGCTCGTCGGCGCTTCCAAGCGGCATCCAGTCCCCGTGCTTCTTGAGCATCGCATGGAGATCCTCGATCGCCCGCATGTTGTATCTGAGCTCGGTCTTGCCCACGAGGCAGACGATCGCGGGCGGGTCGAGCGACTCGTCCCTGTACATCTGGTACTCAGACGACCCGCTCGGCGTCGTCAGCTGCCAGGGTGACTGCTTGGTGCCGCCTCCTTTTACCTTCGCCATTCGCCGTACCTCCTGATGATCACCTGGATCATAGGTTGGGCAGGCGGGTCAGGCGCCAGAATCGACCGGGCGGGTACATGGGGTCGGCAGTGACCAGCGGGATGTCGAGGTTGTAGCCACCAAGCACCATGTGCTCGGTGCCTTCTTGCGTGCCGGCCGGGAGGGGCTTGTCGAGTACGAGCGTGCGCGCGTCGAGACGCTGTCGCAGCACCATGCCCGGCCACTCGATGAGCTCGACGTCGACCGACGAGACCAGGTCCGTTTGCGCGCCCCATGGAGTGATGTAGGTGGCAACCGTCTGGTTGCGCACGATGACCTTGCGCACGTGGAGGGCCGCCTCCATCGCGCCGATCAGGGTCTTGGCCGCGGCGAACGTGTCCGCGAGGGTTGGTTGGCCCATCACGCAGCCGTAGAACGTGATCGGCACCCCGTCCACGGAGATCTGCGACGCGAACAGGAAGTTCGCGCCCGTATTCAGTCCGGAGCCGGTTTTGATGCCGATGATTCCGCTCTGCCCGAGGACGCCGTCGACGTTGTAGACGGTGCCCGCCACGGGAATGTCGGCCGACCCCATGCCGACAACCTGCGCAAACACCTCCTGCTGCATCGCGGACATGCCGAGCGACATGAGGTCCGTCGGCGTGCTGACGCTGGCGGGATTGGCGCCGCTGGTGTCCGCAAACCTGGTGTGGGTCAGGTGCAGCGCCAGCGCGCGGGCATTCATCTTGGCGACGAATGAATCGATCGAACCCGCATCCCAGCGGGCCAGCGTTTCAGCCAGGTTGTTGGCGGATGGGATCAACATCCCCTCCAGGGCCTGGAACTCCGTGATCTGTTCGCCGGCTTGCACCGCTGCCACAGACTCCCTGTCCGCAACATCGGCGTTATAAGACTGGACGTCGATGTCTGTGATGGTGATCGTGGGGCCTGGATCGTTTATCTTCAGCGGCTTGTCCTCGAGGATCACCAACGCGGTCATGACCTTGGTGACGCTGGCGGCCGGAATGGCCTGCTCATTCCCCGAGCTGCCAATGAAGCCGAGGTTCTGGACACCGACCGCGGCCGAACCGCGGCTCGGCCAGGGCATCGCGGGCGGCGTGCCGGCGATCACCTCGCTGGCGGGAGGCGAGCCGGTGGCGGCTACGCCGGGAATCGGACGGAGGTAGTTCCAGGTCGCCAGGCCGATCACTACGAGCAAGAGGATGATCCCAATCCGAAGCCGCATACCTGGAAACATAACGAACCATCGATTCCGGCTGCGATTCGGCGCGTCAGGGTCAGGACGCAGGCCGAGGACGGCTATCCTGCCGGAGTGAAGGCGCTGGTCAAAGCGAAGGCGGCGCCGGGCCTGTGGCTGCAAGAGGTCCCGGATCCGACACCAGGCCCCGGTGAGGTGCTCATTCGCGTCCTGCGGACTGGCATCTGCGGCACGGACCTCCACATCGAGAGCTGGAACGAATGGGCGCAGTCGACCGTCCATCCGCCCCTCGTGGTCGGACACGAGTTCGTGGGTGAGGTGTTGCTGCTGGGAGAAGGCGTCGCCTCGGTCTATCCGGGCGAGATCGTGGGGGCCGAGGGGCACATCGTGTGCGGGCGCTGCCGAAACTGCATGGCCGGTCGCCGCGCGCTCTGCGCAAACACCGTCGGCATCGGCGTGCAGCGCGACGGTGCGTTTGCGGAGCTGATTGTCATGCCGGCCATCAACCTCTGGCCGCACCTGACCCGGATCGACCTCGACGTGGCGGCCATCTTCGACCCGTTCGGCAACGCCGTCCACACGGCGACCCAGTTCCGCGTGGTCGCCGAGGACGTGCTGGTCACGGGCGCGGGCCCGATCGGGATCATGGCGGCACTGGTTGCGCGCCACAACGGTGCGCGCTACGTCGTAATCACCGATGTCAGCGATTACCGGCTCGAGCTGGCCCGCAAGGTCGGCGTTACACGTGCGGTCGACGTGCGTACCACGACCCTTGCGCAGGTGCAGGAAGAGCTGGGCATGAAAGAGGGGTTCGACGTCGGGTTCGAGATGTCAGGCCAGGCGAGCGCGCTGCGCGACATGATCGCGAACATGGCGCACGGCGGACGCGTTGCCATGCTCGGGCTGCCGGACCACGAGTTCCCCATCGATTGGTCGCAGGTCGTGTTCAAGATGCTCACCGTGAAAGGTGTCTACGGCCGCCAGATCTTCGAGACCTGGTACCAGATGTCCGTCTTCACGCAGACGGGCCTCGACATCTCGCCGGTCATCACTCACCGCTTCCCCTATCACCAGTTCGAAGAGGCCTTCGCCGTGGCTCACTCCGGCCGCTGCGGCAAGGTCGTGCTCGACTGGACCGCGGCCTAACGGAGGATTGAGATGTTCGACAACATGCGATCGCACCTGGTGAGCCAGCTCGACGAGATCCGCAAGGCGGGGTTGGAGAAACAAGAACGCGTGCTGATGGGACCTCAGGGTTCGGTCGTCAGCGTGATGGACCGTGACGTCCTCAATCTATGCGCCAACAACTACCTTGGCCTGGCCGACCACCCGGACGTCGTCGCGGCAGCGAAAGAAGCGCTTGACCGCTGGGGATACGGCATGGCGTCCGTCCGCTTCATCTGCGGCACACAGGAGATCCACAAGGAGCTCGAGGCGGCGCTCACCGATTTCCTGGGCACCGAGGACACCATCCTCTATTCATCCTGCTTCGACGCGAACGGCGGGATCTTCGAGGCTCTCCTGGACGAGCGCGATGCGGTCATCTCGGACGCGCTCAACCACGCGAGCATCATCGACGGGATCCGGCTGTGCAAGGCAAAGCGCCTGCGCTACGTGAACCGCGACATGGAAGACCTGGAACGCCAGCTCGAGAGCAGCGCGGACGCCCGCTTCCGGATGGTGGTCACCGACGGGGTTTTCTCGATGGACGGCTACCTGGCGCCCTTGCCCGAGATCTGCGAGCTCGCCGAGCGCCACGACGCGCTCGTGATGGTCGACGACTCTCATGCCGTCGGCTTCATGGGCGAGGGCGGCCGAGGCACCCACGAGCACCACGGCGTGATGGGCAGGATCGACGCGATCAGCGGGACGCTGGGCAAGGCGCTGGGAGGGGCGAGCGGCGGCTACGTCTCCGGGCGCAAAGAGCTGGTCGCCATGCTCCGGCAACGCTCGCGACCTTACCTATTCTCAAACTCGGTCGCGCCGGCCATCGCGGCGGCGAGCGTGAAGGTGCTCGAGCTGATCCGATCGGCGGGCGAGCTGCGCCAGCGACTACGCGACAACACGGCCTTCTTCCGCAGGCAGATGACCGCCGCGGGCTTCGACATCCTGCCCGGCGACCACCCCATAGTTCCGGTGATGGTGGGCGACGCGACCCTGGCCGCGCGGATGGCAGAGGTAATGCTCGAAAAAGGCGTGTACGTCGTCAGCTTCTCCTACCCCGTCGTGCCGCAGGGCAAGGCCCGGATCAGGACGCAGGTGTCCGCCGCGCACTCGACAGCGGAGCTCGAATGGGCAGTCGAAGCCTTCGTCGAGACACGGGAGGCCGTCGCAAAGTAGCGCCTGCGGCGCGCGTTTTTGGGGTGATGAGCGAATACGAGCTGATGCTGGTCCAGGCCGGCGTCTGGCGCCTCGGCCTCGCCTGTGACGAGCAGACGCCCCGCGAAGAACTGGTGGCTCGCCTCTGGGCGCGCAAGCGTAGCCTGTCCTTGGCTATCCAGCCGGCATGAGACGGTCCGGGAGCAACACCACCGCACGCGGCCTGAAGGTCCGGCCGCCCGAGGCGGCTGAAGCCGGGCTGGTATATGCCTCCGACGTCGAGCCCGGCATACGTCGCATACGCAAGGGAAAGGACTTCATCTACTTCGGCCCGGACGGCAAGCGGGTGAGGGATCGGGCCACATTGGAGAGGATTGCCGGCATCGTCATCCCACCGGCCTGGAAGGAAGTCTGGATCTCTACGCGGCCACGAGGTCATCTTCAGGCCACCGGCCGCGACGCCCGGGGCCGCAAGCAGCGCATCTACCACGCAACCTGGCGCGAGGTTCGAGACGCCGACAAGTTCTCGCGCATGGTCGGCTTCGCCCGCGCGCTGCCACGAATCAGACGCCGCGTCGCCCGTGACCTGGGGCAGCCCGGCCTGCCGCGCGAGAAGGTGGTCGCGACCATCGTGAGGTTGCTCGAGATGACCTACGCCCGGATCGGCAACGAGGAGTACGCGCGTGAGAACGGGTCATTCGGTCTCACCACCCTTCGCGACCGGCACGTGACGGTCACCGGATCGACCGTGCGATTCCTTTTCATGGGCAAGAGCGGGCGCGAGATAGAGGTTGGCGTCACAAATCGGCGTGTTGCGCGCGTGGTCAAGCGATGCGAGGAGCTGCCTGGCCAGATGCTGTTCCAGTACATCGGCGCCGACGGCGAACGTCGCACGGTCCATTCGGATGACGTCAACCAGTACCTGCAGGAGATAAGCGGCGAGGATTACACGGCGAAGGACTACCGCACGTGGTCAGCCACCGTCCTGGCCACCTGCGCTCTACGCGATGTCGCGGCTTTCGAGTCCGATGCGGAGGCCAAACGCAACGTAGTGGCGGCGATCGACAGCGTCGCACGAAGGCTCGGACATACGCGCGCCGTATGCCGCCGCTCGTACGTCCACCCGAGGGTGATCGACACTTATATGGACGGGTCGCTCGAGAGCATCCTGAGCGTCGTGTCGAGCAAGGCGTACCGAAACCTCAAAACCGACGAGGTGGCCGTCCTCGCCCTGCTGAAACGGAGAGTGCGAGCGAAAGTCGCCTAGTCTGTACGAACCTCCGAACCATCCTGCGCCCAGCGGGTGTGGTACGCGCCCTCGCGGTCCGTGCGGTGGTAGGTGTGAGCGCCGAAGTAGTCGCGCAAGCCCTGGATCAGGTTGGCTGGGCCGCGCGCCCGGCGATAGCCGTCGTAGTACGCCAGCGATGAGGCAAAAGCCGGGATGGGCACGCCCTGGTCCACCGCCTGCTTTACGACCGAGCGCCATGGCTTCTGCGCCGAGGCGAGCGCCTGCTGGAAGAACGGGGCGAGCATGAGATTCGGCAGGTCCGGAGACTCGGCGTAAGCATCCTTGATCCGGTCGAGAAACTGCGCCCGGATGATGCAGCCGCCTCTCCAGATCGTCGCGAGCGCGCCGAGATCGAGGTCCCATCCGTACTCTTTCGATCCTGCATGCAGGTGCTCGAAGCCCTGCGCATAGGCGACGATCTTCGACGCGTAGAGCGCCTCGCGCACGTCATCTACCAGGCCAGGATTGGGTTTGGCAGAACCGCGTCCGGTAGGCCCAGCCAACAGGTTTGCGGCCTTGATCCGCTGCGCCTTCTGGCTCGACAGGATGCGCGCGAATACCGCTTCGGTGATGCCGGTCAGCGGCACGCCGAGCTCCAGGGCCGATTCGCTGGTCCATCGCCCGGTGCCCTTTTGCTCAGCCTGGTCGACGATCGCGTCCACGAGGGCCGGCCCGGTCCCGCCATCGTCCTTGGCCAGCACGTTGGCCGTGATCTCGATCAGGTAGGACTGCAGCTCGCCCTGGTTCCACTCGCGAAACACCGCCGCCAGCTCGGCGGGTGCCATGCCCAGCGCCTGGCGCAGGAAGTCATATGTCTCGGCGATCAGCTGGATGTCGGCGTACTCGATCCCGTTGTGCACCATCTTCACGAAGTGACCGGCTCCGTCCGGTCCGATGTACGTGCAGCACGGTGTGCCATCGACCTTGGCGGAGATAGCCGTCAGCATCTCCGCGACGCGCTCATAGGACGCGCGCGTGCCGCCGGGCATGATGCTCGGTCCCAGCAGGGCGCCCTCCTCCCCGCCTGATACGCCGGCCCCGATGAACCCCAGGCCGGCCTGCTCCATGGCCGCCGCCCGGCGCCGCGTGTCGTGAAAGAGGGAGTTGCCGCCGTCGACGATCGTGTCACCAGGCTCCAGCACCTTCGAGAGAGAATCGATCGCCTCGTCGACCGCAGATCCGGCTTTGACCATTAGAAGGATCGCGCGCGGCGGCTTGAGGATCCGCGCCATCTCCTCCAACGAGCCGGCAGGGCGGAAGTCACCGTCGGCCGAATGCGCGGCCATAAAGTCGTCAGTGCGCTTGCGGGTTCGGTTGTAGACCACGACGCGCGCGCCGTGCGACGCGAGGTTGCGCGCCAGGTTCTCGCCCATCGTGGCCAGGCCGACCACCCCGATCTCGTGCTCAGGCATGACCACACATTAGCTAAGGAGCCCATATGAACGGAGGGGCGAGTCCCCAGCCGACGGCACGGCGACCAAAGGCGAACCTGATGCGACGCTGAGTTCGGATAAACGGAGTTGAGCATCGGGTGGCGAGCGCCGTGGAGCGGAGCTCGGGATTACAAGGTCTTTTTCTGGGCGGCGGCGGCCACCACCATGGTGGTGGTCGGCTTTGTCGCGTGGGTGGAGCTGAGGATCGGGGGCGATCGAGGGATAACCGCTTTCGACGATATCGGCGAGGGTGTCGCAGCATTTGTGGCGGCCGTCTTGTGCAGCCTTGCTGCGCGACGAACGCTCCGACGGCAGCGTCTTGGCTGGAGCCTGCTTGCAGCTTCCGCAGCCACGTGGTGCGCCGGCGAGATCGTCTGGTCGGTCTACGAGGTCGGTATGGGCATCAGCGTGCCGTTTCCTTCTGCCGCCGACGCCGGCTTCCTGGGAGCGATCCCCTTGGCCGCCGCCGGGATCCTCATCTTCTTCTCGCCTGCGAGGGGCACGTCAACCAGGTTCCGGCTGTGGCTGGACGGGGCAATCATTCTTCTCGCGCTGTTCTTCGTGAGCTGGACACTCGGACTCAAGAGCGTGGTCGAAGACACCACGGGTCCGCTGCTCGAGACGATCGTCAGCGTCGCCTATCCCCTCGGCGACATCATCATTGGCACGATCCTCGTGCTGGCCATTCGCCGGGCCAGGGATGAGGCGCACGGCCGGCTGCTTCTCCTCCTCGGCGGCCTGGCAGCCAACTCGCTCGCCGACAGTGCCTTCGCATACCTCACGGCAAGTGGCGCGTACGGCACAGTCGGCAGCGTGCTCGACGTCGGTTGGGTGGCCGGCTACCTGATGATCGGGCTGGCGGCGCTGTGGCCGGCCGGCGCACCACGCGAAAACGTCGAAGACGATGCGATCGATATCTGGCAGCTCGCCTTGCCGTGGGTGGCGATCCTGTTCGTTGGGCTGACTGCCGTCGGGATGGCACTCACCGGGTCCACGATCGGCCCGGTACGAACATTCATCCTCGGCGCCATTGCGATCCTGGTGATGATCAGCCAGGTCTACGCGCACAACGAGTCCAGGTCGCTGCTGATCAAGACCGAGGAGTACGCCGCAACCCTCAGGGAAATCATCCTTTACGCCCCGCTCGGCGTGGTTCGGATCGGTCTGGACATGACGATCATCCAGGCCAACCCTAGATTCGCCGAGCTCGTGCACACGTCCGAGGATCAGATCGTCGGCGCATCTCTGAGCTCGTCCTTGCCACCCGAAGAGATGGCGCGTGCGGCCGAACAGTTCCGTTCCCTGTCGGACGGTTCGTCAAGCTCGATCGAGTCGGAAACCAAGGTCTTGCGCGGTGACGGCAAGAGCATCTGGCTGCACTGGAGCGCGACGGCCGTCCACAAGTCAGGCGGCGGCGTCGACTATTTCATCGCCATGTTCAACGACACGACCGCGCGGCACGAGGCCGAGGTGGCCGCCGTCGCCAACCTCAACGTGCTCGAGCGGCTGAACCGCTTGAAGAGCGAGTTCCTGACCATGGTCAGCCACTCGTTCCGGACCGCGCTGGTCGGAATCCAGGGCTTCAGTGAGCTGATGCGAGATGCGGAAGACCTGGACCTGGCCACGGTCAAAGCCTCTGCCAACGACATCTACGACGACGCGCACCGTCTCGACGAGCTGCTGGACAGGATGCTTGACCTGGACCAGATCGATGCAGACAAGGTCGAAGTCCACCGGGCGCCGATCGACATCCACGCCGCCATTGAAGTCGCAGTGGCGCGCGCCAGAGCGTCCGATGGGCATCACTCGATCACGACCGACCTCGAGCGCGACCTCCCGTGGATCGCCGCGGACGCCGCGAGGCTCGCCCAGCTGCTCCAGATCCTCCTGGACAACGCCGTCCGGTACTCGCCTTCGGGCGGTGAGATCGTCGTGTCGGGCCACGTAGAGCCGGGGCAGGTGGTGGTTGGGGTCAAAGATCACGGCACCGGCATGCCTGCGGACTTTGACGACCAGCTGTTCGCGCGCTACCAGTGGAGCGCGAACAACCCGACGACCAAGGTCATGGGCACCGGCCTCGGGCTGCCGATGGCCAGACAGATTGTCGAGATGCACGGTGGCCGGATCTGGTTCGAGAGCAAGGCGGGGGTGGGCTCAGAGTTCCACTTCTCGGTGCCCATGCAATCCAACGAGTCCGCGGCCCACGACCACCTGGACCAGAAAGTTCCTGTCGCGTTACCGGTCTGAGGCCTCGGAGACCGCTTCGTTATGTCTCGCCAGGCGGCTCGAGCGTGATGAGCTTTCGCGCGCATGCAGCGCGGTCAGCCGCCAGGCGGACGGCCTCTGACTTGAACAGCACGCCGACGAGCTTGCCGTCGGAGGTCGTGATCGGAGCGCTGTCCAGGCTGTGCTCGACCATGTGGTCGGCCATCTCCTTGGTCGACACGTAAGGTCGAAACGTGCTGGGGCCCGGGCGCATGGCCTGCTCGACCGCCAGGTTGGGATCCATCTCCAGCTGCTTCGACCTCAGCAGCCCGAGCACGATTCGCTCTCTGTCGACGACCACCGCCACGTCCCAGCCGGCCTCCCTCGCGCGATCGCGGACGTCGCCCAGGCGGTCCTTCAAACCGCAGGCGACCACGTCTTTGCGGGACGCCTCGCCCCCGCGCGGGCAGTTCGAGTTTTCGCCTTCGGTCGCCAGCCCCGCGGCCAGCCAGTCGAGCTTGCCCGCCTTGTACTCATGGACTCCGTCGAATCCGAGATTCTCGAGCCGCGCCGCGGCCCTGGGCGCCATGTCTCAAGCCGCATCCCAGCAATAGACGATCACGGGCCTGTTGCGATCGATCTGGTCCGCCTCTTTGTCCAGCTGCCGGAGCGGATGGCTGACGGCTCCTGGAAGATGGTCCTCGGCGTACTCCTTGGCGGGAAGCACCTCGACCAGCTGGGCGCCCTGCTTGACCAGCGCCTGGACTTCCTCGCGATCGATCAGCTTCGCCACCGCCGCTCCATCCTAGGCGAGCTTTAGGGCCGCACGTCGTAGAGCTTCGCGATGTCCGCGGGCAAGGTCAGCAACGGGTCGAGCTGAGGCACCAGGCCGCCCGCTTGCAGAGCTCGCACCACGAGGCCCGAGCAAATCTCGTGGCCGCGGCGGATGAGCCGCACCGGCCAGCCGAACAGCAGGTACAGGCTCGCCCCGAACATGTCGAGAAAGCCGAACCCCTGGCCGACCTGTGCCTTGGCGTACGCGACGGCTCGTGCTCTGCCATCGGATGAGAAGTCAGAGCCCAGGCGCACCAGGTGGTACTCGCCGGCGCGGTACCTGGAGATCGGGTTTTGCCGCACGCCCGTGATCTCCGACTCAACGAGGGCCCCATCCCCGTCGACCACCAATGCGGTGTGACTCCAGTGCGCGTAGACCGCGTCGGCGCCTTTGAAGCGGCGCTTCTGAGCCTGGCTGATGAGCCGGCCAATGAAGTGATGGCGGTGGGCGAGAATGAAATCGCCGGGCACGAAGTCGTGCGCCTCTTCGCCTGGACCGTAACGCTCCGCTGTAGCCATTTCTAACCGGATAACGCCCGGACGCGCCGCTTCACCATGTCCGCGTCACCTTGTTGAGGGCTCTCGGCCGGTCGGGATCGATCCCGCGGGCAAGGGCCACGCGGTGCGCGAGCAACTGTCCGAGCACCGCAAGCGTGAGCGGCGTCAGCTCTTCGGGCAGTCCCGAGTCGAGGCTGACCGTCGCCTCCCCTTCGACGTGGTCGCCGGCTCCATCGAGCAGCCGGATGACCCGGCAGCCGTGACCGGCCAGGCGCTGTCCGATCGACTCCATGTCCTCCGACACCCGGCCGCGGCCGTCCACGAGCAACACCGGGAAGCCCGGCTCGACCACCGCCACGGGGCCATGCTCGAAATCCGCGACAGACCAGGCGCGGGCGAGCACGTAGCTCGTCTCCGTGAGCTTGAGCGCGACCTCCTCGGCGGTGGAGAAATTGAAACCCCGGCCCAGAACGATGGCCCGCGGGCCGAGGAGCGCAGGGACCAGGCGATCCAGCTCCTCGTCCTGCTCCAGCGCGGCCGCGAGCGCCGGCGGCACCTGGCCGAGGGCCGCCTCGAAGGACGGGTCAGGGTCCAGCGCCTGCGAGACCAACGCGAGCGCGAGAAGGCTCGCGACGTAGGTCTTGGACGCGGGCACGCCGCGCTCGGGTCCAGCACCGAGCGAAAGGTGCAGCTCGGCCGCATGGGCCAGGCGGGACTCCGGGTCGTTGGTCACGGCGATCGTCACCAGGCCCTGGCGCGCGGCCTCCTCGATCACGGCGACGACGTCGGGCGACGAGCCCGATTGCGAGATGCCGATCACACATTGACCGTCGAGGCTGGGCGGGCTCCCGTAGCTGGTGAACAGAGACGGAGCGGCGAGCGTCACGAGCATGTGGTTGCGCGCTCCGAAGAGATATTTCGCGTAGAGAGCGGCGTGGTCGGAGCTGCCGCGCGCGGCGATGACAAGACCGCGACACTTCTCCGCGCGGATCCGCGCGGCGATCGACGTGACCGCTCCGCGGCTGTCCGCGAGCAAGCGCGACGCCAGGAGTGGCTGCTCGCCGATCTCTTCTCGAAAGCGACTCATCTTTGAGGCCTAATGCGTGGCGGCTTTCTCGCGGTCTCTCAGGATGCGGCGGAGGATCTTGCCGGTGGCAGACTTCGGGATCTGGTCGACGACCTCGACGCGCCGGACCTTCTTGTGGGGCGCGACCCGGACCGCGACGAACTCCATGATCTCTTCAGGCGGCTGTGGCTGCTTCAGCACCACGAAGGCTTTGGGCACCTCCTCTCCCTCTTCGTCCAGCACTCCGATCACCGCCGCGTCGGCGATGTTCGGGTGTGACAGCAGGAGCGCCTCCAGCTCGGCCGGGGCCACCTGGAAACCTTTGTATTTGATCAGTTCCTTGAGGCGGTCGACTATGAAGTACTGGTCGTGGTCGTCGATGTGCCCGATGTCGCCGGTATGGAAAAACCCATCGGAGTCGATCGAGTGCCTCGTCGCATCCGGGTTGTTCAGGTAGCCCTTCATCACCTGAGGGCCGCGGATCCAGATCTCGCCATCCTCGTTGCGGCCGAGCTCATGCTCGGTGGCGACATCGACGATCTTGCACTCCGTATTGGACACCGCCGAGCCGACCGATCCGGGTACGACCTCGACCAGGCTGTCAGGGACGATGTGCGATACGGGACTGGTCTCGGTGAGACCGTAGCCCTGGCTCAGCCGGAAGCCGACGCGCTTGCTCGCCACGCTTGCGAGGTCGGCATCGAGCGGCGCCGCGCCCGAGAACGCGCGCTTCACCGAGGAGAGGTCGTACTTGTCGATCGCCGGGTGCTTCGCGAGCAGGACGACGATCGGCGGGACGAGGAAGAAACGCGTCACGCGGTGCTCCTGCACCGCCTGGAGACTCGGCTCGAGCTCGAATCGCTGCATGCTGACCAGGGTCGCGCCGCTGTACAGGCCGAGGTTCATGATCACCGTCATCCCGTAGATGTGGAAGAACGGCAGAAACGCGAGGATCACCTCGTCTTCAGAGACTTCCAGCCCGGCGGTGATCTGGACGAGGTTTGCGACCAGGTTGCGGTGCGTGAGCATGACGCCTTTGGAGAATCCGGTCGTGCCGCTCGAATAGGGCAGCGCGACGAGGTCTTCTGCCGGATCGATGCGCACATCGGGCGCGGCGCCGTCGACCAGCAATGACGCGAAAGGCACCGCACCCTCCGTCTCGCCGAACACGATGATCTCCTCCACCTTCGATTTGGCCGCCGCCTCCTGCGCCTTGCCGACCAGCGGCGGCACTGTGAGCAGCAGGCGCGCCCGCGAATCGTTCAGTTGAAATGCGATCTCGTCTGCCGTGTAGGTCGGATTCAGAGTGGTGTTCACGCCGCCTGCGGTGGCCACGCCGTGGAACGCGATCGGATATTCGGGCAGGTTCGGAGACATGATCGCCAGCACGTCGCCCTTCCGAAACCCGCGAGCGTGAAGGCCCGTAGCCAGCCTCTGGACGCCGTCCGCGATCTGCCTGTAGGTGTAGGAGCGGCCGCTTCCCGCTTCCACGATGGCGACCTTGTCACCGAGCCTGCCCGCTTTGCCGAGGACGAACGGGCTGAGCGCGACATCGGGAATCTCGACCTCCGGACGAGGGCTCTTGAAGATCACGGCCGAAGTCTAGGCCCCGGCTTGGGCCGCGGGCTCTCCGGCCGCCGGCTGCTGGCGCTCCAGGCTGGCGGCGTTGCGAATCCCGATGGCGTTCACCAGGGCGCCGGCCACGAGAAGGGCCGCCCCAACCATCATCGCCAGGTGAAGCGAGGACGTCGAGGCGTCGCGCACCACGGCGACGAGGTGCGGATCGGGCGGCGTGTTGAGCGGACTCACCTGGTTCCGAAAGCTGGTCGACGAAACGTCGATGCCGGGCAGCCGGGAGGCGAGCGCCGCATAGAAGTTCGCGGTGAGAAAGATGAATACCAATGCGCCCGCGAGCTGAGGACCGACGCGCGAGATCGCGTTGTTGATCGCTGATCCGACACCCGAGTTGTGCACTGGCACCGAGGTCATGAGCGCCGTGGTCAAGGGAGCCACCATCATCGTCAGGCCGGCGCCGAACATCAGGGAGCCGGGCAGGAAATCGACCAGGTATGAGAGCGTCGGAACGTAGCTGCTCGGGTCATTGGGCTGCAGGCGCCAGGGCACGCTGGTGGCCGGGACGCGCGAGTACCACAGGACCCCGAGCGCCATGATCGCGGGTCCGATCGCCATGAACCAACGCGGGCCGAAGCGTGCGGCGAGGGCTCCGAAACGGCGCGAGAAGAAGATCAGGAGAAGGGAACCGGGGATCGCGCCGGCACCGGCGGCAGCCGCGGTGTACCCGAGAGTCCCCTGTTGGAACAGGGTCAGGTAATAGAAGGTGACGGCAAGGGCGCCGTAGATCAAGAGTGTCGAGATATTGGTCACCGTGAAGTTGCGGGAGCGGAAAAGCTCTGGCGGGATCAGCGGATGCGCCGACCGCATCATCCAGATGGGCAGGGCAATCATGCCCAGCACGCCCACGGCCAGCGCGACGTATCCAATCGGGTCGCGCCAGGCCCTCTGCTGTCCATAGATCGCGCCGAACGCGAGGCCGCCCACTGCAAGCGCGACGATGATGGCGCCGATCCAGTCGAAATGCGCGGTCGCCTCCTCGTCCCGGCTCTCCGGGACGTGCTTCACGGTCGCCCACACAGCGATCAAGACCAGCGGCACGTTGATGAAGAAAGCCGCCCGCCACGAGATGGTGTCGACCAGCAGCCCGCCGATCACCGGTCCGAGGATCGTGGTGGCTCCAGACGCGCCGGCCCAGGTGCCGAAAGCTCGTCCCTGCTCTTCGCCTGAGAAGTTGGCCGTCAGCAGGGCCAGGGAACCGGGGACCAGCATCGCGCCCGCCGCGCCCTGCAGGATTCTAAACAGGACGAGCAGCTCCATGGTCGGCGCCAGTCCGCACAGCACGGAGGTTGCCCCGAAGCCGATCAGACCGTAGAGAAACATGCGGCGCCGGCCGTAGAAGTCGCTGAGAGCTCCGGCGAGGATGATCAGCGAGCTCAGGGTCAGCAGATAGGCGTTGTAGACGTACGACTGGCCTTCGAGGACGCCGAGGAAGGTCCGCGGGAGATCACGACCGATGCGCGGGAGCGCGACGTTGACGACCGTGGAATCGAGGAAGACGATGCCGGACCCGAGTACGGCGGCGACCAGGATCCAGCGCTTGGTGGTCATCCCGTCAACTCTAGAAGTCAGCGCGGCCCATGAAATGCTCGAGCACGCCCGGCCGGGCCAGCTCGTAAAGGGCGAGGCGATGACCGCCCGGCGTAACGAACGAAGAGCACGTGCGGCGGGCCGCCCGTCAGCTCAACCAGCGCCACGCGAGCCCCCATCCCTTCGACGGCAAAGCCAAGCCGTCCCCCGAGCACGTCGACGAAGTAACGCGCGTCCGCCGCGACATCGCTGCTCGGGGTGTAGAGGTAGTCGAGGTGCAGAAAGGAGCTCATTCCAGCTTGACCTCGGTGCGCATCTCGATGCCGGTGGCGCCGACCGGTACGTCGCAATCGACGCCCATCGTGCCGCGGAAGTCCCAGTGGATGCGCACGTCAACGCGTACCGACTCGATGCTGTACGCCATCCGCCCATTCTGCGTCGCACAGCAGGCTTGAGCGGGCCCCATCCAAAGGACGGCGCACATCTCGCCCAACTGCGCGCTTACGATGCAGCCCGGCTTGAGTCTCGAAGCGCTGATTCCGCTCGCCGCACCATGCTTGTTCGGCCTGATCTCCGGGTTCAACGACGGTGGCAACCTGCTTGCGTCATTCACCTCGGGCCGCATCATCACACCGCCCGTGGCTGCGGTCCTGTTGCTCGTGTGCCTTGCGGGACCGGTTGTCCTCGGGACGGCGGTCGCCCAGACGATCGGCACGAATGTCATCGACCTGCGGGGCCAGGGCCGGCTCGGCTACGTCCTGATCGTCCTGTCGCCGCTCACGGTCGTCCTGATGTCCTGGCGATTCGGCATTCCGACCAGCATGACCCTCGCGCTCGTCGGCGGAATGATCGGTTGGGTACTGGCTTCGGGTGGCCGCTCGGACGTCCATTGGGCGGGCGTTGCGCGCGTGCTGATCGGAATGCCGGTGTCGGTCCTCGGTGGACTTCTGCTCGCGCTGGCCATCTATTGGGCGATCCGGCGGTTGCTTGGCACCCAGGCTCACGCCGCCCTGCTGCAAGTCGCAAGGCTCCAGCTGCTGACGGCCGCGGTGCAGGCATTCGCGTACGGTGCCAATGACATGGAGAAATCGGTCGGGTTGATCGCGGTCGGCATTTCATTCGCCGATCAACATCAGCAGGTGGCGTTTTCAAGCCCGCTGCCTATCATTGGCGCATTCGGATTCTTCTACGTGGGTGCGCTTGTCGGCGGCTGGCGCGTGGCTAGCCGGATCGGGTTTGGAGTCCTCAAGGTCCGCCCGGTCCAGGCGCTTGCGCAGCAGTTCGCCTCCGGCACCGTCGTCGCCGTGCTCGCAGCGGCCGGCGCGCCGGTGAGCATGACGCAGACGATCGATGGCGGGTTGGTCGGGGTCGGCGCCGCGCAGCGCGCGTCCTCGGTGCGATGGGGAATCGTCCGCGAGCTCCTGTTCAGCTGGCTGCTGACCTTGCCGCTCGCGGTCGCGGTGGCGGCGGCTCTGCACTTCGCGGTCAAGCTTCTGGGAATTGCACCATGAGCATCGGCCGCACGATCAAAGCTCTCGGGCGGTCGAACGACCGGCGCTTCGTCCAGCTCCTGTCCGAGCAGGCGGACCTGACCATCCGGGCGCTGCAGGCGCTCGAGAAGTTCGGCCGCCAACCCACCGCGAACGATGACCTCATCGAAGAGATCAAGGAGATCGAACGCCAGGGCGACGCCAAGCGAAGGATCCTGATCGACGAGCTCGCACATACCTACGCGACGCCGTTCGACCGCGAAGACCTATTCGCGCTCTCGCGCGCAGTCGACGACATCCTCGACGCGGCCAACGAGACCGCGATCGAGCTGGCGATCTACAAGATCGCACCGCCCGAGGGCCTTCACGAGATGGCGGTCGTGCTCGTCGAGGGCGCTCGTCACATTCGAGCCTCCGTCGGCGAGCTGCTCGACCATCCGGGGGTCGCGGCCGAGCACGCGGTGAGGGCAAAGCGGTCGGAGAACCGCATCGACAGCCTCTACCACCAGGCGGTCGGCAGCCTCTTCGACTCCGGGGACGAGATCAGCCACATCCTCAAGTCGAGGGAGATCTACCGCCACATCAAGAACTCCGCCGATCGAATCGACCGGGCGGCCGACGACATCTCGGTGATCGTGATCAAGCGCAGCTAGCATCCTCCCTCCTCCGTTAGGGGAGGGTGGCTCGTAGCGCCGGGTGGGAGCGACTCAGATGGTTATTTGAGCGCGTTCGAGAGCCCCGGCCGCCACAGATGCGCCGCCTGCACGACCAGCACCGCGACGATCACGAGCACGCCCCCGACCACCTGCACGAATGACAACCTGTCGCCCAACACGATCACCGCGAGAAAAACGGTGACCACCGGCTCCCAGGTGCTCAGGAGAGCCGCGCGCGCGGCGCCGATGCGCGGCAGCCCGGCCAGGAACAAAGAGATGGCGATCATCGTCGGAAACAGCGCAATGCCGACGGCAACCGCCCATCCACCCGCGTTCCGAGGCAGCACAAGCTCGTGGTTGAGCGCGGCCAGCAGACAGAAAGCAAGAGCCGCGCCACTCATGATCACTGCGCTCGCGGCGACCGCCGGTACCGAGACCATGAGGCGCTCGCCGATCAGGATGTAGCCCGTGTAGATGGTCGGCGAGGCGACGGCCAGGACCAGCGGCCACACGAGCGCCGACGAAAGGTGGAACTCAGCGCCTCCCACCAGCAGGGCGACCCCGGCGAAGCTCATCCCCAGAGCGACGCCATGCCATGTCGAGACCGCACGACGAAGGAAGAGCCAAGCCGCAACGACCACGAGGCTCGGATAGATGTATGCGATGAGCACGACGAGCGACGCGGGCAGCGATCTCAGCGCGATGAAGTAAGTCAGTGACTGGCCCGTGTAGACGATCGCGCCCAGGCCGACGAGCATGAGGAGCTGGTTGCGATGAAGCCGCAGAGGGTTCTGGCCGAGAACCAGAGAGAGGGCGACCATCCCGATCGCGGCAAGGAGAAATCGAAAGGCCAGCGTCTGCTCCGTGCCCAGACCCGAGGCATAGCCGAGCTTGGCAAAGATGGCGAGCGTCCCAAAGGCGGTGGCCGACCCCAACACCATGCCGGTCCCGCTCCACTGGGTTCTCGACGCGCCCGGCGCCGCGACGTCTGTAGCCACGAATTCTCTCTAGCTGCCGCCGGCCAGTGGCGTCACCATCGCGTGACCACGACCTTGCCCAACGCAGGGTTGAAGACCGGCAGGCTCTCGACGCCCTTCGGTCGGACGCGCCATTGGGACCCGACGAGGTTGGGGATCAATCGCGCGGGCTCCTCAATGCAGGACCGGAACCGACCTGGCCGGCCTCTCCCGAGCGGGTGCTCATGATCGCATCGCCGGGCGGGGCGCCGGCGTCTTGCCTGACGAAGAGCGCGGCCACGGCTGAGGCGAGCAAGGCGGCCCCAGCGTAGGCGTAGAAGGCCGCCTGGATTCCGGCGAGGGACCACGCCACGCCGCCGAGAATCGGGCCGATCGTGATACCGACATTTTCAAACTCCCCGAACAGGCCCATGTACAGCGCATGCCGGCGCCGGGGCATCGACTCCGCCATCCAGGCCGTCGCGGCGGGCCAGATCAATGACGCGCCCAGCGCGCGCACCGCAGCGCCGGCGATCACCTGGACGAGAGTGCCCGAGGTCGCGTACACCACGAACCCGACCGCCGACAAGATCCCGCCCGCGATCATGGTGGGACGGCGGCCCCAGCGGTCGGAGGCGTTGCCGCCCGGGATCAGCAGCACGCCTCCGATCAAGCCCACGGCCAGCATTGCCGCCCCGGCGCTAGCCGCTGAGAGCTGGAGGTGGGCGGTGACGAGCAGAGGCAAGACCGCCAGCTCCCCTCCGGCGCCCACCTGGACCAGCAGCACCAACGATGCGCTCACCAGCAGGATGCGGAGCACACCCCCGCCCGCGCGAGACTCCTCACTCCGAGCCTCGTCATCCGCCGACCACGGACCGTGGCGCTCGGCGTGGGAGTAGCCCCGGAAGACCCAGACCGTGAGCAGCGCCGAGCCGACCGGAAGCACCGCCCCGGCCAGCATCACCTCGCGGATCGGGAAGCGGTCGATCAGCTGGCCGCCGGCTCCGGCGCCGATGGCTTCGGCGAGGACCCACGAGGCGGCAAGCAGCGCGAGCCCGGTGGCTCGGAGGCGGGCCTGGAGCGCTGTGCCGACATACGAGCGCGCGATCGGGCCGACCGCGACCAGCATCCCGGAGGCGAGAAAGTAGCCGGCCGCGATCAGCATGATGGAGCCGGCGCGAGCCAGGAGGAAAATGCTCGCCGCATAAAGCAGCTGGGAAACGATCAGCGGAGCGCGGTAGCCGGCGCGGTCTGCCAGCACGCCCCAAAGCCACTCGAACGCGAACATCCCGAAGCCGTACATCGACAGTGAGAGCCCGATCTCATCGGGGCTTGCACGCAGCTGCCGGAGCTCGAGCGGAAGGCAGATCTGAAGCAGGCCGGTGGCGACTGTCGAAAATGTCAGGGCCGCGATCAAGGCGCCGCTCCTGCTCCGGATCAGCGGCTCGGATTGCCCGGCGGTGTGGCGCGTTTCTATGTCGTCGATGGCCGGCCTACGGTAGCGCAGGGAGAAGACCGTGAATCAGCCGCGCGCTCACCTTCATGGTGTCGGTGAAAGCGATCTCGGACTGGGCCTTCGCGCGAGAGTCAGTGGCTAGCCCGGGAGCCAGGTCGGCGCATGGCGCAGCCCGTCGATCGCCCATTTGAGAGTCTCCTGTACCTCGGCCAGGTGCGCGCGCATCGACTCCTCCGCGAGCTCAGGGTCGTGCGCCTTCAACGCTTCGAAGATGGCCTCGTGCTCGCGCAGCGACCGCTCCGTACGCCCGGGCCGCAAGATCGTCTGGTACTGAAGTCGAATGCTCTGAGACTTCAGGCTGCCCACCAAACGGCTCGCGATCGCGTGGTCGGCGGCAGCCCAGATCCGGTGGTGGAAGCGAGCGTTGAGGTCCGAGTAACCGATCGCGTCGTTCTTCGCAACGCGCTGGCGCATCTCCACGACGACCAGGCGCAGGTCGCGGAGATCGGTCGCGGTCGCCCTGGATGCGGCCCGGCGCGCGAGCATCGCCTCCAGCGTGGCCCGCACCTCTTCGATCTCCAGCGCCTCGCGGTCGGAGATGAGCCTGACGCGCGCGCCGCGGTTCGGCTCGAGAGTGACGAGGCCCTCCTGGTCCAGCCTGACGAGTGCAGCGCGGACCGCCGTCCTCCCCACGCCGAGCCGGGTGGCGACCGACGCTTCCACCAGGCGCTCGTTGGGATGGAACTGGCCGCTCGCTATGCCTTCCCGCAGGCGGCGGTAGGCTGTGTGTCCGATCTCCGGCGCCACCGGCTCCCGGAGCGGGGTCCTTGCCATCGGCTAGATTATCCTCAATAATGTCGACAATCTGTCCGTGGTTAAGCCTTACTACTCAGGGAGCGAGGAACGATTGTGAGAGGGTTCGAGCCGTTTAAGGTCGTTTCGGTGGTCGGCGCGATCGTGGTTCTCGCCGCATGTGGCGGCGGCAGCCCTTCCAGCGGTAGCGGGCTCGGGAGCGGAGCTTTGCTCGTGGGTGTCATCGCTCCATTCACCGGCGCTGACGCCGCCCTTGGCCCGGCCTACTACGCCGCCTGCCTGGCGGCTGCCCCATCGATCAACAACAACGGCGGAGTGGGCGGACGGCAGGTCAGCTGCCAGAAGTTCGACTCCCGCGGCGAACCCGCCGACGGGGTCCCGGCCGCCAATGCGATGATCGCCGGCAACCCGAACCTGATGGCCGTGGTCGGCTGCACGTCTGACGAAGCGGCGGCCGTGGCTCCGATCATCGACCGGGCCCACATTCCGATGTTCTGCATGACCGGACAGACGGAGTTCAACAAGACGACTCTCAAATACTTCCACCGCCTCGTGCCGGCTGACATCTACGATGCATACGCGATGGTGGGCAGCGCGCTGTACGGCCCGGGTCACACCCCCTACAAGAGGGCTGCGCTGGTATTCGGCAATGACATCGGCTCACAGGCTTTCGTGGCGCCGGCGACGAATGCGTTCACCAAGCTGGGCGGCACGATCGCGATCAACCAGCCGATCAATCTCGCTCCCGGGACGTCATACCGAACCGAGGTCGCTGCGATGCTCGCCACCCATCCCGACGTCATCCTCACGGAGGCTCTTGGCGCCGCAGGAACCTATCTGAAAGAGGTGAAGACGCAGAACGGCGGAACGATGATCCCGTTCATCGGCACCTCCGCCACCATCGACCCGACGTGGTTCCAGCAGGTCCGCGACGCGATCGGTGTCAACGACCTGGTCAAGTACTACGCCGGCGTCGACCTCGGGTACTCATTCTCGGGGCCGGCCTATGACGAGTTCATCACCAACCTCAACGCCGCGGCCTCGACCTTCGCCGACGCGCCCAAGTACAAGCAGCGCGGATCGACCCTACACCTGTACGACGGCATCATCATGACCGCCCTCGCCATGAATGCGACCAACAGCAAAGACCCGACCGTCTACAACTCCAAGATCAAGGAGATCGCCAACGGCACCAGCGGCGCCACCGTCGTCTCCACATATAAGGACGGGGTCGCGGCCATCAAGGCGGGCAAGTCGATCCAGTTCGTCGGCGCCGGCGGGCTGAACAGCTTTGATGCGTACAACAACTCCGTGTCGGGCTACATCTGGGTCACCTATGACAACCAGGGCAACGAGGTCAAGGCCGGGCAGATGACGCCGCAGCAGACCGCAACCATCGCGAACGCAGGCGGTATCTAGAGTCCTCATAGGGAGCCGAGCGCCGTGAACCTTTTCGTAGCGGCGTTCGGCTTCGGGCTGGTGAGCATGTCCGTGATCGCCATCGCGGCGGTCGGATTCACGATGCAGTTCGGGATCACCAACATGATCAACCTCGCCTACGGCGAGGTCATGATCTCCGCCGCCTATCTCGCCTACTACATGAACAAAGCCGGCATCAGCATCTGGATCGGGATGGTCGCCGGCGCGTTGTTCGGTGCGGTGTTCTCGTTTCTTTTGAATCGCGTCATCTATGCGCCTTTCATGCGCAAGGGCACCGCAAACCTTGGCATGGTCATCGTCTCGCTGGCCGTCTCGCTGATGATCTCCAACCTGCTGCTCCCGATCGTTGGGTATTACAGCGTCTCGTACCAGGAGGACGCCGGACGTCTGATCCGCCTCGGGAGCATCGTCCTGACTCGGGACCAGATCATCGTCATCGGCATCGCCGTAGTTCTGATGCTCGGGATCCACGCCCTGCTCACCTACACGCGGCTGGGCAAGGCGATGCGTGCAACGGCGGCCAACCCAACCCTGGCCCGCAACTGCGGCATTCCGACCCAGCGCGTCATCGACTCCGTCTGGCTCATCACCGGCGCGCTCTGCGGGCTGGCGGGCGTGGTCGCTGCTCTGAACGCCGACTCGTTCGCCATCGCCAACGGTTCGGCGTTCCTCATCACCATCCTGGCCGCAGCGGTGCTCGGCGGCGCCGGGCAGCCATACGGCGCCATGATCGGCGCGGTGCTGATCGGGCTGATCACCGAGCTGAGTGCGGCGGCCTGGTCCCCTGAGTACAAGGAGGTCGTCGCGTTCGGCATCCTTGTCCTCGTCATGGTGCTGCGGCCCCAGGGCCTGCTGGCCAAGCGCGGCGCCCTGGCCGCCGCGGGATGAACACCTTTTACGCCGCCAACCTGCTCATCTACGCGGGCATCGACATCATCGCCTGCCTCGCGCTCAACCTGCAGTTCGGCGTGTCGGGCATCGTCAACTTCAGCTTCATCGTTTTTCAGGCGGTGGGCGCCTATGCGGCGGCCGTCCTGTCGCTGCCCCCGGACACCGCAAACGGTGGCTTCCAGCACTACGTGGGCGGCCTTCAGCTTTCATTCCCGTTCCCCTGGATCGGCGGCGCAATAGCGGGCGGCCTGCTCGCCATCCCGGTCGGGTTCGTCGTCCTACGGAAATTGCGCAGCGA
Source organism: Candidatus Dormiibacterota bacterium (assembly GCA_003169845.1). Classification (GTDB taxonomy): domain Bacteria; phylum Chloroflexota; class Dormibacteria; order Dormibacterales; family Dormibacteraceae; genus Palsa-870. The sequence continues at coordinate 358,961 of PNAG01000002.1, read as the reverse complement.
CTACCAGGCGATCGCTCTACTGGTGCTCTCCGTGATCGCGAACACCGTGATCACCAACGCCGACAAGTTCCTTGGAGGAGCGGCCGGCCTTGCGTTGGTGCCGCCTCCATTTTCAGACCGCATCGACCCCAATTCGGAGGGGTATCAGTACTTCTACGTGGGGATAACCGCCGTTGCAGTCGTGATCGCCTTCGCTCTGGTCAATCGGGTCGTCAACTCACCTTACGGACGGAGCCTGAGGGCGATGCGTGAGAGGGAGGACGCGGCCGCCGCCATCGGCAAGGACCCGGTCCGCCTCAAGATGACGATCTTCATCGTCGGCGGTGTGATCGCCGGGCTCTCCGGCGCCATCCTCGTCGGGTTCATCCAGATCTGGGCGCCCTCGGTGTGGCTGTACCCCGAGACGATCATCCTGTTCGCCGCGATCATCGTGGGCGGGCGCGGCAACAACATCGGCGCCATCCTCGGCGCCCTTCTGGTCCCGGTCGGTTTCGAGGAGGTGACGCGCCTGCTCAACAACAACCCGAACATCGCCAACCTGGGACCACCCAACCTCATCTCAGCCCTGCAATGGGTCGCGATCGGGCTGCTCATCCTCGGCTTCCTCTGGTTCAGGCCCCAGGGGGTCCGGCCCGAGCCGCGCAGAGTCTTCGAGGGCGGCCCGGATTGAGCTCTGCGCTGACCGCTCAAACCGACAAGCCGATGCTGGTGGCGACCGACATTCATCGCCATTTCGAGGGAATGAGGGCCGTGGATGGTGTGTCGCTAGAGGTCTCTCCCGGGAAGATCACGGGCTTGATCGGACCCAACGGCGCCGGCAAGTCCACCTTCATGGCCGTGCTCGCGGGCACGCTTCCGGCTACGAGCGGCACGATCGTCTTCGAGGGCGATGACATCACCCATCTCCCCGCCTACCAGCGAGCGCGACGCCGCCTGGTCCGCACTTTTCAGCTGCCGTCGGAGTTCGCCCAGCTGACCGTGCTCGAGAACCTGCTCGTGGCGGCTCCCAACAACAGGGGCGATTCCCTGTTCGGTGCTCTGATGGGCAAACGCTACTGGGTCGACGACGAGCACAGGCTGATTGACGAGGCACGCGGGCTGCTCAAGCGGTTCGGCATGAGCGCCAAGGAGTCCGACTACGCCGGGACCATGAGCGGCGGCCAGAAGCGCTTGATCGAGATCATGCGCGCGCTGATGCTGCATCCTCGCCTGCTCCTTCTCGACGAACCTATGTCGGGAGTGCATCCGAAGATCGTCGAGGAGATCCAGTTCTACCTCCAGGACCTGCGCGCGGGAGGCTTGACCATCCTCATGGTTGAGCACGAGCTGCACATGGTCGAGCGGCTGTGCGACACAGTCGTCGTGATGGCGCAGGGAAAGGTCATCGGCAGCGGAACCATGGCCAGCCTCAGGAAGCAGCCGGAGATTGTCGACGCTTACCTCGTCGGATAGCCGGCGGCGCGTGGAGGAACGCCCTGCTCCCAGCCTGCGGGCGGAGCACATCACGTCCGGCTATGGCGGCGTGCCGGTCATCCGTGACGTCTCGCTTGCGGTCGGGCCAGGCGAGATCGTCGCGGTCATCGGGCCCAACGGCGCCGGCAAGAGCACGCTGCTCAAGAGCCTGGTCGGCATCCTGCGGGTGACGGGCGGCAGGATCATGCTCGGTGAGGCCGACGTGACGAATCACGCGCCCGAAGATCTCGCGCGGCGCGGTGTTGGCTACGTCCCCCAGGTCAATGACATCTTCGAACCGCTCACGGTGCTCGAGAACCTCGAGATGGGTGGATACCTGCTGAGCACGGCACAGATCCGCGTTCGAGTCGGGGAGGTCGGAAACGTGTTTCCGCAGCTGCCTCCACTGCTCAAGCGGCGGGCGGACAAGTTGAGCGGCGGCGAACGCAAGATGCTGGCCATCGCGCGCGTCTTGATGCTGGACCCCAAGGTCCTGATCCTTGACGAACCGACCGCAAACCTGTCGCCGAAGCTCGCCGACAGTCTCTTGAGCGACCACGTGAAGCGATTGGCCGGCGTGGGCAAGGCCGTGCTGCTGGTGGAACAGCGGGCGCGGGCCGCGCTGAAAATCGCCGACTGGACAAGCGTCCTGGTCTCAGGGCAGACCAGGCTGGAAGGACGCCCCGCCGAGCTCCTCGAGCGTCAGGACTTTGAGGAGCTGTTTCTAGGGGCCGGGACCAGCACCCCGGCTTCGCCAGAGGAGGACGACGACAAGATATGAGACTTCTGATGTTCAAGGTTGACGGTGGTCGCAGGCTTGGCGCGCTGCGGCAGGGAAGCAACGATGAGCGCGACGAGGTAGTTGAGATCTCCGAGCTCGCTGACTTGCGCGCCGTGATCGACGCCGGTGACGATGGCCTGGCCCGCGTCCGCGCAGCGCTGTCGTCGTCCCGCTCGAAATCTCGCCCGCTGGCAGACCTCGAGCTTCTGGCGCCACTCGACGAGCCGCGCGGCAACGTGATCGCCATCGGGCGCAACTACCAGAAGCATGCCGAGGAGACCGCCTTCATGGACGGCCGTGAGCCTGCGCCGCCCACGATCTTCACCAAGGCCATCACGTCGCTGACCGAGCCTTTTGCCGACATCGCGATCGACGCCGGCATCAGCGACAAGATCGACTGGGAGGTGGAGCTCGCCGTCCTCATCGGCAAGCCCGGAGCAAACATCAAGCGCGCGCGGGCAATGGATCACGTCTTCGGTTACACCGTCCTGAACGACGTCACCGCGCGCGACATCCAGAGCGGATGGGGCGGTCAGTACTTCAAGGGCAAGAGCCTGGATCGATCCTCCCCCACCGGCCCGTGGGTGGTGACAAAGGACGAGGTGGAAAACCCGCAGGCGCTCAAGCTTTTTCTCCGGGTCAACGGCAACGTCAAGCAGGAAGGCGACACTCGCGACATGATCTACCCGGTCGACGCGATCATCGAATGGGTCTCCAAGGGCATGACCATCTTGCCCGGCACGATCATCGCAACCGGAACGCCGGATGGCGTGGGCTTCGCGCGCAAGCCGCCCGAATACCTCAAGCCGGGCGACGTGATGGAGACGGAGGTGCGGGGCATCGGGCTGCTGCGCAACCGGATCGTGTCGGCGGCCGGGTAGCGCTCAGGTCCCCGGCTTGATGGATCGCAGGCGGTTGGGCCGCACGTCGATCGACGTGCCGGCCATCGGGATGGGAACCTGGCGCACGTTCGACACCGACGAAGACCGCCGGCCGCTGGTCGAGCTCGCGGTCGAGTCCGGCATCGACCTCTTCGACTCGTCCCCGATGTATGGGCGAGCGGAGCGGACGCTCGCTCGAGCTCTCGAAGGCATTCGCGAGCGCGTTCTCGTGGCGACGAAGATCTGGACCGCAGGCGCGGAGGAGGGCCAGGAGCAAGCCGATCACACCTTGCGCCTGTTCGGACATGTCGACGTCTACCAGGTCCACAACCTGCTCAACGTGCCCGCGCAGCTCGCTCTGCTCGAGCGCTTGAAAAGCGAGGGAAGGGTGCGGGCGGTTGGCGCGACCCATTACCAGGAGTCGGCATTCGCAGACATGGCGACCCTGATGAGGAGCAAGCGCCTGGACATGGTGCAGATCCCCTACAACCCGCTGCGCCGGACCGCGGAACGTGAGCTGCTGCCGCTGGCTGAATCGATGGGCCTGGGGGTCCTGGTCATGAGCCCCCTGCAGCAGGGCATCCTCGACCGCCGGCCGTCTACAGGCCAGCTCGAGGAGCTCGGTGTGAGCACGTGGGCGCAGGCGGTCCTGAAATGGGTCGCGAGCGACCCGCGGGTGAGCACGGTTCTCACAGCAACCCAGCAGGCAGGCCACGTGCGCGAGAACGCTCTCGCGGGCGATCCGCCGTTCTTCTCGCCTGATCAGCGGGCGCTCGTCGTCCGCATCGCTGAACGCGGCTGAGCGGCCGGGTTAGCCTTTCATCGAGATGTTCAAGCTCCAGGAGTTGACGGGCGTGCTGCCGGCCCTGATCTCGCCGCTGCGGAGCGACGGGAAGGTGGATGAGGCCGCTGTGACGCGCCTGGTGGAGCACATGGTCCAGGGCGGCGTTCACGGACTCCTGGCGCTCGGATCGACCGGGGAGACCGCTTCGCTCGATGAAACCGCGCGGCGGGCGATCGTTTCCAGGGTCGTCACTGCCGCGGCCGGTCGGGTGCCCGTGATCTGTGGGGTGGCGCAGAGTCACCTGTCAGCGGCGCGTGGCGAGGTCGAGGCGGCAGCAAGGCTCGGCGCGGCGGCGGCGCTGGTCGCACCCCCGTTCTACTACCTGATCGACCAGCTAACGCTGCTCGCCTTCTACCGGCAGCTCGCGAAGAACAGCCCCATCCCGATCCTGCTCTACAACATCCCGCAGTACACGAAGGTCGTGGCTCAGCCGGCGACAGTGGCCGCCCTCGCCGGCGAAGGCACAATCGCAGGCATGAAGGATTCGAGCCGGGACTTCGAATACTTCGAGGCGGTTTCCATCGCCACCCGAGACATGCCGGCCTTCCGCCTCTTCACGGGCAGCGACACGATGCTGCTCCCGTCCCTCGTGATGGGCGGCGCGGGCACGATCTGCGGCGCGGCCAACGTGGCACCTCGCTGGATCGTCGAGGTCTACGAGGCCTTCAAAGGCGATGACCTGGTCGCGGCGCGCGCCGGCCAGGAGCGCGTATACGAGCTGGTGATGCTCCTGCGTGCCGGTGGCGTCTTCCCGGCCACGATCAAGGCCGCCTGTCACCTGCAGGGAATCTGCGAGCCGTGGTGCGCCGCGCCGGTTCAGCCGCTCGACGACCAGCTGGAGGCCAGGCTCCGCGATCGATTGGAAGCCTGGGGCCTGCTCACGCCCGCGATACCGCACCAAGGCTGACGCATTCCGCACCAAAATCAGCACCAATCCGAGGTCGTAACACTCCCCACGTACATCAGCCGGGTGCGAAAGAAGTTGAAAGAGCTGGACGCGGGCGCGCAGGTGGTGAACAAGACGCGAAAGGGCTACGCGCTGATCTTCAAGGTGCACCCCGGCTAGAGCCGAGTGGTCAGACCGGTCGAAGCCGCGCCGAGACCGATTCGATCCACCTGTCGGTCGCGAGCCGCCACACGCCCTCGAGATTCTCGAGCGCCGTGGGCACGACGTCCACCCGGGAGTCGGGGTCCTCGACCCAGTCCACCGGCAGCTCGTGGATGCGAAATCCCGCGCGTTCGGCGCGTACCAGAAGCTCGGTGTCGAAGAACCAGTTGCGGTTCTGGACGCTCGGCACGAGCCTGCGCGCCACGTCGACGCGCATCGCCTTGAACCCGCACTGGGCGTCCTTGATCCGGACGCCGAGGGCCAGGCGCAGGAGCAGGTTGTAGCCGCGAGAGATGACCTCGCGCCTGGCGCTGCGAACGACGCGCGAGCCTGGAGCGAGCCGGCAGCCGATCGAGATGTCGCTGTGGCCTGAGATTACGGGCGCCAGGAGCGGCAGCAGGGCTGTGAGGTCGGTGGAAAGGTCGACATCCATGTAGGCGACCACGGGGGCGTCGCTCGTCAGCCACGAAGCAGCCAGCGCACGCCCTTTTCCTTTTCTGTTGAGCCGCACCAACCTGATGTCAGGGAGCTCGGTGAAAGGCGCAGCGCCTGGGCGGCGGTACCGTCCGTGCTCGCGTTGTCGGCGATGGTGATGCGGGCCGAAAACGGAAAGTCGCCGCCGTGCAGGTGGGCATAGAGCCGCCTGACCGCGGGGGCAAGATCTCGTTCTTCGTTGAAGACCGGTATTGCGATGTCGATCGATGGCACCCATGTGCGCGGCCTGGCCAGCGCGGCGATGCTCATGGCGACAAGGTGCGGCGGGCCCATGGGCGCCCGCTGAGAAGCCCCTCACAACTTGCTGGGACATGCTTCGCGGGGCATCATCCGCAGCTATCCTCGTTGCCGAGGTGATTCTCTCCATCGGGGACTTGCTGCTGGACATCACGATCGTCACCGACGGTCCGCTGAGGCCGGACGACGATCGATCGGCCAGGATTGGGGTCGGCGGCGGCGGCCAGGCAGCCAACTTCTGCGCCTGGGCGGCCGCGCTGGGAGAGCCTGTGCGCCTCGTCACCCGGATCGGCGACGACGACCGCGGCCGCCGGCTCGTTTCCGACCTCGAGGCCAAAGGCGTCGAGGTTTGCGCGGTCTGGGCTGACGAGCCGACCGGCGCGATCGCCGTTCTGGTCGGCACCGACGGTGCGAATGCAATGGCTACGGAGCGCGGAGCTAGCGTCGGGTTGCGCCCCGACGACCTGGTCGAAGGCTGGTTCGAGGGCGTGCAGCTCATCCACGTCCCCGCCTACTCGCTTTTCGTGGATCCGCTTGGCAAGGCGACGCGCGCTGCGATCAGCTTCATCCGCGACGGCGCCGGAATGCTGTCGATCGACCTTTCATCGGTGGCCGGCCTGCAGAAGTACGGCCCGACGCGAATGGCGTACGACCTGGCGCGCCTCAAGCCTGAGCTCCTTTTCGGCACAGAGGCCGAGGTCGCGGCGATCGGAATCCCCGTCGAGCACCTCGCGCAGGTGCCCGTGATCAAGCTCGGTTCGGCGGGCTGCAGCGTGTTCGGGCACCGCATACCCGCCCCCCGGGTGCAGCACGTCGACGTCACCGGCGCCGGTGACGCGTTCGCCGCGGCGTTCTGCACGGCGTGGCTCCACGGCGCCACGCCCGTGGAAGCGGCCGAGCGGGCAGTGATCGTCGCGTCCGAGGCCGTTACGCACAGCGGAGGGCGACCCACCTGACCTCGGTCCTCGAGGTGTCACGCGAGGTCGCGGAGGCGGTGGCCGGTGGACGCCCGGTGGTCGCGCTGGAGACTTCGATCGTCGGACAGGGCCTGCCCATCCCGCACAACCTCCGAGCCGCTTTCGAATGCGAGGCCGCGATAAGAGAAGAAGGCGGCGTTCCCGCAAGCGTGGCCGTGCTCGACGGAAAGGTGCGAGTCGGTCTGAGTGCAGGGGAGCTGGAGAGGATCGCTTCGGGAGCGGTCAAGGTGAGCTCGCGCGATCTCGGTCCGGCGCTCGTCAAAGGCGAGGTCGGGGCGACGACGGTGGCCGCGGCGATGCGCGCGGCCGCCATGGCAGGGATCCACTTCTTCGCCACCGGGGGCATCGGAGGTGTCCACCGCGGGCATCCGGAAGACCAGTCGGCCGACCTGGCAGAGCTGGGTCGAACGCCGGTGGCGGTCTTCTGTGCCGGGGCCAAGATCATCCTGGATCTCGCGCTGACGCTGGAGCGGCTGGAGAGCCTGTCGGTCCCGGTGCTCGGCTACGGCTGCGACGAGTTCCCCGCGTTCTATACGAGGCACAGCGGCTGCCATGTCGGCGCTCGGGTCGATGGGCCTGAGGAAGCGGCGCGAGTGCTGCGCGCGGCCTGGGACACTGGCACGCGCGGCATCGTCGTGGCCGTCCCGCCACCCGGGGAGCTCGACGGCGCGGAAGAGCTGGCGCAGCGCGCCGTGCGGGAGCTGGCCGGCGTCGCGGGCTCGGAGCTCACGCCGAGACTGCTCGCGCGGATGGCGGAGCTGTCGGGAGGGCGATCTCTCGAGTTGAACGTCGAGCTGGTGGTCAACAACGCGCGGGTCGCCGCGCGGGTGGCAGCTGCCCGGGCTTAGCCCTTTCGAGGCGCGTGGACGGTTCCCATTTGTGGCACTGCCCGGTTAAGCGATAGTTTCAAGGTGGCAATGAATGCACCCGCGCCTGTAGAGCTCATCGTCTTCTCCGACTACGTTTGACCCTGGTGCTACATCGACTCGGTCCGAGTCGAGCAGCTCGAGCGGGAGAACCTCGTCCACGTGACGTGGCTGCCTTACCAGCTTCATCCCGAGGCTCCGGCCGAGGGCATTCCCCGCGAGGCGTATTTCGGAGGCGCGCGGTTTGAACAAGCGCGCAAGCACCTGGAGGAGATCGCCGCCGAGGTCGGACTCACCATGCGGCAGCGCGACGTGATCATCAACTCGCGCCGTGCCCTCGGCGCGGCCGAGTTCGCCCGCGAGCACGGTAGGTTCGACGCGATGCACAGGGCGCTCTTGAAGGCGCATTGGGAGGGAACGGGACGCCTGGAAAACATCGACGAACTGGTCCGGATCGGGGCCGGAGTAGGACTGGATGCGACCGAGCTGCGGGGGGCGATCGAGGAAGATCGTTACGCGCAGGTGATCGACGACAACCGTCGAGATGCCGAGTCGGTCGGGATCAACGCCATCCCCGCGCACATCTTCGGACAGCGCTACCTGGTGCTCGGCGCCCAGCCGTACGAAGTCTTCCAGCAGGTCCTCGAACGATTGCGACAGGACGGCGCGACCAGTTGAGAATCGTGTCGCTTCTGCCGAGCGCAACCGAGGCGCTTTTCGCGCTCGGGCTGGGTGACCAGGTCGTCGCCGTCACCCACGAATGTGACTACCCGCCAGAGGCAGCCTCCCTTCCGATCGTCACTCGATCGACGCTTCAACTCTCCGACAAGCCCAGCGGAGCGATCGACGCGGCCGTGTCACTGGCCGCGATGGAGGGCCGTTCGCTCTACGCCGTCGACACCGGCGCCATCCTCGCGCTCGAACCCGACCTCGTGGTGGCCCAAGACATCTGCGACGTTTGCGCCATCCCGGCCGACCAGGTCGCTCAGGACCTGGCCGGCATTCGCATGATCCGCCAGCATCCCCACTCCTTCGAAGATGTGCTCGCAGACATCGAAGAGCTGGCCCAGGTCTGCGGCGCTGATCCCACCGAGTTGATGAACGGATTGCGCCGGCGCATCGAGGTCGCTTCACAGAAGGCGCGCTCGCTGCCGCGAGTCCGCGGTGTGTTTCTCGAGTGGCTCGATCCGCCCTATCGCGCGGGCCACTGGACGCCGGACCTGCTGGCCCTGGCCGGGATCGAAGATCGCCTTGCGCGGCCGGGCGTCCCGTCGGTGGCGATCGACTGGAGCGAGGTGAAGGCCGCGCAACCGGAGCTGCTGATCCTCGCGCCGTGCGGCTTCGACCTCGCGCGAGCTCAGACGGAAGCCGACGGGATGAGGGACAGCATCGCAGCGGTTGGCGCGGAACGTGTGGTCGTCATGGACGGATCCGCGTATTTCAACCGGCCGGGCCCGAGGCTCGTCGACTCGCTTGAGCTGCTCGTCGCCAACCGGTAAGGCCGCGCGCGCGAACCTTCGCGTCCGTCCGAAGAACCTCGAGCGACGGCTTCCGTATGGAAAGGGCGGCTCAGTAGGCTTCCTGGAGGCCCCCCCGCCGCGCCTGGTGCTCCAGCCAGCGAAACATCGAGTAGCCGATCAAGGCGTAGACGAGGCCGATCGCGAGCTCACCGGCGAGCAGTCCAGAGACCTGCGCCAGGCCGGCGCCCGACACGACTTCGCGGGTCGCCTGCACGCCGCGCGTGAGTGGAAGCCCGGTCGAAATCAGCTGAGCCCATTCGGGAAGGCGGCTGACCGGAATGTTGATGCCGCAGAAAACCAGGAGCAGGTAATACACGCCGTTGGCGATGACGAAAACGTCTCGCATGATCAGGCTGAGACTTCCGAACATCAGGCCCAGGCCGGCGGTGCTCAAAGAGATGATGCAAACGCAAATCGCGAGCAACCCGAGGTTCGCATGGCTCAGGTCGATCTGGAACATGACAAGGGCAAGCGCCAGGCCGACCGCGACGCCCGCGATTCCATCTATGACGTGCACGAAGGCGCGGCCGAGAAATGTGACGAGGCGGTTCGCGGGCGACCCGAGGAGGATGGGAAGAGTGCCGAACTGACGCTCATTCCCGACCGACATCACGACGCCGAAGATTCCGTTGATGGCGGTCAGCTGAAGCGCATTCCCAAGCGCGAAATAGAGGGCGTTCGATCGGCCCGTTGCAAAGATGCCCAGCTCCGTGAAAAACAGGATCTGCCCGATCGGCTGCAGGAACTTGTACGAGAGATAACCGATCGGAGTCGCCCAGTTGAACATTGCCCTGTACTGGAACCAGCAGGTACGGAAGAAGATGCGGAGGGTGTTCATGCGAGGGCCAGCTGGCCGGTGGCGCGCGCTCGCACGTCCACCAGCCGGTAGAGAAACCAACCGATCACCAGGTAGCCGCAGCTGAGCGCGATGGAAACCGCCCACCAGAGTGCGTACTGGCGCCCGAACGGTTGGCCGGTGGCGGCATACAGCGCCCTGACCGCCCACGTCGGAGCGAAAACCGAGGCGACCACCTGCAGCCAGGCCGGGAGCTGCGAGATCGGGAACATGAAACCACCCAGCACGTAGACGCCGATCTCAAACCCGTTGGTCACCGAGAAAGCCCATCGCCACATGGCATAAAGCGGCGCGAGAGTCACCGCCATGCAGAAAAAGGCGAAGGTGAGGACCAGAAAGGACACCGCGAACGGCACGGGGTCGATGTTCTGGACGCTCTGATGAAAGGCGAAATAGCCCACCGCGATCGCGGGAAAGAATGAAAGCGCTCCGAACACCAGGCTCGAGCACAGCTTGCCGACCACGATCACGACGAGTGGCGTCGGGCATCCCATGATCTGCTCGAGCGTGCCCGACCAGCGCTCGTTCTGGATCTCGTTGCCGCCTTCGACGTAGGCCATGCCCCAGTACCCGAGCAGGCCGCCGCCGAGGATCGCGTACGCGCTTTTTCCGCCGCCACCGAGGAGGGCCAGGCCGAGGACGACGAAGATCAGCGGGAAAACCAGCCAGCCGAAGTTGGTGAACGGGTTGACCGCCCGAAGCTTCATCGACATCTCGAAGGCGCGTGCGGCCGCTCGCACATAAGCGGTCATGGCAGGGTCTTCGGCCAGGACCGCCTGTTCAATTCGAGACCAGCAGCACGTAGGCGTCTTCCAGGGTCGGCTCGCGCACGCTCACGTTTCGCACCTGCATGCCGTCGAGCAAGGAGCCGAGGCTCGCCGCCAACTCGCCCGGGCGCGAGCAGTGGATCGTGATCACCTGCGCCAGCTCTCGCTCCTCGACGATGACCGTGGCGACCGCCGGGAGCTGTCGCAGCGCTTCGATCCTCTGGGCGGGCAGGCCCTCGATCTCGAACTCGACCACACCCTGGTCCTCGGCTCCGGTCTTGATGCTGCTCGGCGTGCCCTGAGCCACGATCTCCCCCTTTTTGATCACCGCGATGCGATCGCAAATCTCGTCGGCTTCGAGCATGTAGTGCGTGGTCAGGAAGACCGTCGTGCCCTCATTCGAGAGCCTGCGCACAAGCCCCCTGAGCTCCCGCCCACCGACCGGATCGAGCCCGATCGTCGGCTCGTCGAGAAACAGGACCTCCGGTTGATTCAGCAAGCCGCGCGCCAGGTGCAGCCGCTGCTTCATGCCGCGCGAATAGCCCTCCACCTTGTCGTGCTCACGGCCTTTCAAGTCGAGCGTCTCGAGCAGCTCCCCGATCCGGCGACGAGAGACGTCGGGCGGAATCCGGTACAGGTCCGCGAAATAGCGGAGGTTGTCGAGACCGGACAGCCTCCAGTAAAGACCGCGCTCCCCTCCGAACACGAAGCCGATCCGCTTGCGGATCGCCCACGCCTGGTTGACGACATCGAGCCCGAGGATCCTGGCGACGCCGGAGGTGGGCAAGAGCAGCGTGGTCAAGATCTTCACGATGGTGGTCTTGCCGGCTCCGTTTGGGCCAAGCAGGCCGAAGAGCTCGCCCCGCTGGATGTCCAGGTCGACGCCGCGCAAGGCGATATGGTCCTTGCGCTCGCGGCGAATCAGACCACGGGTGGTCGTGTAGGTCTTCCTGAGCTGATCGGCCTGGATGGCGGAGGTGCCCATGAACCTCATATCTAATCAGCTAAACCGACGGGCGAACGCTGCGAGCCCAGGGCGAACAGTCGCCGGGCTACTGGGTCCTGGCGAGCTGGAGCTGCTGCCGAAGCTCGTGTTGAAGGCGGGACGAGTCAATGGACGCGGACAGGTGTCCGGCCAGCACGCGCTTGAGCGGCGGAGGCATGAGACGCTCGAGCTCCGCCCGCGCCTCCTCGGGCCCCGCGACGAAGATCCGCATGTATGCACCCGACCGCACTTCGTGGCCGATGACGTCGATGACCTTCTCGAGGTTGGACTTCGTGCGGTTGTCCGCCTTGCGCTGGTTGCTCGGCGCAGAGGTTCCTCCGGCCCTGTTTCGCCTGACTTCCACCCCGTGAACCTGCTCGAGCGGATAGACCTCATCGAGGACGGCGGCGAACAACCTGGCGTGCTCCTTGTCGACCACGGCGATCAGCGCCGGGGGAAACCGCTCCAGCTGCCGCTCGATCGGCGCCAGCAGAAGGGGACCCACTTCCAGCCTCGCGTCCGTCTCTGACGGGAGCTTGACCAGCTCGAGCAGGCCAACCGGTTCGTCGCCGAATCCCGCCAGGGCCGGACAGCCGGCCGGCTTCACCACCTCGAGGTGCTCGCGAAGCCGCCGCAGCTCTCGCTCCATGATTTCGCGCTCCTCGTCGTCGAGGCGGTCCCTGTACCTACGCCTCAGGTGACCGAGCTCGATGTCGTAGTGACGCATGTCGAATCCCTCGGCGCGCGCGGGCAAATAGACGCTCACGGCCTTGTTCGAGGCGCGGCGAAGGTTGGGAACGCACGCATACAGCGGCCTCAGGAAGGAGTCGTCTTTCATCTCAAGTCTTGTTTTACGCGCCCCGGCTCAACGAGTAAAGACCGGCGTGCGTATCGTTGTCCCCATGTTCGATGACGAGACGGCAGTGGCGTGGCGGGCGATGCCCTATCGGGCGCCGGTTGTGGCGGCGAATGGTTCCGAGATCGGGACTGCGGAGTCCTTGCTGGGCGATGAGGAGGAAGACATCTTCCACGGCATCGTGGTGAAGCGAAGGCCGGGAGGCCACGCGCTCGAGATCCCCGCGGTGCGAATCAAGAAGATCACGACGAATCATGTGGTGACCGACCTTTCAGAGGCCGACGTCGCGGCACTGCCTCCCTACCGCGAAGAGCATTGGTTTCACATCGGCTGGGGCGGACTCTTCCGCAAGCACCCCGAGTGGGACGAGACCTCCAGGACGTAGCGGCGTCGGGTCGCCGAGTCAACCCCTGCCTCGAATCTTCCTCATCTTGCGCACCAATGTCTGCACCTGTGCCGAGCCACCCCAAAGGCGGTCTTTAAAGGCGTATCGATAGCTTTCGTCAGGTTTCGCCATAATTTTCCTCACGATGGGGTCGCTTGCTTCGCATGCCCGGTCGCCATGGCTGAGCCTGGGCGAGGCCAGCAGGCTGCTTGGCATCACGCCTGGCACCTTGCGCAGGTGGGCTGATCACGGAGATGTCGCAGCCTTCGTCACACCGGGCGGTCACCGGCGATTCCCGCGCAGCGCGATCGAGTCGCTCGTTCCACAGCCTCGCAGCCGCCGTCCCCTCCTGACCGGCCTGACCGCAAGCGCATCCAGGGTGACGCGCGCATATCTCCGGCCCCGGCCGCACGGCCGCCCGGCCGTCGACCCCGGAATCGGGGCCTTGACCGAAGCCGAGCGGGCGGATCTGAAGGACCGTGGCCGCAAGCTCCTGGTCCTGCTCCTCGACCATCTGAACGAAGAACCGCGCCGGTCCTCGCTCAAGCTCGTCGAGGCGGAGGACCAGGCCACGCAGTACGGGCGTCGCGCGGCGGCGCTGGGGGCTTCTCTCGCCGCCACGCTCGAGGCCTTCGTCCGGTTTCGCGGAGCGTTCATCGCCGAGCTCGCGGCGATCGCCCGGCGGCGAAGGCTCGACGTGCGGGAGGCCACAGCCCTCCTCGTCGAAGGCGAGAGCGCCGTCGACCGGCTGCTGGTGGCGCTGACCGACAGCTACACGGCGGAGCGCCCGTGACCATCCGGCTAGGGACCCGGGGTTCGAGGTTGGCGCTCGTCCAGAGCGAGCGCATCGCCGGGCGGCTGCGCGCTGCCGGCCACGAGGTGCAGCTGGTGCGGATCGTGACCGAAGGCGACGTCCGGCCCATCGACATGTCGCCCGGGGAAGGCGTGTTCGTCGCCGCCATCGCCCGCGCGCTCCTCGCCGAGGAGATCGATATCGCGGTTCACAGCGCCAAGGACGTGCCGCTCGAAGAAGACCCGGGCCTGGCGATCGCCGCCTACCCCGAACGTGCCGATCCCCGTGATGCGTTGATCACGCGGCGCGGTGGCGCCTCTCTTCAATCGCTCGCCCGCGGCGCAATCGTCGGTACCGACAGCCCTCGTCGAGCCGGATTTGTGCTCGCCGCGCGACCGGACCTGAAGGTGATTCCACTGCATGGCAACGTGGAGACGCGTGTGCGGCGCCTTGACGAAGGCGCGGCCGACGCGCTGGTGCTGGCTGCGGCCGGGATCGACCGGTTGCGCCTGGCGGCGCGGATCGACGAGAGGTTCGAGCCGGGCGTCGTCGCGCCGGCGCCGGGCCAGGGAGCGCTGGCGGTCCAGGTCCGGCTTTCGGACGCCCGGATCGTGGAGCTGGTCTCCGCGCTCGACGACCCGGACATCCGCCTGGCGGTGGAGGCGGAACGTGAGGTGCTGAGGGCGACCGGTGGCACATGTAGGGCGCCGGTGGGTGCGCTCGCCTCCGTCAGCGGGGATGAGTTTGTGCTGCTCGCCGGCGGCGTCAACAGCGATGGCACGGGCAAGCTGGTCGAGCGAGTGACCGGCGCTCGCAACGAGGCCGCGGAGCTGGCCCGGCGCATCGGCAGGCGCCTCCTCGCAGAGGTGGCACTGCGATGATCGCGCTTCTCGTGACGCGGCCGGACGGAGAATCCGATCCTCTCGTGCATGCGCTGCGCCGCCGAGGCTACCGGGTGCACGCGGTGCCGACGGTGCAGACAGAGCCGGTCGAATTCAACGCCGGCTTGCTGGCGGGCTGCGACTGGATCGTGCTCACCAGCGCCCGAGGCGTCAAGGCGCTGGCCGCGCTGCCGTCCGGGCCCCGGTTCGCGGCCGTCGGGCCCGAAACGGCGCGAGCCCTACGAGCGCGCGGCGTAGAGCCGTCACATGTGCCGGGCCGCTCAGACGGCGCGGACCTCGGGGACTCGCTGCCCGACGTCGACGGCAAGCGAATCGCGCTGGTCCGGGCGTCGGCCGCAGGCGAGGACCTGCCCGACCGCTTGCGCCGTCGGGGCGCGACCGTCGAGGAGATCACCGCCTACCGCACCGTCGAGGGGCCCTCCGCGTCGGCGGAGAAGCTTCGGGCCGCGATGGCCGATCCCGAGCTGCGGGCTGTCGTCTTCGCCTCCGGATCGGCAGTGCGAGGATTCCTGGAGCTGGGCGGCACAGCGCGACTGCCCGCCATCACGATCGGGCCCCGCACTACGAACAGCGCTCGCTCGCGCGGCTTCGTGGTCCTGTCGGAGGCGGAGGCACAGAGCGTGTCCGGGCTCGCCGACGCCGTCGTTCACGCTCTACCTATGGAGGTCGACCACCATGCGTGAGCTGCTTCGAACCCGGACTGTTCCGATTCCGGCCGGCGACCGGCACGATCGACCAAGGCGCCTGCGGGCCACTCCCGCGCTCAGAGAGCTGGTGCGGGAGACCCGGCTGCACCCGGCACAGCTGATGGCGCCGATCTTCGTGGTCTCGGGCCGGGGCCGTCGCGAAGAGATCTCGTCGCTTAAGGGTCACGCGCGCTTGAGCCCCGATCTCGCCGTGGCCGAAGCCGAACGCCTGGCCCGCCTCGGGGTGGGCGGCGTGCTGCTGTTCGGGATTCCGGACTCGAAGCACGCACGCGGCGAGGGAGCGGCAGATGAAACCGGCCCGGTGCCGGAAACGCTGCGCAGGCTCAAATCCGCAAAGCTCCCTCTCGCGCTTGCGGCCGACGTCTGCCTTTGCGAGTACACCACGCATGGGCACTGTGGAGTTCTCGACGGTGATCGAATCGACAACGACGCCACGCTGCCGCTGCTGGCGGACGCGGCCATCGCCTACGCCGAGGCCGGCGCCGACGTCGTGGCTCCGAGCGCGATGATGGACGGCCAGGTCGCCGCCCTGCGTGCGGGCCTCGACGCGGGCGGGTTCCAGAGCGCGGCGATCGTCGCTTATGCGTCCAAGCACGCATCGGTCCTTTACGGACCGTTTCGAGAGGCGGCCGGATCGACGCCAGGTTTCGGCGATCGCAAGTCCTACCAGATGGATCCGGCGAACGGTCGCGAAGCGATGCGTGAGCTGGAGCTCGACGCGCGAGAAGGAGCCGACATTCTGATGGTCAAGCCCGCGATCACCTCCCTCGACCTGCTGGCGCTGGCACGTCAACGTCTCGACCTCCCGCTCGCCGCGTACCAGGTGAGCGGTGAAGCGGCGATGATCGAGGCGGCCGCAGAGCGCGGCTGGATCGACCGGCGGGGGGCGGTCCTCGAGTCGCTGACCGCGATCGCCCGGGCCGGCGCGAATGTCATCGTCACCTACTTCGCGGCCGACGCGGCCGCCTGGTTGAGGGAGACGAGATGAGCGACGCGAGGTTCGTCCATGCGCTCGCCCTCGGACTCGATCCGGCCTGGCGCCGGCTGCCGGCGGCGCAGCGCTGCGCGACGGCCGAGGAGCTCTCTGCGGCGGTCAGCCGGGAATCGGAGGTGGTGACTCACACCTACTCGATGGTCGGGCTGCAGCCCGGGGCGGACCTCCTGTTGTGGAGCCTCGGCACGACGTTCGACTCCCTTGAAGAGCGGGCGGCGGCGGTGCTGCGTTCGGGGATGGGGACGTGGATGAGCGTCAAGGAGAGCTTCCTCGGCGTGATTCAACCCTCGCAGTACGTCAAGAAGCCCACTCCGCAGGAACAGTCACTGTTCAGCGGAGAGCGGGCGCGTTATCTCACCGTGTACCCCTTCACCAAAGGCACGGAGTGGTACCTGCTTGGCAAAGAGGCACGGCAGGGGATCATGAACGAGCACATGCGAGTCGGCCACGAGTACCCGGAGGTGCGACAGCTTCTCGCGAACAGCTTCGGCCTGGACGACATGGACTTCCTGGTCGCGTACGAGACGGACGACCTCCCGAAGTTCAGCGAGCTCGTCCGCGCGCTGCGCGGGACGGACAGCCGCAGGTCCACGGTGCGCGACACGCCGATCCTCACCGCGATCCACCGGCCGATCGATGAGATCACCGCCATGCTCGGCGCAACCAACAGCCCGGGGTGAGCCGCTTCCTCGACGCGGCGAATCACATGGCTGTCGAAGTGACGCCGGTCTGGCTCATGCGCCAGGCTGGTCGATCGCTGCCCGAGTACCGAAAGCTGCGCGAACGCTGGAGTCTCGTGGACATCGTCGCGCAGCCGGAGCTCTGCGCGGAGGTCACGCTGCAGCCGGTCCGCCGCCTGGGCGTCGACGCCGCGGTGATGTTCGCCGACATCATGCTTCCGTTACGGGGCATGGGCGTCGAGTTCGAGCTCGTGGAGAACGTGGGGCCGGTCATCGCGCGGCCCATCGCCTCGGCGTCCGACATCGACGCCCTCGCGGTGCCGCCCGGGGAGGCGGCCGCCCCAAATGTGATCACTGCGGTGCGCCAGGTCGTCGCGGAGTCCCCTGTACCCGTGATCGCGTTTTCCGGCGCTCCGTTCACGCTGGCGAGCTACCTGATCGAAGGGCGGCCCAGCCGCGACTTCGCCCGCGTGAAGGCGTTCATGTACTCGGAACCAAAAGCGTTCGACAGGCTGCTCGCAAAACTCTCGGCGACGATGGCCGGCTACCTCCAGGCACAGGTGGCGGCCGGCGCGAGCGCCGTACAGCTTTTCGACTCGTGGGCCGGCGCCCTTGCCGTCGAGGACTACGAGTCTCGGGTTCTCCCCCACACCCGCTCCATCTTCGACGCGCTGAGCTCCTCCGGCGTGCCCCGCATCCACTTCGGCACGGACACGGCCGGGCTGCTCGAGTCGATCGCTTCCACGGGACCGGATGTCGTGTCCCTCGACTGGCGGGTACCGCTCGACGCCGGCTGGAGGAGGGTCGGTCATGATCGCGGCATCCAGGGCAACCTCGACCCGGCGGTCCTGCTCGGGCCGCCCGAGCTCGTGCGCGAGCGTGCGCGCGACATCCTCCGCCGCGCCGGCGGACGCCCTGGTCACATCTTCAACCTCGGTCACGGTGTCCTCCCGTCGACCCCGCTCGAGAACCTTCAGCTCCTGGTCGAAACCGTGCACGAGTGGCAGGTTGCGCGTGTCGCGTGAGTCGACAGGGATCCTTTGCATGGCGTACGGCAGCCCTTCTGGCGACGATGGCATCGACGATTACTACACGCACATCCGGGGTGGGCGCAGGCCTTCGCCAGAAGCTCTCGACGAGCTGAAGTCCCGCTATAGGTCGATCGGAGGCTCGCCCCTCACCTCGATCACTCGCGCGCAGGCGGCCGCGATCGGCGAGAGGCTCGGGCTGCCGGTGTTCGTTGGGATGAAGCACGCCTCGCCCTTCATCGCGGACGGTGCGGCCGAGGCGTCGGGCGCCGGCGTGGACAGGCTGATCGGCCTTCCCCTCGCGCCGCATTTCGCCGAGATGAGCCTGGGAGGATACGAACGCTCCTTGCAGCAGGCGTGGCGCGGCGAGCTGACCTTCGTGCGCGGCTTCCACGACCACCCGGCCTTCATCCACGCGGTCCAGCGACTGCTCTCGGAAAGCCTGGAGGAGTCGTGGCCGGAACGACTCTTCTTCACTGCGCACAGCCTTCCGGCGCGCATCGTGGCCGAGGGCGACGGATACCAGGACCGTCTGCTCGAGAGCTGCCGCCTCGTCGAAGAGGGCATGAAGCTGCCCGCCTGGGAGTTTGCGTTCCAGTCCGCGAGCACGACCGGCGAACCATGGCTTGGTCCCGACCTGCTCACCGCTGTCGAGCTGTCGGGCGCCCGCGACGTGTTGGTATGCCCGATCGGGTTCGTCGCCGACCACCTCGAGATCCTCTACGACCTCGACGTGGAAGCCCAGGCGTTCTCACGCGAGCGTGACATCAACCTGCGGCGCACGGCCTCGTTCAACACGCGGCCGGACTTCATCGAGGCCATGGCCCAGATCGTCTCCGACGCCATCGAACGACGTGCCTGACAGGGCGCCGCGCTGCACCTACCGGCTGCAGCTGTCCAGAGACTTCACATTCGATGCCGCCGCATCACGGACGGGGTACCTGGCGTCGCTCGGGGTCAGCCACGTCTACTGCTCGCCCCTGCTCCAGGCAGCGGCCGGAAGCAGCCACGGATACGACGTGGTCGACCCGCACCGGATCAACGTGGAGCTGGGCGGCGAGCCGGGGTTTCGCCGCTTCACCCACGTGCTCGCGGAGCACGGCCTGAAGCTGATCATGGACGTGGTGCCCAACCACATGGCGACCGCGGGCCGATCCAATCCTTGGTGGTGGGACCTGCTGCTGCACGGGAAGTCGAGCCCCTACGCCGGCTACTTCGACATCGACTGGGAGCCGCCCATGTCGCACCTGAAGGGCAAGGTGCTGCTGGGCGTCCTCGGCGACCGCTACGGACACGAGCTGCAGGCGGGTCTCCTGACGCTGGATCGTGAAGGTGATGAGCTGATCGTGCGCTATCACGACACTGAGTTCCCGATCTCGCGGGAAAGTCTCGACGGGCAGCAGATTGATGCTCTCAGCCATGACCTCGATGCGCTGGACGCGCTGCTGCAGCGGCAGCACTACCGCCTCGCCTACTGGCGCAACGCGCAGGAGGAGCTCAACTACCGGCGCTTTTTCACCGTTGACAGCCTGATCGGCCTTCGCGTCGAGCTGGAGCAGGTCTTGAAGGACAGCCACCGGCTGGTTTTCGAGCTGCTCGGGCGCGGCGACGTGGCCGGGCTTCGCGTCGACCATGTGGACGGCCTGCTGGACCCTCTCGCGTATCTCTCGACTCTTCGCGCTGCGGCGCCGGGCGCCTACCTGGTGGTAGAGAAGGTGCTCGAACAGGATGAGCGGCTGCCTGGCGGGTTTCCCGTCCAGGGAACCACAGGCTATGACTTCATCTCGCACGTGGACGGTCTGTTCGTCGACTCTCAAAACGAGGAACCGATGACGGCGCTCTATCACGCGTTCAGCGGAGAGTCCCTGACCTTCGCCGAGGTCGCTCGAGCTTGCAAGCAGGAGATCATGGTCAGCGACCTGGCCCCCGACCTCGAACGCCTGACCAGCTTGCTGGTCGAGATCTGCGAGCGCTACCCCGGCCAGCGCGATCGAACGCGCCGCGAGCTGCAGGATGCGATTCGCGAAGTCGCAGCCGAGCTCAGTGTCTACCGGACATATGTGCGGCCCGGCTCTGCCGGCGACGAGGATCGGCGCCGCGTGGCCGCTTCAATCGCTGAGGCTGGTCACCGCCGTCCCGAGATGGACCCCGAGCTGCTCGGCTTTTTCGGCGAGCTGCTTTTGATCGAGCACGATGGCCACCTGGAACGAGAGTTCGGGGCGCGTTTCCAGCAGTTCACCCCCGCTGTCATGGCGAAGGGCGTCGAAGACACCGCCTTCTATCGATACAACCGGCTCGTCTCGCTCAACGAGGTCGGCGGTGACCCCGCCCGGTTCGGCCGGCCGGTCGAAGAATTTCACAGCACCTGTGCGCACATCGCCTCCGACTGGCCGGCCACGATGCTGACGCTTTCCACCCATGACACGAAGCGGAGCGCTGACGTCCGCGCCAGGCTCGGCCTTCTGTCGGAGATCCCGCTCGAGTGGGGCGATGCAGTGCGACGGTGGGCCGATCACAACCAGCGCTATCGATCCCAGGGCTACCCCGACCGCAACATCGAGTACCTGATGTATCAGACGCTCGTTGGGGCCTGGCCCATCGATGTCTCGCGCCTGACCGAGTTCCTTCGAAAGGCCGCGCGCGAAGGCAGGATGCACACGACGTGGCTCAACCCGGACGCCGGCTACGAGGACACGCTGGCGCAGTTCGCAAGCCAGGTGATCGCCGACGCCGACTTCGTGAGCGACCTGGAGAACTTCATTGGCCGCCATCAAATCGTCGCGTTGGGGCGGGCGGTCTCGCTGGCTCAGGTCACCCTCCTCCTCACCTGCCCCGGTGTCCCCGACGTGTACCAGGGAACCGAGGTCTGGGATTTGAGCCTCGTCGACCCGGACAACCGCCGGCAGGTCGACTACGACAGCCGCGAGCGCCTGCTGTCTGACGTGCGTGACATGTCATCGGCGGAGGCCATGGCGCGCGCGGATGACGGGGCTCCGAAGCTCTGGTTGATCGCCCGGCTGCTCGAGGAACGCCGGCGCCGGCCCGACCTCTTCGAAAGCACGAGCTACCTACCGCTGACGGCGGTTGGAGCCAAGGCAGATCACGTGGTGTCGTTCGCCCGAGACCGGCTGGTGGTGATCGTGCCCCGGCTTCACCTCGGGCTGGCCGGCGACTGGGCCGCGACGGCGCTCACGCTTCCTCCAGGTCGCTGGAGGAACGTCCTCACTGGCAAGGAGCAGCACGGCGGGGCTCCAATCGAGCTGGGCACGATGCTTCAAGCGTTTCCGGTTGCGGTCCTCGCTCGAGATACGGGCTGATGCACAGGTTCAGGGTCTGGGCGCCCGGGCGCCGTCGGGTCGAGCTCGTCGCGGACGGACGCAGGGCTGCCATGACCCTGGCCGATCGAGGCTGGTGGGAAATGTTGGATGACGGCGCGAGCGCCGGCACCCGCTACGGCTACTCCCTCGACGGCGGCGAGGTCCGCCCCGACCCGCGCTCCCCGTCGCAACCAGATGGCGTGCTCGGCCTGTCCGAGGTGGTGGATCAAGGCGCGTACGCGTGGAGCGATGCCGGCTGGAAAGGCATGCGGCTCGACGCGGCGGTGATTTACGAATTGCACACCGGCACGTTTTCGCCACAGGGAACCTTTGACGGGATCGTCGAGCGCCTACCCCACCTCCTCGCGCTTGGCGTCGACGCTGTCGAGCTCATGCCGGTGGCGGAGTTTTCCGGCGATCGCGGATGGGGCTACGACGGGGTCGATCTCTTCGCGCCCCATCACGCCTACGGTGGTCCGGCGGGCCTGAAGCGGCTGGTCGATGCGTGCCATCTGTCCGGGCTGGGCGTCGTGATGGACGTGGTTTACAACCACCTCGGCCCGGTGGGCAACTTTCTCGCGGAGTTCGGCCCGTACTTCACGGATCGCCATCAGACCGACTGGGGGGCGGGCTTCAACTTCGACGGACCTGAAAGCGACGAAGTGCGGCGATTCGTGCTGGACAACGCTCTGCAGTGGGTGCGCGACTACCACGTCGACGGCCTGCGCCTCGACGCTGTGCACGCGATGGCCGACCAGGCACCGATTCACATCCTCGAACAGCTGGCCAGGGAGGTGAACGCGCTGGGCACTGAGCGGAGGCGTGCGACGTTTGTCATCGCCGAATCGGATCTCAACGACCCACGATTCGTTCGCGGTCGTGCCGCAGGTGGATACGGCCTCGATGCCGCCTGGTCGGACGACTGGCACCATGCAATGCACGCGGCACTCACCGGAGAACGGAGCGGCTATTACGAGGACTTCGGCTCGCTCGAGATTCTCGGCAAGGCCTTGCGCCAAGCGTGGGCGTACGACGGTGTTTGGTCTGCTCACCGGCAGAAGGTTCGCGGAGGCTCCACCGCGGGGCTCCCAGCCCATGCGTTCGTGATCGCGCTGCAGAACCACGACCAGATCGGAAACCGCGCAGCGGGCGATCGCCTCGGGACGCTGGTCGAAGAAGGCGCGCTCAAGGCGGCGGCCGCGCTACTGCTCACATCGCCATTCACTCCGATGCTGTTCCAGGGCGAAGAGTGGTCGGCGAGCAGCCCTTTCCAGTACTTCACCGACCACGAAGACCCGGAGCTGGGCAAAGCGGTAAGCGAGGGTCGCCGTCGCGAGTTCGACAGGTTTGGATGGGATCCGGACGGCACCCCGGATCCTCAGGATCCCGGCACGTTCGATCATTCGAAGCTCGTGTGGACAGAGCTCGACGAGCCATTCCACCGGCAAATGCTCGAGTGGTATCGAGAGCTGATCCGGCTGCGGAGCCGGCTTGGGGCGCCCCAGGGCTCCACCGGCAACGGCGTTCGAGTGGATGTCGACAGCGATGCGCGAACGGTGGCCTTCCAGCGCGACGGCATCAGCGTGAGGGTGAACCTCGGAGAGACGGCGTGGGTGGTTCCCGTTTCCGGCGGCGACCGGCTCCTGATGGCCTCCGACCCGGCGATCAGGCCGGACGGCGGCTGCCTCAGCATGCCACCATCGAGCGTCGTGATTCTCGAAAGCAGCACCGCCGTTGCCTGAAGACAGGATCGAAGCCTGGCCCGGGCGCCCCTACCCGTTCGGACCCAGCTACGACGGAAGCGGTACGAACTTCGCCCTGTTCTCAGAGGTCGCGGAAGCGGTCGACCTCTGCCTGTTCGACGATGGAGGCGTAGAGCGCAGGGTCCGCCTCGAAGAGGTCGACGCGTTCTCCTGGCATGCCTACCTGCCTGATGTTGGGCCTGGGCAGCGCTACGGCTATCGGGTCCACGGCCCTTATGCGCCCGACGAAGGTGTCCGCTGCAACCCGCGGAAGCTGCTGCTCGATCCGTACGCGCGCGCGATCGAGGGCCACATCGACTGGAACTCGTCCTGCTACAGCTACGACCTGGAGAATCCTGGCGCGGTCAACATCGAGGACAGCGCGCCGCACGTGTTGAAGTCGGTCGTTCATCACCCGCATTTCGACTGGTTCGGCGACCGGCCGCCCAACAGGCCGCTGCACGAGACCGTCATCTACGAGGCCCATCTCAAGGGCTTGACGCGCTGCCACCCGGACGTGCCCGAGGCGCTGCGCGGCTCCTACCAGGGTTTCGCCCACCCGGCCGTGATCAAACACCTGACGTCGCTTGGAGTGACCGCGGTCGAGCTCATGCCCATTCACCAGTTCGTCCACGACCAGCGGCTGGTCGAGCGCGGCCTGCGGAACTACTGGGGGTACAACACGATCGGGTTCTTCGCGCCTCACAACGAGTACTCCAGCACCGGCCAGCGCGGAGAGCAGGTCAACGAGTTCAAGGCGATGGTTCGCACGCTCCACCAGGCGGGCATCGAGGTCATCCTCGACGTGGTCTACAACCACACCGCCGAAGGCAACCACCTGGGCCCGACGCTCTGCTTCAAAGGCATCGACAACCAGGCTTACTACCGGCTGGTGGCCGACGAGCCCGAGTTTTACTACGACACCACAGGAACCGGGAACAGCCTCAACGTGCGGCATCCGCATCCGCTGCAGCTGATCATGGATTCGCTCCGGTACTGGATCACCGAGATGCACGTCGACGGTTTCCGTTTCGACCTCGCCGCAACCCTGGCGCGCGAGTTCCACGAGGTCGACCGGCTGTCGACCTTCTTCGACATCATCCAGCAGGACCCCGTGGTAAGCCGCGTCAAGCTGATCGCCGAACCGTGGGACATCGGCGAGGGCGGTTACCAGGTCGGCAACTTCCCTCCGCTGTGGTCGGAATGGAACGGCCGTTACCGGGACAGCGTGCGTGACTTCTGGCGCGGTGAGCCATCCAAGGTCGGAGAGCTCGCGTCGCGCCTCACGGGCAGCTCCGACCTGTACCAGAACGACACGCGGCGGCCGTTCGCGAGCGTCAACTTCGTCACCGCCCACGACGGCTTCACGCTGCGCGATCTCGTCTCATACAACGAGAAGCACAACGAGGCGAACGGGGAGAACAACGCGGACGGCGACTCCCACAACCGATCCTGGAACTGCGGTGCGGAGGGCGAATCCGAGGACCCGGAGGTCATCAAGTGCCGTGCCCGCCAGCAGCGCAACTTTCTGACCACCCTCTTCACGGCCCAGGGCGTTCCGATGCTGCTGGCCGGGGATGAGCTGGGCCGCACCCAGAAAGGCAACAACAACGCCTACTGCCAGGACACCGAGCTGTCATGGGTCGATTGGACCGCGGTGGACGAGTCGCTCCTCAACTTCACCCGGTGGATCATCGCCTTCCGGCGCGACCACCCGGTATTCCGCCGGCGCAGGTTTTTCCAGGGGCAGCCGATTCGAGGCACCCTGGACATCGGCTGGTTCAAACCAGACGGGAAATCGATGACCGACGAGGATTGGGACGTCGGCTACGCGCGCTCGCTCGGGATGTTCTTGAACGGGAGCGGGATCCCAGGCCATGACGAGCGCGGCCTGCCGGTCACGGACGACTCCTTCATCCTGCTGTTCAACGCCCACACCGGTGGCGTGCGGTGGACGATTCCGGCCGAGTACGCGGCGTCCTGGCGCCTCGTCCTGGATACCCGAAGGCGGCAGTCCGAGGACGGCCCCCAAGACGTGGCGGGGCGAATCACGACCTCAGCCCGCTCGATCGCGGTCCTCCAAAGTCTTGAATAGGTGGCGTCCGGCAGGGTTTCCCCGCAATGGCGGAAGGCGAGGTTGGTCGAGGCGCGTTCAGGATCAGGCACCGGGCGCGGTTTTAGGGCGCCCGATGTACCTGCCTGGGTCCTTGGAGAAGGTTTCCTTGCATCCCTCGGAACAGAAGTAGTACGTCTCGCCCTCGTAATCGATCTGCTCTGCGGCGGGGGCCGGGTCGACACTCATGCCGCACACCGGGTCTTGCACTAGCTTCGCATCCGCCCCCGGCCGGCGCGCGTGGACGCGCAGCATCTCGAGGCCGCCGGTCGTGACGAAGCGCCAGGCCAGGAGCGCCATCAGCACCAGAAAGGCGAGATCGAGAAAGGTCGTGTAGTTCCATGCCGGCTGGGTTTCGAAGACAGCGACGTGGTGGTTGGTCGGAACCAGGCCCAGGAGCTGGAACGCGCCACCGATGAGGAACCCCGCCAGCGCCATCGCGGCGTAGGAGACTGCGAGCAGGTAGAGCGACATCCTGCCGCCGTAGTACTTCCGATAGATGTTCAGGATCGGCAGGATGATCAGGTCGGCGAAGATGAAGCTGATCACTCCGCCGAAGCTGATGCCGCCGTTCCAGAGCACCACCGCCAGCGGTACGTTCCCCACCGAGCATACGAAGCTGAGCATCGAGATGACCGGGCCGACCAGCGGTCCCCAGAACTCGTTCAGAGTCGGGTGGTTGGTCAGGAAGAACGCCTGCCACCAGCTGTTCGGCACCCAGGCCGCGAGTGCCCCGGCGATCAGGAAGCCCAGTCCTATGTCCAGGTAGAGGGCGTGCAGGTCCATATAAAAGGAATGCGAGATGGCGGTGAAGGCTCGCGGCGAGAAGAGCCGGGCAAGAAACGGCCCATCGGTGATGGACATGTCCATCTCCCCGTGGGCCTCATGGGTTGAGCCGAAAACTCCGCGCTCGGCCTGGCGCCTCGCGACGTCGACCATCCGCCGGCCTAGCGTCATCTTGAAGAGGATCCAGAGGATCACGGCCATCAGGAGACCGCCCGCGAACTCGGCGGCGACGAACTGCCAGCCCAGCAGGAGCAGGAGGACCAGCCCCAGCTCAAAGACAAGGTTCGTCGAAGCGAACTCGAAGATGATCGCGTTGACGAAGCTGGCGCCCCTGCGGAAGAGCGTCCGCGCAACGGCAACGGCCGCGTAAGAGCAAGAGGAGCTCGCGGCACCAAAGCCGCACGCGAGGATGAAGCCCTTAAGGTCGGGCCGGCCCAAAGCACCGGCCACGGCCCGCTTCGAAACGACCGTCTGGATCATCGCCGAGAGCAGGAAGCCGAAGGCGAGTGGCCAGAAGACCTCCCAGAGCATGAAG
This sequence comes from Candidatus Dormiibacterota bacterium, assembly GCA_003169845.1. Classification (GTDB taxonomy): domain Bacteria; phylum Chloroflexota; class Dormibacteria; order Dormibacterales; family Dormibacteraceae; genus Palsa-870. Next base: position 332,354 of record PNAG01000002.1, on the reverse strand, counting down.
AACGAGATCTGCAGGGCATGCAGGACCGCGTTGAGCACGAACAATCCGGCTAGCTCCTTACGAGCCGCTCAACCGCGTCGTTGAGCTCTCGGACCTTGTCGCCTCCGCCGCCGGAGCGGATCGCCTCCGCCACGCAATGCTCGGTATGATCGGCCAGAAGCTGGAGCGCGACGCTTTCCAACGCAGCCCTGGTCGCGTTGACCTGGGTGAGGACGTCGATGCAGTAACGATCCTCCTCCACCATCTTCTGAATGCCGCGAACCTGGCCCTCGATGCGCCGCAGCCTCGTCTCGATCTTCTGCTTGTCCTTGGTGTAGCCTGGCATCCTCATATCATACCCCCCGCGGGTATAGTGATCGCAGGGATCACCACCTGGAGGACGGCGATCGCGTTGGGGCGGCGACGAATCCCGTGGTGTTCGGGGTTACTACCCCACGGCGGCCGGCACGGCCGGACGCTCTTCCTCGACGTTCTCGGCCGAGCCGCGGAACTGCGCCGCGTAAAGCCGGTGGTATGCGCCCCGCGCGGCGAGCAGCTGCTCGTGCGTGCCGCGCTCGACAATTCGACCTGCTTCCATTACCAGGATGAGATCGGCGTCGCGGATCGTGGACAGCCGGTGGGCGATGACGAAGCTCGTGCGATCGGATCGCAGCGCGGCCATCGCGTGCTGGACCAGGACCTCGGTGCGGGTGTCCACCGAGCTGGTGGCCTCGTCCAGGATGAGCAGTGAGGGGTCGGCGAGGAACGCGCGGGCGATCGTCAACAGCTGTTTCTCTCCCGCGCTGACGTTGCTCCCCTCGTCGTCGATCACCGTGTCGTACCCAAGGGGCAGGCTCTTCACGAATCGATCGACGAACGTGGCCTCCGCCGCGGCGTGGATCTGCTCCTCGGTCGCACTCGGGTTCCCGTAAGCGACGTTGTCGCGGATGGTGCCGCCGAACAGCCACGTGTCCTGGAGCACCATTCCGATCTGCGACCGAAGGTCGTCTCTTCGCATGGTCGTGATGTCGACCCCATCGAGGGTGATTCGCCCAGAGTCAAGCTCGTAGAAACGCATGATGAGGTTGACCAGCGTGGTCTTGCCGGCGCCAGTCGGGCCGACGATCGCGATCGTGTGCCCAGGTTCGGCCACCAGGGACAGGTCCTCGATCAAAGGCTGATCCGCGCGGTAGCGGAAGGAGACCTGCTCGAACTCGACCCGACCGCTGCGGACCGAGGGAAGCGCGGGCTGGGCCGGGTCGACCGTCTGCTCATCGGCGTCGAGCAGGTCGAAGACCCGCTCAGCCGACGCGACCCCGGACTGGAGCAGGTTGGCCATCGACGCCACCTGTGTCAAAGGTTGGGTGAACTGCCTCGAGTACTGGATGAACGCCTGCACGTCGCCCAGGCTCATCGACCCGGTGGCGACTCGGTACCCGCCGATGACGGCGATGGCGACGTAGCTGATGTTGCCGATGAACGTCATCGCCGGCAGGATCAAGCCCGAGATGAACTGGGCGCCGAAGCTGGCGCTGAAGAGCTGCTCGTTCCGCTCTCGGAACACCTGCTCCACCTCGCGCCGGCGCCCGAAGACCGTGACCAGCTCATGCCCGGTGAACGCTTCCTCGATGTGGCCGTTCAAACCCCCTGTGTTGACCCACTGCGCGACGAACAGCTTCTGCGACCGTTTCGCGACCTGCGTAGCGATGACGATGGACACCGGCACCGTGACCAGGGCGAGTAGGGCGAGGAGAGGCGAGACGACGATCATCATCACAAGCACGCCCACGACGGTCAGCAGTGAGGTCAGCACCTGGCTGATCGTCTGCTGCAGGGACAGCGACACGTTGTCGATGTCGTTGGTGACGCGGCTGAGGAGCTCACCGCGTGGTTGGCCGTCGAAGAACTGCAGCGGAAGGCGGCTCAGCTTGTCCTCGACGTCCGAGCGCAGCTTGAACACGGTGTGCTGCACCACATCGTTGAGCAGGTATCCCTGCATCCAGCTGAAGACCGCTGACGCGACGTAAAGCCCGAGCGCCAGGACCAGAACGCTGCCCAGCGCATTGAAGTCGATGCCCTGGCCGGGGATCACGTGCATTCGCGCGAGAAGATCGGCGAGGTTGGTGTTGCCCGAGGCGCGGGCGGCCGCGACCACCTGCGCGTTGGTCAGCCCGGCCGGGAGTCCCCTGCCGATGGCACCGGCGAAGATGAGGTCGGTTGCACGACCAAGAATCTTCGGGCCGACGACCAGGAAGGCCACGCTGGTCACGCCCAGGCCGATCACCGCCGTGAGCTTCACCCTCTCGGGGCTCAGGCGCTTGATCAACCGCCGCACCGACGGACCGAACTTCATCGGCTTTTCCGCGGGCATGCCGGCGCCGCCAAAGTGGCCTCCCCCAAAACCGCCACGCATCGGTGGGCGCGGCCGGGCCGCCGCCGGTATCGGTTGAGCGGTGGCCGTGGAGCGATCGCTCATGCCGCCGGCTCCGCCGCCAGCTGTGACTGGACGATCTCCATGTACGTGGGACAGGTTTCCAACAGCTCCTCGTGGCGACCCAGTCCGACGATCGCGCCGCCGTCGAGGACGACGATCTGGTCCGCGTCCGTGATCGTCGAGACGCGCTGGCTAACGATGACGACGGTCGCCCTGCCCGTGTGAGGGCGGAGGGCGGCGCGCAGCCGCGCGTCGGTGGCCAGGTCCAGGGCCGAGAACGAATCGTCGAAGAGGTAGATCTCCGGCTGCCGGACGAGCGCGCGCGCGATCGCCAGCCGCTGGCGCTGTCCACCGGACACGTTGGTGCCTCCCTGTGCGATGGGGCTCTGGAGTCCAGCGGGCATCTCCCGCACGAAGTCGGCGGCTTGCGCGACCTCCAGTGCCTCCCACAGCTCGGCGTCCGTGGCGTCGGGGTTGCCGTAACGCAGGTTGCTGGCCACGGTGCCGGTGAACAGATACGGTTTCTGCGGCACCAGGCCGATACGGTTCCACAGCATGTCGGGGTCGAGCTCGCGGATGCCGATACCGTCGACCAGCACGGTGCCGGAGGTCGCGTCGAACAGCCTGGCGATCAGAGAGACCAGCGTCGTCTTGCCCGCTCCAGTGCTGCCGATGATGGCCGTGGTCTGGCCGGCTCCCGCCCGGAACGAGATGTGGCGCAGAACCGGCGACGCTGCGCCGGGATAGTGAAACTCGACGTCCCGCAACTCGAGCTCTGCGCGCGAGTGCACCACCTTGACAGGGTTCGGCGGCGGCACGACCGAGGACTCGGTCTCGAGCACCTCTCCAATCCGGTCGGCGCACACAGCTGCGCGCGGAATCATGATCGCCATGAAGGTCGCCATCATCACGGACATCAGGATCAACATCAGGTACATCAGGAAGGCGGTCAGCGCACCGATCTGCATCTCGCCGCTGTTGACTCGCGCGGCGCCGAACCAGAGCACGGCGACGCTGGAGGCGTTGAGGATGAGCATCACGGTCGGGAAGATCAGCACCATCAGCCGCCCCGCGCGCAGCGCGGTCAGCGTAAGCGCCGCGTTGGCGTCCGCGAACCTCGCGGCCTCGTAGGGCTCCCGGACGAAGGCGCGCACGACACGGATTCCCGATAGCTGCTCGCGCAGCACCCGGTTGACGACGTCGATGCGGGCCTGCATCGCGCGGAACTGGGGCACCATCCTGACAACGATCAGGGCGATCGACACCACCAGGACCGGGATGCTGACCAGCATCAGCCACGACAGGCCGACATCCTGACGGAGGGCCATCACGATTCCGCCGACGCACATGATGGGCGCGGCAATCATCAGCGTGCAGGTCATGAGGACCAGCATCTGCACCTGCTGTACATCGTTGGTGTTGCGCGTGATCAGCGAAGGCGCCCCGAACCGGGCGACCTCGCGGCCGGAGAACGTTCCGACTCGGTGGAAGATCGCCGACCGGAGGTCTCGGCCGAACGCCATCGCCGTGCGAGCGCCGAAATACACGGCTGCAATCGAGCAGGCGATCTGGACCAGCGTGACGGCGAGCATCCAGCCACCCGTGGAGACGATGTATCCGGTGTCGCCCTTGGCCACGCCCTTGTCGATGATGTCGGCGTTCAGGCTCGGCAGGTAGAGGTTGGCCATGGTCCCAACGAACTGCAGTGCGACCACCGCGAGCAACGGCCTCGAGTACGGCTTCAAGTACGTGCGCAGCAACTTGATCAGCATTGGCTTCTCGTCATTCAGATCTTCCTGTGCGTGAAATGAGCCCTGCCCGATCGACCTCCGCGATAGCCAGGGCGCGAGCGACGGTGCCCAATTCCGCTTGAAGAATACCGGCTAGAAGGTCGGTGCTCCGCAGCCGTGGTCGACGCGGTCGATCCTGGCGCGACGCAAGCAAGGCGCGCCTTATCGCAGTCTTGGCCGACGTCCCAAAGGTCAGCGAGCTGTCGAGCTCCGTCGCTGTGACGAGCTCCCTGTTCGGGGCGTTCATGCCGGCACATGCAAGTGTCCGTCGATGCTCCTCCTTTAAGGCGGAGGCCAGCCGCCCATAATCGAGGCCGGACTCGCCCAAAAGCTTCGCGGCATCACCGTCGGAGTCGGCCGCCAGCGCAAGCAGCATGTGCTCGGCCTCGATGAACTTCGCCCCGTCCCGCTTCGCCTCGATCTCAAACTGGCGCGCGACTCCGGAAGTGACTTCCCACGAAACCAGCATGGCCATACGCTCGGAACCGAAGAAGCTATTCACCGAATCGCCGTCGGAGCTCGATCTGAGCGAGCAGCAGGCGCCTCAGATGTTTCTTGTGGACGGCCTGGCGAGTGACTCCGAGCGCTTCAGCCACCTGCGACCAGGACCAGCCGGCCCGCATCGCCCTTTCGACCTCGACGTCCTCGAGCCGGTCTGCGATCGCTCGCAGCGCTGACGCTGCCGCCAGGCCGTCCGCCGGCCCGCCAAGGGGAGATGGATTCATTACAAGCAACTTTAGTTGCCTATCTCGCCGATGTCAACTTTGGTTGCCTATCACTTTTTTCGCCCCGCCGGCTGGGAATCCCAGAGTTCTGTGAGCGCTCCCTCAGGGTTCTCCAAGCATCCTGCAGCAACCTTGCTAAGCCTTGAACCGGATAAGAAACCTGCGCCTGAGGAGCCTGCTTCGAAGGAGAGTGCTCGCCGCCCTCGTGCTGGTAACCGCCATCCTCGGCGGCACGATCGTCTACGCGCAGGCGTCGAAGGTGACGACGACTTATCGCACCGCCCTCGTCACCTACGGAACGATCACCCAGAGCATCGGCATGGCGGGAAACCTGACGCCAGTCAACGAGGCTGATCTCAACTTCGCGTCCGCCGGCACGGTCCAGAACCTGTACGTGCAGGTGGGCCAGACGGTGGCGGCCGGGACACCCCTCGCCACCCTGGACACCACGCTGCTCTCGGCGCAGCTGCTGCAGGCGCAGGCCACGGTCTCCAGCGCGCAGGCCAAGCTGACACAGGACCAGGCCGGGCCTACCACGCAGAGCCTCACCTCGGCTCAGAACTCGGTGAACTCGGCGCAAGTATCCATGAACAACGCCCAGACCAGCCTCGCCGACACGCAGGCGATCAACGCGCAGTCGGTGGCGGCCGCCCAGGTCCCGGTGACCGCCGCGCAGAACAAGCTCTCCGCCGACCAGGCCATCGCCCAGCCGGCCATCGACGCTGACAACACGCAGCTGGCAGCCGACCAGGCGACCCTGGCAGCGGACTGCAAGTTAGACGTGACTTCGACCCTTTGCACCAGCACGGATCCAGCCCTCGTCGCCAACGACAAGACCAAGCTGGCGAGCGACAGCCAGACTGTCGTGGCGGACCAGGCCGCGCTCGCCATAGTCCAGAGTTCCCTCGCCGCAGCGACGGCGAAGGCGCAGCAGAGCAATGACCAGGCGGCCGCCCAGCTGGCTTCGATGCAACAGCAGTACTCCGCGGCCCGGAGCTCGCTGTCCGCGCTCCAGACGAGCGCCTCGCCCCAGACCATTCAGATGGACGACGCCCAGATTCAGATCGACGACGTCAACGTCAACTCGGTTCAGCATCAGCTCGACGGAGCGACCCTGACCTCGCCGATCCCCGGCATCGTGTCCCAGGTGAACATCAAGGCAAGCCAGTCGGTCACCAGCGGTGGCACGACAAGCGCGATCGTGATCTTCTCGCCCGGGTCGTATGACGTGACCGGAACGGTCAGCGACTCCCAGGTGAACCTGGTCGCCGCCGGCCAGGGCGCGCAGGTCACGCCGGCCGGTTCGACCCAGGCGCTGCTGGGCAAGATCACCTCGATCGCGCCGGCGGCCACGGTCAGCTCAGGCGTGGCGACGTTTGCGGTGACGGCACAGCTGACGGACACCAGCAACGCGATCCGGCCGGGAGTCTCCGCGTCGGTCAACATCGTCATCAACCAGGTCGTTCACGTGCTCACCGTGCCGACGAGCGCGGTGCACACGACCGCCGGGGGAAACACGGTCACGGTGCTCGTCAACGGCCTGCCGAAGTCGGTCCCGGTTACGATCGGCGCCTCCGACCCCACTCGAATCGAGATCACGTCGGGGCTCCAGATCAATGAGGTCGTCGTGATCGCAATCATCACGAGCACAGTGCCCAGCGGCAATGGAGCCAGCGTCCTCGGCGGTGGCGGTACGCGTGGAACCGGTGGCGGCGGTGGATTCCGCGCACCAGCAGGCGGCTAATCGTTGCCGGCGTCCGAGGAGCTCATCCACCTCGACTCGATCACCAAGGTCTACGGCGCTGGGGACGGCGCCGTCGCCGCGCTCCAGGAGTTCTCGCTGACCGTCGCATCCGGCGAATCTCTCGCCGTGATGGGCCCGTCCGGCTCGGGCAAGTCGACGCTGATGAACATCCTCGGCTGCCTGGACACGCCCACCTCAGGACGATATTGGTTCGCGGGACAGGATGTCAGCCGGCTGAACGAGACCGAGCTGGCCCACGTCCGCAACCGGAGGATTGGCTTCGTCTTTCAGCAGTTCCAGCTCCTGCCGAAGCTCTCGGCGTGGAGAAACGTCGAGCTTCCCCTCCTCTACCGGAACGTGCGCGACCGGCGAAGCCTGGCGCTCCAGGCCCTTGATCAGGTAGGTCTCTCCAACCGGGTCGACCACCGGCCGAGCCAGCTCTCCGGCGGGCAGCAGCAAAGGGTCGCGATCGCCCGCGCGCTGGTCACGAACCCCGATCTCATCCTCGCCGACGAGCCCACAGGCAACCTCGACACGGCGTCGAGCCGAGACGTGCTCGCGGTGATTCGAGAGCTGAACGAGCAGGGACGCACGATCATCATCATCACGCACGATCCGGAGGTCGCTCCGGTGGCCCAGCGCACCGTTCACGTGAGGGACGGCCGGCTGGTCGAGCAGGTCGCGGCGTGAGCCTCCTCAAGACGATCGAGACCGGGCTGCGGAGCCTTCTCGGCCACCGCCTGCGATCGGTGCTGACGACTCTCGGCATCCTGTTCGGCGTGGCGGCGGTGATCGCCACCGTCGGCATCGGGCAGGCCTCGTCGGACAGCGTCACCGCGCGGATCACGTCGCTGGGCACGAACCTGCTGACGATCTCCGCCGGAAGCACCGTCTCGGCAGGGGTCTTCGGCGGGGCAGGCAGCGCCAACACGCTGACGATGGCGGACGTGCGAGGGCTTCAGGACAAGGTGAGCGCCCCTGACATCGGGGCGGTCGCGCCAGTCACCCAGGGCCGCGCATCGATCGTGAGCTCGTCCGCGAACTGGAGCACGACGGTTTCGGGGAGCACAGATGGCTGGCTCGTCACGAACACCCGAACAATTGGCAGCGGCACGTTCTTCAACGCAAACGACGTGGCCACGCGCGCGCAGGTGATCGTGATCGGCACGACGACGGCATCGAACCTCGGAGCCGGAGTCGGCGACATCGTCCTGGTAAAGCAGATTCCATTCCAGGTAGTCGGCGTGCTCGCGCCGGTAGGCAGCCAGGGATTCGGCAACCAGGACGACCTTGCCGTGATCCCGATCACCACGGCACAGGACGAGCTGTTCGGCGGCGGCGTGCAGAGAATCCTGCTCAGCGCGACCAGCGCCGGCACCATCGGCTCGGCGTACCTTGAGGCGAACCAAATCCTTCTGCAGACGCATCATCTCTCTGATCCCTCCCAGGCCGACTTCACGATCACGACGCAGACCCAAGTCCTGAGCACCGCGCAGGCGGTGACGCAGACGCTGACGATCCTGCTCGCCAGCGTGGCGGCCATCTCGCTGCTGGTCGGTGGGATCGGGGTGATGAACATCATGCTGGTCTCGGTCACGGAGCGGACCAGCGAGATCGGGTTGAGGAAGGCCCTGGGTGCAACCCCGGTCGACCTCTTCCGGCAGTTCGTGATCGAGGCGGGAATGCTGACGGCGCTCGGCGGACTGCTCGGCGTCGCCACCGGTTTGGCCGTGGGGTACATCGTCCCGCGGGCCGCCAACATCGCTGTGACCATCACGGCTCTGCCCGTCCTCGTGGCTGTCGGCGTCGCAGTGGTCGTCGGCCTGATTTTCGGTGTCTATCCGGCGCTGCGGGCGGCTCGGCTAGCGCCCATCGAAGCGCTGCGGGCTCAATAAGGGAGGTGCGGGAAGCGATGAATCGGATCTTGATTTTGGCGGCTTCGACCGTCGGCTTGGTGGCAGTGGCCTGCGGGAGCGCGGCGACCGCGGCGAACACGGCGTCTCCCTCGCCCAGCGCTGGGCGCGGCGGAGCAGCTCAATTCCGCAATGGGGCGTCCGGCCAGCTGGTGCAGCTCAACGGGCAGACTCTCATCCTGACCGGGCCGAGCGGTGACCTCACCGTCACCTTCTCCGGCACCACCACGTTCACGCGCACGTCGACGGCGGTGCTGGCCGACATCGTTCCGGGTGTTTGCATCACGGCGACGGGCCAGAAGGATTCGACCGGTTTGCTGACCGCCACGACCGTCCGGCTTTCGCCCAAGACCGCGTCTGGCTGCGCGGCGGCCGGGCGGTTCGGACCGAATGCCTCTCCTCCCGCGGGCGCTTCGCCCAGGCCGACGCCTTCAGGCCAGCCGGCGATGGCCTTCGTCAGCGGAGAGGTGACCGGCGCAGCCGGCATCTCGATCACGGTGCTCACCACCACGTCCGGCAGCCAGACCATCACAGTTCCGACGACCGCGGCTGTCACCACGACGTTTGTCGCGGCCTCGACCGACTTGCGCACCGGTGAATGCCTGCTCGCCACCGGCGCCCGCGACGCCGCGGGCAACGTCCAGGCGACCTCGATCACCATCACGCCGGCCGGACCGTCGGGTACGTGCGTGACCGGATTCGGCGGCCGCGGGGGCGGCGGCGGCGGCGGCTTCGGTCGCCCAGGCGCAACGCCGGGAGCAGCCGCCGGCTAACTGAATCCCAGGGTGATCCTGGGTCCGGAACGATCGTCCGGGTGCATGTTAGGCGGCGGTGGGAGGGTGAGCTCGGCTCACCCTCCCTCATCGCTATTCGGCCCGGCCGAACGCCTTGATCTCCTCAAGCTCCTTCTCTGACAGTTCACGCGGGCTCTGGCCGCGGTTGACCTTTTCCGACTCCACGTGATGCTTGATGGTTTGGACGACTTCGGGATTGGCGAGCGTGGTGATGTCGCCCGGGCTGGTGAAGTTGGAGATGCCGGCGATGACGCGGCGCATGATCTTGCCCGAGCGGGTCTTGGGCATGTCGGGCACGATCCAGACGTTCTTCGGCCGGGCGATCTTGCCGATCAGGCGCTCGATCGCGGCTGAAACTTTCTCCTCGATCTCCTTGCTTGGCTTCAGACCCGGCTTCAGCGCGACGTAGATCTCCACCGCCCGGCCTCGCAAGTCATCGATCACTGGCACGGCGGCGGCCTCGGCGATTTCCTCGACCGTCAAACTCGCGGACTCGAGCTCCTTGGTGCCCAGACGGTGCCCAGCCACGTTGATGACGTCGTCCACGCGTCCAAGGATCCGGAAGTACCCGTCCTCCGCCTGCAGGGCCCCATCGCCGGCGAAGTAGGGCCAGTCCTGCCACTTCTTGCTGTTTTTGTTCTTGTTGTACTTGGCGTAGTAGGTCGACACGAATCTCTCCGGGTCGCCATAGATGGTCTGGAAGATGCCCGGCCAGGGGTTGCGGATGCAGATGTTGCCGGCCTTCTTACTGCCCTTGGGCACGGCCTTACCGGCCTCGTCGAGGATCACCGGGAAGATGCCCAGTACGCCCGGGCCGCAGCTTCCGGGCTTCATCGGCTGCAGCGCGGGCAGGGTGCTGCCCAAAAAGCCACCGTTCTCGGTCTGCCACCAGGTATCCACGATCGCGGCCTCTCCCTTCCCGACTTCCTTGTAGTACCAGCGCCAAACTTCGGGCTCGATCGGCTCGCCAACGGTGGTCATGTGCTTGAAGTGGTAGTCGTACTTCCGGGGCTCTTCGGGACCCAGTTTCCGAAGCATGCGGATGGTCGTCGGAGCGGTGTGGAAGATGTTGACCCCCAGCCGCTCGGCGATCCTCCATGGGCGACCGGCGTCCGGATAGGTGGGCACGCCTTCGTACATGACGCTGGTGGCTGCCAGCGCCAGCGGCCCATAGACGATGTAGGAGTGGCCGGTGATCCAGCCGATGTCAGCGAAGCACCAGTAGGTGTCCTCGGGATGTATGTCCTGGTAGTACTTCGAGGTCCCGGCGACATACGCGAGATAGCCACCCGTGCTGTGCTGGCAGCCTTTGGGCCTGGCCGTAGTACCGCTCGTGTACATCAGGAAGAGCGGCGCCTCGGCGGGCATGGAGACCGGCTCAACAATCTTTCCCCGATAGTCGGCAAGCAGCTCGTCGACGAAGTAGTCGCGACCCTTCACCATCTCCGTCTTCGATGAGTACTTGCCGGGGTGGCGCCGCCAGACCAGGACCTTGTCGACCTTTTGGCCCTCCTTCTTCGCCTCCTCGATCGCCTCCTCGGCCTTGACCTTGTGGTCGAGCAACTCGCCGTTGCGATAGTAGCCGTCCATGGTGACCAGGACTTCGCTGCCCGAGTCGGCGATCCGGCCGCCGCAGGCTGCGCCGCTGAAGCCCCCGAAGACCTGGTTGTGGATGACGCCCAGGCGGGCGCACGCGAGCATCGACACCGGCAGCTCGGGGACCATCGGCAAATGAAACGTGACACGGTCACCTGCCTTGAGCCCGCAGAAGTCCCTTAGCAGCGCGGCGAACTCGTTGACGCGCTTGTAAAGCTCCTGGTAGGTGATGACCTGGGTGGCCTCGGCCTCCAGCTCCGGCACCCAAATGAATGCGGCTTTGTTCCGGTACTTGGCCAGGTGGCGATCGACGCAGTTATAGGACGCGTTCAGTTTCCCGCCGACGAACCACTTCCAGAACGGTGGGTTGCTCGTGTCAAGGGTCGTGTTCCAATACTTGTCCCAGGTCAACAGGTCGGCATATTCCTTAAAGCACTCGGGAAAGTTCTTTTCTGCGAACCGCTCGAAGATTGCGGGGTCGCTCGCGTTGGCCTGACCGATGAATTTTGGCGGCGGCGGGAAGAACTCCTCCTCACGCCAGTGAACCGCTATCTCGGCCTCTGAGACCTGGACTTCACTCATCGTTTGACCTCCGTGACTGCGAACACGGCCAGCCGAGTCGGCTGGCCGTGGATTCAACTAATGACCCATCCCGGCTATTACCAGAGGGCACTCCCCACCGGGAGGACGGGCTTCACGCGCTGGCTGTTCGCGACCACAGCTGCTGACCCATACCACGCTACGAGCGCAGTGACGATTCCCACCCAGCCGGCGAGACCGACCAGGCCCTTACCTGCAGCGTCGCCGTTGAAGTTGCCGAGGAACAACAGGATCTCTGTGATCTCAAGGGTGAGAAACACCAGGAAGACGGACATGTTGGTTCGCGCGCTCAAGATCAGCATGTAAGTGTTGAAGATGGCGAACGCGAGGAAAAACCAGCCGATGTCCTTGCCGGCGTCAGCAGCCGGAATGTGGCCGTTCAGCGCGAGGAGAACGAAGGTGGCCAACGACATCCAGAAGGCACCGTAGGTGGAGAACGCCGTGGCTCCAAAAGTGTTGCCGGCCTTGAACTCCCACATGCCGGCAGCAAACTGGGCCAGCCCTCCATAGAAGAATGCGAGCCCGACCCAGGTCAGGTCGGGTGCCTGGGTGGGAAACGCGTTGTGCGTGCTGATGACGAACGTCGTCAGCGCGAAACCGGCGAGTCCTAGAGCAGCGGGATTCGCGATCGCCGAGACCGCCGGCGCAGTGGTTCTGACTTCAGCCATCCCCGTACCTCCAAACGGCCAGGCAAGCTGGCCCCGGGCATCGTAAGACGCCCAGCAGTTGCATCGTACTCCGATCAAAATTGGCCTGACTTGGAGACCCGGAGCGACCTCCCCGGCGGCCGGCGCATCACCCGCCACGTGACACCAGAGAAGAGATACGAGTCTTTGGTGAAATCGATCCTGGCCGGCTCGCGCTCCGCAGGAGTCGGCGAAGGGAGGGGGTTCGGCTCGACCGGGCAGCTGAAGGTGGACGGAAAGATCTTCGCCATGCTCGTGAGGGGGAAGCTCATCCTCAAGCTTCCCGCGGATCGAGTCCAGGCACTCGTCGGTTCAGGCGATGGCGAGCCCTTCGATGCAGGCAAGGGCAGGCCCATGCGCGAGTGGCTCGCGCTGTCCTCCACCTCGCGCAGGCCATGGTTTGCCCTCGCCAGGGAGGCCATGGCGTTCGTCAGTGGGAATCGCTGATCCGCGACAATCGAACAATCGACGCCGGCATCTCCTCTCTGCTCGACCGTGGCGCGACCGGCAGTGCCGCGCTGATCGTCCCCGACGGTCCCACACTGACCTATGGCCGGCTGCGGGAGCTGACCGAGCAGGTGGCGATTGGACTCATAGCCCGAGGAGTCAGGCCGGGAGACCGCGTCGCGACTGTCTTCCCCAACGGCCCGGAGGCGATCCTCCTGTTCCTGGCCACGTCGATGATCGGGGTCAGCTGTCCACTCAACCCCGGCTATAAAGAAGACGAGTTTCGCTTCTACCTCGAAGATACGGGCGCCCGGTTCCTGCTGGTGCCGCCGGGCGAGGCCGCCTCTGCGCGCCAGGCGCTTCCGGCGGGCGGCACGGTGATTGAGGTCGAGCTCGATTCGACAGGCCGGCTGGAGCTCAGCAGTCACGCCTCGGACAGGCTTGCGGATTCAATCGACGCCGCCGACCCCGAAGCGACCGCGCTCGTCCTGCACACCAGCGGCACGACCAGCCGCCCCAAGCGTGTACCGCTGCGGCACCGCAACCTGCTCACATCCGCGGACAACATCGTCCGGTCGTACGAGCTGACTCCCGATGACGTGGCGCTCTGCATCATGCCGCTGTTCCACGTTCACGGCCTGGTCGCGTCGACGCTGGCAACATTCGCCTCGGGTGGAACCGTCGTCGTGCCGCGGCGTTACAGTCCGCTCGGCTTTCGCCCGCTGATGGAGGCGACGACGCCGACCTGGTTCACGGCATCGCCCACTCCGCACCAGCTGATCCTTGCGCGCCTCCAGGACAAGCGCCCGCCCGGAGTAGAGCGATTGCGGTTCGTCCGCTCGTGCAGCGCCGCGCTCGCGCCAGCGCAGATGGAGCTGATGGAAGACCGCTTCGGCGTCCCGGTGCTCGAGGCCTACGGTATGACCGAGGCCAGCCACCAGATGGCATCGAATCCGCTTCCCCCCGGTCGCCGGTTGCCGGGCAGCGTGGGCCGCGGAACCGGCGTGGAGGTCGCGATTCTCGATGAGGCCGGCAACGAGCTGGCCGCCGGGGCAAGCGGCGAGGTCGCCGTGCGCGGGCCAAACGTGATCGACGGCTACGAGAACAACCCGCAGGCAAATGCGAGCTCGTTCACGCGGGGATGGTTCCGGACGGGCGACCTGGGCGTGCTCGATGCGGACGGCTACCTGCGGCTCGTGAGCCGGATCAAGGAGCTGATCAACCGTGGCGGGGAGAAGATCGCGCCCCGAGAGATCGACGAGGTGCTCGAGGCACATCCAGCGGTGAAAGAGGCGGTCAGCTTCGGGGTTCCGCATCCAACCTGGGGCGAGGAGGTCGGCGCGGCCGTGGTCCTCAACGAACCGGTCACGGAGAAGGAGCTGCTGGCGTTTTGCAGGGCGCGCCTGGCGGACTTCAAGGTGCCGCGGCATCTCCACTTCGTCGACTCGATTCCGAAAACCCCGACCGGCAAGATCCAGCGCCGCTTCGTCGCCGAGCAGTTCATCCGGCAGTGAGAATCGCGATCCTCGGCGCCGGTGCGACCGGGGGCTTTCTCGGAGCCCGGCTGGCGAAAGCCGGCGCCGACGTGGTCCTCATCGCGCGAGGCCCGCACCTCCAGGCCATGCGCGAATCAGGGCTGCGCCTGATCGAGACGGATGGCGAGTCGACCGTGCGGGTGGAGGCCACGGATGATCTGGCCGCGGTCGGCGGCTCCGATTTCGTATTCGTCACGCTGAAGGCTCACAGCTTGCCGGCGATCGCCGAACGCCTGGCGGCGGGCCTCGGCGACCGGACAGCGGTCGTCAGCGCGCAGAACGGCATCCCCTGGTGGTACTTCCAACGCCATGGAGGTGAGCTCGAAGGAACCCATCTCGAGACAGTCGATCCGGGAGGCATGATCGCCCGGACAATCGACCCCACGCGGGTGATCGCATGCATCGTGTACCCGGCGACGAGCGTGGTGGGACCCGGCGTCGTCCGCCACGTCGAGGGCGAAAGGTTCTCGCTCGGAGAGCTGGACGGAAGCCAGACGGAGCGAATCGCTGCGCTCTCGGGCGTGCTGGCGGGCGCCGGGCTTAAAGCGCCGGTCCAGCCCAGGATCAGGCAGGAGCTGTGGGTGAAGCTGATGGGCAACGCGGTGTTCAACCCGCTGAGCGTGCTCACGCGGGCGAGCCTGGGCGACATGGCGCAATCGACCATCCTGGCTCCCGTGGTCCGGGCGGCGATGGAGGAGGTGGATGCGGTCGCCGGCCGCCTTGGGATCGAGATTCGGGTCTCGATCGATCAGCGGATCCGAGGCGCGGCGCGGGTCGGCGACCACAAGACGTCGATGCTCCAGGACCTTGAGGCGGGGCGCCCGCTCGAGATCGACGCGATCACCGGATCGGTGGTGGAGCTGGCGGGCCGGCTCGGCGTTGCGGTCCCGCACCTGGAGACGATCTACGCGAGCGCAAAGGTTCTGGCCGCTTGGGCAGGGCCGGCGTCCTTGACGATCTAACCGCGAGCACCTAACCTCATGAGGTTCAGTCGAGGATCAATGGGAGAGTGGGCTATGGCCTGGAAGCTCGAGGGCACCTATTTCGAAAACTGCAACTGCGACTGGGTCTGCCCCTGCACCGTCACGAGCTTCGCCTCGCCGTCCACCGGCGACCGCTGCCAGGTCATCCTCAACTATCACGTCAGGCGTGGAGAAGTCGACGGTGTCGACGTCAGCGGGCGCAGCGTGTCGATCGTCGCCGACTCGCCCAAGCGGATGCTCGATGGCGGCTGGAGGGTCGGTGTGATCATCGACGACAAGGCGTCGAAGGAGCAGGCGGACAAGCTGACGGCGGTGTTCGCCGGCCAGGTCGGCGGGCCCATGGCCAACATCGCGCCGCTGATCGGGGAGATCATCGGGATCGAGCGGCTGCCGATCGAATACTCCGACCAAGGCAACCGTCACAGCATCCGGATCGGCGACTCGATCGCCATCGAGGTCGAGGACTTCGCGGCGCAAGAAGGTGGCGAGACCACCAAGCTGACCGGCGTGCAGCACCCTTCGGGCTCCACGATCACGATCGCGCGCCCGATCTCGTCGAAGATCAAGGCCTTCGGGATGGAATTCCACAACGCCGGCAAGAGCGCGTTCTCCGCTCCCTTCAGCTGGGCCGGCTGAGGCCATACCTTTGACTCAGACGGCGCCGGCACGCGCCGAGGCTCTGCCGCGCCCTGTCACGACGGCCATCATCGCCGCCTTGCTCGCATGCGCCGCGGCCGCGTGGGTGATCACGGCCGAACAGGCGGCCTCGATGTCCCGCATGGGCGGCATGGCAATGCTGGGTGCCGGCCTCTTTCTCGCGACGTGGGTCGTGATGATGGTGGCGATGATGTTCCCGTCGGTCGCGCCGATGGTGCTGACCCACGCACGCATCGTCCGGTCGCGCGGAGAAGGAACCATCCCGACAGTGTCGTTCGTGCTCGGCTACCTGGTGGTCTGGACGGCCGCCGGGCTGGTGCCCCTCGCGGTGATTCAACTTCTGGGATCTTCGCTGGCCGGTCCCCTGAGTGGATGGTTTCCGCGCCTCGGCGGGGCCGTTGTCCTCCTTGCGGGCGCATACCAGCTCACTCCGCTGAAGAACGCCTGCTTACGCGCGTGCCGATCGCCGCTCAGTTTCGTCCTTTCGCACGATTTCGGTGGTGGCGCACCGGCGGCGGCGCGAGCCGGCATGTCACACGGTCTGTACTGCCTCGGATGCTGCTGGGCTTTGATGGCGGTGCTCGCAGTGCTGGGGCTGATGAACATCGCCTGGATGGCGGTATTCGCGGTCGTGTTCTTTCTTGAGAAGAGCTGGCGGCAAGGCGTCATGCTCTCGCGGGTCGCCGGAGCCGCGTGCGTCGTGTTGGGCGCGACGGTGCTGATCCGGCCGGAAGTCTTGAGCCTCCTCAGCGGTCCCCTGTCCTAGGTCTGTTGGATCGGCCGACATAGAAGACGCGCGCGCCAGATTCTAGGTTGGCATCTTGGTCAGAGTTCGAGGCGGCCGAGCCTGAGTTTGCGTCCCGAGTGCGCGCGCTGCTGGGGTCGCGCAAGCACCTCACCATGGCGACGCTGCGGGGCGACGGCTCGCCGCGGATCAGCGGCACCGAGGTCGAGTTTGCCGGCGGGCAGCTGCGAATCGGGTCGATGCCCGGCGCGGTCAAGGCTGTGGACCTGCGCCGCGACCCGCGTGTCGCCATCCACGGACCCACCGACGATCCGCCCGAGGGCAACCCGGCCGGTTGGAAAGGCGAGGCGAAGATCGCCGGGATCGCGACCGAGGTCGACTCCGGAAGCTCTGCCCATCGGTTCCTCATCGACATCCAGGAAGCGGTAATCACCCGCCTGAACGAAGCCGGCAACCGGCTTATGGTCGAATCCTGGAAGCCCTCTCGCGGCTATCGCGTCCTGGAGCGAGAGTAATCGACCAGGGTCAGGATCGTCAGGCCGAAGGGAATCAACGTACCCAGCAGGATCGCGAGAGTATCCGCGGACATCTGCGGATGTTCTTTCACCAGTGTGGCGCGATGGGCGCCGCTGAACAGCAAGCGGAGCGGAGAACCTCTTTCACCAGCGCGCCAGGCCTGGACGCCGATCGCAACCACGCAAAGACAGTTGGCCGCAATCCCGGCCGCGACGAGCGCTTGTAGTGGCCTTCCGGTAAGCGCATAGGCCGCCCCAAAAGGAGCAATGACAAGCGCCATCAGGGCGAACTCGCAGATGGCGAAGGCGACTCCGTTGACCGTGTTGTGGGATTGGATACGCCGGATCACGGCGGCAGCGTACGCCGAGTTCCTCAGGAGTTGACAGCCGAAACAACTGAACCGACACTCACCGCGATGCATGGCGATCACGTGAGAAAAGAGCTGCGCGAGCTCGAGTCGCTGACCGCCCGCCGCGATTTCGGAGCGGTCGTGACACTCGGCCGTCCTCTGTTCGACAAGCGCTGGAGGGGCGAGGACCTGGCTCTTATCCGTTTCTATGTGGGCCAGGCCCACTGCAGGCTCGTTCAACCGCTGGAAGCACTTGCCTACCTGCCGCTCGCGCGGGAACGATTCGAGCTGCAGAACGACGAATGGCTGGCGGTCGAGGCGCTGGATTGGGAAGCCAGCGCGCGGGGCCTGCTCGAAGATCCGACGGCGCTTATGCTGGAGAACCAGGCTCTGGCCCGGTGTCGCAAGCTGGAGCCCCGGCCGCGACAGCTCGAGGCGCGAATCCTGTGCCACCTGGCCAACATGTTCGTGGTCGGGCGATCATGGGCCCTGGCGATCTCCCATTACGAGGCCGCCGTCGAAGCCGCCAACACGGTCAACGATCTTCTCCAGCTGGCCAAGACCCACCATGGCCTTGCCGCGGCGTACCAGCGTTCTGGGCAGCCGGCGAAGGCACGGCTCCACCTGGACAAGGCGCTCGCCCTTTACTCGATCGAGTCGGACCTGAGCGCTGTCTATCGTGTGGAAAACGATCTCGGTGACCTGCTTTTGCGGGAGGGCCACCTCGAGGCGGCCGAGCGTCATTTCCTGAAGGCCCTGGCGGGGGCCGAGGAGCTCCGCATCAATCGCCGCGGCCGTGGATTCATCCTTGGAAACCTCGGCGATGTCTGCTTCAGGCAAGGCCGCATCGACGAGGCCCGCGGCTATCTGAAACAGGCGCTGGAAGCGGGCCAGCTCTTTGGAGAGCGAATCGTCGTGGCCGATGCCGAGATGCTCCTGGGACAGCTCGAGGAGCAGCTCGGGAATCATCGAGCGGCCGACGGGCACTACCTGGTGGCGATTCGCTGTCTCGAAGAGATCGAGATGCCGAATCGGCTCCGCGACAGTCACGTCGAGTATGCGCAGCTGCTCGAGGATAGGGGCGACGTGCGCGCCGCATTCCAACAGCTGCGATTGGCTATCGCAACCGAGTCAGCGGCGGCCAAGACGGCGGGTTAGCCCAGCCGGTTACGCGCGCATGCCGCCCGCCATCGCCTGGAGCCTGCGAATCCTTTCCTCCAGAGGCGGGTGGGTGCTGAACAATCCGGAGAGGGTCGCGCCTCCGAGCGGATTGACGACGGTCATCAGCACCAACCGGAACGCGGTCTTCAACTGATTCACGAGCTGATTCCTCCCCGCTCCGGCACGGGTAAACCCGGTGGAGCGAGGAACGTGCTCGACGCCGACCCGGCATTATCTACACCGAACTATGCCAGCCGACCAGCGCGTCACGAACGGCATGAAAGCCCAGATGTCGATGCGGCACGAGCGGCTGTCGTCCGGCGCACGCCATCTCGGATGGAAGGTCGGGTTCAGTACACGAGCGGCGATGGAGCGCATGAGCATCACGGCGCCCCTCTTCGGCTTCATGACGGACCTGAGCCTGCTGAAGTCGGGCTCCGTCCTGTCCATTGCCGGCTGGACGCGGGCCGTCCTGGAGCCCGAGGTTGCAGTCCACCTGGGATCGAACGTGCCGGCCGGCGCGGACGAAGCCCAGGTCAGAGCCGCCATCTCCGGCCTGGGGCCCGCCGTGGAGCTCGCGGACTTCGATCCCGACGTCCAGGACGTCGAGGGAATTCTCGCGTGCGACATATTTCACCGCCACGTGCTTCTCGGTCCGGTCGATCCGTTGCACGCCGGCGGTTCGATCGCCGGTCTCCAGGCCCTGGTGTTTCGGGATGGCGAGAAGGTCGCGGCAGGCTTGGGTCCTGCCGACTTCCCCGGCGAGACCGTGGTGATCCTGCAGGCACTCGCGGAGGCGCTGGAGGCAAATGGTGAGGCGCTCCGGGCCGGCGACGTAGTCATCAGCGGCTCCCTCGTTCCGCCGGTCAAGGTGGCGGCCGGTCAGGTGCTGCGGGCTGAGATCAGCCCGCTCGGCGAGATACAGGTGAGGTTTCAGTAGGGGAAGGGGTGACGGGCGCTCGACAGGATCGGCTAGTTCAGATCCAGGTGCGTCAGCTCTCCGCTGACCTTCCAGAGGCGGCCGGCGGTCGCGTCGTCATAGGTGATCTTCGACGACGTGGTCGCGACACCCTTGTTGTTGTAGAAGGCGCCGCTGACATCCTCGACGTCGGGTGACGACGCCAGGAAGATGCTGGGCTTCGCCCCGTCGACGGGCTTGCCCCTCATGAACGAGAAGATGCTGAAGGGGAAGGGGACCTTGAGGTTCGTCTTGATGAAGCCCGGCTCGACCGCATTTGACGTCACCCCGTTGCCTTTGATGCGCCGCGCCAGCTCATACGTGAACAGGATGTTGGCCAGCTTGGAGGCGTTGTAAACGCGGATCTCGCCGTAGCTGCGAGCGCTCTGCAGGCCGTTGAAGTCGAGCTTGCCCATCGCCTGTGCACCGGAGGAGACGGTCACTATGCGCGCGGAGGCGCTCGCTTTGAGCACAGGCAGGAGAAGGTTGGTGAGCAGGAAGGGGCCGAGATGGTTGGTCGCGAAGACCGTTTCGAGGCCATCCACCGTCTCGGTCCGGCGCGCGGCGGTCATCCCCGCGTTGTTGACGAGCGCGTGAAGCCGGTCGTGGCCAGCCCCGAATTCCTTGACCACCATCACCAGGGTGGCTCCCAGCCGCGCGAGCCCAAGCGAGATCTCCTTCCCCATGCCGGCGTTCGCGCCTGTGACCATCGCGACCTTACCGCTCAACGCGTCAGTCATGTGCTGTTGCATACAGGCTGTCCGCCGTCTAGGCGAAGGTCCTGCTGCTGCTCGAACCCGACGGAGCGATGACCATGCGGGCCCTCGCGGGCCAGCTCCAGTACGACGCCTCCAACCTCACGGGCGTGGTCGATCGGCTCGAGGAGATGGACGCGGTGCGGCGCCAGCCTCACCCGAGTGACCGGCGAGCCAAAGGGGTCGTGCTCACGGCCGAGGGCGAGCGCGTGCGGCGCGCCTTCTGGGAACGGCTGACCGGTAATTCGGGCCCGTTGGGCCGTCTGAACAATCGCGAGCTGTCGAGCCTGCGTGCGCTGCTGGGAGCGGCTTTGCGGACGCCCTAGCTCTATCAGCCGGTGTTCTGAAGGCCGGCGGCGACTCCGTTCACGGTCACGAGCAAGACCTGTTCCAGCCGCGCCCGTTCCAGCTGATCGATGGATTCACCGCGCAGCGCTTCCAGCGTGTGCAGCTGGATGTGAGACAGGGCGTCCACGTAAGGGTTGCGCAGCTCGACCGCCCACGACAGGACGCGGTGGTTCTCGAGCAGCCGCGCATGGTCCGTGACCGCCAGCACCCGGTCAACGGTGAGGTCGTATTCGGCAAGCACGCGCGCCGTGAGGTCGGCGCGCCCGCCGAGCCGCAGGTATCGCTCGGCAATCCGGCGATCGGTCTTGGCCAGGCTCATCTCCGCGTTGTCGAGCAGGACATTGAAGAGCGGCCATTCGGCGTACGCCTCGCGGAGCTCCGCAAGGTCCACGGCCGCCATGCCGCTTCCGAGCCCGAACCAGCCGGGCAGGTTCAGACGCATCTGCGACCACGCGAAGACCCACGGGATAGCCCGCAGGTCCTCGAGCTTCTCCGACTGGCTCCGGCGCGCCGGTCGGGAGCCGAGCCTGAGCCTACCGAGCTCGTCGATGGGGCTGACACGGCTGAACCACTGCTCGAAGCCTGCGCTCTTGACCAGGCCGCGATACGCCGCCCGGGCCGGCCCGTCGATACGAGCGCCCAGGTCGCGGAAACGGCCCTCCGGCAACGCTGCCACCTCGTCGACGCCAGGCAGCGAGGCCATGAGGACCGCCGAGGCGACCTGCTCGAGGTGGCGGCGGGCGATGGCGAGGTTGGAGTAGCGCGCGAAAACGACCTCGCCCTGTTCCGTCACCTTGAAATGACCCCCGATCGAACCGGGAGCCTGCGCTCGAATCGCCCGATTCGCCGGACCGCCCCCGCGGCCCAGGGCACCGCCACGCCCATGAAACAGCGTCAATCTCACGTCTCGGCGTGCCGCCCAGCGGACGAGCTCCGCCTGCGCTTCGTACAGGGCGAGGCTGGCGGAAACAGGCCCGACCTCCTTGGTCGAGTCGGAATACCCGAGCATCACCTCCAGGCGCCCGGTGGTGGCCATCTGACGCCGCACCGGCTCGAGCTCGACCATGCCGTCGAGCACCTCCGGCGCGCGTTGGAGGTCTTCGACTGTCTCGAAAAGCGGGATGACTTCGATCTCGAGTCCCGTCGCGGCCTCTCCGGCAGCCTGAGCCAGCGCGTAGACATTCGCGATGTCCCTTGCGTCTCGAGTGAAGCTCACGACGTAACGCCGGCACGCCTGCGTCCCAAAACGTTCCTGGATCTCCTTGATCACACGAAAGGTCGACAGCACCTCCTCGGTCTGCGTGGAGCGGCGGCCACCGCTTGCGATCTCGCTCAACGCGACTTCGTGGATGCGGCTGTGCTGCCGTACCTCGAGCTCAGCGAGGTGGAAGCCGAAGGTCTCGACCTGCCAGATCAGGTTCTGAAGCTCGCCGTAGGCAGGCCGGACGGCGCCGGCCACAGCCAGCGATCGCTGGACCGCACGCAAGTCGTCGAGGAGCTCGGCCGGTGAGCGATAAGCGATCGAGACGCCCTGCTCGGAGGAGCGCTCTCCGCGCGCCGGGGCCAGCCGGGTCGCCCTGATCCGGTCGGCGGCATATAGCAGGTATTGGCGGTGCTGCTCGGAGGGCGACCTGGCCGCGATGTCCGCGAGGCGGGCGGGTTGTGCCAGCCGGGCCGCTGCCAGCCGCGAGCCGAGGTCCTCATCGGGTGGAGTCGTCACCGTGTCGGCCGTGAGCGAGCGGCCGAGCCTCGTAACCGCGGTCTCGAGACCGCGCAGCACGTGATCCCCCTGGATCTCCATCGCTTCGAGCGTCACCCCGGCGGTCACAGCCGGGTTGCCGTCGCGGTCGCCCCCGACCCAGCTGCCTAGCCGGATGAACGCCGGGGCAAGTGGAGGACGCAACCCCGCGTCATCCGGACCGAGAGCGGCGTCGAGGTCGCGATAGATCTCCGGGACGGCGCGGAAGAGGGTCTCGTCGAAGATCGCCATCACCGAGCGCACCTCGTCGAGAGGACGGACCTGGGTGCTTCGAAGCTGGGCCGTCCGCCAAAGGAGGTCGATCTCCTCGAGCAGGCGTCGCCTCGCTTCCGTCTCCTCACGTCCCGAGGCGCGCGGGTCGTCCAAAACCTCGAGCTGCGTTCCGACCCGCATGATCGCGGCCACGACAGCCCGGCGCCGAGATTCGGTCGGATGGGCGGTGAGCACCGGGTGTATCAACAGGTCATCGAGAAGCTCGTGAAGCCGGCCGTCGCCGTATCGGGAGCGGATCTCGGCCACGGCCTGCGCCAGCGATTCTGCGAGCGGCTCGGTACCGCGATCCCGCTCGCGCAGCGCCCGCGCGCGATGCCTCTCTTCGGCGAGGTTGACGAGCTGGAAGTAGCAAGTGAACGCGCGTGCGACCTGCTCCGCCCTTGCGATTGGCCACGAGGCCACCAGGCGCGCAGCAGCGATCTCGTCCTGACTGTTGTGCTCAGGCGCCACGGCGCCTTCGCTTTGATCTTCGCGCGCGGCGATGACGGTGCGGCGCAGATGTTCCACGTCCTCGAGCAGGCCGGCGCCGCCAAACTCCGCCAGGACCTGTCCGAGCAAATCCCCAAGCAGGCGCACCTCCCGGCGGAGCGGAGCCGGCATTTCGATCCGCGCGACCTCACGCGATTTCACGGCGATATTCTCCGACCCCGGCACATCCACGGTGTCTGTGCGAACATTTGCTCGCTGTGGCGACTCGGCCGGCGGCTGACGATCTGGGGCTGAATCAGGCCGACCCGACCACACTCGTCGTCGACCTGAACTGCGCCTTCGCGTCGATCGAGCAGCAGCACGATCCGACCCTCCGCGGCAAGCCGCTCGCGATCGCGGCCTACGCCACCAACGCAGCCACGATCGTGTCTTCTTCCCGTGAGGCCCGCGACCTCGGCATCAAGACCGGGATGAAGGTCTTCGAGGCCAAGGCGATCTTTCCCAAGGTGTTGGTGATGGAGCCCAACCCGCCACGGTATCGCGCCGTTTCGGACCGGCTGATGGAGATCCTCGAAAGGCACAGTCCCGACCTGCTGCGGATGTCGATCGACGAGGCCTCCATGAACCTCGCCGGCACGCCAGACCTGGTCCGGCTCGGAACCAAGGGCGTGGGACTCTCGATCAAGAAGGCCCTTCGAGCGGAAGTGGGCGCATGCGTCACCTGCTCGGTCGGCATCTCGACCTCGATCTGGATGGCAAAGCAGGCGTCCAACTTAGACAAGCGCGATGGGCTCGAGCGCATCGACCATACCAACCTGGTCTCGGTGTTTGAGCGCTTGCGACTCACGGATCTCTCCGGAATCGCCGAGGCGAGCGCCGGGCGCCTGCAGCTCGCGGGGATTCACACGCCGGTTGAGTTCCTGCGCTCCACGCCGGAGGCGCTGCATCACGCCGGATGGAATTCCGAGCACGCCAAGGCCTGGCTGCGGAGGCTCCGCGGTTTCGAGGTCAGCAGCTTCGAAGGCGTCGCGCGCAAGAGCTACAGCCACTCTCACGTGATGGCTCGCGCGACCAGCTCGCAGCGCGAGCTCGAAGAGCTGCTGATGAGGCTTTCCGACATGGTCGGGCGCCGGCTTCGTGCTGCGGGCCGTCGGGGCCGGGTCGTTTCGGTCGGCGTCGTGTACCGGCCGGTGGCCGGCCATTTTTCCAAACAGGTCACGCTTCCGAACCCGGTCTCGACCGGAGAAGATATCTATCGAGCCGCGCTCGATCTGCTGGCGGCGCGCGAGCCGCGCCGCGAGGTCGGCACGCTCGGTGTTGGTCTCGCCGGTTTGACGGAGGGGGACTCGGGGCAGATGGGCCTGTTCAGCGGCGAGATCCGCCCGCGCAACGAGCGGCTCGAGACCGCCATCGACGCCATCCGCGACCGGTTTGGCGAGGACGCGGTACAGCGCGCCCGCCTGCTCGGACGGGCCAAGGTGGTCCGAGACCGGATCGCGTTCGGGAACACGGGCCACCCGGACGAGGACTAACCGGCCGTCGTAGGCTGTTTGGCGATGAGCTTGTGCAGCCATCTCGACCAGATGCGTGAGGTCACCGCCAGCGCCGACGGCTGCGAGGACTGCCTTCGGATTGGAAGCTCGTGGGTGCACCTCCGGCTGTGCATGTCATGCGGCCACGTCGGTTGCTGCGACAGCTCGCCGCGCAAGCACGCCACCGCTCATTTCCGAAGCACCGGCCACGCGATCATGAGGTCGTTCGAACCCGGCGAGAATTGGGGTTGGTGCTTCGTCGATGAGGTAGAGCTCGACCCCACGGGATGGCCGGTCCGCGGTCCCGTCGCCCACAGCATCTGAAAAGCATCAGGCCCGCTGAAGCAGGGCGCTCAGCCTCGTCACCGTGTTCCAGTTGCGCGCGGTGACCGCGACCTTCCAACGCTTCTCCACGAACGCGGCCACGTCGGGTGCCGCGAGGATGCCGCTCGGGCACCACTGGTAGACGGTCCGGTCGCCGACCCGTATCTCCGCCGGACCGAGCATCGACGGATCGTGCGCAGCCAGCAGCGCGGCGGCGGGCGGTTCGGTTAGAAACAGGGCCAGCATCTTCGACCCATCGGTGCCCACCTCGATCAAGGGATTGCCGGCGATCACGGCGTCCAGCTCCGCGCCCGTCCTGATCACGCACCGAACGCTGATCGCCAGCCTCTCGTTGAGTGCTTGCTCGATCTGACCTGCCATCTGGTGCGGATTCTCCCTCTGGTTCGTGAAGACCAGGTTGCCGCTGTTCAGGTGCGTCTTCACATCGACTTGGCCGAGCTCCCCCATGATCTCGCGGAGGTCGCTCATGGCCACCCTGTTGTTGCGGCCGACGTTGATTCCCCGCAGCAGCGCACCAATCTCGGCACGGCGCGGCTACACGTACGCCGCGGCCAGGCGCTCGATCCCCGTCAGCTGCGCCTCTGGACGGTCGGCCAGGTACATCTGGAGCAGCTCGTCAGGGCCCACCTGCTCGACTCGCGAGAACCCGCTCCGGTTCATCAGCTCGTCGAATTCGGCTGGACGGAAGAGGCTGATGAAAGGTTCGCCTCGCTCCGCGGCCTGCGACATCGTCCAGGCCAGGCCGGCGGCTGCCAACTCGGTCAGCTCGGTGGCCGGAACCACGTAGGTGATCACCAGGCGCGAGCCTGGCGCGAGCGACCCGACCAGCTCGAGGACCTTCTCGAGCGCCGGCTCAGCCAGGTACTGCGTGAGCGCGATGGCCGAAACGATGGCGGGAGCGGAGAAGTCGAATCCAGCTTCAACGAGGCGCTGGCGCATGTCGTCGGTCTCGACGTCGACGGGTACGAACGCAACAGAGTCTGGAATCGCAACGCCCATCTCCTCGAGGCGGCGGCGCTTCCAGGCCTGCGAAGCCGGACGGTCGACCTCGAAAATCTTCAGACGCGTCCTGAGGTCTGGGCGCCGGTAGGCGAACGAGTCGAGCCCCGCGCCCAGGATCATGTACTGGCCGATGCCCTGCTGAATCGCCGCCTCGACCGCATCCTCGACGAACCGGGCGCGGACGGCGAAGGCGAGACCAAACGCCTGGCGCGAGGCTTCCGGGAGCCGGCTGGTGAGCTGCGCGAGCAGGGCGCTCCCGGCCTCGCCGGCCAGTCCGAGCGCGAGACGATCCGCGACCAGCGGCCTGTCGCCCTCCGCATGAATGGCTCGGCCGACGGCGGCCAGCGTCGCAGTGTGCCCGGGGCCCGATTCAACTTCAGCCATTTTGTCTTCCCCAATGCGCCGCGGCCTGAAGCTCGCTCTATTCCCATCGTTTATCGGAATCACACCACCGCCGACGCCCTGCTTCGTGCCAACACCACCTACCCCGGCCGAATTTCGGCCGATAGAGTCGGCCACATGCAACAGGATCACCCCATGTTGGTTGTTCGAGTCTCAGCCGAAATCTCCGTGCCGGCCGACCTGAACGATGTCTGTCAGTGGCTCATCGAATGCCAGTACAACCGGGTCCGTTTCGACGCAGATCACCTGCCCGCGATCGGACAGAACAGCTGGCTCATGGTGGCCCTGCCGATCACGGCGCCGCGCGCGGTGCTGTGCACGCTGTGGCTGGTCGAAGACGCCGGCCCCGGTGGCTGTCTCCTGGCGGGCACCCTCCGATTCGTCGCGCACCCGAGAGCATCCGATATCAGGCTGAGCTTTGACGGACGCACAGCTGCCGCAACGAGACCGGAGAGCCACCGGGGTCGAGGGGACGACGCGGCGCTCCAGCTTCTCGAGCTGATCGGGGCGTCGATCGCCCGCCCGCGACTGCTCAGCGCGGCAGGCTAAACCGCTTCGCGGTCCGGCGGATCACGCCTCATCGGGCGCTGGCCACAACCCCGCCGGCGGCAAGCAGCAGGAGAAGCACGATCCCCACGAGGAAGGGGCTGGTGACCGAAAGGAGCTGCTTGAGCAAGCTGTTGCGCCGGCGTCGGCGCAACAGGCCGATCCTCGACTGCAGGCTCAGCACGGGAATACTCACTGCAGATCAGCGTCGGCTTGTGGCCGTAACAATGTCAGCAACTGCCTAGGGACGATGCCAACAGTTGTTCGCGAACGGCCAGGAAGGAAGACAGACCTTTAGAGCTCCCGCGATCTCGGCGCAAGCGTTTGGGAGGGGACGCACGCCGTCCCCTCCCATTCCGCTCATCTGATCTGTCTGCGAGACAGGAGAGTCGTTTGGCCTATTTGCCGTTACCGCCCTGTCGGCCTGGGTCGCCCGGGACGCCACCGAGCTCGTCGTTGGACCGGCTCGGGTCGCCCTGGTTCGAGTTACCGGGATCGCAACCCTCGGGGCCGTTGCCCACGCCCTGGTTGCAGTGCTCTTTCCCCTTCCCGTTGCCGTGGCCTGTGCCGGCCGCGCAGGCGGAGACCATGTTGGTATCCATCGTCACTGCGCCGTTGAGCGCGATGGCTCGACCGTTCAGGCTTGTGCCGCTTACCAAGGTGATGCTCGTGTTCGCGAGAATATTGCCTGCGAACGCAGTGCCAGTCCCGAGCGTCGCGGAGCTGCCGACCTGCCAGAACACATTGCCGCACACTGCTCCGCTAGCCATGACGACGGACGAGTTGGTCGCGGTTGTGATTTTGCTCACGATCTGGAAAATGTAGACTCCTGCGCCGCTGAGAGTGAGTGTTCCCGTCAGCTGAGCCGTCGAGGAGAAACAGTAGACGCCCGGTTTGAGTGTGAGTCCACCTAGATCCGTACCAGTCAAGTTGTTGGCAGCGGGGCACGTCGCGCCTACTAGACCATTGTACGCAAGGAGGGCATCACTCTGAGCCTGAGCCGCCACCGCGGCCGCCGCGAGCGTCCCCGTGCAAGGCGTCGGAAAGCCAGTGATTGCGGTACCGGGACTGACCCCCACATCGCCGACGATGACCGACGGACCAGTACAGGTCACCGTCGTGGCACCCAGAACCGCGAAGTTCGCGGCCGAACCCAGGGTGGGCACGGTCGCGGCTTGGGCGGCTATCGGCCACATGCCGGCAAGCGCCAGCGCGACAAACCCAAGAAATCGAACCTTGTAAGTCAAATGCCTCACTGCTTTGCTTCTCCTCAGGCCCATTCGGACCATGCCCTAGCCACAGCGGTGAATCTGGCGATAGGGTTCCCGCCGAAGCAAGCCTCGCCTGCCGCTCATAACAATTTCAGCAACAGTTCAGGGTCGAGCTACCACTCTCCAAGCCGGCGCATTGCCGGCGACCTGGCGTCGGGGTCGTAGACCGTGCGATAGAAGGGCTCAGCCCAGAGCCTGGTCGTCCGCGAGGGCTGGATGCGGGGATGCGGCCTCAGGCGCCCCGGCGGCCGCTCACCACGTGCCCCATCAAGATGCCAGCGTTCCAGCGCCTGGGCCGTATCCCGGAACGTCGCGACCGCTTCGGTGGGATCGAGCAGGCCTCGATCGTCGCCGTCCGCGCGGCCGAGGTGCTCACGCCACAGCTGCAGCCGCAGGTCTCGAGCGAACTTTCGGGCGCCGTCTCCAAGGCCAGCCGGATCATGGGGTTCGCGACCGTCGCGCTCGTCGTCGATCACGGCGCAAGAGATCTCGGAGTCGTGACTCCAGGACCGCCGATTGAAGTTGTCCGATCCCACCGATGCCCAGACGTCGTCGATCACGCTGATCTTGGCGTGGACGTAGACGGGAACGCCGGCGAGGTTCTCGATGTCGTAGATGGCGACACGATCTCCGCCCGCGTCGAGAAGGGCGCTTACGGCCTGCTCGCGTCCGACCTGGTTCGGTCGCAGGGTGAGCGTTGAGGCCTGGTCAAAGAATCTCGGTACGACCGCTATGAGGTGCAGGGAAGGCGAGGCCACAAGGGCGGCCGCAAAAATATTCGCCACCTCGGTCGACCAGAGAAACTGGTCTTCGATGTAGATGAGACGGCGCGCCCTCCCGATGGCCTTCCGAAATCCGCGGGCGACGCTGCGCTCGCCATGGGGAGCGAATGGATAGCCGCCTCGACGCCGTGCATAGGTGCGCAGAACCTGGACCGCATGCGTTCCGCACACAGGAGGGTCGGCCGGCATGTCAGGCAAGACGCTCGCCTTCCGATGTGTGTGGCGGAGCAGGTCATGCAAGACCCCAACTGGATCGCGACTGAGCGGGCCTCGGTCATCCCACCGTTCCCTGAAGCAGAATTCCAGGTCCCCCACCGCCGGGCCCTGGACCGCCAGTTGAGCGTCATGCCAGGGAGGTCTTGGCCCGTACACGTGAGCCATGGTCTGGTGCTGCGTGTCGCCGTGATGGTCCGCGTCGTCGCGCCGGCTGTGGCACAAATCGATGCCGCCAACAAAGGCAACGTCGCGTTCGCTCCTTTCGGCATGGCGGATGACGATGAGTTTCTGGTGATGCGAGCCGCCCAAGCGCACGCGCTGGTCGAGCAGGACCTCACCCCCGGCTGAGTTGACCAGCACTCCAAGATGGCGGTTCTCCTTGGCGCTGAAACCGAGCCTGTCCAGGTGAGATCGCCAGAGCAAGCCCTTGACCATCACGCCGCGCCTGGCGGCGGCGGCAAGTACGGCGCCTATCTCGGAATCGGGATCATCGGTAAGGCGCTGGTCGGGGTCGCCGCGCCAGTCCGTGAAAAACAGCCGGTCGCCTTCGCGCAGTCCGCGAATCGCGTCCACCAACCGGCGAAAGTACGTGCCTCCGTGCACCAGGGTTTCGACCTTGTTACCGGTGCTCCACCCGAGCCCGTCGGGTCGCCGGCGGTCGAGCGCGGTGAAATCATTGCCCCGCTCGGAGCTGGTGAGAAACCAGCTCTCCAGCACCTCAGTCGCCTCACCTGTAGGCATCTGACGAACATACCCCAGAGGGGGTTGCGACCCCGGTCCAAGGGTTGGGTGTTACTGCGTTTGTTACCGCTTTTGGTCCAGCCTCGTTGGCTGTATGCCTGACACCAAGAGTGAGGGGAATCACAGGTCGATCCGTGACGTGCTGAGCGTGAGGCCTCGTCGAGGCCACGTCAAAGTGGCAACCATCGATCCGGCGGAGACCAACGGTGTCAAGAGGAACCAGGTCGACGAAAGGACGCTGGCTGACGAGGAGCACATCATGTCGCTCCAGGAATGCCTCCATGCCGAAGGCAAACGATCGGTGCTGATCGTGCTGCAGGGCATGGACACAAGCGGCAAGGATGGCACCGTGAGACACGCCCTCCGCGGTCTCAACCCCCAGGGCGTGCGAATCGTCTCGTTCAAGGCGCCGACTCCCAACGAGCGGCGGCACGACTTCCTGTGGCGGATCAGGCGCGAGCTGCCCCGGCCCGGCGAGATCGCCATCTTCAACCGCTCTCACTACGAGGACGTGTTGATCGCCAAGGTCAAAGAGCTTGCGCCGCCGAAAGTCATCGAGGAGCGCTACGGGATCATCAACCGCTTCGAGGCTGAGATCACGAGGCACGGCACCGCGCTCGTCAAGCTGTTCCTGCATATCTCCGAGGAGGAGCAGCGACAGAGGCTCCTCGCCCGTCTGGGCGAACCGGACAAACGCTGGAAATTCACGGGAAACGACCTCAGCGAGCGACGGTATTGGGCTGACTACCAGAACGCCTACTCAGCAGCCCTCGGACGTTGTTCAGCGGCGGCCGCTCCGTGGTATGTCGTGCCCGCCAACCGCAAGTGGTACCGGAACTGGGCCGTCTCGCAGCTTCTCATCGAAACGATGGAGGAAATGAAATTGACCTATCCCAACCCGCACCTCGACGTTCATGCGCTGAAGAAGAGCCTGCAGGCGGCAGCCTGAGATGGCAACTGTGGAGGCCGGCAACAACGCAGTCAAACGAGCGGCAGCCAACCCAGCGCTCGAGCTCCTGGAGCGCCTGGGCTACATGGTCCGCGGTGCCCTGTATGCCGTCATGGGACTCCTGGCCCTGAAAATCGTGTTCAGCGTCGCGGGTGGCCAGACCACCGACCTGACGGGAAGTCTCGTGGCCCTGATCCAGAATCCCTATGGGAAGCTGGTGCTGATCGTCACGGCCATCGGTCTGACGGCTTACTCGTTATGGGGTTTCACCCGGGCGATCTACGACCCGCTCCACCGCGGCAGTGACGCATCCGGCTACATGGCAAGGGTTGGTTTCGTAACCAGCGCATTGTCCTATGGGGCCATTGTCATCTTCGCCATTCAGCTCCTCGGGGGGTCGGGCGCAACGACAAACGACGGAACCCAGAAAACGATCGCTTCAGTCCTGACCCATCCGGCCGGTGGCGCTCTCACGATTCTCATCGGCCTGGTCGTGATCGGGATTGCCCTGGGGCAGTTCCTGGAAGCCTATCGAGCCACCTTCGCACGGGACCTGAAGGGCGCCGAGATGAGCGCGACGACAAGGGATACCGCAGTGAAGCTCGGCCGGTTCGGGATGTTTGCCCGAGGCGTGATTTTCCTGGTGATCGGTTGGTTTGTCGTGCAGGCCGGCATCCATCATGACCCGGCCCAGGTCCAGGGTTTCAGCGGAGCGTTTGTGTTCCTGCTGGCCCAGCCCTTCGGACGGATTGTATTGGGGATCGTCGCGCTGGGGCTTGTGGCGCTGGGCCTCCACTCGTTCGCGTGCGCACGCTGGATCCGGCTGATGGGTCGGGCGGCTTGAGCGCAATCGCGTCCGACCATCCTGGCTCCGAGAGATCACGCTTACGCGCTCCAGGCGCGAAAGAGGTAGGTCGATGGCTGTAAGGGCGACGGTTCGATCGGCGACGCAGACGCGTGCCCTGCCTCGCGAGAGGTTCTTCAACCGAGAGCTGTCACGACTGGACTTCGACGGCCGCGTGCTCGCCATGGCCGAAGACATGGCACGCCCCCTGGGGGAGAGGATCCGTTTCCTGGCCATCGTGAGCGACAGCCTCGACGACTTCTTCCAGGTGCGGGTGGCAGGCCTCCATGAACAGCTCATGGCGCCGCAGATGCTGACCTCACCTGACGGAATGACCCCCGAGGAGCAGCTGGACGGAATCGGGGAGAAGGTGCGCAACCTGATCGAGCGCCAGTCGGCAACCTTCAGCGCGGACATCGTGCCCGCCCTTGCCGGCGCCGGCTTCAAGATCGTCGACGCAAGCGAGCTGTCCAAGGCCGACCATGACCTGCTCGCGGTTGTGTTTCACGAGCGGATCTTTCCAGTGCTCACGCCGCTGGCGGTCGATCCGGCCCACCCGTTTCCGTACATCTCCAACCTCTCGCTCAACCTCGCGGTGATGGTCCGCGACCCCACGCGGCACAAGCCGCGATTCGCCCGGGTCAAGGTGCCTCCCGTGCTGCCGCGTTTCGTCGCGTTGCCTGACGGCGAGCGATTCGTGCCACTCGAGCAGGTGATCGCCCTCCACCTGCCTGCGCTGTTCCCGGGAATGGAAATCGTCAGCCATCACTACTTCCGGGTGACACGCGACGCGGACCTCGACCTGGACGACGACGAGGCGGAAGACCTGATGGCCGCGGTCCAGGCGGAGCTCCTACGCAAGCGTCGTAAGGGACGGGCGGTGCGTCTCGAGGTGGGTCCCGAAATGTCCCCAGACGTCCTCTTCCTCCTGCTCCACGAGCTGGAGCTCGGCTCTCAGGATGTGTACTCGGTGACGGGGATGCTGGATCTGACCGGCCTTCTTTCGATCCAGGTGCCAGGCAGCAATCCGCTGACCGCGAGGGCAACAATGCCTGCGACTCAAGCAAGGCTTCGCCCGGACGGCAGCGAGCAGGTCGACTTCTTCGGAGTGCTGCGCAGCGGAGACCTACTCGTGCATCACCCCTATGACTCATTCGTGACCTCGGTCGAGGCATTCATCGAGCAGGCTGCACGCGATAAGGACGTTCTCGGAATCAAGATTTCCATGTACCGGACATCAGGCCCCGAGAGCCCGATCGCACGGGCGCTCAAAATCGCGGCCCAGGCAGGCAAACAGGTGGTAGCGCTCGTTGAGCTGAAGGCGCGTGGCGACGAGCAGGCGAACATCGAGTGGGCCAAGGCGTTGGAGGAAGCGGGAGTTCATGTCGTGTACGGCCTGGTCGGCCTCAAGACACACGCCAAGCTCATGCTGGTCGTGCGGCAAGAGGGCGCCGGAGTCCGGCGTTACGCCCACATCGCCACCGGCAACTACAACGCGGCCACAGCCGGCTTGTTCGAGGACATCGGGCTGTTCACGGCAGATCCGGATGTGACGGCAGACATCGCGGAGCTCTTCAACTACCTCACCGGCTACAGCCACCAGAGCAGCTACCGGAAGCTTCTGGTCGCGCCCACCACCCTTCGATCGGGGATCGTCGAGCTGATCCACCAAGAGGCGTTGAGCCCGGGAGGGCGAATCGTGATCAAGGTGAACAACCTTGTCGACTCGGAGGTGATCGATGCTCTGTACCGAGCGTCGCAGGCAGGTGCCCGGATCGACCTGATGGTGCGCGGCATCTGCTGTCTCAAGCCGGGCGTGCCCGGGCTGTCGGACGGAATCCGCGTCCGTTCTCTGGTGGGCCATTATCTCGAGCACTCACGGATCTTTCGCTTTGGAACCGAAACCAACCGTCACGTTCTCATCGGCTCGTCCGACCTGATGCCTCGCAACCTCGACCGGCGGGTGGAGGCCGTGGTCCCCGTGGCCGACTCGGATCTGAATGCGGAAATCGATCAGTTCCTGGAGCTCGAACTGTCCGATGACACGCTCGCGTGGGAGCTGGCGGGGGACGGGACCTGGAGCAAGGTTGCCGCCGGGAGCGGAGTCAACACCCAGAAGCGGATGCAACGCAAGACCCTCGGAATCGTCGGACAGGAAGGAGTTGAAGCCGCATGAGCACAGCCACAATTACCGCAAGGTCCAGCCTCAAGCGGGCGACCAGGGCGAAACAGACGACCAGCCTGCTGATCATGAGCTCCAAGGCGGGCTCGATGACACCCGACATCGAGGCGAAGCTCCGCAAAGCCTTCGCCGGCAGCCTGATCGTCGAATTCGATCCAAAGATGGACCTGGAGAAGCTTGTCTCTCCAACGGCCACGATCATCGTGGCGGGCGGAGACGGCACCATCGGCTGGGTCGTCCGGAAGCTTGCCGACACCAAGCACCCACTCGGCATCCTGTCGATGGGCACCTTCAACAACTTCGCCAAGTCGCTGCACCTGCCGACCACGGTCGATGCTGCCATCCGGGTGGTCAAGACCGGGACACCTCACCCCATCACGCTGGGACGCATGAACGGAAAGATCTTTCTTGAGGCGGCCGCGATCGGACTCTTCGGCGAGACCATCGCAGCCGGCGAGTCTGCCAAGGACAAGGCCTTGGGAGCCTTTGCCGAGGATGTGAAACACATCGCCGAGGCCAGGCCGTTCACGTACGAGCTGAGCGGGGACATCAAGGGAAGCGGTACTGCGATGTCGCTGGTCTTCACCAACACCACGTCGATCGGCTCGCAGATGCCGGTGAGCGACAAGACGCCCAAGGATCCATACCTGGAGCTGTCGGTGCACGCGGGCGCGAGTCGCACGGACATCGTCAAGCGGGTGCTCGCCCGCGCCATTCTCTCCAAGCACAAGGAAGGCGGCCTGGGCCAGGTATTCAGGTTTGGCAAGCTCGAGGTGACCACGAAGCCGAAGGTGCGGATCTACGCGGACAACGCGCAGATGGGCCGGACGCCGGCCACGATCACCGCGGAGCTGAGCGCATTGCAGGTGATCCTCCCAAGTTGAGCGCGCTGCCCAAGGACTCAGCCGCGCCTCTCGCCGAACCCAAGCAGGCTGCCGCGGAGGTCATTGCGGGGCGGCCGGGGCCGACCGCGAGGCGATGGCTCGGTCCCACTGCCCTCGTCGTCTTTGTCCTGTTCGCCATCGACACCTTCCTTGTCGTCCAGAACCAGGTCCTTCCGACCGACATCCCGATCGCAAGGTTCATCCAGCAGTTCAACTGGGGCCCCATCGTCTATCCGATGGAGTTGATCAACGCGAGCGCCGGCATCTGGCAGGTCCTGCTCGGTGCCATTGCCATCGTCGCGCTCTTCATCCTGGAGCGCCGCGCCGGCTGGCTGATGTTGATCGGCAGCATCTCGAGCCTGCTCGACAACCTCATCAAGCTCGTCATCTCGCGGCAGCGGCCGCCCGCGGACCTCGTCCACATCCTGTCGCCGACGACCGGCTTCAGCTACCCAAGCGGGCATGCGGTCTTTTTCACCTGGATGGCCTTCATGATCGCCGTGTCCATCGCTCCGAAGATCAGGCCTCTTTTCCGGCCGATCCTCTGGACTCTCGTCGTGGTGGTGATCGTGCTCACATGCATCGCCAGGGTCTGGGCCGGCGCGCACTGGCCGAGCGACGTCATCGGCGGCGTCCTGCTGGGCATCGGCTGGTCGGCGTTCGTGCTCTGGCTCCCCGAGCGCTGGCTGCCGTCCCCAAGCTTCCGATGGTTTCGAGGTCGCGCGCGGGCGACGTCGTCATGATCCGAGTCCCTCTGCTCGCCATCGCGATCGCGGCCGCGGTCGCGGTCGGCCTCATCACCGGGGTCGTAGTCATGCATCCCTTCCTTTCGCTGGACGCGACGGTCGAGCGGGACATCCAGGCGACCAACCTCGGCCCGCTCACGCTTACGTTCCCCTTCTTCACCTGGCTCGGCGGACCCGGCGGGATCCCAATGCAGATAGTCGTCATCTTCCTCGTGCTCTTGTTGAATCGCCGCGCGTGGCTCCTGGCACTTGCCGCGCTGGCCGGCGGCCTCTGGTACGAAGTCATCGTCCACCTGGTCAACAGGCCGCGGCCCACAGTCCCCCAGATCCTTCGTGTCACGGAGCATCCTGGTTCGACCAGCTTTCCCAGCGGGCACATCATCTTCATCACGATCAGCGCGGCCGCGTTGATGTTGTGCATCGGCCACAGGTATCTGCCGCGATGGGCAAGACCGATCGGTTGGGCAGTCGTGGCGGGGATTGTTCTGGCCGTGGGGCTGGACAGGATCTATGCCGGGACCCACTGGCCGAGCGATGTCCTTGCGGGCGGACTCATAGCCATCGCCTGGCTGACCTTCGTGGTGTCGGTGCGCAGAATCTCGGATCGAGCGTTCGCGACTGCGCCTCAGAAGGCCGACCACCGCACGTCCGGCGCGCCAGGCGCGCCCAGGTTGGGTCCTACCGATTCGCTCGCTTCTTGAACACCCAGGCGCTGAAGGTGCCGATCCCGATCCCGATCACTCCGCCGACCGCCGCGTCGCTGGGAAAGTGCACGCCAAGATGAACCCTGGAGACGCCGACCGCGGTCGCGACGCCGTACGCGAGCGGGGCGGCCCTGGGATAGAAGAACGCGAGGGCGGTGGCGGCGGCGAACGATGAAGCCGTGTGGCCGGACGGAAACGAATGGTCGGCAGGGCGGATCCCAACCACGCGAGCTTCGCGATTCACAAATGGCCGCACGCGGCGGAAGATCGGCTTGACCCGAGTCTCCACGACGTAGGTCGCCGCCAGCGATGCCACGGCAGTGGCCGCGCCGGCCCGGCGCCCCTTCGCACCGCCGAGAATGGCCAGCGCGATTCCTCCGGCCACCCACCCGAGGCCCTCGCCGAGGTCTGAGAGCACGCTGACGTAACGGTCGCTGGTGGTTGAGTGCGGCAGGCCGTTGATCAGCCTGTACAGGCGGCGGTCGACCCCGGCTCTGCCGGGAGGCGCGACCACCACCTTGACGTCGCCGGAGCCCACATGCACGGCCACGGGGCCCGCCACGACCACCGGGGTGCCGGCCGGCTCGGTGGCTTTCGTGTCGGTGACCTCCGGATCGCCGGCCTTGGGCTTTGGGGACTGCTTGGGCGCGCGCCGCGGTGCTGGTTTCTTTGCGGGCTTGGGGTCGGTCACTCGGGCTTG
This sequence comes from Candidatus Dormiibacterota bacterium, assembly GCA_003169845.1. Lineage (GTDB taxonomy): Bacteria > Chloroflexota > Dormibacteria > Dormibacterales > Dormibacteraceae > Palsa-870. Next base: position 295,332 of record PNAG01000002.1, on the reverse strand, counting down.
GAATGGCTTGGGGGGTTTCGCCGCGCCCGTCCGGCCACGATCCGGAGCTGGAGGATGCGAGCCGCGCCGAACGCGACCACGATGACCGCGCCGAGGATCAGCGCGAACAGTAGCGCCACCGCCAGCGGCAGGTGGCCCTTGAAGACCAGGAACGTGACCTCCACACTCTGCTGGTTCTGCAGGATGAAGACGAGGATCACGACCAGGGCGACGAGGCCGATCACGATGGCCGTCCAGGCGCCGCTCAGGCGGGTTTGACGCTCGCCGGGAAGCGGTTCGTCGCTCTCGGGTGCCCCGGTCGGAGCAGTGTCGTTCATCGATTCATATCTCCTACAACAGGTATATCAGATGCCGCCGCCGCCGACCAGGCGCGCCAAAGAGTCCCGCCAGAAGCTGGTGGAAGCTGGGCGATGTGAGCGCCGACGCAACGGCTCGATTGGACGGGACGAGATACAGCGCCTCGCACCCTCCTGTCGCCTTGATGTTTCTATCTCCACCATTCAGGTGACGGATGACGATCAGGTAATAGGGTTTCCATCGCCCGGCTCGCTCCGCCCACCCGAAATTCGGACAGGAGCGTTTGTCTCGTCGACACGATGACTAACCCATCGCCTTTCGGAATCATGTTCGGCATGCGAACAATGATCATCCTGGCAACGGTCGCGTTCGGCGCCATGCGTCTCATGCTGCGGCTCGATCGGGCGGATCTTGCGAGCGAGTGGACCGCGGACGAGTAGCCTTCTAGACGAATAGGGGTTCTGTCTTCGAGCGCTCCAGCATGGCTCCCATCTGGGCATCAGCGGGTCGCGACTCGAAACGTTCGGCGGCATCGAGCACCAACGGCAGCAGGTCGACGTCGCCCGCGGTATTGAGAAACATGCCCGAACGGCCGAGCACCCACCAGACCGCGAGGTCGATGTCGGCCTGGCTCCCGAGTGGCTCATACCACGTGGCGTGCGTGTGCTCTCTCCCCCGCCACGGCCGTAAGGCGATGGACTTGATCGTCTGCACCGCGACCTTGCGCTCAGCGCACGTCTTGACCAACGCCTCGAAATTCTCTGCGTAGTAGGGCAGGTGCATGGTCACGAAGTTGTAAGGCAGCAGCACTGAGTCGAAATCGAATCGCTCGAGGCTGCGCCGGTGATTGGCGGCGATCTGCGCTCCGTGCCCGGTGACGCCGATGAATCGAACAAGGCCCTGGGCCCGCGCGTCGACCGCCGCCTCGATGACTCCTCCCGGGCTCAGGGCAATGTCCCACTCGATCGGATCGGCGAGGTTGTGCAGCTGCCACAGGTCGACGTGGTCGACGCCGAGCCGGTCCAGCGAGCGGTGCAGGTCGTCGCGCGCCGCGGTGGCCGTTCGCGCGTCCGTTTTTGTCGCCAGGAAAAAGTGACCAGGCTCACGCTTGAGCCAGGGCCTGATCCGAAGCTCCGCGTCCCCGTAGCTCGCGGCGGTGTCGATGTGGTTGACGCCGTGGCGAAGCAGCACGTCGAGCGTCCGATCGGCGACGTCCTGGGTCACTCGCGACAGGGCCGCCGCGCCGAATAGGGTGCGGCTGCTCATATGCCCTGTGCGCCCGAATTCGGCCATCTGAATCCCCATGCCGCTAAGGGTATGCCTACGTGTTGGAGCGGGTTTGGGCGGCCTTCGGATCGGGGACCTATAAATAGAAGAGATGAATGGTCCCCAGGTCGTCGCCTGCCCGAACTGCGGTCAGAAGACCCGCGTCCGTTCAGCCGCCCAAGGCGTGCCCCACTGCCCGAAGTGTGGCCGCGCGCTTCAGTGGCTGACCGAAGCCGGGGCGGCGGATTTCACCGCAGTGGCGGAGAAGAGCCCGATCCCGGTGCTGATCGACTTCTGGGCCCCCTGGTGTGCCCCCTGCCGGATCGTCGCACCGGCGGTCGAGCGCCTGTCCCAGGAGCGGGCCGGCGAGCTCAAGGTGGTCAAGGTCAACACGGACCTTGCGCCGGCGCTCCAGGAGAGGTTTGGCATCCGTGGCATTCCGACCCTCGTCCTGATGGAAGGGGCCCGGGAGCGCGACCGCGTGACCGGAGCGCTCAACCTCAATGCGTTGCGCCAGTGGGTCGAGCAGCGCCTGCCGGCAAGTCCAAAGACCCAGCCGCCCGTCAAGTAAGCCCGACCCCCTAATTTACATGGCCCGCGGGCCATATCTGGGCATGGCGACAGCGTCTCCGCCAAGCGTTAAAAATACTTCCAAGAGCTACCCCGCTCTGAGCAACGTGCTCAATCCCCCCCAATCGGCACCCGCGGCGGCGGCCACCCCTGCCGCCAGCGGGCGACCGGTAAAGATGTTCAAGGCTCGGGTCGCCCCCCACGTCGACCAAACCCACTCCGATCACGTCCCCTATTCTTGCCGCGTGGCGGGCAAGCTACTCTCAGCCGAGGAGTCGAGCCGGCTGTACGAGCTCGACCGCACCCACTGGCTTCACCCACAGGGCGACCTCGGCGCGCCGGTGGGCACGGTCCCACAGCTGATCTTCGCCGGCGGCAGCGGCGCAACGCTGACCGACGTCGATGGTCGGGAGTACGTCGATGGCATGGCGTCCTTGTGGAACGTGAACGTGGGCTATGGCCGGGCGGAGCTCGCCGACGCGGCGGCTGGGCAGATGAAAACGCTGGCTTTCAGCTCGGCCTACGGCGGTTTTGGCACGGCGCCCGCGATCGAGCTGGCCGCCAGGTTAGCCGAGCTCGCGCCGGGCGAGCTCGAGGTGACCTACTTCGCGTCTGGCGGCGCCGAGGCAAACGACACCGCGTACAAGATCGCGCGCCTCTACTGGAAGCTGCGCGGCGAACCCGAGCGAGTGAACATCGTCTCGCGGACCCGCGATTATCACGGCCTGACCTACGGCGCGACCAGCGCCACGGGGCTGCCCAACTTCTGGAAGGGCTTCGAGCCGCTCGCGCCAGGCTTCCTCCATGCTCCGTCCCCCGATCCGTATCGCTTTTCGGGCGAGGGCTCCCCGGGCGCCGCCTACGCTCGGGCGCTGGAGGACGTGGTGTTGAAGGCAGGTGCACGGACGGTCGCGGCCGTCGTCGCGGAGCCGGTGCAGGGTGCCGGCGGCGTGATCGTTCCGCCGGCGGACTACTTCCCTCTCGTGCGAGAGGTCTGCGACAGGTACGGGCTGATGCTGATCGCCGATGAGGTCATCACGGGCTTTGGAAGGACCGGCCGGTGGTTCGCGCTCGAGCACTGGAACGTCCAGGCTGATCTCATGATCTTCGCTAAGGGCGTGACCAGCGGCTACCTGCCGCTGTCAGGAGTCATGTTGACGCGCTCCGTGCACGACACGCTGAAGTCGGTGAAGGGGCCGTTCGCCCATGGGTTCACGTACAGCGGGCACCCGACCGCCTGTGCGGTGGGACTTCGAAACCTGCAGATCCTCGAGGATGAGGGGCTCGTCGAGCAGGCGGCCGACAGAGGCGCGTACCTGCAGAATCGGCTGCAGGAGCTGCGCTCTCACGAGATCGTCGGCGACGTCCGCGGCCTTGGCCTGATCGCGGGCATCGAGTTGGTGCGTGACCGAGAGACGAAAGAGCTGTTCGACGCATCGCGCGACGCGGCGCGACGCGTGTGGCTCGCCGCGCTCGAGGATGGGGTTATCGTGCGGCCGCTGCCGGGCGACGTCTTGGCGATGTCCCCACCGTTTGTCATCAGCGAGCAGCAGATCGATCGAATCGTGATGGTGCTGGACAAAGCGATATCGAGCGTCGCTAAAGAGCTCAGGTGATCCGACCGCTAACGATGTGTGAAAGGCGGCTGGTAGAAGTCCGTGACCCGCACCTGGCGGCCGTCTAGCGCAACTTCGCTGAACTGGTAGAGAATCGCCGCCGTCGGCGCAAATACCTCGAGTCGCTCGAACTTCAAAGAGAACGCCTCGCCGGGCATTGCGGCGGAGACCGCGGCTCGAAGATCCAGGATCGGGATGATGTGCAGCTCCGCAACCTCGAACCTCGAAGGCTGGAGAGCTGCTGTCTCCACATTGGCCCAGATCACCACTGGCGTGATGGTGAAGCCGGAACGAGTGTCGAAGTCGTCGAGCGATCCGACGATATCTCGAGAGCTGACTTTGATTCCGAGCTCCTCTTGAAGTTCGCGCATCGCGCAGGCCTCGGAGCTCTCGCCTTCATGAGGCCGGCCACCGGGTAGAGCCATCTGGCCCGCGTGCCTGCTCATGTCGGAGGGTCGCTGAAAGATCGGAACGCACGGCTGCCCATGATCGTCCATCACGACAATGGCAACCGCGGCCGGCGCCAGGGACTTCGTGGAGGGCACCCGCGCGAAGGCGCGAAGGTTCGCCTCGATGGTGTCTCGCAGGCCCGCGGCCACGAGCCACATGGAAGCACACCCGGGGCCCGCGCCCGAGATCAGCTGCGCAGGATGGTCATCGCGTGATTGGCCGCCGCCATCCAGGCCGGGTCCTGCAGCCAGGTTTCGACCCCCCAGAGGAGCACGACCTGCAAAGGCTCGTGGCGGTAGTCCGCGGCGCTCGCCAGCAGGTTTGACTGCGTGTAGCCAGGCGAGCTGCTCCACGGCTGCGCCTGCATCTCGGACAGCCACAGCTGCTTGCCCTGCGCTTTAGCCTGCCCTGCCCAGAAATCGATCGCCTGCTGCTTCCACACGCTGCGCAGGTCGGGGTTGGTGAATCGCAGCGGCGTCGAAGGACTGTCGATGTACAGGTCAAGGCCCAGGGCGTCCCCGGCCGCAAGCGCCCCACCCGGGTGTCCGCTCGGGTAGCCGCCGAGCAGGGCCAGCACCGGGGCCGCGTAGAGCTGAAGCATGTCGACCGTCACATTCCAACCGTCGAAGCTGGTCGTCACGACCTCGTGCCCGGGATCGAGCTGGTGCGCCTCGCCGATCTCCCATGACAGCTGCGCGGCCTTGATCTGGTCATCGCCCGTCGACACGTTGCCGACGTAATCGAGAGGCTCGTTCTCGACCTGCCACGCATACAGCAGCGGCGAGGAGCGATACCGCACGAGGCTGCCGTCGAAATAGGCCCGGTAAGCGGCTGCTGACTGCAGCTCGTTCAGGTGCGGCTGCTGGCGCGGAGCAGCCCACGCCGGCTCGTGCAGCTCGGGATAGAGGAAGTTGCGCGCGCCGATGGTGAGCACGACTCGAGTGGGGCGGCTCGCCACCTGGTCGTGCGCTTCGACGACAGCAAGCAGCTCGTCGATCGATGTGAAGTCCAGGCTGTCGGGCGTGGGCTCGACCGATTCCCAGTAGACCGGGAGCCGGACCAGGTCGGGGTCGGTGGCGGCAAGAAGGATGGCCAGATCTTCGGTAGGGGCGCGATTGGCCCACTGCGAGATGAGCGGGCTGTAGCTGAATCCGACCAGCGCCGCGGCGGGCTTCGCCGGCGGCCACACCTCGCTGCCCAGCAGCAAAGCAGCCGCCGCCAGCAAGACCAGTCCTCTCAAAGCATGCTACCCCTCTCGAAGTCGCCCAACTTCACAACGCCAGGATTCACCCCTCCACCTGCCGATGGTATGTGGGGAAGCTCAGAGGTTGCTGAGAACGCGGCCAGACCTCAGCTAGACGGCTTCGGCCCAAACTGAGTCAAGACCGCTTGTGCGCTCGGCGCGAAGATCGGCGCCGATGACAAACGCTTCGTATCCACGCCTCCGGTCGCCTGCTCATAGAGCCCTGCGAGCTCGAGCGCGCGGCTGACCTCGGCTCCCGCGTCGAGGACGTTCAACTCCCCCCGATTGATCCGGCTGATCGCGCTAGGCAGCCTGATCGCCGGCGCGGCGTTGGCGCGGCGACTCTGAGCTACCAGAGTCCATTCATCTTCTTCCGGGACGCGGGGTGACCGCTTCAGGAGGCGAGAGTAAGGCCGGCCAGCTCCTCAGGGCGCGGTGCCAGCGGCAGGCTCAGGGTGAAGACGCTACCTCTTCCCACCTCGCTGGTCAGTCTTACCTGACCTCCATGCAGCTCGACGAAACGCTTTGTCAGCGCCAATCCGAGGCCCGTTCCATGCTGCTCGCGCGCGACATCGGAATCGACCTGCCGGAATTCCTCGAACAGGTGCTCGCGGTCGGACTCGGCAATGCCGATTCCCGAGTCGCACACAGAAATCTCGACTGTCTCGGCGAGGCGCTCAACACCGATTGTGACGCGACCGCCTTCAGGCGTGAACTTGACCGCGTTTGACACGAGATTGAGCAGCATCTGCTTCAGCTTTCCGGCATCGGCCGGAACCTGCCCGGCGGCCGCCATGTCGGTCTCGAGCCGGATCGCCTTCTTCGCCGCCAGCGGCTCCATGACGCTCAAGACATTGCGCACGACGTCGCTGATCACCACGTTCTCCATGCGCAGCACGGTCTGGCCCGACTCGATCTTGGCGAGGTCGAGGATGTCGCTGGTCAGGTCCAGCAGGTAGCGTCCGCTCGAGTTGATCTGGGCGAGGAACTTCAGCCTGCGCTCTTTGTCGAACCGGTCGCCAGTGTCGGAGATCAGCAGCTCGGAGAAGCCGATGACCGAGCTGAGCTGTGTCCGCAGCTCGTGGCTCATGCTGGCCAGGAACTCGCTCTTGTGCCGGTAGGCGCGCGCAAGGTCCACGTGCAGCCTCCGGGTGGAAAGGAGATTGCGCACTCGAAGCACGACCTCTTGCCGGTCCAGCGGCTTGGTCAGGAAATCATCGGCGCCCAGGTCCAGCGCGTTGTTGCGGGCGACCCGCCCCACGTCACCGGTCAGCACCAACACCGGCAGGAAGCCAAGCCGGATTCGCGCTTCTCGGATCCGCCTCAGGATCTCGAGGCCGTCCGGTTGGGGCATGTGCAGGTCCAGCAAGACCAGGTCGGGCTCGAATTCGTTGAAGACCTCTTCCGCCTGGGTCGAGTCCGTCAGACCTCGAATCACGGTGTCCTCCGCGGCCAGGAACCTAAGGAGCATCTCGATGTCGTCTTCACTGTCGTCCACGATCAGGACGCGGCTGCTCAAACCGGAGCCTCGAGGACCTGTCGGACCCTGGCGAGCAGGGTCGGCTCGTTGAACGGCTTGTCCAGGAGAGCCACCGCAGCCGACAGTGTCCCGTTGACCCCAAGGGCCGGCTGCGCAAAGCCGGACATGAAGAGCACGCGAAGGTCTGGACGGCTCTCGACGAGACGAGGCGCAAGCTCGTTTCCCTGCATTTGGGGCATGATCACGTCGGTCAGGAGAAGGTCGATGTGGCCCGCGTAATCCCGCGCCATCTCGAGCGCCGCCGCCCCGTTGGGGGCCACCATCACGTTGTATCCATTACCGCTCAGGATGCGGTCGACTATTTCGCGCAGGTCGTCCGAGTCTTCGACCACGAGCACCGTCTCGTTCGCGCGAGCGCGAGGTGCGGACGACACCGCTTCGACAGCGGTGACAGCCTCGTCGGTCGCCGGCAACAGCACCGACACGCGTGTGCCCAGGCCAGGCTCTGAGTACACGTCGACGGTTCCACCTGCCTGGGTCACGATGCCGTAGACAGTTGCAAGGCCGAGGCCTGTGCCCTGTCCGCGAGGCTTGGTTGTGAAGAAAGGCTCGAACGCATGCTCCAATGTCCTGGTGTCCATGCCGGCGCCCGTGTCACTGATGCGCAGGCGGACGTAGCGCCCAGGCTTCAAGGTCAGCCGCGCCGCCGCATAAGCCAGGTCGACGTCCACGTTCGCGACATCGATCGTCAGCCGGCCACCCATCGGCATGGCGTCGCGCGAGTTGACTGCGAGGTTTGTGAGCACCTGGCTCAGCTGACCCGAATCGATCATCACCGGCCATAGGGCAGTGCCTGGAACCGCAACCAGGTCGATGTGTTCGCCGAGGGTGCGCCGCAGCATCGGCGCCGTTTCGGCCACGACCACGTTGATGTCCAGGGGCCGAGGTTGAACGACGTCGACCCGTGCGAAGGCGAGCAGCTGATGGGTGAGCCGCGCCGCGTTTTCGGCCGCCCGCTCGATGCGCTCCATGTCTTTCAACACCGGCCGCCACCGCTCGCCCGCCCCGCTTTCCACCTCTGCGGTGAGATTGGCCTTGACAAACCAGCTGAAGTTGAGAATTACGCCGAGCAGGTTGTTGAAGTCGTGTGCGACGCCGCCTGCGAGCTGCCCGAGGCTCTCCATCCGCTGCGCCTGCTGCAGCTGCTGCTGGTACTTCTTCTTCTCGGTCACGTCCTGTGCCATGACATAGCGAGACCCATGACCGATGTCGCGGGTCGAGAGCTGGACCTCGATCACCGTGCCGTCCTTCAGCCGATGGAGTCCCGTGGCCGGCTGGTCCGGGTTCGTACCGTTGTCATAAGTTGCCGGCAGAGCCGGCGCCTGTCCGGGTGGATCGATGTCCTTGATGGTCATGGCCAGGAACTCGTCTCGTGAGTAGCCGTAGCGCCGGATGGCGGCGTCGTTGACCTCAACGAAGCGCAGCGTCTTGGCGTCGTAGACCCACATCGGTTCGGGGTGGGACCTGAAGAGCAGGCGATACCTGCTTGCCGTCGACTCAAAGTCGGCCTTCGCGACCTCGAGCTCCTGCACCTTCTCGTAGAGCTTGGCGGACACCAGGCGCAGGTGGCCGATATGAAACTCTCCCGGTTTTGATTTAGGTTTGCCTCCCGGCTCTTGGGCGCTCGTTGCCCTGGCGACGGCGTCGAGAAACACCTGCGGTTCGAAGGGCTTGATGATGACCTGCTGAATGTGCATCTGAGCCGCCAGGCGCCGGACCTCGGCCTCGAGGTAGTGGGCCGTCACCATGATGACGGGGATCGAGGCCGTCGACGGATCGGCGCGAACAGCGCGTGCCAGGTCATAACCGTCGATGGTCGGTGTGATCAGGTCGGTGACGATGATGTCCGGTTTCGCGCTCTTGATCAGCTCCAGCCCGGCGAGTCCGTCACCGCTCGACAGCACCTCGTACCCGGCATGCTTCAGGAGCGTCTCGGCAAGCTGCCGATCCGCGGCCGTGTCGTCGACCACCACAGCCGTCGCCACTCAGCCGCCGTCCGATTGAGCCGGAGCGGCCGGCACGATGAACGCTTTGATCTGCGCGGCAAAGGTGGTTGGTTCGATGGGTTTGGCGATGTAGCCCTGGAACCCGGCCTTCAGCACCCGGTCTCGGTCCCCGACCATCGCATACGCCGTCACGGCGATCCGCGGAATCGCCTTCAACTCGGCATCTGCAGCGAGCACGGCCGCCGCCTCGAGCCCACTCATTCGTTCGAGCTGGAGATCCATGACGATGACCTGGGGATGATCGTGCCCCGCGATCGCGATCGCGTCAGCGCCGTCGGTGCAGGTCATCACGGTGTTGCCCGCCGCTCTGAGCAGATACGCCATCAGGTCGCTGCTGGCTTTGTTGTCCTCGACGACAAGGATCAGGTTCCTACTGCTCAAGTGAACGCTCTCTCGGTGCGATGAAGCTGAAGACGCTGCCTGCCCCAACGTGGCTGGTGAACTCGATCCTGCCGCCGAGAAGGCCCGCAAGGCGCTGGCAGATGTACAGGCCAAGGCCTGTGCCTTCTCGGGGCGCGGCGATCCCGAATGTCTTGAGCTGCTCGAACGCTTTGAACAGCTTGTCCTGGTCTTGCTGTTTGATCCCGATGCCTGTGTCGATAACGTCGAACCGCACCGTCGCCCGCCCGCCGGTTGAACCCTCGTGTATCTCGATGCGAACCTCACCCTGATCGGTGAACTTGATCGCGTTGCTGCTGAGATTGATCAGGATCTGGCTCAGTGCACGCCGGTCGAGGGACGCTGTCACCGCGTGCTCGGGGGCAACCACCGAGAAGGCGATGCCCTTGTTGCGCGCCAGCGGGGTGAGCCCTCCCGCAACCTCTTTTGCCACCTCGGCACAGTTCAACGCTTGAAAGTCGCCTTCCCATTTGCCTGACTCGATCTTGGCCAGGTCCAGCAGATCGTTGATGATCGAGAGCAGGTGGCGCCCACTCGACTGGACTGTCTGCAGCTGTCCTTCCTGCTCGGGGTTGAGGGGCCCGGGCAGCTTCATGAGCAAGGTGCCGGTGAACCCGATGATCGCGTTCAGGGGAGTTCGCAGCTCGTGGCTCATGCTCGCCAGGAAGCGATCCTTGGCCTGGTCCGCACGCTCGAGCGCCACGTTGGTCTCCAGCAGCTGCTGCTCGAAGCGCTTGCGCTCTGTGATCTCGCGCACGGCGGCGAAGATGCCCTCCAGCTTGTGGTCCGGATCGAAAAGCGTGGCGGCGTTGTAGACGACCACGGTTTCCTTCCCGTCCCGACTGAGGGCTGTGAGCTCGTAATCCGTGACCTTCCCGTCACGCAGGGTCTGGCGCACGCCTTCCTCCGCGCGCCCGGGCTCTGTGAAGTAGTTCTTCAGTTCTGACCCGATCAGGTCATTGCGCCCATGGCCGGTCAGCGCCTCCATCTGCTGGTTCACGTCTGTGATGACGCCGACGGGGTCGGTCGTCACCAGGGCATCGATGTTGGACTCGATCAACGAGCGCGTGTAGACCTGTGAATCGCGCAGCTGCTGCTCCAGCAGCTTCTGGGCGCTGATCTCGCGGGCGCCCGCAAGAATGCCGAGCGCTTGACCAGCCGCGTCGGTGAAGACGCCGGCGTTGACGCTCACTGTTATCCGCCGGCCCTGGCGCGTCATGATCACCAGCTCGTAGCCCATGACGCGACCTTCGGCCAGCGTCTTGGCCACGCCTGCCGCAGCTTGCTTGGGGTCAGTGAAATAGTCGTGGAAGCTCGAGTTGATGAGATGCTTTCGCGTGTAGCCGCTGATCCGGGTCGCTTCCTCGTTGACGTCGGTGATGATGCCGTCGGGCGCGATCGCGAAGAGGGCGTCGGCCGAGGCCTCGAAGAGGGACCGGTTGTAGACTTGCTGCTCGGTGAGCTGGGTCTCCAGACGGGCTTTCTCGGAGATGTCGCGCATCGATACGAAGATGCCCTCGATATCTCCGTCAGGGGCCCGGAACACGGAAGCGTTGAAGGAGACCGCGGCCTTCCGTCCTCCCTTTGACTCGAGCACCAGCTCGTAGTTGGTGACCCCGCCCTCGGCCAGGGTCCTGCGCACGCCCATGCCGGCGTTGTCCGGTTGGGTGAAGTACCGCTTGAAAACAGAGCCCATGAGCTCCTGTCGCGAATACCCCGTCATCCGGCACATCTGCTCGTTGAGGTCCGTGATGAACCCCTCCGGGTCGACCGTGACCAGGCCGTCCCCGGACGATTCGATCAGTCCTCGCAGATAGGTCTGCTGCTCGCGCATCTGCTCTTCGAGGCGTACTCGATCGGTGACGTCGCGGACGGACGCGAAGATGCCGCGGGCGATGCCGCCCGAATCCTTGAACACCGACGCGTTGAACGTCACCTGCAGGTGGCGTCGGGTGCGTGAGACCATCGTCAGCGGGTACTCGGTGACGACGCCCATCTGGAAGGTCTGCTTCACGCCGGCGCGCGCGACCTCCCGCTCGGTGAAGTAGTCGGCGAACTGGGTGCCGTTGAGGTCCCCTCGTCCGTAGCCCGACATGCGGCACACCTGGTCGTTGACGTCGGAGATGAAGCCGTCCGGGTCGACCGTGACGAGGCCGTCCCCTGACGATTCGATCAGTCCTCGCAGGTATGCCTGCTGCTCTCTGAGCTGCTCTTCGAGCTTCCTCTGCTCGGTGATGGTGCGTGCTGCCGCGAACACGCCCTGCAGGCGGTTGTCGCGGTCGAAGAAAGCGCTCGCGTTGTAGCTGACCACGGTTTCGCGGCCCTCTTTGGACAGGGCGGTCAGCTCGTAGTTGGTGACCTTGCCCTCGGTCAGCACGAGCCGGATGGCTTGCTCGGCTCGATCGGGCTCGGTGAAGTAGGTCTTGAAGGCGGAGCCGATCAGCTCCTCTCGGGAGTGGCTGGTGAGCGCCACCATCTGCTCGTTGACGTCGGTGATCACGCCCAGGGGGTCGGTGGTCATGATGCCGTCGACGTTCGACTCGATCAGCGAGCGCGTATAGACCTGGGTGTCGCGGAGCTGCAGCTCGAGCTGAAGCTGGTCGGTGACGTCGCGGAACGAGGCGAAGATGCCACGCACCACGCCGGCAGCGTCGCGGAAGACCGCCGCGTTGAAAGAAACCTGCACCTTCTTGTCGTTGGCCGCCTGCATGGTCAGCACGTAGTTGGTGGCCAGGCCCTTCTCGAACGTGAGACGCACCCCGTCGATCGCACGATCGCGCTCGGTGAAGTGCTCAGGAAACAAAGAACCGACCAGCTGCGCGCGTGTCCGGCCGACCATCTTGCAGAGCGTCTCGTTCACGTCGGTGATCCGCATGTCCTCGTTCACGGTCACCAGGCCGTCGCGCGAGGCTTCGAAGAGACCCCTGTTGTAGGCCTGCTCCTCGGCCAGCAGCTTCTGGAGGCCTCCCTGCTCGGTGATGTCGCGAGCCGACGCGAAGATTCCCCGCACCTTTCCCGCCTGGTCCGCAAAGGTTGCGGCGTTGAACGACACCAGCTGCTCGTGGCCGTCCTTGGTGCGCAGGGTCAGCTCGTAGTTGGTGAGCGCGCCTTTGTCGAGCGTGTTGCGGACGCCGGCCGCGGCGCGCTTGTTGTCGGTGAAGTAGTCCTGGAAGGTGCTGCCGATGAGCTCGGTCCTCTCATACCCGGACATCTGGCACATCTTCTCGTTCACGTCCGTGATGGTCAGCATCGGGTCGACCATGACCAGGCCGTCGAACGAAGCCTCGATCAGGCTTCTGTTGTAAGCACGCTCACTCAGAAGCTGTGCTTGCAGCAGGGCCTGATCGGTGATATCGCGGGCCGAAGCGAAGATGCCCCGGACGTTGCCGACGTGGTCGCGGAAGATGGAGGCGTTGATCGACACCTGCAGCTGTTTCCCCAACCGGGTGAGCAACGTAAGGACGTAGTCCTTGACCGAGCCCTGGTCGAAGGTCTCCTTCACGCCCGCTGTCGCGCGCTCGGGCTCCACGAAGTAGGTGGCGAACGCGGTGCCCAGCAAGTCCTCCCGCGCGTAGCCGGAGAGGCGGCACATCTGCTCGTTCAGGTCCGAAATGAGGCCTTGTGAATCAACCATGACGAGACCGTCGAACGAAGCCTCGATGAGGCCGCGGAGGTAGTTCTGCTGCTCGCGCAGCTTCTCTTCCAGCTTCTTCTGTTCCGTGATGTCGCGCGCGGCCGCGAAAACGCCTTGCAGCTTGCGGTCGCGGTCGAAGAAGGCGGTCGCGTTGTAGCTGACCATCGTCTCGTGGCCGCTCTTGGAGCGGGCGGTGAGCTCGTAGTTGGCGACCCTTCCCTCGCGCAGCACGAGACGGATGGCCTCGTCCGCCTTTCGAGGCTCGGTGAAGTAGCGGTTGAAGCGCGACCCGATCAGCTCTTCGCGCGAGTGCTCGGTCAACTGCACCATCTGCTCGTTGACGTCAGTGATCACGCCCAGCGGGTCAGTGGTCATGATCGCGTCGACATTCGACTCCATCAAGGAGCGCGTGTAGACCTGGGTGACCTCCAGCGCCTGGGCCAGCCGGATCTCGTCCGACACGTCCCTGGAGATGAGCAGGAAGCCGATCGCGTCGCCATTGCTGTCCCGGCGGGGGGTGAGCACGACGCGGGCGGAAAACGTGCTGCCGTTCTTACGGCGCCGGACGAGGGCTCCTTCGAACTTGCCGGTCTCGATCGCCGTCGCCATCATCTGCGATGCGAGTCCGGCAGCCACGTCCTCGGCCGTGTGAAGGAGAGTGGAGTTTGCCTTGCCGATGACCTCCTCGGGCTCGTATCCATAAAGGCGGCGCGCGCCTTCGTTCCAGAGCTGGATATTGCCTTCGAGGTCAGTGCCGACGATCGAAGTCTCAGTCGATGCCTCGAGCACGTTGCCGATGAAGTTGGCGGCGGCATACGGGTCGGCGAAGAGAGAGGGGTCGATCAGCCTTTGCAGGCCACCGGCTGTGGGGATGGCATGTCTGATTTCAGGTTCGGTTGTGGAGACACGCGTTTTCACGCCCATGCCGGCCCCGTGGCCGTTGGTCTGTGCTGGCCGTTTTACCGCCAAGTCACCTCGGTCGCCGGCCGGAGGAGATCCACCGGATTGACGCAGCCGGGGGACCGCGAAGGATTGTCACGTTTCATTCTCTGATGGGTCGCGAGGCACCCACAACCTGAGAACCGTGGGCTGCGCCCCCTCCATTCGCCGGGGGACGGCGATCACCGATCGAGGGATATCAGGGCTAGAACCGATTGCGCGCCTGATACCTTGTCGCGCGTTGGGCAAGATCCTTTTGATCATCGGCAGCGTCGTGGGAGGTCTTCTCCTCGCTTTGGGCCTCCTGGCGCTGGCCGCCTCCCTCGGCGACACCACGAGCTCGACCTCTGATCGGAACGACGCGATCACCGGTTCGTTTTTGTTCATCGGCGTGGGCTTGACCGTGTTCGCCCCATGCCTCTTCTTCCTGATCCGAGCGCGGTCGGCCACCACGCTTTCCTTGCTGAACCAGGGGGTCGCCTATGGCGGCGGGGTGGCCGGTCTGGCGGCTCCGTACGGACCGGTCGACCTGGCAGGCTCGTATGTCCAGTGGTTCGGATGGTGCCAGCGCGAGATTGGCGGAAACGCGGTCGTCCTTCACGCGGCCACGATGGCGGCGATGGCCGAGGCGGCATCGGGCAACACGTCGGGAGCCGGTTCGGCCGCTCGCCAGGCGGCGACCACCGCCTCGGCGATCACCGGCGCCATCAGCCTCCCGGCCAAGACCCCGACCGGCAAGATCCGCCAGCTCTCACGCCTCGGCGCGGGAACGCTGCCGCTCCTCGAGCCCGGCGAACGGGTCGTCGTTTCCTTCTACGGCAGAGATCGTCAAGCACAGCTCTGGCAATCGCTTTTCGGGGTGATCGGCATGCTCATCGCGATGAGCCAGCTGGGCGCCTACTTCGTCACCATCACGGATCGCCGGGTCATCGCCCTCACCGGCCCGCAGCTCAGCGCGACTCCCACCACCCTTGCCTTCGCAGTCCCGCGGTCGATGGTCGCCGAGCTCAAGTTCCGGCGCGGGATCTTCTGGAACGGCAGAGTGACGATCTCTCGAGTGGACGGCGGCCGGACGCGCATCATCGTCAACCGCTGGTGGAGGCGCGAGGGGGCGCTGGCCCAGCAGGTGCTTGCTCCGAGCCTTGGTTTCACGCCCCTGCCACCCTCGCCGATCGTGCCCACGAGGAGCGGGTTCTGATTCAAAGCCCGCGGTGAGCCTCCGCATCGCCCGAGCGCAGCGGCCGTTAACCGGTCGCTGGCGGGATGTCCGGGTCGAACCGCGCGGTGCGACGCGCCTTGGCATCAGCTTCCGCCCGCTCCAGGCCGAGGGATTTGGACTGGAGCCACGAGCCGCGCTGGCCACGCTTCTGCGGCACCCCTACGAGCTGATACGCCTGGCGGCGCTGTGGAACCGGATGGAGCAGGCGCCCGGCGTTTTCGATTTCTCACCGCTGGACTGGCAGGTCGACGCCGCCGAACAGGCGGGAAAACACGTGATTATCGGCCTCGGTGCAGTCAAGAACTTCGGGTACCCGGAGTTCTTCGTTCCCAAGCACCACCTCCCCACCCCGCTCCCGGAGGGCTCGCTGGTCAGCGAGGCATCACACCCGGACCTGCTCACCGCCGCCCTCGCGTTCGTGGCGCGAGTGGTGGATCGATATCGGGATCACGAACCGGTCGTCGCCTGGCAGGTCGAGCACGAGGCCGTGGACCCGCTCGGTGTGGAGCATTCGTGGCGGCTGGCGACCGGGTTCGTGAAGCGTGAGATTGCTGAGGTGCGGCGTGTGGATCCAAAGCGACCCATCCTCCTGAACGGCTTCCTGCCGATGTCTCTGCCAGTCGCGGCCCAGCAGTCGTGGCGGACCCGCGACCAGGGAGACTCGCTGGCCCTGGCCGAGGAGGCTGCCGACATCATCGGCGTGGACTTCTATCCGTCCCACGCGCTGGGGGCGGCCGGCGAATGGACCGTTTACCTGGACGCAAAGGTGCACGCGTGGCGGGAGCGAGCGAGGCACCTGGTCAAGCGGTCGGGAGCTCAGGGCCGGCGGCTGATGATCGCTGAGGGACAGGCCGAACCCTGGGAGGCGGTGACGATCCCGCCCAACCCGACCGGGCGCGCGATGGCCAGCTGTCCGCCAGAGCGGGTGATCGAGAACTACAACCGATGCCTGGCCCTGGCCAGCGAATCAAGGAGCCCGCTGGATGCCTACCTGTTCTGGGGCGCCGAATACTGGCTCTTGAGGCAGCAGGCTGGGGACGACAGCTACCTCGGCGCTTTCGAGCGAATCCTCGCGAGCGATTGAGCCGGCTTCAAGAAGCTGACCTGGCCTCGGCGGCTTCCCGCATTCCTACCCAGCGGATGAAGACCGCGGTCAAGCCCGCCAGGATCGTGCGGGCGCGATGCCGGTGCACAGGGTTGTTGATGATTTCATCGAGATGGAGCGTCATCGCGACGAAGACCAGCCCGGTGAGAGCGGCCGCGCCGCCTCCCACCGTCATGAAATAGTCGTGCCAAACGCTCGCCTGAAACGTGGTTGAAAGCATGCCGGCGCTTGGCTATCTGCGCTCGCGTTGCCGCTCGGAGATCTCATCGAAGCAAACGGCCGCCGCGAGCATGAGGGGCTAGGCCTTCTTCAGGTCGACGATGCGGCAGGGGATGCTCGCGTCCTCGTCCAGGTGATAGCTGGCGCAAATGCGGTGGTAACCATCGGCCACGATCAGCGGGACGTGTGCTCGAAGCATGCCTCGTACGCACAGCACCGGCGAGAGCAGCCGGCCGTCGGCGACCTTCTTCAGATCCTTCGCGACGTGAAAGTTGTCGGGCGCGAGCAGCGGCAGAGCGCTCGCGCGCAGGAGGTCTTTCGCCTTCCGATGCACGATCGGCGCCGTACGCAAACCGCGAGCAAGCGACTTCGCCTCGTCGGGAGGGCCGATCAGGCTCAGGTAGTCCTCAGCAGCGGGATAGTCATGGTCGTCGGGCCTCTGCTTCCAGTGCTCCTTGCGCCGGGTGATGCGGGGCATCGCCCCGGAGAGTACTCCCTAACTCAGCGCCTGGCGGCCGCGTTCCAGGAAAGCGCGCTCGGCCGCGTTGGTGGTGAGACGGATGGCGGCGTCGTATTCGTCCTCCGCTTCGGACGTCCGGCCGGCGCGGACCAGGAGATCAGCGCGGATGGCGTGGAAGAGGTGGTAATTCTCCAGCTCGAGCACGTCGACCAGGGCCAGTGCGGCGAGCGGGCCGTCGATCTCGGCCACCGCGACGGCACGGTTGAGGGCGACCACCGGGTTGGAGGTGAGCGCGAGCAGCTGGTCGTAAAGCGCGACGATCTGGCGCCAGTCCGTCGCCGCCGCGGTGCGGGCGGCGCGGTGCACGGCGTTGATCGCGGCCTGGACCTGGTACGGCCCGGGCTGGTTGCGGCGGAGACACGCCCGCACGATCGCCTGCCCTTCGGCGATGAGCTCGCGGTTCCAGATCGAGCGGTCCTGGGCGGCCAGCAGAACAAGCGCTCCGTCGGGGCCGATGCGTGCCGCGCGGCGGGAGTCTGTAAGCAGCATCAGGGCGAGGAGTCCCATCACCTCGGGCTCGTCGGGCATGAGCCCCGCCAGGAGGCGTCCGAGGCGGATGGCCTCGGCGCAAAGATCCTGGCGAATGAGCCTGTCGCCCGAGCTCGCGGTGTAGCCCTCGTTGAAGATCAGGTAGATGACGGACAGCACCGCGCGCAGGCGGCCTGGCAGCTCGGATTCACCGGGGACCCGATATGGGATTTTGGCGGCGCTGATTTTCGCCTTGGCCCGGACCAGGCGCTGGGCCATCGTCGGCTCAGGCACCAGGAATGCGCGTGCGATCTCCGTAGTGGTGAGCCCTCCCAGGAGGCGCAGCGTCAGAGCGACCTGCGCGCTCGCGGCGAGAGCCGGGTGACAACAGGTGAAGATCAGCCGGAGCATGTCGTCGCCCACCGGTCCCTCGTGAGCGGGCCCGCTTTGACTGTGCAGCAACGCGGCCTGGGCGTGCCGGTCGTCGCGTGACGCCTCACGGCGGAAGCGGTCGATCGCCCGGTTGCGAGCGGTGGTGACGATCCACCCGGCCGGGCTTGGCGGCAGACCGGTCGACGGCCACCGCTGCACGGCGACGGTGAACGCATCTTGCACCGCCTCCTCGGCGAGGTCGATGTCGCCGAAGGCCCTGACCAGGACCGCCACGGCGCGGCCGTACTCTTCACGAAATACACGCTCGATCTGCGATCCATCGACTACCGGCACTCGGTCATTCCGGAGGAATGTCGTGGAACGGGCGCACCTCGACCGGGGCGTCGCAAGCCTGGGTCGCCTTGGCGGCCCACGCCATGGCGGCGTCGAGATCGGGAGCCGCGATCACCCAGAACCCTCCCACGTGTTCCTTGCCTTCGGCAAACGGCCCGTCGGTCATCAGAAGCTCGCCCTCACGGACCCGCACCACGGTGGCGGTGTTCGCGGGGTGAAGACCCCCGGCGAACACCCACGCACCACTGGTCCGGAGCTCGGCGTTGAAGGCGTCGACGTCCCGGTACACCTTCTCTCTCGCCTGGGCCGACAGGGCAGGGCTGCCCTCGACCGAATGCACGGTGAGCATGTACTGCTGCATCAGGCTTCTTCTCCTCAGGCGGCCTGGTAGGTGAGCATGACGATTCCGTCGCCGGCCGTCTTCGCGTCGACGAGCTTGAGCGTGGCCACTTTGTCCAGGTCCGGGAACATGCGCTTGCCACTTCCCAGGATGACCGGGAATACCATCAGCCTGTAATCGTCCACCAGTCCGTGCTCGATCAACGTGTGGGCGAGCCGGGCACTTCCCGCGACGAGCATGTCGCCCCCGGCCTGAGCCTTGAGCCGGGCGATCTCGGCCGTCACGTCACCACGGATGACGGTCGTGTTGTTCCAGGTCGCCTCGGAATCCTTGAGTGTGTTCGAGACGACGTACTTGCGGATGCTGTTCATCTTGTCGGCGAACCCGTCTGGGTCCTTGATCGAAGGCCAAGCTTTCGCAAAACCCTGATAGGTGACTCGTCCCAGCAAGAGCGCGTCGGCGGCGAACAGCTCGTCGACCTTGAACTTGTTGCCTTCGGCGCCGCGGTCGAACTTGAACGTCCAGCCGCCGTGCTTGGACCCCTCGGCGCCACCGGGATCTTCCATGACACCGTCGAGCGACACGAACTCGGTTACGACAATCCTGCTCATCACTTTCCTCCGCCTGAGTGATCGCCGGCCCGTGCCGGTCGTCATCTCCTACACGAACGATCTCAGCCCGAATCGACATCCCTCTGAAACTGTTGACCAGCCTGAGATCGCGAGGCGCCTTCTCAGTACTTGAGCTCGGGTCCCCAGCTGGCGCCCCTGCCTTTCGGAGTCGCATCGAACATGCTCCACATCGGCCACATGAAATCGACGTGGCGCATGTCCTGGTTGGGTTCGGGCGGCGCGAACCACAGCTCGCTGCTCCAGAAATGGCGAATCTTTTTCCCGCGACGAACGAAAACGTGAGCCATAGGAAATTGCTGGGTATCGGCTCCCTCGGCGCGGTAGTCGACGTTGAACGTGTTGTTGGCGGATGAGAGCAGTTGCGCGTGCCGCCAGCCGCGGCGCCGCGCGTGCTGGCGGAACTTCGCGATCGGAGCCTTGGCCACGACCGCAAAGTTCACTCGCTGCACGACGTGTCGCGCCGCGCCGTCGATCGCATCGATGATGGAGGTGCAGGCTGGGCACGGATTCATGGTCCCGACCGCATTCGGGAACATGAAGTTGTAGAGGAAGAGCGTGTCCTTGCCTGGCTGGAAAAGCTGAGACAGCCGGATCGTCGTGAATTCCTTGTCTCCGGGCATCGAGGCGTCGAAAACGTAGTCCTCGGCGACTTCCCCGCCAAGGGGCAGCTTTCTTCGCTGCGCGGCGACCGCCTCCTGCTGCCGGCGCAGCTCGATCTCAGACTTCAGCAAGCGGTTGCGGGCCCGCCGATACTCCGCGGTTTCGCCGGGAAACCTGCCTTTCTGACGCGTTTTGACGGTTGCCATTCAGCCCCTCCCTTGTAGTCGTCTTCTCAAAATCAACCAGGCGCGAAGCGACTATACGTAAGGATGACGCGCGCGCGAGCGCTAAGGCCGGCGCGGCGCCCGCGACGCCTCGTGACCTCCTGGGCGCCGCGAAAAAGCTGCGTAGAGTCCGAGGTCGTACGAGATCTTGAGCCCGCCGGCGAGCAGGAACGGTAGGCCTGCAGCCGACGCCTGGATCGCAAGCCCGGCGATCAACGGACCGACCGCTTGCATCACGCCCCGCACCGTGCCGGTCGCAGCCAATGCCCCCGCCCTCTCCGCGGGCGGAACGATCGATGCGACGTACGCCTGGCGGGCGGGCACGTCCATCTGCGCGATACCGAAGCGGGCCACCAGGAGGATCAGCGCCACCGTCAGGTTGGGGCTGAACGGCACGAGCATGAGCAGCACGTTGCTGGGGAGATGTGTGAAGACCATGGTGCGCACCAGGCCGATCCGGTCCGCCAGCCTGGACGCAACCTCGTAGGAAGCCGCCTGCACCAGCGCGATCAACGCCAGCGCCGGGCCCAACACCGTGCTGCCGGCTCCGAACCGAAGGTGCAGCCAGTAGGCGATCACAGTCTGCAGGACCAACCCCCCGCCCAGCCCGTCGATCGCGAAGAGACCGGCGAGCGCGGCAAGTGGTCGCATCGACGCGCGGCTGATGATCGGGCCGGGGGCGGTTGCGACAGTCTGGGGGGAGAGCAACAGGCTGATCGCCGCGTTCATGACTCCCAGCGCCACAAACAGAAGAAAGACAAGCGTGACGCGACTTGGGCCTGTTCCGAGCGAGGCCAGGAGCCCGCCGGCCGCCACCGCCAGGCCGCCGGTCAGCGAATAACGGCCGAAGGCTCGGTTGCGGCGGCGGTCAGGCACCGAATCGACCAGGGCAGCCTGCTCAATCGCGAGGAACGGCCCGAGGTCGACGCCGGAGGCGCCGAGCATGCCCGTGGCGCCGGCCAGCACCAGCAACGCCGGTTGGGTGGCCAGCGCGAGATCTGCTCCGCTGATCGCCATCAGCAGGCCGGTGGCGAACAGGACCCACCGCCGTCCGATCTTCAAAGCGAGTGCGGCCAGGGGCAATCCCGAGAGAGCGGCTGCCAGCACGCCGATCGAGAGCGCCGCCCCCAAAGGCCCGGCGCCCAGACCGCGTTCTTCGAACCGCAGGCCGAGCAGCACCGGCACAAAGCCGAAGCCGAAGCTCCTCAGCAGCCTGATCGACAAGAGCAACCGGTAGTCGCGTTTCATCGTGCTCGGAATCGGCAGGGCTCCCGCGCGCTATTCCGCTGGAGCGGGCTCTTCTCGCACGGGTTTCGCTGAGCTCGTGCCGGCAACCGCGGCGCGGGCCGCGGCCCACAGCGAGATGCCTATCGCGACCAGCACTCCCGCCACCAGGATCAGCCCGGCGTTGGTTTTCTGCCCGGTCGTGCGGCCCAAGAACAGGTCTACGGCGATGAGTGCCGCGACGGCACAAAGAGCGAGCAGCCCGTCCGTGACGAAAAGTCCCCAGACCTCGACCGCCCCCGCGCGCACCATGCGCACGGGCCTCGAATCGACGATGCGTGAGGGGCTCCAGACGAGCAGGCGGACGAAAAGGAAGGATGCGAGCGCGTAACCCGAGATCAAAGCAAGGATCGCCCAGTCGCCATTCCACCAATCGACGCCAAGGCCCTCGCCGGCAAAGAAGGTGCCGAACGCGGTCAGCATGACCCCGACCGCGTATTTCACGAGGTTTTCGGGAACGCGTGTCAGCGGCTGCCTGAGCACGATGCCGGCAGCCACGACCACGACCAGCGAAGCGATAGCGCCGGCAGCCGCGGCCGGCAGGCTGTTCAGTCCACCCAGGGCGACGACGACGAAGACGACCTCCAACCCTTCGAGAAAGACGCCACCGAATGCGGTGCCGAAAGCGTGACCATGCGTCATCACCTCGTCGCGCGCCTCGTCGTACTCCTCGGCTTCGTCGCGCTGTGCCTTCAGCCCCGCCGAGCGCAGGATCGCCTTGTACAGCCAGCCGAGCCCGAAGAGCAGCAGACCCACGCCAACCACGGTGCGAGCGAGGGAGATCGAGACGTAAGCGGTGATGGTGAAGTTGAAGACCACGATCAGCGCGAGCAGAACGCCGAGCGCGGCGATCGTGGCCAGGATGGCCGTGCGCCAGCTCTTGAAGATGCCGACGGCCAGGACGATGGTCAGCGCCTCGACCCACTCGACGCCGGCAGCCAGGAAGGTCGCGAGGGCGACCAGAAAGCCGCTCACAGCTCGATCTTGATCATGGTCCGGGGCATTCCAAGATGATGACGCTCCTCTCGAACTGGCGACCCTGCCTCGATGCCGGCAGAGCATACTTTTCTCGTGGGGACCCCGGCTTTCGCCGGAGGTGTCGTTCTACTCTCGCTCTTGAGCTCCGCGAAACAACGACAGGTGCTCGAGGGCTCCAAACGCGTGAACTACAGGGCCGGCACGGTGGCCTTCCGGCCTGGGGTAGCTCGCGTCCTCTTGCTCGACAAGGGCCTCGCTCGGGTCTACATGAGCGTCCGAGACGGGCGCGAGGCGACCGTCGCCTTCGTTCATCCAGGGAACATGGTCGGCGCCAGGAACGTGCTTCGGGGCAGTTCCAGCGGCAAAGATCCGCCTCTCACGTACGTGCAGGCTGTCGTCGATTCGACGTTCACGCTTCTCGACCTCGACCATCTGCGGACGCTGGCGGCGACCGACATCGAGGTGCTGAGCGTCATTGCGACACACCTGGCTGAGCGAGTTCATTACGACCTCCGGCTGGTCGCCGTGCGCACGCTTGGCACGGTTACGGAGCGGCTCGCCTACGACCTGCTCGACCGGGCCTGCCAGTCCCAGCTCGGGGACGGCCGGCTCGAGGCGAGGGCCACCCACGAGGATCTCGCCTTCTCGATAGGGTCCTCGCGCGAGGTCGTGGGCCGAAGCCTGAAGCAGCTCCGCTCAGCCGGGATCATCGAAACTGCTCCTGGAAGGACACGCATCCATGATCCCGTGCGCCTGGCCGCGGTGGTGCGAGCCTTTGTGAATTAGGACCGAACGCTTCAGCAGCCGAGCTGGCCGGCAAGGTCCATGAAGTCGGTGGCCTGGACGCCGGCGAGCGGATCGGGCAGGAGGTCCGCCCCTCCGCCGGGCCCCTTCTCCAAGGGCCGTTCGACGAACGCCGCCTGCATACCGGCTGCTTGCGCCGCGCGCAGGTCCGACTTGTGAGACGCGACCATCATCACCTCGCGCGGCTGCAGTCCCAGCGCAGAGCACGCGCCCAGGTACACCTCCGGGTCGGGCTTGTAATGGCGGAAGTCTTCCGCAGACAGCACGCGCTGGAACGGTAAAGCCGCGAACCGGATCAGCGCGGCCTGCTGGGATCGGTTGCCGTTCGACAGCGTCGACACCGTGAAGCGCGTGGCGAGGCGCTCGAGTCCTTGCGCCGCATCACGCCACGCCGGCAGGCGCTCCCACGCCTTAGTCAGCTCTTCGCGCGCGGCGAGATCGAAGCCGTCCGCTCCACTCTCTTGACCCACCTCACGCAGGACCTGGTCCAGGGAGACACGGTGAAGCCGATCGAAGTTGGTCCACGGCAGCTCCCCGCGCCGCACCCTGTCCATCGAAGGCATGTACAGCGCGCGCCACGCGTCTGCCAGCCGTTCCCAATCGGCGTCCACGCCATTGAGTGCCCCAAGCCTTCGTGCCTCGGCCGCCACGCCCGAGCGCCAGTCCACGGTGGTGCCGAAGACGTCGAACGTGAGGGCGCGGACGTCGGTAATGCCTTCGTCCATTTGTTGTGCGTCCGCGGCTCAGGAGGGCTTTATGGTGGATCGCAGCCCGAGAAGGGGGAAGACCTCTTCGGCGAAGCGAGCTAGCACGCCGCCTTCGAAGGCGTTGGGAACGTTGACGATCACGTAATCGATTCCCGCCCCGATGTACTCACCGATGGCCTGTGCGATGTGCTCCGCATCGCCGGCCCACGGGTGCCAGGAGCGAATGAAGCCCTCGTCCTGGCCAGTGCGACGCGCGGTATCCGAGACCACACGGTCTACCTCTCGCCGGTCGCCCAGGATCGTGTAGAGCTCGATCGTCTTCAGCACCGAGTCGTAGTCGCGCCCGACCGCTTCGCAGTGCCCGCGCAGGACCTCCAGCTTGTGGCGCACGGTCGCGACGTCGGCGTTGAAGTTGCAGGCGTCGCCGTACTGAGCCACCAGCTTCAGGGTCACCTTCTCCCCCCCACCTCCGATCCAGATGGGCGGGTGAGGCTTCTGCACCGGCTTCGGCTCGTTGATGGCGCCGCGCAGGTGGTAGTAGCGGCCGTCGAACTGCGCGTGGTCCTGCGTCCACATCGCTTTCAGCACCTGCAAGGACTCGCGCAGCATCCGCAGCCGTTCCGGGGTCTCCGGGTACTCGTACCCATATGCCTCGTACTCGTGCTGGTACCAACCGGCGCCGATGCCGAGAATCAACCGCCCGTGGCTCATCACGTCGACGCAGCTCGCCATCTTGGCCAGCAGCGAAGGCGGCCGGTAGCTGTTGCACGTGACCATCTGTCCGAGCCGGATCGTGCTCGTGTCGCGCGCCAGCGCCGCCATCGACGTCCAGCACTCGAAAGTCGCCTCCAGCTGAGCGGTGGGCACCGTGTGAAAGTGGTCGTAGACCCAGATCGCGTCGAAGCCGGCCTTCTCCGCCTCACGGGCGCAGCGGCTCATGGTCTCGAACTTCTCGACTGGATCGGATACGTCGGCCAGGTCCATCCGCCAGCCCTGCGGTACGAAGACTCCCACCTTCAGCTCCGTCAACGTGTCCTCACCTGAACTCGTGGTTGACGCCCGACGTGCCAATACATAGCACAGCTCCGGTCACCGGTCACCGGTCGCCGTGGCGCGCAGGCAGCTTGCTCGCGGCGGCCCGTAGGGCGTCGAGGTCTCGCTGCGGAAGTGCGACAAGGTCTGCCGGCGGCGTGTACAGCGAATTGATGAGGGCGCGGCGCAATCTTTTTCCCTTCGGGGTCAAGACGACAGACTTCACGCGGCGGTCATCGTCTCGTGCCACCCGGGTCACCAGGCCCTGGCGCTCTAGTCGGTCCACGAGCCAGGTGGCGTTGGACGGGTCACATGACCACTCTTCGGCAAGCGACCGCATCGAGCGACCTGCTTTCGGTTCGAGGCTGGAAAGGGCGCGGCTCTCTGCGGGCGTCAGGCCCAGGCGATCGAGCACTGCCACGCGCTCGGCTGCGGTGGCGATGATGTAATCGAAGATGAGGCGCCAGGCGGCACCGGCAGACTCCCTGGCACGGGCCCTCGTGGACACTTCCTCATCGTAGCTGACAGGCGCTCGCTACTTGAAGTTATTGTATAGTTGAACTACTTCAAGTAACGTCCGCCACGAGGCGGCATCGGGAGGTCGTACCAATGACGAGAGCGGCGACCATCGCCCACATAACCATTCGTGTGTCGGGCCTGCTGCTGATCCTGCTGGGCATCGCGATCTGGACCGGTCGCGCGGACCCGGTGATCCCCGTTCACGAGTTGCTTGGATTTGTCCTTGTCCTGGCGCTGTGGGCGCTCTCGTTCTTGGCCGCGCGCGCCGGGGTCCCCATGAGGTGGGTCGTGATGGCTGTTCTGTGGGGCCTCGCGGCCCCGATCCTGGGTTTGGCCCAACAGGGCCTGCTCACAGGCGACTGGCACTGGACCATCCAGGTCATCCACCTCCTCATCGGCGTGGGCGCAATCGCCCAGGGTGAGAATCTTGCCCGCCGTATGCCGCATGGCGGCTCGCCGCGGGTGAGCGCTACCTAACCGCCACCCTCGCCGCTGAGGGAGCGCCGGACTGCACGGTTTCAACTAAAGACTAGACGGCCGGGGGAGCTCCTGCCGGCAGCGCCTGCTGCCGTTCGAACCACGACGCCGCTCCAGTCATCACAGCAGCGGCGTACACGCCGGTGAAGAAGACGCCGATGCAGCAGGCCACGATTCCAATCGCGCCGAGGATGCCGGCGACGAACATGATCAAGCCCGCCATTACGCTGCTGTTCATGTTGCGCGTCGCCAGCCGCCACACCCCGTCTACATCCATTCCTCCTGAGAAGCCCCGGTGATACGTCATCACGATGATCGACGGCAGCAGGAAGTAGAGAAGCAGCTGAGCGGCAAGGCCCAGCAGCGAGCCAAGACTTGTGAAGCCGTTGCCGGAAAAGTTATGGCTGGCGTTGAAGCTGCCGCCCACCCCGCTCAGGACGTCGCCCGGGAGGGACAGGACCAACGAATAGATGAGCCACGCGCCGAACAATCCAATCCCGCGGCTGAGATCGAAGCCGGCCGGGGCGAGCTCCTGCCGGCCGGCGCGAAGGTTGTCGAACGTAATCAACATCCAGCCCGCCAGCGCGATCACGCCGACGATCGGAATGATCAGGATGAGACCCTGGATCAGGATCTTTTCGATCCACTTCGGGTCGCGAAACGGGAAGCCGAAGGCATCGCCGACGCTGTTCACGACGGCAGTGTACTGGTGAAACTGCACCTTCGGACTTGCAGCGGTCGGGCGTCATAAGGTCATAAGAAAGGGACGCGCGCGCGAGGCCTGCCTCTGCCACGAGGTGCTATTTGCTCAGTCGTATAATATTGTTGTGTCGGCAAGTAATCCTGACGACTCGCGGACCCGGCTCCTCCGCGCTTATCTCGATGCGGTAGCGCTCAGCGAGGCTATCCAGACTCGTATCTGGCACGCGGCACAGCTGACGCTGGCCCAGGCGCGAGTGCTGCGCCGGCTCGCGAAGCAGCCACGTTCGCTGGGCCAGCTGGGCGCGGACCTCGTGCTGGCGCCCCCATCCATGACCCGGCTGGTCGACCGGCTCGAAGAGCGCGGCTTGATTGCCCGCAGCCGGGACTCGGAGGACCGGCGCAAGGTGCTTGTCACGCTCACCGCCGAGGGCCGCCGGCTGGTTGGCGCCATTCCACTCCTCGAGGGGAGTCCGATCCGCGCAGCCGTCGACCGCATGACAGTAGCCGACCGCGAGCGGATCGCCGCTGCGATGCGAGAGTTCAGCGCGGCGGTGGTGGAGGTTGAGGAGGAGTCGCTGCTCGTAAAGACAGAAGCGTGAAGCTCGAATACAAGTGGACCGTCCTGGTCAACACAACGATCGGGATGCTTATGGCTGCGATCAACCAGACGATCGTCCTCATCTCTCTGCCGGCCATCTTCTCCGGACTGCATGTCGATCCTCTCGGACCCGGCCAGTCGAACCTCTTGCTCTGGATGCTGATGGGCTACTCGGCCGTCACGACAGTCCTGCTGGTCACGTTTGGACGGATCGCCGACATATTCGGGCGGGTCCGCATCTACAACCTGGGCTTCGTCGTCTTCACGGTCGGCTCACTGCTGTGCGCGCTGACGCCGTCTGTCGGGACGACCGGGGCCATCGAGTTGATCGCGTTTCGCATGCTGCAAGGGGTGGGCGGTGCGTGTCTGTTCGCCAACAGCATCGCTCTCTTGACCGACGCGTTTCCGGCGCACCAGCGCGGGCTCTCACTCGGGATCAACCAGATCGCCTTCATCGCCGGCAACATAGTCGGCGTCGTGCTGGGAGGGATCCTGGCCGCGGTCAACTGGCGGCTCGACTTCCTGATCAGCGTTCCTGTCGGCGTGGTCGGGACTGTGTGGGCCTATCGGGCGCTGCACGAGATCGGGAAGCGTCAGGCTCAGCCGATCGACTGGCTCGGCAACGTGACCTTCGCGGGCGGCCTGTTTGCCCTGATGTTCGGCCTGACGGAGGCCCTGACGCCGTACGGAAACCAGGCGATGGGCTGGTCGAATCCTCTGGTCGTCCTGGTCATGGCCGCGGGCGTCATCCTGCTGGCCGCGTTCGCTGTGGTCGAAACCCGCGTCCGCTACCCACTGTTCGATCTCGCACTGTTCCGGATCCGCGGGTTCCTGTTCGGCAACATCGCAGCCTTCCTGTTCTCGCTCGCTCGTGGCGGTCTGCAGTTCATGTTCATCATCTGGCTGCAGGGCATCTGGCTCCCGCTACACGGGGTCGCCTACGCCAACACCCCACTCCAGGCCGGGATCGACATGATGCCGCTGATCCTCGGCTTCGTCGTTTGCGGTCCGCTGGGCGGCTGGCTGAGCGATCGCTACGGATCACGCGTCCTGGCCACCGGCGGCATCCTCGTCACAGGACTGGCCGCCGCCCTCTTCATGACGCTCCCCGCCAACTTCAATCTGACGCTGTTCGATGCATACCTGGCCTTGATGGGAGCAGGCATGGGCTTCTTCAGCGCACCCAACACGTCCCAGATCATGGGCTCGGTGCCGGCAACGCATCGTGGATCCGCGGCAGGCATGCGCTCGATGGTCCTCAACGCGGGTATGACCGCGAGCCAGGCGATCTTTTTCACGATCGTGATTGCGAGCCTTTCCCACAACCTGGGACCCGCGCTGGAGAACGGCGCCGGCCAGGCCGGCCTGCCGCCGGCGCTCGCGCATGGAATCGCATCGCTCCCACCGGGCGCGGCGATCTTTGCGGCCATGCTCGGCTACGACCCCATCTCCCACCTGATCCCGGCGTCGTCGCTCGCCAACCTGTCGCCGGCGATCGTGGCCAGGATCACCGACCCGCACTTCTTTGCCGGCCTCCTCGCTCAGCCGTTCGTCGATGGAATTCGAGTTGCTTTGCTGGTGTGCGTGGCGATGTGCGCAATTGCCGGCGTGACGTCCGCGCTGCGCGGCTCGGATCGCCGGCGCCGGGCGGCTGCTCAGGTGCCGATCGGCGACGTGGGTGTCGGCGGCGAGGCGCTCGCGCAGGCAAGGTGACGCCATGCAGGTGAGGTGGTACGGCCAGTCGGCGTTCGCTCTCGTCGAAGCCGCCGGTTCAGTCTTCATCGACCCGTTCGGCGACATGGAGTCGGCCCGCGCACGGGGTATGACCTGGAACTACCCGGCGATCGCTGACGCGACCGCCCAGCTACTCCTGGTCACCCACGAGCACGGAGATCACAACGCAGTGCAGGTGATCAGTGGCGTGAAGCAGACTGTCCGGTCCTCCGCGGGAACCTTCGATACCCCGGTGGGTCGCGTGGTCGGGATCGCTTCGGAACACGATCCGTTCGCCGGCACGAAGCGAGGAGCCAACGTGATCTACGTGTTCGAGATGGGTGGAGTCCGCGTGTGTCACATGGGCGACTTCGGCCAGACGGAGCTGCGCGCGGAGCAGCGGGCGGCGATCGGAGACGTCGACCTGCTCTTTGTGCCGGTCGGCGGGATGGCAACCGTCGACGGCCGTGCGGCAGCCGCGCTCGTGGAGCAGCTCGGCCCTTCATGGGTGGTCCCGATGCACTACCGGACTCCCGCGATTTCCTTTCTCGACACGGCGGACGACTTTCTACTAGCGGTGAAGGGCGAGGTCGTCGCGATGGACCGATCCACCTTCGACACCAGCGAGGTGCGACCGGAAGGCGGGCGGATCATCGTGCTGCCGGCTCCGCCGGTGGACTCGGCCTGACTCGTGACGTGATCTCGCCACGCGAATGCGTCAGACAGTCGAGTTGAGCTGAATCAGGCGGGACCGCCGTATTGCGGCTCGAGCTCGACGTGCATCGTCCCAAGAATGACCGCACAGAAGTGATACCACGCCACCGTCAGAGCCAGGTCAATCACGCCGTCAGGGCCAAAGAACTCCCTGAGTCGCGCAAACACCGCATCGTCACAGTCCCGACCTCTCGCGACCTGGCGAGCGAATTCCACCGCACAACGTTCGGGCGGAGTCAGCAATGCCATGTTGCCTCCGGGCCCCACCGCCGCGAGCTTCTCCTCTGGCACGCCCGCGAGAATTGCGGCATCAGTGTGGTGCGCCAGCTCGTACGCCTGGCCGAATTCATGTGCCGTGGCGAGGATCGATAGCTCACGGAGCCCGGGATCGAGGCTCGAACCTGACCGCACATAGCGAGACATCTTCAAAAAGGCCGCGAGCCCCGCGGGCTGATTCGCCATCACCTTGTAAAGGTTGGCGACCATCCGACCCATGCCGGTGATCTCGGCGTACAGGTCGTCGACCTCCTGGGACGCTCCCGGCGCGACATAGGGCAGGCGTGTCACTAAGCCCAGATGATATGACCTCGCTCTCCGTGTAGATCCCAAATCCGTCATGAGTCTGGTGACTTTTGCGCGAAATCATGACGTCCCGGCGGCTCGACGGACCGGTGAGTTGGAGGATTCGGCCCGGCAGCACGCGCAACACCTTCAAGTCGTTATCTTTACGCAAGTGAACCGGCGCGATTGCATCCCCTGGCTGACCATCGCACACAGTTGAAGGTCAGCCGGAGCCCGGTTCGGGCTCAGAAGGGGACGCTCAAGCTAGGAACACCGGGCAGGCCGCTCCTGGTTGGCGCTGTCGCATATCACCCTCGGGTCGTCACCGTGTGGGAAGGATTCTCCGAATACTTCCGCCGTCGCGGGCTGGCCGTGGAGTACGTCCTCTTCGCCAACTACGAGCGCCTCGTCGCTGCGCTGCTCGAAGGCGTGGTCGACCTGGGATGGAACACAAATACCGCATTCGTCGCCGCCGATGCCCGCTTGGAAGGATCCGCCGTGATCCTGGGAATGCGCGACGTAGACGCTGCCTATGCGACCGTGATGGTCGCACGCGCCGGTGACACAGTCAGCCCCCGCGACCTTCCAGGCGCGGTGCTGGCTTTGGGCAGTCGCGACTCCGGGCATGCGGCCATCCTTCCGCTCCACTACCTGGCTAAAGAGGGAGTCGACCTCGACCGAGTCTCCCTGCTGCGCTTCGATACCGACCTGGGCAAGCACGGCGACACCGGCGACTCTGAGCGGCGAGTTCTGCAGGCGGTGGCCGCCAACGAGGCGCTCATGGGAGCGGTCGGCGACGCAACCTGGGTTGCGCTCAAGGCGGAGGGCCGCCGAGAGACCGAAGGCCTCAAAGTCATCTGGCGCAGCCCCACCTACAACCACTGTTGCTTCACGGGCAGGCCTGAGCTCGTGGAACAGGCTCGCGAGCAGTGGCTGGAACTCCTGCTCGACATGGATTACAACGACCCTGAGCTCCGCCACTACATGGACCTGGAGGGAGTCAA
Source organism: Candidatus Dormiibacterota bacterium (assembly GCA_003169845.1). Classification (GTDB taxonomy): domain Bacteria; phylum Chloroflexota; class Dormibacteria; order Dormibacterales; family Dormibacteraceae; genus Palsa-870. The sequence continues at coordinate 264,226 of PNAG01000002.1, read as the reverse complement.
ACGCTGGTTGCCCGGCGACCGGCATGGCTACGAAGACCTGGCCGAGGCCATGGGCATTCAGGGGTACTTGCCGTGAACCGCCGTCAATGTGACGCGGGCGACCTCGAGCTGGGTGGCGGTCTCGAGGTGCTCTTGGCGGCGATGCTGGACCCAGCCTCACCGGGCGACGAGGTCGAGGTCTCAACCGCCTCACCCGAGGTCGCTCGCGAGTTGCCGACCTGGGCGAGGCGGGCGGGCCACGACACGGTCGACCAGCGTACGGCGGGCAGCCGGACTCTGATCGTCATACGGCGAGGCACCAGCAGCCGCGTGGTCGCCCCGCCACTCGCTGCTGCCGGCGAGCCGGCCCGGCTGCGGCCCGACGGCTTCAACACTCGCGACTGGAGGCTGAACGGCCCACCCGCCGCCGGCGCCGATCCCAATTCCGGGTTCGTCCCTCTTGGGTCGCTGGCGGAGGCCGGCACATTCGGATTTGCGTGGCAGTTGAACGACCGTGACGAGCTGTGGAGCAGTGATCTTGCGCAGCTGGTTGAGGGCGCGTCGGCAGCGCAGTGGGACGCATCCCGAGATATCCCCTGGCATGAAGCGCGCGGCCTGCCCGGCTTTCTCGAACAGGCCGTCTGCCAGGTCGTCACGTTCATTGCGCAAAACGAGTACGCGGCGTACTACGTTCCGGCCCGGTTCCAGCACGCGGTGAACCCCGAGTTCGTCGAGGTGCTGCTCTGGCTGGCCAGCCACGTTCATGACGAAGCGCGCCACATCGAGGTCTTTACCAAGCGGGCGGTGCTGAACGGCGCCCAGGCTTACGCCCTGGCCTCCGCCCAGCGCTCGCTGGAGACGCTGCTGCAGGAGACCGACTTCACCGCCTCCGCCCTCCTGCTCAACGTCCTGGGTGAGGGCAGCTTCATTGACCTTCTGCAGTTCGTGGAGCGCCACGCGCCCGACCCCGCGACCGCGGCTGCGGCTCGCCTCGCGCACCGCGACGAGCTGAGGCACGTTCGTTTTGGGATCACTCACGTACGGCAGGCACTGCAGAAGAACCCCGATTTGCTCAGCCGGCTCGTCGCTGCCGCCGAGCACCGAGCGGCGCGCCTTCTCGACCTGACCGGGATGAGCCCCCTGATCGTCGAGGCGCTGACCGTGATGGCGGCCGGAAGCCTGGCTCCCCCACGTCTCTCCAAGGCTGCCGCGGCGGTGCGTGGCCTGATGAAGGAGACGGCGGCCAACCGCATAACCCGCCTGCAGCAGGCGGGGTTCGACGCGCCGACAGCTCGCTACGTGTCCGAGCTGCACACCCCAAACCTGATGTGAGAAGGAGCGCCCGATGATCCGACAAGAAGAGCTGACCGATGCCGTGGAACATGCCGCCCAGGTGGCGAGCGAGCGCGCCGGCGACGTGGACGCGACGGGCACCTTTCCCCGCCAAACGATCGACTCTCTCGCCCAGGAAGGACTGCTCGGCCTCGTCTCGGCCTCGGACGTGGGTGGCCGCGGAGCGGGCATGCGCGAGGCTTCGGCCGTGGTGGAGCGTCTGGCCAGGAGCTGCGCCTCGTCGGCGTTGGTGACGACGATGCATTACTGCGCCACCGCGGTCATGGAGGCACACGGGCCTGTGGAGCTCCGGCGTGAAATCGCCGCCGGCCGCAGCCTTGGGACCCTCGCGTTTTCCGAGACGGGCTCCCGCTCTCATTTCTGGGCACCCCTCAGCACCGCCACCGCGGAGGGCGATGACGTTCTGCTCGACGCCAGCAAGAGCTGGGTGACATCGGCCGGGGAAGCGGACTTCTACGTGTGGTCCAGCCGTCCGATGGCCGGCGATGGAGCAAGCACCATGTGGCTCGTTCGCGCGGGCCAGGCGGGCATCCAGGTCGCAGACGGCTTCAACGGATTGGGCATGCGCGGCAACTCGTCGAAGCCGATGACCGCAAAGCGTGCCGCCGTCGCGCGCGAGGCGATGTTGGGCTCTGACGGAGGTGGTTTCGATTTGATGATGGGCGTCGTTCTGCCCTGGTTCCAGGTTCTAAACGCCTCTGCGTCGGTCGGAATCGCCGAAGCGGCGGTCTCGGCCACTGCCGCACATGCCGGGCGCACCCGATTCGAGCACCTCGGACAATCGCTGGCCGACCAGCCGGTCACCCGTCACCACATCGCCAGGATGCGGATTCAGACGGACATGGCTCGAGCCCTGCTCATGGACACGCTGCAAGCCGTCGAGACGAACCGCCCGGACACGATGCTGCGAGTCCTGGAGGTCAAGGCCGCTGCGAGCGAGGCGGTTGTCGATGTCACCGAGCTCGCGATGCGGGTCTGTGGCGGCGCCGCCTTCAGGAAAGAGCTGGGCGTCGAGCGCAACTTTCGCGATGCCCGTGCGGCGACCGCGATGGCGCCCACCACCGACGCGCTCTACGACTTCATCGGCAAGGCGGTCTGCGGGCTGCCACTGTTCTGATACGCCGGCACCTGCGAGGAAGCGCGGTCAACTTTTCCGACTCTCCAATGGCCGAGTGCCCACAGGACGATTGCCGCCGCTATGACGGTGGCCAGGCCGCCCAGCGCGAGACCGGCACGCGCCCCGTACGTTTGAGCGACCCAGCCGATGATCGGACCGCCGATGGGGGTCGTGCCGATGAAGACAATCACGTACAAGGCCATCACGCGACCTCTGAAGGATGGATCAGAGTTGATCTGCAGCAAGCTGTTGGCGGTCGCCTGGAAAGTGATCATTGCAACCCCGGTCGGGACCAGGATGGCGAACTCGAGAGGCAGGCTCGGTGCTATTGCAGCGCCGAGGAGCAGTAGGCCAAAAGCTCCGGCAGCGAGTGCGAGCAGCCGGTGGGTGGGCTTTGCGCGGCTCGCAGAAAGGAGCGCCCCGATAAATGCCCCCGCTCCGAGGAAAGACATCAGGAGCCCAAAAGTGCTCGCTCCAGATTGAAAGACGAACCTGGCCATCAGAGGGAAGAGCACCGAGAAGTTCAAGCCTAGCGCTCCGACGACGAGCATCAGCAGGAGCGGAAAGCGCAGCTCGGGACTCTGCCAGGCGTAACGAAGCCCAGCCCTGATCTGGCCTTTCGCCCTGGGAGCCGGGCTGCCTCGGTGAAGTTCGCGTGGCCGCATCAACAACAGCGCGAGCACAACGGGAAAATACGACAGGCCGTTGTAGAGGAAGCACCAACCGGTGCCTACAAGCGCGATCAGCAGTCCCGCAATCGCAGGACCGATCACCCGCGCAAGGGTGAACACAGCACTGTTCAGCCCCACGGCGTTCACCAGCTGCGCTTTGCCGACCATTTCGGATACGAAGCTCTGCCGGGCGGGGTTGTCAAAAGTGTTGATCATGCCGAGCGCGAATGCGAGTCCATAGACCATCCATAGTTGGACCACTCCGCTGAGGGTGAGCCCGGCAAGCAGCAAGGCCACCACGCCGGCCGCGCTCTGGGTCCCGATCAGCAGCTTTCGCTTGTCGGTGCGGTCGGCCACCAACCCTCCGAACGTGCCGAACAGCAGGATCGGGGTGAACTGAAGCGCGGCGGTCAAGCCCAGGGCGAAGCCGCTTCCGGTCAGGTGCAGCACAAGCCACATCTGAGCGATCGCCTGCATCCAGGTCCCGGTAACAGAGATGATCTGAGCGCTGAAGAAGAGCCTGAAGTTCCGATTGTGCAGAGACGCGAACATGGGTGAAAAGCGGGCCGCCACAGAGCTCACCGGCTCGTCTCAACCAGCCGGAGGAGGATGGACGCGGCTCGATCCAGCGTTCGCAGCTCCTCGACGTTCAGCGTTCCGAGCCGTTTTGCCAGGAACGCGTTGCGGCGGGTCCGGCTCTGGTCCAGGACTCGTTTTCCCGAAGGGGTGAGGTGGATCCGAACCAACCTACGATCGCTCGGGTCTGCTTCCTTGGCAATCAGGCCGTGATCGAGAAGCGCGGCGGCAAGGACGGTAACGCTGGGTCGCGACATGCCCTCCGCGTCTGCCAGCTCGCTGAGCGTGAGCGGCCCGTGCGAATTGAGAGACCCCAATGCAGCAATCACAGACACCGAGTGCTCGCCATCGGTTTCCTTTCTGAGGCGGCGAACGGTTCTCATGAGAGCTACACGAAGGTTTCCTGCGACCTCAGTGGAACTTACCGCTGGGGCGCCAAACTGGTTAGCCATACTAATTAGCTTACACAACTATCTCGAGGACTAGCTATCCTCCTCAGTGGTGGTTCGGCTGCGCCTTGAAGTTCGGGAGTTCCTCAAACAGGAGCTGGCAAATGGCGCGTTTGCCGCTCGCTGCGATGCTTGGCTGGCAGGTTACGACGCCGATTTCTCGCGCAGGCTGGGGGCCCAGGGATGGCTAGGCTTGACGTGGCCCAAACGTTACGGTGGCCAAGAGCGCTCCTACCTCGATCGCTACACCGTGATCGAGGAGCTTCTCGCCGCCGGCGCGCCGGTGGCGGCGCACTGGATTGGCGAACGCCAGGCAGGACCATTGCTCCTCCGTTACGGAACCGAGGAGCAGCGCTCGAGGTTCCTCCCCCCGATGGCGCGCGGCGAGTGCTTCTTCGCCATCGGGATGTCAGAGCCCGACGCCGGATCCGACCTCGCATCGATCACGACCCGTGCGGATCACGTTGACGGGGGATGGCGCGTTCGCGGCAACAAGATCTGGACCAGCCACGCTCAGCACTCTCATTACATGACCACTCTCGTGCGCACGTCTCCTGCCGGTGAGCACAAGCAATCAGGTTTGAGCCAGATGATCGTTGACCTCCGCGCCGAGGGCGTTCAGGTGCGGCCGATACGACTGCTCTCGGGCGAACCTCACTTCAACGAGGTCGTCCTGGACGGTGCGTTCGTCCCCTCGAGCATGCTGGTCGGTGAGCTGGGCCATGGCTGGGAACAGGTCACCTCAGAGCTTGTCTACGAACGCAGCGGTCCAGAACGTTTCCTAAGCACGTTTCCGCTGCTCAATCAGCTTCTGCTCGAGATTGGTCCGAGTCCCGACGATCGGTCGGCTGAGGTCATCGGTCAGCTCGCGGCGCGGCTCTGGTCGTTGCGCAGCCTCTCGAAGAACGTGGCCGAAAGCCTCCAGCGGGGCGAGCGGCCCGGCGCCGAGGCCGCTCTGGTCAAAGACCTCGGTACACGCTACGAGGGCGATGTGATCGAGGCGGCGCGACTGCTGGTATCGCCGGCACGCGCAGGTCAGCGATTCAACGAGCTCTATCACGCTGCCGTGCTGGCAGCTCCAGGATTCACCCTTCGGGGCGGCACAAGCGAAATTCTGCGGAGCATCGTCGCTCGAAGCCTCAGACCGATCGGGCCGGCGGGTGGCTTTGCCGGAACCGGCGACGACGTAATGCGCCTCCTGGTCGAGACGGCAACTGAGGTGTTCTCCCAGGACGCACTCAACGCGTGGGCCGAGGTTGAGAAGTCAGGCCTGGACGAGGTCGGTGCTGTCGGCCTTCCTGCGGCCGCCGCCGCGGTGAGAGTCGCTGCCTATCAGGGGACCGATATCCCATTCGCCGAACGGGCGCTGCTGCCGCATCCCGAAGATCGTGAACGCGGAGCGCTCATGCGCTCGATTCAGATGTGCGGAGCCATGGCGAGGGTGCGAGACCTGACCGTTATCTTTGCGGCCGAGCGGCACCAATTCGGCCAGCCGATCAACAAGTTTCAGGCCGTTCAACACCATCTGGCCGAGCTGGCCGCCGAAGCGGCAGCCGCTGACGCGATGGTCGCCGGCATCCTGGCCCGACCAACGCGGTCTGCAGTGGCCGCGGCTAAGGTTGTAACCGGGCGCGCGGCCGGCCGGGTGGCTACCATCGCGCACCAGGTCCATGGAGCGATCGGGTTTACGCAGGAGCACCAGCTTCATCGCTTCACCACGAGACTGTGGCAGTGGCGAGACGACTTCGGCACCGAGTCAGACTGGGCAATCGACCTTGGCCGATCGCTCGCAGGCGGAAATTTGTGGGAGGCGATGACCCAATGACAGAGGTGTTGCTCGAGATCGTTGACGGCATAGCGTCGATCACGCTCAACGCTGCCGAACGGCGCAATGCATTCACGCCCGCGATGGTCGGCGAGCTCATCGACGCGTGTGACGAGATAGACCGGGACGAGGCCGTCGGAGCTGTGGTCATCAAGGCAAATGGCGAGTCTTTCTGTTCAGGCGCGCACCGATCGGTCCTTGCGGCGGCAGGCCGGGACCCGGCATCCGATGCGAACTATCGCGCCCTCGGCGTTATGTACAACGGCTTCGTCCGTGTCGGAGCGCTCCTCCCTCCGACGATCGCCGCCGTACGCGGCCACTCAGTTGGTGCCGGCGTCAACCTGGTGCTTGCGACTGACGTACGGGTGATCGCCGAAGGCGCCCGGGTGATCACCGGGTTTCTGCGGATCGGGATCCATCCTGGGGGAGGTCATTTCACGCTGCTCGGACGGCTTGCGGGGCGCGAAGCTGCGGCGGCGATGAGCCTGTTCGGCGAGGAGATCGATGGGCGCCGGGCGGCTGAGATCGGCCTGGCGTGGGTCGCGCTCCCCGAGGCCGAGGTCGAACCGAAGGCGATGGAGCTCGCACGGCGGGTCGCCAAGGACCCGGAGCTCGCCCGGGCCGCGGCCCGCTCTCTTCGCCTGGAGCTGGGGCCGCCATCGATTCCGTGGCCGGCAGCACTCGAGGCTGAGAAGGCCGTACAGATGTGGTCGCTGCGCCGTCAGTCGGAGGCAGGAAAATCCGGTTCCGGAAAGTAACCGCCTAGTCCGGGATCGGGGCGGACTTGACGACTCCTTCCTCCTCGAGGAGGGTTAACTGTTCGGCGGTCGTTCCCGCCAGGTCGCGCAAGACCTCACGCGTGTGCTCGCCCAGCACCGGCGCGGGCGTCATGGGAGCCAGTTCCCGGTCCGGGAACTTGATCGGTCGCCCGCTCACGAATACCTTGCCGGCTTGCGCATGCTCCTGCTCGACGAACATCTCGCGCTCCCGCATCAGTGGCATGTTCGCGACCTGGTCCGACGTCTGGATGGGAGCCACCGGAACCCCGACCCGGTCGAGCAGCTCCTGCCACTCGGCACGCGTGCGCATGATCATCACTTTGTCGAGGATCGGATACAACTCGGCCCGATTGCGATGGCGATCTGCCGCGTGAATGAACCGCTCGTCGGTCAACAGCTCGGGATGCTCGATCGCCTCGCAATAGAGGCGCCAGAACTTGCCATGAAAAATGGCGAGGACGATATAGCCGTCGGCGACCTCGAAGACTCCGTAGGGAGCGATATGCTCATGCCGTCCACCCACCGGTTTGGCAACGATGCCCGCGTTGAGGTAATCGATCGGGTAGTACAGCATGAGATGGACCAGCCCATCGAGCATGCTCACGTCCAGGCGCTGGCCGCGCCCGGTGGTCGTCCGCTCATGAAGGGCTCCGAGTATGGCGAGGGCGCCAAAGATACCGCCGGACAGGTCCCCCATCGGGACGCCCAACCGAACGGGAGGGCGGCCCGGCTCACCGGTGACGCTCATCGCACCGCTCAGGGCCTGGGTGATCACGTCGTATGAGGGACGATCCCGAAGGGATGATTCCTGCCCAAATCCCGAGATGGAGCACAGGATGACCGATGGGTTCACCTTGATGAGGTCCGGATAGTCGAGTCGCAAGCGCGCGAGCACCCCAGGCCTGAAGTTCTCCACCACGACGTCCGACACTTTCACGAGATCGAGCACCTTCGCCCGCCCCTTCGGATGCTTCATGTCGATGGCGACGCTCTTTTTGTTCCGATTGAGATTCAGGAAATGGCTGCTGATTCCGTTCAGCAGCGGATGCGTGGCCCTCGAGCTGTCGCCGCTCGCGGTGTCCTCGATCTTGATCACTTCTGCGCCCATGTCGCCCAGGAGGTTGGTCGCGTACGGACCGGCGAGCACGCGCGTGAGATCTAAAACGCGAACACCGGTCAACGGTCCACGGTAGCTTTCGGTTGGTTTTTCAGACACTCGCCTCTCCTCTGGTCTTGACTGCGCCTTGTAATTGGTCTCGGAACCGCACGTCGGCGATCTCGATGAGCGCGCGCGCCCGCCTGTCGGCGGGGAGCCCGCGAAGGTCGGCGATCCCGTTTTCGGTGACGACAACGTCGGCCAGGTCAGCCGTGACCGTTACGCCGTCGAGCAGCCGAGGGACGATTCGCGATTGCTCGCCGCTCCTGGTCGTCGACCGTAGCGCGATGATGGAGCGCGCTCCGTCGACGTTCTGGCCGGCCCTCACAAAGTCTGCCAGCCCACCACTGCTCGAAATTCGACGTCCCCCGACGAACTCCGAGTTGACCTGCCCAAGCAGGTCCACCTCGATGGCCGAGTTGATGGCTCGGAAATTGCGGAGTGATCCAAGCACACGAGGGTCATGTGTATACCGCGCGGGACGCATTGACACCGCCGGGTTGTCGTCAAGAAAGTCATAGAGCCGTCGCGATCCCCTGCACTGGTTGGCGACCGAGACACCTTGATCGACGCCCTTCCACTGATTCGTGATCACGCCTGCTTCGATGAGGGCGACCATCGGCTCGATGATCAACCCCGTATGCAATCCGAGCTCGGCCCTATCCGCGAGGCCTTCGAGAATCGCCGTCATCACAGCACCGACGCCCATCTCGATCGTCGATCGGTCAGGGACCAGCTCGAGCACATGTTCCGCAATGCGCCGCCCCTGGTCGTCGGCGGGTTCGACCCCAAACTCCACGAGCTCGGTCGAGACTTCGATCGCCGCGTCGATCTCGGACGCGTGAATGAAACAGTCGCCCAGAGTGCGAGGCGACCTGGCGTTCACCTGCGCCACGACCAGCCTGCTCTGCCGGACAGCTTGCGCCGCGAAGTCCACAGAGACTCCGAGGCTCATGTTTCCGTCGGGGTCGGGCGGCGAGGTTTGAACCAGGGCGACGTCGAACTTCAGGCGCCCCTCATCGATGCTACGGGCAATCTCGTAGATGCTGATCGGAAGGAAGCTCGCGAAGCCCCGCTCGACCGCCTCGCCAAGGTCGGGATGGTAGGTGAGCCCGACGAGTTGGAGGTCCGGTCCCGCGGCCGAAACCAACCGGCGATCGCCGCCCCTCATCATTTGATATGCAGTCAGCTCGCGAACGGCGCCGCTCTGAACGCCCGCCAGCAGCTGCGCGATCAACTCCGCCGGCTCGCCGCATGCCGAGCCAAGAAAGACATGGTCACCCGGTCGCAAACTGTTCAGCCAGCCCTCGCCCGCGCTGACCGCCTCCTGGTATTGGCCGGCCCACGCAGCGGTCACGACGCGCGTTCGGGGTTTGCGTTCAGCATACAGAACAGTGTTCCATAGTAATGCAGGATGCTCCCAGCGGCAGGCAGGCGCGCGGGCCTAGTCGACCGGGACCGTCACCGGCCGCGAGCCAGGCCAGCTCGGGAGGATCGTTTGCTTGATGCCGACGCCTCCCGCGACGACCACCATGATGTCGTCGGGAGAAAGAGCGGCGCGAAGGGGACGGCCAAGCATCGCCGGCTCGAGGCGAGCTTTGGCGGCGGTGATGATCGACTCGGGCAACCTCGACCACTCGCAGGTCGCCCGCTCGAACAACTCGGCCTGCAAGCGGGCTTTCGTGACACCGGCGTCGTGTAGGTAGGCAGCCCATTCCGGTGACAACACGATGACCGGGCAGCCGCCCCCGACCACGGGTTCTGGCGGATCCAGCCTCACCGTTGCTGGGGTGGCGAGCGCCTGAGCGAGGACCTGGAAGATGTCATCCGGAGATGACCAATGGGAGGTGTAAGTCTCGGTGGTGCCGGCCACGCCGATGACGGTGACGGCGCTTTGCGCAACCGCCATACCGCGATCGGCATGAAGTGGCCGCCATGGACTTTCCTCCTCGTTCTCACCAAAGCAGAGCGTGTACTTGCCGGGTTGGCCCATGGTCGAAAGGTCCAAACGACCTGGCACGGCGCCACAGATCGCCCGAGTGATGAAGCCGAGAGTGCGGCCGATGACCGCGTTGGCCTGCGTTCCGGGCCCAAGGCAGTTGCCCCCGGAGTTGATGGCGGCGGCACGCCGGACGGGTCCGTTGACGATCACGGCGAGGGCGGCCGACCCGGTGGTGGTCAAGAGGCCCAGCAGGTTCAGACGCGAATCCATGAGAGCGGCGGTGAGCGCGCTGACGATGGTCATGTGCTGAGGCCGGCAGCCGGCCATCGCAGCGCAGATGGCAACTTCCTCGAAGGTAGCCCGCCTGGGCAGCGGATGGAATGGTCCCACCGCTGAACCGATCTCGCGTCCGCTTCCGAGGACCAGCTGATCAATGAGCGCCTGTGTCGCCTTGACCACAGGCAGCCCGTCACCGATCCCCCGCTCCATGAGCTCGTCGAACAGCTCCGCTTCTGAGGTTGATACCCAGCGCTGGAGATCGCCGGCGCCCAGAACGTCACCGCTCATGAGCCAAGGGTCCGCGAGCTTGACACCGTGGAGGGGCGCACCTACCATCTACTTGGCGTTCTGTATGGAGTACGTCGGGCTGTTGATTGAACACCATCGATTCAAATTGTGGGCTTGTTACGCGGAGGACGCCGGATGCCCGAGGTGACCCTGATTCCAGGCGACGGAGTCGGACCGGAGCTGGCCGCCGCCACCCGGCTCGTTCTGGATCACGCCGCCGGCTCGATCGTCTGGGACGAGGTGGTCGCAGGCGAGGAGGCGTATCGCAAGTTTGGCGCGGCGATCCCGCCTGAGGTCGTGGCGTCGGTCAGGCGCACCAAGTCCGCATTGAAGGGTCCGATGGGCAATCCGGGGGCCGGGTACTTGAGCCCGAATGTTGATCTCCGCGCGCAACTGGGCCTCTGGTGCAACCTGCGTACGGCAACCTATTTCGAAGGCGCCCGCTCTCCCTTTCCGGGCACGTCCCTGGTCGTGATTCGCGACGTCACCGAGGACATCGGTCGAGGCGTGCAGCAGATGGTCGGAGACGACGCCGGAATCGCCATCAAATTCATAACGCGTGCAAGCTCAGAGCGTGTTTCGCGATTCGCGTTCACATATGCGCGAGAGCACAAGTACACACATGTGACGATCCCTCACCAGGCACCGAGCCTGCGCACAACCGACGCCCTGTTCCTCTCTACCGCGATGGCCGCAGCGAAGGACTTTCCAGAGCTGAGTGTCGACGATGAGGCGATGGACGGTTTGTCGACCCACCTCACGATGCGCCCGCAGTCCTATCAGGTCTTGTTGTGTCCCAACTCATACGGCGGCATCCTGTGCGGGCTTTGCGCCGGCCTGGTGGGCGGCGTGGGTCTCATGCCGGGAGTGAATCTGGACGGCCAGGGAATCGCCGTGTTCGAGGCGGGCCATGGCTCCGCACCAAAGTACAGAGGCCTCAACAAGATGAACCCGGTTGGCATGATCCTGTCCGGCGCGATGCTCCTGGAGCACATCGGCCAGCCGGAAGCATCCGCGCGCGTGAAGGCCGCTGTGTCAAAGGTCATCGCCAAGCACGAATCCGTCACTTACGACCTCGGCGGAACCGCGACGACCACCGAGATGGCGGAGGCCATCGTCGCCGCGCTCTGATGCGCTGCCCCGCGCGGAGGATGAGATGACGGGCAACGCCTTCCTGAAGGTGGCCACCGAAGGCGACCTCGCGATCACCGACGCTCAGGTCCACGTATGGGAGCGAGTTGCCATCCCCGGCCGGGAGCATCGAAAGCCGCCGATGGCAGCCCACGAGCTCATGCTCGAGATGACCAGAGCCGGAGTCAGGCGCGCCATCCTGATCCCGCCTTCATGGGCGGGAGATGGCAACGAGCTCGTCGTTGAGGCTTCCAAGCTACAGCCCAGGTCGTTCGCCGTCATTGGCCGGCTGGCGTTTGAGGATCCCGCGTTTCGCGCGACGTTGGAGCAATGGAGTCCCCAGAACGGGATGCTGGGATTCCGCCTCCTCTTCAACACCCCTGAATACGTGGAGATCCTGCGTGGCGGGACGATGGATTGGGTCTGGCCGGTAGCCGAAAGGAACCAGATCCCGCTCATGATCCTTGCCCACGACAGCAATGACGTATTGAAGCGAATCGCGATGGGGCATCCGCGGCTCCGCTTGGTGATCGATCACCTTGGAATGACACGCGGCGTGAGTGGGCTGGAGTTCCGGGAGGGGATCGAGCGTCTGCTGACGCTGGCTTCGGTCCCAAACATTGCCGTCAAGGCGACGGCTCTGCCCCTTTACTCCGAGTGCGATTACCCTCACGTCGATGTACTTGAACAGATTCGTCGGGTGATCGATGCGTTCTCGGCGGATCGGGTTTTTTGGGGCACCGATCTGACGCGGCTGCGCTGCAGCTACCGTCAGGCGGTCGAGATGATGAGCCACCTCGAGTGGAAAAACGAAGATGAGGTCGAGCTGGTGATGGGAAATGCCATTCTCAGCTGGCTCGGCTGGCGAGTCTAGTCAAAAGATGGAGATTGCACGATGACTGAAAGGCCTGGAGACGGGATAAAACTGCTGACATCACATCGCATCGACTTCGACACGTATGAGCAGATGCTCGACGAGTTCGATCGCCGCGAGTGGGGAGATGGGCTCCCAGTCGTTCCAGCTACTCCGGAGATCGTGGCCAGGTTTGTTGCCGCGTCCGGAAGGCCAGGTACCGACGTCGTGGGCGACATCCCCCCATCTTGGGGAGAGGCCACGGTCGAGAAGGTGGCGATCAACGCAGTGATGGCAGGCTGCCGGGCGGAGTTCATGCCGGTGGTGCTCACGGCGCTCGAGGCCATGCTGGTCGAATCGTTCAACCTCTACGGTTTGCAGGCGACAACTCACCCCGCGGCGCCGATGGTGGTGGTTTCCGGCCCCATTGCGACGACGCTCGGAATCAACGGGGGCTACGGCGCCTTCGGACCGGGTGCCCGTGCCAACGCCACGATTGGCCGTGCGATCCGGCTGATCCTTCTTAACGTTGGCGGAGCGCGCCCTGGAATCGGCGACCGATCCACACAGGGCCAGCCCTCCAAGTACACCTACTGCGTCGCCGAGAACGACGAAGCGACTCCCTGGGAGCCGTTGAGGGTGAGCGAGGGCTTCGACGTTTCCGACTCCATCGTCGCCCTGGGCGCGGTTGAGAATCCCCACAACATCAACGATCACGGCAGCTTCTCGGGTGAACAGATCCTGACCACGATCGCCGGCGCCATGAAGAACGGGGGCGCCAACAATCTCTACTTTGGCGGCACGCACACGTTCCTGTTCATATGCCCCGAGCACGCGCAGCAGATCGCTGCCGACGGCTACACGAGAGCGGACATCCAGCAGTTCCTCTTCGAGAACGCTCGCACCCCGGTGAGCTCACTGGGTTCGGGCCAGCTCCATTACATGCGGCAGCGGCACCGCGCCAACCCGCGATACAAGGAGCTCGGCATGGATGACCCAGACCTCAAGGCCATCCCGATGATGACCAGGCCCGAGGATCTCAAGATCGTCGTCCTCGGCGGGGCTGGTAAGCACTCTTCCTGGACACCCCCTACCGGGGCCCTATCGAAGAGCGTGATGCGGCGCTTGTCCTGAGGACCGACGGGCCTCAGTAGGCCGGATAGCTGGTGCCGCCGTTGATGCTGATCGTGGCGCCGGACAACTTGTCGGAGCGCGGAGAGCACAGGTAGACGACCAGAGACGCGACATCTTCCGGCATGCACAGACCAAAAGCAGCCCTGGCTTCGAGTTTCTTGAAGGCGTCGACGATCACCTCGCTGGACGATTTCGCCAGCTGAGCTTGCTGCCGCTCCCAAGATGGCGTCTCCTCCGTCAGCGAAATGGAGACGGTGTTGATGCGGACGCCGTGGACGGCGAACTCGCGGGCGAGCGACCGTGTCATGAAGATTTGGGCCGCGGCAGCACCCCCGATGAGCGATTCGGCTGGTGTCGGGATGCGCCCCGCGTCCGTGGTCAGGGTGACGATCTTTCCGTAGCGGGCGTCTCGCATCCGATTGAAAGCGGAGTGGATGGCGTTGAGCCGGTGATAGAGCCGAGTCTCGAAGTAGAGTGCCAGCTCCTCAGGCTTCAAATCCACAAATGGCTTCGGCCGCGGCTCAAACGATCCGCCACTTGCGACCACGGCGTCGAGTCGACCGAACCGCTTCATGGCCGACGCGATTACGCCGTCCACCTCGCCATATGAGTAGAGGTCGGCCGGCTCAAAGTGCGCGTGATCCTTGGCGAGCGAAGCTATCAGCTCTTCGGCGCGATCCCGATCCCGCCCCTGGAACACGACCCTTGCGCCTTCCGCCACGAGCTGCCGGACCGCGGCGCGACCGACCCCGCTGGTGCCACCCAGGACCACTGCGACACGACCTTCAAGCTCCACTGACCGGCTTAGCTCACGCCTCGGTCTTGGCAGACACCGCGGATTCTTCGAGGACGCCTTTCGCGAGCAGGCGGTCGATCGTTGCCTCGTCGACATGGAACTCGCGCAGAACTTCACGGGTGTGCTCGCCCAGCTCTGCGGCAGGCCTCTGCACCTGTGCCGGCGTTCCCCGCAGCTTGACCGGCATGCCGATCGCCTTGTATGCGCCGGCTCGCGGGTGCACCAGGTCGAGGATCATCTCGTTCTCCTTAACCTGCGGATGGTCGAAAAGCTCGGCCAGGGATTGGACAGGGGCGCACGGAACGTCCGCCTTGTCGAGCCGCTCGGTGAGTTTCGCGCTTGTGTATCGAGACACCACCGCATCGATGAGTGGAATGAGCTCACTGCGATTCTGGACCCGGTCAGCGTTCCGGCGGAAGCGCGGGTCATCGATGAGGGGCTCGAGCTCGAGGACCCGGCAGAGCCTGCGCCAGAACTCCTCCGTGAGGCATGCGATGATGAGGTGCCCGTCGGCCGTCGTGAACAGCTGATACGGCGCGAGCTGGGGATGGCCGACGCCAACAGGACCTGACGGGATGCCATTCACGAAGAAGCCCGGCATGTAGTTCGCAAGCAGCGACATCTGCCCGTCCATCAGGGCGATGTCCACCTTCTGACCCTGGCCGGTTTGGGCCCGGGCAAGCAGTGCAAGCGACACCCCTACGACCGCCTGATAGGCACCAACGAAATCGGCGATGGGCGCCCCCACCCGGTACGGAAGACCTCCGGGCTCGCCGGTCAATCCCATCACCCCGCCCATCGCTTGAATGATCAGGTCCATGCCGGCCTTGCGCTGCAAGGGTCCGGTGGGACCAAAGCTGGAGATCGAGCAGTAGATCAATCGAGAATTGATCGCGCTCATCACTTCGTAGCTGAGGCCCAGTCGTGACATCACGTCCGGACGGAAGTTTTCGATCACGACGTCTGCGCTCTCCGCCAGCTTCTTCACGATGTCGCGGCCCTCTGGATCGGCGACGTCGATCGCGACGCTGCGCTTGCTGCGGTTCAGACCCAGGTGGTAAGAGCTCAAGCCCTCAACAAACACGTCATCGACGTTGCGAGTCCCGTCGCCCTCTCCCGGCTTTTCGATCTTGATGACATCCGCACCCATATCGCCGAGGATCGTGGTCGCGTAGGGACCGGCAAGCCAGCGGGTGAAGTCCAGGACGCGAACGCCAGACAGTGGAGCCGTCACGGTTGGTCCGGGCTCAGGCCGACCTCGTAGGCAGGACGATGGTCGCTTTCCCAATCGTATGGTCCTCGCCACGCTGGTCGAACGCGTGATACTCACACTCCACCACGTGCTCGCCGTCCTCATCGACGCGCTTGCCGGTCACCTTGGCTTCAAACGTCGTGAGATCTCCGATCAGGTTGAAACGGCGAACCTCGACATAGAGCCGCTTCAGCCAGCCGTCGTCCCCGGCCCAGTAGGTGAAGAGCGTGCACGACCACGAAATGCGCTCCGGGCCGTAGTCATACGCGGCCGGCACTCCGATCGTGCGGGCAAAATTGCTGTCCCAGTGACCGCGCACGGGGCCCTCGGGGATTCCCTGTTCGTTCGGTATGCCGGCCTGCGGGTGGCGCTTGAGGTAATCGAACCAGTAGGAGTGAGTCTTCATGAAGAGCCCGCCGTGGGCGTGGAGGAAGCAGATGGAGTTCGTGGCAGTCCAGGGCCCACGAGTCATCGGGCCGATCTTCTCTCCGACCTTCACGTCCTCCCAGTAACGCGGCGTCGCGCCACGAACCATCTCATGTTCGTGCTCATAAATCTCGGCGATGCGGGCGATGTCCTCGGGCGTGTAGCTCGCCAGTTTCAGGTTGTTGTACTTGCCGACGGCGACGGCGGTGCCTCGTTCGGTGCGCATGCCCCACGGCCATGAGCGCGCCACCACCTCACCATCCTGGTTCGTGAAGGTGACCTCTGATACCTGCTGGAACATGCGACGCGAAAAGTTGCTTGACTTCTCGATCACGTCTTTCAGGACGCACGTCAGGGTGATCGTGTCGTTCCGCCGGATCGGTCGGTACCAGCGATGGTCGGCGCCGGCGAAAAATGAGTGGATGCCCGGAAGCCCGGTCCGGTCGCCGATCGCCATGGTCGAAAATCCGTACAGGATGCTCGGGGGCGCGGTGATCCCTCCGAAACGAGTGCCCGCCGCATAGGCTTCGTCGGTCCACTTGGGGTCGATGTCGCCGATGTCTCTGGCCCAATGCCGGATGGCATCTTTGGAAGCCTCGGTCAGGTTCGGTTCTTCGCGTGTTTTGAACTCGCGCCCGATCCGGGATTTCAGGTCGGCGACCATTTCGTCGGTGATCACGCCTTTGACAGAACCTTGCGTTGCCAATCGCATCTCCTACGCGTTCAGGCTGCCAGTACCGAGCGAAACGTCCTATAGAGAGAACGACGTTCGCAGTAAGGTTAGCTCAGCGAGCGTTGGCTGTCAACCGGCTTAGAGCGTCGCGACCGATTCGTGCATTTCGAGCTGCCTGGCTGTCGCGGCGAGGCGCCGTCCGAGGGCGGCGAGATCCGCCACCGGCAGGTGATGCGCGAAGGCCACGATACACAGCACGGTGATGATC
Source organism: Candidatus Dormiibacterota bacterium (assembly GCA_003169845.1). Lineage (GTDB taxonomy): Bacteria > Chloroflexota > Dormibacteria > Dormibacterales > Dormibacteraceae > Palsa-870. Next base: position 247,279 of record PNAG01000002.1, on the reverse strand, counting down.
TCCGTGTGGCCGCGGGTGATCGCCGCGGCCACGGCGTTGACCTCGGAACGAAACCCCCCGGCGCTGGTGGAGTAGCCGCGAGTTCGGACGGCGTGGAGCTCGGCGAGATACTCGGCTGTCTTCCCGTCACGGATCAGGCCGAGGCGGTTGGCCTCCTTCAGCGCGTCTGAGTCATCCATGTAGGCGAGGACGATTCCTCCCATCGCGGGCCCGGACATCGGCACGACATAACCCACGGGTAGGGTTGAAACGTCAGGGCGCGAAGGCTCGACTCGATCCACGACCACAATCCCATGGCCGTCCGCCAGCACCTGGCCGATCAAGCAGGTGAGCTTGATCTCGGCGACCAGGGCGTCGACCTTTTCGTGAATGATCGTCTGCCGAGAAAACTGGCGCCGGCTGGCAGTACCCCACTCCACCAAACGCGGGCCGAGACGGTAGATCGCGTAGCGAGGATGCTTGCTGAGCACCTGAAAGGACATGAGTGTGTTGAGGATCCCGAAGCAAGTGCTCTTGTTCATCGAAAGCGCCCGCGCGATCTCGGAGACTCCGGCGCCGTCAGCTGCGGCGATCAGATAGTTGATGATCCGAACCGCGTGGCCGACCGCGGGAGCCGGATACCTCGGCGCCTCCGCCAGCGCCTTGCTCGGGGACCTCTTCACTGAGCTCGCCAACGACATATACCCGTCCGTGATTATGACGGTGCTTAAGCTCGTCCCGGCGATCGCCTCGGAAGATGCACGACAGCCCAGCCAAGCACCGTATCCTCGCCGCGCTGATCGGAGGCCTTCACGTCCAGCTTGATCCGTCCCGTGGTGTCATCGATCACGCTCGCCTCTGTGACCTCGGCGCTGCAGTGAGTAAGGTCTCCGATCAGATTGAATCGACGGACCTCGCAGTAGAGCTCGGCAAGGAAACCCGCATCGCCCATCCAGTTCGTCAGCAGCGTTCCCAGCCACGAGATGCGCTCGGGACCATAGTCATAAGCGTTCGGCACCCCGACGCGCCGGGCGAGAGCGCCATCCCAGTGAACCGCCTCGGGGGGCTCCGGAGTCCCGTACTCGTTGAGCAAAGCGGCGTTCGGGTGCCGGTCCAGGAAGTCGAACAGATAACCGTGGGCCCGAATGAACAGGCCACCCCATCCCTGCTCGAAGGCCACTGCTGTGGTGGCCGTGTACGGCCCCCGAATGATCTCCGGCACAAGAGTCCCGACTGGAACGTCTTCCCAATGGAGCGGCACAGATCCACGGCAGCGCTCGGCCCGGTAGCGCTGTGCGATGTCGTCGAGCTCAGGCCGCGTATAGACCTTCGAGGTGAGGTAGTCGTACTTCTTCTTCTTCTCGGCGGTCTGGCGCTCTGTCCGCATGCCCCATGACTCGGACTCGGCGACCAGGTCTCCGCCTTTGGCCACAAAGTCGATGTGAGAAATCTGCTTGAACATGCGTCCCGCGAAACGGCTCGGCAGCTCGATGAGATCCTGGAAAGTCACCTTGGCCTGAGGATCGTCACCCAGCCGCATCGGGCGGCGCCAGCGCCAGTGGGAACCGGCGAACATGGAGTGGATGCCTGGCAATCCGCCGCGATAACCGATGGAAAGGCGGCTGAACGCATAGAGGATCGTGGGTGGCGCGACCAGCCCGCCATGTAATGAAGCACGTGCGTAGTCTTCGTTGATGAAAAGCGGATTCCTGTCCCCGATCGCTTCGGCCCAATGCCGGATCGCGTCCCGAGTCAGCTCGGTGAGGTACGGGGGCTCCTTCACCTCCACGACCTGCCCGATCTTCGAGCGCAGGCGCGCCAGCTCCGCGTCCGTCACCTTAGCCGAGCCATGTTCTTCTGACAAAACGATGTTCTATGCTAGCCACTCCAGGCCACTCTGGTCAAGCACCAGGTTCGTCGACCTGGTATCAGCCGGCGTGAAGCTCGGGGTCATCGAGGGGGCGGCACATTGAACCGCGTTGCAGTTTTGGACGACTACCAGGGGGTTGCTCTCCAGATGGCGGACTGGAGCTCGCTTCCGGGCGGCACGGAAGTCAACTCCTTCAGCGACCACCTCGAGGACGTTGAGCAGCTCGCGACGCGATTGGCCGGCTACGACATCGTCGTCGCGATGCGAGAGCGGACACCCTTTCCGCGCCCACTGCTCGAGCGCCTCCCGAAACTCCGACTCCTCGTGGCGACCGGCAGGCGACACACCGTCATCGACTTGCCGGCAGCCCACGAGATGGGAATCGTGGTCAGCGGAACCCGAGGCCTTGGATCGAATACCTCGGAGCTCACATGGGCGTTGATCCTGTCGCTGCTCAGAAGGGTGCCTGCCGAGGCGACCGCCATGCGGAGCGGCGGCTGGCAGCACACGATCGGCGTCGACCTGGCCGGGAAGACGCTCGGCATTTTGGGGTTGGGGTCGATCGGCCGCCGGGTCGCCAGAGTCGCCCTGGCCTTTGACATGCGCGTGCTGGCATGGAGCCAGAACCTCACGCCGGCTGCCGCGGCCGAATCAGGGGCCACCTGGTGTGAGAAGGACGCCCTGCTGACGGATTCGGACGTGATCACGATCCACCTCGTGCTCAGCGAACGGACCCGACGCCTGATCGGCGCTCGCGAGCTGGCATGCATGAAGCCAGGGGCGTATCTGATCAACACCTCGCGAGGACTGATCGTCGATGAGATCGCGCTGGCCGATGCGCTGCGTGCCGGCGGCATCGCCGGCGCCGCCCTCGACGTCTATGCGACAGAGCCACTGCCTCCAGACCACCCGCTCCGCACTTTGCCGACGGCAGTCCTGACCCCGCATCTGGGGTACGTCACGGAAAACACGTACCGCAACTTCTATCGAGACGCGGTGGAGGCCATCGCCGCGTACCTGGCCGGCAGCCCGATTCGAGTGGTGATTGAAGCAGCCGATTAGGCCGCGCCAGTCCTTGACCGCCGACACACCAGCGCGTACGCTTATTTCAGGTTTTACTTACAACGTTCGCCCTGTAGAACGGCCTACCCACTCAAGCGGAAGGAGATAGCGAGCCATGACCGTCGCCACCGGATTCACGATCCTGAGCCCGATCGCCGAACGCCGAGGACACAGCGTTCCGGACTCACTCGACACGAACGCCGCTCCCACCTCGTCGACGAACCTGAGGGTGGCTCTCCTCAGCAACAGCAAGGCCAACGTCGACAACCTGTTCAAAGGCCTGGCGGAAGGCCTTCGCGCCAACAACATCACCGCCATCTCGATGTACGACAAGGGCAGCTCGACGATTCCGACGCCGGAGAAATTGCGGGATGAGATCGTCGCTTCCAGCGACCTCGTCATCACCGCAATGGCTGATTGAGGGGCATGCACGTCGTGGAGTGTCCACGACACGATCGAGGTGGAGAAGTCCGGACGTCCGGGCATCGTCATCACCACCGAGAAGTTCATCGAGCTGGGCCGCCTGGAATCGAGGGCGCTCGGCATGCCTGACCTGCATTTCGAGCTGATCCCCCACCCCCTGGGCGGTCTCAAGCCCGAGGTGGCCGAAGAGCGTGGCCGCAAGGTCGCGGACGCAATCGTCGCGTACCTGGCCCGGCCCAAGGGTAGATAGCCATAGCGCGCAGCACCGAAGTGGAGGCGCTTCGCTCCGAGAAACTCAGCTTCGAAACCTACGGGCAGATGCTCGCCGAGTTCGAGAAGCGAGGATGGGGAGACGGCCTTCCCGTCGCGCCTGCCACAGCTGACGTGGTCGCGGAGTTCGTCGAAGCCTCAGGCCGGGATGCGGGAGATATCCTCGGTGACATCCCGCCGACCTGGGGTGAAGCGACGGTCGAGAAGGTGGCGATCAACGCCGTGATGGCGGGCTGCAAGCCCGAGTACATGCCGGTCATCCTCGCCGCACTCGACGGAATGCTGCAGGAGAATTTCAACCTTTACGGCCTTCAGGCGACGACCCACCCGGCCTCGCCGATGGTCCTCGTCTCCGGTCCCGAGGCCACGCGACTTGGCCTCAACTCGGGATACGGCGTCTTCGGGCCTGGGTGGCGGGCCAATGCCACGATCGGCCGGGCAATCCGGCTCATCCTGCTGAACATCGGAGGCGCGAAGCCCGGGGTCCTCGATCGCTCGACCCAAGGACAGCCGGCCAAGTACGGGTACTGCATTGCCGAGAACGACGCCGAGACGCCGTGGGAGACCTACCGCGAAAGCCTGGGCTTCAAGCGGGAGGACTCGGTTGTGATCTTGACGGCGCTCGAGGGTCCGCACAACATCAACGACCATGCGAGCTTCTCGGCCGTCCAGGTGCTCACAACGATCGCCGGGACCATCGCCACGGGAGGCAATAACAACATCTATCTAGGCGGCGATGACCATCCGTACCTCTTCCTCGGGCCCGAGCACGCGAGGCAGATCTCCCAGGACGGTTTCGGCCGCAAGGAAATTCAAGAGTTCCTCTTCGAGCACGCTCGGACATCAAAGGATCGGGTCGGCGAAGGCCAATGGAACTATTTGCGGCAGCGCCACCGGGCCAATCCCCGGTACCACGAACTGGGCCTCGACGACCCGGATCTCAAGTCGCTGCCCATCGTCACGCAGCCGTCGGATCTCAGCATCGTCGTGGTCGGAGGGGTGGGGAAGCATTCATCGTTCGCGCCCTCGACGGGTCTGCTGTCCAAGATCGTGGTCCGAAAGCTGTCCTGATCCTTCAGCTCAGCCGGCGCTGCTTGGCGGAGCGTCGCTCGCATCGTAGGAAAGGCGAATTCCCAGCATCAGCGAAGCCCGGCTCTTGCCATGCGCATCCAGGTTCAATGACCGCGACACTCCGCCGTTCAGCGCGCCTTCCATCACGAAATTCAGCATTCTGGTGCCCGGAAATTCGTATCGCTTGATGGGCCCGCGTACCTCGGTATGGAACTGGCGCTCCACGATGTCGATGGTGAGATGTCGCTTGAGCCAGTCATAGTCCCGCTCGTCATAGGTCGCGACGTTGACGTTGTTGGTGTCGCCCTTGTCGCCTGCTCGCGCGAGGGCGATCTCGCGCAGGATCAGCTCCATGTCGAGCCAGATCTTGCGATCATGCCGGGACGATCTCGACAGTAGTCTTCACAGCCGTCCGAGGTATGAAGCATGTGTACATCGCGATCACGGGGCGGACCTCTTTACGATGACCGCCGCCACCCGCCGGTCCGTGAATCTGGAGATCCCAACCGGCCTGTGCGACCGCGGCTGCGACTTTGCGATCGCGAGCCCGGCCCGCGACACGGACGTGAACCTCGTAAGGCTCGCCTCGCACCTCGGATGACCCGCCATGGAGCGCGTTGACACCAAGGAGGTCGACTCGAAAGTCGTCGAGAGCGCCAGAATCGAGGAGCGGTCTGAGCCAGCCACGCACGACTTGCTCTCCGAGTCGGGCGCGGCCCAACGCGCCGTGACCGGCAAATGAGACCTGGCCTTCGCCAATGAACCCCTCGTCTATCGCGATCAGGCCCTTGAGCTCGCCAGGTCGGGGCGTTCCGGCCCCTCCGTCCACGGCGATGCCGCCGTCCACCGCCTTGAGATGCACCTGGCTGAAGTCGGCGGTGACGTCGGGGGTGAAGTACCGAGCCGGATCGTGAATCTCGTAACCAAGCTGCATCTTGCAAGTGTCGACAGACAGCAGGCCATCTGTGCCCGGCAGCTTGGACAGCACCGCGCCGCCATCGGAGCGGACCTCAGCCAGCGGAAAGCTCAGGTGCTCGAAGCTCTCGACGATGCGGTAAGGGGGATCGGCGAAGCTCGCTCCGGTCGCGTACGTCCCGCACTCGAGCAGATGGCCGACAACGGTCGCGGCACCAAGCCTGGTCCAGTCGTCCAGGCTCCAACCGAACTCATGAACGATCGGCGCCACGTAGAGGGACGGATCCGCGATACGCCCGCCCACGATCACGGTGGCGCCGAGTCGTAAGGCTTCGACGATTGGCTCGGCGCCGATGTACGCGTTGGCCGCCACCACCTGCCCCCGCAGCTCGGACGCCTTACGACCGGTCTCCAACACGATTGGATCGTGTTGCCGAACGTATTCGCTGACATCGTCGCCGGTGATAACACCAACCGAAACCCCTTCGAGGCCGTTGCGGGTCGCCTCATCAGCCAGGTACCGGCCGGCAGCCCTCGGGTTGGCCGCTCCGATGTTGGCGATGATCTTGACTCCGCGCTCCGCGGCGAGCGGCAGAAGATGGCCGGCGATGTCCGGCATGCGAGTGTCGTAGGAACCTTCCCCGGTGTGCACGTCCCGGCGTTGATGAGCGAGGCTGAGGGTTCGTTCGGCAAGACCGTCCATGCAGAGGTAGGTGATCCGGCCGCGGTCCACCATCTCGAGGGCGAGGTCGATTCTGTCCTCCGAGTAGGCGCTTCCGCATCCGATGCGCAGTAACGGGGCCACGTTAACCTGGGTTCGCCTCGGTGCCGGAATAGCTGACCTCGCCGCCACGCTGAGCCAGGCCGACGATGTCATCGTCGACCAACCTGGCGACTTCGGCGGCATCGAGGCCCAGAACGCGCTTCAGGACGTCTTCCGTGTCCCGGCCCATCGGGGGCGCGGGCGTGTCCAGAGCATCGCTCGCCCACTCCGCAACTCGGATCGGACTTCTCACCACGTACGTTGTCGCGTCAGCATCCTCAACCTTCCGGACGATCTGGTTGTGCACTGCCTGCTCGCTCCGGATGGCCTCATGCAGCTCATAAACCGGACTTGTCGGAACGTCTGCTTTTTTGAGCACCTCGAGCCAGTGCGCGCGAGGTTTGGTGCGGAAGATGGCTTCGACCTTAGGTATGAGCTCGTCGCGGTTCGCGAGACGCTCGGCATTGGTGAGGTACTTCGGGTCGTCTGGCCACTCGGGATGCCCAAGCGCGCCTGCGAGCCGGCGCCAAAAGGAGTTGGTGAACGCGCCCACCATGACGTATTCGCCGTCCGAGCACGGGAATGCCTGGTACGGAACAATCTGGGCGTGGCCCCGCCCAACCCGGGGGATGCGCTTGCGTTTGCCCGCCATGATCGACGGCACATAGTTGCTCATGAGGGCGATGGCGGCATCGAGCATCGCCACCTCCACGTGCTGCCCCTCCGGATGCTGGTCCTTTACCAATAAGGCGGCGAGGGTGCCGGAGAGGGCGAAGAGGCCGCTGCTGTAGTCGGTGACGGCCGCCCCGATCCGGACCGGGCCGCCGCCCACCTCCCCGGTGATCGCCATCAGGCCGGACATGCTCTGGACGATGATGTCGTTGGCGGGTTGGCCGGACCATGGTCCGGTGGGACCGAAGGCAGAGATCGAGGTGTAGATCAGGCGTGGTCGGAGTGCGCGCAGGTCGTCAAAACCCAACCCCAACCGGTCCATCACGCCTGGCCTGAAGTTCTCGACGACGATGTCGGAGATCGCCGCCAGCCGCTTCGCGAGCGCTGCCCCTTCCGGCTTTCCGAGGTCGAGCAGCAGGTCCTTCTTGTTGCGGTTCAGTCCGACGTAGAAATCCGAGTCGGTCGGGCTGAGCAGTGGCGTGCCCATGAAGCGAGCGCCGTCGCCGCGGCCGGGCTTTTCGATCTTGATGACCTCGGCGCCCATGTCGGCCATGTACATCGTGGCGTAGGGGCCCGCGGCGGCGTGGCTGAAGTCCAGCACGCGGAGACCCGCCAGCGGCCTTGCATCCGTAGTCATGAACGTCTACTCGAACACATTGGCGTCCTGGAATCCCTTGATCTCATCGCGGCTGTACCCGAGTAGCTCCGTGAGGACGGCTTCGTTGTCCTCGCCCAACATCGGCGATGGTTCCAACGAAGGCTCGTCACCGGAACCCAGGCGCCATGGACCTCGCACCACCAGCTGGGTTCCAAGCAACGGATGCTCGACCTTCTGGATCACCTCTCGTGCGGCCACATGCGGGTCGCTTAGAAAGTCACTTCCTCCCAACACCTCGCTTGCAGGCACGCCCCGGCTTCGGCAGAGTGCGGCTGCATCCGACGCCGTCATGCCCGCCGCCCATGCTGCCACCAGCGCATCCAGCTCTTCGCGATGCTCATGGCGCGACACTCGATCGGCAAACCGCGAATCGGTCGCCAACTCCGGCCGGCACATCGCATCGCTCAGGCGTGCCCATTCCTCATCGCTGGAGACGCCGATCGCCACCCACGAATCCTCGCCCTGGCAGCGGAATACGTCGTAGGGAGCCTCCAACGCGGCATGGTTGCCGTCCCGCATCGGACTCACCCCCGTCAGGGCAAACTCGATCAGCGCGTCGCCGACAAAGCTCGCGATCGCTTCGCGTGCCGAGATGTCCACCCACTGCCCGGCTCCAGTCCGTTTACGGTGAAGCAGGGCGGCCACGACGGCGAATGCGGCGACCGATGCCACCCGAAGGTCGACAGAGTCCCGAACCTCGGTGGGTGGCCCGTCACGGTAGCCGGTCAGATGGCCAAGACCTCCCATCGCATTGAAGATGCTGGCGTAGCCCGGATGGCTCGAATGCGGTCCACCCCGCCCGGCGGCCGAGATCGAGACCATGACGAGGTCGGGCTTGAGCTTGATCAACTCGGAGTAGCTGATGCCAAGGCGGTCGACGACCCCTGGCCGGTAGTTCTCGACGAACGCGTCACTCTTCGCGATGAGCCTTCGGAAGATGTCGAGGCCGCCTGGCTTCTGAAGATTCACCCTCAGACCCAGCTTGCCGAGGTTGAGGGCGTTGAACCGCGTCGACGCGTCCAGGCCCGCGGCGGGATTGTCGACGATGCGGCGGAAGAGGTCGGGATGGCCCGAAGTCTCAACCTTGATGACCTCGGCACCGAGCAGAGCCATGATCTCGGTCGCGTATGGACCGGCCGCCGCCCAGCTGGTGTCCACGACCCTGATTCCGGTGAGCAGGCCTGGCGCGGCCAACTAGACGACCCCCGCCTCGCGCAGTCCCGCCAACTGTGCGCCGGTGACGCCGATGCCGGCGTAAACGTCGCAGTTGTGCTCACCAAGCTGCGGCGCCGTCGCGGGCGCTAAGGGCGGTGTGAGCGACATTCGGAATGCGGGCCTCGGAAGGTCCGCCTGCTGCCCGTGCACCGGAGTCGTCACGAACCAGCCCCGCTCGCGGAACTGTTCCGAAGCATGGATCGCAGCGGCATCGGCAAAATAGCCGACGGGAGTTCCGTATTTACCGAGCTGCTCGTAGATCTGGGCCATCGTGTGCCGCGAAAAGAACTCCTGAAGGATCTCGTTGAGCTGGTCGGCGTTGTCTCTACGGCCTTTCCGCTCGGCGAACCTCGGATCGTGGACCAGGTCTACACGACCCAGTCCGGTGGCCAGGCCGGCCCAATGGCGGTCCTCATTCGGCCTGACCGTCACGTATCCGTCCAGGCAGGCGAAGATGCCGCCGAAGTCATAGCCGCGATGAGCACGGCTCAGCGCCATGCCGGCGTTGAGCTGGGCGTCGAGATTCATTCTGTTGAGGCTGATCTCCACCTCTTGCTGCGAGACGTCGATCAGCTCGCCGGTACCGCTGGTCTCACGCCTTAGGAGCGCTGCAGCGATCAACGTGGCGATCGCCATGCCGGAGTCGAAGCCGGCGAGATTGCGACCGGCCTTGACGGGCGGCCGATCTGGGAACAGCTTGTACGCGAGGCCCCCGGGCAGCAGCTTGCCCTCGCCGCCGGCGTGAAAGACATCGAGCTCGTTGGATGCGGCCTCGGCCAGCGGTCCCGTCATGCCGTAAGGACGGACTGATGCAAACACCAGGCGTGGCCACCGCCGGCGCGCCTCTTCGGGTGCGAGTCCCAGCCGCGCCAGCTCCGAGGGCGGAGCATCGCTCAAAAACACGTCTGCGTGGTCGAGCAGCCGCCACAGGAGATCACGGCTGCCGCGCGCGGAATCGTCGAGCGTCACCGACCGCTTATGCCCGTTGCAGTAGAGGAAGAGCGCTCCGTAGTCGCCGGGCGCGTTCACGAACGGGCCCTGGCGGCGCGCCGGATCACCCTCAGGCGGCTCCACTTTGATGACATCCGCCCCGAGGTCCGCAAGCAGCTTTCCGCCGTACGGACCGGCCACCATGCTGGCGCGCTCCACCACGGTGAAGCCGGTGAACGGCAGGGCGGCCGGGGCGGGGGAACCCGCGGGCTCGGCCAATGTCTCCGTCAAATCCGACCCTGCTGACGCCAGGCGTGGCGTCAGCCGCGATCTGCCTCGACGTCGATTGGGAACTGCAGCTTCCGATGCGCCTTGGATGGAAGTGCCACGGTCGCGTGTCCGGGCATGATCACATCCCCTCTCTGGTTTACACCGGTGATCGTGCAATCGACATAGCCGATCCCACTTTTCTTCCCAACCCATTTCTCGGTGACCGCGCCTTTGATGCGAAGGGTGTCGCCCAGGAAGTACATGCCCCGGTAAGTCACGTTCAACTCAGCCAGAAACCCATCGTCTCCCGCCCAGTTTGTCATCAGGTGGGTAGCCCACGCGCCTCGCTGCGACCCGTAGTCGTAGGCCGCCGGCATGCCGATCTCCGCCGCCATGAAATCATCCCAATGAACCCGTTCAACCGCCTCAGGAATCCCCGTTCGCGGATCCGGGACGGCGACCTTCGGGGACTGACGTCGATAGCGCAGCCAGAACTGCCCGCTCCTGACGTGCGGAGACCCGATTCCCTGGATCCAGGTCATCATCTCCGGCACGGTGAGAGGTCCGCGAACCAACGGCTGGAGAGCCTCCCCCGCCTCGACGTCTTCCCAGTTGCGCGGCTCCGCACCACGCACGATCTCCGCCTCGATCTCGCTGTCGATCTGGGCAATCTCCGCCGGGGTGTAGGTCGCCTTCTTGATGTCGGCGTACTTCCCGCGGGACTTCCCTTCGTTGCGCTCGCCGCGGACGGCGTTCATCAAGCAGACGGCGACCAATTCGTCTTTCTGGTTGAAGAACTTGAAGTTCCGCTTCTGCATGATCGAGCGCCCAGCCCACCGGCCTTGCATCTCGTCCGCCGCCGTCAGTGTCTTGGTTGCATGGACCTCATCGCCGTCCAGCACCGGTTGGTAGTAGGTCCAGTGATCGCTCGAGTGAAGGCCGTGCACGCCGGGTAGGCCCTCTCCTCGCCGCATGTCCCATGCGCCCCAGTGGGCTCCATACAGAAGCGCGGGTGGGGCCACGAGCTTTCCGAACCGCGACTTCTTGGCGTAGTCGGGGTCGTTCCACAGCGGGTTGGCGTCGCCGATCGCGCGCGCCGCGTGATGGATGCTGTCTCGATTTACGAACCTGATGTGCGGCTCCTCGATCGGATACTCCTTTCCGATGCGAGCGCGAAGCTTGGCCAGCGCTTCCGGATTGATCGTGCCGTACGTGTTGCCGGACTCCTCGTCCTCTACCTGTTGCACGCCTTGTGCCGTCATGCCAATTCTTCTCCTTGCGAGTTCAATGAGCCGCCCTCAGGACCTGGTCCGACGAGCCGTCGAGGCCGCCTCACTGGACCTCTTCCACCGGCGTGACGACCGGGCCACGCGCACGGGACGGCAGCGCCGCGATCGCGCGCCCGCGGAGCGGTACCTCCGAGCGTTGGTTCACCCCCTGGATCTCGACCTCGACGAAGTTGTTCGGTCCCTGCTCAAACTTTCTCGTGACCTTGCCGCGGAACCAAACCGTGTCGCCCAGAAACACCATGCCGCGGTACTGAACGTCATGCAGCGCAAGCCAGCCGTCGTCCCCGATCCAGTTCGTCATCAGGTGACTCGAGAGGGCGCCGCGGTGCGATCCATAGTCGTATGCGGCAGGCATTCCAAGCTCGGCCGCCATGAAATTGTCCCAGTGAACCCGCTCCACAGGTTCGGGGACGCCGGTCTCCGGATTCAGGACGACGACGGCCGGGGTTCGCCGGCGATAGTCGAGGAAATATCGTCCGAATCGTATGTGGGGCGAGCCGACCCCCATGACCCACGCGATCATGTCGGCCGATGTGAACGGACCCTTGACCACCTGCTGCAGCTCCTCGCCTTCGTGGACGTCTTCCCAGTAGCGAGTTTCGGCTCCGCGGATGATTTCCGCGTCGTAGTCGGCCTCGATCTTGGCGAGGTCGGCTGCCGTGTAGTGGCCCAGCTTCACGTCGCCGTACTTGTGCGTCTTCTTTGCGGCATCACGTTCCGCTCGATAGGACGACATGTGCACAATCGCCAGCATCTGCCCCGCCTCATCGCGGAACTTGACGCGCACAGTCTCGATGAAAGCCTTTCCCGCGAGGCGTCCCTGCTTCTCTTCGAGCCCTACCAGCTCGCGAGTCGCATGCACAGGAGCTCCCGCCTTGATCGGCCGGAAGAACTGCCAGCGGTCCTGGTTGTGCAGCCCGTGAACACCGGGCAATCCCCAGCCCCGTCGCAGGTCCCAGGATCCCCAGTGGACGCTGTACAGGAAGCACGGCGGCGCAATCACCCCACCCCAGCGCGTGCCCTGTGCGTAGGCCTCGTCCAGGTACAGGGGGTTTGTGTCACCGATGCCCCTCATGTAGTGGTTGATGCCGTCGAGGGTGGCGACCCGGTTGTAAGGAACGGCGATTGGGCGCTCCTTGAACATTCGACCCCGGAGCTTGGCTACCTCCTCGTCGGTGATCTTTCCGTAACGCGGATTGGCAACCGTTACTTCGGACGTCATCGGGTCTCCTTCGCAATCAGGCGAAATTGGGGTGGTCCTTGCGACCGCCGGTGCGCCCCTTGGAGGGCGCAGCCCTGCAAGACAGATTGTTCACCTTTTATCAACTAATTGCAAGGCCCTGGGCCGGCCGGCTTCGACAGCCGCAGTCGCCGGCCTACGCGTGATGCGTCGCGGGGTCCACGGGGTACTTGAGCTGGAGCTCCACCTGGTAGCCGTTCTGCCGGAGAACGCTCTCGATGATCCCCGTCATGACCTGGGGAGGGCTCAAGCACTCCTCGCACGCATCGGGACCGGCCACGATCTGGAAGGAAACGTGGCCCGGCGACTCCTCGATGACGGCGCCGTAGCCGTCGGCTTCGAGAGCGTTTACCAGGGGCGCCAGGACGGACTCCAGCTGCGTGCTCATTCGTTCACCTCTGCCTACAAGGACTCGGACCACTGCCGGATTTCATGCTTCGAGGCTAGCAGATGATTGATGTCTCGGCAATGATTTATTTACGCTCAGCGACCGTGATAGACGGGCCGCTCCTTGGCCTTGAACGCGCGGAGCGCCTCCTGGGTGTCCTCCGTGCTCCTCACCACCGCCATGTGCGATGAAATCAGGTCGAGCGCGGTGACCAGATCGGTCTTGGCGCATTGCTGGACCGCCCGTTTCACGTACCGCACGACCACAGGGGGCTGGTTGGCGATGGCAGTGGCCAGCTCCAGGGTTCGCGCCATGAGCTCATCGTCGGGGTACGAGTGGTTTGCAAGGCCGGTTCGGACCGCCTCCTGAGCGCCCACAAAACGCCCGGTCCACAGGAGCTCGAGCGCCATGGCCGTCCCGACAAGGCGTGGAAGAAAGTAAGCACCCCCCTCACCCGGGACCAGGCCCACCCGGATATAGCCTTCGCTGAAGCGCCCGGACTCGCCGACGATTCGGATGTCGCACATGAGGGCGATGTCGCACCCGGCCCCGACCGCAGGTCCGTTGACAGCCGCGATGACGGGCTTGTCGATGCGCTCGAGCAGCAGCGGCAGTCGCTGGACGCCGAGCCACAGCCCCTCTTTGGAGGCCAGCACTGAGCGCTCCCGCTGGAGGCCCTCGCTATCCGCGCCGCTGCAGAACGCCTGGCCAGCCCCGGTGAGCACGATTGCCCGGCAGTCAGCGTCGGCCTGTGCCTCCTCGAGCGCGGCCACCAATTCTTTGATCGTGTTCGAGGTGAACGCATTCATGCGTTCGGGCCGGTTTATGGTGAGTACGGTCACGTGATCCTTCTTGTCGATCAAGAGCTCGGGCATTGCGGTTCTCCTTTTTCTATGCGATTGGTCAGACTGCGCGAAAGAACCTGACCGGCGGGCCGGCCTCGTGTCGCAATCGCCCGCGCACTTCCAGGTGCAGCAGGTATGCGGCCGCTCGTGCGATGGCCAGCCAGACGTCGGCAGGCTGCCGCGCGGCGAGCCAGGTCATTCTCTCTGCGATCGTCGGAGCTTCGGCGCCGTCGGCGGGGACGGCCGCCCAGATAGCTTCAAGCCACTGCAGTTGAGCTCGCCGCGCATCCGCGATTGCCGCTTCTAGATCTGGAAACGACCGGCCGTGTCCGGGTAAGACCCGTCTAGCGGGAAGGCGTTGAATTACCTCCAGCGAGGCCATGTACTCCTGTACCGGGTCGGCACCCACGCGCTGCCGGATCGCCAGAGGCGTGGAGGCGCGCAAGAGGTGATCGGTCGAGAACAGCAATCCCCGCTCTCTCTCGAAAGCGCAGATCAGGCCTGGGCTATGGCCTGGTGTCCAGTGGAGCTCCAACTGCAGCGGACCAAACGTGATTGTCTCGCCACCTCCGACAAGTTGTATGTGGGGCGGCACCTCGGATGCTTCCCTTGATGTGGTCGGCGCAGTGGGCGGCAGTCCAAGCTCTCGCAGCCAGGATTGGGGCGGCTGCACGCTCGCGAACGTGGAGTCGCCGGCCATCTCCAGGTGGTGAATCAGGACTGTGGCGCCCGACGCTCGGGCGATCTGCGCCGCCATGCCGACATGGTCCTGATGGGAGTGCGTCAGGAGAATCGCCCTGACGTCCTCGATGCCCATGCCCAGCGCTGCCAGGTGCGCGACGAGCTGACTGGATTCCAGGCTGCTTGCAGGACCGGTATCGATCAAACAGGGTCCGTCGGTCCCGAGGATCAGGTAGCTGTTGACGAACCCGTGCTGAAACGGCAGCGAGAGTCGAATCACGGCGTCATCGATCTGCTCCCGCCACTCGGCACGTGCGCCCGGACTGCGGCGGAGCGAGCCTGGGCGGCGACCCATCAGATTCGTTAGCGTAACGCTAACCAATCCCCACGGGGGCCTGAGCTCAACGTTCGGGCGTAACCGGCGGGCCCATGTAGATCATCCTGGGTCTCACCTCCACACCGATCGAGTACTCCTCCATCGCGTGCGCGATCCAACCGGCGGTGCGTGCGATCGCGAATATCGCCTCGCTGGCTCCCCTGACCATCCGACCAGTCCGAGCCATCGCCGCCAACGCGAAGTCGACATTGGCCGCCGGCAATCCTCGCTCGCGCGTGGTTGCCACAACGGACTGAACGATGTCGAGATCGCTACCCGACGGCATGATCGCGTTGAGCCGCTCGAGCAGGAAGGTGCCGCGAGGATCACCCCCGTCGTAGAGGCGGTGACCGAATCCAGGGAGGCGTTCGCCGCGGCGGAGACGCTCGCCGATCAACCATACCGCGCGATCGGGCGATTCGATCTCAGCCAGTAGATCCTCAGCCGCCAGGCAGGCGACACTCTGCAAAGGGCCGGCGAGGGCGCTGAGCCCGATGGCCACCACCGAGTAAGGATCGGAGCGTGTCGAAGCGGCGAGGCGGGCTGAGAGCGTGGAAAAGCTCAGCTCGTGGTCCATCAGGATGACGAGCGCGTCATCCAGGAGCCCGACCAGCTCAGGAGTGGCCGGCCTGCGGCTCAGCCTTGCCCATAAACGGCCGGCGATCGACGTGTCCGCGGATGCAATCTCACTGGTTGCTTCGGCCTGGGCGGGAAGTGAATCGACCAGGGCGCTGATCAAGCGTTCGCCGGTCATTGGCACCGCCGCGACGTTGATCTCGTAGCGAAGCGGATCGGATGTCGCGACGGCCGCGACCGTCACCCGAAGTCGATCCAGCGGCAGCGTGGTGGCCGGAAGCGCCGCCTGGGCCTTGCGGCCGATCAGTACCGCGTCAGCCTCAGCGCGCCAAACAGGTTTGTCGAGGATGATTCCCGACCAGAGCCAGTGGGCGGCTTCTTCGAAGTTGTGCTTGCCGGCGAGCTCGAAGCTGTCGACGTTCCGAAAGCGGATCTCTCCGTCCGCAACCGAGGTGATGCCTGACTCCACGGTGACCTCGCGTGACCTGGACTCGACCCGGTTCCCGCGTCCGCGCAGGCGCTCGATCTCCTCGCTCGAAAAGCGGCTACGCCCATCCGGACCCATCCGGCTCGCGATCAGACCGCGACTGACATAGGCATACAGGGTCGCGGGTTTGACTCCAAGGAGGGCCACCGCATCCCGCGTGGTCAGCCATTCCATGTTGATAGTTTATCAATATTGACAAGAAGAAACGGAACGTGCCAACCTTGAGACCGTACTGCCACTCTATGGAGGCGACTGGGCCATGCGGACGGATGCTCAAGTCACGGTCGGAAAAGCTCTCGACGTCCTGCGGTTGATCGATGATCGCAACGGTTCGACCCACCTTCTGCGCATCCACGACGATGCGATAGACGCGGCGGACCTTCGCAAGGTCAGGGCGACACCCGACAGCCAGGGCCTGGCGTCTTTTGACCCCGGATTTGTCAACACGGCAGCTTGCCGGAGTGCGATCACCTTCATCGACGGCGACCGTGGAGTGCTCGAGTATCGAGGCTATCCGATCGAGCAGATCGCCGGGCGCTGCTCGTTCCTCGAGGTCGCATTTTTGTTGATCAACGGCGAACTACCTGGACCCGAGCTCCACGAATGGGAGGCCTCGATCGCGAGCGTCGCGACGCTGCCAGAAGTGGTCTACGAAGTGATCCAGCGCATGCCGCACACAGCCCATCCGATGAACGTGCTGGCGGCCGTGGTTGCCCTGCTTGGTGGCGTCTATCCGGAGGCGCGCGATCGGGCCCAAGCCGAAACTCGCAAGCTCAACGGGAATCGACTGATCGCACAGGTGCCGCTGATCGCGGCGTTGGTGTACAGGAACCACCAGGGCCTGCCATTCGTGGAGTCCGATCCGTCCCTGGGCTATACCGGCAACTTCATCAACATGATGTTCGCCGGTCATGGCCTGACGCACGATCATCCTGACATCCACTCGGCAATCGAAACCTTGCTGGTGCTGCACGCCGACCACGAGCAAAACTGCAGCACCAACGTTCTGCGTGGCATAGCGTCGGCTGACGCCGACCCATACATCAGCGTGTCAGGCGCTATGGGAGGCCTTTCCGGGCCGCTGCACGGCGGCGCGAACGAGGCAGTGCTGAAAATGCTCCATGAGATCGGGTCTGTAGACCGGGTTCCCGATTTCATCGCGCACGTGAAGGCCGGCGATCAGCGGCTGATGGGCTTTGGACACCGCGTTTACAAGAATTTCGATCCCCGCGGCGTGATCGTCAAAGAATCTACAGACAAGGTGTTCGCGGTCACCGGCATCAACCCTCTGCTCGAGGTGGCGATCCAGCTCGAGCGTTCGGCCCTGGCCGATGAGTATTTCATCAGCCGGAAGCTCTACCCCAACGTCGATTTCTACTCCGGCCTTGTTTATGAGGCAATCGGCCTACCCGCGGACATGTTCACAGTGATGTTTGCGGTGGCCCGTACCGCCGGATGGATTGCGCATTGGTTGGAGTTCGAGGTCGATCCGGACAAAAAGATCGCTCGGCCGCGCCAGCTCTTCACGGGGTCGCCGCGCCGCGACCTGCCCGCCACACACGCGCCGGCGTAGAAGACCAGAGGTGGCTTTTCTCGCCGCTATGATTACGCGGTGTCGGCGCCCGTAGCGGATTCGGCTGCGTACCCGGAAGAGGTACGCGAGCTCTTGAGAGTGTGCAACGAGATATTGATGCTCGGCGAACCCCATATCTTTCGGGTTTGGAACAACACCGGCCTTACCCTGACTCAAATTCGGATTCTTCGATCGCTGCGCGAAGGTCCCGTGCCGGCTGGGTTGCTGGCTGAGCTGGCCGGCGTTTCGGCGCCCTCGCTGACCAGGATTCTGACCCGGTTGGAGGAGCTTGGCCTCGTCACACGTGAGGTCGACGCCATCGATCGGCGACGGATCGATGTTGCCCTGACCCGCGGCGGCTCGACTTTCTTCAAGGCCCCGCCGATCCTGCGATTCAGTGCCTTCGAACGCGCCGCGCGCCTAATGTCCGCGGGAGACCGGGTGCGAATTACACGAACGCTGCGCGAGCTTCGGGATGCGGTGCGGGCGCAGATTCCACAGGACGACGTCGCTGTCGGATCTGGTCTGAGCTCCGAGCGCATTCTGAATTCACTGGATCCCAACGCCGACACATAGACGGGAGGCCCTACACAGGGCCCCCCTCTACGTGTTTTTTGCGGGGCTCTACTAAATCAGGGGCACCAGGTCGGTGGCCTTGATGATCGCCACCTGGGTCGGCTGCTCGGTGTTGGTTGTCGGCGGCTTGTAGACGCCGAAGTCAGCGGTCACGCGGTGGTACTGGTTGTAGACCAGCGGCGAGGCCAGGCCCTCGTACTTGATCTTCGTACCAGCCTTGAGCAGCTTCGAGCAATCTGCGTAGGTGAAACAGGTCGTCTTGTCGGTTCCCAGGTCAGTCACCTGGTTCACGTACTTCACGTAAACGTTGGGGTCGCTGGATTTGGCGGCTTCCATCGACAGCGCGGCCAGAGTCACACCGTCGTACGAGTAGACGGCCGCGTATCCGTAGCCGGAGGCGAACAGTGCCTTGTAAGTGTCAGTGAAGACGGTCCCGCCCGGACCGCTGATCGTCGCCAGCGACTCGACACCGACGACCCTGTCGTCGATCTCGGCAGCGCCGGCCGCTACTCCCCAGGTGGTCGAGAGGTCCTCGTCGCTCACGATCATCGGAAGCGGCGTCCCTCCGAGCTTTGCCCATTCGCTGAAGAACAGGCCTGCCTGTACCGGCTCGGTCTGTGAGATCACGACGTCGGGCTTCGCAGCCAGGATCTCCTGAATTTCAGCCGTGTATGACGGCGCAACGGCGGGCATGGCCGGTTCCGCAACGATCTGCAGGCCCAGAATGCCCGCGGCCTTCTTCACCGCGGCCGGGAACGTCTGCGCGCCGACAGACGCATCGAATAGAAGCGCCACTTTCTGATAGCCCTTCTGCTTTGCGTACAACGCAAAGGCTGCGCCTTCCACGGCATCGGAAGGCCCAAGGCTGAAGCTGTAGGGCTGCACGGTGGTGTCGATCGCCGGGCTCCCGATGTGAGTGAAGCTCACCATTTGCGCCTTGTTCAGAATCGGCAACGCGTCGGCATAGTCGAGCGCTGCCAGTCCGACGGAAGCGCTGACGCCTTTGGCGAGCTCCTGGCGCACAGCGGTAACGCCGTCGACCGTGTCGCCTCCGGAGTCGACGGGAATCAACTGAACCTGAGCGCCCAGAATCCCTCCGTTGTCGTTGATCAGCTTGGCGGCCACGGTTGCGCCGTTGAGCCAGTACGTGCCGTAAGCGGGGAAGTTACCCGTATAACCACTGGGAAGCCCGATTTTCACGGGCCCGGAAATCGTGTTCGATGCCGTGGAAGATCCACCGCAGGCAGCGACAACTGACAACACCACCAGCACCACCAGGGAATGGAAGCGCCTTCCTCGCATCTGCCGCGACCTCCTCACATGCCGGAACAACGTGCCGCCCGGCTGGGAAGCACGTACATAGGCTTGGTACATCAGCACCAAGCAAATTTCGGCGCGATCCTAGCACAAGAGGCGCCAGAGTGCACGACGTTCTGTCTATCGAACGGTTACGTGCGGGTTTCGAGGAAGACCTGGGCCAGGTCTTGATGCTCGGCCAGCTCCGTTGGCGTGCCCTCCGTGGTGTTGCGGCCGCCGGTCAGGAGATAGACGTAGTCCGAGTTTTTCAGCGCAAGCTGCACGTTTTGCTCGATGACCCCGATGCAGACCCCACTTCGCGCAAGAGCGACAAGATGACCCCACAGGTTGGCCGCCAGCAGCGGCGAGAGTCCACCGGTTGACTCATCGAGCAGCAGCACGACAGGATCACTCATGAGCGCGCGGCCGATGGCAAGCATGTTGCGCTGGCCGCCGCTCAACTTACCGGCATGCTTACCCAGCACAAGACCAAGGTCCGGAAAGAGCTTGATGACGTGGTCGAAGGAGCTTTTCCCGCGCACGAAATGGCCGATTTCGAGATTCTCGCGGACGGTCATGGTTGAGAAGATGTTTCTTAGCTGAGGGACGTACGCGACGCCCTTCCGAACCAGGTCGCGCGGTTTGAGCGACATCGGCTCACCGTCCAGGGTGACGGTTCCCGAAAATGTTCGCGCCACCCCAAACACAGCTTTGAACAGGGTCGACTTTCCGGCGCCGTTGGGACCGATTACGGTGGTGATCGATCCGGGCTTGAATGTCGCCGAAATGTCAAAGATGATCGGCTGACTTCGATAGCCGGCCGTGATCTTGTCCACGACGAGGAGGCCTCTCTCCTTGCCGGCCATTTTCGCCGAACCGTCAGGGGAGCTCCCGTCCTGGAGCTTGCCCGCGTCAGACGACGCCAAGGTAAGCCTCGAGGACCCTCTTGTCCTGCTTGACCTCGCTCATCTGACCGTCGGCGATGATCCCACCTTCGGCCATCACCACCACCCTGCTGCACAGCCTCTCGATGAACTCGAGGCGATGCTCGACCATCAAGACGGTGAGCGACCGCTCGCGTGAAACCTTCTTCAGGTACTCGGCCAGACGCATTCGGTTGACCGGGCTGACACCCGCAAACGGCTCATCGAGGAGCAGCATGGTCGGCTCGGCCATCATCGCCCTCGAAAGCTCGGCGAGCCGCTCCTGGCCACCCGAAAGCTGACCACCGTAACTGTCCCCTGCCGCCTCCAGCTCGAATCGCTGCAACCATGACCAGGCCACGCGCAAGTGCTCGCGTTGCTCCGCGTGCCAGTTGCCGAGGATTGCGGGGATGAGCGCCTCGCCCTTCTGATGGCGAGGGCCGGTCATCAGATTCGACAGTATCGTCAGCTTGGCAAACGGGCGAGCCACCTGAAAGGTGCGGATCACACCCATGCCGCCGATTTTGTGCGGCGGCCACTTTGTCGTTTCCATGCCTTCCAGGAAGACCCTCCCCGCATATTTGCGGTTGTGGCCGGAAATGCATTCCAGCAGCGTCGTCTTGCCCGCGCCATTGGGACCGATCAGGCCCACGAAGCTGCCGGGCTCGAGCGTCAGGCTCAGGTCTCGAACTGCCTGCAGCCCGCTGAACGAGCAGGACAGGTTGCGAACCTCCAGTGCGTGTGCGCGAGGCGGAGTGCTACTCATGATTGCCTGGTATCGGACGGATGTCCGGCACCTGCCCCCACCGCGGCCGAAACAGCCGGCACCGGATCCAGGCTGATTTTCTCGAACCTCTCTTTTTGTTCGGGTAGGATCCCCTCGGGGCGAAGCCAGAGGAACACGATGATGAGGGCCCCCAGCAGCATCACCTGCAGCTGGGGAAGAATCGTCACCGACAGGCCTTGCGGAAGGGGCAGGAAGCCGCTGAGCTGTTGGATCAAGCCCACCGTGACAACCGTGCCAACGACCACGCCGAGGTTGCGTCCTCTCCCTCCGATGATGACCGACGCCAGCAATATCAGGCCTTCTTGCGGCAGCCAGGCGGTTGAGCTCCAGCCGCCGGCATACATTGCGAACAGACCACCCGAGAGCCCGGCTATCCCTCCTCCGACGGCGAAGGCTGTGAGCTTGAACAGCACCGTGTATTTTCCAAGCGACGCGGCAGCCTCCTCATCCTCTCGAATTGCCTTCAACACGCGGCCGAGTGGTGAGCGCGTGATTCGGGACAGGAACGTATAGGTCAACACCAGGCACACCACCGCCACGCCCAGGAAAACGAGTTGTGACTGTAGGAGCGGCAGATCGCCCCCTGGAGCGGGGACGCCGGTGATCCCGGTGATCCCGTTGAACAGACGCGTATTGGTGCCGACGAGGATCTGCATGCCCTGAAGGATCGAAACCAACGCCAGAGCCAGGTAGTCGTGTCGAAGGCGGCGCAATGCCACCAGGCCCAAAAGCAGCGCAAACGCGACCGCACAGGCGATTCCGAACAGGAGATCCCACGGAAACGGCCATTGAAAGCCGCCGATGTAGTGGGTGACCAGGTCTCCCGGAGGAGGCGGACCGACCGCTGCGATACCTGTCATGTAGGCTCCGACGGCGACCAGCATGATGTAGGCGAGATTCACGATCCCGGCCTCGGCGAACTGCAGGTTGAAACCGAGCGCGGCGATGGAGTTCACACATATGAGAATCAGGATCGTGATGACGTAGATCAGGGTCGGAGAGGTCATTGGCTTTGGATCTCCATCATGCCCGGGAGAAAGCGGACCGGCCGGTCGAGCCCAGGAGGCCCTCAGGCCGGAACAGCATGATGAGCACGAGGACCGCGAAAACAGCCACCGGCGTCAGCGCAGAGCCGACGATCAGCGATGAAAGCTCGAAAACGAGACCGATGATCAATGCGCCCACGACGGCCCCCAACGATCGGCCAATGCCACCGATGATCACCGCGGCAAATACCAGGTACACAAACCCGTCCCCAAGCGTGGTGTCGAAGCCATACGAGTGCAGGCCCAGCACAACTCCGGCGATCCCGCCCAGAAAGCCGGTGATGAACCAGGTTGCGTTCGAGACGAGGTTGATCGGTAGGCCGCACACGGTGGCCAGGCTCCTGTCATCGGACATCGCTCGCATGATCTTGCCGAGCGTTGTGTATTTCAGAAGGGCGTATATCCCCGCCAGGATCAGGACCGAGATGGCAATGAATATCAATTCGATATTCGTCACCAGGAATGGGCCGATGTAGTGGGTGTTGCTGGCTCCGTCAGGGTACGCGAGGACATGGGGCGCCTCGCCCCAAATGATCACGTAGAGCGCGGCGAGGATGAGCGCGGTGGCGAACGTCAGCACGAGCAGATAGAGCAGCTGCGGACGCCGATTGTAGAAAGGCGTGTATATGAGCGCGCCGATCAGCAAGGAACCGAGGGCGGTGATAAGGCCGGCGACCAGGACGTACTGCACAAAACCGAGGTGAAACTTTTCGACCCCGAACACCCACGCCATGAAGGCGGAGAACGTCATCGCCTCGCCGTAGGCAAAGTTCACGTAGTTGGTGATCCCGAACTGCAGGGAGAATCCCAGGCACGCCGGAGCCAGGATTGCTCCATCCACGATCCCGGTTCCAAGGAGAAGAAAGAATTGGTCCCACGTGACGTGGCCGGTGAACAGCACTATGAACGAACTTCGACTTGGAGGCCGGCAAAACTCAATGCCACAAGCGCGTCCTTTGATCTCACCAGGCCCACCTTCGTTCCTCTCTCCTCTCGGCTTTCGGACGCGTCCTACAGACAGAACGCTGTTTCCGATAGCCTAGTGGGCAGCGAAGTTGCTGTCAATCCGTAACTCGGCGGAGTGCTGTGATGAATCGAATCGAACAGGTCCCCACATGCGTCTCGGAAGCGCCGACGCAACCCAGCCGTGGCCTTGACGTAAGGATCGTCGAGCTATGAGCGAGCGAACCGGTGACGGGAACATGGAGCGGGCCATTTCGAAGCACATCGCCACGGTCAAACGTGAGGAGCTCAGCCCTGCGGTGACCATGTCCGCGCGCCGTGAGCTCGTTTGGTGCATCGGCACGGCCATCGCCGGCGCGAGTGCACCGGGATCGGCGGCGGTGCGCGATTTCGCCACGGAAAGCGGGGGGCGAACCGAGTCGACGATCCTGGGCTTTGGAGACCGAGCGCCGGCTCACATGGCCGGTCTGGCGAATGCGACGTATGCAAAGGCCCACGAGTACGAAGACAAGATCTGGATCGGCAACACGCACGGCTACGGCGTTGGCATGGCGGTCGTTCCCGCCGCGCTCGCGGTTGCCGAGCGAAAAGGCAGCGTAAGCGGTGACGCGCTGCTGACCGCGATTGCCGTGGCGACCGACGTGCATGCCCGCCTGCTCGCGGCACCGATTGACGCCACGTTCGGCAAGTCGGGATGGAACTCGGCTTACCTGTTTTCGGTGTTCGGAGCGACAGCGGCGGCGGCCAAGATCATGGAGCTCGACGCAGCCGCTACTCAGAATGCGATGGGACTCGCTTATGCGCAGGCGGCAGGCAACTATCAAGGGCAGATCGAGGGCGTCCTGGGAGTTCGGCTGCAGCTGGGATTTGCCGTGCGCAATGGCATCATGGCGGCCGACCTGGCTGCGCGGGGCATCACCGGCATACAGCAGTTCCTGACCGGCCGGTACGCCCTGTACCCGCTCTATTTTGGGGACAAAGAAGTTGACCTCGAGTCGGTGACGGCAGGACTGGGCACCGAGTACAGGGGTGAGCGCCTCGGCTTCAAGGGTTACCCGTGCGGCCTCGTCGCCCATCCCGCGATCGACGCGCTGCGAACTCTGGCAGGGACCTATGCGCCGGAAGACGTCGTGGCTGTTCGCGTCTTCGGCGACGAACACATGCGGATCATGACCGACCCACGTGACGTGCGCAAAAACCCTCGCAACTTCATCGACGCGCAGTTCAGCATTCCGTGGGCTCTGGCGTGTGTCATCGTCGACGGCACGGTGCAGTTGCGGCATTTTGAGCCGCCGGCCCTGGGCGACCAGAGGTACCGCGCCCTCGCCCAGGTTGTGGACGTGACGCTCGAAGGATCTCGCGGAAGCTCATGCGTTGAGCTCGAGCTTCGCGATGGCCGCACGCTGCGGTCGATCGACGTAAAGGTTGCCCACGGCCACCCGGACAATCCTCTGAGCAACGCTGAAATCGGAGAGGTCTTCAGGGACTGCCTTGCGTTTGGGCCCAACAGCAAAGCCATGGCGCAGGCCGCCCGCCTGCCTGAGCTGGTTTTCGAGGGCGACTCCATTCCTGACACGGCCGAACTCATGGAGTTGCTGCGCCCCGCCTAGAAAGGATGACCCGTCGCTGATCAGCGAAACAGCAACAACCCGGCCAGGGAGCCCAGGGCGATCACGACGATCACCGGCACGCGGCGGGTGAGGTGGAGTCCGATGCATGCCACCACGAGCGACGCCGTCCTGAGATCCAGACCGTAAGAAGCGAGAATGCGAAGAAAGACCACCGGGACGGTGGCGGCCACGACCAGCACTATGCCCCGGACAAAGCCGCGGACTGCCGGGGCTGAGCCGATGCGCCTGTGGATCCGGCCCACGGGGATGACGAGGAAAGGCGGGAGGATGACCGCGAGGGCTGCCATGCCGGCGCCCGGAAGGCCGGCTACGAGATAACCGATGGCCACCACCCAGAGTCCTCCGGGACCGGGCGCCACCTGACCGACAGCCAGTGCCGCCGCGAACTGCCCGTCGGTCGCCCAGCCACGAGCGGTGAAGTCCTGATGAAGGCTGGGCAGGTTGCCCTGTCCGCCGGAAGACAGGAGAGAGGCTTTCAGGACCAGCCAGAAGTACAGGATCGGATCGGTCACTTCTCTGCTTTCCGGCCGCGATAGTCGTCGACCCACAGGGTCAAGCCCATCGCACCTCCGCCCGTCAAAAGCATGACGAAGACTGGCACCTGGGTTGTGCGGACGAGAACCGCCGACGTCACGACGATGACGACGCCGACCGAGAAGACCAATCGACCTCGAGTCAGGTTGGCGCGAATCGCTGGACTCGCGAGCCGCCAGCTGAACATGATCGACCCCGCGGCCGCAGCGGCCATCAGCCCGTGAAGCCCGGACTGGACCAGATGAGAGCCCTGTACTCGGCTGTACAGGATTGTGATGAGGAGAGTCGCGACCAGGCTGGGGCCCACGAGGCCTCCAAGAGATGCCAGAGCCCCTGGCCATCCGGCCAGGCGTGAACCGGTCAGCAGGGCCATGGCCATGATGTTCACACCGGGCACGATCTGGCAAATCGCCCAGCACTCTGACCACGATTCGGCGGACAGCCAGCTGCGAGAAGCGACCATCGTGTTGTAAGCGGTGAGGACTCCCGATCCGCCGCCGCCGATAGCCTGGCTGGCCGCCTTCATCCAGACCACGAGCAGCTCCAACGGCCGCGGGGGCATGACAGTCGATGGCGTCGATTCGACAGGCGTCATGTCTTCACGCCTGAACGCACCACCACGTCATAGTCGAGCATGGCGTCGGGCAATTGCTTAGCCTTCGCACCTGTGGCTGACGAGGAGATCGCCCCGCGGGACTTCCAGTCGCCACAGCACCGCGGAGCGAAAAATCGATGGGTCATCTTTGCAGGGACCTCGGTGGCACTGACCCTGAGTGCCATCGACGGCACCGTCGTGGCCACAGCTTTGCCAACGCTGACGCGCGAGCTGCATGCCAGCGTCACGTGGAGCGCCTGGACCATCACCGCTTACTCGCTCGGGATCATCACCGGATTGCCCATCGCCGGGCGACTGAGCGACGTCCTCGGTCGCAGGCGGATGTTCCTCGCATTCATCTCTCTGTTCACTCTGGCGTCGCTCGGCTGCGGGCTGGTCGGGAACATATATGTCCTGATCGGGCTGCGATTCGTTCAGGCCCTCGGAGGTGCGGGTCTGATGCCCTCGACCGCAGGGGTTCTATCCGATCAGTTCGGATCCGCGAGGGACCGGCCGATCGGACTGATGACGAGTATTTTTCCGCTGGGCTCGATGATCGGGCCGGCCCTGGGAGGCTTGATCGTCACGTACTCTTCGTGGCGCCTCATCTTCTTCATCAACGTGCCGCTGGGTTTGGTCTTGATCGCGATGCTGGCTCGACTGCTGCCGCGGGATCCGCCACTCGGCAAGCGCCGCCTTCAAATCGACCTCGTCGGATCGGGGTTGATGATCCTTGCCATTCTGTCGATGATGCTGGGGCTGAACGAGCTGGGCCAGCTCGGCACGCGATCAGCGGTGCCCTGGGCCGTGCTTGGCCTCGCTGTGCTGTTTGGTGCCGCGTTCGTTCTGAGGCAGGAGACGGCCAGATATCCGATTCTGCCCCCAGCCCTGCTCAAGCAGAGGACCTTTGTCGTCGTCAACGGGTTGAACATCGTGTACGGTGCTGCGGCGCTGGGCCTCTTCAGCCTCCTGCCCCTGTACGCACAGGTCACCTTTGGAATGCGACCTCTGGAAGCGGGAGGTTTGCTGACCATCCGCGCGGCAACAATGGCAGTTGTTTCGACGGTAACGGCGCTGTGGCTCATACAGCGATTCGGCTACAGGCGGCCGATGGCGGTTGGATTCTGCTTGCTGGCCGCGGGTCTGATCGTCCTGGCGATCCGGCCGGCAGCGATCGACCCATTTCTGTGGCTGAGCATTTCATGTGTGATCTGTGGGATCGGAATCGGCCTCTCCGGGCCGCCCTCGAACAATGCTGCCCTGCAGCTCATGCCAAGCCAGGTTGCGGCCATCTCAGGCCTCCGGGCCACGTTCCGGCAGATCGGCGGCATCCTCGCCATCTCCATCACCGCCGAGATCATCAGCTCATCGGGACAGGGCGCCGGCGTTCTGCCAGCCGTCGCTGCTGCCCTTGCGGTGGTGACACTGATCGCCACACCCGCGATCATTCGCGTTCCTGAAAGCCCGATTTTCAAGCACGCCTGAACTCTGCCGGCAGGAAGATCTACGCTGCGCGCCGCCAGACGACAGAGTCCGTGCCCTGCCGGATGATCTCGCCCCTGGCCTCGAGGCATTCAAGGTGCGCAAGCGTCTCTCCAAATGCCAGGAAGCGATGCCGGTCGTCGAGGTCGGCCAGGCGTTTGGAGCGCTGCACCCAGGGGATGCCGGCCGCGACCTCGAAACCCGTGCGGCTTCCGTTGGAGAGGGTCGCCCGAACGTCATCAAGCCTGGCGGCGTGATGCTGAAATTGGTGTCCGACCACCTCCGACAGGTCGGCAAACGGTTCGCCGTGGCCGGGCAGGCAAAGCACCGGCTGCAGAGCGAGGACCCGCTCCAGAGCGCGCAGATATGCACCCAGCGGGTCGTACGGCTGGTCAGGTCGCACGCTGATGTTTGAGCTTTCGTTGGGCAGGACGTGATCACCGGTTACGAGCACGCCGCCCACCGGTTCATAGAGGCACATATGGCCGGGAGTGTGCCCCGGGGTATGTACGGCCAGCCAGCGCGATGAGCCGACTTGTATCTCATGGCCATCCTCGACAAGAGTTCGCTTGATGCCGGCCTCCGGTGCGGTCCAGCGAAAGGCTGCCGCCATGTCCTCCGCCATGTCATACGGGACGCCATGACTGACCATCCATGCGCCGAGGGCGCCGCTGTCGCGCGATCGTTCGTCAGCCTCTGCGAGGGTGAATCGCTCAGCCCGATGCATGACGACCGGCGCTCCTGTGAGCTGCTGGAGAGCCGCGGCGCCGTCGGCATGGTCACGGTGGCAATGTGTCAACACGATTGCGGTGACCTCTTGCGGGCGGACACCCGCGTGAGCGAGCAGTACGCCGACATGGTCCTTGGTTTCCCAAGGAGCAGCTGCAGTGTCGACCACCACGGCTGCATTGCCGTTGGTCAACAGGTAGCAATTGACTGTGACAAGCGGCTTTGGATAAGCCACCGCGGCTCTGTCGATCCCCGGGCGCAAAGTCTCCACGAGGACCCGTGCCTGGTTGGGGGAGCTATTGCCGTGCGTGCTCAAAAAGCCTCCTCGAAGGACGCGTCCCGGAGTTCAAGCAATGATTTCTGCCGCTGGCGGATGAGGGGTGATCCGCGGCATCTCACGGGTGGCCATCATGATCAACAGGGCGGTGCCGAGGAACCCGGCCACCAGCAGCCAGGCAAGCCGAAACGAGCCGGTCAGGTCGACCACCAGCCCAAAAAGAAACGGTCCGATGAGGATGCCCGGCTGCTGGATCATCAGCCCGAGGCCGACGCTGCGGCCCTCAGTGCCCGGTCTGGCGAGCTCCGAGATGTAGGAGATCTGGACGCCGTTCCATCCGACTGCGCCGACAGCGCAGGCCAGGATGGCGACCAGCAGAAAGGGAATTGGCGCGCTGGAGGGCATGACCGCTAGTGAAAGGCTCGCGACCGCACCCACGCTGGCCGCCAGCACGAGAGCGGGGCGCCGCCGGCCGCGCATCATCCGATCACTGACCACGCCCCATAAGACTCGACCGGCGGCTCCCGCGAGCTGTGCCATCGCGAGAAAGAATGCCGCTGTGGTCACCGATTGATTGCGGTCATGAATCAGGTAGACGACCAGGTAGGTGAGCAGGCAGATCTGGCTGCTCACGAGGAACATTCCGCTGGCGGCGGCGACTCGAATGTCCCGGGTCAGGACCCGCCGCAAGCTGCCGCTGTCACTCTCGGGTTGGACTGTCCGAGGACCGGAGCGATATGCGACCAGGCCGATCAGAGCGATGGCAATCGAAGCCACCCCCGCGGCTGCGAGCGCCGAGCGCCAGCCGCCGCTGAGGGCGATCCACGGAAGGATGAGCGCCGCGAAAAATCCTCCGAGCGGGATGCCTGTCTGCCGGATGCTCATCACCATCCCACGGAGCCGTAGGGCAAAGGCCGATCTCACGGCAATGCTGCCGGCGGGCGTTGGCATCATGATGCCGGCGCCCATCAACAGCAGCGCGACGAGGAGCAGCCAAAACGTGGGGGCAGCCGCGCAGAGCAGCGCAGCGACGCCGGCCACGATGCCTCCCAGCACCATCACGATGCGATCTCCGAATGCGTCGACAGCCCAGCCCGCGGCGGCGATCGTGAGAAAGCCGCCCACGAAGGCAAAGTTGGAGAGCAGGCCCGCTGCGGCGAATGTGAGGTGAAACTCAGCCTTGACGAACGGCAGCAGCACCGGAAGAGCCGCCGCAACGACGGAGGTGGCCGTCTGGATTCCGAGAGCCACGGCCAGCACGACCCAGCGGCTCGACTGCATCGGAGGTCCCCGATGTCTCAGCTGATGCGCTTCAGACGCTCGCCATCGACGCGTGCGATTCGAGCTCTCGTGCCAGACCGGACAGCCGCTCGCCCAGCCGGTCGAGATCTGCCGCCAGCAGGTGGTGCGTATACCCGGCTATGCAAAGAAGCGAGATGATCTCGGCGTTGCCGCGCGTGATCGCTGCCGCGACTGCATTGAACTCAGGACGAAATTCTCCAGCGCTGGTGGCATAACCGACGCGGCGAATCTTGTGCATCTGGTCCAGAAATGCGGACTCTTGCGATCCGTTGATCATGTTCAACCGCCGGGCTATCCTCAAAGCTTCCGGTTCGTCCATGTAGGACAGCACGACCCGGCCCATCGCAGGAGCAGACAACGGGACCACGTATCCAACCGGGATGGTCAGAACATCAGGTCGGGCGGGCTCAACCCGGTCGACGACAACGATTCCCTGCTCGTCCGCGAGGACCTGCGCCACCAGGCAGATGAGCCCGATGTCAGAGACCAGGGTGCGCAAGCTTTCTCGGATATGCGTGCGCCCTGAGAGCTGGCGCCGGCTGGCCATTCCCCACTGCACGAGCAGCGGCCCCAGCCGGTATATGGCGTAGCGCGAGTGCTTGGTCAGGACCTGGAACGCGGTCAATGTCTTCAGGATGTCGAAGCAGGTGCTCTTGTTCATAGAAAGCGCCTGCGCGATCTCGGTCACGCCTGCACCATCGGGCGAGGAGAGCAGGTAATTGACGATCCGGACGGCGCGAGCCACCGCAGGCGCCGGATTCGGAGGCATGTCCGGGTCCCCGTCGACAAGCTCTGCTTTAGGCGCCGGTCCTGGCTCAGACACTCGGATTTCTGATTCCGTTCGACCGACCGGCGCGCGTTTCGTCACTGAAGGCTGGGTATTTTCACGACGCGTGTTACCGGCCGCGTGTGGGCGCCCATGCTCGGAAGAAAAACGGAGTGCCCACCGGGTCCACCGGCCACGACAATGGAAATGTCCTCGGCTGAGTCGGCCAGTGGAATCGTTGACTCCGGGTTGGTCGACGCAAAGCGTCGCGGACGCCTCATGTTATGGACAGAGTAGCGGAGCATCGCCTGCGAATATGCACGGACCGGCGCCCTGGCGGTTTCGTAAAGATACCCTTTCATATCGGCCTTGCTGAATCCAGCGCCGTGCAAGATTTCGGCATGTTCTGGGCCAACGATCAGCAGTGGGCCGCCGCCAATATGCATGTTGGTCGAACCCACCGGAACGCAGGAACTTGAAAAAGTCTGGAGCAAGTCCAATGCGCTCTTGCTGTATCCATCGTGAATCTGGAACGTGCCCGTGACGGAGATGGCGGTGACCGTGCTGACCTCGCGATCGAATCCGTGCTCGACATGGAACGGTTCCCATGGGCTTTCTTCCTCGTTTTCGGCAATGCACATCGTGAACTTCCCCGGCTGGCCCTGAGTTGCCATGTCCATCAGGCCTGGGAGACCTCCGCCGATGTTCTGCATGCAAAGGCGTAGCGCCCGACCTATCGTCGCATTCGATCTCGTGCCGTTGCCCAGACAGTTGGACTTCGAGTTGAGGGCCAGAGCCGTGCCAACCGGCCCGTTGACCACCAGCAAGGGAGTGACCGGATTGGTGGTGGCCTGGATTCCGAACAGGCTGAATGCAGGATCGGCGATGGCTTCGATCGCCGACTCGACCACAGGGAGGTACTCCGGGCGACAACCTGCCATCACGGCATTGACCGCCACGGCATGAACGGTCGCCTCCGCCCGAGATGGTGGTAAGACTCCGAGCACGTCTTCGGGCGCCCTGGTGCTGTGGCGAAGCATTCGCTCTACCAATTCGGTGGTGGGCGGAATTACGGGAAGTCCGTCTGTCCACCCCTTATCGATGAAGTATTCGATCGCGTCCGCCAGATCGCCCTGGACCGCGAGAGTCTTCTGGAGCGCCATCAGGTGGTCGGTTCGCCGCCCGGCACCGGCGTTCGCTCGAGCGGTGCCACTCGCTGGTGGTAGCGAGCTGCCAGCCCATCGACCGGCCCGGCGAGCGCATATTCCACCTCGTCGAGGGTTTCGGCCGCGAACCGGCGGATCACGTCTTCCGCTCTCGACGACAGCGGATGTGGCAGGACCACTAACGGAAGGTCCGCCATTCCAAGTGATTCCGCTTCGCGGCGAGTCTTAAAGGCGAACGGCATGGAAATGACAGTGGACGTAGGAATTCCGGCCTTCTCGAGAACCGCTCCGTCGTGGCAACTCCACGAACTGCAGGAGCCTCAATCGCCAAAGGCGTTGACGACCGCATCGCACTCGAGTAGCGATGCATACACCTCAGGCTCCATGGCCATGCTCGCGCTCTTTTTCTCGACCATCACCGGGCGCATTCCCGGGTGCCGCTTGCCGAGCAGCTTGGCCATCTCGTCCAGGTAGACGTCGGCATTGCCTTTGGTGTTCCAGAGGAAACCGATGGTTCGGCCAGAGAGGTCTCCCTTGCGGGCCGCCAGGGACTGAGCGCGATTCAGGTCCCCTTGGGGCGCCGGTACGGTTGGATCAAAGACGACGATTTCTGGCACAGCAGAACTCCTTGAACCGACTGAGATTGGGTTGCCGGAACCCAGGGTGACCATAGTATATGCTGCCGGAACGGAGTTCTACATGGCGAACGACTTAGCTGGTTCCGGATCGGGCTCAAGCCCGTGGTCGAGTCAGTACCGGCGAGCGCTCGACGCCGGCAATGGCTGGCTCACCCGTATCCAACCTGGCGATCACATATTCGTCGGTTCGGCTTGTGGTGAGCCTACCGACCTTATCGAGCAGCTCGTCCAGGGTGTGCGCGAGGGCCGGCTTCGCAACCTGACCGTGTATCAGATGCTTCGCAGCGGCGTCCGCCACCTTCTCGATGCCGCTGGACCGGACCTCCACCTTGTCGGCATCCATTTCCATGCGGAGCTGGCGGAGGTCGTCGAGAAGGGCCACGGCAGCTTCCTGCCGATCGGCATCCACCAGATCGCGCGCAACCTAGAAGAAGGACGGATCAAGTTCGACGTCGCGCTGGTCCAGGTCTCGCGACCTGATGAGAATGGCCATCTGAGCCTGGGAGTCTCGGTGGACTTCGCCGCTCAGGCCGTGCGCCTCAGCCACCTGGTCGTAGCCCAGGTCAATGACCGTTCCCCGCGCACCCTGGGCGATTGCTCCATCCACGCGTCAGAGGTCGATGCAGCGATCGAGGTCTCGCACGAGATCGGCGAGATCGGCTTCGAGCCGGCTGACGAAGGCGCCAGGCAAATCGCCCGCCTGGTCCTCGATCTCATCCCGGATCGATCGACCGTTGAGATGGGAATTGGAGCCGTCATGACATCGATCCTCGAGGGCCTGAGCGAGCGTGTGGACCTTGGGCTGCACACCGGACTGATCATCGAGCCGATGATGGATCTGATCGAGTCCGGCGTCATCACGAATCGCTGGAAAGGCATAGATCGCGAAGTTTCCGTGGCCAATCAATGTCGCGGAACGCGCCGCCTGTACGACTTCTTGAACAACAACCCGGCCGTGTCGATGCGACCGGCCGGCTATACGCACGACCCGCGCGTGTTGGGCTCGCTCCGGAATTTTCGAGCCATCAACTCGGCGATTGAGGTCGACCTTCTTGGCCAGGTCAATTCTGAGTTCGTGGCCGGCCGGCGAGTATCCAGCACTGGAGGACTGAGCGACTTCGTAAGGTCTTGTCAAACCACCGAAGGTGCGCGATCGATCATCGCGCTGCGCTCAACGGCGGGACGCGGCAAGCATTCGCGAATCGTTCCGAACCTCGGCGCCGCAGTCACATTGACCGCAGATCTTGCCGACATCGTCGTGACGGAAAATGGTACTGCCGACCTGCGCGGAATGCGATCAGATGAGCGCGCGGCCGCCATGATCGAGATCGCTCACCCCAGCTTCCGGGATCAGCTCGGGGCGGCCTCCAGCTCGCGGGCTTCTCGCTAGCTCAGGGCTCCCGGGATCGCAACGTGATCGTCGCGGTGCCGGTCGTATGATCTTCGCCTCGCTGGTCATACGCGTGAAAATCACAATCGACCACGTGATCGCCATCACCATCAACTCGCTTGGCGGTCACTTTCCCCTCCAGGGTCGTCAGGTCGCCAAGCAGGTTGAAGCGCCGCACCTCGACGCGCAGCCGCTTCAGCCAGCCGTCGTCGCCACACCAGTAGGTAAATAGAGTGCACGACCACGCAACCCGCTCGGGGCCGTAGTCATATGCGGCGGGTACGCCGATCTTCCGCGCGAAATCATTGTCCCAGTGTCCGCGCGCCGGTGGCTCAGGAACGCCTTGTTCGTTCCGGATGCCAACCTGCGGATGGCGCTTGAGAAAGTTGAACCAGTAGGAATGGGTCTTCATATATAGGCCGCCGTGAGCTGTAAGGAAGCTGATCGAATTCGTCGCGGTCCACGGCCCGCGGATCATCGGACCGATGACATCGCCGACACGCACACCTTCCCAGTAGCGCGGGGTCGCGCCACGGATCAGCTCGCGTTCCCTCTCATAGAGGCCGGCGATGCGCTCGATATCGCCGCCCGAATAGGACGCGAGGTGCAGGTAGTTGTACTTGCCCACGGTTGCCGCCGTTCCGCGCTCGGTTCGCATGCCCCATGGCCACGAACGGGCAACGACCTCGCCATGTTGGTTCCGGTACGTCACCTCGGATATCTGCTGGAACATCCTCTTTGAGAAGTGGCTGCTCTTCTCGACCAGGTCGGTCAGCACGCAGGTGAGCGTTATGGTGTCGTTCCGCCGGATCGGTAGATACCACTGATGGTCGGCGCCCGCAAAGAAAGAGTGGATGCCGGGGAACCCGCTGCGATCTCCGATCGAGAGTGTCGAGAAGCCATAGAGAAGGCTGGGAGGAGCGGTGATGCCACCGAACCGCGTTTTGGAGGCATAAGCCTCGTCTGTCCACTTTGGATCGAGATCACCGATCGCCCGCGCCCAATGCCGAATCGCATCTTTGCGGGCCTCGGTGAGGTGCGGTTCCTCGCGCGTCTTGAATTCCCGATTGATGCGTGATCGGAGTTCGGCAACCATCTCGTCGGTGATCACGCCCGCCATGAAATCGCGGTCAGCCACGTCCTGACTCCCCGTTCTGTCTGCTGAACCCTGTTCACTAGGCAGGGTGGCCCGTATCATATATATAAAGGACGAGGCTCGTGGCAGTGCTTCAAAGGGCCCCGATACCTGGGAGGCTGCCATGGACGTCACCACGGGCCGGGACAAGCCGGCGCACACGAAGACTCAGGCTGTGCGCGCAGCGTCCGGGCCGCCGCTGATGGGAATCAAGGTGCTCGAGGTCGGCCACGGACTGGCATCGCCGTTCTGCACTATGCAACTGGCGGACATGGGAGCCGATGTGATCAAGATCGAAGAGCCGGACACGGGCGATTTCACCCGTCTGGCCGCTCCCTTCATCAATGGCGAGTCCAGCGGGTTTGTGCGTCTCAACCGCAACAAGCGTTCCCTGGCTCTCAACCTCAAGGCGCCAGAGGGCAAGGAGATCTTCTTCCGCCTGGCCCAGAACGCCGACATCGTGTCGGAGAACATGCGCCCCGGGACGATGGCCCACCTGGGACTGGACTACGCTCGGCTCGCTGAGCGCAACCCTCGTCTGATCTACGTCGCCGCGTCCGGATGGGGCCAGACAGGTCCATATGCGACGCTTGCCGGGCTGGACATCATGGCCCAGGCCATGAGCGGGCTGATGTCGATCACCGGAGAGGAGGGCCGGCCACCGGTGAAGGTTGGCGTGCCGATTTGCGATCTCGTCTGTGGCCTCTACGGAGCTCTCGCCGCTGTCAGCGCCCTGCAGGCACGAGAGCGAACCGGCCGAGGTCAATACATCGACGTAAGCCTGTTCGAGGTCGGGGTGTCGCTCTCGGTGTGGGAGGCGGCGCGATACTTCGCCAACGGCGAGATCCCCAAGCCTCTAGGGTCCGCCCATCAGGCGACCGCACCGTATCAGGCCATTCGTGGAGCGGACGGCTACTTCACGATCGGCGCGACGTCAAGCCGCAACTGGACCGCTTTCTGTCGAGCCATGGGACTGGAGCATCTGGCCCAGGATGCTCGGTTCGCCACCGTCGACGTGCGCCACCGGAACCGTGCGGAGCTGATACCGATCATCGAGGAGATCACGCAGAAGAGGCCGGCTGCTCACTGGATCGCGCTCCTGCAGGAGAATGGCGTTCCCTGCGCGATGATTCAGGATTATTCGCAGGTTTACAGCGATCCCGCACTCCTGGAGCGCGATTACTTCGCAGACCTGCCTCATCCGACACTTGGCACCGTGCGTGTGCTGGGCAACCCGATGCGGTTCTCAGATACTCCCGTTCACATGGAGTCCGCGGGACCGTTGCTGGGGCAGCACTCCATCGAGGTGTTGACGGAGCTTGGAGTGTCCGACGACGACGTCGACAGGTTGGTCCGCGAACGCGTCATTGTCAACGCATGACGGAAGACATCATCAAGTTTGACAAGCGTGACGGCATAGCCTGGTTGACTTTCAACCGTCCCGAGGTGCGCAATGCCTTCAACGACGCCATGTATGCGCGTTTTTTTGCGCTGTGCGATGAGGTCAATCGGGATAGATCGATCAAGGTGATGATCGTCAGCGGCGCCGGCGGAAAGGGCTTCGGCGCGGGTGGTGACATCGCCATGTATCGCGAGCACATGCATGACATCGACCGCATGCTCGAATTCCCGAAGCTCGGAGTCCGGGTCCTCGACACGCTGGATGCCATGCGGGTTCCGACGATCGCGGCCGTAGCCGGGCCGGCCACCGGCGGAGGTGCGTCATTGGCGCTCTCGTGCGACCTGCGGATCGCCTCCCCGAGCGCCCGGTTCGGGTTCCCAATCGCACGCCTGGGCAACTGTCTTGGAATGCGTCTGTACGCGCGGCTGATGGCTTCCCTGGGTAAGTCTCACGTGATGGACTTGCTCTTCACGGCACGCCTACTCGATGCCGGCGAAGCCCATGCGATGGGAGTCTTCAACTACCTGACAGCTGACGAAGAATCGCTCATGCCTCGCGCTGAAGAGCTCGCGCGAAAGCTCGCCGGGCACGCCCCCCTCACGCTGCGCGCCACGCGCGAGTCACTGCGTCGTCTCGAGCGCCAACTACTTCCCGACGACAATGAGGAAGACCTTGTTCGCTGGTGCTTCAGCAGTCGCGATTTCAAAGAAGGCGTCACGGCTTTCGTCGACAAGCGCAATCCCGACTGGGCCGGCGAGTAGCACGGCTCAGCTCCCCGCGGATATGAAGGAGCCTCCGCCCAGATCCAGGTGATAGCGCCTGAACCCAGGGCGAAGGCCCTTCGCGTGTGCTACCCGATCAGCGGGTCCAGCAGGGCGGGGTCGATGTCTGAGATGTGGGTCGGGCTGCCGGCCGCCGATCCGCGCACCGCCTCGAACGCGCCGCCTACCCGGTGATACTGGTTGAACACAAGCGGGCTGCCGGCGCCGTAGAACTTGATCTTCTTGCCCTGGTTGAGCAGCTTGACGCCATCGGCGAAGTTGTAGACAACCGTCGCGCCATTGCCAGGCGTCGTCACGTCCAGGATGTACTTGTAATAGACCTTTGGATCGGTCGACTTCGCGTCGACCATAGCTAGCGCAGCCGCCGTGGTTCCGTCAAACGCGTACACGGACAGATATGGCGGATCGACGCCGTAGAGCTGCTTGTACACGGGCGCATACGCCGTGTACGCGGGCGAGATGGCCGACGAACCCGCGAGCACCGAAATGATGTGAGCATCCACGTAGGCCTGGCCGCCGACCGCTGTGACAAACTCCGGCGAGGTGTCGAAGTCGCTTGTTATCACCGGGATGTTGGTTCCACCGATCTTCTTCAACTCCTGAAAGAAGGTGCCGGCGGACGCCGGGTAGAGCTGCAGGAGGATTGCATCAGGGTGGGCGTTGATGACCTGGTTGATCTCGGCCCCGTATGAGACAGCTGCTTCGGGGAGCGCCGGCGAAGCGACCACGCTCATCCCGCCCAGCTTGGTCATCGCGTACTTCATTCCGGGTAGCAGGGATTGAGAGCCGGTCGCGGCGTCAAGCACGATTGCGACGTTGCGATAACCCTGCTGGTTTGCGTAGAGAACCATGGCCGCGCCAACCGCGGCGTCCGACGCGACGGTGCTGAAGCTGTAGGGCATCGTCAGGTGGTCGATCGAGGGGCTGCCGATGTGGGTGAAGCTGACCATCTTGTTCTGGTTGAGGATCGGGAGGGCATCCTGGAAGTCCAGGGCGCTCAGTCCGACGACCGCGCTCACGTTGTCCACCGCCAGCATCTGACGGACGGCAGGCACAGCGTCGACCGGGTCACCTCCAGTGTTGACGTCGATGATCTTCATCTGCCGGCCCATCACTCCGCCGTTGTCGTTGATGGCCTTGGCCGCTACCCCGGCTCCGTTCGAGAAATAGCCTCCAAGCTGGAGGTACGGGCCCGTAAACGGAAAGGTGATTCCGATGTTGACGGGGCCTGTTGGCGTCGAAGGACTCGACCCCCCACACCCCGCTACAACCAGCGCTAAGAGAAGACCCAACCACGCGCTACCTCGCCTTACCATCAAACTTTCCTCCTCAAATTCCGTTGCCGAGTGCTCGGAGAACCATCGATCAGAGTCCGCTCGCGCCGAGAAACAGGTGTTCTACGTCAGCCGATTCGTTGAGCTCAGCCGGTGTTCCAGCGAATGAATTTCGACCACTGACAAGGACATAGACCAAGTCGGAGAACTCGAGGGCCAGCGACACGTTTTGTTCGACTGCCACCACGGCCACGCCCTCCTTGGCCAGGGCGGCTACGTGCTCCCACAACCTCCGGGCCACGAGCGGCGCCAGGCCACCAGTAGCCTCGTCGAGAAGCAAGACCTTCGGGTCGCTCATGAGCGCACGAGCAACCCCGAGCATGTTCCGTTGGCCGCCGCTCAGCTTTCCCGCCCGTTTCTTCAGCACGGGCTTCAAGTCCGTGAACACTTCCAGCACCGACTCCATGGAGCGGCCTTTCCTCACATAGGTTCCGATGTCGAGGTTCTCGCGTACGGACAGGGACGGAAAGATGTTCCCCAGCTGAGGCACGTAGCAGACCCCGCGCTCGACCAGGTCCATGGCGACTGCGGCAACTGTCTCCCCTTCGATCAAGACCGTTCCGCTGAACGTTCTCGCCAAGCCGAAAAGCGACTTCAGGAAGGTTGATTTGCCGGCGCCGTTCGGGCCCAGAATCGATGTGACCGAACCCCTGCCGAACTTCGCCGAGACCTCGAAGATGATCGGCTGCTTGCCGTACCCGGCCGTCACGTCTCTGGCTTCCATCACAGGAACCGCCGCTGCCGCGTGCTCGGGTTCTTCCATGGCTATTTGGTCGGCGAGCCCAGATATGAGTCGATCACCGCACGCTCGCTCCGCAACTGGGCAAGGCTGCCCTGGGCGATCAGCTTCCCCTCTGCCATCACAAACACCGTCTCGCACAGGTTCTCAACCCATTCGAGTCGATGCTCCACCATCAAGATGGTCACGCCGGTGTCCATGGAGAGCTGCCTCAGCTGGTTTGCCAGTTTGGCTCTGTTGACCGGGCTGACTCCGGCAAAAGGCTCATCGAGCAGCACGACGCGGGGATGCGACATGAGGATGCGTGACAGCTCGATCAATCGTTCCTGCCCGCCGGACAGCTCCGAGCCCCAGTTGTCGGCGATGTGAGTCAAATCGAAGAACTTCAGAATGGTCCAGGCTCGCGCAAGGTTGAGCTCCTCGTCGGCCTTCCACGTACCCAACAGGGCGGCGCCGAGAGCCTCACCGGCCGGATGACGCGCGGCAACCATCAGATTCGACAGCACCGACATGCGGCGAAAAACCCGCGCGGTTTGAAACGTGCGACCAAGGCCGCGCTCAGCCATCAGCTGGAGCGGCAGCCGAGTCACGTCGGCCCCGTCCAGCCAAACACGTCCCTCGTACCCGACGTTGACGCCCGATATGCAATCGAGGAGCGTGGATTTGCCCGCCCCGTTGGGTCCGATAAGACCATAGAAGGATCCCTGTGGAACTTCAAGCGTCACGTTTCGGACAGCCTGCACCCCGTCGTAGGAGCAGGACACCGATTCCACACGGAGCGCGGGCGCGATTGCCATCAGCCCGACCTTCGGCTCATAGCTTCTCCGCGGTCCTCTCGGTCTCGCCGGCCACGACAGGTCCAGGCCCGTTGAGCGCAGCCGTCAGGCTGATTGCCGCGGGCTTGGCAAATCGCTCTTTCCTTTCGGGCAGGATGCCTTCCGGCCGCCACCACAGGAAGGCGAGGACGAGCAGTCCGATCGCGATGGTCTGGAGGTTGGGCAGCAAAGCTGGATCGCCGATCGAGGGCAGGAACCTGGTCGCTTCCAGGATGCCCTCGAGCACGATGAACGACCCCACGAGCGCTCCAATATTTCTCCCTCGCCCGCCCACGATCACTGCGGCCAGGAGGACGAGGTTTTCGGTTGGGCTCCAGCCCTGCACGCTCCAACCACCGATGTACAGCGCCTGCAATGAACCTCCGACCCCGGCCGCAAACGATCCAAGCAAGAAAGCTGTCAGCTTCAAGCGCCAGGGGTTCTTTGCATTAGCCGCTGCCGCCTCCTCATCGTCCCTGACCGCTTTCATCGCTCGTCCGAGCGGCGACGAGGTGACTCGAGTGAAGATCACGAAGACGATCACCAGGGCGGCGGCCGAGATGCCCAGAAACACGAACTGGAAGACCGAAGGGTCCAGCACGTCCTGACCGGGCGCCGACATCCCCACGATGCCCTCGCTTCCGTTGAAGAGTGGGAGGTAATCCGTGACGAGGACCTGCAGCCCAACCCCGATCGCAAACAGGCACAGGGCGAGATAGTCGTGCCGGAGCCTGAGGAGGGCCGCGCCGCCCAGCAGCAATCCGAACAGCACGGTCACAGCGATTCCAAAGAGCATGTTCCAGGGAAATGCCCAGCCAAACCCGCCGATATACGTGCCGGTGCCACCAAAGGACCCTGACGCCGGCTGAACCGAGGCTATCCCGGTCGCATATGCGCCCACGGCCACCAGGACGATGAAAGCGAGGTTGACGATGCCGGCCTGGCCGAACTGCATGTTGAATCCAAGCGCGAGGATCCCGTTCAAGCAACCAAAAATCGCGACAGTGATGATGTAGAACTCAAGGGCTGACATGGCGAACTAGGCCAGGGAGCCGATGCGGGAACTTACATTCAACCTAGGCCGTCCCAAACGTCGAGGTCCGACCGGTTGCACCGAAGATGCCCGTCGGCCTGGCGACCATCAAGAACACCAGAATCAGGAAGACGACGACTGGGGACAACGCCGCGCCCACCACCAGCACCGCGAGCTGGCTCGTAACGCCGATGATGGTCGCGCCGATCACCGCCCCGTAAGGACGGCCGATGCCGCCAAGCACTGCCGCCGTGATGATTAGAAAAACGTACGTGCTGCCGATGTTGGTGTTGAACGTATGGACCTGCATTGCCTGGATGACGCCCGCTGTGCCCGCCAGCAAGCCAGTGATCAGCCAGGTCAGGTTGGTGGTCCGTCGAATGTTCAGTCCGCAAGCAATGGCCAGGTTTCGATCGTCGGACATGGCGCGCATCGTGCGACCGAGCTTTGTCTGGCTCAGCAGCAGGTGCACGCCGAGCAAGGCTGCGAGCGCCACGACCACAAAGAGAAGCTCTGCGGTGGTCGCCACAAATGGGCCCAACGAGTGCACCTGTTCTCCGCCATATGTCAGCTCGCGGTACTGGCCGCCCCAGATCGCGCCCCAGACGCTGCTCAAGATGAGCGATGCGGCGAAGGTCATCGCCAGGGCGAACAGGAGCTGGGGACGGCGCTGAAAAAACGGCGTGAACACGAACCGACCGACGGCGAAGGAGAGGGCTCCAGTAAGGACAGCCGCGACCATCAGCGATTGCCAGATGGGCAGGCCGAAGGGCGCTCCGCCGGCGAAAAAAGCCATGAAGGCGCCGAAGGTGATGAGGTCCCCATATGCGAAGTTCACATAGTTGGTGACCCCGAATTGCAGCGTGAAGCCGACCGCGGCCACAGCGAGCACAGCTGCATCCACGAGGCCGAATCCAAGCGTACTGAGCCAGATCTGCACGATTTTCTCCCTACCGAACGCGGTTTGCTGGATTCTAGTGTGCCCTGGTTGGCCCGTCAAGCGGGCCTCGTGCGCCTCGAACGACGGTTTGGCCGGCGGGCTGGCGTTCGTCTGACAGATCGCGATAAGGTTGCAGCACCATGCTGAGCGCGTTTGGACGCTCCATCCCGACCACGTTGAGCGAGGTGCTCAGCGAACCGAGCGCACTGGTTGTTTGGGACATGCAAGAGGGCATCGCCAGACGCTCCACCAACATCGAGACGCTCCTGGACACGATTCCAAAGCTCACGGACGCGGCGCGCCGCCATCACCATCCGGTCATCTACAGCCAGCACTTTTCCGCTCCTCTCGAATACGAGGACCGGGCATGGGTACGGGCGCTTTGGGAGAGCTCCGGACGGGGCGATGCTTCGGCGATGCTCCCGCCCTACCCGCCCGGAAGTCCCGGATGGCAGTTTGTTGCCAGGACGGCCCCGCATCCGGATGACCTTGTGATCCCGAAGACACGACCGAATTTCTTCGTCGGGACACCGTTTCGATCCGTGCTTGCGGCCCGCGGAATCGACACCGTCCTCATGACAGGGGTCGCTACGGAGCGCGGCGTGCTGACCACCGTTCGGGACGCCGCCAACCAGGGCATCATGATGGTCGTCGTGACGGACGCGGTTGGCAGCTTTTCAGCCGCTGCACACGAGCGTGGCCTGCAAGACCTCGGGAGGCTCGCCCATCTGTGCTCGGCGGCTGACGTCCTCGCCGCCTGGAACCAAGCCTGAGACCAGGCCCTCGATTCGGTTCTCCTAAACGAACAGCGTTCAGAGTATCGTGGTGGGTAACCCCGGCGCCGGTTCCCGAACCCTTATCTCAAGGAGACGCTGTCGATGCGAGCCATGACCATCCTGGACCCGACGTCGAAGAGCTCCGCCAGGTCGGCTGAGCTCGCACCACGTCCTTCCTCACTGGACGGGCTCCGGATCGGACTTCTTCACAACACGAAGCCGGGTGGGGACATCCTTCTCCGGACGATCTCCGATCAGCTCTCCCGCGATTACAAGCTGAAGAGCACCGTCTGGCGCAGTAAACCGCTGCCTACCGTGCCGGCGAGCTTCGTGCTCGAGATGAGCGAGCAGTGCGACGTCGTCATCGCCGCGCTCGCCGATTGAGGGTCGTGCACGTCGTGGAGTTTCCACGACTCGGCGGAGCTGGAACGGCGAGGAGTTCCGACGGTCACGCTCGTGGGAGACAAGTTCGAGCCCCTGGGCAAAGGCGTCGCGGGCGCGCTCGGCATACCCGACCTGCGATACGTGACCACACCCCATCCGATCAATCGATTCTCAGATGAAGAGGTTGCTGGATTGGCGACAGAACGCTATGCCGACGTGGTGCGGGCGTTGACGAGGCCCGAGACTGCGTGAAGGCTGTGGAATCCTCTAGTTTCACGTCACAGCCGCACGACATCGATTTCGAAAACGACGACCTCGAAGCCTTCTACCGCTACGCCATGGGGCGAGGCTGGGGAGATGGATTACCGCTGGTTCCTCCAACCCGCGAGCGCGTGGCCGCGATGCTTGCGGGCGTCGATCGCTCGCACGACGAAACCGTGGCCACTGTTGCTCCGGCGTACGGAGTCGCGACCATCGAGAAGATCGCGATCAACGCGGTGATGGCAGGCTGCTTGCCAGAGCATCTTCCAGTCGTGATAGCCGCCGTCGAAGCTTGCGCTGCGCCTGAATTCAACCTCTACGGAATTCAGGCCACCACCAATCCTGCGGCTCCATTGGTGCTCGTTAACGGTCCGATTCGCGGGAGACTCGGCTTCAACTCCGGGGGAAACGCTCTCGGACAGGGAAATCGCGCCAACGCCACTGTAGGCAGGGCATTGCGCCTGGTGTTGATCAACATCGGAGGGGGCCGGCCGGGCCAGCTGGACTTCGCAACGCTCGGCTTCCCTGGCAAGTACACGTTTTGCTGCGCCGAGAACGAAGAGGCGAACCCCTGGCAGCCTCATCACGTCACGGTCGGGCTGCCAAAGGAACAATCGTCAGTGACCGTGTTCGGGATCCAGGCGCTTCACAACATCGTCGGAATCGGCATACAGGGAAAGGGACGCGAGGCCTTGCGAATGATTGGCATGGGCATG
This sequence comes from Candidatus Dormiibacterota bacterium, assembly GCA_003169845.1. Classification (GTDB taxonomy): domain Bacteria; phylum Chloroflexota; class Dormibacteria; order Dormibacterales; family Dormibacteraceae; genus Palsa-870. The sequence continues at coordinate 203,308 of PNAG01000002.1, read as the reverse complement.
GCCGCGGTCGGTACAAACAACATGACGTTTGGCGGCCAGGCGCTCGTGTTGCTGTGCCCCGAGCACGCCGCCTCGATCAACAATGAGGGGTTCAGCAAATCCGACGCCGCCCACTTTCTGTATGAACACTCAAGAATCTCATTCCGGGACCTACCCGAAGGAAGCCGTCAGGTCGTGCTCGGCCGGCGCGCGACCTGGCTCAACGACTCTGCCGTGACGGTCGCGGACTCCCCGCAGGACGTTCAGCTCGTGGTGGTCGGCGGGGTCGGCGATCACTCGGTTTTCGCTCCGAGCTTTGGGACCACGCGCTCTGTGACGAAGCCGATCCAAGACGGCAAATGACTTTGGGAGGATGCCTTAGATGCACGACGTCACCCTGATCCCGGGCGATGGAATCGGACCCGACGTCGTGGCGGCAGCGAAGAACGTGCTGGACCACGCCACCTCGTCGATCAACTGGGACGAGGTCCAGGCCGGCGACGAGGCATATCGGAAGCACGGCAACCCGGTCCCCCCAGAGGTAATCGAGTCGCTGCGTCGAACACGCTTGGGTCTCAAAGGTCCGATGGGCGTGCCGACGGCCGGCTACGCGAGCCCAAATACCGAGATCAGGAATGCCATGGGCCTGTGGTGCAACATCAGGATGGCGATCCACTTCGAGGGCGCCCGATCACCTCACGTCGGGACCGACATCGTTCTGGTTCGGGATGTGACCGAGGATCTCGTCCGCGGCGTTCAGCAGATGGTTGGCCCGGACGCCGGCATTGCGATCAGGTTCATCACGAGAGCAAACGCCGACCGCCTGGCTCGCTTCGGGCTGGATTACGCGCGTTCCCATGGCATCAAGCGTGTGACCATCCCCAACCAGGCGCCCACCTTCCGCAGCACCGATGGGCTCTTCGTCACCACTGTGATGGACGTAGCCAAAGATTACCCGGAGGTCATTGTCGATGAAGAGGCAATGGATGCCGTGACCATGCACCTGGCTATGCGCCCCCAGGCCTACCCCATGTTCCTGTCGCCGAACCTCTACGGCGGCATCCTCTGCGGACTGTGCTCAGGGCTGGTCGGCGGCGTGGGACTGATGCCAGGCGCCAATCTGGACGGAAGCGGCACGGCGGTCTTCGAGGCGGGTCACGGGAACGCGCCCAAGTACACGGGGATGAACAAGGTCAATCCGACCGGCATGATCCTTTCCGGAGCGATGCTGCTCGACCACATTGGGGAGTCCGAGGCGGCGCGCCGGGTCAGGGCGGCGGTGGCCGAGACCATCCGCCAAGGCAAGCACGTTACGTATGACCTGGGGGGCTCCGCCACAACGAGCGGAATGGGTGACGCGGTCGTGGGCGCCCTCGACGGGTCGAAGGTAAGGTAGCCCCGCATTCATTCCGGGATTCGTCCTAGTACCACCAGGACGAGTCGTCGGCGAGACTAACCGCTCGCCGCAGCTTTGGCGGGCCGCAAGGTATCAGCTGGTCTTTGCAAGGCCAGCTTGGCTGCTTTCTTCCATTGCTGGCTGGCGCGGCGTTCGTCACCCCGCGTCTCGAATACCTCCGCATACGAGGCGTGGGCTTCGGCGAGCCGATCACTTTGGCCTTCCTTTGAAAGCAGCCTCAAAGCAAGACCGAACTCCTTGTTGGCCAGCTCGTGCCGGCCGACCCGCTCGTACAGCCGGGCGAGCAACACGTGTCCGTCCGCCTGAGCCAGGCGTTCATCGAGGCGCCTGGCCAGATCGATGGCCTTCTTCGCCGTCTCGATTCCGTCCGCGTGGCGGCCGCCTCTCATTTGAAGTTCGCCGAGGCTCACGAGCACGTGACTCTTCGCCCTCTCGGTGCCGGCTTCATCGAAATGGGCCAGCGCGGTTCGAAACGATTCCTCCGCCCGTCCCAGCTGGCCGCCTCTCATCAGGAGGAGCCCTAGCTCGTTCTCGCCTCGAGCAAGGAGCGCGGTATCGTGCTCGAGAGCGTAAAGCGCAAGCGCTTTGTGGGTGTATTCGATGGCCTTGCCCAGGTCGCCCCGCTCCTGGTAAGCGATGCTGAGTCCGTGATATGTCCTTCCGAGTCGGGTCAGGTCGCGCATCGTGCCGGCCACCTGAAGAGCTTCTTCGTAGAGGGTGATCGCGAGGTCGAACGCGTGATTCTTGACATGAATGCTGGCGATATGCTCGAGAATGCGCGCCTCGGTTCCCGGGATGCGTGGCTCAGTTGAGCGACACAACTCCAGAGCATGCTCGGCAACGGATAAGGCCCGTTTGTCCTCTTTGAGGTAGAGGGCGCAGCCCTCCCAGTCGGCACATTCAACAGCCAGCCACGGGTCTGGCTGCTGCTCGAGGAGGATCTGAGCGCGATGCAAATGGTGCAGCCCCAGGTCCGGCTGCATCGAGCGCACCAGTGCTTGGCCGACATACTGCCTGACACGGGCCTCAACCGCCGGTGCCATCGGACTCTCCAACAAGGAAAGGCCCAGCGTGACCGCCAGGTCGAATTGCTGTTGTAGACACAGGGCCTGGAGCTCTTCGACTCTGGCATCGGCCACCGGGAGACGCAACGGGGGCTGACCGCCCATGGGGGCGCTCATGAAGAACTCCACCGTTTTACCGGTGCGTCTCGCGATCATCTCGAGGGTGCGCATGGACGGGCGGGCCTTACCCGCCTCAATCAGGAATATGGCCTGCCTGGTCAGCTCGGAACCCGCAAGCTGCGCCATGCTGAGCTGGGCCTCGAGGCGGGCCTGCCGAACCAACCCGTGATTGACCTCAATCCCGGGAAGGCGCCCGCGTGGCTTGACAAGACGCTTGCTGATAGCGGCGTTATATCACGCCGACGGCTTGAACGCTGCGACTTAAGCCACGCGGGCCGAACTACTTGACTAGATTCCTGGTCCGGTGCTGCCCGCGAACACGGTTGCCAGCGTCAGCACGAACATAGCGGCGGCCAGGACGGACGAAAGGATGAACCTGCGCATGACTGCTCCTCCCAAATGAGCCGGATTGAGCACCGGCTCTCCTGCGCGATATAGCAGTCAATTGACGAACGGTCAAGTCTTCGGGCACCAAATGTCTGACGCGCCCAGGCGCCGCTGGTGAGTAGCCCGGGGGAGTCGCACCCCCCGGGCTCTCTCAGAACCGGCGCGTAAGCCTCTCGGCTTACCCGGCTCCCACTACCCATACCGGTTGGTTTTACCCCGGCCGCCCAGTGAGCGAAGAGATCCGGTTCCCGCCTGGCGGCGGCGGCCAGCGAACCCTCAAGCTGCTGGCCGCAAACGCCACCAAACATGAGCCGACTGCTCCGCGGCGTCAAGTAAGTGGGTTCGCAATTCCGACACTTGACAGATCTGTCAAGTGTCCTCAGAGTTGGCCTCGTCGCCGGGACCACCGGGCTGGAGGCTGATTGGCAATGGCTGGGAACGAGACAAGAACCGCGGCAGAGAGGGAGCATCCCGACGAAGGGAACGCCACCAGGATTCCGGCCTTTCGTTCCAGTCCACCCCTAAGCTCACTTCTCACCGACCTGGGCCCGCTTGCCGAGCTCGCAGGCACCTGGTCCGGCGACGGGTTCAACCTGATTGCGCGCCCTAATGCCGGGGAGGGCGGTCCGGATCTTTTCCTCGAGCTCAATCTCACGGAAGAAACGCTGAAGTTCGACCTTATCGGGGCGCCGATCCCCAATCGCGGGACCAGCCAGATCGATATCGAGCTGTTCGGATTGCATTCTGTTGGTCTCGGCGGACCTGGGCTATGACGCGTTCTCCGACGGCTTCCCGGCAACTGTTCCGCGACATGAATGGAGGATCAACGCAGTGGCTTTGACGAAGATCGACTCTTACGCGGTGATGTACTCGGCGAACCAATTTTCCCCACGCATCTGGTTGCTGGCGAAAGGGGACAACATCGGACAGCTCATTTTCCAACCCGAGGACGCCCCACTTCCACCCGACGCCAAAGTAGGCGGACAGGTGAACCTCTACTACCACCTAGAGCAATTCCCGCATGCGCTCGATCTTCTCGAAAGCGACGCCCAGGTCAGCCTGCTTTTCAACGGAAGCGGCGGTGGGTTCGAGAACGGCTTGCTCACCGTACCGGAGAACGTGACCAGCGACCAGATCAGCGCCTTGCTCAAGCACGATTGACGGCGGCCCTCCCACGGCGCTTGAACCTGGCTCGTTAAGCTAAATGCTCGGCGGCGGCCACCCGCTGCCCTGAAACGCATCCCTGGTTCGGCGTCCCCAACCTCTAGCCTCATGGGCGCACACGACAGATTCGTCAGGGCGCCAAGGGATCAGTTTGTCTGAGGCTTGAGGCCGGACGATCGCGGGTTGCTGAACTTCTGCAGGAAGTCGAACCAGAATGGCGCGCCCAGCGAAACGGCCAGCGTCGTGAGCACGAGACCCGCGACTTTCAAGGACCATTCCGTGACAGTCGTCGGAAGCGAGCCCCAACCCAAAGGCAGACCGAGGTTGCTGAGCATCTGGAGCGCATTCTGGTTGTTGGCGGTGGACTGGCTGGTGGCGGCTGCGACGAGGCCGGCTCTGAGTCCTTCCTCTTGCCACAAGCTCTGCGCAAGTGTGATGGTGTCCGCCCCAACGGCCGATGCAACGATTGCCGCGACCAGCAGCGTGAACCACAGCAAACGGCGCTTGTACTCTCCGGCAACGCGCTGCATCGCGGCGTTGAACCAGTCTTCGACCCCTTGACGGGCGCGCGCAATGTCTCCATACGAAGAATCAACGATCGCAAGGAGAGCTCTGCGTGCGCTTGTATCCGGCAAGAGATCGAGCGCAAAGCGAACCTGTGCGATATCGGCGCTGGCAGGACCCGGACAGACCGTGTCGAAGAGAGCCATGCTGAATGCAGATGCAGGTATGTACGCCGGGGCGCGGCCGGGCTTGCTTCCAAGCAGCGCAATCAGAGGATGCTGCCAGACCGCTTGCGCGAGGCCCGGCTCAGACAGCAGGTTGCGAATGCCCTTCTCGAGGTCTTTGGCACGCCATGACAGGATGCCTGCCACCCGCTCATTGATGTGTGAGGCGACCGTGCTGAGGGCGAAGTAGACGAAGGCGAGACCGACGGCGACCTCAAGGATGCCTGAGCCAAACATTTCTCCTCCTCGGCTTTTGACGCGAGTGCCGGCGCTGATAACTCCATCGCTCGTCCAGGTGATCAAAGGCGCACGCCGGCTCAGCGACAGCCGGTGGGCGCTCACTTGACACGCCGTGGCGGCGCAGGCCAAAGATACTGCTTCATGCTCGGCCGCGCCGGTGGCCGGAATTCCGATGTCCAGGTCAATCGATGGCCGGCCGGGGCTGTCCAGGCCGCCTGACAAACACCCTGGCAAGCGTCGCGGGAGGTGGCGTCAAGCAACCCCTTGACAAATCCCCTGCAAGCGCCATGATTTTGATCGCTGCGCCGTCCGGGCTTGGATCGAGGGGGAACGATGCCAGAGTACCTACATCCGGGAGTTTATGTCCAGGAAGTGCCCGCGTCGGTAAAGCCGATCGAGGGTGTCAGCACCTCGACCGCGGGGTTTGTCGGGGTGGCCTCGCGAGGGCCCGTGCCAGGCTTTGTGATGCCATTCGGCGAGAAGCCGACCGCCCCCCTCATCACAAGCTTTACAGAGTTCGCGCGGTTGTTTGGCAGCTACAGGCAAGATAGCTTTCTCGCCTATTCGGTGCAGAACTTCTTCGACAACGGAGGCAAGCGCGCCTACATCGTTCGGGTCGTGGTTGCCGACGACCCGAAGCCTGTGGGCTCGCCCCCTCCCGCGGACGTCAACAACGCTCAGCTGGCGGCCCTGGCTCTGTACGACCGCGAACAGCCCACCTCGACGAACCCGACCGCGAGCGCCACACCGACCCTGGCCGTCATTGCGCGCAGCCCTGGCGCGTGGGCGAACTCTCTCGCGATCTCGATCCAGAACGCAACTGCGGACCCAGATCATCACTTCAAGTTCCTCGTCCTTGATGGGGGCTCCGTTGTCGAGGCGTTCGACGATCTCAGCATGGACAGCAACGCCGACAGCTTCGTAGACAACGTCGTCAACAGCCGCTCCGCTTACATCATGGTCAAGGCGTCCGTTCCGGCCTCGGTCACCAACATCCTGGACGCCAGGCCTGGGCTCGACCCCACGGTCAGCATCAGCGGCGCCTCGAGCGTACCTTCACCGGTTCTCGCGATCCAGGCGGCCTCCAGCATGGGCGGCAAGCTGAGCGTGAAGTTGACGCCGACTGGCGAAACCGCACCGACGCCGCCGACGTTCAGGCTCGAGGTCCAGCAGGGTGGCAAGACGCTGGAGACCTATAACCGCCTGAGCATGGATCCCACCCAGGCGAACTTCTTCGCCCGCAAGGTCAACCCGACCTCGAGCTACGTCCAGTTGACCGAGGTGCCCGGTTACACCTCAAGCATGGGCGTGCCCACCACCATCGGCATGCCCGGCGACACGCAGGACCTGCCGTCCGCACCCATGCCAGCAGGTGTAAAAAGCGTGAGCGCGGGCCCTGGAGTGGACGGAAGGACGCCCGGCGAGGGCGATATGCACTTCCTCGGCCGGTCGGACCTAGGCACAGGACTACACGCGTTCGATTCAGTCGCAGACGTGAACATCATCGCCATCCCCGGGCAGGGGAACGACCTGACCATCAGCGGAGGCATGGCCTACTGCAAGAACCGGGTACTGCAGGACGCTTTCTTCGTCGCCGACCTTGGACTTCTGGATCCGGCCGAAGCGCGCACGCCCGGTGTGGTTCCCGACGTCAACGACAAGAACGCCGCGCGCGACTTCGTCAAGGGCCTGTCGACTCCCAACGACTACGGGGCGATCTACTACCCGTGGGTTCGGGTGTCCGACCCGATCGGGCGTGGCCGCAATCCGACCATCACGCTGCCGCCCTCCGGCTTCATCACCGGCCTCTACGCGCGCATCGACAACAGCCGCGGCGTCTTCAAGGCGCCTGCGGGCACCGAGACGGGCCTCGCCGGGGCGCTTGGCCTGTGCGCGGACATCGGCGACGCCGACCAGGACAGCATGAACCCGATCGGTCTCAACGTGATCCGCCGCTTCCCCATCTACGGGATCGTTTCCTGGGGCACCCGCACGCTGAGCGCCGACTCCGCGTGGAGATACATACCGGTGCGGCGGATGGCGATTTTCCTACGCGCCAGCATCTACCACGGAATCCAGTGGGCTGTCTTCGAGCCGAACGACGCACCGCTGTGGGGTGAGCTGCGGCTGAACATCAAATCATTCATGTCTACGCAGTTCAGAGCCGGCGCTTTCCAGGGAAGCACGCCGGGCGATGCGTTCTTCGTGCAGTGCGATGCGACCACGACGACCCAGAGCGACATCGACAACGGCGTCGTCAACATCCTGGTGGGCTTTGCGCCCCTCAAGCCGGCAGAGTTCGTCGTCCTGAAGCTGAGCCAGAAAGTCAACCTGCCGGCGGCCTAGACAGGAGAGCTGAGAGATGGCACGCATGACGCCCGCGACCAACCGATTCGACCCCTATCGCAACTACCGATTCAAGATCAAATGGGACGGCGCCTACGTGGCCGCCGTGAGCAAGATGACGGCGCTCAAACGGTCGACGGAAATCGTCGAGTGGCGCGAGGCGGGCGAGAACATAACCAGCCGCAAGCTGCCGGGCAAGACCAAGTACGACGACGTCACTCTCGAGGCGGGGGTCACGTACGACACTGCCTTTTCCGACTGGGCCGACCTGTGTCTGGACTTCGCGAGTCACAGCATCACAAGCCTCGGCCAGTTCAGGAAGAACCTGACGGTCGACCTCTTCAACGAGGGTGGTGTGCAGGTCATCTCGTACAACCTATACAGGTGCTGGGTGGCTGACTACCAGGCCCTGCCCGACCTCGACGCCGGCGCGAACGCAGTCGCCATCACCACGATGAAGCTGGCCATGGAGTGGTTTGACCGGGATGGGGCCGTCCCGGGTGAAGCGCAGGGGCCGGCCCACATCGCGTAAGCCGGTAGTTTCATGATCCAGGTCGGGGCCGCGCCACCGGAACTACCCTGCCGTCTGCCGGGAGGTCTTCGCGTCGACGGCAGCTGGACGCGCGATGCGGCCCTGCGACAGCTCACCGGATGGGACGAAGAGTGGCTCGCCGGCTGGGACCGTGCGGTCCCGACTGCCCTCGTCCAGAGCGCCCTGCTCGAAAGATGTGTCACGAAGCTGGGCGAAGGAGGTTCTAGCCCCCAGCTGATCGCCGACATGCTGGTGGGCGACCGCGACTACCTGTTGCTGTGCTTGAGGCGGATGAGCCTCGGTACAAAATTCGACGCGGTCACGGAATGCCCGCAGTGTGCGAGCCGGATAGAGGTCTCGTTCGACGCAGATGAAATTCCAGTGGAGGAGCGACCGCAGCAAGAAGACAGCTTTGCGACCGTGCTGGTCCGAGCTGACGGTTCCGAGCTGCAGGTCCGCTATCACCTGCCCAGGGGACGCGACCAGGCACGCGCGGCACGCGCGCCCGATGCGGACCGGGCATCGGTGTTGCTGGCCTCGTGCCTCGAGGAGGTCGAGGCCATCAAGGGTCCAGGCGCGGTGGCCGGGCTTCTGGACACAGCAGCCGGACAGCAGCTCGAGCTGCTGATGGAGCAACAGGCGCCACAGGTAACGCTCGACATGGACCTGGTCTGTCCTGAGTGTGGGCACGAAACCAGTCGCGATTTCGAGCTGGGGCCCTTCATTCTCGACGAGCTGGGCGCCGGTGCGCAGCGGATCCACCGCGAGGTGCACAGCCTCGCCTACAACTATCATTGGCATGAGGCCGAGATCCTGGCCATGCCTCGGCCTCGTCGCCATGTTTACCTCGGGTTCCTTCTGGAAGAAGGGAGCCAAGGCGCCCCGGCCTGAACCATGGCTTCTTATCTCGAGCGTGTGGCGGCCGCAGGTGCTCAGCATTGGCGGCAGCCGGCCGGCCTTCGACGAGTGTTTCGGCCTGGGATCTACCCGGCTACGCTGGCGCATCTTCCAGGCGAACTGCCTGATCAGACAGGCGGCGCCGAAGCCGCGGCCGAACCCCTGCCGGCCGAGCTTAATGCGCCGGCCGAGTCCGGGGCAGCGCCCGCGGCAGCCGGTCCTGACGATTACGTCGGGATCGCACCAAAACGAGACCGCCCGCCTACCGATGCCCCGCGCCGAGCTGGTGGACGTGCCGGTCGAACCCCAGCTTTATCAACCCCAGGGCGACCTCTTTTTGAGACCCGACGGCAACGCCACATGGAGGTGCCCGGCGATGCCGAGCCGGCGTCTGAAGGTGCTCCAACGATCGTCCGGCGCCCGCGGTCGGGTGCCGTAAGCTCGCGCAGCCTCCGCCGGCCCGGGTCGACCGCCCCAACGGGACCCCCGATGGAGGCGGACCCGCCCAGCCCTGCTCACGCGGCTGAGGAACCGACTCCCCGGACAACGAAAGCGCGCGGACGCACCGCATCGCGCCCGGCCCAAGAATTGACCACTCGAGGGCGCCCAGGGGCGGACCCAGCGCCGAAAACCCCTGTGACTCGCGAACCTGCGATGTCACTTGAGCCACATGACGCGAGCAATCGAGGCGAGTCTCCAGGACTGGCCGGCGTCCCGGCGGAGTTGGCACACCACCGGCCCGCCGGGCAGTTTCCCGTCAGCACCGGCTCCACTCCTGCGGTCGCCGATCAGCTCGCCCGGGCGATTCCGGCAGGGTCATTGACGGCCGGCTCCGTGGCGACCGCCGCCCTCGCGATTGAATCGCACGCACGTGCAGCAGGAGTCCTGCCGGCGTCCCCCGGCCCTCCCGGACGGGTGCCCGCGTCCGCTGCCGCAGTTCCGATCACACCGATGCCAAAGGGCGCCGGCTCGCACTCGGTTTCGCCGTCCTCTACGTCCGGACTAGACCGGGGCGCCGGGCAGCGGGAATCCAAACCGGCCGAGCGAGCAACCATCGTCATCGGGCGCATGCAGGTAGAGGTGGTCCACCGGCCTGCGGTAGTTCGGCGCCAGCGCCCGTCCGCAGCGCCGACCGCGAGTGGCTCGCTGGACCGCGGCCACCTGGGCCGCTTCAAGCTCACGCCCTGAGGCCGGCGCGATGAGCACTGACGCCATCAGCTTCGTGACGAAGGCCATACGGTCGCTTCTCGTCACTCAGATGGCGAGCGGCTCCTTAGTGACACTCCTACCGCCAGGAGAAGATCCGCCATCGGGCAGCGGCGTCAACCTTTATATGTATCGCACCAACGAAAGCCCATATCTGAAGAACATCGACTGGCCGGGTGACCGCTCGGGCGCGCCGGCCCGGCCCGAGCCCGCGCTGTCGCTGGAGCTGTTCTACCTGCTGACGCCGTTCGCCGCGCGTCCGCAGCAAAACGACCCCGAGGACGCCGCGCATCGCATGCTCGGCCAAGCGATGCTCCTGCTGCACGAGTACCCGATCTTGAACCGAGTCCACCTGCCGGGCTTTGACGCCAGCTCGGTTCTACCGGACTTCCTGTTGAACTCGTATGAAGACATCAGGATCCGGCTGCACCCGGTCAGCATGGACGAGCTGTCCAAGATCTGGAGCACGATCGGCAAGCCCTACCGGCTCTCAGTCGCGTACGAAGTCACGCTGGTCCAGCTGACACCCACTGCCCCGCCCTCCCTGCCGGCCGGGCTCGTGCAGTCGACCGGTCTGACAGTCGTCACGATGAGTGCTCCACGACTCACGAGCTTGACTCCGGATCAAGGGCCGCTCGCGTCGCGGGCCGGCGTCCAGTCCACTCCGACTCAGGTGGTGCTGAGCGGCTACGGGTTCTCGTTCCCCGGCCAAACCCCGACGGTGACCGTCGGCGATGTTGCCGTGGCCATCACCGGCACTCCCACCGACCGGCAGATCACGGTGCTGCTGCCGAGCGGCCTGCCGGCCGGTCCAGAGGAAGATGTTCGAGTTCGGGTCAACGGCCGTTGGAGCCAACCCCTTTCGTTCACGGTGGTGCCGTGGATCTCCAACCTCACCCCGATCCGCACCGCGCTCGACCCGACGCTGCCGGCCGACAGCCAGCTGACGCTCAGTGGATCTGGTTTCACCAATCCTGCAGAGGTCTTCGGTTCGGGAGTCAACCCGTCCTGGTCGGTGACCTCGTTCATGGCCGGCGCCTCAGCTGGCAAAGTGGCGATTGCGCTTCCCGCGGCCGCAACGAAGAACTCGGCCACAGGGTCGACGTTGAGAAACGGTTTCTATGACGTCTTTCTCAGGCTTCAGGACAACCGCCTGAGCAATGCGCGGACACTCGAGGTCATACCGCGGCTGAACGGTATCAGCGGCTACTCGCCCAACTCTGGTTACAACAGCAGCACCGGAGTCTTGAATCTGCGCGGTGCCCGGTTCGACGGCGCCGATGTCCGGATCATCGTCGACGGCCAGGAGTACGCCATCGGCGCCAACACGAACGCAATACAGCTGACGCAGACGTTCACCCGCCGTCTCACCCCCGGCGCCCACACAGTCGCGGTGGTGGTCGACGCGCACAACTCGCGCGAGATCGTCATCAGCGCATGAGCAGGTTGACGCAGCCGCGGGGGCGAGCTCTACAGGCACAACCCGAACCGGCGCCTGCGCCGTACCGCGACCGCTGGGAGCATTTGCACGATCGTCTCCAGCTGCTAGACGCACGTCTGGCAGCTCTCGCGGAGACCGCCCGCCGGGAACGGCCGGCGACCGATGCACCGCCATCCGCCGCGTGGGGGCACGGCATGTTCGTAAGCGATGACGAGATCGACGCCCTCCTGAGCAGCCGGGCCGATGGCCGCACCGCGCTGGAGGTCAAGAACGCGATCGACCGCAAGGTGGAAGCGAGCATTGGCGCGGGCATAGACCTGCCACTGTTTCGGCTGGCCCAGACCTTTCGCCTGAGCGCCTGGGAGGAGGAGGTGCTGGTGCTCTGCCTGGCGCCGGAGCTGGACCGGCGCTACGAGCGTGCTTACGGTTACCTGCACGACGACATCAACCGGCGGCAGCCTTCGATCGAGCTCGCGCTGGCGCTGCTGGGCGATGACCTCGCGACGCGGGCAGCGGGGCGGGCCGCACTCGGCGAGCAGGCGACGCTGGTGCGCGCCGGCCTCGTGCTGGCGGCGCATGAGAACCAGGACGACGGAGCATCCGCCCGGCTCAGCCAGAGCATCAGGCTCGATTCCCGAATCTCCGACGTGCTCCTCGGCCGCACCGAAATGCCGTCCCGCCAGTGGCTGCGGCGGATGGACACGCTGGGCGGCGAACCGACGGGCCTGGCGGCCCGGCTCCTGGCCATCGCCCGACAGACGCTGACCAGCTCGAGCGGCAGCGAGAAGCTCCTGGTTTCGCTGCATGGCGGCTCCCAGGCGGCTGCAATCGATCTTGCGGCGGAGGTATGCGGCCCACTCGAGGCACCCCTGTTGCTGCTCGACCTTCCGCTCCTGGTGGCCGCCGGCGCGCCGTTCGAGAAGGCCGTCCGCGAGGCCGTCCGCGAGGCGCTGCTGCAGCCGTGTGCCCTGCTGGTCGACTGCGGTGACGGCCTGGGACAGACCCCGGCCGAGAGCGAATTCAGGATGGCGCAGCTGATCGATGCGCTGACAGACTTCGCCTGGCTGGCGTTCGTGGTTGCGCGCTATCCGATCAACGCCCAGAGAGGCGCCCAACAGCCCTGGCTCAGCGTTGAGCTTCCGGCGCCCGACCTTGCCGCGCGTGCTACGGCCTGGTACGCGGCGCTGACCGCTCATGGCATCACTGTCGACCACGCCGAGGCGGACTCGCTGGCCGGGCGATACAGGCTGGCGATCTCGCAGCTCGAATCGGTGGTGGCCTCCGCGCGGCTGCGCGCAAAGCTGCGGGGCGACGAGGCGTCGCCCCTCGTCAGCGACGTCGAGGCGGCCTGCCGTGATGCGGGAGCGTCGGCACTGATCGGGCTGGCCAACCGCATCTCGCCGCGGTTCGGCTGGCACGACATCGTCCTGGCCAAGGATTCGATGCGGCAATTGGAAGAGATCGTTGCGGCGGTCAAGAGCCGCCGGCGCGTGCTGTCGGATTGGGGATTCGGCGCCCGGCTGTCACGTGGGAAAGGCCTGAGTGCGCTTTTCAGCGGGGCGCCCGGCACGGGCAAGACGATGGCCGCAGAGATCATCGCCGGCGAGCTTGGGCTCGACCTCTACACAGTCGACCTGGCCACGGTGGTGAGCAAGTACATCGGGGAGACGGAAAAGAACTTGAGCCGGATCTTCGATGCGGCCGAGTCGACGAGCTCGCTCCTGTTCTTCGATGAGGCGGACGCACTCTTCGGAAAGCGGAGTGAGGTCACCGAGGCCCACGACCGCTACGCGAACATCGAGATCAGCTACCTGCTGCAGCGCATCGACACTTACGAAGGCCTTGTGATCCTGTCCACGAACTTGAAGCGCAACCTCGACGAGGCTTTCCTTCGGCGGCTGAACTTCGTGGTCGACCTTCCTTTCCCGGACGTGGACGAGCGGCGGCGGATCTGGCGGCGCATCCCGCCCTCCGAAGCGCCGATCGCGGACGACGTCAACTGGGAGTTCCTGGCCGAGAAGTTCGCGCTGTCAGGCGGGAACATCAAGGGCGCGTTCCTCCACGCGACGTACCAGGCAGCCGCTCGCAACGATGCCGTGGGCATGGGCGACCTCGTCCTCGGCCTCCGGCGAGAGCTCGACAAGATGGGCAAGGTCACGAGCGCGGCGGATTTTGGTCCGTACTGGCGGCTGCTGGACGGAGCGCAGCGATGAGCCTGGAGCTGGAGATCGGTGAGCTTCAGCTGACGTTCGAAGGCGCTGCCGGTCACCAGCACCGCGCCGGCACGATCAGCCGGAGGGCGATCGCGCTCCTCGAGGAGCTCGTGAACCAGAACCTGATGCAGCTCGGGCTCGCCGGCGGTGGACGGCGCCTCGCGCAGGTGACGGTTCCGTCAGTGAGTGCGGACCTCAGCCTGTCGGGCGACGAGCAGCTGGCGCGGATGGTCGCGCAAGCGATTTACGGGGCTCTGGTTCAGCAGTTGCGGGTATGAAGACCAGGGAGCGGTGATGCACCAATTCATGGAGCCGGCCGAGGGTCGATCAGCCGGCTCGACCGCAATGCGCAGCCGCAACGTGCGCGATCGCCGCCCTGTGGACGCGAGTCAAGCCATGGAGCTTCAGCGAAGGTTCGGCAATCACGCCGCACAGGATGCAATCCAAAATCGACTGCGCAGCCTGGGCACTGAGACTGACACGGGCCCGTCAACCATCGAGCGGCCGGACCGTGGATACAAAACGTGGGGGTCGGCGGGGGGACTCGAGGGTATCAACCTGGACATCACTTTCTCCGTGACGGATACGCCGACGACGTCGTTGCAGGCAATCCAGACCGTCATGACGACGCGTGGAACCGACGGTGCACAGGTTGGCACTTACAGCTGGACTTACAAAGGCAAGACATGGGACGCCTTTGTGGACGGGGGCAAGAATTCCCCCTACGTCACCATGTCGGGCAATCCACCCGCTCATCCGACGATGCCGTACTACCTGACTCCCGCAGAGGTGATCGGACTCGTGTCATTCACCAAGGATCATGGGACGATACAGATCACGGATCGTGTTGGCGCCGCAGCAATCCACGATGAGGCATACCTTGAAACTGCCATTGTGGCGGTGAACCACAAGGGCGAGGGAAAGGACAAGTTCCTGAGGGCGTTCAAATGGGGCTGGACGGGCTTTGGCACCAAAGCGGAGTTCGGCAAAGGCACCAAGATCGCCGGGAAAGCATCAGGCGTACAGGTGATCAACGCGCCGAGTCCTGAGTTCAAGAACATCGTCAAACATGACTACCCCACCTACTCGCTGTCCTGACCGTATCCAATGAGCCGCGATCAGCAGATGGATCGCTCCGATGAGACCGCGCTCGGTATACCGATCGGCGCCGCCGAGTTCCGAACCCTGGTCGATGACTACTTCGAGCGGATGAAGTCGGGTGCCGACCTGACAGTCGAGGACTACCTGACCATGACGAGGTTGTGGAACACCATCGAGCTGCGCCGGCTCAAGCAGGGCGATGAGTCGATGCGCCTTTACGCCGAGGAATTTTTCCCGCGCTATGTGCCTCGAGTTGCCAAGGCGCTGGGGGCCGTACAGACGAAGGGAATGGCGCTGTATTCGAAGGAGCACGACGTCTACATAGGCGGGCCGGCGCACGCGAACAGCCAGTATTCGCTGCGCTAGTCCAAAACCATGCCGGTGTGAGCGACCCTCGCGAGTTCTGGGAGCAAGGTGTCTCCGTAAGACCGGTCAGGCGTACCCCAGTGCGACGATCGCCAGGTCTGCATCGCCGCCGTAACGAATCTGCGCGACGGGCCGGGCCGTTTTGATCGTCGACAGCGCGTCCGCCGCGGACCAGCCGAACGCCCGCATGATCGCGTAGCACATCGACGGCCCGCGATTCACTCCGGCAGCGCAGTGCGCGTAGACGCGGTTGCGGGGCTGGGACAGTGCCTGGAGGGCAAAAACAATGCCCAGCTCAAACCACGCCGGGGGCTTGGTCAGACCGTCGTCCGCTGTCGGTGCGTAGATGTAGTGGAATCGTTGGGCTAGCAGTGCGCCGTCGTCGAACTCCGCCCGGCAGTCGATCACATGCGTAATCCCGACGGCGGCCAGCGCATTAATGTCCGGCGGCCCGTTGAGAGCCGCACCTGTCGCCAGCCGGGCGGTCACGAAATTGCCGAAACTTCCGATCGCCATTCCGGAATCAGGCATTTTTCCACCCCCTTGGAAGGAGACCCGGGTATCGCCGACATGCAATCATGGGATGCTGCCTTGCGACATCAGACAGTCGCAGCTGTCCCCGCCGTCCCCACCCCCCGCAGGGCGCGGTAGAAGTCCATGTCTTCTTGCGGCATGAACCGCGGAGGTTGTGCGCGACTCCAGCCATCCGGGCCGCCGAAGTCTCCGCAGTTGAAGCGCCAGGAGTTCGTCTCGTGGCGAACGTAGACATAGGTTCCCGCGTTCGCCAACCGCAGGACACGCGCGCCGCATGATATCGCTCGCTGCATCAACACCGCGTCCTCGGCTAGTGACTGGTCCGGATAGCCGCCACATTTCAGCCAGACGCTCTTGCGGAACGCCAGCGTCCCGCCGTGGATCGACCGCGACTGGAAGAACATGCGCGCGTGGAGGTCTTCGCGGCACGACCAGAACTGCGAGGTCGGGGTCTCGAGCAAGAGGCCGTGGTGCAGGCCGGTCAGGTCGGCAAGGTTGGTGGCGATGTCGGCAACCTGGTGGCTGATACGCCCGGGCCCGTGCCAGTCGTCGTCATCCCACTGCATCATGATCTCGCCCCGGGCCATCTCGCAGGCCAGGTTGCGCTTGGCCCCGATCGATCGCCGGTAGCCCAGGCGCACATAACGGATGCGGTCGTCGCGGGGCATGTCGTTGCCCACCGGCTCGGTGCCGTCGTCGACGATGATCATCTCGCGTGCCGGGTAGTCCTGGGCGAGGAAGTACTTGATGGACTGCCGGATGAAAGCGCGCCGGTTGTATGTGGGCACGATGCAGCTCACCATCGGCGTGCTCTGTGCTGACCTCGGCGGCGGGCGAAGGGCGCCGTAGAACTCGATATCCCGGCCCATGACTTGAAGGACATCGTCCGGCGGGCACGGCTGCCAGCCGCGGTCGGTGACGATCTTAGGAGCGGCATTGGTCCCGTGGATCAACGACACCAGCAGGTGGTGGTCCGGCTGGTGGGGATTGAACGTCGAGATGCTCCATGCGAAAAGTGCGTCCTCGCCTAGTTCGACGTCGGCGAACTTGATCCGGTCCCAAAGCGAGCGCGTGTAGCACAGGCTCGCACCGTTCAGCCACGGTCGGCCCATCGACGGATAGTCATAAGTCCAGGCACGCCCACTGCCAAGCTCGAGGAAGAGCACGCGGGGCGATCCCGAAAGCTCGACGCCCTGCTCCTGCATCCCCGAGACCTGGTGACTCAACCGCCAGGGCGCGTACCAATCGTCGTCGTCCCAGTGGGCGAGGATCTCGCCGCGGGCCAGCTGGCAGGCCAGGTTGCGTTTGGATCCGAGCCGGTATGGCCGGTCGAGCCGCACGTAGCGAATTGTGGGATCGTCGGGGATCAGGTCACCGACCGGATCGTCACCGTCGTCGAGGACGAGCAGCTCGCGGTTGGAATAGTCCTGCCGCTGGTAGTAGGCGATCGCCTGCGGCACGAAGTGCCGCCGGTTCTTGGTCGGCATGAGGCAGGAGACGAGCGGCAGCTCGCTCATACGAAGCCGATCTTCCCGCCGACGTTGAGTGGGAAGCTTGCGATCTGTCCGTTGTTGATCGGATTCTTGTTCGTGTCCGTCACGGTGGGGGCTATTTCGACGAGGTAGTCCCCTGGCGGTAGCGCAGTCTCCGGTATCAGGGCGAGGATGTTCGGCGCGCGCACGACATACCGCGTGGGCACCACGACACCGGCCAGAGTCCGAAGGATGAAGGGATTGCCCCGGAGAATATTCGGGGTCACGGTGGCGGGGTCATAGGCTGCGCTGAACGTCGCCGTGACCTCACCACCGATCGGCCACGAAGGGATCACGCCGACCGGGGTTACCAAGACGTCGAAGCGCGCCGGGATGACAATCTCGAACGAAGCGCCCGCACCGCCGTTCAGCTGGCGCCCGGCGGTGTCGGTGATCGTGCCCGCGGCGAAGATTGCGTAGCGCCCGGAGGGCAACGGGACCGCCGGCACCAGGACAGCTTCGGTCGCTGATGTCATGGCCACCTTGCACAGCCACAGCCAGCGCCCCGGGCTCGAGGTCTGAATGAAAAACGACTGGGCTGTCAACGTGGCCGGATTGACGGGCGCCGAGAACGTGGCGACAAAGGATTTAGGACTGCTCGGAATGGTGCCTCGCGGCTGCAAATTGGTGAGGGTGAACGGCAACACGGTCATCGGAACCGTGAAGTCAATGCCTCCGTTGAGCAGCTGTCCCGCGAGATCTTTGATCTGCCCGGCGAGCCTGATTGTGTAAGTGCCCGACGCGAGCATCGGCACCGCCAACGACGCGGTGTTGCCTGTGACGGTTACGGACGTCGGCGCCACAACTGTCGCGGTCGCGTCGCTGACCTGGAACGTCTGCGTGGTTACCGTGGTCGGATCCACGGGGTCCGTGAAGGTGGCGACGATGGTGTTGTTCGTGGGGGGCAGCACGATCACGCCGCTGGGGCTGACGCCGGCCACCGTGAAGGTCGGCTCGATCACGACTGGCGCGATGAGATCCTGACCACCGTTAAACGGCTGGCCGCCGGCGCCGAGGATCGTGCCTGACAACGTCGCGGTGTAGGTGCCGGGGTTCAACGCGGCGTTCGGCGTCAGGTTGGCGGTGACGCCCGAGACCGTCACCACAGCGGGAACAAGCGCGTTGGTCGGGTCGGTCAGCGTGAACGTCGTGTTGGTGACCGGGCCGACCGCGTCGGTAAAGGTTGCCGTTATGACCTGTGGTCGCGGCACCTGGTTGACCGACAACCCGGCCGAGAGCGCCGGCCCGATTGCGAGCGGGAAATTGAGGTCATGGCCGCTGTTGAGCGCCTGTCCGAGGGCGTCGGTTATGGCGCCGCGCAACACGATGGTGTAGATGCCGTCGGTGAGCGGATTCTGGGGTGTCCATGTGGCCGACTGTGCGGTCGCGGGGTCCATCGCTGCCGTACCGGGGACGGGAGCCCCAGAGTCCTCTAGAAGGACGAAGGTCTGCGGCGGAAGTGCTGCGATGGGATTGTTGAAGGTGGCTCGGATCAACGTCGGCGCCGTCGCCTGGCTGCCCTGCGGCGAAACGGTCGCAGTGAAGGCTCCCTCGATGTTGAATGTGCTCCGGTAGTCGAGGCCGCCCTGCAGCGGTAGACCGTCCATGTCAGTGATGGGGGCTGTCCCTGTGCCTACCAGCTGCACGTTGATGGTCGCCAGGTTCGTGCGGTTTACGCTCGCCCAGCTGGTGGGCGTGAACGTGATCACCGAGGCACCGGGCCCCGCTGGTCCGATTGTGCCGGGAATCAGGTTGACTATGCCCCCGCCGCCGCCAAGCTGCAGCTGCCAGACCTGGAACGTCTGTGGCGTCACCGAGCTCATCTGGACATCCTTCGAGATCGTGATGGTGATCACGGCCGGAGGCGTCGGGCTGGTCGCGCCGGCGGCCGGATCGATGGAAATTATGTTGGCCGGATTCGGCGCGATGATCGTGAAGGTGCTGACGAAATCACCCGTCCCGCCATTCAGCGGCAGGCCATCGGCGTCCAGGATCGGATTCGGGTCGGTTCCGAACAGGGTGACGGCGAAGATGTTTGGTCTGCCAAGCGTGACGGGGAACCCACCGCCGCTTACGCCCATCGGGCTGAATGTCACTTGTTTGGTCAATTGCGCGCCGGGCGAGAACGGGAAGGGGTCGAGTCGCCCGGGAATCAGGTTGCCGACCTCGTCCGAGACCACAAAGCTCGCGCTCGTGACGCTCGCCATCTGCACGTCCTTGTTGAAGACCACTGTGACCTGGCTGGGACGCAGCTCTATCGGGCCAAAGACCCTGCCATTGGCAGGGTAAATCGATTCTTCGAGAAGCGTCTCAGCGGGAGGCACCAGGAAGAACCAGCTTTCGAAGTCGCCGCCTTTGATCGAGTCGCCGGAAGGCAGCACGAGCTCGGTGGAGCCTGGCGCGTAGTAGCCGGCAGACTGCGGTACCCCAAAGACATCGCCATCGAGCGGGCGCTCGCCGGTTTCGTCGAGGATGAAGTTTCCCTTGAGAGCCAGATGGCCGCGGATGCCGCGCGACTTGGGAAGGATTGGTGGCGGGGGTGGAGGTGGCGGAGGTGGAGGTGGAGGTGGCTCGCCGCCGCCGCCGCCGCCCAGGGCGCCACCGCCCAGGGCGCCACCGCCCAGGGCCTGGGTCGGACCCAGGACGGAGGTCATGTCCACTGCGTTGTTGAAAGTCACGGTCACGACGGATGCCGCCGGCACCTGACCGGCCGGAATGGCGCCGGTGACAAAGAACGGCCCCAGACCTCCTCCCCCCCCGCCGAGCCTTCCAATAGGTGCGACCGAGGTGATGAGCTGCCGCCCGCCGCTGGGCAACGAGACGCTCGGCAGCCCGGCGGCCGTCGCCGACACACCCAGTGCAGCCCCCACGGTGAAAGGAGCTGTGAAGTCGAATCCATTGTTCATGCGATTGCCGGCGACGTCCCTGACCGCGCCGCTGATGAGCACCGAGTAAGTCCCAGGCGCCGCGAGCCCGGCCGGGTCCTGCGGCACGAAGGCATAGGCGTTCGCCGGGAGCGGCCACTGTGCTCCGCCGGTTGCCGGCAGCGGGACGGCTCCGGTTATCAGCTGGCCCGCGACCAGGTTTCCAGCAGGGTCGAAGACACTCAATGTGTTGTCGAGGACCACGGTGTTCGGGTCGGGTGAACCGGTGAAGGCCATCACGATGAAGGGAGGCCCAACCTCGACATTTCCGCACGGCGACACGTTCGCGGTCATGATGCCGGCAGCCAGAACGGGGTCGATTGTGAACTCGGTGACGGACCCCGCGCCGTTGTTCAACGGACGCCCGCTGATGTCGAGAACTCCGCCTGTCAGCTCCAGCCTGTATGCGTGACCCGGCTCCAGCATGCCGTAGGGCAAGAACGTCAACACGTTGCCTTGAGCGAGCGGCCACCCTCTAAACGTGCCCGCACTCGAGGTGTCGCTGAAGAGCAGAGTCGTGCCCGGCATCACCGTGGAGATGTCGACCGGCGCGGTCAGGACGACGGCGATCGGCAGCGGGGGGCATCCGGCCTGGCCGGTAGGGTCGACCCTGATCACGCCGAACTGCGAGGGCTCGACCGTGAACGTCCAGGTGAAGTCCTGGTGCTGGTTGAGCGCATTGCCGATGCTGTCCCTGATCCTGCCGGACACGATCACGGTGTACGTGCCGGTCGGAAACCCTGCCAGTGGGGTGTAAGTCAGCGAATTCGGCGACGGATTGGCAATCGCACCGAAAACCGTGCCGCCCGATGAATCCTTGACGACAAAGGTGGGCTCGGGTGGTGGAGTCCAGTGCGGCGGCGGGGTCCAGCCGTCGCGCTCGAGCCACCGGTTGAGCATCGGGAGCGCGATCGATGGCCACGGCCGGAACGTCCACGTGTTGCCGTCGCCGGTGATGTCTCCATAAACCTGGAACTTCAGGTGGCTGCCGAACTCGTCGTAGGGCGGAACCAGGTCCAGCGAAACTCGGAATGTTTCGCGGCTGAGCGTTGCCGGGTGCATGTTTTCGGAGAACGTGACGGTCAGCCCGTCGTTGAACTGGTCCAGGTTCAGACTCTGATCGTTGGCCCAGTTGACACCCAGCACCACCGGCCAGTCCGGTCTGGGCCGCGACGTCAACGGCGCGAAGGTTGGCACGCAGTTGACAACCGATTCGAGCGTTGCGGTCACATCGCCGACCCAATGCAGGATGGCCAGCGGGCACGCATGACGGACGATGCCGTCCGCCGGGCGGTTGTCAAACTGTTCGATGCCCTCCGGCCTCGCCGTAAAGCACCAGTAATCGCCCGTGCGGAAATCCGAGCCGCTGAACGAGATGTGCACGCCGTCGTCGAGCATCAGGTCGGAGGTCGCGCTTGGAGTGGCCGCCTCCGTTCGCACATAACCGGTGCCATCCCACCGCCGGAGCAACAGGTTGCTCTCTTTCAGAAGGTCGGGGTCCGCAAGGCCGTTCAGCTGCACGGTCAGCTTGTCGGGATCCGGGTCGGCAGCGATCTGGCAAAGCAGGCCGCCGCCCGGGCCCAGCTCGCTCGCGTCGCCGATGAGCTCGACCCAGTCACCCGCTCGAAGCGCTGTCGCCTGGTCGCGACCCAGACTGTCGACCGTCACCGACGTCGAGTCGGCGCTTGGGTTCGAACTCAAGACGGCGACGGCGAAAGCTCCGTTGTCGCGAGACCACTTGAACGTGGCCGGTTCGGCCAGCACTGGATAGAGGTTGCTCGCGCCGTAAGACGTCACCTTGTAGTCGAACTTGAGCGCCGAGGTCGGGTCGAGCGTAATGATGCCGGTGCTCACGTCGACGCCGAGCACGGTGACCGGCTCGAAGCTGTTGTCGCCTCGCAGAAGCCACTGGCCCTTCCGCGGCAGGGTGCCTTTGGCCGTCTCGACCTGCAGCGTGCTATCGCCCTTCCGTGCTGTGCGGATCGGGACGAGGTTGGCCGGCATGATGTGCGTGTTGCCGCTGGGATACGCATTGCGGAGTGGTGCCCCGAGCGTGAGGGTGATCGCACCGCTTCCGGCAGGGCCGGCTTGCGCGCTCGCCACGAGCAGCGCCTCTTGCGCCGGCACCTGCATCGCCGGCGCGGGCGTCAGGTCCATGATTTCCCAATTGCCCGTGAGCAGGGCCGCATCCGCCGCGGGCGCGCTCGGCACCGCCTGTGGGACCGCCAGGTGCAGGACCGTGTCGCCGGCATCCGCCGGGCTCGCCAGACCGAACTGGTACAGGTAGTCACCGCTCTGCATCTCACCTGGGTTGTGGATCTCGACCCGGTAGAGGCGGTTGTCCGCAGCCACGAACCCGGTCGATCCGGGAAGGGCGCAATCGTCGATTTGCTGAGCGGGTCCTGCCGCCAGCATGCTCAGCGCGCCGTTGCCGCCGCGCGGAACGTAAGCCGTGGCATGGTCAGGGTCGAGGTGGGCGGGGTATTGCTGGGCCGGGACCTCGACCACCTTCACCTGTGCGACGGTGCGCACCCGGATCGTCGTATCCGGGCCGCCCAGCGCCGTATCGCGAACGTCCGGGTCCTGCAGGAATGACACGGCCCTGCGCCAGACCTCGAGGTATGCGACGAACGATGTGCTTGCCGCGGGCTCGTACAGCTCGGCCGAGATTATCGCGTCGGTTACGGCGACCGGCACAGGCGGCGGCAGGCCCCCGCCGCCGCCTCCGCCACCACCGCCGCCTCCGCCACCTCCGCCCAGGTAGACCCTCATGAGCCGCGACGACGAGGCGCCGCCGAGAGATTTCGCCGGCGTGCCCGCCGCAGTGTTTTGAGTCTGTCCGGGTGGCGGCGCGAGCGGGAGCCGGAGCTCGTCGGGCGACAGAAAGAGCGGTGGCAGCCAGATCGAGTTGAGCCACAGAGGGTTCTGATAGACAAGGCTTCCCGGCACGCCCTCGCCTCCGGCGGCGAGCACCTGCCCCGACCGCAACAGCGTTGCCGAGTGGCCGAATCGCGACGAGTACATCGACTGGCTGGTTCGTGTCCACGGAATAGTGGCGTTCGGGTCGAAAATCTCGCTCGTGGACAGAACAGCGTGGTCCGAGGTCACGCCGCCGGCAACCAGCACCCTGCCGAAGGGAAGCAGCGTCGCGGTGTGTCCTGACCTAGCGTCATTCATCGACGGGCCGGCAGTGACTCCGCCTTGCGTGTCCACGAACTCGGTCGAGTCGAGCGGACCAAGGCTGGCGGAACTACCCCCCGCCACCAGCACGCGACTGTCGTTGAGCCTGGTCGCCGTGTGCATTGCGCGTCCGACTCGCAGCGCCGGACCAGGGGCCATGGAGTCCGCCCGCGGGTCGTAGATCTCGGTCGACGGCAGCGGACCACTCGAGTCTGCGCCCCCGACGATCAGCACACGTACGTCGGCCACGCCGCTGCCGAGCGAATACGGGGCTGGGAACGAAACGCTGGCCGGGCTCGGGATGATGATCTGCACGCCGGTGAGCCGAGCTGCGACTTCCAGCGGGACGGGAACTTGAAGGCTGCCGATCTGTACCAGCACTATGGTTCCGGACCACAGAGGTGTGACCGTGTGGTAAGCGCGGGCTGCTGAGAGTGGCGCTCCCTCGCGCCAGGTGCCAAGAGGCGGGTTGTAGAGCTCCACCGAGGTCGAGACGTCGCCTGAAGGCAGCGCACTTGGCGACGCCATCTGGGTGGTCAGGCCTCCCGTGACGAGCACACGGCCGTCGTACAGCTGCACCGCCGCATGGAATGCGCGGGTGTTGATCATGTAGCCGGTGGCAATCCAGGTACTGGTCACCGGGTCGTACATCTCGGCCGAGCGCAGGGGGTGACCGTCGGGATCGATTCCGCCCGCCACCAACACGTTGCCATCAGCCAGGACGGTGGCGCTGTGACCGAATCGGGCCTCGTTCAAGCTGCCCGCTTTGATCCACGCATTGTTGTGAGGGTCGAACAGCTCGCAGAATGCAATCGCGCCGTCCGCGTTTCGCCCGCCGGACACCAAGACCTGCCCGTCGGCCAGAAGTGACGCGGCATGATCGACTCGCTGGTTCGTCATGCTGCCGATAGGCGCCCAGCCGGTGCCTCCGGTAGTCGTGATCAGCAGCGCGGGTGCATTCGGGTAATCGGCCTGGTCCAAATAGGTCGACGGAGCGTCGTTCTGGCACAGAATCCCGTCGACGTAGATCCGGCCGGCAGAGCCAGGACCCCCACCGATCGCGAAATTCAGGGCGGAGTTGTTGGGATCCGCAGATGCCTCGGCGATCGCAAATCCGGTGCCAGGCTCCGGAGCCCCCCAAGCCCCGATGAAGTCGAGGTTCTGGCGCTCGAGCAACCGCAGGCGGGCCAGCGCGGCGTCGTTCCAGTCCGAATCCAGCCAGACACGACCCTGCTGCTGGAGCCAGGCCTCGTCATGCTTGAGCGGGTCGAGCTTGAGTCTCGAGAAGTCGCCTTTCATGCCTGGCTCCTCACGTCTCGGCAATCACCAGCGGGACCAGCCCCACCGGGAGGAATTCGAGCAGCTTGGCTTTCAGGTTGGAGAACCGGGCTCCTGCCCGCGTGGATGCGAACGAGCCGATGATGTCGCCCGTTTCGCTTGCCGTCACGAGTGGAACCGGCGAGGTCGCCGACAGCTGCCCGTACGCCGGGCGCCACTGGATGAGCGACGCGAACGCCGGCGTGTCCGTCACGCAGCGGTAGCGCCTGGGCAGGTGGTTCGTCGATACGGGGTCGAAGCGGCTGAAGCGCAGGCAGCCCGACTGCCGGTCGTCGACGACCGCTGCACCGGCCAGGATGCTCTCGCTGGCCACCAGGCTCTCACAGCGAATCCGGCCCAACACGGTGGCTCGCTCGAGCTGCACGGAGCGTGCCGGCTTGTCCACTTCCGTCGACTCGGCTGAAAGGCCGCCGATCGCCAACCCTCCGGCGTTGTCCACCACAGAGTCGGCCACGAGCACCTGGTCGACGCCCTGGCCCACGTGAATCGCTCCCAGCAGCGATCGGCAGAACAAATAACGCGCGCGGTCCATGAAATTGTCGTCGTCGGCTTCGATCGATACGGTGCCGGAGAGCGGGACGTCGAAGGTACAAGCGGTGACCACGAGCTCCGACAGGTGGCTTTGAACCTGGAGCGGCCCGCCGCTGACCAGCAGCCCGCTGAGCTCGAGCCGGCCCGTGCTGACCACTGTGATGGCGGGACCGCCGCTGCTCTGCAGGCATGGACGCGCGAATAGAGGTTGGTCAGCGGCCCTGATCGTCAGGGTGGGTGCATTGACGCCCACCCGCAGGCTCTCGACGTAAGTGGCGCTGTCCGCGACCTCGATCACATCGCCATCGCTTGCCTTGTCGACAGCCTCCTGAAGCGTGCGATGGATTCGTGGCAGCGGCAGGTATGTAGCCGCGTCGCCGGAGGCGGAGACGATCCGAGTGGGCGGGTCGGTGACGTAATCGACGCCGCGCGAAAACGCGCGAGCCCCGACCTGGTCGGCAAACGCCTCGACGTAATCGACGGTCAAACGCCGTGACTCCGCGCCTTGATTGACCACGACAGGGTCGCCGGCGGCAAATTCGAATCGGCCGCGCTCTGGGTCGATCGCCAGCTCACCGGCGGTGGGCCGGCGGCCGCTGACGATGACTCGACGCCGCAGCGGATACGTGCCTTCAATCGGGACCACCTGGCCGGCGCCAACCCTGGCGAGCGTCTCGAGGCCGCCGCTCAACGTGTACGTCGATCCGTCGTCGTGAACGACGTACGCCTGACTCTGGTGAACATCGCTGAACGACGTCTCCGGTATGTAGCACAGCAACGATGAGCCCCCCCGATCCGTCATCACGACCTCGAACTGGGGACATACGCTGGGCAGCTGCAGCGCCGTAACCGTGATCACCCGGAGCCCGACCTGGGGCATTCTGTCGGCGAGGGCCATCATGCTGGCGTGGAATTCCAACGGCTGCCATGGTCCGCTGGGGTACACATTGAGCGGCAACGCGTCCGCCCCAACGGCGTCGGTGGCCAGCCCTCCCTCTTGCTGGATCACGTTCAGCTCCGGGCCCGTGGCGATGCACGCCTCGATCAGCACCGGCGCTGCAGGATCAAAGCGGCCGGGGTCTGGTATCGCGAGCCCCTCCACGCGGTGCAGACCCGGGCCAAGCAGTGCGGGCGCAAGCGAAGGTCGGCTCAGATTCGCCGGCGGCCAGAGCTGGCCCTCTGCAGAGCGTTTCAGGTAAGTACGGATCTCCATGTCGGACTCCGAGTACGTTGCCCCGTCGTCGGCCACCCAGAGCTCCACCGGTTGGTCGGGCGTGACGAGGACAGACGGCAGGTACACCAGCAGCGCGTCCTGGTAGGCGCTCTCGGCGGCGTTCGGGAGAGCCACCGGAACGGCTGCGTCGTCGCGAATCGCAAGCACGTTTTCGGGGAAGCGCCCGGTCCGTCCCGCGGAAAGCTCCGGCCAGCCCATCGAAGGCTCGGCAACTTCGATCCTGATCACGAGCTGGCCATCATCAGACGTTTCACCCGCCGCTGCGTGAAATGCCGCATCGAAGCGCCCGAGCCTACTGAGCAGGGTGCTGACGCCGCCCAGCCAGAAATCGGTTTTGCCATGCCGCCAGTGAGCGCTGACGATGAAGCTCTGCCCTGCCAGCTCGAAGGCATGAGGCTGCAGCAGCCGCATACCCTCCAGCGGGTGCAGTCGAAGCGGAGGGTTGGCCGAGAAGGAGAAGGGCGTTATCGACCGCGGCGGCGTCGCCACCACAGGACCGGCGACCGCCAGGGGCACACCCAGCCGCCGGACCGCCATGTCCGAGCCGTCAATCGAGCCGAAGTAGCGGTCCGGTGCGTGGTCGAGCTGAGCGCGTTCGATCGGTGCGCCCGTGGTCGACGAGAACAGCGGGACGTCGCGCCCGAGTGGGTCGAAGGTGTAGCTCGTGACGTGTGACGGGTCGGGGTCGGGCGTTCCATCCGCGGCGACTCGCACCTCAGGAGCTGGTGTCACACCGGCGACGCGGAACGTGGGGAGGCGCCGGACGAACACGCCCAGGTTCTTCAACCCGTACCGCCCGCTGGTGCCTTCCGATGGCCGGCCCAACCCGGCCGTGAGTGATCGCTGCTGAGCGCCGGCGCGGCCGCCAGACAGGCCGGCGACCGCCATCGGCTCGCCGGGATCGGGCGGCCGGCGCATGTCCGGCGAGTGTAGGAACGGATCGTCCGCGTGGCCGAGCCGGCTCAGCGCAAACCGATCGTGCAGGCTCGGCGTGATGGGCCGCGCCATCCTGACATGGCGCAGGTTCTCGACCCAGAGCTCGGCGCCCAAGAACTCAGCCACGTCGCAACCCCAGCCGGTCGCGGCGCGCGCGACCGCCGCCAACATCGCCGGAGTTCCCTTGCTCCGGCGCCAGGCCACGGTGTTGCGGACGTCGAGCCTCTTGCTCGATCCAAGTTCGTTCGGGAGCAGGTTGGTACCGAGAAGGGCGCCGATGTACGGCACGACCCAGTCGTCACACGTGTCGATGAAAAAGTTGTCCCAGAGATCGTCCATGTCCTGCCGGATCGAGGCCACCTGGGTGGCGATCGCGCTGATCAGCGCCAGCAGCGGCCGCGAATTGAGGACGACCGACTCGTCGGCGGACGGCACGCGTTGCTGCGCCACTGCCAGGTCGCGCGACCGGTAGATCTCGGGGAGCCGCTCATAGAGCCGCTGGGCCAGGGCTTCGCTGTTATTCGCCATCAATCGGCAAAGCCTCCAATACCCAGGCTGATGGCAAGCTTTCCGAATTGGTTGCCGGTGTCATCCGCTTGATTGCCGATCACGGCGCGCTCGAAAGGGCCGATCGGGATGACGGAGCGGACCAGGGTGGGATCGCTGTCATCAGGCACGCGGCGCAGGGTCGTCACGGTGGCCGCGCGAACCCCGGTAACAGCCTGTAGCGCAGCGTACACCGCGCTCGCGTACACGGACTCGCCGAAACCGAACTCAGCGAAGAACGCGGGACTCCCATCCGCGTTGGCTCTGTAGTTGAGCGCCGCGATCGCGGCGCGAAGAGTGGCCTGGCGGCCGTAAACGTCGTCCACATCGATCGTCGCCGCCATGTCCACCCAGACAGGGTCGTAATCGCGCAGGACCAGTGGGATGTTGACGTCCCGTCGGGAATCGAGGAAGCGGCGCAAGCGGGTCGCGTAGTCGCCTTGAGTATCGAGGCGCGTGCCATTGGCGGTTCCGATCGTGAGTCGGACCGCCGGCTGTGAAAGCGAACGCGTGGAGACTGTCCCGTCAGGGCCGGGAATCAGCGAAACTCCCTGCCACGCCGCGCTTGCCATCGCCACGCCGGGAAAGCTGAGGGCCAGGGCGGCAAAGTCGTCTAGGGCCACGGCTCGGTTGAACGTGCGCAGCTTCGCGGGCGCGTTGGTGCGGATTTGATCCTCCGATTCGCGGTCGGCGCCCCCGATGGCCGGCTCCGGGTTGATCACCGACTGGAGGCCCGGAACGGCGTCGGCCAGCTGGGCGATTCCGCGCGCATCGACGTTGCCCACCAGCCCGAGCCCCTTCCGGTAGCGCGCATGGATGTTGTCCTTGCCGGTCGCCGGCCGCACGCCGCTGGCGCCGTCTCCGAAGGTGACGGAGGTCTTGCCGGCAGCGTCCTCGCTCGTGACGAAGACGCGGTCGGCCGGCCCGGCGTCGAGCAGGTTCGGCCGCTCGGCCCACATGACCCCGTTGACGATGAGCTCGAGCGTGCTGACCACGGCCGCCTCGGTGGCCTGGGCGGGAGCCTGGACATAGGTGAGCGGACTCTTCCTTAATGTGTAGGTCTGCCAGGGGGAGCCGTCGCCGCTGCCGAGCACCTCATCCCGCACCTTCTCGCCCTGGCTGGCCGGCGCGACGTTGGCACGCAGCGTCGTCTCGGCGCGAACGTACGAATTGCTCAGCGGGGCGTGCAGCACGACCGATGTCGTCTTTGTCGCGGCGTCAGTCGAGACGGATTCGATCATGCCGTCTTCGGCGTCGAATACTTTCGTGTCGAAGTTGGTGCCCTGGACGATGACTCGCTGCCCGGGCGCGAGCTGAGAGTAAATGCCGTCCAGCAGCAGCACCGATCCTCCAGCCGGATCAGGCAGGGGACGACTGTTCGCGAGGATGAGCTGCTCGCTTCGGAGCAACACGGTCGTGTCGCGAGCCGCGAAGGTGCCGGTGATGGGATCGAGGAGAGTCAGCTCCGTAACGCGCGCCCGCAGGCCGTACTTCGCATGCGTGACCTTGGCCACGCCGACCACCTCGGTCACGAACAACGTGGTAGTGCTTGGTGACAGAAGCACCAGCATCGAACGGCTGTCGCCGGCGCTTGGCGCCACCCCGTCGTAGACCCCGTCGAGGTGCAGCACGCCGGATGGGGTTGAATCTTCGGGCAGCATCGGACCGGTCTGCCCGCCGCTCGAGCCGCCACCGCCACCGCCGCCCGAGCCGCCGGCGAAAATGGCCACCGGGAGGTCTGCCAAGACCAGCGTTTTCGAGGGTGGAGCTTGCCAGTTAACTATGGCGGCGGTCCTTGCGTCATCGGCAGCCTGCAGCCGCTGGGTGGCCTCGGCGATGGCCTCGGCGACCGTGGGCTGGTCGGGCACGTCATGCCCGAACGGCTGCGCCTGGGCCCGGAATGCGTATACGGCGGGATTCGCCGTGTTGTACCCCGGATCGGTGGTCTCGACCCAGCTCACCGTCGTGGTCTTCGAGTGCGGGTCTGCGGCCGAGGTGCTGATCTGCTGGACCACAGACTTCGTGTGGTCGGCACCGGCCATGATCAGAAGCCAGTCACCCGGCCGCAGGCGCAGGTTGAGACCCTCGAATGTCACTTTCCGGATCGGGGCTGGTGGAGGGGTCGTTGTTCCGCCGCCCCCACCACCGCCCAGCGCGCCCATGCGACCGATCCGAGTGAGGCTCGCGGACGCGACGAGCCGAGTCGCGTAGACCGGGGATAGCTGCGACAGGGCGCTGACGTTCTGGTCTAGGGCGACGAACTGGTTCGCCACCCCGGTCTTCGCCAGGGCAATGGAGTTATGCGCCGTGAGCGCATGGATGGCGGCGTCGGTCTCGAAAATTGCCGCCGCTTTCCCGGCGGCGGGCTTGCTCGAGACTCGCAGCCCCGATGGCACTGTGACAGTCTTGTCCTTGGCGAGATTGAAAGCCAGTAGCACGCTTGCCGCTGCGCCCGGTCCGGCCCGGTAGTCGATGAGCTGGGCGAGTCGCAGCAGCGAATCGCGCTGGGTTGCTGTTCCGAGGAACGCCTCGTTCGCGACTCGCTCCTGGTAGAAGGTCAGAACGTCGGCGATGTATGCCCAGAGCTCGATGAACATCGTCGCGTAGTCCTGCCCCGCCTCGGCCTGTTGCCAGCCTGGAAGGATGTTTGCCAGGGAGTCGAGCATCGCACGGCGAAACGAGCCGAAAGTTCCAATCCGGTAAGCGATCTGGTCGAGCCTCGGCAGGTTGCTGGGGCGGATTGGTGCCGCGGGCTGCACTGAGGCCGGCTCGCAGCAGCCCGCGGCCTGGTCGGTGGGAAAATCGCAGAGCTGGCTCACCGGCCACCGCTCCCGAGAAACCGGATCCGCAGCTGGCCGTGCTCGGGGAAGTTAGGGTCGTTGTCGAGTTGAAGCACCTGATCTGGCCGTACCTGCAAGAAACCTGTCTGCTTCGCGCTCTGCGTGTCGACCTGTGACTGCAGCGAATGAAGCGGCGAAAGGGTGCTTATGTCTGCAGACTGAACGCCGGCTACAGCCATGACCGCCTGGTAAAGCTTGCTGATGGCGAGCGAATCGCCAAAGCTGAAGTTGTCGGGGTGGAAGAAACCGTTGACTCCTCTCGCCAGGACTCGGTTGCTGAGCGCTGCCTCGAGACCCCGCTGGACGTCGGACTGGCTGAAGCCGGTCCGCGCGCAGATGTCGAGGTCAAGTCGAATCGGCAGGTAGGTGGCCGGCTTGACCTGGATGTCGTATCCGGCGAGCCGCCGCCCATCGAGGTAGTCGCCGAGCGCCGCGCTTACCGCCGGGCTCAGTACATCAGTGCCACTCGGCTGCGCGACCAGGTTCACTGTCAGCCAGCTTCCGGTCCAGCGAAAGTCTGCCTTGGAACGGGCGATGAGTCTCTGCCCGGACGCGTCGGTGAATTCGGCCGTGGCAGCTTCGTAATCGGCGGAAGTCACAGCGACCAGCCTTTTCTCCAGGGTCGGCGGAGCCACGCTGATCGCGTGCTGGCGCGATTCGGGGTCCCGTCCTCCGAGCGCCGCCACCGGGTTTGTGACGGAGAGCAGCCAGATCCCACTGTCCGTCAGCGGAACGGTGAGCGTATCCGCGGCAACATTGCCCTGAACCCCGTTTCCGATCCGGTACGTTGCCTCAATGCGGCTGGTCTCGGAAGGCCTGCGTCCGAAGCCGGACGCGGGGTCGCTGCCCACTTCTCCTCCCCGCCCGAAGAGCAGCGTCGGCCTGCCGTCATCGTCAGCGTCGACCTGGTAGACGTCGTCGCTGGGACCGCTTTCGAGCAAGCTCGGGACTTGCTGCCACTGCTTGCCATCCACCTCGAGGGTCAGCTGCGGTATCGAGCTGCGGCGATACGAAAACGGGTCGTCCTGGGCGGCACCGAGCGGTTGGGCCAGGGCCAGCGTGGCTGCATCCACGTACGTCAGCGGCGTCTGGTCGAGGGTGGCCCGAAGCCGGGGCGGGCGCTGGCCAAGCCCCTTGACCGCCCCCTGCGCGACCCCGGCGGCCGTAACCGTCCAGAACGCATCGACGATGAAAGGAGTAGGAACGCTTCGAGTGAAACTGGCGGTCCAGGTGCCGGCGCTGTCTGTGGGCGAGGTCGCGATCCAGATCCCGTCGACGCTTCCGGATTGATCCGCAGTGGCCCTCGACTGACTCGGAGCGACCGTCTTGCCCGTGGGATCAGCGGCAGTGCAGGCGACTTGATCGCCGGCGCTGAAACCCCAGGCGCTGAGATGGAAGGTCGTGCCGGGCGGGCCTGAGGGAGGCACTACGACCACCTGCTTCGAAGTCACCTGCTGCGCCTCGCCAAGCTGGACCGGCTCGGCCTTGCGAAGCGTGGCTCCGTGGGTCGCGGGTACGAGGTTGCCCCTGACGACCGTGGTGTCGATGCAGTAGTCAGCGTGGAGCGGAGTGAGGTTGCTCCACGCGACCAAGGTCAGAGTGCCGGTCTCCTGGCTCGAAGCGTCGATTGGAGAACCCGTGAGACGTACCACGTCGCGCGCGCCGCTGCGTGTGTCCTCGAGCGAGAGGTAATCGCCCTCCTGGAGACTCGACGGCGAACCGACCAGGGTCGCGCTGGTGGATCGGCTGTCGAGGCAGCATCCGGGAGCGCCCCAGTTGTAGATCCGCATCTCGTTTTGCTCGGGCACCAGGACGCGATCGATCAGGGTTTCGAAGATGACCGGGGCCTGGCCTCCGGTCGCGACGGTGGAGACCGCAAACCCTCTGTTCAGGCGATGCCTGGATGTGACTTGAAACTGGAGCCAGGTGTGGGCGGAAGCGCCGCTGTCGAGCTGGTACCCGAGCAGTGCGAGATGGCCTTGCGCCGAGCGACGCTTCTGAGCTGAGCTCAGGAAAGCTTCGTTCGCAACGCGGTCCTGCAAATAGCTCAACGTGTCGCCGGTGGCCGCGAGCAATTCGAGCACCGCGATCGAGATATCCGCCTCGTTGCGTTCAGTCCACTCGGGCAGCCGGGTCGGGATGAAATCCAGCAGCGCCTGGCGAAAACTCGTGTAGTCCTTGGCAAGGTAGTCGATCGCCACCGGCTCCTCGTCTGTGGGAGGAGTGGCGAGCTGGTCCGGGCGGCAGTCGAACGGCAGCTCGCAGCGGAGGCGAAACCGGAGCTGCCTCGTTGCGAGAATCGGGTCGACGTGGTCACCCGTCAGCGTCAGGCTGTAGACGCTGAAATCGCCCCCCTGATCGAGAGTCAAGGTAACCGCGGCGCCCGAGGCCGGCTGGAGCGGGCCCTGGGTTACATAACTCACCGCGATGATTCGAGGATGCAACCGTGTTCCGCCGGTGAGCACCCATTTCCGCGGGTCGAGCACCTCCTGGGCCAGCTCGAGATGCTCGGTCGGTGGAAATACGCCTTCGAATGTGACCGTCAACTCGGTGTCCGTGTCCGAGACGTCGACCCTCTTGAGCCCGACCATGCCCTCGATCAGGTTCGGCTGGGGGCAGTCGATCACCGGAGCGGCGACGGGTTGGTTGATCACGGCCGCCCGGTCTTCACGGTGAGCTGCTGACTGAGCCGGGTGGCCTTGACCAGGTAGATGATGTCGATCTGGAGGAGGTACTCCTCGTCGAGGTCGCTCGAGAGGCGGACCGCCTCCACGACGATCCTGTCTTCGAGCCAGTGGTTCAAGTTCTGAGCGATCAGGAACTGGGCGCTGGCCCGAAGCACCTCATTGTTCGGCGCAAAGGCCAGACGCTTTACGCCGCAGCCGAAGTTAGGTAGGTTGACGCGCTCGCCCGGCTCCGTGAACAGCACCTGCAGGATCAGGTCGCGCAGATGATCGTCAGCGTCCGTCCTCTGCAGCCCTCCGGTGTCTCCCACCGAAATCGGGAAATCGAGGAACCGCTCGACACGAAGAAGCGACTGGCTGGTGGGGTCGATCATCACTTCCAGCCGATCGTTGCTGATCCGCTGAACGGCAAGGACGAGATGTTGGGGATGCCGACCTGGAGCTCCACATTGAAGGTGTCGATCACGGCCTTGCCCACCGCGTTGGCGATGCGCTGCAGCCCTTCGTCCTCGGTCTTAGGCGGCGCCTGCCCGACGAACTGCTTGACGAGCTCGTCATGTATCGCAGTGATCAAGGCTCCTTCTGCGTCCGCGAGGGCCATCTCAAACCTCCAATTTGTGATGCGACTTAGCGGGCGTGATCACGAGAGTTATGGGAGTCATGGGCGGACTTGTTGGCGCGCCCAGGTTTCCGGTGTGCATGTGGGTGGCGACCGACGTCACAAACGTCTGAAGCTGGGAGTCGAGTTGAGTGAAGGCGACGAGGTTGTCGGTCGCCGGGTCACCCACGCTGATGGAGCTGCTCTTGATCGTGACCCCGGCCGACGCCATCGTCACGCTGTTGCTGTTCGAGTCCTCCAGCTTGATGCCACTCGAGTCCATCGTCGCCGTGTTGCTGTTGGAGTCCACGACCTTCACGCCGCTGGAGTCCATCGTCACCGTGTTGCCGTTGGCGTCCTCGACTTTGACGCCGGCCGAGTCCATCGTCACCACGTTGCTGTTGTCGTCCTCGACCTTGACGCCATTCGAGTCGAGCGTGGCTGTGTTGCCGTTGCTGTCGGTCACGACGATGCTGTTGGCGCTGTCATCGAAGACGACCTTGTGGCCGCTCGTGGTCTTGAGCACCTTCTGGTCCGGAGTCGCAGACTCCGGGATCTCGCTGTCGCCCCACCAGCTTCCGGTCCAGATGGGGTAGGCGAGATCCCCACTTTCGAACTCGATCCACACCGACGCCCCGACGTCCGGTACGGCGAAGAATCCTTCTTCCGACGCGCCTCCGTAGGGGAGGCACGGTAGGGCCCAACCGAGCTCCACGTCTGCGAGCAGCCGCGGCACCTTTGCCTTCACACGGCCGAGGCTGTCGGGGTCCTGGTTGTCTGTGACCAAACCCCGATATTTGCCGTAGTGGCGGCCTTCGACCCGCTCGACAAGGCGGGCAACGATCTCGTCGAGGCCTTCCATCGCTTTCATCAGCCTGTCGGCACGCCGAGGCTGGCTGCGCTGCCGCCGGCGAATTGCTCGCTTCCGTCCACCTCGAGGGCGTTCCTGCGTGCTTCGAACCGCTGGACATATGAGCCGCCGCTCTTGATCAGGTGCGTGACCCGGGTCACGTAGTACTTGCCGCTGTACTGCTGGCCGGCCCCCTTCAAAAGCACCAGCCCTCCGGCTCGCAGCACCTGTCCATATGCGTTGCTGTTGATCTCGCCCGTCGCCTCGATGAACCAGCCCGCTTCATCGCGGACCGCCTGTGCCACAGTCTGCAGCTCCGTCGCGTCGTCAGTGGGCTGGGCGACCAGCAGCATCTGGGCCTGGGCCTGAAGCGGGGTGATCAGGGCGTCGAGCTTGGTCGAAATCAGCGCGGAGAGGTCGTTCTGGCCCAGGCTGGCAAGCTGGATCGAGCCGGCATTGCCGTCATTGGCCTGTTTGGCGTGGACATCGACCTGCTGGGTGTCGATGACCAGAGGCCGCAATCCCGTCAGAACGGCCTCGAACGACATGAGATTCGTGTCTTCTCCGAACTGGATCGACAGGTCCGGCTGAGGAGTGCCGGAGAGGTTGGGCGGGCCAAAGGTGCAGTTGATGTCGCCCGAGCTGGGGTCCTTGCGGAAGTAGAACTCGTAGCCGTTTCGCCGGGCCAGGGAGCGCACGAACTGTGCGTCGTTCGTGCGCTGGATCATCAGGGTTTCGGTGTCCTGCCTCACCGGCTGCGTAGGCTCGACCTGCACGTTGTATCCGTAGTCCGAAACGATTTGTTGGACGATGTCGCTGTCGGCCATGTTGGGCCAGGACGCCGCCTTTTCCTCGAGGCTCAGCAGAACGCTCGCGTCCATTCCAAGCGCCTCGAGATATGCATCGTCCGCACCCGCTCCCAGATGCAAGTTGACTTGCGTGAGATAGCCATCGAAGACCGGCTCGAGACCTCCACCGCCGATGGAGTTTCCGAAAGGGTCGGTCTCCGCGCTGCCGATGAATCCAACCGCGACGCCGACGTTGGTGAAGAGGCTGAAGCGATCGTCGCCCGGGTAGTTCCAGTCGCCACCGGGCTGCTTTGTCAGTCCGACGCGAAGCCTGAAGGTGGTGGCTGAATCCTGGCGCTCGTCGACTTCGAGCTCGCGCATGTCGGTATAGAGGGCGTCGTCGGCAGGGTTGCCGTCGAACGTGAGGCTGTACGCCTTGTCCGGCATGGGGCGCCTCTACCTGTTGCGATCCGGAGGTATGAGAACCTCCAGACCTTCCTCGAGCAGGTCCTCCGGATCCATCGCAGAGTTGGCGTCGGCGATCAGCCAGAACTTGAGCGGATTGCCGTAGAAGCGGGCGGCGAGCAGGTCGAGGCGGTCGTGTGCGGCGATGGTCTGGCGGTACGTGGCGGGAGCCGGCGGGATGAATCGGATGGGTAAGGCAGCGTGATCTAATCCGTCCGACGCTCGGACTTTGTACGTTGCCTTGGCCAGTTTTTCGTAGCGGCTGCCTTTGAAGATCATCGGGCTCGCCTAGATGGTCACGATCGTTTTCATGATCATGCCGACCGACGACGCCAGGTTGGCAACCGCCATGGCCTCTTTGGCCTGTTGCGTGTACTTGTAGGCTTTGTACTCGATGCTGTCGGGGCTGTCCAGGTCCTGGGTGGTCAGGACCTGAAGGCTGACGCTGACCTCAGCCCGGATCGGATTGAGCAGCTGGTCATAGTCGGTCTCCGTGATCGAAAGGCTGTTGATCAGCACCGGAAGGATCCGCCAGACACCCCAAAAGAACAGGACGGGCGGCACCTGGGCCGTGTCAAGCAGGTGTGCGTCCGGACCTCCGCCGGAAAAGAGGTTGCTGGCAAGCGACGTCTTGGGGTAGATCAGCAGCTCGAGAGCCGAGAGTGCGGGGAGGACGCCACTGGCTGCCGCGACCACGTCAGAGCCCTCCAGCTGGTCGGTGGCGTCCAATCGGAGGCTGAAGCTGATGCTCTCGGTGGGAGGGAAAGGGCGGGTTCGCAGCTTGCGGTCGCCGACTTCAGAGTCCTCAATCTGCTGGGGGACCAGCGACGGGTTCCGGGTGACGGTGTCCGGATTGAACTGGAACACGATGATGTCCGGGGCTCCCCCGAGCAGGTCGGCATCGAGCTTTACGAACGCCCCTTTCAGAGCCGGCAATTGCCCCTATCTCCCCCATCAGCCGAGCGAAGACGCCGGAATCCGCCTGGCCCCCGCCAGGCTGACCGATTCCCAGGCAACTATGGCAAAGCAAGCGGAATTGTCAAGTGTTTTGTCCCGAACCGGCTTGACAGGATCGATTTTGCCGCCTACTTTGCTGTCAACTCTGGCGATCACGGCGCGCGGACGGGTATCCGCCTAGGAGTGCCTTTGAAGGGTTTGCGGGGAACGGACAAGAGCCTTTGAGCTTCGACCTGCGGGGCTACCTACCTGAGAATTCGGTCCTGAGTCAGTTGACCGAGGGGGGCCTGAACGCCCGCGACAACTGCGTTCCCACCAGCTTCCATATCGCGATGATTGCCCTGGGTTACCCCGACGTGCCACCGCAAGCCTGGACCGACTACGAGTACGGAGCCAGCTATTTCGGTCCCGAGGCGATGTCATCTGCAGTCGACTTCGTCAATCGCCACCCGGAGCTTTTTCCAGACCCGCCGGCGATCTCCATCACCAATGCATCCGCTCGAGACGTGCTGGCTGTGATCGACAGCGCCGGCCGCCAGGGCTTTCCGATCGTGGGCGCCTGGTGGTGCGACTGCTCAACGGTCCAGGTGGTGCCCTACCAGACCGCATGCGGCCACGCGAGCCCGCTCGCCGCATATGACGGCCAAACCTGGCGCCTCTGGAATGTCTGGACGGGCTTCGAGCAGGCCTTCAACGACGACCTGCTGAGATCGTCGTATGCGGGAAGTGCAGCCGTGTTTCAGAGATCAGTGTTCACTCGGAAGGCGACACCGGTCAGCTGGCCGGTGGAGGAGGCGGTGATGTTCGAGTCGTTCAGCGTCGACCCAGGAGGGCAGTCATTCGTCCCGGGCTGCCACAACGGAGCGGTGCCATCCGGGCCCCGGCGTGTGATGGTGAGCCTGTACGTCGACTCTGTCGAGGGCCAGGGCACTTCCGCGTCTGTGTTCTTCGTGCAGCCCGACGGCTCAGTACCCGGCGGAGAGCAGCGATATTCGGTTGAAGCCGGCCGTCAGCAAACGGTGGACACCAGTACCACGGTCCAGGGCGATTTTGCTCTCGAGTTGCGCAACACAGGCGCGACCACCCTTCACTGCACAGTCAGCTGGGAGAAGTGGTGACCACAGACCTGGAGGGCATCGTCGACTGCCTTGGCAGGTCGCGGATCATCCCGCCCCAGCCGAGCATTGAAGCGCCCGTGTGCATTGCAACTGTTGCATCAGTGGGCTTCGCGGATATGCTCGACGACCTTCTCGAATCGTTGCGGCTCAATGCGGACTGCGCTGACGCCGCGGTTGTGGTCTTTCTTGTCGACGGCGACGCAGCTTGCAGGTCCGTCGCACTCAAGCATGGAGCTCTTATCGCCGAGTGCAGGTCCGTGGCGCGGATCAACACCGCGGTGAAGTCCGCTCTCTACTCCGTGGCCGAGGTCATCGGTGCAGAGAAATTCGTCTGCCTTGACGCCGACATGTTTGTCCTGGCGAGCTTGCAGCCGGTGCTCGATGCCCTCGATGTTTTGCCCGACGATGCCATCCTCTGCTGCGCCGAAGGCGATCGTCCGCACTTCAGAGACCTCGAGCAAGCGCTGCTGACCATCTACAGCGGTGGCACCGACGATTTCGGCCGCCTGCTGGGAGATCCTGATGGAGAACCTGGATATCCGTTGGTCGTCAACGAGGGGTTCTTCGCCGGCAGCCGCACCGCATTGGACGGCCTTGCCGAGACGCTGCGGTCGATGCGCGGGGTCTCAGAGTGGATCGATCAGCGCCCGGATAACTGGTGGCGCAGCCAGTTCATCTTCAACCTCGCGCTGGCACGGCGACGCTGCGGCGTTCAGCTTCATCCCACCTACAACGTGCAGCTTCACGTCCAGGAGGTTGACGTCGACTGGTCCGCCGGGCATGCTCGAGCTCTGGCCAACGGCCAGCCGGTTCGCGTTGTTCATTTCAACGGCGGCGGGCGCAACAAGCGGGCACGCTACAGATCATTGCTTCGTTCCTAGGAGTCCCGGCGCCTGATGACATCACGCGAATTCGAGCCTCACCCGGTCAAGCGGTGGCCCGCGCGGCCGCGCGCCCGGCCTGCCGGCCAGAGAAAAGGCAACCTCCGAGGAACGTCCCCTCCAGGGACCGATATCCGTGCATGCCTCCGCCACCGAACCCCGCGACCTCTCCGGCTGCGTAGAGGCCGGAGACCGGCCGGCCGTCCGCGCCGAGCACCTGCGAGTCCAGGTTCGTCTGCACCCCACCGAGCGTCTTCCGCGTCAGGATCGACAGCCTGACCGCTATCAGCGGCCCGGCCGCGGGGTCAAGGAGACGATGAGGCGGCGAGATGCGGGTCAGCCGATCCCCGATGTAGCGACGGGCGCTGCGCAGGGCCGCAATCTGGAGGTCTTTGGTGAACCCGTTGACGACCTCGCGATCTCGGGCCACGACTTCGGCCTCGACCGTGGCCAGGTCCAGGAGCGGTTCCGCGGTGACCTTGTTCATGCGCTGCACAAGCTCGGGCAGCGACGTGGCGGTTACGAAATCCGCACCGTGATCCAGGAAGGCCTGAACGGGCGGGGGAATCCCGCTCGTTACACGCTTCATGACCTCGAACACCGACTTACCCGTCACATCCGGGTTCTGCTCCGAGCCGGAGAGGGCGAACTCGCGCTTGATGATCTTCCGCGTCAGCACGAACCAGCTGTGATCGCGCCCCGTGGTGCCCAGATGCTGAAGGGTGCCCAGCGTGTCGAAACCGGGGAAAAAGGGGGCGGGCAGCCGCCGCCCGTAGGCGTCCAGCCATAGCGACGAGGGTCCCGGAAGTATGCGGATCCCGTGGCGTGGCCAGATCGGGTTCCAGTTGTGGATCCCCTCGACGTAGTGCCACATACGATCTGCGTTGATCACGTTGCCGCCGGCCGCCTGCGTGATCGCGACCATTCGCCCGTCGACGTGCGCCGGAACGCCGGAGATCAGGTGATCGGGGGCTTTACCAAGCCGCGACGGCCACGCCTCGCGGACGAGCTCGAGATTGCCACCGATTCCTCCGGAGGTGACCACGACGGCCTGCGACCGAAACTCGAAGTCATCCACCTTCGTCCGTGAGCTGGGCTTGCCCCTGGCCACGTCACTCGGTTCGAGCACCGTGCCGCGGACCCCGGTGATCGACCCACCCGAACGTGTGATTTCGTCGACCTGGCGCCGAAAGGCAAAGCGGACACGCCCATCCGCGGCGGCTTTCCGCACCCGCCGCTCGAACGGCTCGACCACGCCGGGTCCCGTTCCCCAGGTGAGATGAAACCGAGGTACGGAATTTCCGTGGCCCCGGGCGGTGTAGCCGCCCCGCTCCGCCCAGCCCACCACCGGGAAGATTCGGTGTCCCATCTGATGAAGCCAGGTTCGCTTCTCGGCTGCGGCGAAGTTGACGTATGCCTCGGCCCATTTCCTCGGCCACTCGTCCTCCGGACGATCGAAACCCGCGCTGCCGCACCAATCCTGCCACGCGAGCTCGATGCAGTCCCTGATACCGAGCCGCCTCTGCTCGGGCGAGTCGACCATGAACAATCCACCCAACGACCACCACGCCTGACCGCCAAGCGATTGCTCCGGCTCTTGATCGACGAGGATGACACTCCGGCCGGCATCCGCCAGCTCGGCCGTCGTGACCAGCCCGGCCAGACCGGCCCCGACGACGATCACATCGGCGTCAAGCGTCACGTTCGCCCATCGCCGAAACAGTCTCCCCCTTTGCGCCATGGGGGCGGCGACGGGCGATGAGCCTAAGACCTTTGACGCGCAACGTGATCAGCGGTTCGAGCCGTGGCTCGGATCCTGCCACCGGCTCGAGGTCGAATCGCCTGCAGATCGTCGCCAGGGCGATCACGGCCTCCAGCACCGCGAACGTGCTGCCAATGCAGCGACGGGGACCGACACCGAACGGCATGAACACGCAACGCGGCAGCTGAGCCGCGAGCCCGTTCGACCAACGGTCGGGATCAAACCGGAGAGGATCCGCGAAGTAGCGGCTATCCCGGTGCAGCACCCACTGGCTGGCGAACAGGGTCGTGCCGGCGGGTATCGGGTACGGGCCTAGCTCGGTATCGCGGATCGCCTGCCTGCCGAAGCCCCAGATCGGCGGGTAGAGCCGCAGCGACTCATGGAACACGGCTCCCGTGTAGGGAAGTGCACGAAGGTCGTTTCCTGTGACTGGCCTTGAACCGAGGACCGTCTCCAGCTCGGCACGCAGCTTGTCCGCAACCTCGGGATTGCCGGCCAGGAGATAAAGCGTCCACGCCAGGGCCATCGCCGTAGTCTCGTGGCCGGCAAACATGAGTGGGACGACAACCAGCTTGATGGCGTCCGCGTCCATGAGCTCACCGTCTTCGCCGCGATTCAGCATCAGTACCGAGAGAAGGTCGCGCCGCCCCTCCGCGTCTGGACGTCGTTTCGCGAGCAGGGCGTCCAGCATTTTTTCGCCTTGCTTGAAGCGGGCCAGCGAGCGCCGGTTGGAGCCGGTTGGGAGAAACGACAGGTAGACCGAGCTGAAAGCCCGGGCGCCAACATCTTCGAGGATCGCATCGAAGATGGCAGGCGCATCGCCCGCCATTTCAGCAAGGTCGAGGTCGAACAGGCTCCTGGCCAGGATGTCGAGCGTGAACCGGCGCATGGCGGTGGCGACGTCGATGACTTCGGTCTCGCGCCAGGCGTCGCACATGCCCTGAGCGCTCTTGATCATGATCTCGGCGTAGGCCGGCATTCGATCGGGCCGCAACGCCGGCTGGGCCAGCCGGCGCTGGTCGAGCCACGAGCT
The DNA here is from genome assembly GCA_003169845.1 of Candidatus Dormiibacterota bacterium. GTDB lineage: Bacteria > Chloroflexota > Dormibacteria > Dormibacterales > Dormibacteraceae > Palsa-870. The sequence goes on along the minus strand of PNAG01000002.1, from coordinate 161,376 downwards.
CGCGTCCTCGAACAGCAGGAGCCGCCTCACGGCCGGCTGGAAGAAATCAGAAAGGTTGTTCTTGCTGTAGTCCCCGGCGCGGTGGAAGACCATCGCCTCGATGTAGCTCGGGTCGTTGATGAAGATGACGTCCCGGCGCCTCATCTGAAGAGGTACGAAGTCCCCATATTCGCTTGAGAGCCTCGACAGGAAAGCAAGCCGGTCGCGGCGCAGCTCGCGGAGATGGCCGAGGATCAGGTGCTTGGGTGGCCCGGCCGGCCATTGCATGCTCACCGCCCTCTCAGCCCCTCTCCTTTCCGCGCCCAATGGCAATGCCGTACGGCATTGTCAAGTGGCCGGTAAAGCGATACCATCTCACAACTCGTTGGCCAGCGAGCTCAGGCGGTGTGCCTAGAGGAAAGGGATGAGCGCGGTCTCGAACGCTGTGACGCGGTTCGTCAACCGCCACCGTGGCCCCATGGCAATCGGCTCGCTCGTGCTCACCGTTGTCGGCTTTCTGTGCTCCGAGTTCAAAATTCTGGATCCGAAGCCGTCCGCGGCCACTGCCACTGCGGGCGCCCTGGGTCTCGTGGTGGCCGACGCGCCCAAGCTTCTCGAGGCCCTCAAGGGAAAACCTGAAGACGCTGCCGACCAGGCCAAAAGAGCGCCTGAGCAACTGGAACTCTACCGCAGCCAGTTGCAGAGTACCGTTCAGTCGATCGTCGATTCGGGCCTGGTCACTCTCTTGGGGACCCGTCTTCCTCTAGATCTCGTCATGCAACCCGCCGAGGTCGACAACCCTCTGGTAGGAATCTTCCCGGCGGCGACCACGGGCCAGCAAACAGTACCGTTCGGAACGCCCATCGAGACGGTGTTCGGCCAGCTCGGCCAGCGCATGCTGATTCTCGGCGCGGGCGGCTCCGGCAAGAGCGGGCTGCTGTACGAGCTGGCCGGGCACCTACTCGAGGAATCGAGGGTGAAGTCGGCGGCACCCGTTCCCGTCATTGTCAACCTCGCGTCCTGGTCCTCGACCGTCGTTTCGCTCAACGACTGGCTCGTGGCGGAGCTGCACACGACCTACGGCGTCGACCGCTCGGTGGGTCAGAGCTGGCTGGAGACCGACCAGCTACTTCTAATGTTGGACGGGCTCGACACCGTGGGCGCTCAGGCGTGCGCCAGGTGCGTCGATGACATCAACGACTTCATGGGCACGCACGGCCAGTTGCCCCTCGTGGTCGCGAGCCGGCAGGTGGAATACGAGACACTCGGCAAGAAACTCCGCCTTCGCGGCGCGGTCGTCGTGCAGCCCCTCACCAAGGAGCGGGTCCTGGAATGCATCAAAGCGCCGGACATGGCAGGTGTGCAGCAGGTGGTGGCCGCAGACGAAGGTCTCCTGGAGCTGATGACGACGCTTTGGTTTCTAGGGATAGTGGTTCGCACCTACCAGGGCATGGGCCCGGAACTGGTGCCTACAGGAGGTACACCTGAGGCGCTCAGGGCACAGATCCTCAGCGACTATGTCGACTTCTGTCTGAGACAGCCACACCTGAAATTGGAGCCGGCGTTTGGGCCGGAAGACGCGCACCGGTGGCTGGGGTGGCTGGCCGGCCGGATGGTGGAGCGCAACCAGGAGGTCTTCTATTACGACTTGATGCAGCCTGACCTGCTGCCGAAGGATCGCCGCTGGCTGGCCACGTTCGGTGTGGGTGTGGTCGCCGGACTGTTGACCGGAGTGCTCGCCTGGGTCGGGAACGTATCCGTCTTCGGCGCCTACGCCCTCATCCTAGGCGTGGTCGCCGGGATCGTTGTGGGCATGGCGGCCTATGAGCCCGAGATCGCGCCTACCACTCCACTTCACCTGTCGATGCCGCAGCTCAGGCGCGGCCTGTTTGCCTGGCTCAGCTTCGGTCCCCTGTTCGGGCTTCTCGCCGGACTTTCGCTCGGCTTGATTGCTCAATTTCGCGGGGGGTCCTTCTCCTGGGTGGCAATCGTCGTCACTGGGATCATTGCCGGCCTGTGCCTCGGGATCTTCTTTGCGCTGGTGGGAGCTCTGGAGAACCGGCCGTACGTCGAGCCCGAGGGCCCCGGCGACGCAATCGCGTCGACGGTCAAGAATGCGCTTCGCGGCGGCGCAATGATGGGGCTGCTGAGCGCGGCCCTGGCGGGAATTGGCGGCGGCGTGATCGTGGAGCTGGTCGTCCTGCCCAAGGCGGCCACCGGGGATCTCGTTTTTTGGGTGGTGCTTGGCATCATCGTCCAGGGCATTGTCATCAGCGTCCTTTTCGCCGCGTTGGGATTTGACCCCGGAGTACGCATCGGGCTGAGGCCATCCTGGCGGACGGCCGTTGTGATCGGTCTCGGCGTGACGATCGTCGACGCTCAGGTCGCGGCGCTCATGCTGGGGGACTTCGGTACGTTCGGGACCTTCCTTGGATCGATTACGCACGGCGAGGTCCCGAGAGGTGTGATCGCCGGAGTGTTGCTCGCGATCCTGGTCGGCGTCGGCACGGCAATCTGCCATGGAATGCTGCGCGGAGGCGGTGCTTACTTCCGGCACAAAGCACTCCTGAGCCTCCTGCGCCGAGAGGGTGCGATCTCGCCGAAATACCTCCAGTTCCTCGCCTACGCGAGCCGGATTCGCCTGCTGCAGCGCAGGGGTGGCGGATACCAGTTCCTTCATCGATTCCTGCTCGAGCACTTCGCCCAACCGGGCGCTGTAGCGGCGCCTGCCACGCGCGGAGGTGACCCCCTTTCGGGCACAGCGGCCGGTGCCGGTGGACATTGAGCGGAAGCGAGGTCCGGCGCATCCAGATCGGCGCCTGGAACATCAACGCCGTCGTGGCGGGTGCGGGCAAGCCGATCGTTTTGCTGCACGGCCTCGGGATGTCGCTGAAATGGTGGCTCCCTGCGGTGGCCGAGTTTTCGGACGAATACCTCGTGTGTGCCGTCGACCTGCCCGGGGCCGGTGAATCGACCGGCTCGATCGTGCCCACCCGGAAGGCTTGCAGGAACCTGGTGGTCGGCGTTATCGAGGCCCTCGGCGCCGGGCCGGCCCTCGTCGTCGGTCATTCACTAGGTGGTTTCGTGGCGGCAAACGCGGCCATCCTGGATGCACCTGGACTCGGGGGAATGGTGCTAGTGGCGCCTGGTGGGTTTGGCCAGATCCGGCATCCGCTCCTCCGAATGCTCTCTTATCCGGTTCTTGGCGACCTCATGATCTACAGCGGCCCGCTCGGCGCGCGCCTATTCCTGCGCTCGGCGGTCTTCAATGCTGCGGCCCTCACTCCCGAGATATGGAATCTTGCGGACGCGTCTCTGCGCGAGCGCAAGGTGTTCTTGGACCAGGTGCGGCTGGGCATGAGTTGGGGGCAAACGACCGACGCGTACCGAATCGGGGCCACTGCGCAGCCACAGGTGCCGGTGCAGCTGATCTGGGGCCGGCATGACCCGGTGCATCCCGTGGCGGATGCCTACAGGGCCGAGCGGCTGCTGGGAACCGGTCCGCCAGTGATTTTCGAGCGATCCGGCCACCTTCCCCAGATTGAAGAACCGGATCGTTTCTACTCGACAGTCCGAGCTTCAGCCGCGGGTTTATGGCCGGAATCGATGCACCTGTGACGGGAGGTTTGCGGAAATGATCCTATACAGCCAGCGCGATCCTCGTTGGGCCAACCATCCGCTGGGCTGGGGTCCCGCTCTGGGCACCCTGGGTCAGTACGGATGCTTCGACACCGTGCTCGCGATGATCGCCAACGACAGCGGCCACCAGGTGGATCCGGCCAGCCTCGACGACTTGTTCACGGCCGCTCACATCTTCGTGCGCGAGCCCACCGGGACATATGACCTGCTGCCCGACGATGCGCTGCCCAAGGTCTACCCTGGCGAGTATCAGGAGAGTTCGTACTGGGGCTGGCGGGGCGATCTGGTCGGGACCGCGGTCCCGAGCCCGAACACCTACGCGATATTGTGGATCTCGACCGCGTCTGTGCCGACCCACTTCGTCCTAGCGTATTCCGCTGACGGCAAGTCGATCGCCGATCCGTGGACGGGCCGGGTAGGTACTCTGGCCGGCTACGGTGGTTCAGCGGCCGTCCACAAGACGATTCTGGTCACCCACGTGCCACGTGGCGCACCCCCTGCGAATCCCGCACAGCCGGCGACCTCAACGCTGCCCCCCGCGAATCCCGCACAGCCGGCGACCTCAACGCCGCCCGCGGCCAGTTCGACTCCGCTGCCCACTCCGCCGCCGATGGCCTTTTACTCATTCGTCCCCGATCCGCAAGACGACACGCACCCAGCGGACGAAGTGACCACGATGGCCGATGCGATGCAGCTGGCCAACGACTACGTGGCCGACAAGCCGCCTGGAACCGTGATCGCCGTGTGCGACAGCGACGGAAATCGGGTGTACCTGGCGGCGGCGACTCCGGCGGACGTGTGAGCGGCGACCATCGCCGCTGGTGGGCTGGTGGGAATGAAAGCCCTTCCTGATCAACCGTGTCTGGCCAACCTGGGGGTCCAATAGTCAATGCGTGATCGGATGCCGGCGCTGCGTCTATCGCGATCGGGCGACAGGTTGATCACCCCCTCGGGGCGGCCATCGTCTGGCCAGCCTGGGCGGCGCCTTGGCGCCAGCACCCCGGGTAACCAGGCGATGCAGCTTCTGCTGCAGCTACGGAAGGCTGAGGCGACCAATGTCAATCCGCTCGACCAAGAAACGGCTTCCTCCCCACACCAGGTTCCAGCCTCAGAGGGTCAACCGCACGCCGACGGACACGCGGCTGGGATTGCAGCGACTAGAGGGATTGAGTCCAACGTATTGGAGGGCCAACTTGCTCCTCCGATCATTCACCAGATTGTCGCCTCATCCGGCCAGGGGCTCGACGTGTCGGTCAGGAAATCGATGGAGGCTGGTTTTGGACACGATTTCAGCAGAGTTCGAATCCACACGGGACGCGAGGCGGACGACTCGACTCGGGCAGTAGCCGCTGCTGCTTACACGGTGGGCAACCACATTGTGTTTGGTGCCGGCCGATACGAGCCGGCATCGGCTGAAGGCCGGCACCTGCTGGCACACGAAATAACGCACGTCGTCCAGCAGCAAGGCTCGACCCGAGTGCCTGCCTTGCTGCGAATCGGCTCTCCAGCTGATTCGCTCGAGCGAGAAGCGGATCACGTTGCCGATGACTTCAGGGAACCTTCGACTGGGTCCCCTCTAATGGCGCTTCACCCGCTGGCAGGCAACTACTCCGCCGGCAGCATGTCGCACGGACCGGCTCGGCTTCAAGCGCCAAAGGTGCAGCGTGCCGGGACAGGCGGTGCGGCTGCCGCTAAGGCCGCCAACGCGGCTCGACGAGCTAAGCAACTGGCCCAGGAACGTGATCGCAAGCGCACCGAACTTGCCGCCAGCATTCTGCGCGAGTGGCAGGTTAAAGGCGGTCTAACTGTTGCCTTTTACGGAGGACACGTCCACGGTCCGGGGGCGGCCGGCGAGTTCAAGCGTCAGGCCGAACAGTTCGCGGACGATCATGGGGCTATCGGCCTCAAGGGCGGGGGCGTCAAATTCGGGGCGGCCATGGACATCACCAAGGAAATCCCGGCTCTGCTGGCCGACCTGGAGACAGAGCTGGACAAGGTTCTCCTGGAGTCACGGCGGATACCGGTGCAGACGCTCGCCATTTTCACCCACGGCATCGAGAAGAAGCTCGAAGCCGGCCCTCCCCAGGCGGGACAGACCGAGCAGGTGCAGTGGATCCAGGACGTAAAGGGCTGGGTCGGCCGGATCGCCCCATATATGTCGCCGTCGCCCACGGTATTGCTCTTCGCGTGCCGGGCGGGCGGCAAGCCGGCAACCGGAGTGCCGTTTGCCGAGGCCGTCGAGGAATATCTGCAGGACGACCTGGCGATGAGCTATCCGGGTCCCGGCATGCAGGTGGACCCGAAAGTTTGGGGTCACAAGACTGCTGCTCATACTGTCGCCAATCCCAACCTGGTCGAGTTCAGCGGCGGCATTCCCGCGGTCCAAGACGACTTCCCCACACGACTTGGAGCCGCCATGACCGATCGGGCGGTTAAGCTTGCCGGCCGCAGCTACGTTGCCCGAGCCGGCTCGAGCGGCCTTCCACCGATCACCGCAGGGCAGCGGTCGGCTCTAGTTTCGGACGCCGCGCGGAGGGTGCTGAAGATATTCCAGATCTCTCCGGCCGAGCAGACATCGACGAATCCGAAGGTCGTTTACTTCCGTGAGATCCCGATGATGGGAATGGACCGCATGATCGCGGACCTGCTGACTGACGCCACGCCCGACTTCTCCTATCTTCGCCTCAGTGCTAAGGCCACGGCGCGGGTTGCAAGCGGATTCCAGGCCTTTAAGGGGATGGTCGACAAGGAGCTTCCGTGGCTGATGGGACTCGCACAAGCAGCCGGCATGGGTGACTTTCCGAAGGCACGGCGCGGCAGCGCGACGGCTTGATGGTGAGCGGCCGCGGAAATTGCGCGCTGCCCGCTAGCGGTTTTCCTTCTTGCCTCCAAGCCCGCGCAGCGCTTGCGGCGCCGTCTCACCGAGGATCATGAGGTAGTACGCGCGCTTGATCTTGCCGAAGGTCATCCGCTCGATCTCAGGAAGGCTGGGGATGGTAGCTCCGTCAATACGAAACAGACGCACTTCTCGGGCGGCTGTCTGCACCCTGCCGAAATGCGCCTGCAGCCCGCTGATGTTGGTGGTGATGTCGTTGACCAACGCCTGGAGGCCTGCCTGGTCAGCAGGAGCGGCCCGCGTGATGAGTCGAGGATCCCGAAGGCGAAGCGTGTTGAACAGTTCGTCGCCTTGCACATAGGCGTGTCCATTGAATGTATAGCGCTTCAAAAGACTCGTCACCTTGGAGCCGGCGGTGCCCTTAGCCTCAACTCCGGTGAACTCCTCGGCCGAGAGGAACCATCCGTCTTTGGTCATGAGAATATCGACGCCCTGGTTGCCGGGAAGCCGGGGAATCTCCACAATCCGCCAGCCCTTCAACTCCATGGCAAGGGCAGTACCGAGCTCGCCGGCCGCCTCTTTCTGGGCTTTGGTCGAAATCGGTGCGCGCTCCAGGCCCGCAGCCTGCTTGGCCCGATCAACGTCGTGGCCGAGCATCGTGCCGATTCCACCTTGGCGCCCCGCGTACTCAGCTGAAAGGCCGTCGATCTTGCGTCTGAAGTAGGGGGTGATATCGCGGTCAAGGATTGCCTCGACTTCCGGCAGGATCTTGGTTGTGGTGAGCTTCCTCCAGGTTATCGATTGACCCGCACTACGTAGCCATCCGGCAACCGCGGACTTGGCAGAGGACAACGCCGGACGGGCCGTTGTCTCGGTCCATGCGATGACACGTGGCATCTGCTCACGAGCGAGATTTGCGGCCGCGTCGACCAATTCGGCGCCGGAGGCGCGGAGGATTTGGGCGACCGCGGTCTCGCTCAGCCGCGATCCCAGTGAGGCGAGCTTGACGCCAACCGATTTGGCGACGCCACCGACCATCATGAAGTCGAGCGCGATGATGGTGGCCGCCCACGCCCCGGCTCTTACCCTCTGCCAGGGAGTACGGGTTGGGTCGGCGATCACGTCCGCCGCATCCTGGAGTTCTGTGACACCGAACAGGGTGTTTCCGAGCCAGACCGAATCTTTTACGAGCTGGAGGCCGAAAAATGGAAACCAGGCGCCCACTTGCGCGTACCAGGGACGGCCGGCCGACCAGCCTGCGACATTGAGCTGCGACTTTTCGAGGTCACTGATCGTCTCTTCGACATTAATGACGTCTCGCGAGCCGGAGGGTTTGCTCTGTTGTCGTTGCACGGTGGTGCGTGCAGGTCGCGAACCAGAGGCCGCGATGGATCCCGCGCCGGCTCGGAGCCACGCGGCCGCCGAATCTCCATTGATGACTCGGTCAGCCACCTCATCGGCCCGGCGCTCATAGCGGTCGCCGGCCTTTCCGAGCCCGTTTGGCAGTTGGACACCCTGCCGCTGTTGGATCGCGTGCGCGGCTTCGTGTGCGGCGAGACGCAACGTAGGCTGGGCCGCAAATGCGACATGGTCGCCGATTGTATAAGCGTCAGCGCCGATCGCAGCGGCAGCCTGCGTCGCTCCGCCATCATCATGCGCGACGAGCCCACGGAGATCGTGCTCAGGGCCAAAGGAAGTCTGAATGCGCTCGCGGTACGGCAGTGCGCGGCCCGTGCTTTTCAAGCCGGCCAGCGCGGTTTGACGAATCTCGTGAGGGTCGGTACCGCCAGGATGCTCCCGGCTCCGCAAGCTCGGCTTCGCGAGGCTGAGGGCCACCGCACCTGGCTGGCGGCTGAGTGAATTCCCGCTCGCGCCCCAAGCCAGCAGCTCAGATGTAGCTCGGTTACCAATGGTGCGCTGCAGGACTAAGGGATCGAACCTTCCTGGGCCACTACCCAGGACCCCTCCAGCACGCGGCCTAACATCGGCGTGTTGCTGACGGGCCCTCGTACCCTCTGCCGCGCGCAGACGTTGATTCATGGTGCTGCCGCCTTCATTCGAATCTTAGTCCCACCCGTTCTTTTCGCGCGCCGGGGTCCCATGCTTGACACCCCGAGCATTTCAGCGGTGAGTACGTGTTCGCCTTCAGTACTGATGTGTGCGCCAACACGATCGAGTAAATCGGTCAAAAGATCGCTGCGTCCCGTTCAGAACTAACAGCCCGAATCCAGTGAGGGTCGCAGGGTAAGACCGAATCGCAACGGTTCGTATGGGCGCGTTCCTCTACGACTGCTGTGATGGCGCTCAAGGTAGGAGACTGTCGTAAAGCTGGACAGTCTCAGATGCGATGGCTCGCCAGCCAAAGTGTTGCAGGACACGCTCGCGTCCTGCCTTGCCCATCTTTGCGGCCAGGGTCGAGTCCCTTAGAAGCTTTTCGATGCGATCGGCCAGCACGCTGGTAAACCCATCGAGGTCGGCAGGATCGAAATCCACCAGGTAACCCGTCTCACCCTCGACCACGATCTCCGGGATTCCGCCGACACGCGACGCGACGACTGGCGTCTCGCATGCCATTGCTTCCAGGATCACGAGGCCAAAAGGCTCGTATATCGACGGGCAAACAAACACCGCGGCGTGCGAGTGAAGATGAATCAGGTCCTCCCGCGAGATGAAGTGGTCGATCCAGATCACATTGCCTCGCTCGGCGGAGACGCGGGCGGCAAGCGCCCCCACTTCAGCTGCGATTTCAGGCGTATCCGGACTGCTGGCCACGATTACCAACTGATACTGCCGATCGAGTTTGAGGGCCGCAGCTAGAAGCAGGGTCAGGCCTTTCTGTCTTGTGATCCTGCCGTTGAACAGGACAAACGGCCGGCTCGGGTCGATGCCGAAGCGCGCCAGCGTCTCCGGCGATGGTTGAGGCCGGTAGATCTCCGGATCGATTCCGTTGTGAATTACGTGGATGCGGTCCGGGTTGACGGCGGGATAGCAATTCAGCACATCCTCGCGAACCCCGCCCGAGACGGCGATCACAGCGTCAGCTCCTTCGATCGCGGTTCGCTCGCAGAACATGGACAGGGCGTAACCTCCACCGAGCTGCTCGGCTTTCCAGGGTCGAAGCGGCTCCAGGCTGTGGATGGTCATGACGTGTGGAATGGACCACATGAGCTTGGAGAGGTGACCGCCGAGGTTTGCGTACCACGTATGGCTGTGGACGAGATCGGCACCCTTGACCGCCGCCGCCATCGCAAGATTGATGGACATCGCCTGAAGCGTGGTCGACTCAGGCTTCGGTTCCGACAATGCGGTCCACGGCTGATGGTTTGTCACGCCAGACTCGGTCCGCGGCGCTCCCCAGCATTGGACCGAGACCTCAGTCAGCCGGCGGAGTTCGCGAGAGAGGTATTCAACGTGAGTGCCGGCCCCACCGTAGACCTCGGGTGGGTATTCACGAGTCAGGAGTGCGACATGCGGCCTCCGGTTCGATTGCATAGAACTCGAGTCGGACTGTACTCGAACAAAGCTTGAGCCAGCGACTACGGATGGCGACCAAAGCGGTGCCGCCACGCCGCGGCCGTCAGCGCTCCACGGTTGAGCCCGTGAGAGGTCTCGGCGACCGCTAATTCCCGCTGCAGCGTGGTCGGCACCATTGCCGGATCGTCGGTGTTGACCACCAGGGGGATGCCCAGATCCGCAAATTTTCGGAAATTGGGTTTGAGGCCAATCCGCTCGTTGCTTGACGGGCACACGCAGAGGCAAACGCCGCGATCGACCAGGAGCCGAAGCACCTCGGTGTCATGCTCGGCCCCGACGCCGTGAGCGACTCGAGTCGCCCCCAACACCTCCACGGCCTCACGGACGACCTCCGGACCTCCAACTTGCCCGGCATGCGGCATGAAGCCGAGCCCGGCGGCACGCGCGCGCTCAACGAGGCCGGCCAGTGGCGCTGCAGAGATCGACTCATCGCCCACCAGGCCGACGCCGACCACTCCTTCAGTGGTTAGCGCGATGTCAAGTGCTCGCTCATTGTCTGCAGCAGCCCCGCCACGGACAAGCTCAACCAACCAGGAGATCTCGATCCCGAACTCCCGAGCGACAGACGCCCGGCCGCGGACGACGCCGTCGATCCATCCATCAGCTGCGTGCAGACTCGGGTTGAAGCTGATCTCGGCATAGGTGATGTGCTGGCTGGCCATGGCCTCGCCGTGCTCGAATATGACCCGCTCAAAATCCTGGCTCGTCACCATGCACCGGCTGACCTGCCCGTAAACGGCCAGGAAGCCGGCTAGATCTGAGTACTCGTATGGAGGAGGCTCCGGCAGCCCGTTTTGAGCCGACAGAATGAGCGCTGTTTCTCGCCCGATCGTGCCTTCAAGGTGCAGGTGGAGCTCCGCCAGCTGCTGGGTCGTCAGGCGGGCGTCGCTCATGCCGAACAAGCATGGCGACGCGACGCCCGAAGATCGTCGAAAAGACCGGTTAAGCCCGGGTAATCGTCCGGGGAACTCGTACTGTGGGGTCATGTCTGCCATCGGCAAGGACACGCCCGCCGACGTGCGATCAATTCAGGGCCAACGCCCGCCCAAAGCAAGGGCAAAGGTAACCTCTCGATTCCTGAGCCGCGTTCTCGCTTGGGCCGCAGACATGCGGTGGAGGGACGGACTCGCCATTGCGTTCACTGCGGTCGCTGTGGCCGGCTCAGCGGCAGTGGTCGCTGAGGCTCTGCGCGAGAACGACGACACGGTGGTGATCCTGGCCGCCGTCGCGGCCCTGCTGACGGTCGCGGGCCAAACCGCCATCCGGCGCGAAATGCTTCAGCGGCTGGCGGAGAGCCGCAAGTATTGGTTCAGGAGCTCGCCGCGCGGCCTTGCCGAGGTGGATGCGGACCTCCAGCTCATGGAAGGCAACTCGCGCCTGGCTTCCTTGCTGGCGATTGACGAAATGGACCTCGCGGGCAGGCGCCTCACCGCGTTCTTCGACGACCACGACGTGGTGGGCATCGTCACCGAGTTCAGACGGCTGCTGGATGGCGCGGTGGAAACCATCGAATCGGACGACCTGGCTATCCGCAGCGACAATGCCCGCATCTGGCTGCATTGGAGAGCGACCGCGGTCAGGCGCCGTAATGGCAACTTCGAGCATTTCGTGATCACTTTTGAGGACAGCACCCAGAAGCATCTGGCTGAGGATGCGGCACACGCGAACCTTGCCGAGCTCGAAAAGCTGAACCATATGAAGACCGAATTCACGTCAATGGTCAGCCATGAGTTCCGGACCGCGCTCACGGGCATACAGGGCATGAGCGAGCTGATCAACGGTGGAGGAATGAACCCGGCTGAGGTGCATGAGTACAGCGGCTACATCTTCCAGGAGGCCGAGCGCGTCAACCGGCTCATCACTGACATGCTCGATCTCGATCGCCTGGAGGCCGGCAAGATGAAGCTGCAAATGATCCCGATGGATCTCAATGCGGTCGTCGAAGGGGTGGCAGTACGGAGTTCGGTGGTGTCTTCCAACCATCAGATCAGAACGGAGCTCGGGGCCAACGTCCCGATGGTCCTGGGTGACTCCGACCGGCTGGTCCAGGTCATCACCAACCTGGTCTCTAATGCGATCAAGTACTCACCCGAAGGCGGGGAGGTCCTGATCTCGACGCTTTTTGCGAAGGGCGGGGTGGACGTCAGCATCAGGGATCACGGTGTCGGGATCCCGGCCGACTTCATAGACCGTCTGTTCGGGCGCTTTGAGCGCTACGAGAAGAGTCCGAGCAAAGTCATCGGCACTGGACTTGGGCTCGCCATTGCCCGCCAGATCATAGAGATGCACAGCGGGAAGATCTGGGTCGAGAGCGCTGAAGGAAGCGGGTCGGTGTTCCATTTCACGATCCCCGCCGTTGCCACCATGCCAGAGGCGAAAAGACCGTCAAGCCAATTGCGCGCAGTGGCCTGAGGACAGACCGGGTGTGACGTCCGCTTCTAGGTGACCGGCTCGTTGCCGACGACCCGAAGGCTCGAGACTCTAACAGCCGATCAATTGACCTGGAGCGGTCGGCATGCCGCCGACTTCGAGTTGAAAGTGCAGGTGCGCGCCGATTGAGAGACCTGTACTGCCGACATAGCCGACCTTCTCGCCCTGCTGAACTTCCTGTCCAACAGCTACGGCCACCTGCGACATGTGGGCGTAGACCTCGACGAGGCCGAAACTGTCGGTGATCTCAACCCGGATCCCGAAGTCGTACGCCGGCCCGGCGGCAGTCACTTTTCCACCGGCAGCCGCGACAATCGACGTGCCGTAGCCGGCCAGTAAATCAACGCCGGTGTGGAAATGCAGATAACCGCCAAAGGGCGGTTCGATCGCGAAGGATGTCGGTCCGAAGGGCTGGATGATGGGAGCGCCGGCAATCGGACACAGGAACTGGCCGGGATCGACGGGGTCGGCCGGCAGACCTGTGCTCAGGTTCGGACCCTGGACGGGATCGACGGGAATCACAAGGACCGAACCGGGCGTCAGCTGGGGGGTGTGAATTCCATTGAAGCCGAGAACGCTGCTGACATCCACCCCGTAGGCGGTGGCGAGCCCCGCCGGCGTGTCGCCCCTTTTGACGGCGACTACGACGCCCGGCACCGGTGGCAGCTTGAGAGGTCGTCCGATCGTGAGCGGCATGCGCAGGCCTGGATTCGACCAGACGATTTCCCTCCACGGGAGGTTGAACTGCCGGCCGATGCTTTCCAGAGTGTCTCCCTGCACGACGATGTGGACGATTGGAGCGTGGCTCACGAGGGGCGATGACGGAATGGAAACCGGTTTGATGATGACGCTGTCACGGCCCAGCGAGACTTCGCCGGCCGTAATTCCTTGGTCAGCGGCGGCAGCGGTGACTGCAGGGGTGTGGAAGTTGGGAAAGACGTTTCGGTCGATCGCGCCGTAGCCGGATATGGCTCCGGCCATCGCGAGCACGACGGCATGGGTCATGTAGCGATGGATGCGCAAACGCCTACCCCCGGGTTTCCTTCTCGCACTAAGCGGACGATGAAAACCGGCGTCACCCTAACAGAACCTGCTGCAAGAGTGTCAAAGGCGGCTGCAGGGCTGTCAACCATTGCTCGACAGCTAGCTAGATTTCGAATTCGAACTTGGCTCCGGGACGGGACATGGCTCCCTATCCACGTATTGAATGGTCACCTCGCTCGGGAGGGCCGCGGCAATCCAGGTCGGAAGGGACGGCTCTTCAGAGGTCCGGCGGGACGTGCGGAAGCTCGCACGGACCGTCAGCCTCCGGGTTCTTACCCTTCGCTGCAGTGGGGTGCCGGACCCACTCCCGACGCCCGCCCCGATCCAGTGACGGTGGCCGTCCAACTGCCATCCGACTCAACCACGAAGTAGAACGTTCCGCCCGCGTGATAGTGGACCACGCCCTGATCCTTTACACGGTGCTGGTTGATGCCCTGATTCTCCGGCGAGACCTGACAATCGGACATCTGCTTGACGGTCAGGAAGAAGTCACAGTGATCAACCTTTCGGAAGAGGTTGCGGAGGCTCGGCGAACAGTCATAAGACCACCGGAGATCCCAGTCGCCGTCCACAGTGAACACTTCAGTCGTCTGACCGCCTCCTCCTGAACCGCCAGTGTCCACCAGGACCCCGGTGGACCCTCTCTCACGATAGATATAGGTGCCCGCGAGGATCAGCGCAATCAACGCTCCGAGTGCGCCAAGAGCGATCAGCGGCAGCCGGCGAGGCCCATCCCGCATATCGGTGGAACGTCCTGGAGGTTAGTGGGCTGGCGGCCGGTGCGGGGCGAGTGCAGCGCGAGGGCGTGAAGGGAGCGGGCGTCCTCGATGACCTCTTGACGAGCATTGCTTCGGAGTCACGATGCTGCCGCAAGAGCTCTTATCGATTCCATGTCGGTCAACCTCCACTTGTCCCGATCAAAGCATTGCCAATCCGCCGTTGACGCTCAGGGTCTGGCCAGTGATGTAGGCGGCGTCGGGTGACGCGAAGAAACAGATGGCGGCTGCGATCTCCTCCGGAACCCCTGTTCGCCCAAGCGGAATGGAGCGGACGATCGCCGCGATCAACTTCTCGTGACCTTCGGCAATGCCGGCGAGCAGCGGAGTATCGACCAGGCCCGGCGCCACGCAGTTGACGTTGATCCCGTAGCGCGCGACCTCCCGAGCCAGGCCCTTGGTGAACGCGATCACGGCGCCCTTGGCGCCGGAGTAGACAACCTCGCCACTGGAGCCTACCCGGCCCGCATCTGACGCGACGGTGACGATCCTGCCGCCGCCCCGCTCCCTCATATAGGGGAGAGCTGCATGACAGGTGGCCAGGTGACCGCGGTAGTTGATCGCGATGACGCGGTCCCAGAGCTCCTCGTCGGTGTCGGCGAAGGGGCCCGCCCGATCCCAGCCGGCGTTGGACACGAGGATATCGACCCTGCCGAACGCAGTGATGGCCCGTTCTGTCATCGCCTTGACTCCAGGGACATCCGTGACGTCTACATGCAGAGCAAGTGCCCGGCCGCCCCCCTCCGATATCGACTTGGCGACGGCGCCGGCACCCTGTTCGTTGACATCTGCGATCACAACCGCCGCGCCCTCTGCGGCCAGCCGCATTGCCGTGGCTCGCCCGATACCGCTGGCGGCACCAGTCACGATCGCGACTTGATCCTCGAAGCGCTTCATCGGCTGGCCCCACGCCTTAATAGCCCAGCCGAGTCCAGGCGGCGCAGGATTGACAGCTCCTCCGGTGTCGGCGCCGGGGTGGTCTCTAGCTTGACCGGGAGGATCGGAGCGAAGCCGGTCGCCTCCAGCACCTGTTCGAGCGTAACGCCCGGGTGCAGGGTGGCCAGCCTTGCGAGGTGCGTGCCGGGATCGAAGTCCATTGTGCAGAGCGGGGTGACCATCAACGACGGACCGCCACCGGGCAGCCCGCCCGGGCCGGCCGGGAAACCGGGTCCGCTGACGAAGTCGACGTGCTCGACGAACGTCCGGCGGTCATGGGACATCGAATAGATGACGACCCTCCCGGCGCGTGCGACGAAGGGCAGGCCAACGCCGCCGGGTCCGCGCAGTGTCGGGTGGCTCCAGGACCCGACCGGGCCCAGGTTGCAGTTGCCGCGTATGTCAATCTGCAGACCGCCCGCGAAGAAAACGTCGATCAAATCCCCGCGTCCCTCGACCAGGATCACATCGGGGAGCGTCATGACCGCATCGGCGTCCAGCAGCCGCTCGTCGCAGCTTGAGGCGACCAACGGCTCCAGATGAGGGTTGACTGCACCACTGCCGCCGGCGATGAACCAGAGTCCTGGCGCTGTGGTCAGCTGCGCCAGCCGGCAGGCCGCCTGCGGCAGCGCGCTCACGGCGCCCATGATCGCGACCTCACCCGGCCGCAGCTGACGCGCCATCACGGCGGCCATCAACTCTCCGGTGGAGTACTCGACGGTGACGCTCATGCTGTCACCCCCGCCGCCGCCATTCCGTTGATCTGCAGGTACTCGGCGAAGCCATCTTCGGTGCGGGAAAGCTTGAGGTACGAGCGAAGCGCGGGCTCGTCGTAGCCGTACGCACGGTGCGAGGCTGTGGGCAGGCAGCCACGCGGAGCCACGACGACCGCGGTGACGAGGAAGCCGGGCAGGACGCCATCCGCTCGTTGAGCGGCGATTTCGCCCGCTTTCGCCATTCGCTCCACCTGGACGATCACGGTCTTCGCCGCCATCGCCATCAGTCGATCGGTGAAGTGGGCGCCGGCGAAGAAGACGTTTCCACGTTCGTCGGCGGCGAGGGCGTGGATCAGCGCCACGTCAGGCCGCAGCGGTGCTGCCACCAGAACCCGTTCGCCCGTGAAAGGGTCGGTGATCGTGTGGAAGTGCTCAGGGTTGGCGGTGCTGACGTCGGACAGCTCGAGCCCCGGCGGTAGGGCTGTGAACGGTAGCCCGCCGGCTCCGGCGTAGAGGCCGTGGACGATCGCAGCCTCGCAGAGCTCGAGCACCGTGACCGCTCCCGACTCGGCCGCGCGGCGGTAGGCGGGAGCAAGGCCGAGATGCTCAAAACCGATGTAGGCGGTGGCTACCTCGTCCACCAGGCCCGCGCCGATCAGGAGGTCGGCGGCTAAAGACGCGGAAGGGCTCGTGAGGAGGCGGCGGACGCCCCGCCGCCGCCGGACCAACTCCCGGACCAGCTCCATCGGATTGTTGTGCATGTGCATTCCGCCGACGGCGAGGAAACCGGTACCCTCTGGCACCAGTCTCTCGATCGCCTCGGCCGAGCTGAGGAACACGATCCCCTAGCGCCCGTTAGATGCGCCGGCTGCAGCGCCCACCGGAACCTTCTGCAGCGGCGCGCCGCATTTGCCACAGAATTCGAAGTCGCCCGGGATTCCTTTGGCTCCGCACGCGCCGCAAGCCCCGACGTAGGGACCCCAGACGAACTCGCTCGAGCCGCCCTCGGCCGCCTTCCGGCGAATGCCTCGGTAGTCTGGCTTGCGCTTTTCGACGAAGGCGGTCATGCCCTCCCACGGTTCGAGGGTCGCGAAGTGAAGGCTGAGCCAATCGCGTGCATGTCCGATCGTGGCCGACCATGCCAGGTCCTTCCAGTAGTTGACCGCCTCCTTCGTGTATCGCGTGCACTCGGGGAACTTGTCGATCAACTTCTGCGCCAATGCGTCGACGGCGGCATCCAGTTCGGCGTAAGGCACGACGCGGTTCACCAGGCCCCAATCGAGCGCGGTCGCTGCGTCGATCGGATCGCACGTGAAGAGCATCTCCCGAGCGCGGCGGTCGCCGACCATGATCGGGAGCCACTGAGTCGCGCCGCCCGCGGCGACGCTGCCGACCTTGGTGCCGACCTGGCGGATGGTCGCGTGGTCCGCCATGACGGCCAGGTCGCAGGCCATGTTGAACTCGTTGCCGCCGCCCGCGACGATCCCGTTGATGCGCGCTATTACAGGTTTGCCGATCTTGCGGAGCTGGTCGTGGCAGTCGTGGAACAGCCCCATGTACTTCCAGTAGTCACGTGGGCGCTTCAGGTATTTCGACTGGTATTCGGTGACATCGCCGCCGGTGCAGAAGGCCTTGTCGCCGGCGCCGGTCAGGACGACCACCGCGACAGAGTCGTCCCAGGCTGCGTCGCGGAACGCCAGCGTCATCTCCTGCAGGGTCTGCGAGGAATAGCAGTTGTAGACCTCGGGCCGGTTGATCGTGACCCGGGCGACCCAATCGCCTTTCTCGTACAGGATCTGCTTGAAACCAAAATCGGCTGCCGGTCGAGGTTTGAACGTGCTCATGCGGAAACTCCTTGTACAGCTCGGTGGCTGCGATTTGTCCATTCCCCGGCAGCCTGCAGCTTGCGCACGCGGTCGAGGGCGAGCAAGCCGGCGCCGAGGGCACCGTTGAAATGCCCCATCTCGCCGTCGGGCACGTTGACGGGAGCTCCCAGCTCGTGCTTGATGGCCTTGACGAACGCTTCGTTGCGGCTCATCCCGCCGCAGAAGGTGAACTCCGGCTCCATACCGACGCGCTTCATCAATTGGTGCGCGCGGCCGGCCAGCGAGAGCACGGCACCGTACATGATGTCCTCCGGTCTGGTGCCGCTGGTCAGGTGGTTGATGACCTCTGATTCGGCGAAGACCGCGCACACGCTCGAGATCGTCACGGGCTGCTTGGAGACCATCGCCAGCGAGCCGATCTCGGCCGGGTCGAGTCCCATGTAGCGGGCAGTCTTCTCGAGAAAGGCGCCGGTGCCGGCAGCGCACTTATCGTTGAGGCGGAAGGAGCGAACCTTGCCGCGCTCGTCGAGCTTGATCGCTTTGACGGTCTGACCGCCGACGTCGAGCACCGTCCGCGTGTTCGGGAATTGGTGAAAGGCGCCCTTTGCGTGGCAGGTCAGCTCAGTGATCTGCAGGTCACGCATAGGGACGACGTAGCGGCCGTATCCAGTCGAGGCGACGTAGTCGACCTCCTCTTCGGAAAGGCCCGCCGACCCCAGCACCCCGGCGTATCCGCGCTCAGCAGCCCCGGCCAGGTTGAAACCGGTCTTGACCATCGAGCGGCCGACGATGTTCTTGTCCTCGTCGAGCACGAGCGCCTTGGTGTAGGTCGCGCCGACGTCGATGCCGACAACGCTGATCATCGCTTCGTCACCTCCGGCATCCGGGTGACCTGGATCAGCTGGGGCGGCTTGGCCAGGCGCTCCTGCGCCTCGCTGAACCTTCGATCGGGGAGCTCGGGGCAGACCTCGCAATCGCTCACCAGAGCACGAGTCGAGTCCAGTTTGGCGCCGACCGTGACCGCCTCGACGGCGCCGGCGGCTCCCGACTGCGCCTTCTCGAGGGCGAACAGCGTTGCGCCAATCGCGCCCATGTAGTGGGCCTCCTCGCTGACGTTCAGATGAGTCTCGAGCATCTCCTCGAGGATCTTCACCATCGCGTTGTTCCGGGTGACGCCCCCGGTGAAGGTGACCTCATCCTCGACGCCGACCCTTCGCAAGAGCGAGATGCTGCGCGTCGCAATTGCCTGGTGGACTCCCATCAGGACGTCCTCGACCTTCTTGCCGCGCGCGAGCCAGTTGATGATCTCCGTCTCGGCAAATACGGTGCAGGTGGTCGTGATCTTGACCGCGTTCTTCGCCAACAGCGCCAGTGGACCCAGCTCGCCGAGCGGGATGTCCAGCGCCATGGCGGCGGCACCGAGGAACCGGCCCGTCCCCGCGGCGCACTTGTCGTTCATGCAGAAGTCGAGGACCTGGCCCTCCGGCCCGATCTTGATCGCCTTCGTGTCCTGGCCGCCGATGTCTAGGACGGTGCGGGTTTTTGGGAACAGGTACTGCCCGCCGCGCGCGTGGCAGCTGATCTCGGTGACCTGCGTGTCACCGAAGGTGACCTTGTAGCGGCCGTAGCCGGTGCCGACCACGTACGCCACGTCCGAGCGCTCGACGCCGGCATCCGCAACCGCGAGCTGGAAAGCGTTCTCGGCGGCGGCGGTGATGATGCCACCGGTGTCGATCAGCGACCGGCCGAGCACACGGCGCTGGCCGTCCATGATGACCGCCTTGGTCTGGGTAGAGCCGACGTCAACTCCTCCTACCAGCATTTGGTCACCTCTTCGCCGCCACTTGCTGGGGCCCCCGCGAACTCACGGCGAAGCCTCCGAGTTCGTGAGGATTTAGTGCGGCCGCTTTACGGGCTCCGAGCGCCTCGAAGAAGGCGTCGATCCGGTTCTTGAACTGGGCCTCCGACCAGAGCCGCGGGTCGACCAGGTCGGATTCGACGAAGAGCGACGGGACATCCTTGGTCTTGGTCAGGTACTCCCGACTGTCGGCCATCCCCGTGCTGACGGTCCGGCAGCTCTTGACGGAGTGATAGACGATGCCGTCGGACTTCCAGTCGCGGACGGCGTCGGCGAGCTGGTCCTGGCTGAAGAACATGTTCGACATCGAGCGCCGGCCGGTGACCAGCAACTGCTCGGCGAGGCTCTCCAGCGGCCGCTCGACATTGAACTGGATGCCCTGGTCGAGCCCGCCGCCGGCGTAGGCGAGGTATTCGGAGTTGACGTAGACCGCGCCCCACTCCTGGAACAGCTCCAGGAAGCGCCGGAAATACGCGTAGCAGGCGGGGCCGACGCCGTGGAGGCGGAAGCGCTCCTCGGTGATGGTGCCGATCCCGTTCTGGACCTTGTATTCCATCTCCTGGCGCAGCTCGGCCATATAGCGAGCCCCGGTCTCGGTGGCCCGGTAGGCGCTCAGCACCCCCATGTAGGCGAGGCCGTCGGCCATGGCGTTGAAGGGCGCCGGGATGTTCTGGTTGAGCTTGAGCACGGCGCTCCAGTCGGCCGCCATGCGGTTGACGTGGGCGAGGTTCTCTTGCAGGCGCTCGATCTTGAACGGCTTTCCAGTGACCGCCACGCAGGCCTCGATCAACTCTTCCAACTGGCTCTGCACGTAGCGCCGGTCGTTCTCGAACTGCTCGCTGCCGGGCTCGCTGCTCCAGCCGATACCCCGCTGGCCGGGGATGTCGAGGACGAAGACCTTGCAGCCGTACATCCGCTGCCAGATCTCGACCCATTTCACGTAGGTGTTGCACATGTTGGTCGCGACCACGATCGAAGGCTTGGGGATCCGGCCGTTCGGGTGCTTGCGACCGTCGAGGTGCATGCCGACGTCGGCCTTGACGTAGCCGCAGACGTCGGTCGAGTAGCCATAGTCCTCGGCCTTGTTGAGGTAGTCGAGGGACACCTTGCGGACGGCCATCTGGAGCGAGTTGATCTCGGGGAAGACAAGGTTCAAGTCGAAGGCCTTGAGGACCTCGGCCGTCGAGCCCATCACGAACACGTAGGCTGATGGATCGCCGGATTCGGCGGCTGCGTCGAGCTCTGTGTACCACTCCTTGAAGAGGCGGTTGCCGTCGCGCCGGCCACGGCCGACCAGGTCGGGTTCCGGCTGCGCCGAGGGAGTCGGTGTCAGCGAAATTTTGGTTTCTATCATTTTCCTTTCCTAGTCGAAGAGGATCGATTCCACGAAGGTCTCGACCTCCATCCGCATCCGCTCGAAAGCCGTCATCTTCTCTTCGAAGTCGAGAAGCAGGAACGGGATCTGCTTTGCCTCGAGGGTCTTTTGGTAGGCGACTTGCTCGTCCAGGCCGGGTTCACACATCTTTGCCGCGGCGAGGATCACGGCGGCCGCACCGGACCCCTCGACGCGGCGGAGGAGCATCTCTTCCTTGGGCTTGCGGTCGTCGTGCTGCACTGGGCTGTAGGTAGACCGCTCGATGTAGCTCTCGGCGAGCGCAAACAGCGCGTCGCCGGTCTCTGGGACGTCCTGGTCGATCCAGCGCATCCCGAGCAAGAGGTCATCGTCGACGATGTAGCAGGCCTCCTCGATCAACTGCAGCATGTCCAGCGGGGGCTGCTCGCAGAAGCCGCCCTCGAATACCACCCGGACCCGGTCCTGGCGGCGGCCAGTCCGATTGGGGATCTCGGCGAGCGCCGAGCGGAGGATCTCGTTGTGCTCCTCCCGTGGCATTACGGTGCCCGCCTTGGCAAGGACGTAGGCCTCGGTGGTGGCAAGCAGCCAGGGCGTCTCCCGCTTGATCCGGTAGAGGTCTCGGAGCAGGCGCCGGTTCTCGTTGTACACGCCGATGCTGCGACGGAGGTCGGCTTCCTCGATGGGCCGGCCGGATATCCGTTTCAACTCAGCGAGGACGCGGGCGTATTCGTCGCGTAGATATGTCACGGCGCCCTTGCCGTTTGCGTTCTGGGGCAGGTAGAGGATCTCCGCTGTCATCCCCTTGAAGTTGCGGCCCCAGATGCCGGCGAGGTTGCGCGCCACATCGCAAATCGGGGTCGTGTAGAAGGCGTCCAAGAAGCCCACGCGGCCGCTGAAACCGAGCTCTAGCGAGGTGCGGCAGATCGAGCAGATGAATGAGCCGATGTGAGAGTCGGCCTGCTTTGCTTCGAGCCGGGAGCCCGCGCCCATCAGCGTGACCGGCAGCATCCCGGCCGCGTGAATTAGCTCCTCCGGGAAGTAGACCTGGAAATGGCCAACGGCATGTCCACCCGGGTGGCTGTCGCGCCAGCGCTTGACGCTCGGGTAGGTGACGTCCTCCGCCAGCCCTGAGCATTGCTCGAGGATCGCCTCGAACCCGGATCGGACCTCGACCGCCATGGACAGCGCTCCTTGGTGACGCTTGCCGGCTGTGGCGCCCCGACGCCACCTGGATCTTAGACTGACCAGTCAGTCAAGTCAAGTGGTAGGCGGCGGGCAGAGGCTGGGCCCAAGGGAAGGCCTTACGCCGCCGGGGAGCCGGGCGTCCGAGCCAGGTAAGCGACCGCGGTGCGCTTGCACGTGTCGCGGTACCAGGGGTGGAGCCTTTCCCAGTCGGCCTCCTGCAGCCACTGCAAGAAAAGCCCGTCGATGATCGCGCGCAACGCCACCGCCCCTTCTTCGGGATCCTCGACCGCGAAGGCCCCCTCCGCGACGCCCTGGGCGATCACCTCGGCGTAGAGCGCGTTGACGACCGAATGGAACGTGGCGCTGAGCTTCGTGAAGTGCTGGACCCTGGCCGCATGGCCGGCGAGATCGAGATACAGAAGATAAAAGCGGCGGTTGGTCTCGGCTCCGGACCAGATCCCCTCGATCATCGCCAGCACTTTCCCATGCGGCGTGGTGGCCTTCGCCATCGCCTGCCGGACCCGTTCGGCGGTGGTGTCGAGCGCCCACCGCATAGTCTCCAGGACCAGGTTCTCCTTGGTCTTGAAGTAGTAGATCACCAGGCCCTTGCTGAGGCCCGCCGCGGACGCGATCTCGTCCAGCGGCACGCGGTGCACGCCCTTTTCACTGAACAGCCGGTAGGCAGTCCGGACCAGCTCGACCTTGCGGTTCGGAGCGCCGGCGGGCGCGGCCAAAGGAGCGGCCTTGGGCATTGACCGTAGTTTAACCAGTCGGTCAACGCCTCTTGGTCCACTCCGACCTGGGAGGTGCCCGGCGTTTTTGGAGCCACGCCTCGCCTACTGCCCAGGCGACGCCTACAGGCCGCGGTCAACGTGCACCCAGACAGAGCTCGTCGCCGAAGAGTTCTAAATCGCAGAGCCGCCTATCTCATTACGAGCGCTTCAAGCGCACCAGGTCCCTCCATGGACCTCAGGGTCGCGTGTAGTCGCCAGGAGGAGGGCGACGCCAGTCCCGAGCGCGGCGTTGCGACCCCGCCCGCACCTGGAAGCGCCGACCCGACACCTCCGAGGGCTGGATGGCCAGCCAGTGCCAGCGCTCGCCGGGCGCAACCGGATGCACCGGCGCTATTCGAATATGATCCGCGGTGCGCCCCAGGTTTCGGGTGACCTCTTCGGCGAGGCCCTTGACCACGACGCTCCAGCCTATGCGCAGCTTGGGGTCCCAATCGTCCACTTCGAAGGCGAGCCTGGCCTTTGGGACATGGTCGAGCTTGGTACCCGGAGCGGTGCGGAACACCACGATCCGGCCCTCCATCGCGTAGTTGATCGGAAAGACCTCGGGCTGGCCCTCGACGTTGAACGCGATGCGGCCCAGGTCGCGAGATTTAAGCAGAGCAAAGCATTCATCGGGCGACAGCACCTCTATTGACTGATCCGGCGCCAAGCGTCTATCCATCCTTACAGGATGAACCGCAAGCTAATCCGATCTAGCTGCAAACGACCTGCGCAAATCGGGACCTTTGGCACCTGGCGCGGTGCGGGGGCTTCAGGATGCCCCAGTGTTGGGTGGGCGCCGGCTACCAGCCGCCCGACCAGCTTTTCGCCTTGGAAAGTGCCACCGAATCGTCTATCAGCGCAAGGCCCGCCGAGATGTTCGCTTCAGCCCCTGAACGATCGTTCAAGCGGCCATCGTCGAGCCCGTCGGCGACCCGACCGGCAACTCGGTCAAAAATCACGGCGCCGGCGGGGTTGCGGCCGTCGAACCAGTCCCGCGCCTTCCGGGCCAACTCCCCATACCGTCGTTCGCCGGTGACCGCGGCAAGCCGGTCCATGACGAACACCGCCGACTGCACGTCGTAGCTGTGGACGTGTGGAAGGTCGAAACCAGACTCGATGACCTCCGCAAAGACAGCGTCAGCACTGGCGACCGCGAGAGCGCGTAGATCCTTCCTGCCCAACACAACGGAGGCATCGGCCAGCACCGCTTCCTGCACGTGTCCCCAGAGGTGGGGCCGGTCGCGCTCGTCGGGCGAGTTCATCAGCATCCCGTCGCGGCTGCACTCGGCGAGCTCGTCGCACCACGCAGCGAGGTGCATGGAGAGCCAGGGGTCGGGCGCTTGCTGGAGAAGGACCAACACGCTCATCGCGTGGATGGCGCGCACATCTGATGGACACGATGCGGATGCAGCTGAGGCGAGGGCCTCGGTCAGGACGGCTCGTGCGCAGTCCTGGTCAAAATGCAGGTTCGCTTCTGCAAGCGCATAGGTCGCGCGTGCCTGCCAGAAGTTGACCCCGGCCGCCGACGTTGGCCCTTCGGTGTTCCGCGTGCCATGCCAGTCATAGACGAAGTTGTGCCAGCGGCCGTCGCCGGCGTGCATCCAGAGCACGAAATCGAACAGCCCGTCAGCCCACCCCTTGAGCGCGTCATTCCCGGTGGCGGCCCAGAGCTTGATCAAAAGGACACACGCACGAGCAGCGTCGTCCACGCAGGCGACACCCTCCACCCCACGCTCACGGGCTTCGAAGTGCTCGCCCGTTGAGCCGGAGTAGACGGCCAGCGCCAGGGCGCGTGGCCCGGCTGCCGGCAAGCGTCGCGTCAGTGCGGCGAGCTGCCTCAGCACGGTGCCAGAGAGGCGACGATCGCTTTGACGTCGAAGTCGGCCGCGGCCATACGACAGTCGGCGGCGCCGTAGTACATGCGGATCTGTTCGCCTCGATCGTCCAGCGGGACGAGCCCGCACGAGAAGACTGTGTTGTTGTAAAAGCCCGACCGCTCGTACTCCTCGGTCGCCGTGAGGATCGGTTCGGGCGAACGGCTGATGACCCGGGTTGGATCTTCGGCGTCCAGTAAAAGCGCGCCCATCGCGTAATGGCCGTCAGAGTTCACGCCGTGGTAGAGCTCGAGCCATCCCTCAGGTACGCGGAATGGAACCGCGCCCGCGCCTGTGCGGACGCTGTCCCACATCCCCCGGCGGGGCAACGCCAAGGGTTGGTGCCCGCCCCAGCCCACAAGGTCATCGGAAAACGCGATCCAAATCCCAAGCACGCGGTTGAATGACGAAGGCATGGGCCGGGTCAGGGCGACGTAACGCCCCCTCACGCGGCCGGGGAACAGCGCAACATCCTTGTGGTCGGGTAGGAACATGAGCCCCCGGCGCTCGAAGGTCTTGAAGTCGGTCGTGGTCAGCCTGCTGGTTGTGATTCCCACCGAGCCCACCGAGACGTAGGTGATGTGCCAGGCGTTATCGATCAAGGTCGCGCGAGGGTCCTCGCATCCGTATTCCTCGAATGTATCGATGGGGATTACCGCGGGAAGAGGATCGACCACGAAGTGAGCTCCGTCGATGCTGCGGGCCACGCGCAGATGCGATATCTGGGTCAGATAGTCCCTGACCTCCGCCCGCCCGCCGGGAGTGGCAGGAGGCACCGTGACACGGACCGCCCGCGGATCACTCAGGTCGAGCCCAGGGAGATCTTTGCGAACATAAGCCACGACCACGCGGTGAGGTTTGGTGGCCGGATCCAGGTAGGCGATCCCGATCACGTCCTCGCCAAGCGTCCCAGGCGGGAGGGGTTGAAGCACCTCGTGCGGGGCGGCGAGGTCGAGGGTCCTCGCAGTCGGGGGCATGAGGCCTGTCATGTGGCGGGGATACTCCCCAACGCGCAGCAGCAGGATCGTCTCCTTGCCTACCTGGGCCGCAGCCGCGTTGAACACCGAGACCACCTCGAGGGCGGCCTGCGATGGAGCCACATCCGCGCTGGTCAAGATCGGGTTGTTGGCGAGGCGGTGCGCGCCGGCTGGGACGGCGCTCACGTGGCCAGTCGGCGTGACATGGTCAGGAACGAGGAGGCGACCAGGCGCATCAGCGCCAGCCAGTGCTCCCCAGTCCGCGGCCACGACATGTCGCTGGCGTACGCGTAGGAGGCGTGTTCGAGTGCTTGCCTGCGGTCTGGGTGGTCGAGCAGAGAGATGACGGCCTCGGCCAGGGCGGCCGGATCTCGAAACGGGACGAGAATTCCGCGGCCGTCGGCCAGCGCTTCCTTTGCATGCAGGTAGGCGGTGGAGACGATCGCCTTACCGGCTCCAAGCGCATATGCCAGGGTGCCGCTCGTAATCTGTTGCGGGTCGAGGTACGGCGTGACGTAGACATCGCTCGCGAGCAGCAGCTCGATGATGTCTCGCTGCGCCATGTATTCATCGATGAAGGAGACGTGGTCCTGAACTCCGAGGCGCTCGACCGTCTCGACCAGTTGATTGCGGTACTTCTCGCCATCACTGCGGCGCAACTCCGGGTGAGTCTGGCCCGCAATCACGTAAAGGGTCGCTGGATGGCTGGCGACGATCGCCGGCATCGCCTCGATCATGTACTCGATGCCCTTGCGAGGGTCCACGAGGCCAAAGGTTGAAATGATCGTCCGGCCGGGCACGCCCAGCTTCTTCTTCATCCGGCCCCGGCCGTGAGGCTGGATCGCCGGCATGCCGTGCGGTATCACCACGGGCACCTGCGCGATGCCATACCGGTCCGCCAGGAGACCAACCGCCACGTCGGCCATCACGACGATCGCGTCGCTCAGTTCGGCAGCGGCGCGGACCGCACCCCGCATCGAGGGCGTCGGCTCGGGCGGCACCGTATGCAGTGTAGTTACGACCGGCTTCCGCAGAGCTTCGAGAAAGGGGTGCAGGTGATCTTCATACACGCCATCGGTCCATGTCCCGTATAGCCCGAATTCGTGCTGCACGTTGACAATATTGACGCCTGAGCGGTTGATCGCCTCAGCAGCAGCGCGGTAGCTGCTTGAGTCCCCCTGCCTGATGCGCCAGCGGACCTCGTCGCCATACAGCCGGATCGCATTTGGCTCATCGATCGCCGCGATGCGGCACGTCACGCGTGGATCGGCCGCCTTGACGGCAGCCATCAAGTCCGCCGAGAACGTTGCAATGCCGCAGCGACGAGGCAGGTTAGAAGAAACGAAGGCGATCCGCAGGTCTGCCGCGAGGCCATGAAGGTTCACGCCGGGACGCCTACCCAGCTGGCTTCGACGATGAGCAGGACCGCTTTGCAGCAGTTGCGGTTGAATTAATCGCCGGTGCACGTGATGAAGCTTACGTTGCGTACTGGATCAAAATCGCCGAAACCCGGCGCATCGGGGACTCGCTGCTTGGCCCTACAGGTGCTAGAGATTCCAGTCCGTTTAGAGATGGGACTTGACCTGCTCTTTCAGCTGCGCGAGCTCACCGTCGAGCTTGGCGAGCGCCAGATCAAAGGTAGCGCGCTGCTGGCGGCCGGTCTCGTGGGCACGCAGGTCGGCCAGCCGGTGACCCAACAGATGCAGCGTGATCTTGACGACCTCCAGCGGTTGCCTCCTCTTTTTCAGGTCGCGGTCGAACTCAATCTCGGCCGACCTGATCAGGTCGAAATGATCTGTGAGCGAGGCTACCTTTGTGGCGGCATAGCTGCGCAGCTCCGGTCCGACGGTGTGCGTCCGATCGTGGATGGTCACCTCCATGCCGAACGGATTCTCTCTCGCTGCATGCAGATTCGTGAGGGCCGACAGTCCTGCGGACTGGGGGACCCTCTTGGCGGTCGCTCGCACTACATATAGACGACGCGAGGGGATCTCCTACCCGCCGGCGGGAGGCAGGCGGACGGTTGCTACCCGGGAACCGCTTCGACAGGCTCGAAGACACCAGTGAAATGGCGCAACGCTGCCGGCTCGGACACGATCCGATAGCCTCCAATCGCCGCCCGGTTTCGGGCCAGGGATTCCGCCACCTCAATCACGTAATCGATGTGGCTCTGGGTGTAGACACGCCGCGGCAAGGCAAGACGCACCAGGTCCTTGTCTGCGGCCACCTGTTGTCCTGTCTTGGGATCGATGTGACCGAACATGACGGTACCCACCTCAATCGTGCGCACGCCGCCTTCGACGTAGAGAGCGCAGCTCAACGCCTGGCCCGGCAGGAGATCGGGTGGGATGTGGCGCAGCATCGCGCGCGCGTCGATGTACACAGCATGGCCGCCCGGAGGTTCGACGATCGGTATGCCGGCATTCCGGATCCCATCGCCGAGATACTCGGCACTCCGCAGCCGATAGCGGAGGTAATCCTCATGGAGGACCTCCTCGAGACCCTGAGCGATCGCTTCCAGATCCCGGCCCGCCAGACCGCCATAGGTGGTGAAGCCCTCGGTCAGGATCAGGAGCTGGCGGGCCCTTTCGGCCCAGCTGTCGTTGTTCAAAGCAAGAAAGCCGCCGATGTTGGCTATGCCATCTTTCTTGGCGCTCATCATGCAGCCGTCGGCGTACGAGAACTGCTCGCGGGCAATCTCTCGAGGTGTCCTGTCTGCGTTACCCGGCTCTCGCATCTTGACGAACATCGCATTCTCGGCGAAGCGGGCTGCGTCGAGAATTAGCGGAACACCGTGCTGATTGAGCAACGTCCGCGCATCACGCAGGTTGCGCAGCGACACCGGCTGTCCTCCACCGGTGTTGTCCGTCAGCGTGATGATGCACATCGGGACGTTTTGGGCTCGATCTTGCAGTAGAGATTCCAGCCGCTCCAGGTCGATGTTGCCTTTGAACGGCGCCGAGAGCGACGGGTCTACAGCTTCACGGCAGGGAAGATCGAGCGCTTCGGCCCCGGTGACTTCGATGTTTGCCCTGGTCGTGTCGAAGTGATGGTTGCCCGGGATGACTTTGCCCGGTCCGGATGTGACGGAGAACAGGATCCTCTCCGCCGCCCTGCCCTGATGGGTCGGTATGACGTGCCGGAATCCCGTCAGCTCCTTGATCGTCTCCTCGAAGCGGTAGAAGCTGCTCGAGCCCGCATAGGCCTCGTCACCCCGCATCATCCCGGCCCACTGCTCGGAGCTCATTGCGCCGGTCCCGGAGTCGGTCAGGAGATCGATGAGCACGTTGGCAGACGCGATTCGGAAGAGGTTGTAACCCGCCTCCTTCAGGAAGGCGGCCCGTTCGCCGCGGGAGGTCATGCGAAGGGGCTCAACGGTCTTGATCTTGAAGGGCTCGATGATTGTCTTGAAGGAGTCCGGCGCGGTCATGTTCTTGTCGGCACGAGCCCGCCTGCTACCGGATCCGATCGAGCCGCGCGCCGATCCTCTCGAGGAAGTCTTTGACGGTCACCTCGGCGACCCGGTGAAACAAAGCGCGATCGGCGATTTTTCCGAGCACCCCTAAAGGCGGCTGGTAATTGGCGCTGAGACCCAGTTGGGTCCTGGTGTTACCGATCGCCGCGAGCTCCAGCTCTCCCTCCAGAGTCGGGAAGAGCCCGGCCTCGGCAGCAGCGCGCCACCGGATAGGCATGAAGATGAGCCCGGCGGACGCCTTTGGCGCGCCGATCTCCACCTTGATGCGCCTGCCGACCCGGCGTTTGCCGAGGTCGAACCCCAATTCGGACAGAAGCTTCTCTCCGCCCCCGTTCGCATCATTCGCCATGTCGGGCAACCAGTTTCCGGCGCCTTTAGCCATCTGAGCCCCGACCTCTTCAAACGGGCGCGCTACAACCACATAGGACCGAAGGAACACTTCGGATCACATCCTGATTGGGGTGATCGGCGCCAAGGAGTGCCAAAGGCCCTGAAGTCCTCGGGACTTCCGGCCGGGACGTTTGGAGCGGCTCGACGATCTAATGTCTGGGGCTCCGTGCGAAGTAAGTCGGCTGGAATCGGCCCAGGCGACTTCGCCTTCTTCGGGCGGCCCGCGAAGGATCAAAGTGCAAGCCGGCCCCAGCACCCCGGCCGGATGCATTGCAACTAGCTTGCAACCGTGTCGCAGAGCGCCGCGAATCCCGCTGTGGAGCTAGCGCGTAGCTGGGGATCGATGGCGTACGCCTCGTATCTGGCGACCCGCGCCACGAAGTCGAGTCCGGCGATTCCCATGGCGAAGCACGCGGTCGCGTAAACATCGGCCTGGAGGATATCCGGTCCAACAACCGTGAAGCTGAGCCAGGCGCTGGCGGGTCTGCCGCTGTGGGGGTCGAGAATATGCTCACCCTTCTCGTACGTGCCGGAGGTGGCGACCGCCAAGCCGCTAGCCAAGATTACACGGGCGACCTTGTCCCGCTCGACGGGATGCCTTACACCGACGCGCCATGGGCCCCGGTCCGGGTTTCGGCCACGGGTCTGGACGTCGCCGCCGGCGTCAACGAAGTAGTCGCGGAGGCCGTGACGGTCGAGGATTGAGCAGGCGCGGTCGATTGCCCAGCCCTTGATCAACCCTGATGGGTCGAAACGGCCGCCTATCCAGGCCGAGAAATAGCGCTCCGTCGCTTGTTCATAGAGATGGCACAGGTTGATCGCCTGGTTCACCAGCTGACCGGCGTTCTCCGGTCGTAGCTCTCCGCGGTTGATCCGGCTCACCTCGCTGTCCACGAGGAATGGGCTGAAGGTTCGGTCGAGAAGCCTGAACTCATTGAAGACCTCGTCCAATGCCTGCTCGTCGGCTTCGGCGTCGACCACCTGGACGGTAACCGGCATCCCCATCACCTCCTCAACGCGGCGCACAGCCAAGGCTCCGATCAGGTGGTCGACGATGGATTCGGCTTTGGAATGGCCTTCTTCGCTGTGCTCCCGCCACGTGCCGGCGAGCGATTGGCGTCCTCGTTCGACGCGCGCAGCGGAAGCAAGACCCTCACCATCAGACCCGGATCGTTGTCCATGAGCTTGATGGTGCCTCCGTGCGCGCTGACAATCCATCGGGCTATGGCGAGGCCGAGGCCGGCGCTGCTTCCAGAACGGCTGCTATCCAGCTGGTAGAAGCGCTCGAATACCTTGCCGCGGTGCTCCACCGGAATGCCAGGCCCCCGATCAGAGACCTCCAGGCGCAACTCGTGGCCGACTCGGTCAGTTCGAACTTCGACAGGGCCACCGGGCTCGCCGTGGAGCAAAGCGTTGTCGACCAGTATCACCAGCAATTGGCGAAGCCGGTCACGGTCGACCTGTGCCTCGATGCGAGGCTCGGATCGGACATCGAGATGACCGCCCCGGCTAGCCGCCAATGCTTGCAGGTCTTGGCCCGTCGAGACGACCAGCTCGCTGACATCAGTTGGCTCGATTTGAAGCTGCGTCTGACCTGAATCGACGCGGGCCAGGGTAAGGAGATCGTCGACCAGCCGGGTCATGCGGTGGGTCTCAGCTGAGATCGAATCGAGCAGCTGAGCGTTGCGACCCACCGTTTGGTCTGGATGGCGCTTCAAGACCTGCAGCCCGGCGTCAACGATGGTGAGCGGCGTTCGGAGTTCATGGGAGGCGTCCGCGGTGAAGCGAACCTGACGATCCATCGCCGCGCGAATCGGGGCTAGCGCTCGCTCGGTCAGAAACCAACCCGCGAGAACGATCACAAGCAGGGCTCCCAACCCGGCGCCCAGCATCACAAGCAGCGCTTCGCGCTCGACCGACAACATGGGTACCAGGCTGCGGCCGGCCTGTAGTACGCCTGTCGTTACACCTTGATCGGAGAGGACTTGAGAAGCGATCAGTGCAGGCTGACTCGCCTGCAGATTGACGCGGACCGTGCCGGCATGGCCGCTTAGAGCAGCCATTTCAACCGGCTGGAGCTGAGCCGTTGGGGCACCAGAAGGGTTGAAAGTTACTTTGCCCGAATTGTCCCAAATGACAAAAAACGTGCCTGATGTGTAGAAGGTGTGCCGGCTTTGGAACTCGTCCTGGCTCAACTCGCGACGCTCGATCACAGCCCGTTGCAGGTCCGACTCGACCGTAGAAGTTTCTTGCGCGACCAGGAGGCGATCCATCACAAGCAGGATTCCCCCGCCAAGCGCGATCAGGATTGCCGCCATCACGGCCACGTTCGTTAGCAGCAATCGTTTGCGAAGGCTGCCGAAGATCATGTGCGCAATACATAGCCGACCGAGCGCACGGTCTTGATCAGCTTTGCCTTATTGCTGTTGTCGACTTTGTCGCGGAGGTAGTGGATGTAAATATCGACGATGTTGGACACCGGCATGGCCTCATAACCCCAGACGTGGTCCAGGATCCGCTGCCGGCTCATAACTTGGCCACGATGGCGCATGAGGAACTCGAGTAGATCGAACTCCTGAGCAGTCAAGCTCAGTTCCCTGCCTCCGCGACGCACCCTCCGCGCGCTCGGCTCCAGCACCAGGTCCGCGACCACCAGGCGCTCGTTAGGTTCGCCGGCTCGACGAAGATGAGCCCGGAGGCGCGCAATCAACTCTTCGATTGCGAATGGCTTCACAAGGTAGTCGTCGGCGCCATGGTCGAGGCCCCGGACGCGATCCGGCACGGCGTCCCGGGCGGTGAGCATGATCACTGGCATCCGCAAGCCCCGGGCACGAAGCTCGCGACAGACACGAAGCCCATCCATACCCGGCAACGACAGGTCGAGCACCACCGCATCCGGAGCGCTGGCTAGAGCCGTCTCCAGACCGCTGTCCCCTCGGTATTCCACCAGCGCCTGAAACCCTTCCTCCTCCAGCACCCGCGCCAGGATCCGGCTCAGGTTCACCTCATCCTCAATGATCAGGACCGAAGTCATTGCAATCTGCTAGCCATCCCGGAAGAAGATGAACGGAGTCGCATAGGTCAGGCTGGCAAGCGCGAGCACCACACCGGTAAGCAGGCTCCCGAACACAAGCGATCGCCGCGTAATCGCGCTCGCCGAACGGGAGACTGAAATTTCCTCGACTGCCGCCTGGCTGGTCCGAATCAGGTGGCCGAGCACGTGTACGCCTGTGGCCGGCAGCCAGATCGCAAAGCTCAGTTTGTGGGCCTCGACCCAGATGCTGCCGAAGCGCAATCCAAAGAGCCACAGTTCGATTCCTGTAGCGAAAATGGCCACCGTGGATAGGACGACGATCGGCGCGAGGAGCCGCATGAGCAGCTGCGGCGGCCCGGCGCGCTGGTACTGCTGGTCGCCGGTGTAGTAGCGCCCGAACCGATACCCGGTGGAAGCCAGTTTCAGGGCCAGCGGCGGTACCAGCAAAATGCCCAGCAAGAAATGCTCAGGAAGCAACCGCCGGACACTGATGATGGTGAGTCCCATCAGGGCAAGAAGCACGAGAAGTAGGGCGCCAGTGAGCGAGGTCAAGCGCTCATTCGCAACCACGCCGGATTCGGTCGATTCCCCACGCCGGTATTTGATCTCAGCCAATGAGCGTTACCCAGATTCGATTTTAGGGACTCCACATTGGAATCGGATTGGAGATCCAGGCCACGTCTCCCCAATCGACCTCCAATGAATGCGGGCTAGCGTAGGTGCTCAACGTGCAGCATCTGACCGCCCCTTCGGAGACCGAGCTCACACCGCGCCGACCTCCAGCCTATTCGGCCTGGTCGAGTCCAGACCTTGCCTATGCCGTCTTTGCAGTCAACGCCGTAATCGTCCTTGGCTTCTGGTGGTTCAGCACCGGCTTCGAGATAACGCGCAATGCTTCCGACGCGTTCAACGGCATCGGCAGGGTCACGGGACTCCTCGGAACCTACTTCGTGCTCTGGCAATTGCTGTTCATGGCGCGACTGCCGTGGCTGGAGCGCGCCTTTGGTCTGGAGCGCTTGGCGGTCCTGCACAAATGGAACGGCTACCTCGCCATTGGTCTGCTGATCGGGCACGGCGTCTTCCAAACTCTCGGATATCAACTCGGCGACGGCAAGGACGTTGCCAGCCAACTGGGCGACTTCATAGCCAGTTACCAGGGCCTTCTGGCGGCCATCGTCGCCCTTGGACTCATGATCGCCGTCGTCGTGATGTCGGTCACGATCGCAAGACGCCGCCTCGCGTACGAAACCTGGTACTTCGTCCATCTCTATGCCTACCTGGCTGTAGCGTTGGCTTTCAGCCACCAGCTGGCGACCGGGGTCGACTTCGCTGGGAACCCAGCTTTCGTCTGGTACTGGTGCGGGCTGTACGTCCTGGTCGGCGGGTCCCTCCTTCTTTACCGGGTCGTTGGACCCCTCGCCACCTACTCGCGCCACCGCTTTCACGTCCAGGCCGTGGAGAAGGAGGCGCGCGGTGTCTTCTCCATTTACATCACGGGCCGCGACCTCGATCAGTTCGAGGCGGAAGCCGGCCAGTTCGCGATCTGGCGGTTTCTTGATCGGACGCGTTGGTGGCAAGCCCACCCGTTCTCGATCTCAGCGGTCCCCAACGGCCGCCGCCTGCGCATAACGGTCAAGAACATTGGCGACTTCACGAGCAATATCCACACCTTGAAACCCGGCACCCCAATCCTGGTCGACGGCCCCTTCGGAAAGTTCATTGAACGACCAAAGAATGCGAAGGTGTTGCTCATCGCCGGCGGAATTGGCATTACTCCGATCAGGCCTCTCGCGGAGGAGATGGCGACCGACGGTTTCGATGTTCGGATTCTCTATCGGGCTCACAGTGAAGGCGACATTGTTTTCAAGAAGGAGTTGGACGCCCTTTCTACCCGGGAGGGCTCGGTGCGGGTTGATTACCTAATCACTCAAGCTGCTAGTCGCCGACCCAGCCGCGAGGCCTGGTTCACACCCGCCAACCTTGCCCGGCTTGTGCCAGACATATTTGATCGAGCCGTTTACGTGTGCGGGCCTATCGCGATGATGGCCGTCGTCCGCACCTCTCTTGAGGCACTTGGCCTGTCGTCCGACCAAATTAGAACGGAGGTCTTTAGATTGCAATGAAGAGGTCGACCATCGTCACCGGCGTCACCGTTGTGGGAGTCGTCTGGCTTCTCAACTACAAAGTCGCGCCACACCAGTTGAGTGCGATCGCACCCGTATCTCCAAACCAAACTGCCGGCAACCCCGCGAGTCCATCGGCTTCGCCTTCGGCCGTGCCCTCACCTTCGGCCACACCGGCAACGACACCCTCTCCATCGCCCTCACCGTCCGCGTCCACCGCTCTAAACGGAACTTTCACCGGTACCGACTTTCCGAACCGCTTCGGCGACGTTCAGGTGCGGGTGGTGATCTCCAACGGGCACATAACGGACGTCCAGGCGGTGGTACTTCCAACCGACCGAGCAGAATCGGCATACATCAGCCAGCAGGCCGGCCCGTGGCTGCGTACCGAAGCATTGCAGGCGCAGAGCGCAAACATCAACATCATCAGCGGAGCGACCTACACCAGTCAGTCCTACGCGCAATCGCTCGAGTCGGCCCTGCAGCAGGCGCACCTGGGCTAACGCGTTCCTCATGAAACGGGACGGCGCTCGGTTGCGTCTGCACTCGGCTATCCTCACGCGGAAAAGACGCGCCGCCACGGGCGCCGCCGCGTCTGCGGTTTCGTCCATGCTCCTGGTGGGGTGTGGCGGTTTTGGGGCCCCCACGCTCCAGATTCCGGCTCCTCTGAAGAATGGGCAGTACACCGGTCAGGACATCACGACCCGTTTCGGGGACGTGCAGGTTGAAATCACCGTCTCGAACGGCCACATCACCGATGTTCAGGCACCACTGCTTCCCAGTGATCGGGCACGCTCTGTCGAAATCAGTCAAGCGGCCGGTCCGATCCTGCGTGACGAAGCCCTGCAGGCTGTCTCGGCTAAGACAGCACAAATCGACACCGTCTCGGGAGCCACCTACACCAGCGATGCCTACGTTCAATCGCTGCAGTCGGCGATTGATCAGGCGCACGCGTGACCGCCGCGTGCTCATCGGAAACTCGGATCTGGGGGCCCGGGATTTGAAGCCGGGGCATCACGGTCCCGAAATCTGGCGGTCTCGTCCATCGAGACCGATTGCGAGAGTCTTGAGTTCCTTTCGAGACTTCCAGAATCGCAGCCCTCGCATCTGAACGCTTGAGGGGCCCGGCGTGTGGGGGCCAAACGGCTCTGGTGGAGATCTGGGCCTTCATCAAAGCTCATCTACGGGATGAGCAGAGTCAACCGCGAACGGCGGCTAGTGAGGTGCTAAGCAGATGCAGAACCTAATCCCGCCCGAGGGCGTCACCGACAAGGAACTGGAGGACTACTTAGCCGGCCTGCCGCCGAACGCTCAGAAGGACGTCCTGGGTCTGCTTGCCTCAGGAGCCGGCAAGGCCGAAATAGTCAAATACATTGCGAGCCTGGGGCCGGAGCCCGAAGATGAGCTCGGGCCACCGGAAGGACAGCCGGCGCTCCGGCCGGAACGAAGTTCCATGGACCCACCGCTCCGACAGCATGAGCCTGCGATCCAAAAGAGCCGGTCGGTGACAGCGAGGCAAAGTAAATCTCAACCGGCGAGGTCCCCCGATCGGATTTCCGGACGCCGGCGTGGCAAGCTGGGAGAAGAGAGCCACGAAGTTGCGCCTGGCGTTCAGGGCGCGAACATCGGCTACTGGCAGGCCGGCGGTGTGACCCGGTCGGGAGCCAAACGCTCGAAGCGGCCGTAGTCCGGCGGCGGCTACGGGTGAGCCCTGACCCGTCTCTTCAAGCGTGTGACCTCGCCGTCGATCTTTTCCATCAGTAGGTCAAAGGTCGCGAGCTGATCGCGACCGGTTTCGCTTGCACGTAGATCGCGCAGACGGTGGCCTACCAGGTGGAGCGTGACCTTCACGACGTGTAGCGGCTCCCGTCTCTTCTTCACGTCTCGATCGAACTCGACTTCGGCCGCCGAGATCAGGTCGAAATGATCGGAAAGGCCCATCACCTTCCTTTTAACGTAGGCGTGAACTTCGGTCGGGAGATCTCGCGTTCGATCGTGAATGGTCACTTCCATTTCGGCACGAATCGTTGATCGGTCATGCGCGATCAGGTAGGGCCGTCCGGCCCTGGGATCGGGTGACAGCCGCCTCATGTGCCGGCCAGGGGTTTCAGCTACAAGGGAGTCAGTGGGTTGCTGAGCCCTAATTACTCAGGAGGTCGTGCCATGCAACTGGACAAGGAGCTTCAAGCAGACGTCATTCGTGAGTTGGAGTGGGAGCCCAAAGTCGACTCAGCGAACATTGGTGTCGCAGTAGACAGGGGAGCGGTGACGCTGACAGGACATGTGAACACTTACACGGAGCTGATCGCAGCGGAACGGGCATCCTTGAGGGTATACGGGGTGCTGGCGGTGGCCAATGACCTGGTCGTCAAGCTGGCCGGCGATCGGACCCGCGACGATAGCGATATCGCGCTTGCGATATCCAATCAGATGACATGGAACGCCGCCATCCCGCATGAGGCTGTCAAGGCCAAGGTCATGCATGGATGGGTCACTCTCGAAGGCCAGGTCGACTGGACTTATCAGTCCGAGGCCGCGAACAAGATCGTCAGGGGCCTCATCGGCGTGAAGGGTGTCACGAACCACGTGATCGTCAAGCC
The DNA here is from genome assembly GCA_003169845.1 of Candidatus Dormiibacterota bacterium. Lineage (GTDB taxonomy): Bacteria > Chloroflexota > Dormibacteria > Dormibacterales > Dormibacteraceae > Palsa-870. The sequence continues at coordinate 124,014 of PNAG01000002.1, read as the reverse complement.
CGCGCCCCATTACAAGGATGTCAAGTCGAAGATCACCGAGGCCCTGCACCGCCAGGCCCAGATCGACGCCCGCCGTATCTGGCTGACGACCGACGACGGCCATGTGACGCTGCATGGGCAGGTCAGCTCCTGGAGCGAGGCCTCGGCGGCCAGGAAGGCGGCGGAATCGGCGCCCGGCGTGACCAAGGTCGATAGCCAGTTGACCATCACGCCTTAGACGCAACCGGTCGGCTCAACGATCCCAGGCGCGTTCGGCGGCCGGCCGAGCGCCTGGATCGGTGGGCCGTCGCAGCTGCGGACGTATTCGCCCGGCTCGCGGCGTGCCATGGACGTCTCTTACTCCAGGTACCTCGCCTCGATCGCGATCAGCAGTTCGTTGCGGATCGAGTTGCTGTTGGCGCCGGTTGCCACCACACCTTCCTCGATCGCCTTGATCGTTTCGGCCAGGACGGAGTCACGAAAAACGCCCTGGATCCAGCGCGAGAAGTCATGGCGCATGGCGTGGTGCAACATCACCCCGGCCTCGCAATGACTGAGCTCGCGGTGAAACTCCTGGAGATTTCCCGCCACGGCGATGATCCCCTCGCCCGGACCGCGCCGGAAGTAGAACCGCGATTGCGCAGCCTGTTCGACGATCGCGTACTTGTGCCAGTGGCGCACATGGCTTGTGGTTCGCCGGCCGACCTGCAGAGTCCGCGTCCGTCCTCCGCGGCTCGCAAGCAACGCACGTCCCAGTCCAGCACCCTCGAGGCGAGACATCAGGCTCGCCGCATCATCGCCGGCGAAGCCTGCCATCGCTTTCGCAATGTTGCCGATGCCCGATTGCTGGCCGCCTGCGACTGCGATCATCGCGTCGAGGCCACCAAGCGCTTCACTGGAGAGCTCCCACGGTTGATAGGAGACCAGCAGGTAGCCGGTGGCGCCCGGAGCCAGGTATTGGGCCACCGCCCCGCCCGCACCGAGCGACCCGTGCGCCTCATCGATCACCACCCAGTGTGGCGCTCCCTTTTGCAGGCGCTGGCGTTCCACCCAGGGCGCCACATCCTTCAGGTAGCGGTTGGCGTCCTCCCGAGACAGGAAGGACAGATCCGCCACCACGCTGCCGAGCTGCAGGCCGAGCAGATTGGCCAGGCGCTCAGGAGTCGGCAGTCCCTCACGGCCGCCGACGACGAGAACGTCCGGCAGTTCACCGAGCCGCGCGTGGTCGCCCTCAGGGTCGATGACCAGTACCGAGTATCGGAGACGAATGAGCTGCTCGGTGATAAGACCGGCGAGGTACGACTTGCCAGACTGACTGGCGCCCGTCACCAGTATGTTGATCTGAGAGCTGGGCAACGTCGCAGGCTCACCGTCGTCAAACATCCCCAGCCGGATTCGCCACCGATCTGGGTGGATGAACTGTTTGCCGCGGACGATTGGTCCCTCGAGAAACTCCGCGACGCCGGACCCGTCGGCGCGATCCAGGACCAGGTCGGCGCGCTGCTTCACGACCGGAACCGCGTTGGCGACCGCCACCCCAAGCTCGCATACTTCCAGCAGCGCCAGGTCGTTCTCGGCGTCCCCGATCGCGATCGCGCTGCGAGGGGACAAACCGAGCTCTCTCAGCGCGACCGCCAGGCCCGAAGCCTTCGTTACACCGGCTGGAATCACCATGAGCGCCGCGCGGTTCCTGATCAGCTGGCAGTCGAGATCGAGCCGGCGGATCTCTTCGAACACCTCGGCGTCGTACACCGCGTCGCAGGCGAGAATGACCTCTCCGGGCTGAACCGGGATGCCGCGGCTTTGAAGCGCTCTTGCAAGCTCAGGGTCGACGGGCCTGGCGAGCCTGCGGTGACCTTCGGGTGCCCGAAGAATGGCACCGTTTTCGGCCACCGTCAGATCGAAGTTCTCGACGACGTCGGGGAATACCTGCCAGAGATCAGTCAGCGTCCGTCCGGTGACGAGGAGGAGCCGAAGACCCCTCTCGCGCGCTGAGCGAACCGCCGCCAGGACGGAAGCCGCGGGCGGGCCACCTTCGGCCAGCGTCCCGTCGAAATCGATCGCTACGGCTTTGAAGTAAGGCGATCTGGCTTCAACTCCAAGCATGAATCCAGGCTGACCGACCGATAGCTCAGTCAACAGGGTCGAGGGTCCTCAAGGTGAGGGGACCAAGAGCCCGACCCATCGAGGCCGAAATCGTGAATGCTCATCACATCGAGTAAGCCGGGTGGAAAAGGAGTCGAAGATGGCGACACAGCGCTCTGGCATCAGTCGGATCGTCGTCGGTGTGGACGGCTCCGAGCACTCTGAGGCGGCGCTCGATTGGGCAGTGCGAATGGCCAAAGGCATGGGGTCCGAAGTGGTCGCGGTGTTCGCGATCTCCCCGCCTGTCTACTTCGACACCGGGTATGTGACTGCAATCGCGCCACCGCAATTCGACCCAGAGTGGCGAGCCGAGATGACCAAGGAGTTCGAAGGGATGTGGTGCAAGCCCTTGAGAGACGCCGGAGTCCAATACCGGACAGTCATGGAAGACGGCCGGCCGGCATCGGTGATCGCAAAGGTCGCTGACGGCATCGATGCGGACGTGATCGTGGTTGGCCGCCGAGGCCGGGGCGGGGTCGCGGAACTGGTGCTGGGTAGCGTGAGCCACGAGTTGGTCCTTCATTCCAAGCGACCCATCCTCTTGATCTCAACCGCCGTGCAGCCGCGATCGGATCGCCAAGCGGCGAGCAGTCAACCATCGCCATCGACAGCGAAAACCGTCGGGACTCCCAAGCGCAGGACGAAATAGCCCGAGTCGGAATCAGCTCACCAGCTCTCGCCGATCGGCAGGTTTAGCGGCCAGGGTGTCAAGGCGAGCAGATCGCGGGCTGAAAGGAAGCCGATCAGCCGGCCTCCGTCGGTCACGGGAATGTGCCTCACGTGATGTTTGACCATCATGGCCGCCGCCTCGGCCGCCAGCTTCCCGGCCTCGATAGTCAGGGGCTCGTAAGTCATGTACTCGGAGATATGCGTGGTGGCGGGGTCGCGGCCATCCGCGATCGCACGCATGAAGTCACGCTCGGTGACGATGCCGACGATCGCTTCACCGTCGAGCACCGCCAGGGTGCTGGTCCGGTGGGCGCGCATCTCGGCTGCAGCGTCCACCAGGGACTGCCGCGGGTCCGCGCACACCGTTGACTTCCCCATCACCTCTCGAACCGTGGTGCTGGTGGCCGGGTGGTCGACTCGGCGTACAACTCTCATCGTGACCCCACCGTAAACCGTCGCCGACGCTGTTCCCAGAGGAACCTTACCCATCCCAGAGGGGCCGAAGGTCCCGTCGTTGCCAGGGCCCTCGACTATCGCCTTCGGTGGTCCGACGGCATAGCTTGATGTCGTGAAGCACGTCTTGCTGGCGATCGATCGCGGCGCGCCGTCGGGGGGGGCAACCCGCCTGGCGGTGCACCTGGCGCCCAAGCTCAATGCCGCGGTCACCGTGCTCAGCTTGCTGGTGCCGGAAACACGCAAGCGTGATCCGGAGGAGCAGCGCCGGCGAGAGTTCGAGGTTGTGCGCGGGCTGGTCGACGACGTCGTCAAGGATCTTGTCATGGCAGGCGTCAAAGCAAATGGGGAAGTACGGGGCTGCAAACGCCGAGAGGTTGCCGGGGAGATAATCGGCACCGCCGCCCGTCTGGGCGCCGACCTTATCCTCATGGGCTCAAGAGCACGCGGCGAGCTGACCGGCATCTTGCTGGGCAGCGTCAGTCACGAGGTCGCCATGAGCGCGCTCTGTCCGGTCGTCATTGTGCCCGCGGGTGCTACGACAAACCTGAACCCGCGGCGGATAGTGCTCGTCATCAACGGTGAAGGTGATCCGGAGCGGCCGGTCGCCGCAACCGCTGAGCTCGCCCGCGCACTCAAGGCTTCAGTGGAGGTCGTGTGTGTGGGCCACACATTGGGCGACACCGTCGAGCTTGCCGAGTCAGCGTCTACCGCCGACCCGGACCAAGCGGCGGTCACAGCAGCGGTGGCTGTGCTCAAAAAAGCCGATGTCGAGGTGAGGTCCCGCATGATAGACAATCGGCGCGGTCTCGCTCCTGAAATCGCTCGAGAGGTGATGGTAACCGGGGCGGACATGATTGTCCTCGGCACGAGAACGCTGGGTTGGGAGGGCGGTGACGTCGCCGCCGGCGCGGCTGAGGCTGTCATTCATCGCACGCGCCGTCCCGTTGTGATCGCTCCATCGCGCAGACGCTCATAGAGCGTCAGGCTTCGATCCCTGGCGTCGGTTTGTGTCAGCCTCAGTCCTGCGAATCGACGTCCGGGGGCGGCTCCTTCGGCCATGAACCGCCATCCAGACCTGGCCCCAGGACCATGGGAGCACCTCCGACTCTAAATCCGTATTCGACGCTCGGCGGCTCCGCCAACATCTTCCGTGCCGGGCAGGACTGCATCGCCTGCAGCACGTCATTCCTGGCGCTCGTGCTGATCACGTCTGGAACCGTAACCTCGAGCCGTATGGACGTGATCCTGCAGCCTTCGGAATCCCAGTCGAAGTCGGCTCCGACCTCTGTGGGCTCGAACCTCTCGCCGATCGCCGCCAGGCACTTGACGGCTTCGTCGGCGGCGCATGCGGCAAGGCCGGCAACCATGAGCTCCGTGGGCGTCGGGCCCTCGTCATCACCACCCACGGTGACCGGTTCGTCGGATATCAGCGCGTAGCCCCGTACCCGGATGTCGAAACTCTGGCGGTGCCGGTGCTTGACGGTGATTCTTGCCAATGCAATTGCCTCCACCGTCCAGGCTCGGCCTGTCGAGACCGCATGGCTAGGGCCCAAGGGCCCGTGGCGACTGGGTACTTGGGCCCTGTGGTGCCAGCCGGGGAACTGCCAGCCTGACCTCAGAGGCGAAGAGATGCTGGACCTGATCACCATCGGCGATCCCACGATCGATACCTTCCTCAAGATCCACGACGCCCACCTCGCCCTCAGGCTGCATCCGGATCAAACGCAGCTCTGCATCGACTACGCGGACAAGATCCCGGTGGACGAACTCCACCGCTCGCTTGGCGGCAGCTGCATCAACGCGGGCGTCGCCGCTGCCCGGCTGGGCCTGCGGGTGGGGATCTACGGGGTCACAGGCGCCGACGCTGAAGGCGATTCGATTCGGAGCGACCTGGACGGCGAAGGCATCGACACGTCGCTGATGGCGCTCGACCACAGGCACACGACCAACGCCAGCACGGCTTTGGTGTACCGCGGCGAGCGAACGCTCTTCGTCTGGCACCAACCCCGGAGCTACCACCTGCCCGAGCTGCCGCGAGCCGCCTGGATCTACGCCACATCAGTCGGGCCTCGGGGAGCAGCCGTCAACCGGCTGCACAGAGATCTCCGCTGCCATCTGGAGCGAAATCCCTGCCGGCTCGCCTTCAGCCCTGGTACGCACCAGCTCCGAATGGGCGCGCGCGCACTGTCCCCCCTCCTGAAAATGAGCGACCTCCTGCTCCTCAACCGCCACGAGGCGTGCGAGCTCACGCACGTGGACGATCAACCAAAGGCACTGCTTGAGGCGCTGCACCGCTTGGGACCGAAGACAGTGGTTATGACCGATGGGACTCACGGCTCCTATGCCTTCGATGGGGACCTGTATCTGCGGACCGGGGTGCTGCCCGTCCCCCTGGTGGACCGGACGGGCGCCGGCGACGGCTACGGGGCCACGGTCATGGTTGCCCTGCAGCTGGGCCGCCCCCTGGCGGTGGCGATGGCATGGGGGACCGTGCAAGCGGCACACGTCGTCGGCGTTTTCGGAGCCACGCCCGGCCTCTTGCGGCGTCGACGCCTGCTGGCGGTCGTCAACATGCATCCGGAGCTCGTCGCCGAGGAGTTCTGAGCGCAGGACGGCAAGCCCAGCCGGCGCTAGCCACAACTCCAGGTCGCTTGCCGCTGTCGATTTGTCGCGCGCGACAGCAGGTGGGGTTTGACCTAACAGCCCATCCGGGTCAGAAGACCGTACCGAGTAGGGTCAGGGCGCGACACCAGATTGGGACCGACGATCCGGCGCGGCGAGCGCCGCATCCGCAGCCGACGGCTTGGACAGCCTACTGGTCCCGGGTAGTCGTAGGTTTGAGGCTCAAGCATCCCTCCCTTGCGGGGGTTCGCCCCGGCCCTTGCCCATCGGCTCCCGGAACCAACTTCAGGTTACCGGCCATCGCGCTGACCTTCCAGGGCCGGATGTCCGATGTTCTGACGTCCTGACGGCACGTGCAACCGGGTTGGATGACGACCAGCGTCGGCGTGGAGAAGACGGCATCGTCCAGCGGGCTTAGGGCCTTAAGCCACGGGCTTGCCGGGTCCATCGACTCGGGTGTCGCGTGCGGAGTGCGAAGTACCCTGGGTTCGTGGAGCATAAAACGATCCCACCAGACCGACTCGTTTCAGCGCACCAGAAGGTGATTGGAGAGTACGACAAGCTTCGCGACGCGCTCTCGGAGGGACCTGCAAACTGGATGCCGGGCATGTATGAGTCCGCGACCGGCAAGATCACCGAGCTGGAGGCTGACACTGCGTTCGGCCGCCTGGCCCGCCACGCTCGGATGAAGGTCTCCGGTGCCCAGATCGAAGAGGAGGAGGTTGTCGTTCCTATCACGTGGCGCTCCCTCGAAGGGGAAGCCCTCTTTCCTACCTTCGAAGGCCGGCTCCGGCTTTATCGAGTCCACGACGGCACCAATCAGCTCGAGCTCGACGGCCACTACGCACCGCCCGGTGGCGTCCTCGGCCGCGCGGCCGACGCGGTCGCGATGTACGCCGTCGCTCAAGCAACCGCTGAGGACTTCGTTGAACGAATCGCCGGCGTGTTGGCCCGCAACGCCCTCGGCCGCTCCGTTGCCGAGCAGGTGGACGCCGGTCAACTCACACTCGACCGGGATCCGCCTGCTTAGGACTGCAAGAGCCTTTTCATCCTTTCGTAGTCGTCCGGGCTGATTTCGCCCGCTGCCAAACGCCTCCGAAGGGTCTGCAAGGCTTCGTCCCCCTCTGTGCGAGGTGCACCAAGCGCGCGGGCCACCAGCACGATCGCCGCTATCACCCCTCCCCAGATCAGCAGCATGACCGGCACCATCCAGAACCAACCGCCCGCGTCATAGCCCCACATCATCTCGCTCACTCCCTCTTTGTTTGTTTTATTGGGCCGGCAAGTCGATCACCAGGCGGTACGGGTTGCTGAGCGTCGACGCTGACGGGCACGCCTCGCTCCCGAGGCCGAGCGCAATGTCGGCCTGACCTTCGAAGACCGCCATCACGAGGACCTGCTTCAGCACGCTGTAGCCCGGCCGGAGATTCGTGCCGTGCTGAAACGAAGGCGGAATGTCCATGTTGTAGATGAAGAGGTGGATTCCGGCGCTTCCGGCCACGCTCACAGGCTTGCCGCTGTAGGGACCGACGAAGGTCGACGGATCCTGCGCCACCAGTTTGTATGCCGGCAGGCCACCGCTGAACTCGACGACCAGGCGGTCATAGCCCGGATGCGAGCCGACGCGCACATCTGTGATCGTGGCCCTGGACGCGGTGCCGCCCTGCTGTGGGAGACAGGCGATCGGGCTGGGCGACGGCGATGGTGATGCGATCGGTGATGGATTGGGTGACGGCGACGGGGTTGGCTCAGCCGGCGGCGAAGCGCTGGTGCTGGGGGTAGGCGAGGATGAGTAGCCGCCGGGTGAACTAGAGCCACAGGCAGCGAGTAAAACGATCAATGCGGCAAGGGTTGTGGCAGCTGGTACGCGCATGAGAACCAGACTGGAGCCCGCCTCGTTCGGCGAATAGGGTCGATGGTCTCTGGTTGGCAGGGGCAGGAGCCCGCCTTCGTCGCGCGCTCATCTGCGGCCGGACAGTGCAGACGCCCAGGGAATGAGGTCCGAAGTGAACAAAGAATTGTCCCGAGGAACCTTCCTGTTTACCCTGAAGTGCCCTATTCGTCTTCCGGTTTTCAGCCCTTCGGCCTTCGACCTAATCAACGTTCGGTATCTTCCGGTTTACCCTACTCAGTCCCTCGGGACTCTACGAGCGTAGGCGCAGCGGGTGACTTTCGTCAGGGTCTTTCGGTCCTCTATCCGCGGGACCTACCAGGATGCCCGCTGCGGCTGCGTCACGCGGGCGTCGACTGAATGGGTGAGCGCGATGCGGGTTGAGATGATTTGGTCGAAGCTGCCAACACCGGGTTGAGACCGAACATCAGCCGGGTGGCACGCCATCGTCGAACGCCGAATTCATAGATTCCAAGCGTCAGGATTGCCACCATCATCAGGATCACCGCGAACTTGGGCCAGACCCCAAGGTTCCACGTGACCACGAACGACGCGATCAGCAGCACGACTGGATGGTGGATCACATACACAGGCAGGACCGACTCCTCCGCGTATCGCAGCATGCGATTCGGGAAGTTGAGCCACCGTATGCCCAGATACAGGACCGCGAGCAGCCACGACCATACGAACAGGCTCCAGAGGAACGATTGCGCCAGCTGCGCCGGAGCCTGCGCTCCACTGTCGCCCGTGGCCTGAATATGCGTGAAGTACGTCAGGAGACCGATGCCCAACATGGTCAGCGTGCCGGCGGCCAGGAGCCAGAGAACCTGCCGCCGGATCGCTGCTTCGAAGCGCCGGTCGCTGAAGAAGATCGCCCCCCACAGGAAAGCGACCGTGTAGGTCGCGACGTCGGCCCAGTCCTGGTACGCGGGGAACCGGGGGCGCAGGACTAACTGGGTGAGTGCCAGCGGTACAGCCAGCACGAGTACTCCCCCCCTTCGGCAGGCGAGGGCGACCATCCAGGACGTCAGGCGCCGGCCGGCGGGCTTTCGCAGCCACACCAGGACTGGCGTACACACAAGCGTGATCGCAAAGAGATACGCGAGAAACCACAGGTGCAGCCAGTACTGGCTGATGAACTGCAGCGTCCAGCTGAAATGAATGTTGCGGAAGAATGACGTGTAGAAGGCCCAGAAGGTGTCGATGGAAGGCGGCGGATTGGAGCTCGTCACGAACCGCTGCAGAGGGGACAGCACCAGGAGGCCGGGCACGAGCGGAACCACCAGGCGTAGAAAGCGCCTGCGCAGGAAGTCTGCGAGCGAGCGAGAGCGGAGCCCGAACCAGGCGTCCGCTCCGGCGATCAGGAACATCGCGGGTATGCCCCACGGAAAGCAGAAGCCGGCGAAGGCGCTGAGGATGAGGCTCCGCTCGTGGTTGGAGACCAGCCAGGTGCCAAATGAGAAGACAAGCGCCACGTGAAACAGCACGATGCCATACACGATCAGCACCTTCAGCCAGTCGAGGTAATGGATCCGTTCCGAGCTCAACTCGAATCGAGTTTCCGTCCTGCCGGACGGCTAGTCAGGGACCGAAAGACCCTCGAACCTACGGCCTTTCAGCAGCCAGGCGCCGGTGGTTATGAACCAGATGGTCAACACGAGCGTGAACGGCCTCTGGAAGAGACCATCGGGATAGGACATCAGCGGGCGAAGGGCGATAGCAAGGACCTCGATGGCGATGGCCGCGATGCCCGCCGCCAGCCAAAGCCGGCGGGGCGGAGCGAGATTGGTATGGCTGGCCGATCCCGCGACCAGGACCAGCGGTGCCACGCTGGCGATCGCGAAACAGGTCTGGGCCATCATGCCGTGCAGAAGAGTCGCCACGAAGGAGCTGGGATCCTGGGGGAAGCTCCCGACGGCCACCATGAAAACCCCGCTGAATACGACCAGGAGCGCTCCGGCACGCCACGCCTGGCCGCCCTTGATGGCGAACCAGAGGCCGACGCCCAATACGATCGTGAGCAAGCCGGGAACGAAGAAGAATCCGAGGGCGAAAAGGTCGGCATTTGGCGTGCCGCGCGTGGCCAGGTCGCTGAACGGCCGCGTCAGCAGGTTGTAGCCATGGCGCGAGATCCCCATTGTCAGGAATTCAAACCACATCAAAAGCGGCGCGGCCAGAGCGGCCAAGCCGGCCGCGCGGCGCCAGTCGAGGGGGATCACCAAGACCATGTTATGCCCGCCGCTCACGCCGGCGAAACCGCCCGGCTTTCGTCCCCTGGTTTCAGGGCCAGTCGGCCCATGACCCGCCTCCGCATCGGCCGGACACTGTCCCTGAAGTAGCTAGTGAGGTGACGACCATGAAGGTGGAGAGCTTGTGCAGCAATAACCTGATTACCGCCGAGGTGACGGACACGCTCGTCGAAGCAGCTCAGAAGATGGCCCGCAATCACGTTGGTGCGCTCGCCGTGCTTGACGAAGGCACTCTCGTCGGCGTGCTCAGCGAGGCCGACGTGGTGAAGGCCGTCGCCGAAGAGGCGAGCCTGGACGTGACGGCGGTCGACGAGTACATGACCGAAGACGCGATCACGGTCGTTCCCGGCGACGATGCGGGGGTCGCCGCGCAGCGCATGGTCGAGCACGGAATCGGGCACCTGCCGGTGATGGACGCGGGTTCGGCGATCGCGATGCTTTCGAAGGGTGACCTGATGGCGGTGGGCGCCGTGGCCGCCGGAAACGCCACCTAGAATCCTCTCGCGCGTCCTCTAATATACGATCTCGCTTCCGCCCTTCACTCGGAACGAAGCTCATCGCTTTGTGCCGTCCGACTTGCGTTCAGCGTGACCTCCGTAACATGTCGGCCGCAGCATGCAGCCGGTTCCTCGCGCCCCCTCCACCACCCGACGCCCCTCCTGGGCGCGGCTTGGCCTCAGGCTGCTCGCCGCCGTCCTCGCCGTCTGGCTGGTGGCCAGCTTTGTCGCCGAGCGGACCTCCCTGCATCCACCGCGGCGAGCTATAGGTCCGACGCCCGCGGCCATGGGCATGGCTTACAGCGACGTGAGCTTCAAAACTCGCGACGGGCTGACGCTGCGCGGCTGGTGGGTTCCGGGCACCCGCCACGCGAGCATCGTGATGATCCACGGCCTGTCCAACAGCCGCCAGGAACCGCTCGCCAAGGCGGGCTACCTCCACCAGGCGGGTTACAACCTGCTGGTGTTCGACCTTCGCGGGCACGGGCAGTCGGGTGGAGAGGGATCGACGATGGGCTTTCGCGAGCCTGAAGACGCGCGCGCGGCCGTCGCGGAAGCGCGAGGTCTCGACCCGGGCCCGATCGCCCTGTTCGGCTATTCTCTCGGCGCTTCGATCGCGGTCGAGGAGGGTGCCGTGAATCCCGACGTCAGCGCCGTCGTCGAGGACAGCGGGTTCAGCTCAGTGGGCGAAGTCTTCATGGCTCGCTTCAGCGAGGTCACCCATCTTCCGGACTTGCCCTGGGCTGCTCCGCTGCTGGCGTTTGGACAGATGGACGTCGGAACTTCCCTGTGGAACGTGCAGCCGGTCGCCAAAGCGGCCTTGCTGAACAAGCCTCTGCTGGCGATCATCGGCGGCGCCGACACCATCGTTCCACCCGCCGAGGGCATGGCCATCTTCCACGCAGCGGCCGGGCCCAAACAGCTCCTCGTGGTGACCGACGCCGGCCATGTTGCCGCCTACAACACAGCCAATGCGAAGTACGAGCGGACCGTTCTCGACTTTCTCGCCCGGAGCCTCGAAGAAGGCTGACGCCCTCGGTTCAGGCGGCCCGCCGGCGCGCCACACTCGGAGGCCGCGAAGGACCCCGTGAGAGCAGCCCTCGCGCGCTGATCGCAACTGCTTCTCGGCCCGGCCTGGGGGGGTCCTTTGCCACTTGGCTCGAACGCGCCTTTGCGCGAAGGTGAGGTCACCAATAAGGAGGTTTGCGATGACACAGGGTTACGTCGTCAACATCAAGAAGGACGCGAAAGACAACGACTTCTTCCGCAAGGTTCTGTTCACCGGGACCAAGAGCCAGCTCGTGCTCATGTCACTGCGGCCCGGCGAAGAGATCGGAGCTGAGGTTCACAAGGTCGACCAGGTCCTTTACGTGGTCGATGGCGAAGGCAAGGTCGTGCTCGACGGTATCGACAAGGAATTCGAGAAAGGCGAGATCGCGTTCGTGCCCGCCGGTGTGCAGCACAACGTGATCAACACCGACGACGAGCCGATGAAGCTGTTCACCATCTACGCTCCGCCCCAGCACGCAGCAGGAACCGTGCACCGCACCAAAGCGGCGGCCGAGCAGGCAGAGCGAGAAGCACCGGCGTCCGTGAAGGAATAGCGCTGGCAACACGTGTTTAGCCAGGAAGGAAGAAGTTCCGTGACCACTTCAGCTGTCGAGCCGGCATATCAATCGACGGCCTACGCCACCCGGACGATCCCGGGTGTCTTCTTCGAGCAGGCGACCAGGTCGGGCGAGCGTGAATACCTGCGCTTCTTCCGCGACGGTTCGTGGCACGGCCTGGGCTGGACCGAGATGGCCGAGCGCGCGAGGCGGGTCGCCTGCGGCCTGATTGCAGCCGGGCTAAAGCCCGGCGACCACGTCGCGCTGATGTCCGAGAACCGCGTCGAATGGCTGTATTGCGACCTTGCCATCCTGGCCTCAGGCGGTGTCACAGTACCGATCTACCCGAGCCTGCCCGCACGAGTGGCCGGCTACATTGCCGACGATTCGAAGATCCGGCTGGCCATCGTCTCGAGCGAAGAGCTTGCAGCCAAGCTCACAGGTCACGACTACCCGAGCCGGATCTTCAGGATCGACACCGACATCAGCCGGTGGGTTGACAAGAAGCCAGGCGCCGAGCTCGAGAGCGAGCTGGCTTCCAGGCTCGAAAGTCTCACCCCCGATCGGGTCGCGACCGTCGTCTACACATCAGGCACGACGGGCGATCCTAAAGGCGTGATGCTCACGCACCGCCACTTCGTCGAGATGGGCAGGAGTTCGCTCCAAGCGTTCCACCTCGGGCCGGACGACCTCATCCTCTCCTACCTCCCCTACTCCCACGTGCTGGAACGCGTCGACGGCATTTTCATCGAGACTATGGCCGGCTGCTCGTTCTGGCTTGCACGGGGCCTGGACACCCTCGTCGAGGACATCCAGGCTTCACGACCAACGGTGATGCTGGGCGTGCCGCGAGTATTCGAGAAGGTCTATGAGGCCGTCTTCGACCAGGTTCACGGACAACCCGTCTACAAGCGCGCCATCTTCCGGTGGGCGCTCGGCATCGGCGCTGCGCGCCTCCATGGCCATCCCGGGCCGTGGCTTCGGCTGCGGGTCAGGATCGCAGAGCACCTCGTCCTCAAATCGCTCCGCACGCGCCTGACCGGAGGGCGGCTGCGCTTCTTCATCAGCGGCGGCGCTCCGCTTAACGAGAAGGTCGAGGAGTTCTTCTGGTCGCTTGGCGTGAAGATATTGCAGGGCTGGGGATTGACCGAGTCCACCTCGGGCGTGACGTCGAACACCGAAGAGGATCACCGCTACCGCACAGTAGGAAAAGCGCTGCCGGGCACGCGGATTCGCATCGAGGAGGACGGCGAGATCCTGGTCAGCGGGCCGTGCGTGATGCTTGGCTACAAGAACAGGCCAGAGGCCACAGCCGAGGCGATCAGCGACGGCTGGCTCAAGACCGGCGACATGGGCTTCGTCGACTCCGACGGCTTCCTCACCATCACCGACCGCAAGAAGGACTTGATCAAGACGTCGGGCGGCAAGTACGTGGCTCCGCTGCCCATCGAATCGCAGCTGGAGAACGACCGCTACGTCAAGGCGTCGTTGGTAGTCGGTGACCAGCGGCCGTACGTCGTCGCCCTGATCATCCCGGATTGGGAGGCGCTGCGGGCCGACCACGGCCTCCCGGGTGAGCCTGGCAGCCCGGCGAACGACGCCGCCCTGCGCGCCCGTATCTCCGCTACGGTCGACGAGGTCAACACGGGGCTCGCGAGCTTCGAGACTGTTAAGCACTTCACGCTTCTCGACCGGGACTTCACAGAGGCGGAGGGGGAGCTGACTCCAACGATGAAGAAGAGGCGCCACATCATCGCCAACCACTTCCAAACCCAGATCGACGCGATGTACTCGTCTCGCAAGAGGTGATCGAAGAGTCAGGCATTGCCAGGACTACGCGTGGACGCGGCGCCTCAGTCGCGACGCTTCATGGCCCCTGAAAAGTGCAAAACCACCCGCGCCGAGGAGCCAGACGATGAACGGGGCGATGGCCGCTCGCTCGGCCAATCCGGCAAGGTCGCTGTTCGCGGCGGTAGTCATGACTGCAAACGGCGCCGCGAGGATGAACAGAATTCCGACCCCGAACGACAATAGCGACATGGTTCGCCATGGGCGGCCCATGCGCCGAAATGCGAAGCCATAGACGAACGACCCGACGACTATGGTGATCGATGACACGCTCGCGAATACAACGTGACCAATCCCTGCCGGCGTGGTAGGCGCCCCACCAAGGTCTTCCGTGAACCACGTCACCATCATCACCCCCGCGATGGCGTTTGCCGTCAGGAGGCCGAGGCCGATCCGCAAGAGTCGAATGGGCCGGAACGCGGTGTAAAGGTTCATCGCGAACGCAAAGACGAGAAGGTTGTAGAGGATGAAGGGAGGAGCGAGATCAGCGTCTGTCGAGGCGCCGGTGGCGGTCAGATCGCTCACGTGCTGGCGGAGCTGTGAATACGACGGGTCCAGCAGGCTTCCGGACGCGGTCGCGCCTACGTAAATGGCGGCAGCTGCGATTGCGAAATATCCAGCCCACCGCAGAGTCTTCGACTGATCAGTCATCCGGCCACGTCCTAGACTGAGCGCCGGTGCGGCTGGCCGGTCACGAGCCGATCCGCTCGGCGATGAGCACGGGTCGGTCAGTCATGTGAAGCAGGTCGTGCGACACGGAGCCGAGGAAGAGGCTGCTGATATCGCCCATGCGACTCGATCCGACGACGATGAGGTCGGCATTCCAGTCAGCGGCGATCTCGGCCACCGCCTTCGCGACGGGCCCTTGATGCGCAACCATCCCCTGGACCTTCACTTTGGCGGCGATGAGCAGCTCGCTCGCCCGCGCCATCGTCTCGCGGATGTCATCATCGGACTCCACGTAAGCAAAGCCCTGAACGCCGAAGATCGCCTGGGCCACGTGTACGACCATCACAGACGCGTCCGGCGAGGCGACCGCGGTCGCCGCCCGAGCAGCGGGCGCCAGGTCGTCGCCGCCCGCTATCGCCAGCACAATCCTCGATACCTTTGCGGGAGAGCCGGCCGGCCGGCCATGCGCGATCAGCACCGGGCAGTCGAGGGCACAGAGCAGCTCGTGGCTGACGCTGTGTTGGGTCATCGATTGCCAGTCGGTCAGGCCCCGCGACCCCAAGACGACCAGGTCGGCCTGGAAGCCCTTGGCCGACAGGGCGATCGCTGCGGCGACATGCTTGCTGTCCGCCCGGTCGATCTCGCGCTCGGCGATCACGCCGGCCTTCAGAAGCCGCTCGACAGTGACTTCCACCAGCTTCTCCGCCTCATTGCGCATTTCGACATCCCACACCCCATGGTGGTGGTGCACCTCGAGATTCCAGACGTGTGCGACTCTGACCTTCGCGGTCGGCGACTTGGCGATCGCGATCGTGACATCGACCGCCGCCTGCGACGCATCGCTGCCATCCGTGGCGAGCAGGATTCTCTCGAAGCGCTTCGCAGTGTTCATCCCAACAAGCTTTTCATCGCGTCCCCGGGCCACATAGGGTCGAAGGGCCCTGTCCCAACGGGGCCACGGACCCCACCCGGCGCAAGACCGGATGCTGTCTACCCACGCGCACGGCCCGATCGCAGCCACCCCCTTGGCCGCACGCTCCATCGCGAAGCGATTCGTTCGATTCTCTGGACTGTTTCCGTCGGCCTCCAGCGGGCCACCGGCAGAGGCGGTCGGGACGGGCTCCGACCGAAGAAGAAAGACTTGCCAAACTCGACCAGCGCCAGGTAGACGACCACCATCACCGCGAGGATCGCAAGGAAGCCCAGGGGCAGCGGTGTGAACCCGAACCATCTGCCGAGCGGCGTGAACGGCAGGATCAGACCGGCCGCCACGCTGGCGATGGTGCCGGCGGTCAGTACGAGCCCGGGACGGCTCCGAAAGAATGGCGAGCGACGCGTGCGGATTGCGAAGATGACCAGGCTCTGCGTGGCCAGTGATTCCGAGAACCAGGCGGTTTGAAACAGGCTGCCGCGAGCGTGAAATACAAAGAGCATCACGCCGAAGGTCAAGAAGTCGAAGATCGAGCTGATCGGACCGAAGAACAGCATGAAGCGGCGGATCAAGCGGATGTCCCACTGAGCGGGGCGCTGCAGCAGCTCCGGGTCGACACGATCGGTGGGGATCGTCATCTCGCCGGTGTCGTACAGCAGGTTGTTGAGCAGGATCTGGGTCGGCGTCATGGGCAGGAAGTTCAAGAGGAGTGAGCCGCCTGCGGCGCTGAACATGTTGCCGAAGTTCGACGACGTCCCCATCAGTACGTACTTCATGGTGTTGGAAAAGATCCGCCGGCCCTCGAGCACGCCGCCGGCGAGGATCCCGAGGTCCTTTCCGAGGAGCACGATGTCAGCCGCGTCCTTGGCGACCTCGCTGCCGGTGTCCACCGAGATGCCGACGTCGGCATCGCGCAGGGCAACGGCATCGTTTACTCCATCACCGAGGAACCCGACGTCCTTGTTGAGGCCGCGCTGCGCCACGATGATTCGCGATTTCTGGTCTGGCGATACACGCGCAAAGATGCCGGTCCGTGGAATTCGGTCCAGCAGCTCCTGGTCGGTCAGCTTCTCCAGCTCCGGCCCAGTGATCGACTCGCCGAAGTCGAGGCCCAGCGAACGGCAGACCGATTCGGCGACGAGCACGTTGTCCCCCGTGACGATCTTGACCTGAACCCCGAGGAGCTTGAGCTGCGCAAGCGACTCGGCGGCGTCGGCCTTGGGCGCGTCCAGAAACGTGATGAATCCCTTGAGCTCGAGGTCTCGCTCGTCTGCGAGAACGCACCGTTCAGCGCCGTGCCAGGCGCGGATTGCCACGGCGACCACGCGCGCCCCCGAGCCGAACAGCCGGTCCAGCGTCGCCTGCGCATCGGGTGGAACGTCAAGGCACCGCGGCAAAACCGATTCAGGCGCGCCCTTGGTGATCAGCAGCTTTGCGCCGTCGGGAGTGGCGAGCAGCGCCGACATGAGGCGACGCTCGTGGTCGAAAGGCAGCCGATCGACCTGCTGGTAGCCTGGCGGTGGAGCGGCGGTCGCAAGCAGTGCCGCGTCAAGCGCGTTGCCCGACGAAGCCAGGTCCGCGCTGTCACCTGTCGCGCACAGGAGTCCGAATCGCAAGACCTCGTCGCTGGGCTTCCCCGACGGATCGATCGCCTGCTGAAAGCTGATCCGGCCCTCAGTCAGGGTGCCGGTCTTGTCGGTAAATAGGACCTCGATGTTGCCCAGGTCTTCGATGCTGATGAGGCGCTTGACCACGACGCTCTTGCGCGCGAGGTTGCGCGCCCCTGACGCGAGGCTGATGGTCACTATCGCCGGCAGCAGCTGCGGCGTGAGCCCGACCGCGATCGCCAGCGAGAAGAGAGCCGATTCCAGGATCGGACGGCCCAACAAAGAATTCGCCAGGAAGATCCCACCG
The DNA here is from genome assembly GCA_003169845.1 of Candidatus Dormiibacterota bacterium. GTDB lineage: Bacteria > Chloroflexota > Dormibacteria > Dormibacterales > Dormibacteraceae > Palsa-870. Next base: position 106,537 of record PNAG01000002.1, on the reverse strand, counting down.
GCAAGGATGGCCGTCACGCGAACGAGCAGGATCGAGAAGCTGCGCAGCCCACGCTGGAAGACGGTTTCCGGCTGGCGCTCGCCCAACCGAATCGCGATCTTGCCGAAGGCGGTGCGCGGGCCCGTCTGCATGACGATCCCGGTGCCGGAGCCACCGCGCACCGTGGTTCCCATGTACGCGATCGACCGGAGGCCAAGCTCGACGAGGTCGGCCCCCTGCTCTGGCTCTGCGCGCTTTGTCTTCGGCATCGCCTCGCCGGTGAGCACCCCTTCGTCGCATTCGAGCTCTCTTGCATCGAGCAACCTGAGGTCGGCCGGAACGAGGTCTCCTACTCGCAACAGCACAACGTCACCCGGAACGAGCTCGGTGACGTCGAGTCTCAGGTGATTGCCGTCACGGATGACGAGCGCCAGGTGTCGGATGCTCGCATGCAGCGCTTCGACGACGCGTTCGGACCGGTACTCGTTGAAAAATCCAAGCCCGACGCTGAGGCCGACGATGGCCAGGATGATGATGGCGTCCGTCCTCTGGCCGACGACCAGAGAGATGACCGTTGCCGCCGCGAGCAGGATGAGCAGCGGGTTGCGCAGCTGGCGTCCAAGCACCGCGAGCGGCCGAGCGCCATGGCTGCGAATGGCGTTCGGGCCGAAGCGGACGAGACGCGACTTCGCCTCGGCGCCGGCGAGCCCGGCCTCGGAGCTGCCCAGAACCCCAACCACCTCGACGGGGGTCATGCGTGCGGCCGCGATCAGGTCTAAACCCGAGTTCGCGGGCGAAGTCTGCGCCAGAGGAATTGTCACGCGGCTCATCTAACGCTCGCCGTCTTGGCTGGCGGGACGATAGGGCCAGGCGGCACCCTGGCAGAAGGTCTGTCGTAACTGGCGCCCACGACCGCGATGACTCAGTTTGGTGACGTGACCCAATCCAGCGACCGACCTGGACCCCAAAGCCCTCCACTGGAAGGAAACCCTGCGGCGATTCTCATCATCGTCCTGTTCGCGGTCGTGGCCGGCGCCATGCTGTGGATCGCTGGAATTCGCGGGGCGGCTGACATCGCCTGGGCCGCGGCCGTCGTGCTGGCGCTGATTCCACTGGGCATCTCGGTGGCGCGTGACCTGCTTCATCGCGAAACAGGGGTGGATCTCATCGCCTTGCTCGCGATGGCGGGGTCGCTCATCCTGGGCCAGTACCTCGCCGGGGCGGTGGTCGGCCTGATGCTGTCGGGCGGTCAGGCCCTCGAACGGTACGCGAGCTCCCGCGCCCGCCGCGAGCTGTCCGCTCTTCTTGCAAGGGCGCCGCGCGTCGTGCATCGCTACGAGCATGGCTTTCTCACAGCGCCCGACGTCGGCGAGGTGAGAAAGGGCGACCTGCTGCTGGTGAAGCCTGGTGAGGTGGTGCCGGTCGACGGTGTGATCACTTCGCCGGTCGCGCTCCTCGACGAGTCCGCTTTGACGGGCGAGTCGAGGCCGGCGGAGCGCCTTATCGGTGACACCGTGCGAAGCGGTGTAGTGAATGCCGACGGGCCATTCGACATGCGCGCCTTGACCACAGCCGACCAGAGCACGTACGCGGGCATCGTGCGGTTGGTGCGCGAGGCTCAAGCCTCCAAGGCTCCCTTCGTACGCCTCGCCGATCGATACGCGATGTGGTTCTTGCCCGTGACCCTCGGAGTGGCACTGCTGGCGTGGGCGGTCTCAGGTGATCCCGTCAGGGCTCTGGCCGTGCTAGTGGTGGCGACGCCGTGTCCCTTGATCCTGGCTGCGCCCGTGGCCATCGTCGCAGGCATCTCGCGCGCCGCCAGCCGTGGGATCATCGTCAAAGGGGGCGGGGCGCTCGAGACCCTGGCTCGGGCGCGAACTGTGGTGTTCGACAAGACCGGCACGCTCACTTCGGGCTCACCCAGGGTCGCATCTGTGCAGGCGTTCGGCGCAATCGAAGCCGACGAGCTGCTGCGCCTGGCGGCGTCCCTGGACCAGGTGTCGTTGCATGTCTTCGCCAGCGGCATCGTTTTGGCCGCCGCCGCGAAACATCTCGATCTCGAGTTCCCCACAGAGGTACACGAGCACGGCGGCAAGGGAATCGAGGGCGCGGTGTCTGGGCGCCACATCGCCCTCGGACAGGCGCGATGGCTTGCGGCAGGCAGGCCGCTCCCGGATGCGGCGTCAGCGCTGCGGAACCGGCTCGAGACCGGTGGCGCCATGGCGGTATTCGTTGCGGTCGACGGCGAGATCGCCGGGGCCCTTGTCATCGAGGACCCCGTGCGGGCGGACACACCCGAGGCGCTCCGCATGCTGCGGCTCGCGGGCATCACCCGCATCGTCCTTCTGAGCGGCGACCGCCCGGATGTGGCGCAGGCGGTCGGCGGCTCGTTGCAGCTGGACGCCATCCTGTCCGAGCACTCGCCTGAGCAGAAGGTGCAGGCGGTCCTCAGCGAGCGGTCTCGCGAAGTGACCGTGATGATCGGTGACGGGGTGAACGACGCGCCGGCGCTCGTGGCCGCCGACGTAGGGATCGCCATGGGAGCGCGGGGGGCGACGGCCTCATCGGAGGCGGCTGATGCGGTCATCGTGGTCGACCGGTTGGACCGCGTTGCGGAGGCTGTGCTGATCTCGCGGCGCGCTCGCGACATAGCGGTGCAGAGCGTTCTGGCCGGCATGGCTTTGTCGGGATTCGGAATGGTTCTTGCCACCTTCGGAGTGCTCCCACCGGTGGCCGGAGCCTTTTTCCAGGAGGCGATCGACGTGGCCGTGATTCTCAACGCGCTGAGAGCCTTGACCGGCGGCGACCTGCGGACGGCCGGCGCCGGACAGGGAAATGTGCCGGGGGCGACAGCGGCCGGCCGAACACAGGTCCCTGCCGCGGCGGGCCGATAGGCCCTTTCACACCAACGCCCTCAGCGAGATGCTGAGCTTGGTGAAGTAGCCATGAGATGGATCGTCTCCGACGTCATGACCAAGGACCCGGTCACAGTTGGGCGTTCGACGTCATTCAAGGCCTGCGCGAATCTCATGCGCATCCACGAGGTGAGCGCGATCCCAGTCGTTGATCGTGGCGCCAGGCTGGTTGGAATCGTCTCCGAGTTCGATCTCCTCGCCAAGCAAGCCCAGGGAATGGTTCGCAGCCGGCCGCAGCCACAAGGTGGCAAGTCAAAGGCGATCAAGGCGGCCGAGCTGATGACCGCCAGCCTGGTCACGACCACAGCCGGCGCGCCCCTGGCCACCGCGGCGAGCCTGATGTTTCAACATCACTTGAAGGTGCTGCCGGTGGTCGACGCCGAACAGCGCCTGGTCGGCACGGTCAGCCGGGCACAGGTCCTTAAGGTATTTCTCCGGAGCGATGAGTCGATCCGAAGGGAGGTCGTCCAGAGTCTCTGTGGCAAACCCTCGATGAATCGCTTGGTTTCGGAGGTCGAGGTCAAGGACGGCGTGGTCCATCTCTACTTCGCGGACCAGGAGGGCAGCCTCGCCGAGGTCATCGGCCGGCGCGTGATGGGAATACCGGGCGTGGTCGGCGTCAAGAGTCACTCCAGACAGTCGACCGACTTCGCGGCCGCGGGCATGGGGCCGGACGGCGAGAGTCCCCGCCAGGCTGAGCGGGCCGAGGAAGATACCCGCGCCCCATCGAGCCCTGACCGAAAAATAACCACCCCGGACAAAATGGCGATCCAGACCGTGCTGTCGATGAAATCGCCCACCAGTCCTCCAGGTCACGGCCTGCCTGAGAGATCCTCGGAGATATCCACCTAAGGCGCCGGCCAGACCCAGACCGACGTCTGCCTGGTCTTGGAAGTGGCCCAATTACTTCACGAACTACTACATGAAAGGGCTCGTCGAGTTCGTTATGCCGTAGACCATCCGCCATCAGAGGTCACCAGGGCGCCGTTGACGTTGGATGCTTCCTCACTTGCTAGCCACGAGATCAGTGTTGCGATCTGGTCCGGCTGCGCAGGTGCTGGCATCGTCGCCATCGAAAGCATTGCCCGATCCATGGCCCAAGGCACGGCAGGGCTTGAGCTGGTAGCGATTGAAGTTACGACAGGACCAGGCAGAACAGCATTGGACCGAATCTTCTTCGGTCCGTAGAAGTACGCCACAGATTTGACCAAACCAACGACCGCGTGCTTCGACGTCGTATAGGCGACGCCAGCCGCACCGGCACTTAACGAGGCTTCTGAGGCGACGGTCACGACCGCGCCCCCGCCGGCGAGCTCCATGACTGGGAGAACAGCTCGTGTCAGTCGCATAACGCCATTGAGGTTGACGTCCATTACCCGGTTCCACAAGTCGTCCTTGAGATCACCAAGAGGGACGAAGTGATCCATGATGCCGGCGACGTTAGCGAGGATGGTGACTCGGGGACCAGCTGCGACGACCAGCCGATCGATGTCTGCCTGCTTGGTGACATCCGCCACGATCAATGTGGCAGAGAGCTCTGCCTTCTCCAGAATCGAGCGAGTTTCATCAAGGGCCTCTGCATTCACATCGCATCCGATGACGTGGGCCCCCTCTTGGGCCAGCCTCAAGACCGTGGCCCTTCCGATGCCGCTGCCGGCTCCCGTAACGATGGCCACCTTTCCCGCATGACGAGTCTTATCCACGAAAACCTCCTTGGTATCGGCTACGAATGCGCCGGGTTCACTCCCTGGATGACGGCGTTCCGGACATCGCGGTCGAGTCTAGCCAAGCACCACCATTGGGCTGGGCGCCCTCGTTGACACCGCGGCGCGCCGTCCTTTGTCATCCCCCAGTAACGGTGCAGCGGGGGCCGGCTGAACTAAAGAGCCCAAGGGCCGGCTTCCAGAGGGCCAAACGGCGAACTCAAGGCCCGATCGACGCCGCGCCCGCCCAACCCGCAGGACGTCGGACGGTCGCTAGGCCCCATCCGGGCGGGCCATTCGACCATAGGACGGCGGGCAGATCGCGTCCAGGGTTGAGGCTGGTCCTCCCGATGAAGCCCTTCATTACGGTTGACGGCAACGAGGCGGCTGCGCGCGTCGCCCACAGGCTCAGCGAAGTCATCGCGATCTATCCGATCACGCCGTCAACGGCGATGGGCGAACTCGCGGACGCCTGGTCGGCCGCGGGTCAACCAAATCTCTGGGGCACGGTTCCCGAAGTCATGGAGATGCAGAGCGAGGCCGGAGCGGCGGGTGCCCTGCACGGGGCCCTGATGGCCGGAGCACTCTGCACCACTTTCACCGCCTCACAGGGTCTGCTGCTGATGCTCCCCAACATGTTCAAGATTGCCGGCGAGCTGACGCCGGCCGTCTTCCATGTCGCGGCGCGGACGGTAGCGACCCACGCCCTGTCGATCTTTGGCGATCACAGCGACGTGATGGCGGTGCGCGCTTCTGGGTTCGCAATGCTGTCTTCGTCCTCGGTGCAGGAGGCGCAGGACCTCGCGCTCATTGCACACCGAGCCACCCTCGAGTCCCGAATTCCATTTCTGCACTTCTTCGATGGCTTTCGAACCTCGCACGAGGTCAACAAGATCGTCCCGCTCAATGACGAGGACCTCCGCGCGATGGTGCCGGATGAGCTGGTCACGACACATCGCATGCGAGCGCTGTCGCCCGACCACCCGGTCCTCCGTGGCTCAGCCCAGAACCCGGACGTGTTCTTCCAGGCTCGCGAAGCGGCCAATATGTACCACGCGGCTGTGCCCGGAATCGTCAGCGCCGCCATGGAGCGGTTCGCACAGCTGACGGGAAGGCGCTACCGGATCTTCGACTACATCGGTCACCCCGAGGCAGACCGTGTCCTGATCCTCATGGGCTCAGGCGTCGGGTCCGCGCAGGAAGCAGTGGAAGCCCTGCTCGCGCGCGGCGAGCGGGTCGGGCTCCTGAACGTGCACCTGTTTCGGCCGTTCGCCGCCGCCGCCTTTGCCGCCGCGCTGCCGCCGGGCGTGCGCCGGATCGCCGTGCTCGATCGCACCAAGGAGCCCGGAGCCACGGGCGAGCCCCTGTTCCAGGACGTCGTCGTCGCCCTGGCTTCGAGACCCGAGCCGCCGCTCGTCATCGGCGGTAGGTACGGCCTCGCGTCCAAGGAGTTCACGCCCGCCATGGCGGCCGCGGTGTTCGAAGAGCTGGCCACCGCCACACCACGACGTGAGTTCACGGTGGGGATCGTCGACGACGTCACCCACCTGAGCCTCGAGGTCGACCCGGGCTTCTCTACCGAGCCCTCGGACGTCGCCACTGCGATGTTCTATGGCCTGGGCTCGGACGGCACCGTGGGCGCTACCCGCAACACCGTGAAAATCATCGGCGAGCAGACCGACCTCTTCGCACAGGGCTACTTCGTCCTCGACTCGAAGAAGTCGGGTTCGGTGACCACGTCGCACCTTCGGTTCGGTCCGCGGCCGATCAAATCCACGTATCTCGTCCAGCGGGCGAGCTTCGTCGCCTGCCACCAGTTCGGCTTCCTCGAAAAGGTGGATGTCCTGGGCCGTGCGGCCGATGGCGGGACGTTCCTGCTCAACAGCCCCTTCGGGCCGGACGAGGTCTGGAGCCGGATCCCGGTCGAGGTGCAGAGCCAGATCATCGACAAGCGCTTGCGCTTCTACGTGATCGACGCCAGCCGGGTCGCTCGCGACGCGGGCCTGCCGGGCCGAGTCAACACCGTGCTCCAGGCCTGCTACTTCGCGCTCGCGCGCGTTCTTCCGCAAGACCAGGCGATCGCAGCCATCAAGGCCGCGATCGAGCGCACGTATGCGAAGCGCGGCGCGGCGGTGCTGGATCGGAACTACGCGGCGGTCGACCTTGCTCTCGCCGAGCTCCACGAGGTGACCGTGCCCGCGCGAACGAACGGCACCGTCCACGTCCGACCGGTGGTGCCGCCCGAGGCGCCGCCCTTCGTCCAGCACGTCACGGCCGAGATGCTCGCGGGGCGCGGCGATTTCCTTCCGGTCTCGGCGCTGCCCGTGGACGGCGCGTTCCCGCTGGCGACGTCCCAATGGGAGCGGCGCGACATCGCAGAGGAGCTCCCGCTGTGGGATCCCACGATCTGCATCGACTGCGCCAAGTGCACTCTGGTGTGCCCGCACGCCGCGATCCGGATGAAGGTCTTCTCGCCCGAGCTGCTGGCGAACGCCCCGGCAAGTTTCCAGTCCAAGGAATGGAAGTCGAAGGAACAGCCGGGAATGGTGATGGCCATCCAGATCGCGCCTGACGACTGCAACGGCTGCGGGACCTGCGCCGACTACTGTCCCGCTCACAGCAAGCAGGTCGCCAAACACAAGTCGATCGACATGGCGCCCAAGGACGGCCGGTTCGAGATGGAGCGCGCCAACTGGGAATTCTTCAAGTCACTCCCCGAGTTCGACCGCACCCAGGTGAAGGTGGCAACGATCAAGGGCTCGCAGATGCTTCAGCCTTTGTTCGAGTTCTCCGGCGCCTGCAAGGGCTGCGGCGAAACGCCCTACCTGAAGCTGCTGACGCAGATGTACGGCGACCGCATCCTGGTCGCCAACGCCACCGGTTGCTCTTCCATCTTCGGTGGCAACCTACCGACGACCCCATGGGCTGCGAATGCCGATGGCCGCGGTCCGGCGTGGGCCAACTCGCTGTTCGAGGACAACGCCGAGTTCGGGCTCGGGATGCGCCTGGCGCTGGACAACTTCGCGGCTACCGCGAAGAGGCTGCTGACTGAGCTTGCGCCCGAAATCGGCGCCGACCTGACGGCGGCGATTGGCGCCGCGGACCAATCCTCCGAGGCGGGCATCGCAGCGCAGCGGCAGCGCGTGGAGACGCTGCGCACGAGGTTGGCGGAGCTCAAGTCACCGGCGGCCGCACAGCTTGCCGAGCTGGCCGATCACCTGGTGCGGAAGAGCGTATGGATCGTCGGCGGCGACGGCTGGGCTTATGACATCGGGTTCGGCGGGCTCGATCACGTCCTCGCCTCCGGCCGCGACGTCAAGATCCTGGTTCTCGACACCGAGGTCTACTCGAACACCGGCGGGCAAGCCTCGAAGGCGACGCCGCGCGGCGCGATCGCCAAGTTTGCAGCCGCGGGCAAGCGCACCGGCAAGAAGGACCTCGGCCTTATCGCCAGCGCCTACGGCAACGTGTACGTGGCGCAGATCGCGCTGGGCGCTGACAACGCTCAGACGGTGAAGGCCTTCGCCGAGGCGGAGAGCCACACAGGACCGTCGCTGATCATCGCGTACGCAACCTGCATCGCCCACGGCATCGACATGGCCACGGGCATGTCCCACATGAAGGACGCGGTCGACAGCGGCTACTGGCCTCTCTACCGCTTCGACCCGCGAATCGAGGCAGAGGGCAAGCTTCCGCTCGTACTCGATTCAAAAGCTCCGACGATTCCGCTGCGCGAGTTCGCCGCCAAGGAAGGCCGCTATTCGCTGCTCGCACGCTCCAAGCCCGAGCTGGCCGAGCGCCTCATGGGGCTGGCGCAGGCGGATGTCGACGAGCGCCGCCACCTGTACGAGCAGATGGCGGGAGTCGAGCGGCACGCACCGGACGACACCATCAGCACCAACGAACACGCTGAGGCTCCAGCCCAGGAGCCGGACCAGGAGCTGCTATGAGCGCAGACCTGCGGACCACATACATGGGCATGGAGCTGGCAAACCCTTTGGTCGCCGGCGCATCGCCCCTTTCGGGGACTATCGATGGATTGCTCGCTCTCGAAGAGGCGGGCGCCTCCGCGATCGTGCTGCAATCGCTGTTCGAGGAACAGGTCGAGCATCACGAGCTCAGCGTGCATTCGATTCTGGAGGCCGGCACGGACAGCTTTCCGGAGATTCACAACTTCTTCCCCGGGCTCGACGACTACAACACGGGCCCCGAGTCTTACCTGCAGATGGTGGAGGAGGCCAAGAGACAGCTGAGCGTGCCCGTCATCGCCAGCCTCAACGGCGTGTCGCGTGGCGGCTGGATCCGCTACGCGCGGCTCCTCGAGGAGGCGGGTGCGGACGCGCTGGAGCTCAACATCTACTTTGTCGCCGCCGACCCCAGGGTCACGTCATCGGAGGTGGAAGCCCGCTACGTCGACCTTGTGGGCGAGGTCGCGAGCACCATCTCGATACCGCTTGCGGTCAAGGTGGGGCCCTACTTTTCCGCGATGGCGAACATGGCCCAGCGCCTGACCGTCGCCGGCGCCAGCGGGCTGGTGCTGTTCAACCGTTTCCTGTACCCCAACATCTCGCTCCCCAGCATGAAGGTGGTGCCGACGCTCAGCCTGAGCTCGTCATACGAGTCGTTGATGCCGCTCCGCTGGATCGCGATCATCAGCAGCCAGGTGAAGATCTCTGTGGCGGCGAGCACCGGCGTCCACACTGCGCAGGACGTGGTCAAGCTGCTCATGGCCGGTGCGGACGTGACGATGATGGCGTCGGCGCTGTTGCGGCGTGGGCCCGCTCACCTGCAGTTGGTGCTGCGTGCAGTGCGTTCCTGGCTCGATGAGCACGAATACGAGTCGGTAGCGCAGCTCAAAGGCAGCATGAGCCAGGCATCGTCGCCTCACCCAGAAGCATTCGAGCGTGCCAACTACATGCGCACGCTGGTCGACTTCACAGTTGCTTCGCCCGACCCGCGACACTTCTACGCCCGCCGCGATCCCATCCCGTGGGACTAGTGGTGACCCGCGCATGAGCGCCCCTTGGAGCGGCGATCGATGTTGAAGGAGCCGCGATTGAGTTGGCGCGATTGAGTTGGATGGTCGCGCTGCGCCGTCGTTAGGGCGTGGTCGTACCGAACGTTGAGGCGGGTTGCTATACCTTTGCTAAACGGTTGCTGTAGTACAGGCGTATTAGTCGACGACCGGCGAATGTTTGGAATTCGAAATTGGCTCCGGGACAGGGATTCGAACGCTGAACCTTGCGGTTAACAGATCGGTGCGATCCGTTCAGAAACGGCGCTCTGAATTCACTGAGTGCCGCCGGGTAGCTTCAATGGACACCATTTCCCACTCGCGTTGCTGTACGGTGTGAAGGTGGTTGTTGTAGTATGTAGCGACAATGTTGACCGTGCCAGAAGCAGCTCGACGCACCAAACGAGACCCCGAAACGGTGCGTCGCTGGATCCGTTCGGGCAGACTACGAGCAACCCGGATCGGCACGCAGCACATGATCGATGAGGACGACCTGGCGCGCCTGACCCGCGATGGCACCCTGCCGATTCCGGCCTCCTGGCAGCGCACGGCGACCGGCGAGCGGATGCCCGACGTCTTGGCTGCGATTCGCTCTTCGCGCGTCACTCGCTGACGTGTTAGTTGTCGACGCTGCGGTTGTAATCACCGCGTGTCTGTCTGAGACAGGTCTGAAAGCTCTCGGCCGAGAAGAACTTGCCGCGCCTCATTTGATGTGGTCCGAGGCATCATCTGTGCTTCATGAATTGCGTTGGCGAAAGGAGATCTCGGACGAGTTGGCAAACATTGCCCTTGAGAGGCTGGCGACTGCTGAAGTCAGCCCCCGACGGCCCAAAGGCCTGATAGAAGAAGCGTGGAGCATCGCCGACCGCTTGGGATGGGCCAAGACCTACGACGCCGAATACCTCGCCTTGGCCAGCTTATTGAGGTGCCGGTTGCTCACTACTGATGCCAAGCTGAAAGCGGGCGGGTCGGGCGTCGTAGGGGTCGTCGGCCCGGCCGAGTTGTGAACCGCTTCTCGCGAGGCGACTTCAGCCTCCTCCCCACCCGTGTTTGAGCTGTCGAGATCCAGTATTGGGTGGCCCTCTATGGATACAGCGGATCGGGCTACTACACGTACTACCTCGATCCCATCTACGGCAGTGCCTTGAACCACACTTATGGCTCTAACGTCTCTGCGCTTAACCCCTACTACCCCTCTAGCTCCATGTTTACCTTGGTCACGGACGCCGGGCCCCACGGCGGACCGTTTGGAATTGTTTGGTAAGGAATCTCGCCGCGATCGTTTCCGTCGTATCACTTGCAGGCTGCTCGCCGGTAACTTCCGGCGAGCAGCAATCCCCGTCTTCGGCAACGTCGCAACATTCGTCGCCAAGCGTAGGACCCACTCCATCGTCGATACCAACAACGACGATCAGCTTCTCGCAGGCTTGGCCCAGCCTTAAACCCCGGTCTGTCGATTCGACCACATGGGTTGAGGTTTCTATAGCTCCCGACGGCAGCATCGCCTTTGGCGAGGCTCTTGCCCAGACTCCGCCACATGCAGAGCTCGGGCCGGCGATCATGGATCGAGGCACCGGAAAGATAACGATCATCCGTCCGTTCGCGAATCCGAATGCCCAGGTGGTGTGGATCGTGGGTGACGCGACTTGGGTCGTCTGGGTCGAGGGCAGCCTGCAGCCGACTTTCGCCGATTGGGTCCTTTACAGCTACAACCGTCAAAGCCAGCAAATTCGAACATTGGCGGCCGCACCAAAGCCGTATCAGAACGCGCCGCTCGTCATCCCCTCGATGTCGAACGGTGTGATTGTATGGTCAGCGGTCGAGGGCGTTGATGGCGTGGATCGCGTCTATGCAGTCAACGCCGATGGAACCAACATGCGAGTGCTGAAGACGGACGCCGTGGGGCCTCAGATTGCATGGCCGTGGGTCGTATACGACATCATCCCGAGCTCGCCTCAGTCACGTGGAACGTTAAGCCGAGAGAATCTCGAGACTGGAGAAACGCAGGCGATAAGCGGACCGATCGACGTGAGCTATTACGCCTACGATGGTGAAGCTCTCGCCTGGATATCTGGCGACACAAACAGCATCTTCCTACAGACGCCCATCAATGCGCCTCCAATGCAGCTCTTCGCCGGTGCACACTTACAGTTCGTTAGCCTGAACCAACGGCTGGTTGGCTGGGGACAGGTCCAGGGCGCGCTCGCTTTCGACCGCAAGCTCGGAATAGTAGTGCAGCTCTCTAATCTTTTGGAATACTACCCAGCGATCAGCGCGCAAGCGATGGACTGGCTGTACCAGCCGAATCCGAATGCCACCGACCCGTTTTCCGGAACCGTGTACGAACTGGGCGATGTGAGCCAGCTCCCGTGACGCACCGGGGCTACGACCCTGGCTCTCAGACCTTGTCAGGTGCAATTACTCATGCAGCAGCCAGACTCGGAGTGGGCGAGTACTCGCGAAGTGATCCGCCCAACTACGCTGACATCCAGCACTATGTAGCCGCGTATGGGTACCGCAGCAGTGGCGACTACATCTCAATTTCCGATTCTGCCGTGATGGGCAGCTACACGGCATCTCAGGAGTACGACCAGTACTACGCCGACATTTGGGCGGCAATTCACAACCACCCCGCACTTGACGCGATTCTCTGGTAAGCGGCAGTGAACTTGCGTGATGTACGCCGTCGATCGCTTCGACTTGGTTTCACTTGCATCGCGCTCGTGGCGATGTTGGGGCCCGCCTGTGGCGGGCCTCAACCCGCTGCCGTTACTCAGTCACCCACGCCCTCGGCGATTGCCAGCACTGGCCAGTTCTTCGATCCGAGCCCCCGAGAGCTGGTGACGGCATTCGGACCGGGCATTGGGGGAAACATGGCCTGCTCGTCAACCGCCCTGGTCTTCGACGACGGTCCGCAGCACACCCTGTACACCACAGGCGTGGCCACGTTCCAGCCTCGCAAGTTGCTGACCATCAACGGAAGTATTGGTCCTGTCCGAATGTCCGGTTCGTGGGTGGCCTTTGTCGTTTACACACAGGCCGGCCAGGAGTTGAGCCCGCTCGCCACCTGGTCTGTTTATGGAGTCGAGGTCACAAGTGGGCGATCACTTGTGCTTGCAAGCGGCACCAACGCCATCCAACTCAGTGAGCTGCCATTTCCAACCGTAGGTGACGGCTTCATCGTTTGGGACGAGCTGATGAGCGTTGGCAACAAGGTCTTGTGGCGCTACGACACCAACTCCGGCGCGACCGCGCAGGTCGGCCTTCCGAGCGGCACGTATCCCGTTCGCCCGTCCGCCGTCGGTGGGATGTTGATGTTCCTGGACAACAGTCGCGACCCGGTTCGAGCATCTGAAACGTGGCTTGGAAGGGGAGGTGAGCCCTTACTTCTGGATATGGGAAGCGGGAAAATCACACATCTTGCGAGCGGGTCGGTCGTGACCGAGCCAGCCCTCGCGCCCTCCCGAGCGGTGTGGATTAACGGAGCAGCCGGCACCTCGGCGCATGACATCCAGGAGGTTGCGATACCGAGCGGAACTCTGCGCACGTTGACGCAAACCAAGATCGTTGCTCCGCTACTCGCTAACGACCAAATCACCATTTGGTTTGCCGCACCACGCGGAGCGGTAACCGCCCTTGTCGGAACCCGTATCGCCGTGGTGTCTCCTGACCTGACCGTCAGCCCGGGAGGGGTCGCACTGTGCGGCTCGGATTTCTACTACGGCGGACCCAATCTGTCACTGAGGGTCGCCCATATTGGGTGAGGCGTCGGAGCCTCGATATCCGCAGTTTTCGCCTGGCCGGATCTTGTGTCGATCGTTTCACCTTGGGTTCACTCATATTCATCGGCGGGTGCTCGACGGGTGTCGCGACCAACCCACCGTCCAAAGCTAACGGCCTTCGCGACGTCGAGAATCGCTGGTCGACCGTCCTGACGAATTTGTGTGCCCCACAGGCCCTCCGGGTTCAAATCGCGGCCACCCGATCAAAACTTGGTCGAAGCCACCTCAACACATGCAAGCACTTCAGCTGGCCACGACTTCCGCTCGCCCCACGGCAGAATGCCCTTGGCCCGGAGCCTCAGTTGCTCTCTCAACTTGGCCACGATCTGCTCCATCCAGTACTTCTTCGCCGACATCGAACACAACTGGTCTCGCATTATTTCTGGGACTCTCTCAAGAAATGACCAAGTTTTTGGGGGCCGAGCAAATTCAATCCCGAGCGTCCTCAAAGCCCGTGATCCCCATAGAAGTATCCCCACAGCCTGGTTCGAGCGCGCCCACGCCAGAGATCGCACCCGCGGCCCAGGGCCCTGCTGCTGTTGTCTACGGAGCCGGGAAAATGTCGCCGCGATGAACAGAAGCTGTCGGCTCGCTAGCCGGAGGGCGGCGGTCCGGTTAGTACCTTGAAGACGACGACCTCGGAAAAATCGTCCCCATCGATCTGCACGCCGTAGCAGCCCGGGGCGATCGTGTTGGGGAGCGAGGACGTTATCATCCGCCACTGGCTCGGCTGGGCGGCCGGTGGGATAGCAAGCTGCCCTGACGGACTGTTAAACGGGAAGCCGCCGCTCCCGTCCAGTCGGTGTCCGCGAGTGAGGGCCGCACCGGCATACGCCGGGCGGATCAGGAAGATCGAAACCTGGCCGGCATACCACTCCAGCTGGCCGGACAGGTAGACCGGCCCCTCTCCGAAGCCGTAGTTCGGCACGGGCATGCCGTGGATAACCTTCCCGGTGGTAGGCAGGTCGAGCCGGGGAGTGACCGGGCAGGACCCATTCGGAGCCAGCGATGGCAAGGCCAGGGGTCGACTCTGGAATTGCGCCAACTGCGTGGATGCAGCGGACGCGCTCACCTGGTCCTGCACGCCACCGCAGGCGGAGAGGGAAATGACTGTGAGCGCAAGGCAGCCGAGCCGGCCCACGAACACCATCGACTAAAAATCAGAGTGGAGAGGCGACCGCGCCTCTCCGCCCTCCGTCTTGCCGATGATAACCAGCCGGGTCTCAGTACTGGTTCGCCCAACCGACGGCGCTACCATAGTCACAGGTGATGAACCCGTTGGCGCGGTCGAGCGCGCTATAACCGCTCAGCATGGTGGAATACGACGTCCAGCCGTCCTGATAAACCGTCGGTCCCGGCGTGTCCCCTTTGTTGTTATAGATGGTCGAACCGACTGCGCAATACGCTGTCTGACCTGACCTGGTCCGCGACCAGTTGGCTCCGCACGCATTTGAGTAGCGCAGGTCCACATAGCCCCAAGTTGTCCCTTGCGGATTCTTGACCGGGGCAGTGAGGACCGTTATTCCGGTCGCCGCGCATCCGGAGGTCTGGGGATTTCCGCCGTTGCATCCTCGGTCCCAACAGGCAGCCGCGTACGCAGTCCCTGGAACCGAAAGCGAGATGCCCGTTGAAAAGAGTGCCGCCATCAACAGCGCGCCGAATCGCTTCACGAACATCCTCATCACTCAACCTCCATTACGCGTTTGCAATCGATTGGCAATTCGCGACCCCAGCTTCTACTCCCCAATCTGTATGAGCCCCGTTGATTTATGTAGCGTTTTTGGGATTTTGGGGCCGTAACTGACACGATGGATCTTGAGCGCAGCGAACCGGCGGGTAAAGTCACCCATACAGCTGTCATCCAGACGCATGATTTGAGGGTCCCTAACCGCCGAAAGTCCCGGTGGCATCAACCGTTTTCTCCAACAACCCCTACGGCTATCAGAGGGTGGCCTGGCGAGTGACCTGTGGAGGGATCACGTTGTTGGATAGGACCACGTACGAGAGGCCGCTGGCACCCAGGTCAGAACCCTTGAGATACTCGGAACCGACCTGGGTTAGCTAGCGGCTGAGCGTCTTCAGCGTGGGTGAAATGGCCTGGACCTCATACAGGGTTAGCACAGCCGTGTGCGTCCGATGAGTACGGAACAACGTAGTCCGCGCACGACCTGGCGATGGGTAGACCATTGACCATCGGGGACCAACCGTATGTGGTGTTATACCAGCTAGTGGCTCGGTAATTGTAACCATAGCGGCATGAATAGTCGGAGCAGTTCTCTGCGCTGACCGTAATGATCATCATCTGGCTGTTGGCGCGTGAAAAAGTCCAGTTGGAAGCGCATGTGCCTGAGTAGATCTCGTAAACCCAACCAACAATCTTTCCCGAAGGCTGGCCGACCGCTGCAGATGAAACCGTGTATGCGGAACTGTTGTTGCAACCAGATTGATTGGGGTCCAGGCCGACACACGACGCCCCGTAGCATGACGCTGCTCGCGCTACCACCGCGCTGTGCAAAGTGAGCCCGGTGCCAATGCCAAATGCAACGAGTGCAATTACGACAAAGTTAGCGAACCGCCGCAGTCGGCTCAATCGAAGAGCGCATGCCATCGAGTCACCTCCACGAACTCAGGTTGGACTAGCGGGGGTCGTAAACCCGATTCGCTACGAAGTACCCCGCCTCAGTGGTCATCAATCGTGCGCGAAGAGCTAGAACTTGGCGAGTCATTCATAAGGCTGTCGCCGAAACCACCGACAGCGAGGGCGCGAACGCAGCCCCGATCAGGCTGCTTTGAGCAGTGGCCCGACTCGCTTGCGCGCGCACCCGATCGTCGAGTAAGTGGCCTAATGCAAATCCAAGGGACGGATGTGCGAATAGGCGTGGGAGGTTTGTTGTTGTTCTAGGTTTCCTGGACACCTACGGATTTGATGTTTCAGAGCCGGCGGTGGAAGAAGGACGGCCTCCGAGCGTCGCTGGTTCACGATCAGTATCGCAAGTTCGCGGCCACAGCACAGTCAAGTGTAAAGTGTTAAGTTAAATCTGGGCTGCGTAGGACTAGCTGAAAAAGGCGGGGGTTCTTCTTGAAGGGATCGTCTCGGCAAAGGCAGATCATCCGACTCGTTGCTGCTGGCTTTTCCGACAAGGAGATTGCCACGCAGCTGCAGTTATCCGTAGCAACCGTGAAAACCCATCTTGGTCGGGTATACCGTTACAACGGTTTCAAGAATCGAGCCGCGGCGGCGGCTGCCTACGCCGTGCAAGAAAGTTTAGTCATGAGCCGGGTCGACACTTTTAGTAGCGCGGCGCCGAGCAGTGACATGGATCTAAGCTCTAGGGCACTGCTACACGTCGCGCTACGGCCGCTCATGCTGGCCCCGCCGGCCAGCGACTGGGATGGCGGGGGCTAGCTGAAGTTCCCGCCCACAAGAGCCACCGCATCCAGACCCGTCGCGGCCATCATGTCGTCGCCGCCTTATGCAGCAGAGGCTCCAGCCCGGTGATGATCTGCTCCGGCGTCGGCGGGCACCCGGCGATGCGCACCGTGACCGGAAGTAAGTCCTCGAGCGGACCCGCCAATGCGTCGGTGGCGGCGAGAATGCCGCGGCCCAGGGCGCAGTTGCCTAATGCGGCGACGATGCGTGGCTCGGGCATCGCCTCGTAGGCCGCGAGCAACGCAGCGCGCATGTGCACCGTGACCGGCCCTGTGACGAGTAGCACGTCTGCATGGCGCGGCGACGCCACGATCGACAGCCCGAAGCGGGCGAGGTCGTAATGCGGGCCGGCCGCGGCCGCGAGCTCGTGCTCACAGCCGTTGCACGAGCCAGCGTCCACGTGGCGCACCGCAAGCGACGACGGCTGCTTTGGGCGCTGTAATGCGAGCTGACGACGGGTGCGGTAGAGATCACGCAGGAGCAGAAACATGACGCCCTCCTTGAAGGTACTTCACTGTCGCCGGCTCCTGGTCAGCGATCGCAGCATGCGTAGCAAAGCTCAAAGCTTTTGTTGATGAGTGGAAACTCGGGGAGCAGGTTATCGGTCGCGGCCAGCGCCACCGCGGGCCAGTTTGCGTACGAGGATGTGCGCAGCCTCAGCCGCGTGATTGCCGGACCGCTGCGCTCGATCGTGCAGAACGTCCGCCCTCGTGGGCTCTCGACGGCCGCCATGCCGGTCGCGACCGGCTCGCCGGCTGGCTCGGAGGCGGCCCGCCCCAGTCCTCCCTCTAGCAGCGTGTCGAGGAGGTCGAACGTAGCGGGCAGCTCGAGCGCGCGCATCTCTACTCGAGCCCGAACGTCACCACCAGGGTCGAGAGGCGTTGCGGACTTGAAACCGGCGTAGACGAGCCGTGGGCTCGCGCAACGCGTGTCGCCTCCGACGCCGGATGCGCGAGCGACTGGGCCGACCATACCCAGAGTTATGGCATTTGCCGCCGTGACAACGCCGACCCCCGCAAAGCGGTTCTGCACGGAGCCGTGAAACAGCACCTCACGCCAGGCGTCCTCGGCCGCAGCACGGATTTCGCGCAGCTCGACGCGGGCAGCTCGAGCGGATTGCGGGTTGACCTCGAGGTCGCTTCGCGTGACCTGGACGGTGTTAAACAGGAAGCGGTGGCCAGTTAGCGCTTGGTTGACACGCTGCGCGCGCTCCTTGAGTGCGGCGAAGACCATGCTGCCAGGGCTGAAGCCAACGCCGGCGCATGCGGCGCCCACATCGTTGAGATGGTTGTAGAGCCGTTCGAGCTCCAACAGCACGGTGCGAGCCCGCGCGAGATCGGAGCTCGGGACCAGTCCCAGCGCCTGTTCACAGGCGTGGGCGTAGGCGACGCTGTTTGTGACGGCACATGCAGCGCAGGCGCGTTGGGCGAAGCCAAGCGCCTCAGAGAGCTCCCGACCCACGGCTGCTCGCTCGAGGCCGCGGTGCTTGTAAAACAGCTGCAGGTCCACTCGAAGAATGCGTTCGCCAACCACGTGGAAGCGGAAATGGCCCGACTCGATGATGCCTGCGTGGATCGGGCCTACGGCCACCTGGTGCGTGTCGCGTCCGCGCACGGTGGTCGTCCACTGCTCCAGTTGCCCAGGGTGCTTGAGCAGCGGCCGTGTCAGCCGACCGTCGAAAACCAGGCCGCTCAAGTCGGCCGCCTCGCGCTCGTCCCAGTCAGCCGCCGGCACCAGATCGACGATGGTGGGCGCGTGCCGATCTGCAGGCCGGCAGGTGACCATCTGGAAGCCGCCGTTGCGGATGAACGCTGCGCGCAGCTCGACTGCGTCGGGAGCACCAGTCGCGTGCAGGCTGCCAAACGTGTAGCCGCGACTCAACAGATCGGCGACCGCGTCGCGCCAATCGTCGGGAGGCGCGCTGCGGATATCAGCTTCATCCGCGTGCACCTCCGCATGCGAACCAGTGGGTCGCCCGCCCCCCATCAGGTGATCCCCTGGGCAAGCCTGCGAACGATCTCGGAGGCCGGCAACAGCCAGGCAGACGCCGTCAACGCCAGAAGAGCGGCAGCTGTCAGCAGGGTTGGTGCGAGTATCGGCGCGGTTTGATGACGGCTGACTCTGGGCGTCGCCTGGCGATCTTGCACTGGGGCGCTCTGGAGGGCCTCGAGCAGGGCGTGCAGAAGCCCGATGAAGGCAAGCGCGACGAGCACCGCGAGCGTGCATGCGAGCAGGACGTGGCCGGTTGCAATTCCGCCGAGGATGATGAACAGCTCGCTGAAGAACAGGGGTGATGGCGGCAATCCGGCAAGCGTGATCGCCGTGACTGCCATCGCCGCGAAGGTGGCTGGTGAGGAGGACGCCACATCACGGGCGCTGTGACGGGAAGCGTCGGGCTGGATTTGATAGAGCGGGATCGCGGCGTAAAAGCCAAGTGCCTTGGAAAGAGCGTGGCCCGCAAAATGCAGCACCACGCCTGCCAGGGCGAGCGGGCCTGCGATGGCGATGCCGACCGTGATGATGCCCATATGTTCCAGGCTGTGGTAGGCAAGAAGGCGTTTCCATGCCATCGGCTGCCACAGGAAAGGCACCGCGACCGCCACCGAGAAGATGCCGAATGCGGCGAGCGGCGTGGTTGCGGCGGTGTTCCCGATGGCATGGCTCGCCGCATCGCGCAGCCGCCAGGCCAGGAGCATCACTGCCGGCAGCAGGGCTGACGAAAGCAGTGCGCTGACCGGAGCTGGCGCTTCGCTGTGTGCGTCAGGGAGCCAGTTGTGCACCGGCGCCCAGCCGATCTTGGTGGCCAGGCCGAGCATCACCAGGGCGTAGGCGGCAACCGCGGCACCGTGGGGCATCTGGGCAAGGGTCGCCTGCAGCGCAGACCAGTCGAGCTGAGCGATCCCGCCGTTGTGCGCCCCTGAAGCGACGAACATGATCACGACGCCCAGGAAGGCGATGCTCATGCCCAGAGTGGTGAGAATGAGGTACTTCCAACCGGCCTCAAGGGCGCGCGGCTTACCCGAGAAGGCGACGAGCACCGACGAAGCAGCCGTCGTCGCCTCCACGACAAGCAATCCGACCCCCAGGTTCGCCACGACGGGGATTGCGATCAGAGCCGCCCAGAAACCGTAGAAGGCAAGGTAGTAGGAGCGCACCCCCCGATCGGACGCGAAGAACCGACCTTCGGCTCCTCTCAGGTAGGCCGGGGACAAAAGAGCGCTCATCAGCGCGACCACGGTCACGACACTCACGTAGATTGCGGATGCACTGTCGGTGATCATCCAGGTGCTTGAATGCGAGCTACCGGTCAACATCGCCCCCGCTGCGCCCAGCCCGACGAGCGCAGTGACCGCCGCGAATACGCGGTTGAGTCGGTGGGCGGTCTTCTCGCTGCGGGCTGCCTGCAGCCCGAGCGCGGCCACGAGCGGAGCGGCGATGGATCCGGCGGTGAGCCAGGTGATGAGCGGGTCAGTCATGGAGCTCTCGGAGGTGAGCGGAGTCGCCTGATCCGAACTCGCCGAAGATTCGCGTGTGGAAGGCGCTCGCAACGACTGCGATGAGCAGAAGGTCGAAGATGACACCGAGCTCGATCACGTCAGGCACCGCGCTCGAGGCGGAAAGCGCGGCGAGGGTTGCTCCGTTCTCGGCGATGACAATCCCAAGAATCTGCAAGATCGTCGCACGGCGCGTGAGTGCGACAACGATCCCGAGCACGCCGAGCGCGATCGCCCCGCGCTGTGCGTTCGGGTCACCGAACCCAAGGGCCGGTACCAGCGCTGGGATCGCCAGCAGCGCGGCCAGGGCGATCACGGCCCGTGCTATCGGTTCGATGCCGGCCCGCACCGGCCGCGTCTCGCGGGTGCGGGCGATGCCGATGCCCAGGATCGTTGCAATCGCAATCGCGCGGAGGAGCAGTCCACCGGCTGCGGGCATCAGCTCGAGGTGCCCGCCAGTGCGCCAAAGTGCCACACCGGCGAGCAACAGCGACTGGGTCGTCACGAGTGCAAGCGCGACCGACCGGCGGCGGACCACGACCACCCCGAGCCCCAGCGCGACGCAAGCGGTGGCGATGAGCGAGGTCACAGGGCACCTTGCGCGATCCACGATGCCAGCCCGATCATGCAGATGGCGACGCCCGCGCCGAGCAGGACCGGTACACGCAGGATTCGCATCTTCGCCAACGAGGTTTCCACCAGCGCGACGAGCGCGCACAGGCCTGCCACCCCCAAGGCCAGCGTGAGCAGGTTCCACGGAACGGGTGCAGGCATCGGGACGAAAAAGGTGACTGCCAGCACGAGCATGAGCCAGTGGCGCGCGGCCGCCGTCCATTGCAGCATTGCGAGATCGCGTCCCGCATATTCGAGCAGCGGACCCTCGTGCACCATCGTCAGCTCCAGATGGGTATCGGGGTTGTCGATCGGCTGGCGGCCGGTCTCCACGAGCACGACCAGGCCGAAGGCCAACGCCGCGCACCAGTGCGCCGGCAACGTCGCAACGTGCGGGTCGCCCGCCGCCGCGACCATCTGCACAAGGTCGGTGGAGTGGGATCCGATTGCGACCAGCACGAACGCAAGCAGCAGCAGGGGTTCGGCAAAGACCGAGAACATGAGGTCGCGGCCGGCGGCCATCAGCGAGAACCCGCCGCCCGGGTCCCAGGCGGCGGCAGCGGTCGAAAAGCGTGCGAGGGCCAGAAGACCGATCGGCACGAGCATGTCTGACCCTAACCATCCGATCGTGCTAGCCCCGATCGGCACGACGAGCACGGCGCATGCAAGAGCCGCCGCGCTGAGTGACGGTGCCAACCGGTACACGTACGTGGAGTCGTACGGCGCCACAGATCGCTTTCCCCACAACCGGCGCAGGTCGCGATACGGCTGAAGGGGCGAGGTGCCGACCCGCCCTTGCAGGCGAGCCTTGATGGTTTGGATGACGCCGGGAAGCAAGGGCGCCAGCACCAGTCCTGACAGCTGAACCGCGATTGCAAGCACGTTGCCGCGCATCAGCCCACCCCCACTCGAACGACCACCAGTACGAGGACGAGCGTGACCAGGAGGTAGGTCAGATATGCGCGCAGGCTGCCCGACTGCGTCCGGCGTAGCAGCCGACTGGCGGCCAGCACACGACCGAGCACCGGGCGAAAAAGCAGCTCGTCGAACAGGTGGGGAACGTCCGATTCGTGTACGACGCTGTGCACGAGCACTCCATCGAGCTCGACGCTCACGGTGCGTCGCGGGCGTAGAACGACGGTGAGCACCAGCAGCAACGATTTCGTGAACCCGGCCGAGGTCCATGCGAGCCGGCTGTCCGGGACCTGACCGCAGATCCACATCGGGCTGGGGGCGGTGGTGCCTGCCCTTCGTCGCGCCAGCTGCAATACGGCGGTGCAGAGCACGACAAAGGCGGCCAGCGCCACTGGTGCGAACACTCCACTTCCGGGCACGGCCAGCGTGATGCCGACCGCGCTTGCGGGGAGGGCGCCAAACGGCGACAGATGCCCCATTTGACCGAGCACGACCCCTGGCGCCACGCCGATGGCAAGACACAATGCGGCAAGGACGACCACCGGTCCCGTCATGGACGGGGGCACCTCGTGTGAGCTCGCCACAGCTTTCTGCCGGTGGGGGCCCAACAAGACGAGCCCAACAACCTTCACGAAGCAGAACACCGCGAGCGCGGCGGTGGCGGCAAGTGCAGCCGCACCGAGGGCGCCCAACGCCGTTCCGGTCGGATTGCCATGCAGGGCAAGCTGCACGAGGGCCTGCAGCGTCAGCCACTCGGAGGCGAAGCCGTTGAACGGTGGCACCCCCGCTATGGCCATCGACCCGGCCAGGAAGGAGGCGCCGGTCAGTGGCATCGTGCGCAGGAGGCCACCCAGACGGTCAAGGTCGAGCTTCCCAACTTGCTTCTGGAACGAGCCGGCGCACAGGAATAGCAGCGACTTGAAGAGCGCGTGGTTCAGCGTATGCAGCATCGCGGCCGCGAACGCCAGGGCGGCAAGCTGGCGCTGCCCCGCGGACGCTGCAAGCAGGGCGGCGGCCAGGCCGAGCGAGATGATGCCCACGTTCTCGACCGAGTGGAACGCGAGAAGCCGCTTGAGCTCGTGTTGCATCAGCGCGTAAAGAACGCCCGCGACGCACGACAGGGCGGCGACCCCCAGCAGCACCGGCGCGACCCACGCGGGCAGTGGAGCAAGCCACTCGAACAGCATCCGCACCAGCCCGTACAGCGCGACCTTGATCATCATGCCCGACATCACCGCCGACACGTGGCTGGGTGCTGCCGGGTGTGCACGCGGAAGCCATGAATGCAGCGGCATCAGGCCGGCCTTGGTGCCGAATCCCACCAGCGCTGCGCCGGCCAGCAGCGACTGCACCACCATCGGCTGTGCCGCGAGTGAATGGGGGTCTGTGAATACGCCCAGGTGGGCAAGCGTGAGCATCGACAGCCAGACTCCCACGCCCGCAAGGTGGGTCGATCCGAGATAGATCAGCACGGCCCGGCAGGTCTCCGGGCTTCGGCTTACCAGCAGGATGGCGACGGCAGGGGCGACGCTCATCAGCTCCCACATGATCAGGAAGGTGACTGCATCCCTTGCGACGACAACGCCGACCAGCGCGAGCACGAACACGCCGGTCGTGACAGCGATGGCCGGAGCATGGTGTGACTCGCTCAGGTACCCGCGGGCATAGATCAACGCCGGAGTCGAGACGAGCGCGATCGAAGCAACGAAAAAGCCGCTGAGCGGGTCCACCCCGACGGTAGGGCCGAAGCCGTTACTGAACTGGCTACCCACGCTCCCGTCCCCGACTACGACCATCCCACCAGCCGCTCCGATCAGAGCTACGCCGAGCGCTTGCATCGCGAGGCCCGTGCGCATGCTTTGCGGCACGGCCGAGACCACGATGCCGCCGCAGGTGACAACAGCGCCGATGATCAACAGCCACGCGGGCGCCGTCATCGGGTCGCACCAACCACTTGGTCGCGGCCGCCATTCCCGGGCGCTGTGGCCGGGACCCCGGCGAGCGGCTTACGCAAGGGCTCGATTTGTGCGGGCCAAGACGCTTAAGACGAGGGAGGCGATGTTCGAATGAGCCGGCGACGCCGATTCCCGGCCCTGGCCGGTTGACGCGAGGTTGGCTCTTCGGCCGATATCGCCTGGAGCTGCACCAGGTGCGCGTCGAACATCTGGCGCGCGACCGCAAGTAGAGCGTTCACCTGCGGATCGCGAAGACTGTAAAAGATGTTGTTGCCAGATTTTCGTGTGTCTACAAGGCTCTTCATACGAAGAATCGCCAGCTGCTGCGATGCCGTGGACCCCTCAGTCCCCAGCGCGTGCTGGAGCTCGGTGACGCTCCTTTCACCATCGCGCAGCAACTCGAGGATGCGAATTCGGGCCGGGTTGGCGAGTGCCTTGAACAACTCCGCCTTGAAGCCCTGAAGGGTTTCAGTCATTAATCCAATCAGCCCCGCCTGGTGCGACAGGAGTTTGACGCTCAGCCTTGCGCCGTCCCTCTGTAGATTTGAAGATAGCAATACGGTAGTGTAAGGGAGTGCCAGTCGATGAGAACCGGAACACCAACGCGACCTCTCGAGTCGATGCCGCTCAGCTTCCGAGGGAACTGGAATTTCCGAAGCTGTCGGGCGCAAATATCCATTCAGTAGCCAACCCGGCCACGCGGCCAGGGTTGCGCGATTCCGCTTCGGTTGATACATACGACCACCGGGTGCCCCGTATTCGCTATAAGTGCATCAACTTGAACTCGGCCCGAGGGTTGGAGGGCGGCAAAACTCGCTTCGGGCGAAGCAGGAGTTGGTGCCGCAAAAGCAGGTTCTCGACCATGAGGTCGCGCCGGTCGCGAAAGAGCCTGGCCAGCGTGCGGAGAAGGGCTGATTAGCTCGAGCATCGTGACAGGGTCGCCGATCTCGTCGGATTGAGTCTTGCCCTCCCACAGCGTGGACAGTTGCAGTCCATGGCGCTACGGGCCGCAGTACCGCGTTGCCTGCGCGGACAACAGTCGTGCGACCGTCTTGCGAGAGTTTGACTTTGTCAGCGTCCATAGGACCTAGTCCATCGATCCGAAATCAGAGTCTCGCACTTAACCAACCCGTCCGAGTACCTGTCGGGGGGCAAAACCAAATCCGAATACCCACGACCGCCTCTAGGGCAGTGATTGGGAGGGGGGAGAGCTTCACTTGAGCCCGCTGCTAGCCTCCGGCGATGATCGAACTCAGTACTCGGGTCTCCAGCGGCGTCGTGGGGCGTGTCGCCGACCACGATCGTCGCGGTCGACGCCTTCCGTGCCGAGGGCGTCGGAGGCCAGCGCACCGGGGCCGAGACCGCCCTCGCGCAGCAGCACGTCGGTGACCCCGCGAGTTCCGGCCAAGCGGAGATCGTAATCAGTGAGATTCAGCTAGTTGGTTCCTAAATCCCGACCTGGTTGCTGTAGTAAGCGTGATCCTCTCGCCACCCACCTTGACCCGCACCGAACGCGGCGTAGTCCTCGACGAACTCGATGGCCCGGATCCATTTGACCATCTTGAAGCCGAGCTGAACTTCCACCCGCAGGCGGAGCGGGGCACCATGCTTGGTTGGGAGCGGCGCCCCATTGAGCTCATAGGCCAGGATGCTCTGCTCATCGGCGAGCAGTCGTAGATCCACGACTTCGTAAAAGATACCTCCGCCAATCTCCTTTTCTTTCTGGTTGCCCGAGGTGGACTTGTCATCGAAGGCGTGAAAGACGGCGTAGCGAGCGTTCGCGCGCGGCCGACAGAGCTTTAGCAAAGTTGCGAAGGGCACACCGCCCCACGCGGCGACACCAGTCCATCCCTGGATGCAGTTGTGTTTCGTCACTTGATCACGGCGATCCAACCGGCGCAGGTCGTCGAGGCTCAGCAAGAGGGGTCGGTCGACCAGACCTCGGACTTCCAGCCGATAGCCTTTGAAGGCGGTCTTCTCGAGGTCCCTGTATTCGGCACTCGCCGGGGGATAACCATTGACCCATAGTTCGTCGGTGGGCGTGATGTCGCCGGCAAGGTAGTGCTGGTGCGAGCGCAGTCGCGAGAGCGCGCGCTGCATCGGATCGACCAGCACTCCCAGCGCGTGCTGTAACTGACGTGGGTTGCGGCGCGTGACCAATGTCGCCCCGATGTTGATCAAGAGAACGACCGCGATCGCGGTGAGACCCACATACACGGCCAACGAAGAACTGGCGAGATCGGAGCCGAGGAAGATCTTGGCAAATTCCTTCGGCACGCCATTGATGATCACCATGGCAGTGTGCGCAATCAGGAAGGCGAAGAATAGGCACAACCCGATGAAGTGCGCGCTGCGGGCGACCTGCTTGCCGCCAAGGAAGCGAAGGTACCAAGGAAAGCGTCCGCTGAATGCAGGCGACATCGCCAGCCCAGTCGCGATCTGAATCGGAGCCAGGACGAAGATCACGGCGAAGTATGTCAATTGCTGGAGCGCGTTGTACGGGTTGCCATCTGGAGGCAGGTGAAAGGTCATGTACACGACCAACGCCTGCCAGGCCTGCGGGAAGATCGCCCAGCTGGTCGGCACCAAGCGCTGCCACTGGGAACCGAAGAGCAGCAGGGCAACGTAGATCACCCCTGTCAGCATCCAGCCCATTGCCACCGCAAAGTGCCAATGGCGTGCCAGACCCAATTCCCGGTTGCCCGGTAGCGATACCAACACCGGGAATGTCACCTCCTCCTCCAGGCCCATCCATGGACGATCCGTTGGAGTCTTCTTCCTGGACAAGCGCAACCACTCCGAGCCAGGTCGGCAATGATCGTTCAGATACAGCTTCGGAAAGGAGCTCAGGATCTCCATTCCACTCCGCATCATCAAGGAGATGAAGAGAATGTTGAAGACATGAGCGACTCGGACGAACAGCGGGTAATCGAGATCCAATCAACGCTCCCTTTGCCGGGCCGTCTCGCCGCGATCTGGCTGGGTCACCATTATGAATCGCGGCCGCTGAGGTGGCTCCTCGACTTAATCTTGCTGTATGGCCGACAAACACAAGCGGACTGTGGTCCAATCCCGCGAGAACATCGAGCGCAACCGCTCCGCCCTCGACCGGTGGATAGACAGCGCGGCGTGGCTCGACCGTCCTACGAAAGTCGTTCAAGACGCGATCCTGAAGTTCTACATGGCTCTCGGCGGTCCCGGGCAGGGACTCAAAAGTCTTCTTCATGGCACCAAACCGCTCGGCCATCCGCTGCATCCCGCTTTGACCGCAGTCCCTCTCGGTGGATTCACAGTGATGTTCCTGGCCGACTGGCTGGCAATATTCTTCCGGGCCCTTCCTCCCGTGGTCGGGACCTTCGCGCTAATCATCGGCATCCTGGGCATGGTCGCATCGGCCGCCACGGGCTACACCGACTACACCGGCACCTCCGGCAGGCAGAGTCGATACGCGAGCATCCATGGCTTGATCATGACCATCGTCCTGTTGGTGATGATCGCGTCGCTACTCCTCCGCTACCAGCCGGGCGGCGGTCTCGTCTTCGCCGGCGTCCTAGTCTCGAGCTTGGCCTACTTCGTAGCCCTCTTCGGCGCCTTCCTTGGCGGCCACCTGAGCTTTGGAATGGGGACCATGGTCAATCGCAACGCCTTCGTCGAGGGGGTGACCAACTGGACCGATGTCGGCTCGATGGCGGACTTCCCCGAGGGGAAGCTGGTTCGGGCCCAGGCTGGCGATATGCCGGTCCTCTTGGTCCGTCTCGGAGATCGCCTCAACGCCATCGCCGCGACCTGCTCCCACGCCGGCGGCCCGCTCGACGAAGGCAAGCTCAAGGGCGACATCGTCAGCTGTCCCTGGCACAGTTCACGGTTCTACGTCGTCGACGGCGCTGTTAAGGACGGGCCAGCCACGTTTGACCAGCCCGCCTTCCTCGTCCGCGAGGAGAATGGAAAGGTCCAGGTCCGCCTCCCGGCGCCTCTCCGTTAGCCCAGCCGGCAGAGAAATGGCAGCTACCCTGAGGGCGTCGCCTCCGCAAGCAGTCGACGTAGTAGGTCGAGCCGGTCACATTCCTCGCTTCGTGCGAGGAAGGCCATGAACAGGAGGTTCAGGTAGCGGGTAGCGCTGATCCAGACCGGGAATACGACGTGGTTCATGCGGCTCGGTGCTGTAGGGGGGCAAAAGTTGATTTGGTCCGGGCGGAGGGACTTTTGCCGCCCCACAAGCAGTACTGACGGGTGTCACGTGCCGACCTCGGTAATGGTTGAAGCCAAAAAGACAACAACTGATTCAAAACTGATTTCAGCGACCGACACGGCCGCCCGGAAGGCGACGACTTTTGAGATCGGATTTGGCTCCCCTTAGTGGACGCTCTTCGAACTCTCCTCCTCGCCCCAACCTCTGAAGTGCGTGAGATCCTGGAGTATCCGTGGGCTCATCGAAACCTGGGTGCGCTAATTAGCACCTGAGGATGCCTTCGATCGAGAAGCCGGTTTCGAGAATAACTAATAGAGCGCCGAAGCCTCACGGTCCCGAACCGTGTCGGCGGCGTGTCCTCCGGTGTCCCGGCGCGTTCTCTGGGGGCCATCTGAACTCAAATGGCGGGGCCTTCGTGTCCTTCTGTGACCTGTCGGAACCGTCCGTTTCCGGGAATGCGTGATACGGCTGTGATCCGGCGAACGCCAGGTCGGACCTCAAAGCCGAGCACGCAACCCATTCCCTCATCGATGTGAAGTCTCATCAACGGCGACGCGTTGACCCGTCCGGAGGGCCCAGCTAGGCAAGGCAATGTAGATACCTTTTCGGTCATTGTTGGCGGCGTGGCTGATCCCATATTCGAGCATCCGCGGCTGGCCGCGATCTATGACGCTCTCGACCCCGACCGGAGCGACCTCGATGTATACGTCGCTATCGCGGGGGAGCTCGGTGCTCATCGCGTACTGGACGTCGGTTGCGGAACAGGCACTTTTGCCCTTCTGCTGGCCGATCGCGGCCTTGAGGTAACCGGCCTCGACCCCGCGGGCGCCTCGCTCGATGTTGCGCGAGCCAAGACGAACGGTGAGCGAGTGAGATGGATCTGCGGTGATGTCAAAGCACTACCCGAGATGCAGGTTGACCTTGCCACCATGACTGGGAATGTTGCCCAAGCGATCGTTGACCCGTCAGATTGGGATACAACATTGCGTGGAGTGCATGACGCGCTGCGGCCTGGCGGCTATCTCGTGTTCGAGACCCGCGATCCGGCAAAGGGTGCGTGGCACGATTGGAACCGCGCCGCCACGCACAAGGTCACGGAGATTCCGGGCGTTGGCCCGGTCGAGAGCTGGGAACAGGTTATCGACGTCAGCGGGTCGTTGGTGACGTTCCGTTGGACGGGGATATTCGCTTTGGACGGGCAGGTGTTCACGTCGGATTCGACGCTACGCTTCCGCGAGCGTGACGAGGTCGAGGCAACCCTGGTCGCTCACGGGTATGCGGTGAAAGAAGTCCGCGGGGCGCCCGATCGACCAGGAAAAGAGTTTGTGTTCTTCGCGCTACGTCCGGAATGAGAGGAGGGTGGCGGACGGTATCGTCCATGAAGCGAACCATCCATCACGGTTTACGGGCCTCCAAAAATAACGTCCTGCCCCTGATCTGAGCCCCGAGAACCGGTTCACCCGGTGTGGCTCTTTCATCGCCCACGTACACAGCGGTTGACTTCGAAACTGTTCCTGCGGCTGACTGCGACCGATTGCTGCCGAAGGAGCTCACGGCCGACCCGCGGGGCGGAGTAGCATCGCGCCCGTGAGATCGCGGAAGCGTCCGCGAGGTGTTCGTGCTGGACTTTTGGACCGACTGGACGCCAGTTCAATCTCCTCCTCAGGGATGATTCCCTTCGAATCACGCCGAGGTAAGTTTTGAGTCTGGAAGTGTTCAAGGCCTTGGCGATGCGGCTCCGCTCGGTGAGCCCGATGGTGCTGGATGGCCTGCTCGCGATGGTACTGATGGCGAGCGCCCTCTTGGCTGGCGATCCGGCTTCGAATCGGGCGCCGCTACACCTGCTCGCCCTGACGTTCATCTTTGGTCCTCTCGTCTTTCGCAGCCGGTTTCCGCTGGGACTTGTGTGGGTCATTGGCCCGGCCCTGGTGACCAATGAGCTCCTCGGATATCAAAACGGGTTTTTCGAAAACTTCAGCGGACTCGTCGCCGTCTTCACTGCGATCGCTCATGGCTCTTGGGACCGGCGTTTGCTTTCAAGTGCGCTGGTCATGGTCGTTGTCCTGCACATCGGCATCGTTCTGGCGTGGCGAAATCAGGGTGCCGTCAAACTCACCGACCTTCCCTATAACTGGCTCCTTTTCGGGTTGCCGGTGGTCCTTGGTTATGGAGTTCGGAATCGCCGCGCGTATACAGCCCAACTCGAGGAGCAGAACCGTCTGCTGGCGAGGCAAGCAGCCTCCGAAGAACGAAATCGGATCGCCTGGGAACTACACGATGTGATCGCTCACAGCGTCAGCGTTATGGTCCTCCAGGCTACCGCCGGCGCCAAGGTCGCCAAACGCGATCCGGGCGAGGCAGCACTTGCGTTCGGGGTGATCGAGGAGACGGGCCGCAGGGCGCTGGTGGAACTACGCCGAGCGGTTGGCCTGCTGCGCGGAGGCAAGGAGTCGGGAGCGGACCTGCTGCCCCAACCCGGTCTTGGGCAGCTCGAGCAACTGATCGAGCTGGTGCAGGGGGCAGGGCTCGCGGTCAAGCTGGATGTCCAGGGGAAGCCCCTGCACCTTCCGGCGGGAGTGGACCTCTCCGCCTACCGGATCGTGCAGGAGTCGCTGACCAACGTCCTCAAGCACGGCAACGCCGGGCGAGCTGTGATCGAAGTGAGGTACGACCACGACTCGCTGGTCCTGGAGATTCGAGACGACGGCCATGGACCAATCGCGCCGCCGGCGGCTGACGGTCACGGCCTAGCCGGAATGCGGGAGCGAGCGGCCATGCTTGGCGGTGAACTGGTAGCGGGCCGATTCGAGGGTGGCTTCCGGGTCCGAGTGCGCCTTCCGGTCGCGCCGGCGCCTTCGTGATCACGGTTCTGCTTGTCGACGATCAGCCGCTGGTACGCGCAGGTCTCCGCACCATCCTTCATGAGGAGGCGGATATCAAAGTGATCGGTGAAGCCGCCGATGGCGGGGAAGCGATAGTAGTGGCAGCCCGGCTCCGCCCTGACGTGATCCTGATGGACGTCCGGATGCCACGTGTCGACGGCCTGGAAGCCACCCGTCGAATAAATGCCAGCGACAGTCCTCCCCGAGTTGTGATCCTGACCACGTTCGACCTGGACGAGTACGTCTACGAGGCGCTGAAGGCTGGTGCGTGCGGCTTCCTCTTGAAGGACGCGGGTGCCGATGAACTGGTCCGGGCGGTACGGGTCGCTGCGGCCGGAGACGCGCTGTTGGCACCCTCCGTGACGAGGAGACTAATCGCCCGCTTTTCCGGTCGGGTGGTTGATCGCGCTCAAGCCGCCGGGCTCAAGAGTCTCACCGATCGCGAGCGTGAGGTGCTCAGCTTGATCGCGCGGGGAATGAGTAATGGCGAGATCGCGGAGAAGTTGTTCCTCGGCGAGACGACCGTAAAGACACATGTGGCTCATCTCCTGGACAAGCTCGACCTGAGAGACCGAGTGCAGGCCGTGGTGGTGGCCTACGAGTCAGGGCTGGTTGCCCCCGGCCTTAACTAACCGGAATCTCCTCCCCGAGGAGGATTCACAAACCTTCGCTGGGACGATTCGCGAGCAAAACGGGCGGCCCCATGATTTGGACAGTCGAGCGAGAAAGCATCGCTTGGTTGCCGCGCATAAGCGCCACGTAAGCACGGCCCTGTCGTATGAAATGGCGGCAACCTCGGTGCCGCACCACACCAGGAGGGCAGCATGTCAAAGCAACCCAGCGGCGGTGATGTCCTGTTAGAACAGGATCCCATCAATGGCGTTCCGGCGCGCGACAAGCCCCTTGTGCAGGTAACCAATGGTGGGCTGGCTGGCGCATGGTACGACCGCCTGGCGATCCTTCTTGCCAGCTGGCTCGTCGGAGGCGTGTATTTAGATGGCTGGGCGCACAACCACATTGCGCGCCTGGAGACGATCTTCACTCCTTGGCACGCTGTGCTGTACTCCGGTTACGCCAGCTTGGCAGTGTGCTTGGTGGTCGTTGCAGTTAGAAACTACCGGCGCGGACTGCCATGGCGGTTGACGATGCCGGCCGGCTATGGTCTCTCACTTGTGGGTGCCGGTATCTTCGCCGTCGCCGGCGTCCTTGACCTCACGTGGCACACCCTCTTCGGCATCGAGCGCTCGATCGAGGCCCTCTTCAGTCCAACCCATCTCCTGCTCGGGCTAGGGGCGATGCTAATGGTCACCGGGCCGCTGCGGGCGGCCACTTTCAAGACGCAGCGCGACGTGCGAAGGCAGTGGGTGGCGATGGCCCCGGCCATCCTGTCGCTCACCTATCTCATGGCTTTCCTGGTCTTCTTCACCCAGTACGCCCATCCGATCGTTCACTCGCTTGCCGACCTGCCGAACAGCGACGACTTCATCCGTGGTGCCGGCGTGGCGGACATCCTGATCCAGTCCGCGATCCTGATGGGCATCAGCCTGGTTGCGGTGAAACGCTGGCAGCTTCCTTTCGGAACGTTCGCGATTCTTCTAGGCGTCACCGACGGTCTGGGCGCCATTCTTGCCTCCAGCTCACCCGTCCTGTCGGTGGTCATGCTTGGCGCCCTTACAGGATTGCTAATCGACCTGCTCAACCTCGGGTTGCGGCCACGAGCAGGAGCTCCAGCCTCGCTTCGCGTCTTCGCAGTTGCCGCGCCAGTTGCCACATACGCCGTCTACTTTGCTGCCCTGGCCTCCCTCAAAGGCGTGCACTGGTCCCTTCCTATCTGGACCGGCGCAATCGTAGAGGCTGGCGTCGTCGGGCTCCTTCTAAGCTATGTTTTGATTTCCCCCCTGCGCGCCGCGACCTCCGTATCGCCCACCTCTTAAGCAAGATTGGTCGGGCCGGAAAGGGGGCCACTATTCTAGGAGAGCCTCGCGCGCGAAGGCATGAGCGGTTCCACGGTGCTCAGGCCGACGGCAGAAGACGAAAACGCCGACGTCCCGGCCCCCGTAGGGCGTGGAAATGGCGGTGATCCAGCGTAAGCACATCCCAGACGGCATAGCGCTCCGCGAGAACCACGATCGATGCGTCGGCAAGACCGATTTCGAGATTCGGATAGCGCCTCAGGATCACAGTGGCTAAACCTACGTCCGCTCCGGTGAAGGTCTCCAGCCGATAGGCACCTCGGGCGACTTCGTCCAGCATTGCACGCTGGGCGCGAACGCCAACCCTGGTGGCCAGCAGGTAGTCGAGCTCGGCCAGCACAAAAGGCGACAAGAGTAGTGGTGCGCTGGCTTGGCGGAGGGCAGCGGCGGCTTCAGCGTGCTGGTGCTGGCTGCCATCAATTGCGGCCAGCAAACCACTTGTGTCGAGAAGAATCACACCTCGCCGAAACCAGCCAGCAGCTCATCAACCTTCTCGGCAAGATCAGGTCTGCCGCTTGTGAACAACGGAAGTCTGGGCTCGGCGTGGCGCGATTGCAGTACACGCTCGACTCCCTCGCGGATCAGGTCCGCCTCCGTCCGGCCTGCTTCGTGGGCGGCCCGGGCAAGGTTGCTCTTCAAGTCTTCGGGCAAGTAAATTGTGGTCCGTTTCACGCCATACATGATGCCATACGCTCGGAAATCTGTGACCTCCACGTGATCACTGGCGTTCCAGACCATAGCCAAAATGGTCGTTTTCGAATACAAAATCTGGTCGGGGGCCCGGGATTTGAACCCGGGGCCTCACGGTCCCGAACCGTGTCGGTGCCGTGTCCTCCGGTGTCCGACAGACTCCCGAGTCGTCCTCGCGAATACGAAATCGACCAGGCTGGTGTCCTTTGGTGACCCCCTAGAGCCGTCCGATGCCGGGAATGCGTGATCCAGCTGTGATCCAGCGGGGATGCTCGCGGCCCTGTCAGCTGCTCAACCAATTTTGAGTTCCAAATCGCCGATTTCGGACGCCGTCGGAAGACGGGAGGTCATAGCCGCGTCACAGATTTTCTTGGAACTCGGCCGCGGCAGACCCCGTTCAAGTGGATTGCGGACCGTCGATTGAACTCGCTCACGCTATCGCACAGCCGATATATCTGCGCGCGCACGGCCCCAGGACCGTGCGTCCGCACGAGCCGATGTTGCCTCCCTAGAACATTTCCTCGCGCCCGGATTCACACCTCGTCAACTCACGGGCAATTGGTCCAGGACACGATCGAGCGCTAATTGAATCATCCGTCGGTAGCCATCGTCGCTAAGCCAGCTAATGGCCGACTTTCCCAGAGCCACGTGCTCGCGCGCTTTATCCATCGCCCCCAGCCGCCTGTAAACATCAGCGAGGTTCAGATATAGAGATGGAAAGAAGCCGCCGGCCGAAATGGCCATGCCTGCTGCGCTGAGGCGATCATCGGTCAACAGGTGGGCAGCTTCGAGGGCACGCAGATCCCATAGCAGCTCGTTCTCGGGATCATCTTGGAGGTCTGCCATGGAATGCGCCACGCCGCATCGGTGGAGCGGATCGCCGTCAGGGCCGACTGTTTCCCAGATGAGCATGAGCACAGTTTGCGCGCCTGAGCGATCGCCGAGCTGGGCGGTCTCGATGGCTTGGCCGATCCGCACCATCATGTCTTCAGGTTCGGCATTCATGACATCTTTGATTGTGATCAAGCCTTGAGCGCATCGCCGAACAGGGTGCAGGGTCGGGCTGTACCGCCAACCCGGCCGGTGATATCACGGTATGAGGATGCGACGGCTCAAGGGTGCACTAGCGGCTCAACCTCAGCGACTTGGAGACGGGCTATGTTCGCCTGCGGGGTTCAAGAATGAACGTCGCCTGCTCACGAGCCCGCCGTTCCTACCTCGTTGAACAATGTTGGTGACTCATACCGTGGTCGTCATCCCGCCATCAATCACGAGGTCGGCGCACGCGATGGTTCGGCCGCTCGCCCGCCGCCGAGGAGAGTGAGGCCACAAGCCTCCTGTACGACGGTACTAGGGCCGATCCGACCAACCGTCCCTATAGAGTCCACGAGAGAGGGCGTCGGCTATTTTGAACGCAGATCGTGGAGTGTTTTGTTTCTCGTCCCCGGACCCTCGCCGGCGTGCCTCTCCAGCCGGCGGAGTCCGAGAAACCGCCATGCCGCTGGCGCCGAGGGCTCCGAAGATGCCCAGACTCTCACGCCGTCGAGGTGATCGGCGTCGAGCGTTATCGGAAGCGCGGTTATCAGGGCCCCGATCCGACTGCTCGCACAATGGGCGCGATCGGCCGAAGCCGTGCGGACATTCGAACCGGGCTGAGTACTGCTGTCGGAAGAGTTGGGCGTGGTCCCTCGCCAGAGGGTAAGTCGATGCACCGAGAGCTCCTCTCCCAGGGAGGCCAGCTTCAGCCCGGTGGGGCTTCCTCAAGCACTATCTCGATCAGGTGCATCGCCGGCATTAGGCATTCCGACTCGCTGCATGCCTGCCAAGAGATGCTCACCCTCAGCGCCCGCGCTCCGGTCTCGGCCGCCACGTTGACAGCAAATGGTATGAGTAGGTGCAGCCTCCCCTCGTAGACGTTGAACTCCTCATCCAGTCCTTCGACCCGGAACGGACGGACCGGCGGGTACTCCGGCTCGCCGGCGGCCAGACCCTCCTCAGCATTGATCTCGACGGCCAGTGACGTGTACCCGTTCGGGATTGGCCGGCCATAAACATGCCAGCCCGGCTCGATCTCAACCTCGACGTGCAGCCGAGTCTTCTCCCAGCGAACGTAATAATCGGAGTCGGCGTATGCCCTGACGTTTACATGCGCGGAATCCAGCTCCTGCAGGTTCTCAGAACTTGCCAGGGTCGCGCCGTGGGTCACAGCCTCTAGCAGCTGGCGGGCGCCCTCGCGTGCCCGGTAGTTCTCCTGGATTCGCTTCTGGGATACGGTCCCCGACTCGTCGAGGACAAAAACGGCCGGGTACGCGACCCCTTGTTGATGCGCACCGGTCCTGATCCCGAAGGCTGCGTGGTGGGCCTCCAGCTCTCGGTCCAGCAGACCCAGTTCGGTTATGACGCGGCTGCCCACATCGGACAAAAGAGGGAAGTCGATCCCCTTGGCCGCGGCAAAGTCCCGCAGCACCTCCTGAGAGTCATAACTGATTCCGATCAGCGCGACGCCGGCGCGGACCAACTCGCCGTGTACCTTCTGCAGCTCAACGAGCTGCGCCTTGCAGTAGGGTCACCAATTGGCGCTTCGATAGAACACAACCAGGGCACGACGGCCTGCCCTCCAAGCGTGGAGGGAGATCGGCTGACCGCCAGCATCGGGGAGCTCGATCTCCGGAAAGGTGGCGCCAACGGCGGGCCCGATCTGGGTCAGGTCAGTGCCGTTCACCTTCATGTCTACCTGGACCCGGGGGTACATGTTCCCGGGGCGGGTTCAGGATGACGGCGACTGTGATCACGACCCCGTAATTGATAGCAAGACGTAGCTCCCGGCCATCCTGCCGACAGACACGTTGCGGCACTCACGACAGAGGCGGATCTGAGGCCATCTACTCCGGGCGCGGCGGCCGCCACCAATAATGCTTGGCATCGCTTGCGTCGCGGGCTCTGTCCGCCATGGCCAGGATCACACCTGCACCCACGGCGCCTGCGATCTGGATCGTCTCCTCGATCTCCTCGTCAGTGGCACCCAGCTTCTTCGCACCTGCGAAGTGAGATACCGCTCAAGGTTCGCAATGCAAAGCCAGGACGAGGGCCAGGTGCATCAACTCCTTGGTCTTGGCGTCGAGCGCCCCAGCGTCGTGCGTCTCCTTGAAGTAATCGGCGTAGCTCTTGCGAGAGTTGAAGTAGCGCTTTCGAATATCAGGCATGCCCATATGCTACCCCGGCCGTCAGAGCTCTTTTGGGGCCGCCAGGGACCGGCTGAAGGACGGCAAAAGTCGGTCTGGATCGCGGAGCCGGCGACTGGCCGGAGGCTCCAACACCACACTGGCCAGGTCCCGAGGCCTCCCGCACGTGTTGCTCCAGCGCCGCCCGCTGCTCGGGCGGGTCGCCAGCTTTCGCAGCCCCGATCACGAAAACCTCACCCCCACCGCGGCGCGCGAGCGCGGCCACGATGGGCAGCACGCTTTCGGCCAGGCCCTCCGGATCCACGGCCAGGACGATTCTCCGGTACATCTTCGACTCCGACTCTAGGCCACCTCGCGAGCTCAGCCGTGAACGCCGGGCAGGACCACGGTCGGGTCGGCCAGCAAGATCGGACTTGCGCTCCTGAAGACCTCGGCGTAGGCGACGCCCAAGAGCCGGCCGAAGTACTGATCCTCGGCTTCGTAGAGGGCGAGCAGACGATCACCCTCAGGCTGAAAGATCGACGTATAGGCGGCGAGGGCCTGGCGCTTGCGGGCGTAGACCTCGCTGATGTCGACCGCAAAGGCGAACTCCGACCAGGGCGTCTCCATCTTGCAGTGGGGAAAGAAGAGGCGATTCACCATCCAGCGCGATTGGCTGGCCAGCTGCTCGCCGCCCGGGACGTCCTCCCATCGCCCGAGTCGGGCAAGGAACACAGCTGCTCGCGCGATGCCCGCTGCCGCGACATGGTCCGGGTGCACGCACGCCTCGCCGATCGCGTACACCGTGCGGGGCCTGTGCTCTCGAATCAGCGCAGCCACCTCGAGCCGCAACCCTTGGTCGTCGGCCAGAAAGCGGTCTTGATGTCCGAGGGTCAGCCGCTCGACGCCGAGAATGCCGGCAGCTTCGGCCGCCTGTCGGGCGCGCTCGCCGCGAGGCGCGAAATCCGACGGCTCGCCCTCGGTCAGGTCGACGAGCAGAATTCGCTGGCCGCCCGTCGCCAGTTTGGCCAGCGTGCCTCCCATCTGGGTCTCGGCATCGTCGGGATGGGCGGTGATGACGAGGGCGTCGTAGCTCATCGAGCCCCCAAGGGCCTCTTAGCTCGCACCAGGGCGTCGATCGCAGTGACTTCGCGGCCGTCCACAGTCACTGGGCGAAGTACGCGCTCTGCTCGTTCGATGCCCAACCCTGGCAGGCCGCGCTCGATGTCGGACGGGGTGAAAAGCACCTCTGGATTCTGCGGCCCGCCGTGGCCCTGGCTGAGGTTGAGAAGATCGTGCCCGACCACCAGCAGGGTCCCTCCAGGCGCGAGTGCCGCACTGACTCCCTTCATGACGGCGGCGAGTTGGGCGGGGGGCAATTGAATGTACATGACGATCACGAGGTCGAAGGCGCCGTGGTCGGGCTGGTAGTCGAGGAGATCGGCGCGGACCCAGGTGACCTCGACACCTCGATCGGCGGCCAGGCTCCGTGCCTTGTCCAGGCCAACCTCTGAGAAGTCGACGCCGGTCACCTGCCAGCCAAGTTCGGCAAGCCAAATCGCATTCCGGCCTTCACCGCAGCCGACATCCAGCGCACGTCCCGGCGGGAGGCCATCAACCTCAGCCACCAGAAAGCGGTTCGGTCCCGCACCCCAAACCAGATCAGTCGTGGCGTATCGCTGGTCCCATTCCTGGCTTTTCATGCAGAGCCCCGTCCCTCCCGCGGTTCCTCTTCGTGCCGCAGTCGCTCCAGCTCGTGGTGGACGGCAAGGAGCGCCCGGTACAGGGCCGGACAGGTCGGGCAACCGGTCACGTGCTCGTCGACGGCCCGCTCCAGCTCCTGACTGAGCTCGCCGTCGAGGAGATCGCTGGCTAGATCGCGCGCCTCGGCGCAGCTCAGCGCCATCATCTTGCCGGCTCCGCCAGCAATGTCACGAGTGCCTGGCGACCGCGACGAAGATGTGACTTGATCGTCGGCAGCGGAAGCCCAGAGTTCTCGGCGATCTCGCGGGCCTTCCAGCCCTGCAGATCGTGCATCACAACGGCCAATCGCTGGTCTGGGGTGAGCGAAGCCAATGCGCCTCTCAAACGCTCCCCACTCTCAAGCGCCACCGCCACCGCCTCCGGGTCGACCGAGTATCCGGGATCCCGCCATAGCTCCTCCCGGCGCGCAGCGTCGAGACGGTTCTGCTCGGAGGAGCGTTTGCGGGCCACCTCTCGGCAGGTGTTGATGCAGATCCGCTGGAACCAAGAGCAAACGTCGGCCTCGGAACGGAATCCTTTCCGCCCGCGCAGAGCGCGCAGCGCCGACTCCTGGACGACATCTTCCGCCTCGGCGGAATCCGCAAGCATCGACGCCGCCATACGGGTCAGCAGACCGCGACGCGACTCGATGCACGCAGTCAGCTCGTCTTCTGTCAGCACGCTGTCTGATCATCAGACGGCCAAACCCGGTCCGGACACGGCCAGACCGCCCAACCGGACCGGGTAGCTTGGCCCACCTTCAGGCGAGACTGCGGGGCCGAAAGGGCGCGCCCAGGATCGGGGCGATCAGGCAGAAGTTGAAGACTCCGGCCAGAACCGGAACCACGCCGACGATTGCGACCACGTAACCCCAGACGCCCTGGAAGTAAAGGCCGACTCCGATCAGGATGACTCCCGCCACGACGCGAAGAATCCGGCCTACGGGTTTCGACATCCACTCTACAAACTGCATTGGTTATTCACCTCCTTGCTCATTAGATGGAGCAAGGCCGGAAAAGGATGCAGCACCAGACAGACGACCGGCGACTCTTCGGAGCCGCTGCGATGCGTCTTTGGCGATCGGCTCCAGCTCTGGGTTGCCGACCAAGCCGAGGGCGATCTCAGGATCAAGAAATGAAATGCGCGAACCGCTAGACGGTCCCGCTTCCACCACGACGTTGCAGGGCAACAGGAGGCCGATGCCCGGCTCGACCAGCAGCGCACGGTGGGACAGCTGCGGATTGCAGGCGCCCAGGATCTTGTATGGCTTGAAGTCGACGTTCAGCTTGTCTTTCAGCGTGCGTTGGACATCGATCTCGGTCAAAACGCCAAAGCCTTCTTCCTTGAGAAGTTCACGAACCCTGGACTCCGCCTCCCCAACAGTCAGGTCGGTGTCGACGCTGAACCCGTAACGAGGCTTCACGCTCATGCGGCCTCATTGGCCGCCAGCTTCAAGACCGACTCCACGAACATGGCCTCCGGGAGCGCGCCGACGAACGAACCCGACCGGTTGACCACCGTGCGCGGAACGCCCTGGACCTGGAAGCGGTCGGAGAGCTCGGGGTACTCGTTGGCCTCGACCACCAGCGAGCGCACCTTCGGTGAGGCAAGCGCCATCCGGTTGGCCATTGAGGCAGCGCCCGGACAGTAGGGACAAGTGGGAGTGACAAAGACCATCACTTCCACATCGCTTGGCAGCTTGGCGAGCCTCTCGGCAACCTCTGGCGAGAGCTCGTTACCTGTTCCAGACGCCCGCTCAATCGCGTCCAACACGGTGGCGAACTCATAACCCGAAGGTAGGCCCTGAAAGGTGATCCGGCTCCCCTCTCCCGGCCGCGCCACGGTCAGAGTGGGGACGGCGTCCACCTCGCCGGGTTGCTCGCTCACATCGATCACAGTCAGCTGGAGCTTGTCTGGAGCCGCCTCGACCAGGGTCCGCGCAAGTTCCTCCGTCACTTCACAGGTCTGGCAGCCGACGCCACCAGGCAGGATCAGGCGGCCCGTGTCTGGTCGCCGGTAAAGCCGCAGCTCGACCGGTCCGCTGAGCGTCTCGGCGAGCCGTTCTCGAACCTGTTGCTTTGTCTTCTCGTCCATCAAGGTCATCTCGTCATCTCCTGTCTGGCAATTCTTCAGCTACGAATCTCGGACAGTGCCCGAAGGCCGCGATCAAGGCGAAGCTTGGTCTGCGGACCCAGCTCGGCATCTTCGACGCAGGCCAGCAGATTGCTGGCAACCAGGCGGTGGTTGAATCGATCCACCGCCGCTCCCATCGCCGAGACCTGCCGCACAACTTCGTCACATGGACGACCGTCTTCGATCATCCGCTGGACACCGCGAGACTGACCTTCGATCCGCCGCAATGCCTTCAGCAGCTCAGACGCATTCCGATATTCCATCTAGCCCAGTATACCCCCGGGGGTATGTGGTTATTCCCGCAGCGCGTCTACTGAAGCTTCGTCGTCGTGTATTCGAGGCAGGTCTCGATCTGTGCAGCGTCCAGTTTCTCACCGGGCTTGGCCTCGAGCCGGACGCGGATCGAATCACCCGCACCGGTAACCTCCATGGAGGCCAGCTTGCCGTACTCGTCGGTCGGACAGGCGCATCGTCCGGCCTGGCATTCCCCAAACGTCTCGAGGAACTGCTCCTTCTTTACGCCGACGTCGGTCAACTCAATGAGTACAGCCGTCTTGTCCGCGCGGATTCGGTATCCGGCCATCGCCCAGTGATCTAGCTCGCCGCCGAGGCGAGCTCGCGAGGCCGCTCGATCATGAACTTGACA
Source organism: Candidatus Dormiibacterota bacterium (assembly GCA_003169845.1). GTDB lineage: Bacteria > Chloroflexota > Dormibacteria > Dormibacterales > Dormibacteraceae > Palsa-870. Next base: position 65,321 of record PNAG01000002.1, on the reverse strand, counting down.
TAGCCATCGCGCTGGTGATGTGTCACCTTCCAGTGCCGCTTCTTGACCCAAGCCGGGATGTCGGCGCTTGCCATGTAGTCGTCGGTGAAGAGCTCGATCGTGTCGCCCGGCGGTAGGTCACGCACGTGACTGAGCAGTGACCACATGGCTCCGCCACCCTGACAGCTCGTCTTACGGATGTCCAGCTTGAGATAGATCAATTTGATGCTCCTCCTGCTGAGAGCAGACCACGACCCCCGGTCATGATGTACAGGCGTTTGGCCCCCTCAGTTCAGGCCGTCCGGCTATTCAACGGCGGCCCCCCTTGGCTGACCCGGATCATGTCGATCATCTTGAAGTTGATCCAGACGAACCGCACCAGCTGCCAAGGAAGGTCGCCACGTAGAGCCCATGATGCAGGAGGCGTGGTTTGCGAGCACTCTCGACAAGTCACCCGAGGCACCGGATGCCCCGCATTTTCTTAAGGTGTACGGACTCAACGGGCCCGAGGTGCGCGGCCACGCCTTGAAGTGCCTCGGACTGGATATACAGATGAAGGGTGCGCGCTTGAACTCGGACGGCCTCACAGGCCCAGCCTGTGCTGCGGGCTAACTCCGGCGGTGCGCCTATACATCGCCAGTCCAGGCATGGGCGAACCCAAGTTCCTCAGCGCGCCGCCAGGCCGCGCTCGACTGCGGCCAGTCTCGGTCGGGAAGGATGACGACGCCGAGCCTCATCGACGCGAGAGCCTCGCGATGGTCAAAGCGGATAGGGGCGGGGCATCGTAGGTCGCCTCCTACGCGCTTCCGAGCGCGTACTCCCAGCCGGGCTGCCACGCGAAGTCACCGTTCATCGCAGCTGTCAGATCTTGGCCTTTGAGGATGTGGTCGAGCGCCCATTTGGTGGCCGAGTGGCCGATTAGCACGATGCGCATGCGGTCGAAATCCCGAACGAGATCGTCAAGGAGGCTGCGCGTCCGTTCGACCACATCGCGATAGCTCTCGCCGCCCGGAAACGGCGTGTCGACATGGTCGGTCTTTCGAGCACTCAACTCTTTGGCTGAGGTGCCATTGAGATCGCCGTAGTTGCACTCGCGTAGCCGCGGATCCTGACGGATCGGGATACCGGACCCTGCGAATGCGATGTCGGCAGTTTCCACCGCCCGGGCGAGATCAGAGGTGAATACGACGTCCACGCCGTCATTGCGCCGGCGCTCTCCCAGTTCGCGTGCCTCGGCTCGGCCGCGGTCGGAAAGCCGTCCGGGAAGCCAGCCGGTGGCGACGCCACGCTCATTGTCTGCCGAGGTGGAATGAGTTTCGTAAACGATGATGACGCCCACTAACGCTTCCTCCAAGGCGTGGCATTCGCAAAATGTAGTACGCGCGAGCACGACCTGATCAACTGGCGACCGGCTGCCGCGTGTTCGCCGAAGTGCATCAACTTGAACTCAAGAGTGTTCGGGGAGTTTCACGATTGTCTGTCTGCGGGCCCGTCAGCCGCATAGAGCCGGAATCCAGATAGGGATCGGTGACTGAATCGGCGGTAGAACGCGTCGGACTCGGTGTCAGCGAGGAGATCGACACGAAGTGCGCCCGAACGGCGAAAGCACTCCTCGACGAGGCCACGACCGATGCCACGTCCTCGGTGGTCGTTCGCGACAACCAAGAGCGCCAGGTATGCGGTGACTTCTCGGTCGGAGAGCATTTGAGCGAAGCCAACGACAACCCCGCCGTCTAGGGCCACGGTGGTTACGACACCCGGCGCCGTCAAGGCTCCGGCCGCTCTTTCCGGATCGGCTGGCAAAGTGGGCCACTTCTGATCCTCGCATAGCGCCAACACGCCTCCAAGGTGGCCGCGCTCGAACGCCAAGAATGCTGCCATGACCACCAACAGTGTCGCGTGATCTCATGGGCCGTGCAAACGCATTCGCTGCCACCGTCAGGCTCCGGACGCGGCGCGGCGACGTCGGTAGTCGCCGGTTAGGGCGGTGCGGCCACGCCCCCCAGACCTGGGCAATTAGGTACGCGGCTATGTCCATCGGCTCTTGCTCATCGCCAACCACGAAGCGATTGGTCCGGTAGTGGTGTGGCGCGGCTGCCACGTCTGGTCGAGCGCCACCAGAAATAGATCACCGGCGGGACGACTAGAAGCAGGACCGCGATCGCCGTCAGTTGGGCCTGTCGGAGGCCCAGCCAGATCACCGGCGTCTCGTAGTCAGTCCGCCAGAAGAACACGATCAACTGCGAGATGCAGTAAAGGACGAGGTAGGAGATGCCAAGGACCCCATCCGGCACCCCTCGCCGCCTCAGCAAGAGTAGGCAGGCAAGTATCGCGAGGGCGGCCAAACCTTCGTACGCTGCCGCGGGTTGGTAGGCGACACCGAGGTGAGGCGCCATCGATTGAGGGTTGGTGTAGACAAAGGCCCAGGGAACGGACGATGGCGGACCCAGGATCTCGCCGTTCATGATGTTGCCGAGCCTGCCGATCGGCTGGCCCGCGGCCGCGAAGAGGACTCCGGCGTCGAGCAAGATCCAGAAATTCACGCCGAGCCGGCGGCTCGCGACCAGCAGCACCGCCAGCACGGCGAATATGGCGCCGAAGTAAGCCATGCCGCCTTCCCAGAAGGCGAGGATGTGAGCTGGGTGGGTCAGGTACCACCACACACCGGACTGGACGACAAAGTAAAGGCGAGCGCCGACGAGGCCGCAGACGATTGCCCAGAAGATGATCGAGTTGGTGATCTCGTCCGGGATCCCTCGGCGCCGAGTGTGCACGAGGGCAAGCTTTCCGCCCACCAGGAACGCCACGGCATAGGCGATGCCATACCAGCGGATAGCCAGCGGGCCCAACTGCAAGGCGACCGGGCTGAAGGGAATCGTGATCGTCAGCAAGATCGCGGTCACGGTGCCACCTTCGCCCCATCGCTATTCGCGGTCGCAGGTTCATCCTTGGGGATACCAACAGGCGGCAGCGGTTCCGCGGATGCCAGGAGCTCAGGTGTTGGCTGCAGGCCAATGTATCTCGGTGCGACGACATGGTTGAGCACCCACCAACTCGCTGCCGCCAGGCCGATGCCGGCGACCACGTCGACCACGTAATGCTCGCCGAGGTAGACGACGCTGAACCAGACGGCGACGCACCAGCCGAGCGCTAGCCAGGAAACACGCCTCGAGAAGGTCTCCCTGATTGCCAGGTAGCCCAGGAAGGGGAACGCGGCATGCAGGGAGGGAAACGCCGCGACCGGGTTCGGATTGAGGAGGGCGTAGTAGGGACTGATATCACTGGGAAGAGTGGTCGAGATGATCTTGGTCACCCCGGTGATGACTCCATGCGAATCGGCGTACCAAGGCGGGGCGGTGGGCGCCAGCAGAAAGATGACAAAGGCGACGAAGGCCATGCCCATCAGCGCGGTCGTGAACCGAATGAATTGCCGGCGATCGACCAGCCACAGTGCCAGCGCGACTCCAAGCGGAAATACAAAGTGACAGAAGTAGACGACTGTCGCCGCGTAGGCGACCAGCCTGCCTGGAGGATTCGCTAGCCACGCCTGGAGGACAACCGTCGGCAAGTGGCCTCCAAACAACGCCTTTTCCAGGCCGGCCAGGTCGCCGACGTGCGGCGGAATGCCGGTTTTGGGGGCCACACCTCGCATCGCCTCCCAGGCCAGGAAGATCAGGATGAAAGGGACCCAATCGCGTAGGAAGCGAAGGAATCGCCCGGTGACCAGCGCTATCGGCAGCATGAGCAGCAGCAGGTAGTCGGGAGAGACCGAGATGCCGCGCCAGATCATGAAGCCCGAGACCGCTGCGAGATAGAGAATTGCCATCGTCACGAGCGGGCCTGAATGGGGCCGCCGCCTCGAGGATCCGGGCAATTGCGTTCCGGTCTCCCTGTCAGCCACCGGCAGGGGTCTCCGGTCGCAAGCGCCACTTGCGCAGCAGCGGGTCGAATGGGGGCGCCCACTGATCGGCGAAGGCGTAGAGACGCCAGGCGACGACACCACAGACCAGGCCAAGAAGGAACCCGGCGGCGACGTCGGTAACCCAGTGGACGCCGACATAGACCCGCGCGAAGGCGACCACCAAAGCCGCCGCTGCGGTGGCCAGGGCAAGCCGTCGAGCAACCATCCAGGCCGCGGCGACCACCGACCCCATCGCAGCCAGGTGGTCGGACGGAAACGATGCGTCGGCGGCGTGTTGGATAAGAGGGGTGAAGTGTTCCACGACGAAGGGTCGGGGAACGTAGTAGACGGCGCCAATCAGGGCCGCAAAGCCGACCGCGAACACGGCCGCCGTGACGGCGGCAAGAAAAGGACGGAGCGAGAGGTGCCGAAGGAACAGCCAGGCGACCACGAATATCGCGAAATAAACCAGGTCGTCGGCCGCGAACCGAGCCAACGTGTCGGCCATGGCCGACTGACCGGCAAAGCCGTGGATGAGGTTGCTGAGGTCAGGCACCGGTACTGGCCTGCCCCCGCTCTGGACCCAAGGCGCGTTCAGGAAGGATCGGAATCAGTACCGACGGCCTCCGCAGCTGCGGGCAGGAAGCGCCAGAACTCATCGACTGCCGGAACGCGGCTGGCCGTCCTCCGAACCGCTCTTATCCAGCGCGACTTCGATGCCACCGGCAGCCGCACCAAGGTCCGCTCCTTCAACTCACGCGAGGCCGCGACCAGGGGTAGAACCGCGTAGCCGAGGCCACTCAACGCGGCGGCCTGAACCGCATCGAGCTGATTCAGCACCAGATGCGGGGATCGGTCATATGCGTCGCCGAGCATCTCCCGCGCTGAGTGCTCCAGCGCTGAACCCGGCTCGCGCGAGAGGTAGCGGTGAGGCGCGAGGTCGGCGAGCGTGACATGTTTGGATCTGGCCAATGGGTGCCCGCTCCCGGCCACGACCACCAACTCGTCCTGGAGGAGAAGGCGCTCCTCGAGCTTCGGATCTGCGGCCGGACCTTCGATCAGACCGCAATCCAGCTGTCCCGACGCCACCAGCTCGGCGACGGAAGGCGAGTTGCCCACGGTTACGACTATCTCGACCTGTGGGAACTGCTGCACGAACCGTGCCAGGAGAGGAGGCAGGTAGTGGCCGGCGCAGGTCGGACCGGCGCCGATGCGCAACGCCCCAATCTCCATCGTACGGTGCAAACGGGCGGCCTCTTCGATCGACTCGAGCTCCCGTGCCGCGGTAAGGCAGGCCTGCGCAACCGCGCTCCCGGCAGGTGTGAGCCGGATGCCATGCCGAGTGCGTTCGACGAGCTGCACGCCGAGCGCTCGTTCGAAATGGTGCACCTGCTGTGTCACAGCACCCTGAGTCAGGTGGACCGCGGCCGCGGCGCGAGACATGTTCTGGGCGCTGGCGACGGCGATGAAGGTGCGCACCTGCTCGAGGCTGAACCCGAGACTTCGCATACTTTAGATATTAGTCGGACTACAGGTAAAGATGCTTTGATGTAGCCTGGCTGCATACCTGCCCCATTGTGGCGCAAAATCGCCGTGAGGTGAGCGGGAGCCGGACGTCAGCGTGAATGCCCTCCTACCCTATGTCGGCCTCGTGGCGATTGGCGTGCTGGTAGGGGCCTACGGCACCCTCATCGGAGCCGGCGGGGGCTTCGTGCTGGTGCCGCTCCTGCTGCTTCTGTATCCCCATGAATCGCCCAGTCGCCTGACCGCCGTATCGCTGGCGGTCGTGCTCGCGAACGCTTCGTCAGGTTCGCTGAGCTACTACCGCCTGCGCCGTGCCGACTACAGGAGCGGAGCCTGGCTGGCGGTCGCGACGATACCGGGCGCGATCCTTGGCGCAATCGTGGTCGGGACGATTCCGAGGGTTCTGTTCGAGCTGATCATGGGCGTTACTCTGCTGGTCGCCGGCATCTATCTCGCCGTCCGGCCACACGGCCGGTTCCCTCTGTTGAGTACCGCCCGGTTTAGCGTGGAAAGGACGCTCACGGATTCGGCGGGCTCGACTCGTCGGTATCGCTTCAACCTCGGGCTCGCGATGGCCTTTAGCGTCGTGGTCGGATTCGTGTCCAGCTTGCTCGGAATCGGAGGCGGGATCATCCATGTCCCTTTGCTCACGACCTTTTTCGAGTTCCCGGAGCACATCGCGACCGCCACGTCGCATTTCGTTCTCATCTTCACCTCCGGTGCCGGAGCAGCAACGCATGTCTACGAATCGGACTACGGTGGCACCCTCGGACTGACGATCTCGCTGGCTGCGGGCGTGTTGATCGGCGCGCCGTTTGGGGCCGCGCTCTCCCGCAGGGTGACTGGCGGCTGGATCATCCGGCTCCTCGCGATCGCGCTCGGCCTGGTCGGTCTACGGCTCCTGGTGACGGCATGACCGCGGGCCGACACCGCGATGCCATCCGAGCAGCACTGACTCGCAACCTGGGCCGCCGGCGCCGAAGCTGGTGGCTTGGCGCCGTTCTTGTGATCTCAGTTGCGGCGGCACTCGGTGCAGCGCTCCTCCCCTCCCCTGCCGGCCTCCAATCCCGAGTCCAAGCGTTGGTGGCCGCCAGGGGAGACGTCTTGCTGCAACCCTCAGGGGTCCCGACTCTTCTCGCCGAGGCCGTAATCGCAACCGAGGACGAGCGGTTCTACAGCAACCACGGCATCGACGTCGTTTCCATCGGACGTGCTCTGTGGTTCGACGCCTCGCATCGATGTACATGTCAAGGCGGATCGACCATCACCGAGCAACTGGTCAAAGATGTCTACCTCAACGGATCGGATCGCGGGCCGGCCAAGGCCACCGACCTCGCCATGGCCCTGAAGCTGGGGCTGGAGATGCCAAAGGGCCAGGTGCTTGCCGACTATCTGAGTGAGATCCCAACCGGCCGGGGCCTGTACGGAGTGCCGGCGGCCGCATGCGCCTACTTCGGGCAACCCATCGGAGATCTGAGCTTGGCCGATGACGCGTTGCTGGCGGGGATGGCACAGGCGCCGTCAGCGTACGACCCGCGTTTCGATCCGAGCGCCGCGATCAGGCGCCGCGCTGAGGTGCTCTCAGCGATGGTTTCAGAGGGATTTGTTTCGTCGCAGCAGGCGACAGAGGCCGGCGCCACGCCGCTGATCGCCGCATCGGATGGGTATGGCCAATGTTCCGATCGATCCTGATTCCGATCGACCATTACTCGCCGCATACGGATGCGGCGGTCGCTGCAGCCGTGGATCTCGCCAAACTGACCGGGGCCGCGATTCACGTTGTTCACGCTGAAGAGGGGATCAGCGGAATCGACTCACTGGCGCTCGGACCTCTTCCTGCGGACACCGCGTCCAAGATGCGTCAAGAGGACATCGATTTGCTTGAGGTTGTTCGGCAGCGATTTGCCGACGTCGGATTGTCAGCGACCACCGAGTTGCTGCCTCGTGATGGAACCTCGATCCATAAGAGGGTACTGGTCGCGGCAGAACAGGTGGGCGCAGACCTGATCGTGCTCGGGGCAGGAGGGAGCTCCGAACTGGTGGGGTTGCTGTTGGGAAGCGTCTCCCACAAGATCATCCAGCACGCACCCTCAGCGGTCCTCGTGATCAGGTGAACACCTTAGCAACCTCAACTGCACTTGCCGTCCGTGGGAAATGGCCACGACTATGGAACCGACCACGCCTCTCCTTGACGGGTCCCGTCGAAGTGTTACACCCGCACCAAAACGGGCAGCCACCATACGCAGGGTGGTGGGTGGATGCGCGTTTTGGTGACTGTTCGTCATCCGTGAGGCGCCATTGGCTAAGGTCGCCACCGCCGTGCATTGGGTGTGGCGAGTGAATAGTAAGGAAGTGACGTCAAACGCGGGGCAGTTGGATCGCGACTCAGAGCCGGGCTGGCTGGGAACGGCCCTCATGGGCATCGCTCCCGTAGGGGTGGCGGCCATGCTTGTGGTCCTGTTCGGATTCCTGGACGGGCTCCATTACGCTTCGTTGGAAGGCTTTTTCATGCCTGATCCGACAGCGGCAGCCGGCGCGTTGGCCATGGCCGGCGGTGTCGAGGGCGTGACAATCAGCATCGTCATTGTCGCGATAGTCTTCGGCATCCGAATTACTTCCTCGCGCTACTCGCCTCGGATAATTTGCATGTTCATACACAAACCCTGGAATGCGCTGGTCCTGGCCACCCCCTTAGCGTCCATCCTTTACACGTTTCTTGTTCTCTCTGAGATCAAGCTCGCCTACGTTCCATTCCGGAGCGTCGGTGCTGCCGAAATACTGGCCCTCATCAATTTCACAATCCCGCTTCCTTACGTCCGCTACATCTTCGAGGTCATGCGTGCGGAAACGTTGATCAACGGTCTCTATCGGGTGGCGTTGCACGACCTTGGGCGCGCAGCGGCCGAACGAGCTGTCCGTGGCAGTCGCCAACGCCTGATGACGTCGATGGATCAGATTACTGACATCGCGATGGGCTCGATGCAGCTGGGCGACATGCCCGTATGTCTGCTCAGCACCGCCGTGCTTGGTCGGTTCGTTGCCAGCGACTACATGAGGTCAAGAAAGCTTTCGGATTGGATTGGTTTTGGGTCGGCAACCCCGAGCTGCCGGGAGAGTCCGACCAGATCGTTGCTGAAGTGAACCGTTCCTTCACGTGGGTGGAGTACACCGTTCTATCCAGCTTCGTCCATCTGGTCGCGGTGGCGCCCATCCACAGGAACGAGGCGGTCCATGCGGTCGCGGTCGCTACGCGCCAGATCGGCATCGCGGCTATTCAGGCCGGAGACAATGAGGTAACCGAGCTCTGCATCCGATTCTTCAACACGTACCTCCGGGCGGCGCTGAATCAATCTGCGCCGACATTCGCATCCGTGACGATGAATGAGTACCGACGGCTCGCGATAGGCGCCCTGGAAAGTCGGCCCGACCTAGCCGTAGAAGTGGGCGAGTCTCTGCTCCGTTACGGCAGGCAATTTGAGGATGCTGGGATGCCAGCGATCCTGGGCGGCGGTGCGGAAGACGTGGCCGATTTGGCCATCGAAGCAGCATCGCGCAATCCGGAGGTGACTCGGCGGCTCGCGCTTCTTGTGGTCAGTAACCTTCTCGACCTGATTCCCAAGGCACGCCCGATTGGGTTCAACGGGCTTTTCAAAGCCGTCGCCAAGTTTGCCCTCTGGGCGATCGCCACCGATCAGGGTGAAGTTGCCAACATTCTTGTCGAGGGCATCGCCGCGGCCCCCGCCGCATTTCGTCGCAGCAGCGCTCGACCGGATGGAAGCGGTGCTAAGCGGATTGTTCTGGGAGGTCAATGAACGAGTGGTCGCCTTTGACTGGGTGGAGAAGCCCCTCCGCGCCGGGACCCCGCGCTTGCGCGAAGCCTTGCGCAGCGCAAAGGCTTCGCAACAGCGCCAGGCGATTGTGCCGGAGTAAGAGCCGGCTCTGTCCCGTGCCTCCCACCGGCGGCCGAACTCACCACCTCGAAAGACCCCCAATCCGATCGCTGGCAGAGCCATGACTGGGCGACCTGGCGCTTGCTCGACGGGGCTACTAGCGCCACGATCCCCACCGTCCAGGGCATTTACCGGCTCCGCTGCGCCGGCCTGGAAGAACTGGACCTACATCGGCATCAGCCTCAACCTTCGCTCACGTCTTGGGGGTCTTCGCCGTGGCCTCACCCATCCCCCCACCACGTCGGTCACTCCGCGGCTGGCTGTCTAGAGGAACTCCAACGGCGCCACCATGCCCAAATCGAGGTGTCTTTCGTGACAACGGCGGGGACAAGCCTCAGGGAACTCAAGGGTCGCGAGGTCGACCTCATCGCCGACCACCGAGGCGCGGTCAAGAAGAGCCCACCGTGTCAGTTCGTAGGGCACGGCGGGCTTGCCCCTCGATGACCTAGAGCCGGCCGGTGCCGGGAATATGTGACCCGGCTGCCCCATCGGGCGTTCGGATCAGACCAACCCGCGACGCTCTAATTCGCCACTCTATTAACCAGCCGATGTTTGCTTCGCTGGCCCTCGTCGTCCTGGCTGGTTTACTTGGCCCTTTGCTGGCGGCAGGTAGGAAGCCGCTGGTGCCGGTTCTAGTGGGTGAGCTGATCGCGGGCGCGTTCCTCGGTCGCACCGGGATTCACTTCATCCATCCAAGTGTCCAACCGTTCCCCGCGTTCATGTCACTCGGTTTCGCGATGCTGATGCTCGGCGCAGGCACGGAGGTCGACCTCGGCTCGAAGCAACTCCGAGGTGGTGCCATTCGAGGCGCTGTGGCCTTGTTGGTGACCCTTGCCGTGAGCGTCCCACTCGGGATCGCGTTCGGCATTGTTCTGCAGGCCGGCCATCTTCAACTTCTAATCGTTCTGCTAGCCGGCAGTTCGGCTGCCGTAGCCTTCCCGATCATCCAGGAACGTGGTCTGGACGGCCCGGCCGTCGCCGTTCTGATCGCCTGGATGACCCTGGCCGACGCCCTCACCGCTCTGCTGATGCCACTTACCCTTTCTGGGTCGGGCCGCATCCCCGCAGCCATTCTTGGTGATGGCCTGATCATCGTGGTGGCCGCTGGCGCGGTGGCCCTTGGGCGCCGATTCTTCCAGACCCCGCTCGCGGATGAGGCCAAGGGCGAGTCGAAGCATCGCAGTTGGGCGCTCCAGCTGCGCATCTCGGTGCTCCTCCTGCTTGCGCTGAGTGCGATTTCTGAGTCCACAGGTGCCAGCCTTCTCCTGGCTGGCTTTGCGGCTGGCATCGTGCTCCGGCAGTTCCACGAGCCCCATCGCTTGGTCCACCAGTTGACGGGCTTGGCGACGGGCTTTTTCGTGCCCGCGTTCTTCGTTCTTCTTGGTGCCACGCTCGATATTAGGAGCCTGGTCAACTCGCCGTCGGCGATCGCTGTCGCCGTGGCGATGGCGACGGGCGCGACCGCCGTCCATCTACTGGCGTCGCTCGCGACCAGTAGGTATCAAAAGCTTGCGTCTGGCCTATTGGCCGCAGCACAGCTGGGGCTCCCGGCTGCCGCTGCCGCTCTTGGACTCGCGAGCGGCGCACTGACTCCACCGTTGGCGGCTGCCCTGGTGGCCGGTGGCTGCCTCACACTGATCCCGGCCAGCATCGGCGCCGCAATGCTGGCAAGCAAACCAGGCGCGAAGGGGACGTCAGCTGAGTCAAGATGATCGCGAGCCTGAGCCCTCCTTTAATGAACCGGTGACTGTGCCGGTCTTGTCTGGCCGGTCGTCTTTGCGAGGCCGAGGCGGCGGCGAAGGTGTACGGATTCGCGACCACCTTGCGAACGTCCGCACCTTCCTCGCCTGGTTTCGGGTCGGCCTCGTGCTCCTCGCGATGGGGTTTGCAGTCGCGAAGTTCCAGGTTATCGAGAGCTTGCCAAGCCGATATCTGGGTGTGCTAGCCGCCGCGGCCGGCTGGCTGGTCATAGTTATCGCGGGAGTCAGCTTTATTCGAATGCGACGCGCCATCGAGGCGACAGAATTCGCGTCCTCAGTTACGTGGAACCTAGGCCTGTCCGTTTTGACCGCCGGAGCCGGAGCCGCGATCCTTATTTACCTCATCAGGAGTTGATGGAAGAAAAGCCGGACGCACAGCTGAAGACCGAGAACGAGAGCACTCGAGCTCGCGAGCACCTCGCCAACGAGCGGACACTGCTTGCTTGGATCAGGACCGCTATTGCGCTCATGGGCCTCGGCTTCGTGGTCGCTCGGTTCGGACTGTTCCTCCGCGAGATATCCGCGATCGGCGGCCATTCTGTGCAGTCAGGTTCCTCCTATTCGGGACCGATTGGGATCGTCCTCGTGGCATCAGGACTCGTGGCAGTGGCCATAAGCACATTTCGTTTCTTTCAGGCCCGCGATCAGATCGACAAAGGCCACTTTGAGCCCGAGGCCTTCCCAGAGATCGCCATCGTGGTCGTCACTCTGGTAGCGGGCGCGGCGCTGATCGCATATCTGGCGCTCAGTGGGAACTGATCGGTTGTCTTGCCACCGGGTCCCCGCGGCAACGGCAAACGAAACTGAATAGCACCAGAAATTGATCCGGTGCATCCTGGATAAGGACGAGCTTGGGATGAAAAGACCCCGAGCCGTTTGGAGCTACCTCGTGTTAACGCGATTGGTGGCGCGCGGCCGCTGAGCACAACCTGGGTTTGGGGCCACTCCTCGCATCGCCTCCCAGGCCAGGAAGATCAGGATGAAGGGGACCCAGCATCTGACCCACGGATTCGGTTGTAGAAGGCGATGCCACACCTTGACGTGCCTCCGACTGGATATACAGCGCGCTTGAACTCAGACGGCCTTACAGCCCAGGGTAAAAGCGCCATGAACGCAATTGGCCGTTGCATGTCCAAGGTCTTGGCCATCGTCTGGGGCGTCTGGCGTTCAGGTCGCGACTTCGACCCAACCCTCGGAGCCCCCAGGGCTTGACAAAACCCTATGGGTTCTAAAACGGCATCAACTTGAAGTGGGCTCGGTCCCTATCGGGCCGGGTCGCGCGCTCCGGAGTGTCTACTCATTTGAGAATCGCGGCTTCGAGCGTCTCTCTTAGCCACCGCTCGTAGCGCTGCGGCGACCACCCGCACTGGAAGACGAACTGGGCGTAGACGGCCGGCGACTCGAGCGAGTAAAAGACGTCGGTCAGGTAGTCGACGTCGGCTCCGGTTTGCGCGGCGACCGCCGTCGCCACCCGGCGCATGTTTGCACGCCTGTGCTTGCGGGCCCGGTCACGGCGCTCGGCCAGCTCAGGGTCCGCGGAGGCGGCCGCCTCGGCGGCCTCCAGGAGCGCTGCGCTGCGAACGTGGAGGGCGGCTGTGAACTTGGCGAAGAGCGTCGGAATCTCGGCAACGGGCGCCTCGACCGTCTGCCGGAACCAGTCGCGGTCGCGTAGCGCCACCGGGGCATCGTCACCACCAAGGGCGAACCCGATAGCCTCTTCGAGCAGCGCGCGTTTGTTCGGGAAGTCGAGGTAGACCGTGCGGCTCACAACGCCCGCCTCGGCTGCAATGCCCGCAACGCTGGTCGCCACGTATCCCCGTTTCACGAATAGTCGGGTAGCAGCGGCGAGGATCCGGCGACGCGTCTGGCGCGCTTGCAGTGCGCGGGCGGCTGACCGGTAAGGCCGCCTCTTGACATCCACGTTCACGCGGTTCACATTATGCCCTATTCGCTGCACAGTTCATGAAGCGAATAGGGGGGCGACATATGAAAAGGATGATGCCGATGACCGATCGCACTGATGATGTCTCGCCATTTGCACCAGCCTGGCGGGGGTTCCACCATGTGGCCCTCGTCACTCGCGACCTCGATTCAACGATCAGCTTCTACCGGGATATGCTTGGGATGCAAGTCGTCTTCATCGCGCCCGCTGGGGAACTGCACGGGCGACACGGCGCGGTCCGACCCGGTGGCGACCCGGACCGACCGGGCCTACATTTCTTTGAGTATCACCAGGCGCCCCTGTTCGGTCCCCATGACCGCACACTCCAAGCGGCGGTCTTCGACCCCGGAGCGACCTTCCTTTCGCACATCTCGCTCGCCCTGCCCGACGAGGCCGCAGGGCTGGAGCTCCGTGAGCGATTGACTCGCCACGGCGTCCCAACGACGCCGATCATGGACCAGGGGCCATTCCGAAACATGGGTTTCATTGACAACAACGGCATGTCGCTCGAGGCCGCATGGCCGAGGGGACTCATGCAAATAACGTAGGTCTGCCGCCTGAGAAAATCGCGGCGAGTCGGCCGAACCGTCGTAGTAGTTTGGTGGCCCGACAGATCGAGGTACGTTTCTTGCGAGTGCAACACCTCTCACACGGGGTGACCACTATCGGCCTGGATTCAAGCGATCCAACATCGCTTGATGCACACGATCCTCGGGGTGCCGGTGAGGTGGAAGGCGATGTCTTGAAGTGCGCCCGACTGGATATACAAGACGGCGAACTCGAAATCCCACCCGGCGCTCTTCTATCGCATTCGAACCATCTGAATCACTCGAGAAGCGAGCCCGCCAACAAACCCAGGGTGCCCCGTATTTCCTTAAGGTGTACGGACTAAAGACCGTCCCAGCTGCCCGACATCGACTTTTGCCGCCCTACAGCTTGGCGAACCGTCGCCACGCTATCGGTAGCTATCTCTTATAGAGAGCAACCGTCCCGTTGCGCCGGTAACGGACAACGGGATTTGCTGGCACCTTCGCAATGGGAGCCTTGCGGTTGTTGGCCGCACGGCTCAGCTCGAATCGGAAGGCCCATCTCTAAGACCGAGATCAAGTAGGGCGCCGAAAGGACGCTAGTCGGTGCTCAAGTTCCCGAGCAATTGCTGTACGGTTGCTGTACCGCTGTCAACCGTGGCTCGACAGCAAGCTAGATTTCGTATTCAGAATTGGCTCCGGGACAGGGATTCGAACCCTGAACCTTGCGGTTAACAGATCGCTGAGCCCCGTTCAGAAAACGCGGTCCGAATTCGCGGAGTAGCACTGCGTACCACCAATTTGCACGGTTTGCCACCGGCGTTGCTGTACGAAACCTGCTCGTTAGACGCCGACCACAAGTGGTCCTGAACACACTTGGGCTGGGTCGGCCTCTGCCATCAGGTCAGGCGGTCGGCAAATCTCCGCATGAGATGCTGGGTCCGTTGGCGGGGACACTGAGGTCTGGACCGTGGTGGACATTGACGTACCAACCGCCCGTTGGAACCGAGTAGTCCACCATCACGGTGCTCGTCACCGTGGCGGCTCCGGAAGAGTCGGCAATGACCTCTTGTAGCGCATATGCGATGCCACCCGGCTTGGCGCATGCACCGGTATGCACGTGAGAAACATGGCTCGAGTTGGGCGTCAGGCCGGTTAGCTTGATCGTGACTACGAACGAGCCGGTGCCCTTGACAACCTGGCCGGTGCCGGCCACCCCGCTGCCGTTTTGTGCGCCCATGATGAAGCTGATGGTTGGTGACGGGGACGCCGGGTTAGTGGCAGTACCTCCCCCACCACAGCCCGCGAGGAAGAATACGCCTAGGAGGGCGGGAAGCAGGTTCCGCATTTCGATTCTCCTTGGAGACCAGGGCGCTGGCGTGACCAGCGCATCCCATTTCAAGAACTACTACCTCTCTGGGTTACACCGCTGCGCTTCCTGTGCCTCCGAGCATATACAAGCTTCGGTGGATCCTCGACTTAATGTTTCCGCATGAACGCGTACTAGGACCTCCTTGACCACCGGCTTGGCGACGTCCTGGAGTGCCAGGACACCCCTGAGGTCTCCATCGAACCCAGGGCGGTTCATTGTGCACCCCACACCCAGGTTTGAACCCGCCACGTTGCAGCGCCAGCGTCATGCCAAGTCCACCCAGAGGCATGCCAGCGCAAGGACCGGCTGCAGAGAGCGTTCTCCTTATCTCCAGGCCTCGCGTCATTTAAAGGAGTGTAGGAGGGCAAAAGTCCGACCAGGCCTCTGCAGATTGACTTTTGCCCCCCACAACTGGTGCTGAGCTTCAAACACCTGGTCAGACCTAATCCAGTCGCCGCCTAACCGCTAGGGCACCTCCGTGGCTTGGTTCCTATTTCGCGGAGTCGCGAGTAAGACGGACCACCGGGATCTCCCGGTCGGTCTTGGTCTGGTACTCGGCGAAGTTCGAGGCCTCGGATGTGATCCGCTTCCACGCCGTCGCTCGTTCTGCGCCATGAAGGGAGGTGGGCCGGACCCGGAAGCGTTCGCCTCCCACCTGCAGAAATACGTGGTCCGGATTCTTGGCCAGG
The DNA here is from genome assembly GCA_003169845.1 of Candidatus Dormiibacterota bacterium. Taxonomy (GTDB): domain Bacteria; phylum Chloroflexota; class Dormibacteria; order Dormibacterales; family Dormibacteraceae; genus Palsa-870. The sequence goes on along the minus strand of PNAG01000002.1, from coordinate 49,677 downwards.
TTCACATACCAGCTCGGGTGACGTGCCTCACCTCCCATCGAGGCGACGACCAACCGGGTGCCGTCGCCTTCCGGAAAGCTCGCGACTGTGGATGAGCGCTCGAGGCCGCTGCGTGAGCCGAGCGTCGTCAGAACCACCATGTTTCCATGACCACGGCCGCCAACCAGCTTGTAGATCCGAGCGTGGAGGCGCGCCAGCGGCCTGAATCCGCGAGGCGCCTTGAAGCCGCGTGTGCCGTTCGGAGTGATCTTGACTGTCACGTAGCGAGCCTTCTGCTAGAAGTCGGGTAGGCGGCGATGAATTCCACCAGCACCGGTTGTAGGACGGCCAAACACATCGCTCATGCCGCCCTCGCGTAGCTGTGGTGAAGTCCACCCAGGATCGGTCGGCTGACGACGGCGCCGCCTGACATCGGCGGACTTGGTACCGACGTCTGCAGCTTAAGCGTGCGATGAGGGCGATCATGGTTGTAGTAGTGCACGAACTCCGTGAGCAGGGCGCGCAGATGCTGCTCGTTGAGGACGATGACGTGGTCGAGACACTCCTGGCGAAAGGTCCGGACCACCCCTTCGGCGACTGAATTCGCCAGTGGTGTCCGATAGGGCGTGCGGATATCTGCGGTGCCGATGGCAGCGAGCTTGGTCCCAAAGTCAGCGCCGTAGACGTTGTCGCGGTCATGAATCAGGTGCTGGGGCTGACGACCCCAGCCGGTGGCTTCGATGGTTTGCCTCCAGATCCAGGCAGCCGTCGGGCTGGCCGTTACGTTGAACTGAACCAGCTCCCTGCGCAGGTGGCTGATGAAGAAGAACACGTACAGGCTCTGCATGCCGATGGTGTGGACCACGAAGAGATCGGCCGCCCAGATGCCTTTGATCTGGTTGCGCAGGAACGATCGCCAGCTTTGACTTCGCTCCCGTCTCGGACCGCGCCATCGATAGCGGCGAATCGATCGATTGCTTACCACGATTCCGAGCTTGAGCAGCTCTCCGCGGATTCTCTCGCTCCCCCACAGCCGGTTCTCCCGCGAGATTCGGGCGATCAGCTCCCGGACCTCCTGGCTTAGGCGAGGTCGGCCGAGTCGGGTCCGACACTTCCAGGTCCAGTACGAGCGCCAACCTTTGCGATGCCAGCCGACCACCGTCTCCGGTCGAACGATCCTCAGGTGACGATCCCACCCAGCCGGCCAGACACTCCTCAGCCAAACCCACAGGACGCGATCGGCAGCGCGTAGACGAGGCTTCGGCCTGGCTCGAGAGAGCACCTCAACCTGTTGGTGCAGCACCAGATTCTCGAGGACGAGGTCGCGGCGGGAACGACCAGCACTAATAAGGACGCCAAGCAGCAGATTGAGGAGGCCCACCACCGCCGCGGAAGAATATCAGCCGCCTCCAACAGCCGTCGGCCACGGGACAAACACGACGCTCGATCCGGAGTCCGGCTTCGAAATCCACTTTTGCCGCCCTATAGCCGCGCCGCCGGAGGTCGACCTCGACGAGCTCTGCCGCCCACGTCGTCCACCGCCCGAGACCCGCGACGCGAGCCACCGCCGTCAAAGGCCTTCACCTTGCCTCTCCCAGTGATTTCAACTGAGATGTTGGTTCTCCGCGCCCGGCCGTCGATCAAGTTCTCTGCGCCCAGTCGGACTTCGTACATGCAGAGAGTGCTGTTTGAGAAGTACTGGTTGCGCCACTGGTTCTGAGACCTTCCACATGAAGGGCTTGCGCTAACCTTCGGTGAGGATGCCGGCGCTCTGGAAGTAGGAGTCGCCGCCGAGGAAGCGACTCCCTCACGTGATGGTGTCAGTAGGCCGGCAGCGCCTGAAGCGCGGCTACGGCCTGATCGAGCCGGGCGCGTGGGAGCCGGCCGCTCGCTACGGCCGCTTTGATCGCGTCGTAGGTCGCGTCGGCGATCGAAATATGGTGCGCGACCATGACCATGTCGCCGCCGTTGACAAGAAATTCGACGGCCGCCTCCGGAGTGGGAGTGCTGTTGGTGATGGCGCCCATCTCCATGTCGTCCGAGATGATCGCCCCGTCGAAGCCCAGGTTCGACCTGAGCATCTGGATCGTAGCCGGTGATAGATCGGCGGAGCGGTGCGGGTCGATCGCCGGGTACCAGAGGTGCCCCAGCATCACGAAATCAACCCCGTGCGAGATGTCTTCCTCGAACGGCGGCCATTCCCGACTCTGGAGCGTCGCGATGCTCTCGTCGATTCGGGGCAGCTGTGTCTCCGAGCTCACCGAAGTGTCGCCGTGACCGGGGAAATGCTTGGCGGCGGAAAGCATGTGCGCGGCGTGGATCCCATCCACGACGGCGCCCACTGCCGGACCAACCGCGCCGGGGGTCGTGCCGTAACAGCGTCCCCACATGATCGAGCTGGGTCCGTTGCAGACGTCCGACACCGGGCCCAGGTCCAGGTCGAAACCGAGCGCGCGCAGTGCTGACGCCATTCGTGTCGTATTGGCCTGGCCGACCGGCATCGGCGCGCACGGCACCGTGCTCACGGCCAGGCACACGTAGCCTCCCTCCTGATCGGTGGCGGCGATCAACCGGTGGTGCGAGGCGCCGCGCACCGCCGTGATTAGGACTGTCATCGAGGCGGCCGACGTCGCGTTGTGGTTGTCATTGATGACGAGCAGGCCGCCGAACTGCCGCTGAGTCCAATCGGACACGACCGAAGCCGTCAGCGGTCCCTGGAAGCCGACCATCATCACGGCCCCGATCTCCTCGTCCAGCGTCAGGCCTCCCGGCCCCAGCTGGTCCGCAAGGCTGGGCGACGGCGAAGGCGACGCCGGAGGAGCCGGCGATGCCGGTGAACTAGTTGGTGTTGAAGGCGCGGGCGAAGGCAATGCGGCCGAGGAGGTGCCGCACGCCGCCAGCAGGAGGCACAGGAGAATCAGCGACAGGCGGCGGGTCATATCGGAGCATTGAACGGAGGACCCGGCCTAAACGTTGCGCGCCGCCACCACGCGGGCGTCGAGCGCCACGGCTCCGTCGATGCCAACCAGGAGCGGGTTTGATCTCAGCCTCGGCGATTCCGGGCTCTCGGCCACGAGCTACGAGAGTACGACCGCGGCCTGCGCCGCCGCACCTACGATCTCCAGGGAAACCATCGAGTGCCTTTATCTGGCCGCCGATCCAGCATCTTCCGCCTCGGCAGCGCGCGGTGCTCATCCTCCGCGATGCTCCGGATTCTCGGGCAACGTGCAATGCCCAACCAATCGAGCCGCGCGGAGCGCGTGAATTGACGGGGATCCCTACCCCGCCGTCCTCCTCCCCACATCACCCAAGACGGGCGACTCTCGAGCCGCTGGTGCCGGACTCGGACCCGGTGGAAGGCGATGTCTTGAAGTGCCTCTGACTGGATATACAGCGCGCTTGAACTCGGACAGACTCGCAGCCCAGGCCCGTGAGGCGGAGGCGCGCCGGGTGAGATCACTAGCCGCCATTCCTCATGAGCAGGTAGTCCACCGAAGCTGGCGGGGAGGGATCGGAATGGACCCAACCAAGGTCCGAGATCAGCTCGCGACCGGCCTCCTCACCCACGCGGCGCTGAACCGCGCGCTTACCGCCGGGTTCAGCTCCAGCCTTCGAGGTGCGGGCTTGTTTGCGATCGCAGGATTCGCAGCCGCGCTGGTCGCGGTCCGCCACCACCAGGTGCCGGAGGCAGCAATTCTCGAGCACGACATCGCCGCGTGAGGGCGCGCCCCATGTACCTCCCCGCCTTGGCGGAGAGGTACTGGCCTACCGAAGTGGATTGTTGAGCACCGTTTCGACTGTTGCAACAAATTCCCCTTCCAGGATCCTTTGTGCAGTTGACTTGACATCGTCCGAGAGGGCGCGGTCGCTTTCAACAAAATCGACGGTCTTCCTCACGGCGTCTCGAAGCGCCCGGATCGCGGGCGAAGCCCTGAGGGGAGCCTGCAGGTCCAGGGCCTGGCACGCGCAGATCAACTCGATCGCCAGCACATGAGCGGTGTTGGCGATGATCGCCAGCGTCTTTCGGGCTGCCACCGAGCCCATGCTCACGTGGTCCTCCGTTGTGTCAACCGCCATCGAGTCAACGCTCGCGGGAAAGCTGAGCGTCTTGTTCTCCGAGACCAGCGCAGCCGCCGTCGTGTTGGCCATGAACAGGCCGGAACCGAGGTCGGGCCGCTTCGAAAGCTTGGCCGGCAAGCCGACGTCGTACACCGGTGCGACCAGGTGCTGCGTTCGCCTTTGCGAGATGCTTGCGATCTCGGCGACCAGCACCGCGGCGGTGTCCATGGGAAGGCCGATCGGCTGGGCGTGAAAGTTGCCGGCCGACGTCCACGTGCCGTCATCAAAGATGAGCGGATTGTCAGTGCAGGCGTCGAGCTCGATCTCGACCGCGCGCTTTACATACGCCAACGCATCGCGCGAGGCTCCATGCACCTGCGGTATGCAACGAATGCAGTAGGGATCGTGAACCCTGCCGCTCTTCCCGGTCAGCAGCTCAGAGTCGTCACAGATGTCGCGGATGTTGGCAGCCACCTCAAGTGAGCCCGGAAACGGCCGGACTTCGATCGCCCGCTCGGAAAACGCTCCGAGGTGACCCTTCATCGCCTGGAGCGTCGCTGCGCCCACGAGGTCGGCTGTTTTCAGAAGCCGCTCCGCGGACATCACGACCTCGATCGCATAAGCCTCGGTGAACACGGTGCCGTTGACGAGGGCGAGGCCCTCTTTCTCCTGGAGCTCGATGGGCGCCAGGCCGGCAGCCCGCAGCGCGTCCGCGGCCGGCACCCTGCGCCCCGCATGCATCACCTCCCCCTCGCCGATCAAGGCCATGCCCAGGTGCCCAGATGGCACAAGGTCGCCGCTGGCGGCCAGGGAGCCTTGCTCCGGAACGACCGGAACGATGTCGTGGTTGAGTAGACCGCAAATCAGGTCGGCAAGCTCCGGACGAACCGCCGAGTAGCCCTTGGCCAGGACCGCGGCCTTCAGCAGGAGCATCCCGCGGACGATCCTGCGCGGAACGTCGGGTCCGACCCCGACCGCGTGGCTGAGGATGGTATTTCGCTGCACGGTGCGAATTGCCTCGGTTGCAAGCCGGCGACCGCTGTCGGCGCCGTACCCAGTGTTCACTCCGTAGATAGCCGACCCCGCTGCCAGCTGCCCGAGCAACGACTTGCGATGGGCCTCCATGCGACGCCTACCTCCATCCGACAGGGCCACCTCCAGGTGCCCGTCTGCGACCGCGCTGTATTGCTCGATCGTCAGTGGCCTTTCGCCCAGCGCGAGCGGGGACCCCGTGCTGGTAGTGCTCATGACACCGATGGGACGCCGGCGCCCAGCAGCGACCCGACGATGTGCGTGTAACCCGCGGTCCCCTCGTACAGCTTGTCGATCTCGATGTACTCGTCGACCGTGTGCGCAACCTCTTCGCGACCGATCCCATAACCAACGGTCGTGACGCCGCGCAGCCCGGCGGTGAGGCTGCCGTTGGTGCAGAACCCATAAGTCGACCTGTCCGCGTGCAACCCGGCTTTGGTCAGGCCGGTAACGCACGCCTGGACGACGGCGGAATCCGGATCGGTGAACCAGGCTGGCGCGTACTCGGGGACGCTGTACCGGCGGCCGTTAAAGGTTTCGAACTCGGCCACGTACATGTGGACTTCCAGCGCAGGGGGACGCGCAGCGTCACTCCAGACAGATCGATGCTCGGCCAGCATCGCCATCAGCGTTTCCTTGGTTTCATCGGGACCAAACCGGCAGTCGAACCGGGCCCGGCACAGCGGGGGCACCATCGACACGCTGGGATAAGGCTCGGAATGGATGTCGATGCAGGTCGCGGTGCGCGGCCCCAGGACCGGATGCGTTGGATGCCGGATCGCCGCCACCGACGTGACGAACTGGGCCATCAGCTCGACCGCGTTGACACCGACCTCCGGATGCCCGGCGTGAGAGGCAGCGCCGATCACGTCGACCTCGATTTTGGCGCGCCCCCTCTGGCCGAAAGCCAGGCGCAGGTTGGTGGGCTCGCCGATCAACGCGATGTCCGGCTTGCATCGGTCAAACGTGTACGCAAGCGCCGCCCCCTCCATCATCTCCTCGGCGATTGAGCTCACGACGTAAACGGTGCCGGGTGGGGCGTGCCCGGACTCGAACAGGCGAGCCACCCCATAGATGACCGCCGCCGCCGACGCCTTCATGTCGCACACGCCGAGCCCATAGAGCCGACCATTGGCCACTTCGGCTGCTAAGGGGTCGTGACTCCATTGGCCCTCACTGTGCGCCGGGATGGTATCGACGTGGCAGTCGGTCAGGACCACCGGCGAACCCTGGCCAAAGTGACCGACGGCATTGCCGGCCTCGTCGACGTGGGCGTCCTGGTAGCCCAGGCTCTTCATCTCGTCCGCGATGCGGTGGACGACTCGCTCTTCGCGTCCGGGTGTGGAATCAATGGCCACAAGCTCTCGGAGAAACGCGAGCAGGCGATCGTCGCCGAGTCCTGACTTCAACTGCGGCGTTGAGGGCGTTTCGTGGCTGATCCATCGCCGCTCAGCCCGAGGGCAGATGAAAGCGGCCAGCCAATGATATTTTTCGGTTCAGGCAACGCATAGGTCGAGACCTTGCTTGTCTTGAGGCCGAGCCCAACCAGCGCCTCGGCGAGCCGAACCGCGGCGCCCACTCCGTCGATCACGGGGACATGAAGCTCGGTGGTGATAGCTTCTTCGAGGCCGGCCATGCCCGCGCAGCCCAGGCAGATGACCTCGGCATGATCCATCTCAACCGCCTTTCTCGCCTCGGCGACCACGGCGCGGATCGCCCCGGCGGGATCCCGATCGACCTCGAGGGTGCTCATGCCACTAGCGCGCACCGACGCGCAGCGATCCCACAAGCCACTCACGCGCAAGCGATCCTCGATCGGTGGGACTGAACGCTGCAGGGTCGTCACGATCGAGTAGGCGCGCCCGATCATGATCGCCACGTGCGCGGACGCCTCGCAGATCTCGACCACCGGCTGCTCGACGAGCTCCTGGAGACCTTCGCGCCCATGCTCGCCAAAGCCGGCCATCACCACCGCGTCATACGGCTCGTCGTAGGCAAGTACACGGTCGATGACGGCGACGGCGGACAAATAGCTTTCGAAGTAGCTGTCGACCGCCTCGGCACCAAAGTAGGGCTGGAGCGCCACAGTCTCGGTGCCAGGCGAGGCGTAGCGCCTGGCCGCCTCGCCGATGGCTTCGGTCATCGACTGGCTGGTATTCACATTGACCACGATGATTTTCATGCCGCACCCCGCGCCAGGAGCCGCCCGCGCGGTTCCTGCATATCGATTGACCTGCCGCGAAGCAGCGTATCCGTTACGGCTCCGGTCAAAGTGCGGCCCACATACGGCGTCACTGCATTTCGGTGATAGAGCTTGGCTGGATCGACCACGAACGGCTGGTCGGGGGCGAAGATGCAGAAGTCGGCGTCGAAGCCCACCGCAATCCGACCCTTGTGAGGCAGGCCGGCGAGCTGCGCCGGCTTCGTCGACATCCAGCCCGCGACCTCCCCGAGCGACACGCCCCGGCGCCGAGCTTCGGTCCAGACCACGGACAGTCCCAGCTGCAAAGAGGTGATGCCTCCCCAGGCCGAGCCAAAATCGCCCGTGTCAACGTTCTTCATCGCCACAGTGCAGGGTGAGTGATCTGAGACGACCTGGTCCAGGACCCCATCCTTCAGCCCACCCCAGAGCAGCTCGCGATTGGCAGCCTCGCGGATTGGAGGCGAGCACTTGAACAGTGTCTGGCCGTCGCCGATCTCCTCTGCCGCCACCGCCAGGTAGTGAGGACACGTTTCAGCCGTGACTCGAACGTCATCTCTGCGAGCGGACGCGATCATCGATACCGCATCGCTGCTGGAGAGATGCACGACATGTGCTTGACCGCCGGTTCGCCGCGCCGCCTCGATCACGTGCGCGACCGCCACGTTTTCGATCTCGCGCGGACGTGAGGCCAGGTAGCCGGCGTAATTGCGACCGTGCGGCACCTTCATCCTGGCCGATACCTCTTCGCTTTCGCAGTGGACTAGCAGCGGGGCGCCGAGGTCGCGAAGGATGGCGAGTCCCGCCTCCATCAGATCGATGGAGACGGGCGGGAAATGTGGTGTGCCCGAGTCGACGAGGAAACATTTGAAGCCCAGCACGCCGGCTTCGTGCAGCGGAGCCAGGTCGTCCAGGTGGCCCGGTATCAAGCCGCCCCAGAAGCCGACGTCCACGTGGCATTGCCCACTTGCCGCTTTTCGTTTGTCCTCTAGCGCGGACACCGTGACCGTGGAGGGAACGCTGTCCAGCGGCATATCGACCAGGGTCGTGATTCCGCCTGCGGCCGCGGACTTCGTGGCGGTCGCGAATCCCTCCCATTCCGTGTTGCCGGGTTCGCAGACGTGCACGTGCGTGTCGACCAGGCCCGGCATGACCACCACATCACGGTCGAGCTTTATCTCGCGCCGGGCTGGGAGCTTCGCATCCAGGGGCTCGATCGCGGCGATGCGACCTTCCCTGACACCGATCGCGCATGCCACCTCTTTCCCTTCACTCGAGATGGCACGCGCCGCTCGGATGACAAGCTCGAAGCCCTCGGTCAATCACACACCCGCGGCTACCGGCGCGGTCGATGGCGGTTCCTCCATCTGGGAGTAGCCCAGCAGCTCTTTGGCCCGTGGACTCTTGGCGACCAGCGCGACGATGACCAGGTAGGCCACGGCGCCCGTGACCCAGGCCTGCAGGGCCGGGAATCCGATGTAGGTCGTCCCGAAGCCGGACGTTCCCGGGATGAGTCCGCCGGTGTAAGCCCCGACGCCGGTGCCCAGCACGAGCGCGATGATCGCCGGCCAGTTGGCCAGCGCGAGCTCGGACCATGACGCCACCCGATGCAGCGGCCTGCGCAGCCCGAACAGCTTGGGCACGATGAAAACGTCCATCGCCATGATCGTGCTGGCCACGGGAACCGTGACCGCGCCGATGCCGGTGACGATGTTGAAGGTCTGCTGCAGGCTCGGCAGGATGAAAGTCAGGGCGGCCGCGATCAGCCCAAGTCCCACCACGGTGTACTGCCGGCGCCAGCCCGGGATTCGGGAAAGCAGGTTCTGGGCGCCGTTGATGGCGATGTACAGGTTGCCGTCCTGGACCGCCCATTGGTTCACGAGCAAGACCACCATCATCAATCCGGCGGCTCCGAAGAGGGTGAAGCTGGCGAAGTAGCGGATGCTGGGAGCGAAGTCGGACACGTTGGATTGCGCCGCAATTAGGTAGCCCATGATCGGAAAGAGGAAGGCGCCGAGAAAGTACGAGATCGCGAGCGTGGGAATGTTCCACCACGAGGCGCCGCGCGCTTTGGCGTAGCGGAAAACGTCGGGCTCGTTGCCCCAGGTTGACAGGCCGACCATCGCGCCTGTGACAAACAGGATTGAAGCCGGGTTTGCCGCATGCGGAACCGCGGCCAGGGTACTGCCAGATACCGTCGTGAACGCCTTGATCACAGCGTAGACACCCCACACGATCATCACGGGCACGGCCACGTATTGCGCGAACTTCTGAAGCCCGGTAAAGCCGAAGTAGTTGTTGACGATCATGACGAGAGCGAGGATCGCGGTCAGGAGGGTGACGGCCGGCAGCGTGCCCAAAAGCGCCTGGGCGAGCGTGATCACAAAGAGCACGGTGAAGAGATAGAAGCCCATGCCGTCGATGACCAGCAGCAGCGAAACCACACCACTGCCAATTCGGCCGAAAATGCTCCGGGTGGTCACCGCGTGGGTCTGTCCGACGACAGCCCCGACGTTGGCCGACCCGATGCAGTAGACCGTCATGGTCGTGGCGGCGATCGCCATCGCAAGCATCAGTTGCTGAAGCGTCAAACCCTGGAAGCGGGCGCCGTAGCCGACGAGGACCGCACCGAACACTAGCTGCATCGACATGAATAGAAGAAAGACGCGAAGGTTCGACCGCTTGGCCCGCTGGGGCACCACGTCTTCCGTGTAGTCGGCGACTATCGATTGTTCTGAAGCGCTCCTCGGCGGAGCGCTCACCTCTCGCCTGGTCATGCCTGTGTCCATCCTGGCCACCTCCCTTCCTTTAACCCCCTATTTACGGCGAACGATTTGCATAAACGAGCGTTCGAATGAATCCGTGGATCTGTCCGGCGGCTGATCAGAAAAACTCACCTCCTAAATGAGGCGAAGTCTCCCGGGCTTTTCTCCCGCCGTGCGGCACGCGACCGTGCTCGCTACTCTCGGACCGGACCCGGCGGATGCCGGCGGAACCCTAGTAGCGTCTTCGACAGCGCGTTTGTATCATCGCAAGCCCAGCGCGTCAAGGGGCTTTGGCGCCTCGCGGCACTTCGAGTCGCTACCCGGACGTCAACTGAATACCTCTTCAGCCCCCTTTTCCCCTCGAGCTTCAGGAGCACGCCGCGGACTACGCCCTCGTCCGGGATTCACGCACGGACGGCCTCACAGCCCGGCGACACCCCGCGACTCGTGAATGTGACCGTGAAGGGCGATCAACGGCTGATAGGTCTCGATCACGGCCCGCACGGCCTCAGATCCGGCGGATCCCAGAGCGCGAGGCGTCGGCCAACCCTTCGAGATGAGCAAGCAGCTGGTCCTCCGGCATTTCACTTGGTGAATGCCGCGCCGTAAGGACAATGTCTGGTCCCCCGGAAGGTGGAAGGCGATGTCTTGGCGTACCCGTGCACCTCCTAGCGCGAGCAAACTGCTCACGCGTTTTAGAAAACCGCGGGAGCGCCAGATTCCACATCGACTGACCTCCGACTCGTTCAAGCGGTCAGGGGGCGGAGCGACCGGTCAACCTGGCTGTCATTGGCTGTCACCCAGCCGATGTAACGGACGTTGGCGAATGAATGTGATCTTGGGTGGACCTCCACGGACGACCCTCAAACGGTTTTGAAGACCGCCGTGCTACCGTCCACAGCCGTCCGCCAACGCACGCTGCAGTTCGACATTAAGGGATCGGTTGTCCACCATCATGCGGCCTCGTCCGCCCAGGTCCGCCAGCTTGGCTGTCACCTTGGCTGTCATGGGGTAAGCCAACGCTCCTAACGGGAAGCTCACCTCCAGGCTTCGGCGACTCGACAAAGAGGCGCCATGAAGCCGGCGGGCGAGGTGGCCCAATCCTCGGCCGATCAGACAGGACCCGGGTGGCTTAGCATTAAGCTTCTAGTCCGACCAAATGGGAGTACCACTTCGTGAAGCTGCCAACCAGTCTCTACTCTGAACCGGTCATTCGACTCGATCACTCGGGAGGGCGATCGCTAGAGCGGCAACTGGTCGAACAGCTGCGGTCCGCCATCATCCAGGGACGCATTCCTCCCGACTCTCGTTTGCCATCGTCACGTGAGCTCGCTCGCGAGTGTGGCGTATCTCGGAACCTCGTCGTAAGTGCGTACGACGAGTTATTCGTGGAGGGCTATATAGAGGGAGTCCATGGGTCGGGCACTTATGTGCGGCGTGACCTGCAATCGATGTTGCCTGACATTCAGAGGCGTCCAATCAGAACGCAACCGGAAGCGACCCGCTCGATCGAGCCGACGGATGTCATCGATCTGCGTATCGACGTTGGCGGTGTCGAGCCAATGCCACAGACAGTCTGGAGGCAGATATGGCGAGGCGTTGCCAACCAGATACCGCCTAACCGTTACATGGACCCGGAGGGGGACTACCCCCTGAGGGCTGCGATATCGCGATACCTACATCGGGCACGGGGAGTTCGATGCGAGCCCGAGGAAGTAATGATCACCTCCGGCTCACAGCACGCAATCGATCTGCTCGTGAGATCAACTGTGGGGCCGGGTCAAGTCACAGCCATGGAAGAGCCCGGCTATCCGAGAGTTCGCAGAGTCTTCATCCAATCGGGAGCTACGCTTGCTCCGATCCCGGTGGATGCAGACGGCCTGTGCGTCGACCTTCTTCCGGCCGGCCGCCGAGCTCCGGTTCTGGTGTACGTCACTCCGAGTCACCAGTTTCCGCTGGGTAGCCGTCTGTCCATTGCCCGCCGACTCGCTCTGCTCGAATGGGCCGCCAACACGGGCAGCTTGGTCGTAGAAGACGACTACGACAGCGAGTTTCGATATGGAGCACCTCCGCTGCCAGCATTGGCTGCTCTGGATCCCGGAGATTCGGTGGCCTATGTCGGCAGCTTCTCAAAAATCCTTAGTCCCGCTCTCAGGATTGGCTACCTGGTGGCTCCGGCATCCACCCGCGAACGAATCCGAGAAATTCGATCGTTGTCGGATTGGCACAGTTCATGGCCACTCCAGCGAGCCTTGGCTGTGTTCATCGACAGCGGGGCCTTCGACACGTACATTCGTCGGATGCGCCGATTGTACGGACTCAAGAGGGCTGCGTTAGCCAGACTGCTCGATGAGGCCCCGGAGGTCGGCACTCTGCGTGGCATCGATGCCGGCCTTCATGCATTCTGGGAGTTGGCCCCGGGAATCAGCGCAAGCGAGACCGCCGCCATGGCCGCCGAGCAAGGGGTCCGAGTGTCGACCGCGCAGGAATTCTATGCCGGCGTTCCTGTCGTCAGCGGAGTCGGTATGGGCTACGGAGCGATCGATCACGCAAGGCTGAAATACGCCGCCGAGACATTGATCGCTGCGGCACGGAGACAACGATGATGCCGGATCCTCTTACGTAACCTGATGCACTTTGGCACCTGAAGAAGTGCCGATGAGGTTGCAGGTGACCAGCCATCGCTGGAACATCTCGCGTGCCGCACCAAGTAATAGGTCACTGTTGCTGCGCAGTTCCTTTATTACGCGTTCGAGAGAACCTGGTCCTAGCACCTCTTCCAGCGCGAGACGGTACTCAGGGACGTCTCCCCAGCTCGCTGCCAAATCGGGCGTGACCTCAACGTGAAACTGCACGCCGTACGCCACGCGACCCCAACGGAATGCCTGCGCGGGGTAAAGGGACGATCCGGCGAGGAGCACCGCTCCAGTGGGAAGGTCGAACGTATCGCCGTGCCACTGAAACGTTAGCAACGTTCACAACAATCCCTCAAATACCGGGTCATTCCTCGCCGCATCAGTCAATATGACTGGCATCACACCGACCTCAGGATGTTCACCCGCGAACACTCGAGCCCCGAGGCTGGCAGCGAGCAACTGAACTCCTAGGCAAGTTCCCCAGAACGGCTTGCCCGCCGTCACGGCGTCGCGAATTAGCTGCTTCTCCGTCGCCAGCCAGGGATACTTGGCGTCGTCGTTGACGCTCATCGGACCCCCCATAGCCACAATCGCATCGAATTTGGTCCAGTCGGGAAGGACCCCCCCTGCGTCAAGCTCCACCCGATGGAGATCAGCCCCAACATTTCGAAGGACTTCTTCGAACTCGCCTGGCGGTTCGCACGCGATGTGCTGAAGCACTAAAACCTTCATCGGATGATCGCCTTCCTAAGCCCTGACCACGTCCCGGCCGCGCGGTGAGCCGGTCACGTTCTGATCTCTCATCATCACCTGCCCTCCAAGAATCGTGTACTTGACGGACCCGGTGGTACTTACGCCATCAAAAGGAGTGACCTTTGCCTTGCTGTGGAGACGCTCGGCCTCGATCGCGTGGGCGGCGCCAACCCCAACAATGGTCAGATCGCCGTCTGAGCCTGGAAGCAGGCTTCCCTTCCGAGGCCACAGCCCGAAAGCGCGCGCCGCATTCTCAGAGCTGATCCGTGCATAGGTCTGAATAGACAAGCGCCCCTGATCGACAGCTCCCATCATCAGTGGGACGTTCGTTTCTACGCCGATGAAGCCTGACTTCGCATCCCACACCGACGCCACGAGTTTCTCCTCTCGGTGTCGCGGGGCGTGGTCGGTGGCAACCATGTCCAGGCGTCCATCCTGGAGGGCGTCCCACAGAGCTTTGCGATCCCCCTCAGATCGGAAAGGAGGCGAGAACATGAGCACCATGCCCTTTTCCGCAGCATCGACTTCTGTGAACCACAGCCATTGCGGGCCTGTTTCAGCGGTCACCGGCAAGTGCCTGCGCTTAGCTGATGCAATCTCGTCGACCGACTCGGCAGAAGTGACATGGCAGATGTGCAAGCGGTTACCTGCTGCTCGCGCATAGGCGATGCAGCGAGCCACCATCTCGCTCTCGGACACCGTCGGCCGGGCAGCGATGTTGGCGGTAACGTCTGAATGCCCATGTGCTCGCAGATGCGCCGAGCAGCGGCCGATGATCTCTGGATTCTCGGCGTGTACCGCGGCGACACCACCTACGGCTGCGATTCGTTGGAAGGCTTCAAACAGTGCTCCATCGTCACAGGGTGGCATCCCCTCAATGGTTTGGTGAAGGTAGAACTTGAACCCGATCACGCCAGCCTCCGCCATTTCCTCGATCCGGTCGACGTTGGTCTGGCCAACCATTCCGAAAAGACCAAAGTCGACCAGTGACTTCGGTTTCACAAGTTCACGCTTTGCCATCACGGCATCGGCTCCGGCGGTCGGTGGGACTGTGTTAGGCATCTCAAAAACGGTGGTCACGCCGCCGATGGTTGCCGCCGTGGATCCGGAAGCGAAGTCCTCGCGGTTGGTCAACCCCGGCTCGCGGAAATGGACATGTGGATCGATCACTCCGGGCAGGATGTAAGCGCCGGCGACGTCGATGACCTCTTTGGAATCGGGTAGGGAAGATTCTCGCCCGATCGCGGCAATCACGCCATCTTTGATGGCAACCCCACCCTGGATGACCTGCGGGCCGATGACGAGCCTGCCGTTGGTAACTACGATGTCGCTGGTCGGCCCGGAAATCGTTTCTTCTCCTAGCTCAGAGCAACGATGCCAGCGCCTGCACAAAGCCTTGGTTTTGAGCCGGTGTGCCGACACTGACACGAATGTGATCTTTGACCAGATCCCCACGAACCATGTAGCCACGACTGAACAGGCCTTCGGTCACCTCATCACCGGATCGCGTGCGCGGCTTGAACAAGACGAAGCCACCCTGCGCACCGGGTACAACCTCCACTGGAAGTTTTGAAAGCTCAGCGAGAAGGTAGCTTCGGCCCTCGCGCGTCATTTTGATGTTGGCCTCGAGGTGGTCATTCGCCGCCAGGGTTGCCAGGGCCGCCTTTTCCGCGATTATGCTCACATTCCATTTTGGTTTGAACGACATCACAGTGGCGATGGCCTCGGCAGGGCCCGCCGCGTACCCGATCCGCAAGCCGGCTAGGCCGTACATCTTCGAAAGGCTGCGAGTGACCAGCAAGTTGTCGAGCTCGCCTATCAGGCGAACGGCGCTCACATCGCGATATCTGTCAGTCGCCTCGATGTAGTGCTCGTCCACGACTATGACCGCATCCGGAGCACCTTGGGCTATCAGTGCGATTGTCTCCGGAGAGATGAGCCGGCTCGTTGTGTTATTTGGAGATGACAAGAACACCACTCGCGTGCGGGCGGTAACCGACTTGAGCACCGCCTGACTCGTAACCTCGAACGGGGATTTAACTATGACCTCGACGGGCTCGCGCTCTAGGAGAACCGCAGCCTCGAGGTAGCTCGTCATCGAAGGCTCGATCGCGAGCACCTCATCACCCGGGCGCGAAAAAGCCCGAATGATCATGCCCCATGTATCCGATGATCCCGCTCCGAGGACAATCTGCTCGGGAAGTAGCCCTATCGCCTGCGCCGCCGCGGCGCGCAGCTTAGGCATCGCCGAGCTCGGGTAGCGATGTAGGTCGTCACTGTCCGCCGCTTTCTTGAGCGCTTCACGGACCGAAGGCGAGGGTCCGAGGGGCGCCTCGTTCGAGGAGAGCTTGACCAGCTTCTCGATCGGGATCCCGTATTTGGCTGAAACATCGGCACTCGTTGGCCCAGGTATGTAGGGTCGCACCTTCCCCAGATTGGGGTTGCGATGCCTTTTGAAGATGCTGGTTTGTACTTGCTCTTTCACGGTTATCCCTCACTCACTCGTTCGGCTACGTCATTGTCCCCGGCACACGTCGGCGGCGGCAGGGCCACTTGCCAACGCGGGTTGGCGGCCACTTTGGCACGCATCTCATACGGCAGGTGCTTCCGGGAGCGTTGAGTCCGGCCCTGTTCCGCCAGGTGGCGCCGACGAAGAGCCGGCGGTGACCTTGCCGAGGAAACGGTGCGCTATCGACTCGTCCGCCAGCAGCATTGCCGCCGGCGATGACATCGATATGGCCCCAGCTACCATCAGGTAGGCCCAGTTAGAGACCTCAAGCGCCGCCTTGGCCTTCTGCTCGACCAACAGGACAGCGGCGCCGGTACTGGCGATTCGCCGCACGTAATCAGTAAGCAGCTTGTGGGCGAGCTCGACCGACAGGTTGGACGTCGGTTCGTCCAAGACGTACAGCGATGGCTGGAGCATCATCACCCGAGCGATCGCCACCAGTTTTCGCTCCCCGCCGCTCAGCTTGTGGGCGATGCGCCGAATCAGTGGCCGAAGAGTCGGGAAAGTGTCGAGAATTCGAGCCATCCTGGCCTCGGCCTCGGGCTTTGCGAGTAGGTAGCCGCCGATGCGCATGTTCTCTTCGACCGTCAGGGTGTCGAATACGTCGTGACTCTGAGGCACATATCCGATGCCCCGCCGTACGAGATCGTCGGTACTGAGGTTGGTGACGATATCGCCACGAAGCCTGATCGAACCACCAAGGCTGGGAATCACGCCAACTATGGCCTTGAGCAACGTGCTCTTGCCGGCACCATTGGGCCCGACGATCGCAACCACCTCGCCCTCGCCGACATCCAGGTTGATGCTGGATACGATTGGAATTCGCCCGTAACCGGCGGTGAAGTCCCGGACCTCGAGGTGCGCCGCTGGACGCTGGGTGCTTTCAACCGATGAAGTAGGCATCGAGCACCTCCTGCTGGTTTCGGAGGTCATTCAGTGTGCCCTGCGCCAACACTTTTCCCTGGGCCATCACGATCACCGGATTGCACACACGCTCGACTGCAGCGAGGTCATGTTCGATCATCAGCATGGTCAGGCCGTCATCGCGGAGTGCTTCGAGATAGCCCAGAATCTCCTGCCCGAGCGAAGGATTGACTCCTGCCAAGGGCTCATCGAGGAGCAGCAGCTTCGGCTTGGCCATGAGAGCCCGCATGATCTCTACTAGGCGTCGCTGGCCGCCGCTGAGGTTCTCGGCGTACTCCTCCTCCTTGGCCGACATACCGAAACGAATGAGCAGCTCACGGGCTTGGTGGACAAGCGCCGCCTCCTGATTCTGCCAGTAACGTTTGCCGAGCACCGCGCCGATCAGGCTTTCCCCAACTTGATGGGGTGCCGCAACCAAAAGGTTCTCGAGAACCGTGAGTCTGCCGAACTCGCTCGAAAGCTGGAACGTGCGCACGAGGCCTCGATGGGCGATGCGGTGGGCCGCCTCAGCCGTGATGTCGACACCTTCAAACGTGATTACGCCTGACCGCGGCTTGATGGCGCCGGAAATGATATTTACGAGGGTCGACTTGCCCGCACCGTTGGGACCAATCAGTCCTGTGATTCTGCCTCGCGGCACGTTGATCGTCGCGCCCGCCACCGCGATTACACCGCCGAAGTCCCGCCAGATGTCTTGCGCCTGGAGAACGGTCGCCGTGCGAAGGCCGGTTGCTGAAGCTACAGAGTTCAACGAGAGGATCTTTGGATTAGAGCCAACGAGCGACGCAGCCAACCCGCCAATTCATCGAGAACGGTAACCAACCGCCCATCGTTCGCATACCTGTGTTTGCGCTCAGGCAGGATGCCCTGCGGCCGAAACCACAGAAAGATCAGGAGCATCAGGCCGATGGCAATCCACTGCCCTGCATCGATAAGCCCGGGGTGACCGATCTCTGGCAAAAAGCGGCTACCTTCCGCAAAGCCGATGGGCACGAGCAACACTCCGACCACGGTTCCCAGGCTGTTGTTGGTTCCTCCGACGATGATTGCGGCGAGCAGCACAAAGGTCTCGGGGTAGAGCCAGGCGCTGGGCGCCCAGGTGCCGATAAAGAGCACCAGGATGGCCCCACTCAACGCTCCAAGTGCACCGCCGATCGCGAAAGCAAGGAGCCGAAGACCTGTGATGTCCTTTGCCAAGGCAGACGCGGCTTGTTCGTTGTCGCGCATGGCTCGGAACGCTCTGCCCAGCGGCGAGTGGGTGACCCGATGAACGATCAGATACGCGACTAAGCAGACAGCTGCGGTGAACCCGACGTAGAACCATTGATAGGTGAGCAGGTCGCCGCCGAACTGATCCGCAAGTGGGTGGGGAACCAACGAGATTCCGGCGGCACCGTTGAACAGCTCTGTCTCGTTAGTGGCGATGCTGCTTGCAATGATCGAGACAACCAGGAGTGCTACCGCCTGATAGTCGCTCCTGAGCCGCCGCAGTGCAATGAGGCCAATCGGCACAGCGATCACCGCTCCAACGGCCATTGCCGCAAGGATTGGTATCGGAAATGGAAGCGCGTATCCACCGATGTAGTGCTGGTAGCCGCCATTGTCAGTTTGTGGTCCGAGAGCCAGGACGCCTGCCGTGTAGGCGCCCGCAGCCTGGAAGACGATGAAGGCAAAGCTGAGCAGCCCGGCCGTGCCGAACTGCAGGTTTAGACCCCAGGCAGCAAGTATGTCTACCCCGGCGTAGATCAACAGCGTGGTCACGTAGAACTGGAAGGCGGAGCTCACCTTGCGATCTCTCGTTGGACCGCGATCTGAGCCAAGATCCCCTGCGGGCGGAGCAGCAACACCACGACCAAAATGACGAAGGCGACCACGTTCTTGTAGGCGGGGTTCAGGAACGCGGCCGCTATCTCGCTTGTCAGGCCGATCACCAGCGCCCCCAGCATCGCTCCATAAGGTTGCCCAACCCCGCCGAGTATCGCTGCGGCCACGATTACGACAAGGAAGCTGTTGGCGGTGGCCGACGTGAAACTGGTCGTATTGATGAAGAGTGCAACCCCCGCGATGCCACACATCGCACCTGAGATCAGCCAGCCGGCGTCGACGATACGTTCGGTGCGAATCCCGCAACCCCGGGCCAGTGAGGCATCACTGGCCGTGGCCCTCATAGCCATACCGAGCCTGGTAAGGCGCAGCAAGCTGTGGACGGCAATCATCGCCAGCGTCGCAAGTCCCATCAGGACAATTTGAGATGTGGTCAGAATCAGGAATCCAACGCTGTATGTAGATTCCTGAGGCACGATGTAGCTGAAGAAATTAGGACCGGTAATGGCCAGAATCGAGTTCTCGAGGATCAGCCCAACCGCGATGGTCACGATCACCATGCCGAACAGCTTGGTACCACGCCTGGCGAACGGGATAAAGATCACCCTGTTGAGCAGATAGGAGAGAGCGGCTCCGAAGACCGCTGCAGCGGCCATACCAAACCAGATCGACAGGCCAGCCCGGTTAACTATGAGCGCCACAAAACCCGAGGTTGCCATCACCTCGCCGTAGGCTAGATTCAGGATGTTGGTGACTCCGAACTGCATGGTGAATCCCACCGCGGCTAGGGCCAGGATCGATGCAGTGACCAGGCCAAAACCGATCGAGGGCCCCAGAAGATATGGCATCTAGTTGCTCTTGAAGACTCCTCTCACGAATCGAGCCCCGAACCTAAGCGAATCCCTTCATCGCCTCGATGTTCGTTAGCACGGCCTGTTTCCCGTTGAAGCGATCGACCGCCGACCGGATGACGAACAGCTGCAGGCCGGCTGCTTTGTACCGCTCTATCTTTTCCCGGCACTCGTCCGGCGTGCCAAATACGGTAAAGGCATCGACAATCGGTTCGGTGAGGACCCTGTAGGCCTTGTCCCGATCACCACTCCAGTACGCCTCTCTGAGTGCCGTGATCTCTTCCATGTAGGGAGTCGTCTCGACGATCGGGTCGAACTCTGGATAGATGATGTAAAAGAGCACGGCGCGCTTCGCAGCTTCGAGGGCTTGCGTGCGGCTCGGGTCTGCTGAGAAGACGATGCTCGCGCCGATATCGATCTCGCTCACTGATCGCCCCTTTTCGTCAGCGCCCGCTTTGATGATGTCGATGGAGCGGCGGATGAACTCAGGGGTGCTCAGCGAATTCAGAATGACCCCGTCCGCCATGCGGCCGGTAAGGCGACGCATCACGGGCCCTGTGACACCCAGGTAGATCGGGATGGGATGCGGGGTCTCGGTCAGAGGAGGGTAGTCTTCGAACTTGTAGTACGTGCCGCTATAGCTCTGGCTGCCACCCGATAGAAGCAGCCGGATCACTTCTATGTATTCACGCATTCGCGCAGCCGGGCGCTCGAACTCTGTTCCGAACCAGGCTTCTACCCGCTGCTTGTAGCTCGTGCCGAGGCCCAACACGGTGAAGCGGCCTTCGGCGATTTCGCTCAGGGTTATCGCCGAAGCAGCTGTCTGCGCCGGCGTTCGCCTATAGATGGGCAGAATGTTGGTTCCAAGTTTGAGCCTTGAGGTCGCCAGTGCCGCAGCCGTGAGGATCATCATCGCGTCACGACCCGCTGACTCGGACATGAAGCCGTAGGTGAAACCGGCGTTCTCAGCGGCCTTAAAGCACTCAACCATGTCGGTAGTCGGAATGTCGAGGAGGCTGTAGAAGGTGAGAGCAGTAGTTACCAATGTCTTTGCTTCAGGCTCTCGATCCCTCACTCGTTTCGGTGACCGCGTGAACGATCGGGGCGCTGGTAACGAGGCGCGGGACGGCCAGGTAGTCGTAGAGCAGCGCCCCCAGGCAACCGCCCGCGAGCTCCGGGAGGAGGTACGCGGGCACGTACTGAATCCAATGCGTGGTCCCACCGCCGATGGCGGCGACGATCTCGGGTCCGAGGGCACGAGCGGGGTTGATCGCACCTCCCGTAGCCGGGATGAGCATCAGATCGATCGCTGCAACCACGAGGCCAATGACGATACCCGACATCTGAGTCGGCGCATTCGGGTCGACGATGCCAAGCACCGCGAACACGAGAACGAAGGTGCCGATCAGCTCGCCTAGCGCCGCCGCTAAGTAACCTGTCGTCCCCGAGTCGAAGCTGGTCTGACCCAGGCCGAGGTCGATGGCGCGCTGACCGAAGACGATCCAGACCGCGAGACTACCGACTACCGCTCCAACCAGCTGAGCTAGCCAATAGATAGGGACGTCTCTCCAAGCAAATCGTTTCGTAACCGCAAGCGCAAGGGTTATCGCTGGATTGATATGGCAGCCGGATACGCGCCCGAGGGCATACACCAAGGCGATGATCACGAACCCGAACGTCGAGGCGATGACCATCAGGTCTGCCCCGTCTATGGCTGCGGGTTTACGCGCCGAGAGAACCAGGGTTGCGATGACCGATCCGGCCCCAAAGAAAAGCAAGACCGCGGTTCCAAAGGCCTCTGACAACGCCCTTTGAAGTTGCGAATGTTTGCGCACCCGCCTACTGAGCCATAGAGTGGTCCTAACCAAAAGGGCCACTGATGCGTCAATTTGTAAGACCACTTTGAACGCACTGAGTCAGCGTGGTCGCATGAGACGGTGTTTAGTGGTGACGCGAGAATGCTGGGGCTTAGCGCGAACTTTCGATCGCCGTCTGCCCTGAAGGTTGCGCCACAGCACGACACGTAGCCTTCAAAAGTGGCCAAGCCAACTGTTGCCTTAGTGGCCCTGTTGGCGGGGGCCACTTTAGTCGACATTGTGCACCACAACGGGCACCGAGATGATGGCCTGGTCCGCGCTGGTCGAGAGGTCGACGCGGGAGCGCCCAGGTGCCGTGAAGGGAGGCTGTTATCGCGATGAGACTACCTAGGGCAGGACAATCGGCGGGGCTCAGCGTGATCGCAGTCGGGATACTCATCACTACGGCTTGCGGCGGGTCGAGCTCCAGCGCGTACGTGGAGAACGGTCAGCCCCTGACGTTCGCTACCTTCAACCCTTACACGGGTCCCGACGCCAGCTTTGGTCCGGAGAACGGATCTGGTTGTTTTGCAGCGATCAAATCGATTGCAGCTGCGGGGGGTGTGCTAGGACACTCGACCGCCACGTGTCTTGCGGTCGACAGTAGAGGCGATCCGGCCGATGCCGTGCCCGCAGTCCAGAAGATGCTCGCCACCACGACCAACTTGATGGAAGTGCAGGGGCCGAGCTCTGATGAGGCAAGCGCGACGGCACCGATCATTAACGCCGCCCACATCCCTATGTTTGCGGATACGGGGCAGCCGATATTCGACAAGTCAACTTTTCACTACTTCTGGCGCATCGACCCATCGGACGCCTACTACGGGTACGCAGAGGCGCTCTACGCTTACGACGCTGGCTACCGGCGAGCAGCCCTGGTGTTCGGTAATGACATCAGCTCGCAAGGCACTGTGCCCACAATCACGTCGGCTTTCCAGAAGCTGGGCGGAACCATCGCCATCAATCAGACCCTAACCATCGGGCAGTCCTCGTATCGCAGCGAGGCCTCGCAGGTCATTGCGGCCAATCCCGACATTATCTTCACCGAAACCGATCCTCAGACCGCCGCAACCTTCTTTGGACAGCTTAAGCAGCTGCACGGGGTCTACCCGTTCATCTCAACCGGAGCACAAGCGACACAGTGGATTCAAGCTGTCACTGGCACTATCGGAGCCGACTCTCTGGCTCAGATCTACCACGAATGCGCTGGAAATGCCTCGTTCAGCGGCCCCGCGTGGAACGAGTTCAATACCAACATGCTCGCGTCCTCGGCAGACGTTCAAAACCCCGCCCAGTGGACCCAGGACGTCTACTCCGCGGCCGACTACGACGGGGTGATCATCTCTGCGCTGGCGATGCTTGCCGCCAAGACCACTGATCCGAAAGTGTGGAACGACTACATCCCGAAAGTGACAACGGCCGGCGGGAGCGCTCAGGTGGTCTATACCTTCGCCGACGGAAAGGCTGCCCTTGCGGCGGGCAAGACGATCTCCTATTCGGGATCGAGTGGCCCAGTCGCCTGGGACCAGTGGCACAACTCGGAGGGTGGCTTCGAGATTCTCGGCTACGCCTCAGCCAACGGCAGTCAACCGATCCTGAAGGTCTACCCGGCAGGCGCGGTCAACAAGTTGGTCTCGTAGGACGAGCACCGCTTCCCGATCAGACTATTCGGCATAGCGGAGGTCCGTCATGGACATCTCTCGACTGAAGACGCTATGGGGCCCTGGAGAGTTGCTCGATTACGAGTTAAAGCGAGCTTCGACTCACCCGGGGGAGATCCCAGGTGACGTCATCGAGGACGTGCTCATCCCGGCCCGTGGATATCTGCCAGCGCGGCTCCTATCCACAGGCGAAGTGATGCGATTCATTGACGTCGAGGGGCAGCAGGTCGCTGACATCATCCTCTACGACCCAAAAAACCTAAAGAACCTGTCATCGATGAACAACACGACGCTGATCAACAGAACTTGGAAGATTTCGACCGGGCACGCTTTCTATGCGAAGTTCGGCCAGCGAATGGCGACCATCATCAAGGACACTGTAGGAACGAACGGGGCTGCTGGAAGCTTTTGCAGTGCCGAGCTGAATCGCGTGCGCTATGGGGTCGAGGGTACCCACAGTTGTCGAATCAACTTGACGGCTTCGATGGGAGCGTACAACTTTGCACCGGCCGATATTGAAGAAGGCTGCTGCTCTCTCTTCATGAATGTGAGCTATAAGCCCGACGGTGGACTTGAGCTTCTACCGCCGATCTCCAAGCCCGGCGACCATTTGGACTTGCGAGCCGATATGGACATCGTAGTTGCGATTTCCAACTGCCCCTCCGAGCATAACGCGGTGAACGCGTGGAACCCAACGCCACTCCGGATTGTGACGTACCACACTGGTTGACGGTGCACCCGGCATAACTGGCAGGGATGGATGGAATCGAACCCATCAGAATCGGCCGCCGCGATCCGCTGACCTCGCCGTCATCTTGGCTGTCAGCACCGGCTAGGACTCTCGTTCCGTCGGTTCATCTTCGGAGTCGCGATGGGAGCGCCAGCTGTGGGAGGGTATCCGCTAGCTCGCAACGAACGCTCCCGCGCCTTCGGCAAGTCGCCGCGTGTTAGCGGGGGACGTTGGTGCTGTAAGGGGTAGTTATCAATACCAAGGCGCGAAAATTGCCCATGTCTCCAACCTATGACGTCGGTCTGCTTACCACCTTGAGTCGGCCCGTATCACTATCTGCCGGAACGAGGGTGACTTGAAGTTCAACCCCCGGTTGCAGGGGGAGTTGGGCTTCGAGGTCGGCCCGGTTCGCGATTTGTGCTGAGTCAAGTTCAATCGCGACATTCCGGATCGGCACCTTGTACCCAAACAGATCCTCTTCACGGTCGCCTATGTATTGCAAATGCGCCGTGTCAACGTCGACCAGGCCCGACGCCAATGGCTGCGGGTCCGCAGGAACAATGATTGTCATTGTCACGTGCTCCCATCTCATCTCAACCTGAGTGCCTGACAGGAGGTGGTCGACCTCCACAACCTTCGCGGCCAATTCGGGGGTAATCGTGTCTGGAACTGGAAAGTAGATGTGCGTAGTGGCCTGAATCCTTGCGAGAGCATCGACGAAGTCGACTATGCCCTGCGGAACTGGCGCGTCGACGTGTACATCCGGAGCGCCAGCAGCATCATGGTCGGAGCCGACGATGCGAAATGCCACGCGGTTGGGCTTGCACATACTTCCGAGCAATCGCAGAGTTGGCAGGATCTGACTTGGTAGGACGGATGGTGGCATCAGAAAGTGGAAGTCGGTATGAAGAGGGGCGCTTGACTGCGTCGCACGCATCCGAAGTGTCAAACCACCGGATGAATCAGTGAAAGTCAGCTCAGTGCCGGCAATTCCGTGTGTCGTCTCGGAAACCGTAAGTGGGAGCGCCGAAACGACAGATCCGTCCGGTGAGTAGACCATCATGACGAGCCCCGGTTTGGCGGTCGTGTCAGGCACGCCGGCGATTGAGACATCACCTTCAAACGCTCCATGTAAAGCTTCTGGCGCGTCGACTTGGACCGCGTGTACGTGCTCTTTCGCGATCGTCGCCGGTCGGCCGTACTCGATCGCCATCTGGAATGATTCCAGCGCTTTGCGACCTTCTTCGGTATTCGGGAATCGACTTTCTAAGCTGATGCGGATTGGGCGATCTCTTTCTGCTCCGCGGTACTTTGGAACCGGGGTAACTGAATACGCTCCTGCAGCTGAGCGCGAGATCTGAAAGTCCCAGAACGGATCCAGCTCCCGGAGTCGCTTAACCCAACCCTCGACTCTGGAAACCACGTGCGAAATGCCTCGACCAAACTCTTGCTCATCTTTACGAAGATCGAGAAGGAGTTTCGTCGCTTCGTCGGCACCGCCATACACGAAGTATCTGGGCAGGTACGGGCGCTCCGCCATTTGCCCGTCCAGCCAAGTACGTCCAAGCGACTTCAGCGTGAAGGGATATCTACTCTGCAGAGTGTCGAACCACTTGAGTTCTGCCGGGGTGGGGTCAACTGGGATGACGAGCGTCCAGCTATCCGGATTTAGCTGGGCCGCGCGCTCCAGTGAGCGCTCGATCTGGCGGCGCTGAATCGGTCCGACGCGCCCGCTTTGCGACTTCAATTCCCAGAGGTCCAAGCGTCCGCCACGCCTTAGCTGAACATCGCGTCCTCCGTCTCCGCCGGCGCCATCGATACGTTCTGCGTCCGGGTTTAGCGTGCTGATCAGGACTGCCACCATTCTTTCGTAGGTGCCAGAGGGGACCTCCGACCAATTCACCGTGGTCATGGTTGCGTCCTGAGTCTAGGCGGCCAACCTGCCGGTCGGGGAATGCGATACCTCTCGCGATAGCGGGTAGTTATCAACAGCAAAGACCGTTAAGTCAGCAGAAGCCTTCAAATTCCAACTGGGCCGTTTTCGTGCATTCGTTCCAGATCTTGACTCCGAGGTCGGCTCTGGTGGCGTAGAGGAGTTGATAGACCTCGGGGCCACGCGAGTTCTTGACTAGGAATGGTTTGCCAAAATGCGTGAAGCCCACAGAACGTAGTCGTTCCAGGTATAGCTCCCTCAGTTTCCCCGCGCTCCGACCGGCCGGCTCGCCACGGACAACCAGATCCCGCCAGTCGGCACCCCCAAAGGCAGAATCGAATCGCGGAGCGTGGGCAGGGTCTCCCGACATTGCGAGCTCGAGGTTTCGTTTTAGGTCCATGCCGTCTGCAAAAAGCATGATTAGATCTACCCGGCGGGCGGTAACCAGTCGACGAACAGCGTCGAGGCTGAACTCGATTCGAAACGGATCCACAAGTGCCAGTGCGAATGAACGCCGCGGAATCTTTGTAATGACGTCGTCGATGGCTGCCTCCGCGGCGTCGTTGATGACAGTGACGTGCTCTCCGCGTCGAGCTCGTAGTCGGACCCTCGAGGTCAGCGCGTCAGCGGACTCCGTGTCTCGTTCGACCAGAACCAGGTCGTCGAACGGAACTGGGCTGTGGGGCGGCAAAAGTCCCTCCGCCCGGACCAGATCAACTTTTGCCCTCCTACAGCATCAACTTGAACTCGGGGGGTCGGCCAGAGGAACACCAGCGAATGACCCGCGTACGTGACATCGGTCGTCCCGTCGCTGCGAGTTGTGGTGCCGGGGAGCCGCGCGGTTACGCCGGGGCGCCATGCTGACACTGAGTTTTCCGAAATCGAGGACGCATCGAAATAGCAAACACGGTTACGCGCTAAACGGCCGAGACCCGGTAGACCCGCCGTGCCTCGGAAACTCCCTTGAGCAGGTGGCGACCCCGGTCCTCGAACTCGATGCCAGAACCGGCCACCAGATCCCTGACCGTGCTCGTGACCAGGACCTCGTCTGCCGCTGCCAACGCCCCGATGCGCGCAGCGATATGCACTGCGATACCCGTGGCAGCAACTCCGTCTCTCTCCACTTCACCGGTGTGGATTCCGGCCCGCAGCTGAAGGCCGAGCTCGTGGGCTTTGTCCACGGCAGCACGGCCGCATCGCACTGCTCGTGCCGGTCCGTCGAAGGTGGCCAGCACGCCATCGCCTGCGTGATCGACGACTGCGCCACCGAAGTACGCAACCTCGGCATCGGTCGCCGCACGGTGCCGAGACAGAAGGTCCTTCCAACCAGAATCACCCAGCTCGGAGGCGCGTTTGGTGGAGCCAACCATGTCGAGCACGAGGATGGAAGCCAGCACGCGAGTTGTCCTCAGTCGGCTCGGGGCGCCGGTGATGAACTCCTCGATCGTCGCGAGCACCTTCTCGGGCTCGATGTTGCTGATGGAGTGGGTGTCGCCCGGGAACTCCTGGAACCTCGCGCCTGGGATGTGCGCCGCCAGGTTTCGCGCGGCATCGATGTGCGCTACAGGGTCGCCGGTGCGGTTCATCACCAGCGTGGGCACGCGGATGTCGGGAAGGATGTCTCGGATGTCAATCTGCGCGTTCATGCGCGCGAGCGCCACGAGCGCCGCTGGGCTGGCACCCGCCCGATGCCACCGCATCAAATACTCTGCATACGCGGCTTGGTCGTCGGGGACTCCATCCGGGAATTCGTACTCGAGCGTTATCCCATGCTCGCTCAGTTCGGCGATCCCGCGTTCATCCTCCTCAGGCGTCGATCCCCATGGGTAGTCGTCCGTTCTCACCCATCGCGCCTGGCCGCCCCAGATCAGGAGCGCACGCGTGCGATCGGGATGGGTGGCTGCAAAAAGGCACGCCATCGACGAACCTTCGGACGCTCCGAGGATAGCGGCGCTTTTGCTTCCGGCGGCGTCCATCACGGCGCGGATATCGTCGATGCGCTCCTCTAGCGTGGCGATGTGGTCTGGCCGATCCGAAAGCCCCGTGCCGCGTTTGTCAAACCGGATGAGTCGGCAAAACGCCCCAAGGCTTTCCAGGAAACGGGCCCTCGGGGGCCAGTCACATTCCAAATCGAGCTGTGTGGCCATCGCCGGGGCCCAAACGAGATCGATGGGACCGCCACCAGTGATCTGATAGGCGATCTTGAGTTCGCCGCTGCGCGCGTACTGAATCGTCGGTCGCAGGACAGACCACGGTAACGCCAGTTGGCGTCTAATTCAGGTCTACTCCGGCGTCACGTAAGCCGCGGTGAGGCCGCTGTCGACCAGGAACGACGAGCCGTTCACGTAAGTTTTTGGAGCGGGCGGGGGGGAATCGAACCCCCGTACCCGGCTTGGAAGGCTGGTGCACTACCGATGTACTACGCCCGCTTGACGCTTCTCGCTGGTGCGTCACGGCGGACTCGAACCACACAAATACGCCGTGCCCTGTATTTCCTTAAGGTGTACGAATTGGTTCGCGGCCCGCTGGGCGGGTCACCAAGAGCGACTGCCCCCTACCTCGGGCCGCGTACGATCGACAGGCTGATATTTAGGGACGCGTTGGTTGGTTCGCCGATCAGCCTTGGCATGCCCGTTTTTGCAAGCTCAAGTCTTTCTCCCAGACCGAGACGTGCTTGGTGCTGTGGCTCGTAAACGGCTCGCGTTTCCAGCCGCTCCAGCGCTCCCGCAGCGTCATCCCGGCGAGCCGTGCCATCAGGTCGAGCTCTGACGGCCAGACGTAGCGGAACGGGATCGAGCGCTTCTCGAACGTTCCGCCGACGGCCCGGAAGTGGTGTGAGACGAGTCGCTGGTTCGCGACGTCGTACTCGTCGATCCCGAGATGGGTCTCGCTCACATGGAACGGCTGGAACGTCTCGCCGGGTGGCAGCAGCTGGAGCGCCGGAACGCCTACCTCGATCACGAAGCAGCCGCCGGGCTCGAGGTGGGTCGCGACGTTCTGGAAGCAGGCGACCTGCTCGTCCTGGGTTGTCAGATTGTTGATCGTATTGAAGACGAGATAGGCGAGCGAGAACGTCCCCTCGACCCTGGTCGTGGCGAAGTCGCCGATTGTTACGTCGATCTGCTCGGCACCCGGCTTTGCCGGCAGCCTCGCCAGCATCGCCGAGGAGAGCTCGATTCCGTACACACGGATACCACGGCGCGCGAGAGGCAGCGCGATCCGGCCGGTGCCGATTCCGAGTTCGAGCGCGGCGCCGTGGCCGGCCAACTCCGCCAAGAGGTCGACTACGGGATCGACGACAGCAGGCTCGGACATGTCGGCGAGCAACTCGTCGTATCTCTCTGCAACGGTTTCGCCCAAGTGGTCTTCGGGCATGGGCGAATCTTGACAAATAAACCTGAGGTGAGTTCGTACCACCGCCGAGGAGCGCGTCCTGTTACGGACAGCACTAAATCGCGGCGCCATTCGGAGAAGCTAACTCCAGACGGCAGGTGGGCTGGGTAGACCAAAGAGGACTCGAACCAAAAGGCGCCGGCGTGCCCCGTATTTCCTTAAGGTGTACGGACTTACCGCCTGTCCCAGCTGCCCGACAACTCGGGCTAGCCGCCGATTCTGATCGTCCCCAGGCTGAGGCGGCAAAAGGCCCGCAGCGGGCCGGAGCGAGTTTTGCCCTCTTACAGGTCAGCTCAACATTGACCGCGCGGGGAACACCCGCCTTGAGCAGCTCGATCTCGATCGCTCCGATGCCGCCCCCACCTCGAGAAGCGTCTTGCCTTCGACGCCCCGCTCCTTGAGTAAGTCACCGATTCGCCGAGATGTTGCATCGAGGCCCTTGCGCCGGTAGCGCCTTGCCTCCGCGCGCGCGTTCTTCTCGCTGAAGATCTGCCGGTAGCCCTTCGGCGTGCAGCAATCGCTCATGCCGTCTCTGGCATCCTAGTCAACCGGCTTGCGGGCGCGGATTGAATAACCCAATGTTCCGAACTCCCTGGCGCTCGCCTCTCCGCTGGCGCCGGCAAAGGCGTCGATTGGATTCGCCAGCTCGACATCCACAAGGCCGGCGGCGCTGATCACCGTCTCCCACCCTGCACACGGCAGGGCCCCGGCGATTCAACCAGTCCAGAGATCAATGTCTCGGAGGGCTTCCTCCGGAACTGGACGCTCCAGACAAATGTCGGCCACGGTCATTCTTCCGCCAGGCTTCAGTACGCGGAAGATCTGCCGGTAGACACCGATCTTGTCCGGACATAGGTTGATTACCCCATTGGAGATGACGACATCAGCCCATCCATCCTCAACCGGTAGATCCTCGATCAGCCCTTCGCGGAACTCGACATTCTTCAACCCCATCTTCTCGGCGATCGAACGGCTGCGCTCGAGCATCTCGGGGGTCATGTCGACTCCGATAACACGTCCTTCGCTACCCACCCAAAGGGCGGCCAGCAGAGAATCCATGCCGCCTCCCGATCCCAGGTCGACGACCCTCTCTCCGGGTTTGGGGCCGCCCCAAAAGAACGGGTTGCCCATGCCTGCAAATGCCTCGCATGCTTCGTCCGGAAGTTCGCTCAAGGGATGCGATGGGTAGCCGAGCCGCACCGCGTGCGTCCGGCCGGTGTGGAAGTGATGGACATGTTGAGTGCCGCTAGGATCGGCAGCGACGTCGCGATACTTTTGACGCACCTGGTGACGAAGCTCGTCGATATCGACCACGTTGAGAATGTCAGCCATCGGCCAACAGTATGCGGATGCGCCCCCTTGTGCTCATCGAGGGTTCACCCGACAAATCGCCGACTGCTGCCACCGCCGCCGCAGGAGAACCGCCACCGCCAGAGAAGCCTGTGGGGTTCGAAAAGTCCATCGGAAGCACTCCAACCTCCTCCTGCCTATGACCGGAAGCCCAGCCGCGAACACATCGGCGCCGTGATCGTTCCGATCTCGACCCGGCCGCGCTGAGCCAGGTCACCGCCGCCTGCCCCGTATTTCTTAAAGGTGTACAGACCCGCTCTCGGCGAGGGGAGACTCAGCACATTGGCTGTCGATGGCGGCTTGCCCCAGCTACGCGGTCGTATCGGGCAAGTTGCGCCAGGCGTTCTGCAGCAGCTGGTAGTCGATGACCTGGATGCGCTCCTCAGCGATGACCTCGCGGGCGCGGTCGGAGGTGAGGAAGGCGTGGTCGCTCTGCCTTACCCGCCACTTACCCCGAGTCGGCGCGAGAATAGAGTGCCGTACTGAGGTACTTCACACCCGAATCGACTGCGAGCGTGACCACCACTTCATCCTCGGGCAGCCTTTCGGCCACTCTTAGCGCGGCAATCATGTTGGCGCCAGTCGAAGATCCCGCGAACAGCCCCTCCTCCATCGCCAAGCGCCTTGCCATGGCCATCGCTTCATCGGATCCCACCTGAAGTATCTCGTCCACTTGCTCAGGGCGCCACAGCGGAGGCACGAATCCAATCCCGATCCCTTCAATGCGATGGCTGCCGGTGCGCCCTTCCGACAGGACTGGCGACTCGGCGGGTTCAACCGCGACGATCCGCACATCAGGTCGGTGCTCCCGAAGAATGTCGGCGGTGCCGTGCAACGAGTGTGCGGTGCCGACTGACTGAACGAACGCTGCAACCCGTCCCTCTGTTTGCGCCCAGATCTCTTCGCCCAGGGGGTGGTAGCCGACCTCGCCGTCGCGATTGTTGAGCTGGTCGGTCCAATAGCTATCAGGCGCCTTCGCCAAGCGCTGGGCGGTGGCGATCATCTCGCGGGCCAACTCTTCCGTGATCCGTTTGCGATCGCTAGGGACGATCACCACCTCCGCGCCGAGCGCGATCATGCCTGTGCGCTTCTCCTCGCTGAACGCATCGCTGCTGACAAGCGTGCAGCGGTAGCCACTCGCAGCGCACACAAAGGCGAGCGCCATACCAGTGCTCCCCCCGGTGTATTCGACAACGCGGCCGCGAGGTGGCAGACGCCCGTCGGCGGCCGCCTTGTTGACCATGGCCAGCGCGATGCGATCCTTCATGCTCCCGGTTGGGTTAGCCGACTCGAGTTTGATCATGACGCGCGCCCCGCGGGATGGGCGAATCCGGCGTAGCTCGACGATCGGCGTGTTGCCGATCGCCTCCAGGATTCCAGCCATCGACGAATATCATCGCGGACTGCCAAGGTGATCGGCGCTGAATCGTCTCGCCGCCGAGAACTCGCCATCCAGCTTGGAGGCGACGCCAGAGACGCACTTGGGCCCTGTCCCACAGCCCAGGTCGTCGGCCCGGGTCGACCTGGGCGAACCTGAGGAAGTCGGTGATGTTGAAGTCGGCGGGATGGCCAGTCGAGGTCGGCAGTGTAGGCGCCGCCAGCCAGGCCGGGAGGCCAGCCAGGAGCCCAGGTCGAAGGTCCGGAGACGCGGCCAACGCCGGGTGCCCCGTATTTTCTTAAGGTGTACGGACTCAACGGGCCCGAGGTGCGCGGCCACGCCTTGACGTGCGCCCGACTGGATATACACCTTGTTTGCAACTTGGCCGTTGCGAACGCACTCGCCCAACTGCACCTAAATCGGCCGATCTTGATCTCAGCCGATTCACAAGATCGCAATGGCAGGGACCTGAAATCCCCTGCTCGTTTGAAATCCTTTGCTCATCTGACACCCTTCCGCCCGATTTGCCCGTAGGAAAGGTGAGGTAGCAGGAAAGACAAAGTGAGACCGCCGACATGACATCCGGTTTTCGGCCCAGGCGCGCCTGGCGCTCCTGGAATTGCTGCCCGGATGAACCCGCATAGTGACGCCGATGGAGGACCGCGCTGAGCAGGCTCTCGTCGCTCGCGCTCGGGCAGGTGACCGAGTCGCCTTTGAGCACTTGCTCGAACCGACCATCCGCTCTGCCACAAGGCTTGCCTTTGCCATGCTGCACGACCGGTCAGAGGCTGAAGACGCATTCCAGGAAGCGGCCCTACGGGCTTGGCGGCGCCTGCAAAACCTTCGCGACGGGAGCTCGTTTCAGCCATGGTTCATAGGTATCGTCGCGAACCAATGCCGGGAAATCCGCAGAAGTAAGTGGTGGCATTTGGTGCGACTTCCCGACGCGAATGCCTTGCCATCTGTCGACGACGCGGCCTGGTTCGAGGGGGAGGACCTGCGTCGCGCCGTAATGCACCTACCGCATGACCAGCGCGTGGCCATCCTTCTGCATTTTCATCTCGACATGCCGCTGCGCGATGTAGCGATCGCGCTCGGCCTTACCCAGTCTGGGGTTAAGACCAGGATCAATCGAGCGCTGAAGCGTTTGCGCCCGGCGATGGGAGTTTCGGAGGTCAGGGTAAATGGCTGAGGAGACGCTGAGACTTAACTTGGACGTGGCCTTTGACCCAGGCCCGGACTTTCCCCATCCCTTGCTGCTGTCACGAACGATGGCAATGCTGGACATGGACGTCGGAGCTGTTCGAGACCGCCGTTGGAAGAGCCGTGAACGGCCTTGGCTAAGTTGGCCGCGGCCAGCCATGAGGCTGTTGGCCATCGTCATGGCTGTAGTCGTTGCCGTCGCCGCGACGGCTGCCTTTCTGGCGGTACACCGACTCTTTGCTCCCGTTCCCGCGCACAACCAGCCATTCAAGGTCAACGCCCCGGGCGTCGGCATCTGCTCTGGGGCTTGCTCCGTCGAGGGCACACTGTTTGTCTCGACGACCATCGGATGGCTCATGGAGACCACCACTCTGCCGTGCGCCGCAACGTGCCCAGAGCAGACATCCGTCCTCTTCCGGACCGATGACGGTGGCAGGCAATGGAAGGCCCAGCACACCTGGAATCAGGGTGCCGGACAAATCTCGCAAATGCTCGCCAGCGCGGACGGGAGGGAATTGTTAATAGTCGGATCGCCATTCGACCCAGGCTTCGGTCTTCTTCTTCACAGCGCGGATGGTGGGGTTACTTGGACATCACACGGTCTTCCGCCTGGCGCTGGTCAAGCTGTCGAGACGGTTTGTAAGGGCGGTCACTGCTCGCAATCGAAACTGCAGCCGCTCATGTACTTCCTCAATCCGCGCGAGGGGTGGGTGCTTTCCCAAGAGCCGGCGTATAGCCTTGCGGACCTCTTCCACACGACCGACAGCGGCGCTCATTGGGGTCTTGTGGCCCGTATCGACATCAAGGCACAATTCAACTTGGACCTGGCCACGGGGCTTTATCTTCCAAACGGCCTGCTCGATCACTCTTTGCCAGGCCCACTTGTCTTTCAGAGCTCATCGGTCGCATGGCTTAGCCTCAGTGGGACTGCTTCTGCCAGCTCGCCGCACCTTTTTAGATCTCTCGACGGAGGAGTCACCTGGCAACTCCAGAACATCCAGGTTCCGCCCGGCATCGACCCGACCGACTCGATCCTTTGGACTTTGAAGTTCTTCAACGGCCGCGAAGGCGTGTTGGAGCTTAAGGCTACGCATTACAGCCCGCTCACAGAAAACCACTTTGTGTACACAACCTCCGATGGAGGAGATCACTGGTCAGGTCCGATCCCGGTTCCCAACTTCACCCAACTTGAGGCGCTGTTCTACGTCGATGTGACGCATTGGGTGGGCTTGCCCATTGGTGGGGGGTGGATGCGCACGGCGGACGCGGGACAACACTGGGACGTGACGCCAGCCACGACGCAGTTCGGCGACGCGCCCGCACCGGGCAGTGGCCTCCCAGCGCAGGAGCCCGCTAACTGGCCGCCCCCCTGGTTTGCTTTCTTGACCCCTTCACTGGGGTGGGCCTACGTGCTGGTACAACCAAATGGCGGGCAAAGTGCTGGCACCACGCTTTACGAAACGACCGATGGCGGGGTGGACTGGACACCGCTCAGCCTGCCTGAACTGAGCTGAGTCTCATGGGCAACAACATATCCCCAGTTGCTTGTCGGAGGTCGATACCGAAGTCGGGGTTCGGCATTTTCGCCGCGGTAATCATGGGCGCCAGTGCGTGCGGTGGCTCGGTCGCAGCCCGAATGCCGAGTCAAAGTCCCAGCGCGATTCAGAACGCCACCATGACCGTCAGCGGCGAGCTGCGGAGCTACACCATATTCAGTCCTCTCTCCTTGGATCCGACGGAGCTGGTCCCATTGGTTGTTGCGATCCACGGTTATACGGTGGACTCAACCGAAATGGAGACAAGCTCCCATTTCGACGACCAGGCAACGCAGGGCGGATTCATCGTCGTGTATCCGCAAGGCCTGAACAACTCATGGAATGCCGGTAGCTGTTGCGGTCATAACAGTAACGACGACGTCGGATTCATCCGTGCACTGGTGGACCGGCTGGTGAGCGGTGGGCGCGTCGATCCGAAACGAATATTCGTTACGGGTATGTCTAACGGTGGCGCGATGGCCCACCGCCTCGCGTGCGAACTGTCTGATCGAATCGCTGGCATCGCATCTGTTTCGGGGGCTTTAGTCACCGATGCTTGTAGTCCGGCTCGGCCGATTTCGGTCCTGGAGATGCATGGCACCGCAGATTCCCTCGTGCCCTTCGACGGGGGCTTCACTGCAGGCCTCGGGCATTTTCCATCCACGATCTCTTTCATGACGCGATGGGCAACCCTGGATGGCTGCGCCAACACGCCCACGATGACTCGGAGCGGCATCACCCAGATATCGACGTGGAGTGGATGCCGCGAAGGGACGCTTGTAGTTCTGGAGGCTGTTACCGGAGCTGACCACAGCTGGTTCGGACCGGAGGATGCCCTACCGGGTGAGCCAAATGCTACTGAGGTGGTCTGGGACTTCTTCAGCCACCTGCCGGCACGGGCGTAACCACCTTATTTGACACCTTGACCGGGAGACTCCCTGGGCTGAGCCAGGTCAACGCCGCCGGCCCGGTATTCATCGCGTCGAGGGCCCGTGCGCTCTCCTCCCCACCTCGACCTAAAACAACGACCTAGCGAGCCGCGCGGGGCGGACTCGGACCCACGTGGAGGTGGAAGGCGACGTCTTGACGTGCCTCCGACTGGATATACGACGCGCTTGAACTCGGACGGCCTCACAGCCCAGCCCCGTGCGGCGGGCTAACATCCAGCGGGTACCTCTTTTGGCATGGTCCTCCATGGAAATCGGCATGAGATGTCCACCATGCCGACTCCACCAAAGGCGGGGCCCATCAACCGAGACCATTTTCGAGGGTTTGAACTCGTCCCAAAAACCAGGGCAACCTCGTGCGGGTCGACTCCCGCTCTCGACACCACCGATCGATCAGCGCTGCCGCAGCAGCACGTCCGTGAGAAGTCCCGCCAGCCAGGCCTCGTACTCGGCCGGCGTCCAGCCCTCGCCGTCAACCAGCTCGGAGTAGACCTCGGCTGCCGACAGCGCGCGGATGAGCGCCCCGGCCCGCCTTCCATCGACTTCATCGCGAAGCTGCCCTTCCAGCCCCTCCACGAGCTGGTGGAACGAGCGCGCCCGATCGGCCGTCCAGCCCGCGATCATCCTCGCCACGTCGGCGTCTGACGCCGCGGCGCTGCCGAGCATCCGACGGACGCCGCGATCCGACTCCCACTGGCGGCGGCTCGTACGCGCCACCAGTGCCAGCCGGCGGCCCAGGTCGGGGTCGGCCAGGCCGGTGGCGATTGCTTCCATCACGCCCGCCTCCATCAGCCACTCCTCGCAGATGGCGCCCAGGATCGCCTTTTTGGTCCCGAAGCTCGCGTAGACGGTGCGCGGCGACACCCCGGCCTCCGAGGCGACCGCCTCGATGCTGGTCGCCGCGTAGCCGTGCTCGGTGAACAGCGCCCGCGCCGCCCGCGCGATCAGGCGGCGTGTCTCGAGCGCCTGCCGCTGTCGATAAGAAGGCCGTTCCGCCTTGACGTCCGGCATCCTGGCCGCTACAGTACCACCGCAGAGACTGCAGTATCACTGCAGTGATTGCATAGCTACTGAAGGGGACGAGCAAATGGGCGACGTGGAAAAGATGGACGCCGTGGTCATCGGAGCCGGCCAGGCCGGCCTCGCGAGCGCCTACGAGTTGGCGCGACGAGGTGTGGGCCACGTCGTGCTGGAAGCCGGGAGCCAGGTCGGAAACCAATGGCGGAACCGTTGGGACTCGCTCCGCCTGTTCACGCCTGCCCGGTTCGATAGCCTTCCGGGCTCTAAGTTCCCAGCGCCGCCCGACAGCTTCCCCGACAAGAACCAGCTGGCGGACTACCTCCAGGCCTACGGGCTCGAGCATCGCCTGCCCATTCGCACCGGGGTCCGCGCGTTGAGCCTGGAGCGGAGTGGCGACGGCTACCGGCTGGAGACGAGCGCTGGGACGATCGCCGCCGGCCATGTCGTGGTCGCTACCGGTTACCAGGGACCTAAGGTGCCCGCCCTGGCGGAGGACATCAAACCCGCGATTCGCCAGTTTCATGCATCCGCATACAAGAACGCGTTGCAGCTGACCGGCGACGTTCTCGTGGTCGGCGCCGGTACGTCAGGGGTCGAGATTGCGATTGAGGCGGCGCGAGCCGGTCACAAAACGGTGCTGGCAGGCCGTGGAACGGGCACCATTCCGCCCATCTTCTACGCGTTCGAGGGAAAGTTCTTTTGGTTCTACGCCAACAAGATCGCCTCGGTCCGAACCCCCATGGGACGGCGGATGAAGCCGTTCGTCCTTCACCACGGCGCGCCCCTCATCCGAGTCTCGATGCGCGAGGCCCTGGCCGCCGGCGTCGAGCGCGCGCCAAGGGTGACCGCCGTCGACGCAGGCTTTCCTGTTTGCGATGGCGGGCGCCGGTTGCAGCCGGAGACCATCGTGTGGTGCACGGGGTTCGCTCGCGACTACTCGTGGATCCGATTCCCGGTCGCCGGCGACGACGGCTACCCGAAACACGTCGGGGGAGTCGCCGACGGTGCGAACGGGCTTTACTTCATGGGCCTGCCCTTCCAGACGCGCCTGGCTTCCGGTTTGATCGGAGGCCAGGGCCCCGATGCCGCGTTTGTAGCGGAGACGATTGCAACGCGGTTGGCCGAGGCAGGGCGAGTCGCCCAACAAACTACCGCCACGGCTACAGCCGCGGCCACCGCCTGACATCGACTTTGTCGAAGGAAGGGCTCGACCGCTACCAGCTCGGCTCCATCAGCCTATTCGGGCCGATGCATCCCCATTAGGTGGAAGGCGATGCCTTGAAGTGCCTCGGACTGGATATACAGCCACGGCGAACTACCTAACCCAACAGGCGACAAGGTTCGAGTCCTCAGAGGTGGGCCGTACCTACCGTAACGCGAACCAACCGACCGTACTGGGGGCGCGGATTTGGATTTAGCGCAGTCGCCTGGGCCGTCGTCCCACACGTGCTAGGTTATCGCGGCCCGCGTTTGCATCCGAGCGCTACGCAAAGTGGGCCGCCGACCATCTGAGGCAACGGCACAGTAGTTGGCGCGCAATAGGCATTCTGCGAGCGCAAAATGCTGGCCGTGAGAAACGGCAAATCGCGTCTGGCGTGGCCACAGGGAGTCCTCGCGACCGTTCTCATGGCCGGCTTATTAGGAGCCTTACTTGGCGCTTGTACTCAAGTCCGCACAAGCGGCCCATCTCAAGACACGCTCCTTGGCGCTCCACTTAGCGAGTGCGCGGCTTCGTTCCTCGTGGTCACGGGGTTGACGGGCGAGCGGCTGCATCCTCAGTTGCTTCCGCCGGGGTTCTTCTTAGAGCAGGGCAGTGAAACCGAACTGGGACAGGGCTGGCTGACCTACATCACGGCTGGATCTGGCGACAGCCCATGGCTCGAGATGGGGAAGTACAACACCACGCTGCCCCCCGCCGACCTTCTTGGGGAGGAACAAAAGCAGAGCGTGACAATCCAAGGTCGTCCGGGAGTGTCGGCGATTGCCCCATTTGGCGAGACCGTCAATGTCGCCTGGGAGGAATCCGCAGGAATCGTAGTGTTCGTAACCGGACACAAGCTGGCGCTGGCTGATGTCGTTGCGATAGCGCAAAGCGTCGAATACATGCCTGGATCGACCTTTACATACCCGATCCGACCTACTGTGACTTTGTCTCGCGAGCGCGCCCTGGCGAGATTTCCTGGCGGTGGCTCGGCATCGAAGGCCATTCTCACTTCGTTCGGCGAGGTCGATACAGTGCTCTCGGGCCTGTCGCTACCACTGAATCACGTCCCGGTCCTGAATCCGACCATCGAGGTCGGGCGGCCCGTATGGGTGGTTTGGAGTAACGCCGGGAAGGGCGTAGTAGTCGATGCAGTCTCCGGGGACATTGTGGCAAGCCTCGCCAGCATCAATGGCGCTGCTCTAGCGAGTCTGAGTGACCGCAGCAGGCCTGGGTGCTTCCCGCCGTTCGGCGTCCTGACGAGAAGCGAGATCGATTTCGTGACCCGCCCGCTCGACCGCGCGACCACGACCATGAAGCTGGTCACGCTGCAGACACTTACAAGCATTGCTGAGACCAACGAGCTGGGGAACTGCCTCACGCTCCACGCTTGTGATCCAAATGTGCCGGTATGGGTGATGATCCGTGACGCGCCCGACTGCAGTCTGCTGTTGAGGTGCACGGCCCTTCCAGGCCAGCGTCCTTTGCCAACGGCACCACCCGGGAGCTGGTCAGTGACGCCCTTCGACGCACGAACCGGCCCTCAGACCGGCTTCTCCACAGCGGCCGGCGGCCGTGGTCCGCTTCCCTTGGACCTTACCGACCTTCCCGACCTGGAGCCTGAGTAACAGCACTGCGCCGCCGATTCATTCGGTGATCGGCCGGGGGTCCCGTTACTGGAATCCAGGGCGCCTCACCGTGGTGGCAACAGGATCGTACTGTGAGTCAATCCCCAAAATCGAGTGGCGGAAGTAAGCCACGCCCCGGAGAATGGGAGCTCCTTGCGATGGCGCTGCAGCGGTTTCGCAAGTGGGTTCGCAATAGGGTGCGGAGTAAGGGTCGTTCGAGGGGTCGCTCAAGGGGTCGCAGATGAGTTCATTTGGGCGCCGATTTGCCGTTCAAACCGAGCCTGTCAATCGCGGACTGTCTCCGTAAACACACACGTCAACGACCCGACCAATCGAGCCGTGCGGCAGCGCACCAATGTAGAGCTCAAATCACTCGAGAAGTCATGGTGGCGTAGTCGTCCAGGCGGACAGGCATGATTCGGACTAGGACGGTTCGACATCGACCGATAAGCTGATCGGAGTCAGCGTCAAGCAATGCCAATCGATTCGGTTCAAGCACTGCATCTTCCGCGACTGTCCGCCGTCCGAAATCAGGCGCGCGGGCGGGTGGCCCAGGCACGTCGGCGACGACGTGATCGCGCACCCTCTCCCATCGCGCTTTGCTGCGCGCGATGGGCAGCCAGCGCCTCCGCTCGTGCCTTCGCCTTATCTCTGCGAACAAGCTCGCGCCGAAGAGCAAGGAACACGCTCGCTGCGGTGAGGCGGCGGGCATGACGCGACGTGATGCCAAGCTCGGCCGCGATCTGGCTAAAGGTCAACCCGAGTCGCCGAAGGCGATGGACCGACAGTAGTCGGAATAGGCGAAGGTTTCGCTTTGGATGCGCACGAAGCTCATCGACGAGATCAAGCTCTCGATCGCGCCAAGCCATCGCCTTGGGCAGCGTTCCTTCGATCAGAGACCATGACTGGCCCAGCTGGCGATCCGAAAACTCTCTCGGCTTTGGCCAGCCCCGCTGCGGTCGGGGATATGTAGCGACGTCCCGAGCATCGAGGTAGTAAGCGCCATGAGGTCCGCGAACGGCTATGAGGCGTCCGTCCCGGATGTGTACGCGGAGTGTCTCGACATGGCAGCCCAGCCGCCGGGCGGCCTCATCCAACTTCACGAGACCGACCGCCTCCACTAGATCATTTTCCAGCTTCAAGGTAAGACGGACAGTCCTGAAAGGGGATGTATTAGATATGGTGAGATCTGCCCGCGAGGGAAGTCTCCAGGCGCCAAAGCACGCTCGCCGCTGGCGGGCACCCGCAGTGAGCCGCGCGCGGAAGGGGGTCAGAGTCCGGCCCCTTCGAATTACTGATTCGTGCGACCTGCTGTTAGCGCCGCCGAAGATCGTTTCTATGTCGGAGGACCAGTTCACCAGCGCAGTCGGAATCCTCGCCGAGATGCTCGCGGATCGCACCGAACACTTGAAGGGGATTCCCCTTCAACGAATGTCGTGATAAGACGTCTCCGTGAGTAAGAAGCGTCAGTCTGTCGAAATCGGCCCGATTCGCGTGGCGACGTACACGCGGATTTCCACTGACGAGGAGCACCAGCCGTTCTCGCTCGAAGCCCAAGCGGAACGCCTGGGATCGTACGTCCGGAGTCAGGACAGTTGGCAACTTACTAGGCGCTACACGGACCAAATGAGCGGCACCACGCTGGAGCGCCCAGGCCTGCAGCAGGCTCTAGCCGATGCTCGCGCGAAGCGCTACGACATGCTCCTCGTCTATCGCGTCGACCGTCTATGCCGGTCCGTCCGTGCGCTGGCGCAGCTCCTTGAGGAGCTCGACCAGGCCGGCGTGAGCTTCCGCTCCGCGACAGAACCCTTCGACACTGGTACTGCGGCGGGCCGGATGATGGTCCAGATGCTCGGCGTTTTCGCCGAGTTCGAGCGCGCCACGCTGATCGATCGCGTGATCGCAGGCATGGAGCGCAAAGCCGCGCGCGGCGAGTGGCTGGGTGGACATGCACCGTATGGCTATCGCCTCAACCGCGACACCGCGCTACTCGAACCGAACGAACCCGAGGCTCCGGTCGTCCGCCTCATCTTCGATCTCTACGCCAGGAAGCACCTAGGTGCCCGCGGAGTCGCCACTTATCTGTCGCAACACGGCCACCGTTCGCGCCCCGGTCACCTCTGGAGCCACGTCGGCGTTCTCGGCGTCCTGCGCAACCCTGTGTACGTCGGCAAGATCGCTTTCCGCGACGTCGAGTACGAGGCTCCGCACCCTCCGCTGATTGAGCCCGAAATGTTCGCCCAGGCTCAGCGCCTGCTCCGCAAGCGTGGCGACGATGCCTCGACGCGGCGGAGCAACACGACCGACTTCCTGCTCAGCGGGCTCGTCGTCTGCGCAGCCTGCGGGCGGCGTTACATCGGGACGGCCGCACATGGCCGGAGCGCTCGGTATCGGTATTACACGTGCTTCTCGCGCAATCGCCATGGCAGCCAAGGCTGCCGCTCCGACGTCCTGCGGGCGGACAAACTCGACGAGGCCGTTCTGGAGTCTCTGCTCGCCACGTACGCCGATACGAGGCTGGTGAAGGCCGCCATCGACGCCTCGCGTCTAAAGGCGGCGCAGCGAGCGCCCAGCCATCGGTCAGAGGTCCGGCGACTAGAAGCCGAGATCGCTCAGACGGAAGCCGCCGTCCAGCGTTACTACAGCGCCTTCGAGTCCGGTGGTTTACCCGAAATGCGGTTCCTCAGTCGAGTTCAGGCGCTCGAGACTCGGCTCGCCGAGCTTCGCGCGCGACTGGAAGACCTGAAGGAGTCCGACCGCACAGAAGTGCTCGTTGCGCCGACCGCCGAGGTCATGCGCAACGTGAAAGAAACTCTCCGTGACGCAATGCTCAACGGAACGCCGGGCCAGCGGAAAGCCCTGCTCAAAGAGCTGGTGGTCGAGGTGAGGGTTGAGAGCCGGGACAGCATCGTCCCAACCTTCCGGCTTCCCTCTGCGCCGGTTCGCGTTACGGAAGCAGTGGTGGGCCGCAGTGGACTCGAACCACCTACCTCCGCGCTAGATCGGCCTGAGCGCTGTGCTCACGAGAGTGAGAGGCGCAGCGTACAACTGGGAGTTATGTGGTGGGGCCCGAATTGACCCCTGAAGCGCGTGAGGAGGTCAGGCAGCTCCGTTCGGTCCGGAACTAACGGGACCCATACACTCACTCCAGTGACTGCTGAACTCCCCCGGGACCGTGCAAATCCGGTCATTCCGGCCGAATACGGCCTCTTCGCGGCAACCGGTTGCTCTGGAGGTGAGATGTGTTGAAGATCGCAGGCTTCCGACTTGGGATCTACGTCTTCAAGGACGCCGAGATTGTCGACTTCGCGGCACCCTATGGCGTGTTCTCGGTAGCGCGCCGCTTTGACCCCGAGCTTGACGCCTTTCTGGTCGCAGATGCGATGCGCCCGGTGCAGGCGCAGGCCGGCTTCACGGTCATGCCGAACTACTCGTTCACGGACCGTCCCGCAATGGATGCGTTCTTGATCCCGGGCGGCTTCGGGACCCGCCAGGAGCTGCACAACCGCAGCCTTCATGAGTTCGTCCGCTCTCTACCGAACACCTGCCTTCTCACGAGCGTGTGTACCGGTTCGTGGATCTACGGCAAGCTCGGCCTCCTGGATGGGCTGCCCGCAACCAATCGCAAGGAGCCGGACCGGGCTGAGGCCAACCCACCCGGGAAAGTGCCGATCGACCGTTTGAAGGAGATCGCGCCTGCTTGTGTGATAAGCAGGGCGAGAGTCGTCGACGCGGGGCGGATCGTGACGGCAGGAGGGATCGCATCCGGCATGGAGATGGGCTTCCACCTGCTGCGGCGAGCGGG
This sequence comes from Candidatus Dormiibacterota bacterium, assembly GCA_003169845.1. Taxonomy (GTDB): domain Bacteria; phylum Chloroflexota; class Dormibacteria; order Dormibacterales; family Dormibacteraceae; genus Palsa-870. Next base: position 6,505 of record PNAG01000002.1, on the reverse strand, counting down.
CTACGACGAGACATTCATATCTGAGGTCGCCCGAGTCATGGAGTACACGCTGGCTTACGAGACTTACCGGGACGACATCGAGTACGCCAGAACCTGAAATGAGGGCCGAACTCCGTCACGCCTATTCATCATTCGTATGCGTCCTCAAGGTGGTGGGGACTGCGGCCCGCGGGCTGCAATCGCGCGTCCGCAGGGCACGTGGTACAGCAGTAGCGCCAGGCGATCAGATCTGGATTCCTGGCTAGAGCGCTTCCTCCAGGACGTCTTTCAACACCACGGCCTGGTTGTGCTCCTGATCCCGGGCGCCGTACAGCAGAACCACGCGACCTCCGCGAGCGAGAAGCGCGAGTGCCTTCAGCTCAGGAGTTCTTGCCACCAGCTCCTCGCGGAAGCGGCGCTGGAACTGTGGCCACCTACGAGGGTCATGAGCGAACCAGCGGCGCAGTTCTGCGGATGGCGCTATCTCCTTGGCCCAACGGTCAAGCGCCAGCGAATCCTTGCGTACGCCACGCGGCCAGACCCGGTCGACCAAGACGCGAATCTCAGCTTGGTCGGGAGGCCCGGGTTCATAGACTCGCCGAATTTGCACCCGTGGCGGGTCCGGCATCCGGCCTTCGTCATCGAGCAAATGGGCAAAACAAGCGGGATCTCCCATCCGACTAGGATGCCACGCGGCCGTGCCCCGGTAGGAACGGGCTGGGCGGCAAGCGGCTGCTGGCGACCCGCTCGCCCAGGGGTTCGCCGGGACCTGAGGTCACCTCCAGACGATCCACCCACTTCACGCTGGTGAAGCACCTGTCACCAGACACGAGCAAACGCCAAGGCGCACCGTGCTCCGGGCTCAACCGCTTGCAATCGAGTGCGTCGCAAAGCAGCGCGCCGTCAAGTGAGTCCAGAGCCAGAGTCACCTCATAGGCGCCGGCGCCGACACGTAGGTAGTTAGCCTCCGGAAGCGGTTGAGCAAGGATGATCAGGGTCTGCAGGGCGACTCCTTGCCAGCGCAGACCTGGGACGGTCCATCCCTCCTCGCAGCTGAAGTCGGCGCTGATCTCTACATGCGGCAGCGCAGCAAAGTCCGCCTTTCTAAGGACCTGCTGGCGGGAGATCAAGCCCTGGAGGCGAAGAACGGTGGGCATCCTGGTCTTCGCGGGAACAGGGTGAACCGGCAAGCCGATGCGAGTTCATCGAGCGTGCGGAAGATCAGTTCGTGCCGCCGGGGCGCTGGCAATGCTCGGACGTCGAGCACATCCCCTGCTGGCGGCGTCTCATCCGCGAACTCGACCTCGCCGACTCTATAACTCACCTGAGGCCCCAGGTGCTCGCCGATGAAGCAGCGCTCGCGCGCGGTCATTGCTGCGCTCTCGTACTCCTTCTCGCGGCCCGACTCGATCCCAATGAATCTCGGGTTGACAACAATCGACGAAACGGCGGCCGCCGGTCCCGGATACTGCGAGACCAACCCCTGGACCACGACCTCGAAGGACTGGACGGATAGTCGCCTGGAATCGAGGATCGCCGCCAGCGTCGCCGTGTAGCAGGAGCCTACCGCGCTGAGCAGAAGGTCCTCGGGGCTGGTTCCCACACCCACGCCACCCATCGATGCGGGTACTGAGAACTGCAGGCTCTGGCCGCCGGTTTCGACGACACCAGGTCCGTGCCTGCCTCCGGACCACGTCAGCTTGCTGGTGAAGGAGAGTTCTGCCATCTCTTTACCTGCTCACCTTCTGGAAGTAGTCGGCATTGACCTGGATGAAGTTCCTCCACTCGGCCGGGACCTCGTCCTCGGGGAAGATCGCGTCCACCGGGCAGGGATCGACGCACGCGCCGCAGTCGATGCACTCGTCGGGATCGATGTAGTACATGTCGGCCGCGTCATCGGTCTTGATGCAGTCCACCGGGCAGACTTCCACGCACGATGCGTCCTTGACGCCGACGCAGGGTTGGGCGATCACGTAGGCCATGGCTAGGACTCCTTGTGGTGATTGGGGTGGCCGCCATCCCCTCCCGAGAGGCGGTCGTGAAGCTGGTGCCGCTCGGACGCCGACAGGCGATTCAGGAGTGGTACGTAAACCTCGTTCTCCTTGGTGAAGTGGACCTGGAGCAGAGCCTGCAGTCCGTAGAGGAGGCGGCGGATGCGCTCTTTGTTCGCGCTTGACAGAAGGCCTTCGCCAAGGCCGCTCAGCTCCCCCACCATCTGGCCGACGAAGCGATGGTCGACGGACATCGTCCGGGTCGCGCCACCCACCGCCCGCAGCACCTTCTCGGCGGCGGGGTACACGGACACCTCCTCTTCCCGGGCGTGCGGGAGCAGGTCATCGCGTAGGAACGCGAGCACCTCGCGCAGGCGAGTGCGCAACTCATCCTCGCCGAGGGTGGTGGCGTCGGAAGCCAGACTGCCCATGTGGTCCAGGTGCGGGAAGAGCCCCGCGTGCTCTTCCAGGATCAAAGCGCCCACATCCGGCGCCTCCTCGTCCACCGGCCATGCGGTCGCGGAACCGGCGTGGTGACCCGGCCCGGGCGGCGGGCTGACCACGTTGACGGTCACCAACCGGCCGCCGATCGCGCGCAGGCCGCGCGTCTGGCCGGCCGGGACAATGACCACATCGCCCGCCCGCACCGCATGTACCTGGTCGCCTGCCATCACCTGGCCGATCCCCTCCACGATCGTCATCACCATGTCCAGCGGCGGCGCGTGGAGGGGGATCTCCTGGCCGTCTTCCAGTGCGGCGATCACCACCCGAAAGCGGTCGGTCTCGGTGAGAATCCTGCGGCCGAATCCGTCCGGCGAGAACTCGGCCAGCTCGGCCGCCCGGCCGACCAACGGTTCTGACTGCCTGACCGCCATCTCAGATCCCCTTTTGCGGAAAACGACCCGAAAATCGCCACCGCCCAGCGCCTCGGTCTCGTAGCTGAAGCCCTGGGCGCCCAGGACCTGGTACAGAGGTACCGGGTCGAGCGGCGCGAACAACTCGAACTCCTCCTCCGGCTGCAGGCCGCCGACTGCGCCCATGATCGCGTCGAACGGCTCCTTCCCAGCGGCCATAATCGGCCGCACATCAAGTGTCGCCATCTCACACCTCCATCACACCCACCCGAGTTCGCGCGTGGCGCGCTCGGACATCATTTCCGGCACCCATCGCGGCTCCCAGACCACCTCAACGGAGGCATGGGAGACGCCCGGGATGGTCAGCAGAGCCCTCTCCACCGCGTCCGGCATGCTGTCGCTCATCGGACAGCCGGGAGTGGTGAGGGTCATCTCGACCTGGACCTCGCCGTCCTTCACGTCCAGTCGATAGATCAGGCCGAGATCGACGAGGTTGACGCCGAGCTCGGGGTCATAGACGCACTCGAGCTGCTGCCAGGCTTCGGCGGCCAGCAGATCGTCGGGCAGCTGGAGGCGAGGCTCGCTCATGCCGTCATCTCCTGCGAAACCAGGTGACTGCGCCGCAAAAACGCGAGCGGAAGGACCAGCCGGGCAGCATTGAGGGCGAACAACAGGGCGCCAGCGGCGTAGAGCGCGCCTGCCGCCCGAACCACGGTGGCGTCGCCGAGGAGCAGGCCGGCCAGCACGCCGGCGAAGCCGACGACGAGTAGCCCGAACGAGGACCATGCCAGGCGCTGGTCGACGAGCTCGCTGAGCAGCGGCACCGGCTGCCTCCCGGCCACCGCGCTGAAACGGTGCAACCAGCTCAAGAAGGGCAGGATCTTGTAGGACTTGCCGACGATGGCGAAGCCGAACCAGCCGGCCAGCGCGGCGTAGCCGTACGCGACCACCCAGTTGCGGCCAGGGGCGTGGCCCGACACGAGCAGCAACCCGAGCGCGGCCGCGGCCAGCAGCGATCCGAGTGACACGAACGTATGCCACTGCTCGACTGTCAGCTTTCGGCGCCGCCGAGTCCTGAGCAGCAGTGCGATGTCGACCACGTACAGCAGAGCGGCAATCGCGAGCAGACCGGCGAAGCCTGTCACGAGCCAAGCCCCCGGCTCGAACAGCAAGCTCAGGGTGAGGCCGAGCAACGCGACGTTCCAGACTCCCAGGTTTGCGAAAGTGAGCGCACGGCCATGGCCATGCGCCAGCGCGAAGAGCTCGGTCAGCTTGTACGAGACGCCCATCAATGTGAGCCCCAACCAGCCGGCCAGCCCCAGCTGGACGTGCGCCGCCAGCATGGTGTCGGTGACGCTGAACCAGGCGAAGTGCCAGTTCAGCGCGTAGACGAAGCCGAAGCCGATAGTTGCGATCAGCCAGACCAGCGCTGCCAGCACGTAGTAGGCCATCGGGTGCCAGTCGCGAACGCTCGGATAGCTGCGCAGCAACTGGAAGGCGAAGTGCAGGACGCCACCCACCGTCAGCGACCCGAAGATGGCCACACCTGCTGTCCAGCCCCAATAGAAGCTCGGCACGAAGCCTGCGATCCCGGTCGCCAACACCCAGTAGTTCCAGCGCCCAAGGCGCGGCGAGCGGACCGTGCCGCCCAAGGCGACCGGGAACAGCTGGTAGAGAGCTCCGAACATCGTCATCGTGATCCAGCCGAGGACGGCCACGTGGCTAAGAGCGAAGACCCTGGGGTCGTCGTTGGTACGCACGAGCTCGGGAGCCAGCAACGGCACCCCGAAGGCGCAGAGCATGAAACCCACCAGCCCCGTCACCAGGTAGCGGCCCGGCAGGTCAGGCTCGGGTGAGCGCTTCGGCTTGATGGTCATCACCGCCGGGCTCCTTTTTTCACGATGTTTCTATTATTCACTATCTTCATCGTATAATTCAAGCGGTGACCGACATCTCGATCAAGACGCATAAGGCCCTTGCCGACGTCAGCCGCTTCCGGATACTCGAGGAGCTGCGTGGGCAGGGCGCTCTCGACTCGCGCGAGCTCGGGAGTTTGGTCGGGCTCCACCCCAACACCGTCCGCTCGCATGTCGACCAGCTCATCGAGGCCGGCCTGGTCCGCGCCGTGACCGCGCCGGCCGCCGGCCGCGGGCGCCCTCGCGTCCTTTATAAAGCGATCGCCGATTCCGCCTCAGTGCAGCAAGGCGGCTACCGGCTGCTGGCCCAGATCCTCGCCAGCTATCTCGCCACCACCGACCAGCCGCAGGCCGTCGCGGAGAGCGCAGGCCGCGCCTGGGGCGGCTACCTGACCGAAAAACCGCAACCGTTCAGTGGGATCTCGGCCGATGAAGCCACGCAGAAGGTGGTTGACCTCTTCGATCAGCTTGGATTCATGCCCGAGGCCGTGGAGGAATCCGCGGAGCGCAAGATCCTGCTGCACCGCTGTCCCTTCCGAGAGGTGGCGGAGTCGAATCAGAGAGTCGTGTGCGCCGTCCACCTGGGCATGTTGAAGGGCGCGCTGGCGGAGATGGGTGCCCCGCTGCAGGCCACCCGGCTGGAGTCCTTCGTGAAGCCCACCCTATGCATCGCCCACCTTCGAGGAGGCGCCGCTCCGTGACCGTCAGGAGGTGTCCGCCGTGCACGTTCAAGGGGCCGGACTCGGACCCGGTGGGAGGTGGAAGGCGATGTCTTGAAGTGCCTCCGACTAGATATACAGCCACGGCGAACTCGAAACTGACGTAAATCGGCCGTGTACTGAAACCCTTGTCGGGGTTCAGCGAGCCGACCGGGCGACTAACCTTGCTCTCGATGAACGGCTTGGCTAGCCTCGGCTTGCAGGCGCCGTTTCTGAAGCCTCTGGCCAGGCAAGGTGGGATCGGTGTCGACCGGTCCTAAGTGGACTCCATCATGTCTACGACCGAGCTGCTTGAAACGGACTGACTTTTTGCCGCCCTACAGGTCGATGCCGGTCGGATCATCACGGCCGGCGGGATGGCGTCCGGGATGGAGATGGGATTCCACCTGCTGCGCCGCGCGGGCTATGACGAAGCTTTTATCGGTGAGGTCGCCAGGGTAATGGAGTATTCAGCGGCCCACGACTTGTACCGACGGGACCTCGAGGTCTATGTAGAGGCGCCTCGCTCTACGGCCCAGACCTAAGCGCGAGGTACCTTGATCGCGTCGTGGCGAGCTGAACGACCAACTGCATTGCGCCACTGGTCGAAATCATGCAGCGGAGATCGTGGCGTGCTAGATGTCTCGGGGCTTGCGTGAGGGTGTCGAGTTATTTCTGGCAGTGCAAGCCCGAGTGGAAGGGCGAATAGCCGCCCGCACAATGCCGCGGTCGGGTCACATCATCAACTTGACCACGGCCGCGAGTCCGGCAGTGACGATGACCGCCCTGAGGGCGTTGGGTGGGAGGCGACGCGCGACCACCGCGCCGAGCTGACCGCCCGCGATGCTGGAGACCGCGATCAGCGCGACGGCCACCCAGGCCACGTGCGCCAGGAGCACAAAGACGATGGCAGCGATGCCGTTGACCAGGACGGCAAGCACGTTCTTGAGAGCGTTGAGTCGCTGCACCTCATCCTTGATGAACACCCCGAGTAGGCCGATGAACATGCCCCCCTGAGCGGCTCCGAAGTATCCACCGTAAATAGCGGTCAAGAACACGCCCGCCCG
>PNAG01000012.1 GCA_003169845.1 Candidatus Dormiibacterota bacterium | reverse complement strand
CGCGTGGACTACTCGGGCCGCTCCGTCATCGTGGTCGGTCCCGAGCTGAAGCTCCACGAGTGCGGCCTGCCCAAGAAGATGGCCCTCGAGCTCTTCAAGCCTTTCGTCATGCGCGAGCTCGTCAACAAGGGATACACGACAAACATCAAGTCGGCCAAGCGAATGGTCGAGCGCAGCCGGACCGAGGTCTGGGACGTGCTGGACGAGGTCATCCGCGACCACCCGGTGCTGCTCAACCGCGCTCCGACCCTCCACCGCCTGGGCATCCAGGCGTTCATGCCGGTGCTGGTCGAAGGTTCGGCGATCCAGATTCACCCTCTGGTCTGCGCCGCCTTCAACGCNNCAGATGGCCGTGCACGTTCCGCTCTTCAGCGGCGCCATCGCCGAGGCGAAGAACCTCATGATGTCGTCGCAGAACATCCTGTCCGCGGCGGACGGCCACCCCGTGGTGGCGCCGACGCAAGACGTGGTCCTCGGCTGCTACTGGCTCACCGCCGCGCGCGGTGACATGCCGAAGGAAGGCGGCGAGCTCACAAAGCTGCGGGCCTTCACCTCTGAGAACGAGGTCGTGCTCGCGCTGGAGAGTAAGGTCGTCAAGCTCCAGGAATGGATCCGCGTGCGGATCGGAGACACGCTGATCGTCACGACGCCCGGGCGTGTCGTCTTCAACCAGCCGCTCCCCGTCGGCAAGGCGCCGCTGGGGACAGGCGGCGCGACCCCCGAAGAGATCAGCTCCATGCACCCATTGCCGTTCCAGAACGCGCACTACGACCGCAAACTGCTGCGCACGCTGGTGGCGGAGCTGTACCGCCTGTACGGCAGCGACGTCACAGCGATCGTGGTCAACGACATCAAACGGCTGGGCTTCCGCTACGCCACCCAGGCCGGAATCACCGTCTCGGCCATGGACATCCCGCACCCCGAATCGAAGTGGCGGATCATCCGCGAAACCGAGAAGGAGGTCGCCGACGTCGAGCGCATGTACCGTCGCGGTGTCATGACCGATGACGAGCGCTACCGCAAGGTGATCGAGATGTGGCAGGCGGCCTACGAAGAGGTCGGTAACGCCACCGAGCAGGCCTTCGACAAGTTCAGCCCGATCTGGATGATGATGGGCTCGGGCGCCCGCGGCAACATCCAGCAGATCCGCCAGCTGGCGGGCATGCGCGGCCTGATGGCCGACCCGACCGGCCGGATCATCGACCTGCCGATCATGGCCAACTTCACCGAGGGCTTGACCGTCCTCGAGTACTTCATCTCTACACACGGCACCCGGAAAGGACTCGCCGACACCGCGCTCCGCACCGCCGACTCCGGCTACCTGACGCGCCGTCTCGTCGACGTCGCGCAGGACGTCATCGTGAGGGAAGAGGACTGCGGAACGACCAACGGCATCTGGGTGCGTGACATCACCCCCGAGCGGGCGAAGACCGAACCGATCTACGAGAAGATCGCGGGCCGCGTCGTGGCCGAGGACATCACCGTCGACGGCAAGGTCCTCGTCCAGACGGGCACGTCGATCACCGACGAAAACGCGCGGAAGATCATCGCGGCCGGCGTGCCGGTCAAGATGCGCTCGGTCCTGGTGTGCGAGGCGCGCGAGGGCGTCTGCCGCACGTGCTACGGCCGCAACCTGGCCACGGGCAAGGTGGTGGAGATCGGCGAGGCGGTGGGCGTCATCGCGGCGCAGTCCATCGGCGAGCCCGGCACCCAACTGACCATGCGTACGTTCCACACCGGCGGTGTCGCCGGGGTGGACATCACCCAGGGTCTGCCCCGCGTGGAGGAGCTGTTCGAGGCTCGCATCCCCAAGGGCAAGGCCATCATTTCCGAGATCGACGGGGAGCTCGAGATCATCCGCCAGGAAGGCTCGCGCAAGGTGCGCGTGATCTCCAGGGAGGAGTTCGAGGTCTCCTACCCGGTCGACCCCAAGCTGCAGGTGCTCGTGAAGAACAAGGACGACGTGATGGAGGGCCAGGAGCTGGCCCACGACGCCAAGGGCAACGTGGTCCGGACACGGCACGCCGGCAAAGTGACCGTTTCGGCCAAGGAGATCACCGTGCGGACCCTCGACGAAGAGGTCCGCGAGTACGCGATCCCGCACCAGGTCCGCATCCGGCCCGAGCTCGACCGCCGGGACGGCCAGAAGGTGATGATCAAGGCGGGCCAGCAGATCACCGAGGGCTCGATCTCACCGCAGGAGCTCCTCCACATCCTTGGAAAAGAGGCGGTCCAGACCTTCCTGGTCGACGAGGTCCAGAAGGTGTACCGCAGCCAGGGTGTGGACATCAACGACAAGCACATCGAGGTGATCGTGCGGCAGATGATGCGGAAGGTCCGCGTCGACTCCGCCGGCGACACCGGCCTGCTGCCGGGCGAGATCGTCTCGCAGTGGGAATACGAGGAGGGGAACGCGAAGGCGCTGGCGGAGGGCGGCGAGCCCGCCACGGCGCAGACTGTGCTGCTCGGCCTGATCAAGGCCGCGCTGAACACCACCTCGTGGCTTTCGGCAGCTTCCTTCCAGGAGACCACGCGCGTGTTGACCGAGGCCGCCATCTCCGGCAAGGTCGACCGGCTGCGCGGCCTGAAGGAGAACGTGATCATCGGCAAGCTCATCCCCGCCGGGACCGGGCTCGACTACTACAAGAAGCAGCGCGAGCAGGCCGCCAGGGTCCTCGAAGAGGAGCCGATCGACCTGGAAACGCTTTCAGTATGAGAGGGAGCGTATGAGAGGGAACCTAGGTTCCCTCTCATGGCTCTCTTTCCTGCAGGTTGGGATTATTTAAAGGTCACTCCCTGCTACGCGGGAGTCGAGGAAGAGTGACTGGCGGACGGCCCGGCAGAGCCGGGCCTACCAGCCACGCAACAGGTCGCTAATAGGCCCGGTTTTGGGTTACATTCTTCGTTACGTGCACAAAGGGTCGCCCGCCACGGGTGGCCCTTTTGGTTTATTTGGCTGAACCTGGGATGATGGAAAGGTGATCCCAAGCTCCAGGCTGCTTCGCGCCCTCGCCCTGGCGCTTCTCGTTGTGGCGTCCGTGACCGCGTGCAGCTCAGGCTCTCTCACCCAAGGGCCCAAGCTTGCCAGCAACCAGACGCTCCGGGTGCTGCTCACGGACCAGCCCGGTTCGCTCGACCCCGGACAGACCCAGTACGCGTACGAAACCGCCGTCCTGCGTGCGATCTCCGAGCCGCTGCTCAAGCCTGCGCCGGACTTGAGCGGAGTCGTGCCGGCGGCCGCGCAGAGCTATGACGTCGTCAACGGCGGCAGCGTCTTCGTCTTCCATCTACGGCCGAGCGCCGGGTATTCCGACGGCACCCCGGTCAAGGCGCAGGACTTCGTCTATGCCTGGCAGCGGCTGATCGACCCGCGCCTGGCCGCTCCCGAGGGGACCTTCTTCGCCGCCGCCATCCTCAACGGCGACAAGGTGTCGAACCTCGACCCGCAGCGCGACGCGGCCAGCATCGATGCGGCGCTCAACACCCTCGGTTTGAAGGCGCTGGACGACCACACGTTCCAGGTCACCCTTTCACAGCCGGACCCGGCTTTCATCTGGCTGGCGGCCATGCCCGCGGCGGCCCCCATCCGGCAGGACGTCGTCAAGAAAAGCGGCGACAAGTGGGCGGCAAGCCCGGACACGCTGATCACGAACGGGCCGTTCAAGGTTTCGGAGATGGTGGCAAAGGACCACATCACCGTGGTTCCGAACCCGCACTACTGGGGCGCCAGGCCGACGCTGACCTCGATCAACTTCGAGGTGGTGAACGACGGCGCGACCGCGCTGGCGAAGTACAAGAGCGGTGCGCTGGACGAGATCGCCGTTCAGCCGGCGCAGGCCGCGACCGTGGCCGGCGACTCGAGTGCGAAGCAGGAGCTCGTCAAGACCCCCGACCTCACCGAGTACTGGCTCACCTTTCGCGTCAACGCTTCGCCGACCAACAACGCCAGGCTCCGGCTGGCGATTTCGCAGGCCATCGACCGCGACGCGTTCGTGGCGCAGGTCTTCCAGGGCCAGGGAGCGCCTGCCGAAACTTTCATCCCGAAAGGGATGCACGGGTATTCGTCAAGCCTCTCCGCCCAGAAGTTCGACGTTGCCCAGGCGCGGGCGTCCCTGGCCGCCTCGGGCGTGCCGGCGTCTCAGCTCGCGACCTTGAAGTTCTCCTACGACCAGACCTCGGATTTCGGCAAGGCGACGGCGAACTTCATCCACGACCAGCTGAAGGCCAACCTCGGCATCAACATCGTCCTGCAGGGCCTGGACACGAACACGTATGGGTCGAATCTCGGGGGCGGCGACTTCCAGCTCGCCGGCCCGATGGGCTGGAGCGCGGACTACCCGGACCCGGCCGATTGGTACGACTTCTTCCTGACGACGAGCTCGTACAACGTCGCCTTCTATCAGAACCAGCAGTACGACAACTTCGTACGGGTCGCGAGGACCGACGTCCAGCTGGACCGCCGCGACCAGGAGTACCAGCAGGCGCAGCAGATGCTGGTCGATGACGCGCCGGTGGCGTTCCTGGCGCAGTCCGTGAGCTGGTATCTAGTGCGGCCATACGTGCGCGGCATCGCCACTTCGCCGGTGGATGAGTGGCCCGGCGCCCTCGATCCGGCCGGGATCTCGATCGCCCCACACTAAAGGCCGTAACTGAACAGTCGTTCGCATCGGCGCCCAGCTATGCTGCTTGACACTGCGTGGGGAAGCGCAAGAGAATCTGGCTTGGCCCCGAAGAGGCCGTGAGTAAGACCTGCTGCCGGCGCACTCTCGCCCCGGATCCCGGGAAGAAGGCTGCAGGATCAGAACTGAGAGGTAAGACGCGTATGCAACTAGGTAATGGCATCCGAGCGGTGGCGCTCGCGAGTGCGGGGATCTTTGTAGTCGCCGCGTGCGGCGGCACCACGACGACCCCCAGCTTGAACCTCGCGCCGGCTGCCCAGCAGATCCTCCGTGCCAACGACGGCACCGAGCCCAACAGCTACGACCCGACCCAGCAGACCTACACGTATGAGGCTGCAGTCGGCCGCAACACATTCGAAGCCCTCCTGAAGTCGAAGCCCGACCTCAGCGACGTCCAGGGCGCGGCGGCGAAGAGCTACGACGTGTCGTCAGACGGCCTGACCTACACGTTCCACCTTCAGACCAGCGCCAAGTGGAGCGACGGGAAGCCCGTCACCGCGAGTGACTGGGTTTATGGGTACCAGCACTTCTTGAACCCGGCGCTGGCCGCCGGTTACGTCGACCCGTTCTTCGACGGCACGATCGCCGGCGCGCAGAACTACGGCAGCGTCGACGTCAAGAGCGCAAGCGCGATTGACAGCTTCATCTCGGGGCTGGGTCTCAGCGCGCCCGACGCCAACACGTTCGTGATCAAGCTCCAGCACCCCGCCGCCTACTTCAAGTGGGTGGTGACGCTGTGGGTTGCGGTACCGCTGCGCAAGGACGTCGTCGAGAGCGCAGCCGGTGGCACGTTCGCCTCGACTGACACCACCAAGCCCGAGGCTTGGGCCAACAACGCCAACACGATCATCGGCAACGGTCCCTTCAAGATCTCCGAGATCGTGTCCAAGGACCACGTCACCCTCGTCCCCAACACCAACTACTGGGGTGGCGCACCCAAGCTTCAGCAGCTCGTCTACTACTTCATCGCCGATGGGAACACCGCCTACTCCAAGTACCAGACCGGCGCGCTCGACATCATCGGCGTTCCGGTGGCCGACGTGACGGTGGTTCGCGGCGACGCGACCCTGAGCAAGCAGGCCCACCTGTTCCCGACCCTGACCACCTTCTGGATGGACTTCAACACGAAGAAGGCACCGTTTGACAACGCCGACGTGCGCATGGCGTTCGCCAAGTCGATCGACCGCCAGAAGCTCACCGTGGACGTTTTGCACGACACGGACAAGGCGTACCAGTCGTTCATTCCGCAGGGAATGGCCGGCGCCGACACATCTGACAACGCCCAGAGCTTCGACCCGGCAGCGGCCAAGGCGCTTCTCACCAAGGCCAATGTCACCGCCGCCACGTTGAACCAGTTCAAGCTGCTGACCCGCAACTCGACGGGCAGCAAGACCATCAACCAGTTCATCGTCGACCAGTGGAACACCAACCTCGGGTTGAACATCCAGCTGGATGTCATCGACAGCAAGACCGTGACGAGCCGCATTCGCCTGGGCAACTTCGACATCTACGGCCCTGACGGATGGGGCGCCGACTACCCGGACCAGCAAGACTGGTTCGATATCTTCTTCAGCTCGTCTTGCCACGGCCTGAACTTTGGCTGCCCGACCCTGAGCGGCTACGACGCGCTCGTTCAGAAGGCGGACACCGAGCTCAGCCAGACCCAGCGCAACGCTGACTACCTGACCGCTCAGAAGATGCTGATCGACCAGGCCGCCGTCGGCTTCATCTACCAGCAGTACGAGTACGACCTCGTCGCACCGTACGTGAACTACACTCACACCGCATTCGATGACCAGAACGTCCCCGGCGACAACTACTACAACACCGCCTACATCACCACTCACTAGGAGTCCGTTGATTTGGCAGTAATCGCAGGGCGCCCCAACCGGGGCGCCCTGCTCCCGGCCCGTTTGTCAGCCCTGACAGACAGCAGGGCGGGCAGCCTTGCCATCTTCATCATCAAGCGCATCCTCTGGATGATCCCGATCGTTTTCTTCGTCATCCTCATCACGTTCCTGCTCATGCACCTGGCCCAGGGCAGTCCGTGGGATAAGTCCGGCGGGCGCCAGCTCTCAGCGGACGTGGTCAACAACCTCAACATCAAGTACGGGCTGGACAAGCCTGAGTACCAGCAGTTCTTCATCTATTTGGGGAACATCGTGCACTTCGATTTCGGACTGTCTTACCAGTACGAGGGCAAGACGGTCACGGGTTTGATCGCCGAAGGCATTCCCTACACCGCGACGCTTGGAGTGCTCGCCTTCATCATCATCGTGCCGGTCGGCGTCGGCCTGGGCGTGCTGGCGGCCCTCCGGCAGAACACCCGTGTCGACTACATCACCATGGGCTTTGCCACCGCTGCGGCCTCATTCCCCAACTTTGTCATCGGCGCGCTGATGGTCGTGGTGTTTTCGGTCCTGATGGCCAAGTGGACGCAGCACGCTTTCTTCCTGCCCGCGGCGGACTTCGCCCTGGACGACCACCTGATCATGCCCGTGATCACGCTTTCGCTCCTGCCCATCGCTTATACGGCCCGGCTCACGCGCGCCAGCACGCTGGACACGATCCGGCAGGACTTCATTCGCACCGCCTGGGCGAAAGGCCTCTCGGAGCGACTGGTGGTGGTCAAGCACGTGCTCAAGAACTCCCTGATCCCGGTCGTGACGACGCTGGGCCCGACGTTTGCCTTCCTGGTCACAGGGTCGCTGATCGTCGAAACCGTTTTCAACATCCCCGGCATCGGGCGGGCGTTCGTCACCGCGGTCGAATCCCGCGACTACCCGATGATCCTGGGTACGACGATCCTGTTCTCGATCATCATCGCCATCGCCAACCTCGTCGTCGACGTCATGTACGTCTTCATCGACCCACGCGTCAGGTTGACGTAGAACGTGAGGACGGCGCCTGCCTTGCCGTCTCGGCGCGAAATGCGAGCGCGCTTCGACATCGGCTACCCCACACGTGAGGTGGCCCGGGAGACCCAGGGCCACCTGGCGCCATCGTCACTTCGGTCTGCAATCCGCACCCAACCGCCTCGATTTCAGACCGGGACGGAAGGGAGCTTCTAAATAATGGCCCTGGCACAGCCCGCGCTCGAGCAAGCGGTCGATTGGGAGGTCGCGGAGCAGCAGATCGGCCTGTGGCAGGACGCATGGCACCGCTTCCGGGGCAACCGGCTGGCGGTGCTGGGTGCGGTGGTGATCGTGTTTCTCATCCTGGTCGCGTTCCTGTCTCCGCTGCTCGTGCACCTCGGCATCATCGTCAGCCCCACCACGCAGCAGGTGGAGAACATCGAGGTCGGGCCCGGCCAGGCCGGACACCTGTTCGGCACGGATGAACTGGGCCGCGACACCCTGAGCCGCCTGATGTTCGGGAGCCGGATCTCGCTTTCCGTCGGGATCCTGGTCCAGGGCATCATCCTTCCCATCGGTCTCGCCATCGGCCTGGCGGCCGGCTATTTCGGCGGCCGCATCGACAACCTCCTGATGCGGTTCACCGACATCTGGTACGCGTTCCCAGACCTGATCTTCGTGCTGGTGCTCGTGTCGGTGTTCGGGCCGAACCTGCTCTCGATCTTCGGAGCCATCGCGCTGGTCGGCTGGGTTGGTCTTGCCCGCCTGGTCAGAGGCCAGGTCCTGGCGATCAAGGAGAAGGAGTACATCGAGGCGGCCCGCTCCTCGGGGTCCCCACCTCTCAAGCTCATCCTCAAGCACCTGCTCCCGAACGCGCTCGGCCCGATCATCGTCACCGTCGTGTTCGGCATCCCGTCGGCCATCTTTCTCGAGGCGGTATTGAGCTTCCTGGGCGTAGGCATCCAGCCGCCCACGCCGACCTGGGGCCAGATGGTGTTCGACGGCTACGAGGCGATCTACGCGAACCCGAGCTCGGTCGTCTTCCCGGCCCTGTCGATCGGGTTCACGCTCCTCGCGTTCTCCTTCGTCGGCGACGGGCTGCGGGACGCGCTCGATCCCCGCATGAAACGCTAAACGCCCTCCCCATCTCTTAAAGTTCTCGTGTAGGTGGCACAAACCCTCCTGCAGGTCGAAGACCTGCACACGCAGTTCTTCACGTCGCGGGGTGTGGTGCGCGCCGTCGACGGAGTCAACCTGCACATCGACGTGGGGGAGACCCTCGGCATCGTTGGCGAGTCGGGCTGCGGGAAGACGATCACCGCCCTGTCCATCCTCAGGCTGGTTCCCGACCCCGGCAAGATCACGTCCGGACGGATCCTGTTCCGGGGCAACGACGTGGTCAAGATGGACGACGAGGAGATCCGCGACTTCCGCGGCAACGACGTCGCCATGATCTTCCAGGACCCGATGACGTCGCTCAACCCGGTGACCAGGATCGGAAGCCAGATCGAGGAGGCGATGACCGCCCACAAGCGGTTCACGCCTGAGCTGGCGAAGAGCCGGGTCATCGAGCTGCTGACCCGGGTGCGCGTTCCTTCGGCGGAGCAGCGCGCCAGGGACTATCCGCATCAGTTCTCAGGTGGCATGCGCCAGCGGGCGATGATCGCCATGGGCCTTTCGAACGAGCCGTCGCTGCTGATCGCGGACGAACCGACCACCGCCCTGGACGTCACCGTGCAGGCTCAGATCATCCAGCTCATGAAGCAGCTGAACCGCGAGCTTGGCACGGCGATGATGCTCATCACGCACAACATGGCCCTGGTCGCGAGCCTGTGCCAGCGGGTGGTGGTGATGTACGCGGGCAGGGTGGTCGAGGAAGGTCCGGTCGAGCAGATCTTCAAGAGTCCCCAGCACCCTTACACCTGGTCGCTGCTCCGCTCGGTGCCTCGAGTGGACGAGGCGCGCAAGGACCGCCTGGTCAGCATCAAGGGGCTGCCCCCGGACCTCACGAACGCGCCGCCAGGATGCAAGTTCCACCCGCGATGTCCTTTCGTCGTGGACCGGTGCAAGGTGGAGGAGCCGCCGCTGGGAGAAGTCGGCCCGGACCAGGTCGCGCGCTGTTGGGTGCTGATGCGAAACGTCAGCGAGGCGGACATCGCCACAGCCAAGCAGAGCTCGATCTCGGTCGCCGCGGCTGAGAAGCTGAAGGCGCCGGCGGCCGACATCGGCGGGAAGGCTGGAAGCTGATGGACCCGATGGCGTAGCCGATGCGAGTGGGGAGGGGGGCGCTGGTGGTCGATGCAGGCAGCTGAGAAAGCGCCGGTGACGGCGGTTGTCTCCGATCCGGTCATCCTGCGGGTGGAGGACGTCTACAAGCACTTCCCTATCGCCGGCTTCGGCGGCCTGGCGGTGCGGGCGGTGGACGGCGTCACCCTCGAGATCCGGCGGGGCGAGGCGCTGGGCCTGGTCGGCGAGTCAGGGTGCGGGAAGTCGACTCTGGCCCGGTTGATCACCGCCTTGCTGCCGGTGACCAGCGGCAAGATCATCTTCGAGGGACAGGAGATCACGAAGATGCGCGGGGCGCGGCTGCGGCGCATGCGCCGGAAGATGCAGATGATCTTCCAGGACCCCTTTGCCTCCCTGGATCCCCGCATGACAGTGGGGGACATCATCCAGGAGCCGCTGGACAACTATGGGATCGGCTCGGGTCGAGAGCGCCAGCGGCGGGTCCAGGAGCTGCTGCGGCTGGTGGGTCTCAACCCGAACTTCACCAACCGGTACCCGCACGAGTTCTCCGGCGGGCAGCGGCAGCGGATCGGGATCGCCCGTGCCCTGGCGGTGAACCCGTCGTTCATCGTTTGCGACGAGGCGGTGTCTGCTCTGGATGTGTCCATCCAGGCGCAGATCATCAACCTGCTGCAGGACCTGCAGCGCGAGTTCAATCTCACCTACCTGTTCATCGCTCACGACCTGGCGGTGGTGCGGCACCTGTCCGACCGGATCGCGGTGATGTATCTGGGGAAGGTCGTCGAGACGGCCGGCCGGAACGACATCTACGACCACCCGCAGCACCCGTACACGAGGGCTTTGCTCAGCTCCATCCCGGTGCCGGATCCGGAGGTGGAGCGGGCGCGGGCGCCGATCCTGCTGAAGGGCGAGATTCCGTCGGCGGTCAACCCACCGTCGGGGTGCCGGTTCCACACCCGGTGCCCGATCGCGCGGGTGCCGGGGATCTGCTCAGAGCAGGAGCCGCTGCTCGAGCCGCACGGGCAGCGGGACCAGCTGGCGGCGTGTCATTTCGCGGGGGAGAAGTAGGGCGGGGGCGCGGGCGTGGGCGGGGGCGTGGTCGTGGGGCGGGGGCGTTGGCAGGGCGGGGCGCTTCGGGTTTCGGGGGCATAACTGTGGCGGGCCCTCCCTCTTTCTTGGCCGGCCCTCCCCCCCGGCACTCCTCGGGCCAACTTAGTGCTCGAACAATCGGTCGTCAACCCAGCCTGTTAAGAGGCGGGATTGCCCACCTGCAGGATCCGGTATCCCTTTTTCGACTTGAGCCGCTGCACCTCATACCCCTGGCCCGCCAGCCACGTCGCCAGCGAATCCGCCCCCAGGTTCCTCTGCACGACCAGGTACGCCCGGCCACCCGGTCGCAGGCGTCCCAGCCACCTCACCAGCAGTTCGTGGAGCGCCGCTTTGCCGACCCGGATGGGCGGATTCGAGTAGATCGCCTCGAACAGCACGTCCTCCGGCACCTCGTCCGGTGAGGAGGCGGTTACGTTGGCCACGGCGGCGGCAGCCGCGTTGGTCCTCGTCAGCTCAATCGCCCTTTCGTTGACGTCGACTGCCCACACTCGCGCCCCGGGCGCCTGACGGGCCAGGGCGATTGCGATCGGCCCGTAGCCGCTGCCGAGATCAAGGATTTCCCCCTCGGAAGGAGGTGGTGGCGCTTCGCGGAGCAGGACCAGCGTGCCGAGGTCGACGCCGCGGGACCCGAACACCCCGCGGTCTGCCTTGAGCTCGAGCGCAAGCTCCCCGACGTGGAGGTGGACGGTACGCGGCTTTGATTCGACCACCGGAGCGGGGTCGAAGTAATGGCTCTTCTGGGCGGTCAATTGAGGCCGCCGGTTTTTGGGTATACTCATCGTTTGTCGCCCAATCGGCTGATGCCGCGTGGGATTTCAGCCGTCATTCGGAGAATTGTTTGCCCACAATCCAGCAATTGGTTCGCACTCCGCGCAGGGCGGCCAGATCGAAGTCTAAGGCGCCGGCCCTCAAGGGCTCACCGCAGCGGCGGGGAGTCTGCGTGCGCGTCTATACCCAGACTCCCAAGAAGCCCAACTCGGCCCTCCGCAAGGTGGCTCGCGTCCGGCTGACCACTGGCATCGAGGTGACCGCCTACATCCCCGGGATCGGGCACAACCTGCAGGAGCACTCGGTGGTCCTCATCCGCGGCGGCAAGGTCAAAGACCTTCCGGGCGTCCGCTACCACATCATTCGCGGCACCCTGGACACTGCCGGCACCAAGAACCGGAAGAAGGCGCGCTCCAAGTACGGGGCGAAGCGCGAAAAGAGCAAGGCGGCCGCCTGATGCCTCGCCGCAGCCGTCCAGTCAAGCGTGTCATCGCGCCCGACCCCGTCTACCAGTCGGAAGCGATTGCCAAGTTCGTGAACGTGGTCATGAGCAAGGGCAAGCGGTCGACCGCGGAAAAGGTTGTCTACGATGCCTTGAGCCGCGCCGGCAAGCAGGCCAAGAAGGAACCGCTGGAGGTGTTCGACCTGGCCCTTCGCAACGCCACGCCCCTGCTCGAGGTCAAGCCTCGGCGGGTCGGTGGCGCGACCTACCAGGTCCCGGTCGAGATCCGGCCGGAGCGGCGCCTTGCACTGGCGCGCCGGTGGATCGTCCGTTTCGCTCGGCAGCGCGGTGGGAAGAGCATGTCAGAGAAGCTCGCGTTCGAGCTCCTTGACGCTTCCCAGAACACTGGTGGAGCGGTCAAGCGCAAAGAGGAAACCCACCGGATGGCCGAAAGCAACAAGGCTTTCTCCCACTTCCGGTACTAGAAGAGAGATGAGCGTGGCACTGAAGATGCAGGAACGTCCGGTCGCGATCGACAAGGTCCGAAACATCGGGATCATGGCGCATATCGACGCGGGCAAGACGACCACGACCGAGCGGATCCTTTTCTACGCGGGCCGCATCCACAAGATGGGCGAGGTCCACGAGGGCGCTTCCACGATGGACTGGATGGTCCAGGAGAAGGAGCGCGGGATCACGATCACGTCGGCGGCGACCACCGCCCAGTGGCGCGAGCACGCGATCAACATCATAGACACACCCGGGCACGTGGACTTCACTGTCGAAGTCGAGCGAAGCCTCCGCGTGCTGGACGGCGCGGTCGCGGTTTTCGACGCGGTCGCGGGCGTCGAGCCGCAGTCCGAAACCGTCTGGCGCCAGGCCGACCGGTACGGGGTACCGCGGATCGCCTTCATCAACAAGATGGACCGCATCGGAGCCGACTTCTACAGCTCGCTGAGCTCGATCCGAACACGCCTGGGTGCACGCGCCGTGCCGATCCAGCTGCCGATCGGCTCGGAGGACTCGTTCACGGGCTACGTGGACCTGGTCACGAAGCAGGCGATCGTCTACACGGACGACCTGGGGACGACGAACACGGAGTCGCTTGACCTCCCGCCGGCGATGGCCGACCTCATCGCCCAGCATCGCCACGACCTGATCGAGGCGGTGGCCGACTTCGACGACGACATCATGCACATGTACCTCGAGGAGAAGGAGCCGAGCGAGTCTCAGATCAATGCCGCCCTTCGCAAGGGCACAGTCGCCGGGATCCTCGTTCCGGTGCTGTGTGGTGCCGCCCTCCGTAACCGCGGCGTGCAGCCGATCCTGGACGCGGTCGTCGACTACCTTCCATCGCCCGCCGACGTGCCGGCCGTGGAAGGCACGGACCCAAAGACGGGCGCGCTGCTGCTGCGTGAGCACGACGACAGCGAGCCCTTTTCCGCGCTGGCCTTCAAGATCCAGATGGACCCGCAAGGGGTCGGGAAGCTGACCTTCTTCCGGGTCTACTCGGGCAAGCTGAAGGCCGGGTCCGGCGTTCTGAACGCCTCGAATGGCCGCAAGGAGCGCATCGGGCGCATCCTGCGCATGCACGCGATCCGCCGCGAGGACGTCGATGAGGTGTTCACGGGCGACATTGCGGCCGCCGTGGGTCTCAAGTACACGACGACGGGTGACACGCTCGCGGATGAGGCACATCCCATCCTGCTGGAATCGATCACCTTCCCCGAACCTGTGATCTCCGTGGCCATCGAGCCGAAGACCAAAGCGGACCAGGACAAGTTGGGCATCGGCCTGCAGCGGCTGACCGAGGAAGACCCGACGTTCAAGGTCCACACCGACGACGAGACAGGCCAGACGATCATCGCCGGGATGGGCGAGCTTCACCTGGAGATCATCATCGACCGCCTGATGCGCGAGTTCAAGGTTGACGCCAACCAGGGCAAGCCACAGGTCGCCTACAAAGAGGCGATCAAGCGGCCAGCCCATGGCGTCGGGCGCTTCATTCGGCAGTCAGGCGGCAAGGGCCAGTTCGGCCACGCCGAGCTGGACGTGCGCCCGGGCGAGCCCGGCAGCGGGTTCATCTTCGAGGACAAAGTGACGCAAGGTCGCATCCCGAGGGAATTCATCCCGTCCGTCGAGAAGGGAATCAAGGAGGCGCTCCAGACCGGCGTTGTCGCCGGGTATCCCGTGGTCGATATCGTGGCCGCGCTGGTTGACGGGTCGTTCCACGCGGTCGACTCGAACGATATGGCGTTCCAGGTGGCCGGCTCGATGGCGATCAAGGACGCGATGCACAAGGCTCAGCCCTACCTGCTCGAGCCGATCATGAAGGTAGACGTCGTCATGCCGGAGGAATATCTCGGTGACGTGATGGGCGACCTGTCGTCGCGCCGCGGGCACATCCTCGGCATGGAAGGGCGAGGCACGTCGCAAAACGTGAAGGCCAGCGTGCCCCTGGCCGAGATGTTCGGTTACGCTACCGAACTTCGATCGATGACTTCGGGGCGCGCGACCTACTCGATGGAGTTCAGTCATTACGCAGAGATGCCCGGGAACCTGGCGGAGGCTGTGGGCCGCCGTACTACGTCGCGGAGTTAGTTAGGAGGAAACAGTGGCGAAGAAGAAGTTCGAGCGGACAAAGCCGCACCTCAACGTCGGGACCATCGGTCACATCGACCACGGTAAGACGACGCTGACGGCTGCCATCACGAGGGTTCTTTCTGAGAAGGGTTTGGCCGAGTTCAAAGCCTTCGATCAGATCGACAAAGCGCCGGAAGAGAAAGCCCGTGGAATCACAATCTCGATCACCCACGTGGAGTACGAGACCGAGAAGCGCCACTACGCACACGTGGACTGCCCCGGGCATCAGGATTACATAAAAAATATGATCACCGGCGCCGCCCAGATGGACGGCGCGATCCTCGTCGTGGCCGCCAACGACGGCGCCATGCCCCAGACCCGGGAGCACATCATCCTGGCCCGTCAGGTCAACGTACCCTTCGTCGTGGTCGCGCTCAACAAGTGCGACATGGTCGACGACAAGGAGTTCATCGAGCTGGTCGAGCTCGACCTCCGCGAGCTCCTCACCAAGTACGAGTACCCGGGAGACGACATCCCGATCGTTCGCATCTCCGCGCTCAAGGCCCTGGAGGGTGACCCCGAGTGGTCGCCCAAGATCATGGAGCTCATGAACGCGGTCGACACCTACATCCCTGAGCCGGAACGTCCGGTCGACAAGCCGTTCCTGATGCCGATCGAGGACGTGTTCACGATCGAAGGTCGCGGCACAGTCACCACGGGGCGCGTCGAGCGCGGCAAGCTCAAGAGGAACGAGGAGATCGAGATCGTCGGGATCCACCCGAACAGCACCAAGACGGTCGTCACCGGCATCGAGATGTTCCACAAGGATATGGACGAGTGCCAGGCCGGCGACAACATCGGCGCGCTACTGCGCGGTGTGAAGCGCGAGGATGTCGTGCGCGGCCAGGTGCTGGCCAAGCCCGGCTCGATCAAGCCGCACACGCAGTTCAAGGCGCAGGTGTACGTGCTCTCAAAGGAAGAGGGCGGACGTCACACGCCGTTCCTCACGGGCTACCGCCCGCAGTTCTATATGCGCACCACCGACGTGACGGGCGAGGTCAAGCTGCCCGATAGCGTCGAGATGTGCATGCCTGGTGACAACGTCGTGATGGACATCACCCTCGGCGAGCCGATCGCGATCGAGCCGGGGCTTCGCTTCGCCATCCGCGAGGGTGGCAAGACCGTCGGCGCCGGAGTGGCGACCGAGGTCATCAAGTAGGCATATAGGTAAAGGAAGAGAAAGGGCAAGCAGTGGCGCAAAAAATTCGGATTCGGCTCAAGGCCTACGACCATAGGGTCTTGGATCAAGCGGCGGACAAGATCGTGGACACCGCCCGCCGTACGAACGCGCGCACTGCCGGCCCGATCCCCCTTCCGACCGAGATCTCCAAAGTCACCGTCATCCGTTCACCCTTCATCGACAAGGACTCGCGCGAGCAGTTCGAGATGCGCACGCACAAGCGGATCGTCGACATTCTCGATCCCAACCCGCGCGTAGTGGACGCGCTCATGCGCCTCAGCCTTCCGGCCGGCGTGAGCATCGAGATCAAGAGTTGAAAGGCCTCCTAGCAAAGAAGCTGGGCATGACCCAGCTCTTCAACCCCGACGGCACCACCACTGCGGTCACAGTGCTCGAGGCCGGCCCGTGCCACGTGCTCGGCCTGCGCACGGCGGAGAAGGACGGCTACGCCGCCGCTCGAATCGCTTTCGACGTCGTGGCCGAGCGCAAGCTCAGCAAAGGCGAGCTGGGCGAGTTTAAGAAGGCGAAGCTCGAACCGCACCGGCACGTGGTCGAAATCCGCGGCTACGACGGTCTGGAGGCCGGCCAGGAGCTCAAGGCGGAGATCTTCGCCGCCGGTGAGATCGTCGACGTCACGTCGCACTCCAAGGGCAAGGGCTTCCAGGGCCTCATCAAGCGGCACAAATTCAGCCGCGGCCCCGAGTCGCACGGCTCGATGAACGTACGCCAGCCCGGCGCCATCGGTTCGACCGACTCGGCCCGCGTTTTCAAGGGCCTGAAGATGTCGGGACAGATGGGCAACGTGCGCACCACGGCCCGCGCCTACAAGGTCGTGCGAGTGGATGCCGAGCGCAACCTCCTGCTGCTGAAGGGCGGCGTGCCCGGTGCGCGCGGAGCGCTGGTGCTCGTCAGGCAGTCGACGAAGCCCGTGAAGGTCAAGGGACCTGCCGGCAAGCCGACCGGGAGGAAGGTCTGATGCCGGCGGCCAAGACAACCAAGACCACCAAAACAACCAAGACAACCAAGACAACCAAGGCGGCCAAGCCCGTCGCGAAGAAGAAGGCCGAGGAAAGTGAGAACAACCCACTCCAGGCCCCTTTCTTCGACGCACTTGGCGAGCGCAACGGCGAGGTCGACCTACCCAAGGCCGTCTTCGCCGAGAAGCCGAACATGCCCGTCATGCACCAGGCATACCTCCGCCAGCTCGCCAACGGCCGCCAGGGCACGGCCTCGACCAAGACCCGCGGAGACGTCTCCGGCGGCGGCGCCAAGCCGTATCGCCAGAAGGGCACCGGTCGCGCGCGCCACGGCTCGATCCGCGAACCGTCCATGAAGGGCGGCGGCACCGTGTTCGGTCCGCACCCGCGCAGCTATGAGCAGCGCATGCCCAAGCAGATGCGCCGGCTCGCCCTTCGATCGGCGCTCAGCCAGAAGGCGCTCGACGGGCAGGTTCGAGTCATCGAGAGCTTCGTCTTCGATGAGCCGAAGACCAAGCAGGCCGCCGACCTGATGGAAGCGATCGGCTTCGACAACTCGGCGCTCATCGTGCTGCCGGCGCCCAACGTGGTCGTCAGCCGTTCGTTCGACAACCTGAATGGAACGAAGACGATCCTCGCGCGAAACCTCAACATCCGCGACCTCTTCACGCACACCTACCTGCTCCTGTCGAAGGATTGCTTTGAGCTGCTCGAAGAGAACTTCAGCAAGCGGGAGCGCAACGGAAAATGACGACGAGAGCCGCCTCCGAGATCGTGATCGGCCCGGTCATCACCGAGCGCACCTACCAGCTCTACACGCAGGGCAGGTATACGTTCCGCGTCTCGCCGCGCGCCTCCAAGACCGACATCAAGAAGGCGCTCGAGGAGCAGTACGAGGCCCAGGGCATCAGGGTGCGCGACGTCAACACCGTGACGATGCGCGGCAAGCGACGCCGCAGCCAGCGCAGGGCCGTAGCGATCGGCTACACGGCCGACTGGAAGAAGGCGATCGTGACGCTCGGGCCCGGTCAGAAGATCGAAGGCCTGTTCGGGAGCGTCTGAGATAAAGAATGCCGATTAGAAAGTACAAGCCAACCAGCCCCGGGCGCCGCTTCATGTCGGTATCGGGCTTCGACGAGGTCACGACCGATGAGCCGGAAAAGACCCTGCTCGAGTCGCTGCCGACGCACGCCGGCCGCAACAACCAGGGTCGCATCACGGTGCGGCACCAGGGCGGCGGCTACCGCAAGCTCTACCGGAAGATCGACTTCAAGCGTGACAAGCACGGCATCGCCGGCAAGGTCGCAACCATCGAGTACGACCCCAACCGCAGCGCCCGCATCGCGCTCATCCATTACAAGGACGGCGAGAAGCGATACATCCTCGCGCCGCTAGGCCTGAAGGTCGGCGACCCCATCGAGAGCGGGGAAGAGGCGCCCGTGCGCATCGGCAACGCCCTACCCCTGTCCAACATCCCGGTCGGTTCGACCATTCACAACATCGAGCTCACGCTCGGTCGCGGCGGCCAGCTCGTGCGCTCGGCAGGCGCGTCCGCGCAGCTGCTGGCAAAGGAAGGCGACTACGCCGTCGTGCGCATGCCTTCAGGCGAATTGCGGCGCATTCACGTTCGCTGCCAGGCCACGATCGGCCAGGTCGGTAACATCGAGCATGAGAACGAGTCGGGCGGCAAGGCCGGGCGCAGCCGCTGGCTCGGAGTGCGACCCACCGTCCGTGGTTCGACGATGAACCCCCGCGACCATCCACACGGTGGTGGCGAGGGCAAGACCGGACCCGGCGGCAACCCGAAGACTCCGTGGGGCAAGCCCGCCCTGGGCTATCGCACGCGCAAGCCGAAGAAGGCCTCGGACAAACTCATCATTCGCCGCCGCGAAAAGAAAGGACGCAAGAAGTAAGTGTCACGCTCACTGAAGAAGGGGCCGTTCATCAGCGCCCCCTTGAAAGAGAAGATCGACAAGATGAACCTGACGCGCGACAAGAAGGTGATTCGCACCTGGGCGCGCGCCTCGACCATCTATCCCGACATGGTCGGGCACACCATCGCGGTCCACGACGGCCGCAAGCACGTGCCCGTCTTCATCAGCGAGAACATGGTCGGCCACCGCCTCGGCGAGTTCGCGCCCACGCGCCACTTCCGCGGCCACGGCACCCACACCGAAAAGTCGACGGCACTGAAGTAGAAGTGGCGACGATGGAAGTTTCCGCAGTTTCGAGGTTTGTCCGCCGCACGCCGCGCAAGGCAAGGTTGGTGGCCGACTCAGTGAAGGGCATGAAGGTGTCAGAGGCGCTCGCGCAGCTCGAGTTCTCGCCGAAGCACGCCGCCCGCGACGTGGCCAAGGCCATCAAGTCCGCGGCGGCGAACGCGGAACACAACTTCAACCTCAACCGCGACGACCTCGTGCTGAAGCAGATCCTCATCGACGAAGGACCAACCTTTCGCCGCCGCCGGCCGGTCAGCCGGAGCATGGCGCACGAGTTCTTCCACCGCACCTGCCACATCACCGCGGTTGTCGAAGACCGCCCGCAAGGAGCTAAGTAACAGCTTGGGTCACAAAGTCCACCCGAACGCATTCCGTCTCGGCGTGTTCCGTCCCTGGGAGGCGAACTGGTTTGCCAACCCCAAGGACTACACGAAGATGCTGCACGAGGACCTCGAGATGCGGCGTGTCATCCTCGCGCGCTTGCGTAATGCGGGCATCGCGAAGATCGAGACGGAGCGTTCGTCGAACGCCCAGCTAACCGTGACCATCCACACCGCCAAGCCCGGAATCGTGATCGGCAAGGGCGGCGCGTCGGTCGACCAGCTGCGCGAGGATCTCGAGAAGCGCTTCGGCAACCGCGTGCGCATCTCGATCCAGGAGATCAAGCAGCCGGAGCTCGACGCGCAGCTCGTGGCCGAGAACATCGCGTCGCAGATCGAGCGCCGCATCAGCTACAAGCGTGCGATGAAGCAGGCGATCCTGCGCACGATGCGCTCTGGTGCCAAGGGCGTCCGCATCTACTGCGGTGGGCGGTTGCGCGGAGCTGAGATGGCGCGGCGCGAGTGGGACCGTGAAGGCCGGGTGCCGCTGCACACGCTGCGGGCCAACATCGACTTCGGCCGCGCCACCGCCAGCACCACGTTCGGCGCGATTGGCGTCAAGTGTTGGATCTACAAGGACGTGGCCGCGCCCCTGCGCAAGCAGCCCGTTGCGGCGGAAAATACGGCGCCGATCGCCGAGATGGCCCCGCAACCCGAGCTGGCTGCGGTCATGGCCGAGCCGCAGGCCGCCGTCGAGGTGACCACCGCGCAGGTAGCCGCACCCGAGCCTGAGGTCGCCACAGCCACAGCCACCACCGCCACCGCCCCCGCGGCACCGCGCCGCGCTCGCGTGACCACGACCACCACGGCCAAGCCCGCCGCGAAGCCGAAGGCTGAGCCCAAAGCCAAAGCGGAAGTGAAGACCGAGACCAAGGCGAAAGCCGCGCCCAAGGCGAAAGCCGAGACCAAGGCGAAAGCCGAGACCAAGGCTCCTGCCAAGAAGACCACCACGACCACCACAAAGAAGACGAAGAGCTAGATGCTGATCCCGAAGCGCGTCAAGTACCGCAAGATGCACCGCGGCCGGCGCACGGGCATCGCCACGCGCGGCGCCACGGTCGCGTTCGGCGACTTCGGCCTGCAGGCGATGGAAGCGTGCTGGATGAGCAACCGCCAGATCGAGGCCGCCCGCCGGGCGATGACCCGCCACGTCAAGCGCGGCGGGCAGATCTGGATCCGCGTGTTCCCCGACAAGTCGATCACCAAGAAGCCGGCCGAGACCCGCATGGGTTCCGGCAAGGGCAACCCCGAAGGCTGGGTCGCCGTGATCAAGCCCGGCCGCGTGCTCTTCGAGATGGGCGGCGTCACGTCGGCGGTTGCCAAAGAGGCGATGAAGCTGGCCGCGTCCAAGCTTCCCATCAAGACTCGCTTTGTCGTCTCCGAATCGGCCGCCGCCGGAGGTGCCAGATGAAGGTCGACGAATTGCGGGTGCTGGAGGCCGATGAGCTCACGGGGCGCATGCGCGCCGCGAGGCGCGAGCTCTACGAGCTCCGGTTCAAGCACGCTGTCGGCCAGCTCGAGAACTCGAGCCAGATCAGCAAGGTCCGGCACGACATCGCGCGGATCATGACCGTGCTGCGGGAGCGCGACTTCGGAATCGTCGCCAGCCTGGTCGCGGACACCCTTGAACCGGTCACCGTGCCGCAGAACCCAGAGCCGGAGCCGGCGGAAGCCGCCGAAGCACCGGCCAAGCCCAAGCGCACCCGCAAGAAAGCCGAGGAAACTAAATGACCGACACCGCAACGTCACCCAGGCCGCAGACGGAGACGCCGGCCGCTGCCGAGGCCCGCGGCCAGCGCAAGGTCCGGCTCGGCACGGTGATCGCCGACAAGATGAACAAGACGATCATCGTCCAGGTCGGCACGTCCAAGGCCCACCGTCTCTACCGCAAGACCGTCCGCCAGCGCACCAAGTTCAAGGTCCACGACGAGAAGAACGAGTGCGGCGTCGGCGACCTGGTCCGCATCACCGAGACGCGCCCCATCTCCAAGGAGAAGCGCTGGCGCCTGCTCGAGATCGTGGAGAAGGCGAGGTAACAAAGTGATCCAGCAAGAGTCACGCCTCAAGGTCGCGGACAACTCAGGAGCGAAAGAGATCCTGTGCATCCGCGTGGCCGGAGGGCACTACCGCAAGTACGCGTCCGTGGGCGACATCATCACCGCGACCGTCAAGTCAGCCCAGCCCGGTGGCCAGGTCAAGAAGGGCGAGGTCGTGAAGGCCGTCGTCGTGCGCGTCACCAAGGAATACAAGCGCCCGGACGGCTCGCTCATCCGCTTCGATGAGAACGCGGCGGTGCTGCTGGCCACCGCGAACAACCCGCGCGGCACGCGCATCTTCGGCCCGGTGGCACGCGAGCTGCGCGAGCGCAACTTCATGAAGATCATCAGTTTGGCTCCGGAGGTCCTCTAACCGACATGCTGAAAAACAAGGCACAGGCGACCCGCCGCTGGCTCGACCTCGCCCCCGGCGATCCGGTGATCGTCGTCACGGGCAAGGACAAGGGCAAGCAGGGCGAGGTGCTGCGCACGATCCCCGACAAGCACAAGATCGTCGTCAAGGGCGTCAACATCCTGAAGCGCCACACCAAGGCGGGGCAGACCCGCGGCGGCGTCAGCGTCGCGCAGGGTGGTGTGATCGACTTCGAGGCGGCGCTCGACTATTCGAATGTGATGCTCGTCTGCCCCGCGTGTTCGCGGCCGACCCGCACCAAGCACACTGTCCTCGAATCCGGCGCCCGCGCGCTCGTATGCCGCCACTGCGGCGAGCCTTACGAGCGCGTGCGCAAGACGGAGGCCCAGTGAGCAAAGCCAAGGCCGCACAGAAGAAAACCGAAGCGCCCAAGGCTCCCGGCACGAGAACCGATGTGCCGGCGCGCATGCTGACGATCTACCGCGACACGATCGTGCCTCAGCTGACGAAGGAGTTCGACTACGACAACACAATGGAGGTGCCTCGCATCGCCAAGGTCGTGGTGAACATCGGCATCGGCGAGGCCAAGGACAACGACAAGGCGCTCGACGCCGCGGTCGGCGACGTGGTCACCATCACAGGCCAGAAGCCCGCCCTGATCAAGGCGCGGAAGTCGGTCGCCGCCTTCAAGCTGCGCGCCGGCCAGACCGTCGGCATCAAGACCACGCTGCGCGGCCGGCGCATGTGGTTCTTTCTCGACAAGCTCCTCAACGTCGCGCTTCCGAGAATCCGCGACTTCCGGGGCGTCAACCCCGACGGTTTTGACGGCCGCGGCAACTACTCGCTCGGACTGCGCGAGCAGGTCATCTTCCCGGAGATCGACTACGACAAGATCGACAAGCTTCGCGGGCTGGAAGTATCGATCGTGACCACAGCCCGCACCGACGACGAGGCGCGCAGCCTGCTGACG
Source organism: Candidatus Dormiibacterota bacterium (assembly GCA_003169845.1). Taxonomy (GTDB): domain Bacteria; phylum Chloroflexota; class Dormibacteria; order Dormibacterales; family Dormibacteraceae; genus Palsa-870. Next base: position 71,176 of record PNAG01000012.1, on the reverse strand, counting down.
CGCCTCGGCATGCCATTCAAAAAGAGGTAAGGGAAAGTTTGGCGAAGAAATCACAACTCGAGCGCTGGAAGCGGGACCTTGTCCATCCGAAGTTCAAGGTCCGGTTCCATAACCGGTGCCGCATCTGCGGCCGGCCCCGCGCTTTCTATCGCAAGTTCGGCATGTGCCGGATCTGCTTCCGCAACCTTGCCGCCGAGGGACGCATCCCCGGCGTGACGAAGTCGAGCTGGTGATGGCAACAGCTATCGCGAAGAACGCAAAGCCGGTGAGGCGCGCCTCCGCGGGTGTCGTCAGCGACCCCATCGCCGACATGCTCACGCGTGTCCGCAACGCCAACGCCGCGCGACACCCCGAGGTGAAGGTCCCGGCTTCGAAGCTGAAGCTCGAGATCGCACGCGTCCTGAAGGACGAGGGATACATCGCAGGCTACGAGGTCGAGGCCGACGGGACCACTCAGACGATGCGTATCATCTTCAAGGCCCGCCCGGATCGCACCCGGGTGATCTCGGGCGTGAAGAGGATCAGCCGCCCCGGCCTGCGCGTTTACGCGCGCAAGACAGAGATCCCTCGAGTCCTAGGTGGGCTCGGAATCGCCGTTCTCAGCACAGCCGAAGGAGTCATGAGCGGTCGCCAGGCGACGCGGCAAGGACTCGGCGGCGAAGTCTTGGCATATGTTTGGTGAAGCAGAGCAGATAATCGGGATCCCCGCGAAATCGCAGATTTCGTGGGGTGATTAGGAGTTCAAAAAGAGAGTTGTCGCGGATTGGGAAGTTGCCGATTCCGGTGCCGGGCGCGGTGAAGGTCACCCTGCAGCCGGGCCACGTCAAGGTCGAGGGTCCGAAGGGCCAGCTCGAGCGCACCTTGCCGGAGGACATCACGGTCAAGCAGGTCGACGGTGAGCTCGTTTTCGAGCGCCCGTCCGACGGCTACCGCCATCGCGCGCTTCACGGCCTGGTCCGCAGCCTGGTCGCCAACATGGTCACCGGAGTCAACACCGGTTTCGTGAAGCACCTCGAGCTCGTCGGCGTCGGCTATCGCGTCGCCAAGCAGGGTGACGAGCTGGTGCTGAGCCTCGGCTACTCGCATCCGATCAAGTTCAAGCCGCCCCAGGGCGTCTCGATCGATGTCCAGGACCCGACCAAGTTCTCGGTCTCGGGCATCTCGAACGAAGCGGTCGGCCAGGTCGCGGCCAACCTCCGCGGGCTCAGGCCGCCCGAGCCTTACAAGGGCAAGGGCGTCATGTACCGCGGCGAGAAGGTCCGCCGCAAGGCCGGCAAGGCCGGTAAGGGGGCGAAGACCTCCGCATGATCAAGCGCAGCGACCGCAAGCTGAACCGCTCCAAGCGCCACCGGCGCGTACGCGTGCACGTGAGCGGCACGCCCGAGCGTCCGCGACTCGCGGTCTTCCGCAGCCTCAACCACGTCTACGCCCAGCTCATCGACGACGGGGAGAGCCGCACGCTGGCGGCCGCGTCGACCGTCGCCCTCAAGGCGAAGGGAAACGGCATGGCCGAGGCCGCGCAGGTCGGCAAGGAGATCGCCGCCAAGGCGAAGGCCGCGGGCGTGAGCTCGGTGGTGTTCGACCGCGGTGGCTTTCTTTATCACGGCAGAATCAAAGCTCTGGCGGACGCCGCGCGCGAAGCCGGACTGGAGTTTTAGAACCCAATGGGATCCCGGTATCCACATTCGAGCGGCGAGCGCTCTGATCTCACTGATCGCGTCGTGCGCGTCAACCGCGTGTCCAAGGTGGTCAAGGGCGGGCGCAAATTCTCGTTCAGCGCGCTGATTGTGGTCGGCGACCTGAACGGTCGCGTCGGCGCGGGCATCGGCAAGGCAAAAGAGGTGACCGAGGCGATCCGCAAGGGCATGGATGTCGCCAAGCGCAATATGATCACCGTCCCGATGGTCGGCACGACCATCCCTCACGAGGTGCGCCTCAAGTGGGGCGCCGCCCGCATCATGTTGAAGCCCGCCGCGCCGGGCACGGGCGTCATCTCCGGAGGAGCCATGCGCGCGGTGATCGAGACTGCTGGCATCAAGGACATTCTCACCAAGTCCCACGGCACCAACAACCCCATTAACACAGTCCGCGCGACGCTCGCGGCACTGCAGCAGCTGCGCACCGCGCAGCAGATCGCCGAGCTGCGAGGCAAAGAGGTCGAGCAGATCGTCGGCAAGCGCCTCGCCGCCGCGTACCGGCGTCAGGAGAGCGGGGGCAAAGGGCCCGCCGCGAACGGCGCCGAACCCACACCAGTGGAAACCAAATGACAGCAGCCAACAAAAAACCGGCCGCCGGGCGCGCGCAGGGCGCATCTGAAAAATCGGGCGACCGCCCGATCAGGGCGACCCTGATGAAGAGCACCATCGGAGCCCTCCCGCAGATCAAGGCCACGGTGGAGTCGCTCGGCTTTCGCCGCATGAACCAGACCCGCGACCTTCCCGACAACCCGGCGGTCCGCGGCATGCTCAAGGCCGTCAACTTCCTGGTCGCCGTCGAGGGCCAGCCGTACGAGCGCCCGAAGCGCAGCAAGTACAAGATCTGGCGCTCCCGCTCGAACAAAAAGCACCAGAGGGGTAAGTAGCCTTGCAGCTGCACGACCTCAAGCCGGCGAAGGGTGCCCACCGCCGGCCGGACCGCATCGGTCGCGGCACCGGCTCCGGCCGCGGCAAGACCTCCGGTCGCGGACAGAAAGGACAGAACGCGCGCAGCGAAGGCTTCCGCGTTGGTTTCGAGGGCGGCCAGATGCCCCTCGCCCAGCGCATTCCGAAGCTGCCCGGCTTCAAGAACCCGTTTCACAGGCTCTTCTCGGTCGTCAACCTCTCGAAGCTGAGCCGCTTCAAGGACGGAACGAAGGTTGACCCGGACACCTTGCTGGAGGCCGGGCTCGTGCACCAGGGCATGGAGATCAAGATCCTCGGCACGGGCGGGCTCAAGCGCAAGCTGACCGTCGAGGCGCACTTCTTCAGCGCCAGCGCCCGCGAGGCGATCGAGAAGCAGGGCGGCTCGGTCAAGGTCCTTGGCGAGGCCCGCAAGATCGGACCCCGGCGGACGGCGGCCAAGCTGCCCAAGCCGCTTCCGGCGGCGGAGACCCCCAGGGCGGCCGCGCCAGAGGCAGCCGCAGCGAAGCCGGAGCGTCAGAAAAAGGGTGCCCCGGCGGCGGCGCCAGTCGAGGAGGCCACCCCTCCCGACGAGGCATAGGGTTAGCGCATGAACCTGCTCGAAGCGCTGGTCAACGCCATGCGGCTCCCGGAGCTGCGCAACAAGATCCTGTTCACAGGCGGGATCCTCGTCGCCTTCCGGCTCTTCGCCAACGTGGCCGTGCCCGGCGCGAGCCAGAGCGCCCTCGCCTCTCTCTTCAACAACCAGGCCCTGCTCGGACTGCTCGACCTCTTCTCGGGCGGCGGCCTTTCGCGCTTCAGCGTCGTGGCCATGGGCATGAACCCGTACATCAACGCCACGATCATCATGCAGCTCATGACGGTGATCTCCGAGCGCATCAAGGAGATCTCCAAAGAGGGCGAGATGGGACGGCGCCGGATCACCCGCTGGAGCCGCTACCTGACCGTCGTGCTCGGCGCAGGCCAGGCCTACGGTTTCACCGTGCTGTTCCAGAACACGACCCCCTCGATCCTCGGCCCGCTCGACTGGTTCCAGCGCCTGCAGATCGTGCTGGTGCTCACCGCGGGCACCGTCCTGCTGATGTGGTTCGGCGAGCTGATCACCGAATACGGCATCGGCAACGGCGTCTCGCTGATCATCTTCGCCGGCATCATCGGCCGTGGGCCGCAGGGCGTCGCGGCGGTTTTCGCGGCCGCCAACCCAAGCGGTGGAGGCCTCGCCGCCTACGTGCCCTTCATCATCTTCGGCCTGGTCGCCCTACTGATGACCGCGGTGATCATCGAGGTGCAGCAAGCGGTGAGAAAGATTCCCATCCAGTCCGCCCAGCGCACGGTCGGCCTGAAGCAGGTGCAGAGCCGCGCCAGCTTTCTGCCCCTGCGGGTCAACCACGCGGGAGTGATCCCGATCATATTCGCGATCTCGGTCATGTTCCTGCCGACGATCGTCGCCAACTACTTCACCGGCGCGCCGCCCGACACCTGGTACTACAAGGCGGCAGCGTGGGTGAGAGGCAACTTCTCGCCCACCACCTCCAATTTGGAGATGGCGGTCACCTACAACGCGCTGTACTTCGCGTTCACGTTCGGGTTCACGTACTTCTACACGGCCATCACGTTCGACGTGAACGAGGTCGCCGACAACCTTAAACGCTATTCCAGCTTCATCCCGGGCATCCGCCCGGGCCGTCCGACGGCGGACTACCTGGCCGCCGTGATGAATCGGGTGACGTTCGCCGGCGCGACGTTCCTGGGCTTCATCACGGTGATTCTTCCGATCGCCACGGCCAAAATCTCGGGCATCAACACCCAATCGATGTACCTCGGAGGGACAGCCATACTCATTGTGGTCGGCGTCGCGCTCGACACCATGAAACAGCTCCAAACGCAACTGGTAATGCGCCAATATCGGGGCTTCATCAGGTGAGGAAAGAATCCCCTCTCCCCGTTCAGGGGAGAGGGTCAGGGAGAGGGGCGTGAAAGAAAAATGAACCTGCTTCTCTACGGTGCCCCTGGCAGCGGCAAGGGCACCCAGGCGAACATGCTGCGCTCGCATTTCAGCATCCCGCACATCGCCACCGGCGACATGCTCCGCGCCGAGATCGCCGCCGGCACGCCTCTCGGCCAGAAAGCCCAGCCCATCCTGGCCGCGGGCCACTACGTGTCGGACGAGATCATGATCGCGATGATCGCCAACCGGCTCCACCAGCCGGACTCCCGGCGTGGCTTCATCATCGACGGGTTCCCCCGCACCATCCCGCAGGCGGAGGCCCTCGATGGCCTGATGGACGGGCTCGGCCGCCATTTTGACCGTGTCCTCTATCTGAAGGTCGAGCTCGACGAGCTGCTCCAGCGCCTGTCCGGCCGCCTCGTCTGTCCCCAATGCCAGCGCACCTACCCACCCCGCACCGCCGTGTGCGCAGCCGACGGGAGCGATCTCGCGCAGCGGGAGGACGACAAGGCGGAGGCGGTGAAGCCGCGGATCGAGGTCTACCTGCAGAAGACGATCCCTGTGCTCGACCACTACCGCGGCGAAGGCCTGGTTTCCGAGATCGACGGCATGGGCACAATCGATGAAATCAGCCGCCAGGTCCTGGCCGCCGTCACGGCCCCGGCCGGCAAGAGGCAAACCGCATGATCAACCTGAAAACCGCCCACGAGATCGACCTCATGGCCCGCGCGGGCAGCCTGCTCGCGTCTGTGCTTCCGCCGCTCAGGGAAGCCTGCGAGCCGGGGGTCAAGACGATCGAGCTCGACCGGATCGCCGACCGGCTGATCCGCGAGGGGGGCGCGACCCCCGGATTCCTGGGCTACCACGGTTTCCCCCGGTCGATCTGCGTCTCGATCAACGACGAGGCCGTCCACGGAATCCCTGGCAACCGCAAGGTCGCGGAAGGCGACCTGGTAAGCCTGGATCTCGGGCTGGTCCTTGACGGGTTCTGGGCTGACGTCGGCATCACCGTCGGGGTCGGCAAGATCACCCCGGAGGCGGCCCGCCTGCTCAAGGTGACCGAGCAGGCCCTGTACGTCGGGATCGACAAGGCCCGCCCAGGCGGCTACCTGGGTGACATCTCGTCGGCGATCCAGAAGCACGTCGAGGCGGCCGGCTTCTCGGTCATCCGCCAGTTCGTCGGCCACGGGATCGGCCGCGAGATGCACGAGGACCCCCAGGTGCCCAACTTCGGCAGCCCGGGCACCCCTCCGAAGCTGAAGACGGGGATGACCCTGGCAATCGAGCCCATGGTCAACGCCGGCTCCCACGAGGTCTACATGAAGCCGGACGGCTGGACGATCTGCACGGCCGACGGCTCGCTCTCCGCCTACTTCGAGCACACGGTCGCGATTACGGACCGAGGACCTATGGTCCTGACCAGTTCCCTCTCACCGTTCAGGGGAGAGGGGCGGGGAAGCATGACCCTCAACCCCCTCGCTTAGCCAGGTTTGGTACAATCGCCGTTCGTGCCCCAACGCCTCCCACTCGTGAAGGGAGTCGTGGTGGAGCCTTTACCCAACGGTGTGTACCGGGTCGAGCTCGAGAACGGGGCGAAAGTCCTCGCTCACGTCGCCGACCGTGCAGGTACCCACTTCACCCGGCTCCTCGCTGGGGACAAGGTGGGCGTCGAGCTTGCGAGCAGCGACCGATCGCGAGGGCGAATTCGAGAGATTTGGAGATGAAAGTACGTCCGTCAGTCAAGAAGATGTGCTCGAGCTGCAGAGTGATCAAGCGCAAAGGGGTGGTTCGAGTGATCTGCTCCAAGACGCCGAAGCACAAACAGCGGCAGGGCTAGGGAGCTAAATGGCGAGAATCGCCGGCGTAGACATACCCTCGCAGAAGCGGGCCGTCATCTCCCTGACGTACATCATGGGCATCGGCAACACGACCGCCAAGAAGCTGGTCAAGACCGCGGGCATCAACCCTGACACGCGGGTCAAGGACCTGACTGAAGACGAGGTAGGCCGCCTCCGCCAGATCATCGACCGGATGGCCACCGCCAAGGAGATCCTGATCGAGGGTGACCTCCGCCGCGAGGTCGCGCAGAACATCAAGCGCATGACCGAGATCGGCTCCTACCGCGGCTCCCGGCACCGCCGTGGCCTTCCCGTCCGCGGCCAGCGCACCCGCACCAACGCCCGGAGCCGCCGCGGTCCCAAGCGCGCGGTCGCCGGCAAGAAGAAGGTCAAAGCAGGTAAGTAATGCCAAAGAAGAAGGTCGTCCGCACCCGGCGCCGCGAACGCAAGAACGTGGTCAACGGGCAGGCGCACATCCAGAGCACGTTCAACAACACGATCATCTCGATCAGCGATATCGACGGGAACGTCATCTCGTGGGGCTCGGCCGGCGCGCAGGGCTTCAAGGGAAGCCGCAAGTCGACTCCGTTCGCCGCCCAGGTGACCGGCGAGGCGACCGCCAAGAAGGCGCTCGAGCACGGGATGCGCTCGATCGAGGTGTTCGTGCGTGGACCGGGCGCCGGCCGCGAGGCCGCGATCCGCTCATTGCAGGCAACAGGTTTGGAGGTCAGCGCAATCACCGACGTAACGCCAATCCCGCACAACGGCTGCCGTCCTCCCAAGCGGAGGCGGGTCTAGTGGCCAACTACAGCGGTCCCGTCTGCCGTTTCTGCCGCCGCGAGGGCGCCAAGCTGTACCTCAAAGGCGAGCGGTGCTACACGCCGAAGTGCGCCATCGAGCGCCGCGCTTTCGCGCCCGGAATGCACGGGCAGGCGCGCAAGCGCAAGACGTCGGACTACGGCCTGCAGCTGCGCGCCAAGCAGAAGGCGAGACGCATTTACGGCCTGCTCGAGAAGCAGTTCCGCAACTACTTCGACGCGGCGGCGAAGGAACCGGGCGTGACCGGCGTCAACCTGCTCCGCCACCTCGAGCTCCGTCTCGACAACGTGATTTACCGGCTGGGCCTGGGCACGTCGCGCAAGCAGGCGCGACAGCTCGTGTCGCACCGCCACTTTGAGGTGAACGGGAAGACGGTGAACGTGCCGTCGTACCAGCTCAAGGTCGGTGACGTGCTGAAGGTCAAGCCCGCCGACGGCGTGATCGATGTCGCGCTCGAGGCATCCCGAGTGCGGCCGGTGCCGTCATGGCTTTCATTCAGCGCCGACGACAAGTCCGGAAAGATCCTCGCGCGGCCCGACCGCCACGAGATGGAGACCGGGATCGAAGAGCAGTTGATCGTCGAGTTCTACTCAAGGTAAAGGGAGTTTCCAATTGGCAATTGACACGCAGATGACAGTTACCCCGCAGGTTCGCAAGCTCGAGACGAGCGCGAACTACGGCAAGTTCGACATCGAGCCGCTGGACCCGGGATTCGGCACCACGCTGGGCAACACGCTCCGCCGCGTGCTGCTCTCTTCGCTGTGGGGCGCCGCCGTCACGTCAATCCAGATCGACGGCGTCGCGCACGAGTTCACGGCCATCCCGCACGTGAAGGAGGACGTGACCGAGGTCATCCTCAACCTGAAGCGCCTGTGCCTCAAGAGCTTCACCGAGGACCCCGTGACCCTGATCCTCGACGTCAAAGGACCGGCCGAGGTGCGCGCGTCGCACATCCAGGCCTCTTCTGACGTGGAGATCGTCAACCCCGACCTCTACATCTGCACGCTGGCCGCGAAGGGCCACCTGCGGATGGAGCTCAACGTGGAGCGCGGCAAGGGCTACGTGCCGGCCGAGCGCAACAAGCGCGAAGGCCAGCCCATCGGAGTGATCCCGATCGACGCCATCTTCTCGCCGGTCGAGAAGGCGAACTTCACCGTCGAGAAGACCCGTGTGGGCCAGTCGACCGACTACGACCGGCTGCTCATCGAGGTCTGGACGGACGGCACGATGTCGCCCGAGGAGGCAGTCAGCCACGCGGCCGAGCTCTTCACCCAGCACCTGAACCTCTTCGTCCGCTTCCGCGACTCGATCGAGAAGCACGAGGCGGAGATGCGCGGCGAGAAGGGCAGCCAGAACCGGCTGATGGACACGCCCATCGAGGAGCTCGACCTCTCGGTCCGGGCGTTCAACTGCCTGAAGGCGAACGAGATCCAGACCGTCGGCCAGCTGCTCCAGAAGCGAGAAGAGGAGCTGCTTGCGCTGCGCAACTTTGGGCGCAAGTCCCTCGATGAGATCAAGGAGAAGCTCGTCGAGAAGGGCTTCATCAAGCCCGAAGAGATGGGCTCGGTCCTGCGCGGCTAGATCTGCATGCGACACCAAAAGAGCGGCCGCCATTTCAACCGAGACACTGACGCGCGCAAGGCGCTGATGCGCAACCTGTGCACGTCCTTGCTCGAAAGCGGTCGCATCACCACCACGGAGCCGAAGGCCAAGGAGCTGAGGCGATGGGTCGAGCGGCTGATTACCGCGGCGAAGGACAACGACCTCAACGCGCGCCGGCGGGTGGCCCAGGACATCTCCAAGGCCGACGTCGTGGAGCGGTTGTTCTCGAACCTGCTGCCCCGCCTGGCGGAGCGGCCGGGCGGCTACACGCGAATCATCCACAAAGGCCCGCGCCAAGGCGACGCCGCCCCAATGGTGATCATCGAGTTAGTTGACTGAGAGGAGTTCCCCTCTCCCCCTCGGGGAGAGGGTCAGGGTGAGGGGCTTAAGCCCGTACAAGCGGAACGCAGCGGTTAAAAATTGAATATCAAAGTCGTGCTGGAGTACGACGGAAGCGGATTCGCCGGCTGGCAACAGCAGGCCCACGGCCGTACGGTCGAAGCCGAGCTGAAGCGAGCTCTGCTCGCTGTGACAGGCCAGGACCACAAGGTGTACGCCGCCGGGCGAACGGACGCCGGGGCGCACGCCGAGGGCCAGGTCGTGAGCTTCCAGACGGATGGGCGGATCTCGCCGCACCGCCTGGTCGCGGCGCTGAACGCCAGGCTTCCCGCCGACGTGGCGGTCCTCTCGGGCGAGGAGGTGCATGATGAGTTCCACGCCAGGTACTCCGCAAAGTGGCGCCGCTACCGGTATCGGTTCCTCGACCGGCCGTCGAGGCCGGCGCTGGAGCGGGGACGCTGCTGGCACGTGCGCGGGGCGCTGGACGTGGAGGCGATGTCCGCGGCGGCGAAGGCGCTCGTCGGCAAGCACGACTGGACCAGCTACTGCTCGGCTTCGGAGCCGCCTGACGCGAGGGTGCGCGAGATGCGCTCCGCGCGAGTCGTGCGGCGAGGAGACGTCGTCGAGCTGGAGCTGGTCGCCGAGGGCTTCCTGCGCGGGCTGGCCAGGAGCATCGCGGGCGCGCTGGCCGAGGTGGGCCGCGGCCGGCGGCCGCCAGAGTGGGTGGGAGAGGTCCTCGAGGCGCGAGATCGGCGGAAGGCGGCGAAGACGGCCCCGGCGGGGGGCCTGACATTGATGGAAGTGATTTACTAAGGAACCCGATGAGCAAACAGAAGACGTGGACCGCGAAAGCGGCTGAATTGAAGAGCGATTGGTTTGTGGTCGATGCCACCGACCAGGTCCTCGGCCGCCTTGCCTCAGGCGTGGCCAAGGTCCTGCGCGGCAAGCACAAGCCGACCTTCACGCCGCACCTGAACAGCGGCGACCACGTGGTGGTGATCAACGCGTCCAAGATCAAGGTGACGGGCACCAAGCTCGGGACCAAGGAATACACGCGCTACACCGGCTACCCGGGTGGCCTTCGCACGCGCACGCTGGCAAAGGCCCAGGAGATCGACCCCACGTTCCCGCTGACCAACGCGGTCAAGGGGATGCTGCAGCACAACACGTTGGGCGCGGATATGCTCACCCGCCTTCGCGTCTACGCGGGTGCCGAGCATGAGCACCAGGCACAGAAGCCGAAGGCACTCACCTTCGACGCCAAGGGAGACATCAAGATTGGCTGACCTCTTCCTCAGAGGAACCGGACGCCGCAAGAACGCAGTCGCACGCGTGCGCATTCAGCCGGGCGAAGGCCGGGTGGTGATCAACGACAAGGACACGCTCGCGTACCTGGGGCGGAGGGTCCTCGAGATGGCGGCCCTGGCTCCTCTGCGCATCACGAGCACGCAGCGCAAGTTCGACATCAGCGTGAAGGTGTTCGGTGGCGGAACGAGCGGCCAGGCGGGCGCAATCTCGCACGGCATCGCCCGGGCGCTGATCAAGTTCGACCCCGACTTCCGTCCAGCACTCAAGAAGGCGGGCCTGCTGACGCGCGACGCGCGGATGAAGGAGCGCAAGAAGTACGGACTGAAGCGGGCGCGGAAGGCTCCCCAATACACCAAGCGCTAGAGATCCCCTCCCGCCGCCTCAACTGGCCCGACTGCCGCAACACCCGCGACCTGGGTGGTCTTCCGGCTCGCGGCGGAATCACGCGGAGCGGTGTCTTCATCCGCTCGGACAACCTGGCGAGCCTCACACCGGCGGGACGGCAGGCGATGATCGACTACGGCATTACGACAGTGATCGATCTGCGTGCGGAGTCTGAGCTGAGGGGCGCGCCCGGCCCCCCTTTCTCCGATTTCCAAAGCAGTGGTCCGATTGCTTCACCGCAGACAGAGCTCGAGAGCGACGTCCCTGTCTACTTAAACCTGCCGCTCGTCGACGACGAGATCGCATTCGTCCTCAACGAAGCCCCGACCATGCCCGATCGCTACAGGCTGATGATCGACCGGCGTCAGGCCGCGTTCGGAAGGATTTTCAATGCGATCGCCCGAGCCGATGGACCGGTGTTGTTTCATTGCTTCGCCGGTAAGGACCGGACCGGCCTGGTGGCGGCGATGATGCTGTCGCTCGCCGGGGTCGAGGACCAGGCGATTGGATCTGACTACGCCGAGACCGACGCCCAGCTCGCGACTCGCTACGCGGAATGGCTGGCGAAAGCCGCACCGGACCGGCTCGAGGGGATGCGTGATGAGCTGCGCTGCCCGCCAGAGTGGATGTTGCGTACGCTCGAGTACGTGGAGCAGACATGGGGCGGCGTGGAGTCGTACCTGGAAGCCGCCGGAGTACCTCCGGACAGCATCGACCGCCTGACCGCGAAACTGGCCTGACGCGATTTTCCCTCTCCCCATCGAGGAGAGGGTCAGGGTGAGGGGCTTAAAGCCATATTCCCTCTCCCCATCGGGGAGAGGGCTAGGGTGAGGGGCTTAAAGCAGTATTCCCCGTGCTCATCGCTATTAGGCCAGGATCGACTCCACCGTCTGGCCCAGCGACAGCAACGACACGCGATACCTGTCCGTCCGGCGATGTCTCATCGCTCCTGGCACCAGCTCCAACATCATCCATTCGCCCTCAACCCTGGCCACGTCCGACAGCTCTACGCTCGGGATGAACAGGCAGTCGTCCTCGAATCGGCCCAGATCGCGGTTCCACCCGACCACGCAGATGAATGTCGAAGGCGAGGTGCGGAAGCTCGAACGCCGCACGTAAACGCGATTCTCGAGGTGGGCCTCGTCCCAACCCACCGTCTTCACCTGCAGCCCCAGGAAGCGGTGCGACGAAATGTGCCGGGCCAGCACCTCAACCGTCTCCAGGTCCGGAAAAGGCCGGAAGAGATTCAGGGATTCCGCCTCGGCCAGCCGCCTGACCACCTCCATCTCGCCAAGAAAGCCCTCGCGCCCCCGATCGACGCCGGCAGCCGCCCCCTCGTCAACTCGCGCGATCTCGGCAACGGCCGCCGTCCCAAACCGCTCCGCCAATCGCTCGCGGGCCACCAGGTACGGCGCCCACCGCGAATCCCCACCCGAGTGCAGCTCGAAGGCCGCCGTCAGGTACTCCCGCCCCTCGACCGTGTCATGCGCGGCGAGCGTACGAAACGTAGCCTCATCCACGACCAGGACGAACTGGCCGAGGTCCTCGCCGTCCACCAGCGTCGCCACCACCAGCGCCTGGTCGTCCATCAGGCTGCTTGCGGTCACGGTGATATGAACCTGTCCGACCGGTGTGAGCGAGGTCCGCGCCTTCACCTGCACCGCCGAGTACGAACCATCCGAAAGCCGGTGCACCACGCCGTCGATGCCCATGTCCCGAAGCGGCAGGAAGATGTGCAGCCCGCCCATCGATTGCCGCACCAGCTCCGCCCACACCTTGAACTCGGCCACCTGCCCCGCGGCGAGGGTATGGCCGTGGTGCCACCTCACATCCGGTTCCATCACCAAATTCTGACCATGATCATCCGTTGCGGGACCGCACGGCGGTGGTTACACTCACCACGCGACTTAAGGCTGGCGAGTAGGCGCGTATGAAGAACCGGAGGGGGATCGCGAAATGGGTAGGTGGAAGTTCGCTCTTGGCGTCTCGGCTTTGCCCGCGACCGTGCTCGCGCTGGTCCTGGGGCCTGCCGCCCTTACAGCAGGTGCGGTCGGGGGGAGCAGCAACGCTCAATCGCTCTGCATCGCCCATCATCCGCAGGACTTCGTCTGGTACACATCAAGCTGCACCGGCCACGACGAGCCCGAGATCGATCCCCTGTCGAATCATCCCGGGTCGGCGCAAGACATCACGTGGACGATCGTCCTGCCCACGAACGGGGCCGCGCAGGTCGACTCGGTCGGTCCGACCTTCTGGATCGGCGGCACGGTGAGCGATCCCAACAGCCTCTTCGGCGAGGCGTTCCTCGAGCTGCAGTTCTATCCCAACAGCATCACGACCGGCTGCACCGCCGGCGGAGGCTTCAACGTCTCGTACTCGCCCAACACCTACACGGTGTGCTCTCCGGTCTGGGAGGTTTCGAAGCACGGCAACTCGGAATCGGCGGCGTTCAACGCGATGCTCACGGACAGCGCGGCGGGCGGCCCGCTGACCATGCACGCCGGGGACACCATCACCGACCACCAGTACGTCACCACGGCACGAGACGGAATGCACATCACCGTCACCGACCTGACCAACGGCCATTCCGGCACGATCGTCCTCAACAGCAAGGTCGATGGACCGCTCATGCCCGCCTTCGACGTACAGAAGCTCGGCAACGCCCTCAGCTGGGGTCTCGTGAACGACGCGCCCAACTCGCTGGTCTGGGAGATCGGGCACACCGGCAACTACACGACGCCGGCCGGCCAGTTCTGCCTGCCGGGCAGCGCGACCAAGCCGCCCTGCTTCTCTTACGACGTCCCGACCTGGCTCGAGTTCAAGCCGCTGCAGATCAAGGGCGTGACCTTCGGCGACGGCAGCAGCGCGCAGGGCTGGTCCGCCATCAGCGACTTCGGCGGCGCGGCCGAGGTCAACCAGTACTGCGGCGCCGCCAACTACGGCACGCCGTTCTGCACCTATCCCTGGTATGCGTTCAACAGCCGTGACAAGGCCTTCACGTACGGGGGCGACTATCCCGGGACCACGAAAGACTTCGGACAGGCCCAGCAGTTCCAGCAGCAGAAGAGCTGCACGAGCCCGCTGGGTGGGTTTCCGCAGTACTGCTCGACTGTCCTGGTGAGCTGAGCGCAAGCGTCTTAACAGGCGGGGTAGGAAACTACCCCGCCTCCAAACGAGAATCCGGCAGGTCAACCAACTCTCAGGAGGATCTGCCGTGAAGAAACAAACACCGGTCGTCAAACAGCTCTACAGGCTCAACGTCGAGCCGCGGGTCGTGGATCAGCTCACCAGGCTCGCCACGCGCACCGGCGAGGCCAAGAGCCGTCTCGCGACACGCCTGTTCACAGAGGCGGTGATGGGGTTCAAGCCCGCGGCGCGGGCGAAAACCTAATCCGACGCGGCGTGGGCCGCCTCCCGCAGCGGATCCACGGAGTGGCCGCCCGCCGGCTCGCCGTACATCGCGTCGATCTGAGCCAGGTACTTGCTGTTGATCACGCGACGCTTGAGCTTCATGGTCGGGGTCAGCTCCTCCGACTCGGCCGACCACTCGTTCGGGAGGATGGTGAAGCGCTTGAACTGCTCCACCCGCGAGAGGTGGGTGTTGGCGACGGTCAACGCGCGCCGCACCTCGTCCACCAGGGCGGGATGCCCGGCGAGCTCCGTCATGGTCTCGGCGGGGATGCCGCGCGCCTTGGCCCAGGCCGGCGCCACCTGCGGGTCCAGCACCACCAGCACCGAGATGAACCTTCGCCCGTCCCCGATCGCGACCGCCTGCCCGATGATCGGGCTCGACTTGGCCAGCGCTTCGAGATTGGCGGGCGAGATGTTCTTACCCGCGGAGTTGATGATCAGCTCCTTCTTGCGGTCGATGATCCTGAACTGACCGTTCGACCCGGCCTCGGCGATGTCCCCGCTGTGCACCCACCCATTGGCGTCTACCATCTCGGCCGTCTTCTCGGGCTCGCGATAATAGCCGACCATCACGTTGCCACCCCGCACCAGGAGCTCGCCGTCTTCGCCCAGCCGGATCTCGACGCCGGCGAGCGCCCTCCCGATCGAGGGCGCCTGGTGGTCCTCGTGCGGCACCGCGGTCGCGGGTCCTGTCAGCTCGCTCATGCCCCATACCTCGTACAGCGGCATGCCGATCGCGGCCCAGAATTCGTGCACCTCCGGCCGGCACGGCGCGGTCGACGTGACGGCCAGCGTGCATCGATCGAGGCCGATTTTGGAGCGAAGCATCAGGAACAGGGGCTGGGCTCGCTCGACTCCCGATGCGAGCTCCTCGGGAACGGGTTTGCCGTCCCGCCGGAGCCGGTAGGCCGAGATGGCGGCCGACAGGGCGCCCTGCGCCATCTGGCGCTTCGTCTCGTCGGGCTCGGCGGCGATCCCCGCCTGGAGGCCGGCCATCAACTTCTCCCACACGCGAGGCACGCCGACGAACTCGGTCGGCCGCGCCTCGACGAGGTAGGGCAGAAGCAGGTTGACGTCTGGGCACAGCCAGACGTCGTGCCCGAAGAAGATGCCGCCCCACTGGGAGCTGAACCGTTCCGCAACGTGCGCGAGGGGCAGGTAGCTCACCAGCGTCTGGTCGGCCAGGGCCCAGAAACGTCCGATGGATTCGAGCGTCCACGTGACGTTGTTGTGCGAGTACACGACGCCTTTCGGCGGCCCGGTCGTGCCCGAGGTATAGATCAGGCCGATCGTGTCCTCCGGCCCGACGGCCTTCCAGCAGTTGACGAAATCAGCCGGTGACCGATCGTACATCTCCCGTCCCTGAGCGATGAGCGAAGACCACGAGAGGATCCCCTCCGGGGCCTCGCCCTTGATCAACACGATTCGCTTCAGGTGCGGGGTGGAAGCTCGAATGGCCAGGAACTTCTCCAGATAGCCCTCGTCCTCGACGAAGGCCACGGTCGCCTCAGAGTGGTTGGCGACGTACTCGATCTGCTCAGGCGCGAGGGTGTTGTAGACGCTGATCGCGGCCCCGCCTGCGTGGACGATGCCCAGGTCGGCGATCACGTGCTCCGGCGCGTTGCGCGCCATGATCAGGCCGAACTGCCCCGGCCCGAAGCCGAGAGAGCGCAGCGCCAGCGTGATGGCGGCGACCTCATCCCGGTAGCCGTTCCAGGTCAGGGTTCGCCATTCCCCGTCCTCTTTCCAGTGCAAGGCCGGCCGGTCGCCCCACTTCTTGACCGCATCCGCGAAGAGGGTGCAGACCGTTTTTCCGGAGACCGCCCGGTCGATGTCCGCGCGCTCCGCGATCACGTCCATGACGGGGAATACACTACTCGCTGGTGGGGCGCGCTTGATCTACGTGAGATCGCGCCGGTCGATCGTGACGCTGGCAGCTGCGGGGCTTGCTTGCGCGCTTGTCTTTGGGGCCCTGGCGGCGATCGCCATGGTCGCGCAGGTCTGGCCGGCCGGCCTTGCCCTTGCGGTCGGCGCGGTCGGCGGCGCCGCGCTCGGCGCGTGGGCCGGCTGGGGGCTCGCGACGTGGCCTTCCGGCAAGCTCGGCTTGTTCCGGGACCGCCTCGTGGTCATCCAGGGCCGCCACGAGATGCGCGCCGTCTGGTCAGTCATGGAGACGGTGACCCTGTCCGAGCCCGGCTCCTGGCCGCGCGTGCGCCTCACCGACCGGCTCACGATCAGCTTCAAGAACGAGCCGCCGCTCAAGTTCAAGCCCGCGCAATTCGGTCTTGAGCCGTCCGCCTGCCGGGACCTCATGATCCGGCTGCGCGACGACTCGAAGCTGCGGGCCCGCCTCCCCGAGTTCGATTCGGCGCGCGACCTGGCCGTTTCGCCGGTCGTGGCCGGTGAGCTGATCGAACCCCGCCTCTAGGCGCCGCCCAGCGATCATGATCGCTTCCGTGAAGAAGGGGTCCCCGCGAACTCACGGCGTAGCCTCTGAGTTCGTGGTGCGCAACTCCCTGAAGGGCCGCGACTTCATCGACCTCGCCGACCTCGATGCCGAGGAGCTGCGCCACCTGGTCGAGCTCGCCCACGCGATCAAAGCCGGCCGCTGGTCCCACCGACCGCTCGAGGGCAGGCATATCGCGATGCTCTTTCAGAAGCCTTCCCACCGCACCAGGGTCTCCTTCGAGGTGGGCATCGCCAGGCTTGGCGGAACCACTACCACCCTGTCCGAGCAGGACGTCCAGCTCGGCGTCAGGGAGACGGTTTCGGATGCCGCCCGCGTGCTCGACCGCTACGTGGACGGCGTCGTGGCCCGCCTCCGCAGCCACGCCGATATGCTCGAGCTCGCCTCCGCCTCCGCCAGACCTGTGATCAACGGCCTCACAGATCGCTCGCACCCGTGCCAGGCGCTTGCCGACCTGGTCACCCTCGAAGAGGCGCGCGGCGCCCTGGCCGGCCAGCACGTCGTTTTCATCGGCGACGGCAACAACGTCGCGGCCTCGCTGATCGAGGCTTCCGCGCTGGCCGGTTTCGCGCTCACGGTCGTGTCCCCCCATGGGTACGAGCCAAAGGCAGACGTGCTAGATCGCGCGCGTAGCATCAGCTCCGGACCGCTGCGCGTCACGCTCACGAGCGACCTCGCGGCGATCGACGGCGCGACAGCGATCTATACCGACGTGTGGGCATCCATGGGACACGAAAACGAGAGGGACGAGCGGCGCAAGGCCTTTGCCGAGTACCAGGTGAATGAGGCCGTGATGGAGGCCGCGCCCGGCGCGGTGTTCATGCACTGCCTTCCGGCTCATCGGGGCCAGGAGGTGACGGACGAGGTCATCGACGGCCCTCGCTCGGTCGTGTTCGACCAGGCGGAGAACAGGCTGTACGCGCAGATGGCAGTGATGGCGGAGCTCTTCGGAACCGAAGGATGAACCAGTTCTTCACGCAGCTGAGCCTGGTCGTCCGGCACCTGAGCATCGTCGAGGTGCTCGACGTCGCGGTGGTCGCGGTGGTGCTCTATCTCCTGCTGCGGCTTCTTCGTGGCACGCAGGGCACTCAGATCGTCGTCGGGCTGATCCTGCTGGTGGTCATCGGCGTCATCGCGACCCAGTTCAACCTCATCCTTCTGGCGTGGCTTTTCAGGAACGCCACCTTCTACATCGTCATCGCTGTCATCGTCATGTTCCAGCCGGAGCTGCGCCGGGTGCTGGACCAGCTGGGACGGATCGGACACATCGGCCGCCCGCTTTCCGGTTACAACGCGCGGCTGTACAGCCAGGCGATCTCAGAGGCGATCCGCGCCACCGAGCGCCTGAGCACCAACAAGACGGGCGCCCTGATCGCGTTCGAGCGGGAGGTCGGGCTGGAGGATTACGCCGCGACCGGCGTGCGGATCAACGGAGAGATCTCCGCCGAGGTCCTGCAGTCCATCTTCTATCCCAACTCGCCGCTGCATGACGGCGCGGTCATCGTCCGCGGCAACAAGATCGTCGCCGCGGGGTGCCTCCTGCCGCTTCCCGAGGAGGGCGTCGTCCGCGAAAGGCTCGGCACCCGCCACCGTGCCGCGCTGGGCCTCTCGCTGGCATCCGACGCCCTGGTCCTCGTAGTCTCGGAGGAGACAGGAAACATCTCGGTGATAGAAGAGGGAAAGATCACGCGCAACCTTGACGCAGACGGACTCCGGCGTCGCGTCAGCCTGAAAGTTCCGTCGCCGTCCAACGGCAGCGGTTTCTTGAGGTTCCGCCGGTGAACCTCATCACCGATGACTGGCGCCTCAAGCTTCTCGCGGTCGGCCTGGCGGTGCTGATGCTGGGGGCGGTCGCCTTCTCACAGAACCCGCCCACGACCAAGTCTTTTACGGTGCTCATCTCCTATCAGGTGGGCGCGGATCTCGTCTTGATCAACCCGCCGACCACGACCACAGTGACCGTGAACGGGCTGGCGGACCTGATCACGACGATGAAGCCCGAGAGCGTCGTGGCCGTGGTGGATGCAACCAAGGCGAACCCGGGACCGGACGTCAGGCTCAACGTGGTGGCCAAGTCGCTGGTGCCCGGAGTCACGCCGGTCCAGAACCCGCCGCCATTCGCGGTCAACATCGACCGTCTGAGCGTCTCCACGCTCACGGTTCAGGTGGCGGCCCATGCCGCCCCCGGCTGGGAGGTGACAAAGGCGGATCCCTTGTGCCCGACGACCCCTTGCGTGGTGCACTTCAGCGGCCCCGCGAGCTGGGAGGTGAACCTGAAGGCTGTGGCCGTGTTCCCCAATCCCATCGCCAACAGCAGCTATGACGTCCTCACCTGGCCGGTCACCCTCCAGCAGGGCAACACCACCCTGGACTCCAGCAGGCTCCTGCAGACCGTGCCTTACTCCAAACTCGATACGTCGTCCGTCAGCCTGCATATCGAAGCCCGCACTGGCACCACGAGCAGGTCGGTGGCCCTCGTCGACTCCCCGCCGGTGCACCCACCTCCGGCCGGCTACCGTGTGACGGGGATCGTGATCGCCCCGCTGACCATCGTCTTGACCGGGCCCGCCGACAAGCTGGCGCTCGTCCAGAGCATCGCGCTGCCCCCGGCCGACCTGAGCAGCTCGACCACGAACGCCACGTTCAGGGTCCAGATCCCCTACCCGAGCGGGATGTCGGGTTCGGTGACGACCGCCACGTTGACGTACCTGATCTCGGCCAACCCGAACATCTCCCCCTCGCCCTAGGCCTGGCGTGTAACCTGACGCCCGTTCCAGCCGTTCATCCCAGCACCGGTCGAATCCTTCGAGCCTTCCAGGAGTTCTAGTAAAGAAATGTGCGGAATCATCGGCTACCTGGGCGATCGCGAAGCCACCCCGATCTTGATGGAGAGCCTCAAGCGGCTCGAATACCGTGGCTACGACTCCGCCGGCGTGGCCGTGCTGGAGCTGGCCAGGCCCGGCGAAGAGGCCCACACGACCCTCACCAAGTCAGAAAAGAAGGTCGACACCCTGATCTCCAAGCTCCAGGCCAACATGCCGACCGGGCACCTGGGGATCGGCCACACCCGCTGGGCGACCCACGGTAAGCCGACCTATATCAACGCCCACCCGCACACCGACTGCCACGGCAAGATCTTCGTCGTCCACAACGGGATCATCGAAAACTTCGCCGAGCTCAAGGCCGAGCTGCAGGCGAAAGGCCACAACTTCACGTCAGACACGGATACGGAGGTCGTGCCTCACCTGATCGAGGCCAACTACAAAGGCGACTTCCTGGCCGCGGTTCGCGCCGCCCTGAAGCGGATCCATGGCGCCTACGCCCTGGCGATGTTCTCCACCGACGACCCCGAGCTGCTCATCGGTGCCCGGCTCAATGCGCCCCTGGTCGTCGGCCTGGGCGACCACGAGTACTACATCGCCTCGGACATCACCGCGATCATCCCTTACACCAAACGGGTCCTGGTCCTGGGCGAGGGCGAGGTCGCGGCCGTCACTCCGCTCGGCGCCACGGTCTCGACCCTTGACGGGATCACCGTCCAGCCCAAGCTGATCCACGTCGACTGGGACGTGAGCCAGGCGCAGAAGAGCGGCTTTGCGCACTTCATGCTCAAGGAGATCCACGAGACGCCGGAGGCGGTCGCCAACGCGGTGCGCGGCCGGCTCACGGACGACGGGATCGTCTCGTTCCGCGAGTTCGACGTCGACGACGAAAAGCTGCGCAGTTACAACGAGGTCCTGCTCCTCGGCATGGGGACGTCGCGCCATGCGGCGATGGTGGGTGAGTTCCTGGTCGAGGACTGGGCCGGCATCCCGGCTCGCGCCGAGGACGCTTCGGAGTTTCGCTACCGCCGCCCAACCTTCGGGCCGAAGACGCTGGCCGTGGTGCTCACCCAGTCGGGAGAGACCGCCGACACGCTCGTCGGGCTGCACCGGGCGAAAGAGCGCGGCGCGCTGACCGTGGCGGTCACCAACGTGTTCGCGAGCTCGGCCGCCCGGGACGCCGACGGCGCCATCTACCTGCACTCGGGGCCGGAGATCGGCGTGGCGTCGACGAAGACGCTCGCCGCCCACATGGTGAGCCTGTCCCTGCTCGCGCTGCGCCTCGCGACCGTCAACGGCCGCATCTCGCTCGAGCGCCGGCACGAGCTGGTGGCCGCCCTCAGAGCGCTGCCCGACCAGATCCGCGAGCTGGTTGATCGAGAGCCGGAGATCGCGAAGCTCGCGAAGCGCTACAGCCGCTACCGCAACTTCATGTACTTCGGCCGCGGCCTGAGCTACCCGGTCGCCCTCGAGGGCGCGTTGAAGCTGAAGGAGATCTCGTACGTCCACGCCGAGGGCACGACCGGCGGCGAGCTGAAGCACGGACCGATCGCATTGCTCGACAAGGAGTTCCCGGTGATCGCCATCTGCACGGCGAGCTCGACCAAAGACAAGATGGTCAGCAACGTCTACGAGATCGCCGCCCGCGACGCGCCCGTGCTGGCTCTCGTGACCGCCGGCGATCACTCACTCGATGGCGTCGCAAAGGACGTATTCGAGATGCCCGCGGCCGAAGAGTCGATGGCGGCGATCCTGAACACGGTAGCGCTGCAACTCTTCGCCTACCACGTGGCAGTAGAGCTGGGCCAAGACGTAGACCAACCAAGGAACCTGGCAAAAAGCGTCACAGTCGAATAGGAGAGTCTCCCTCTCCCCATCGGGGAGAGGGCCGGAATGAGTCTCTCCCTCTCCCCATCGGGGAGAGGGCCAGGGTGAGGGGCCTAAGCCCGCATCCCCGTCGGAACAGCACAATGGGGCTTGATGCAACGAATCGGCGTTGATGCGGTGTCGGTCGACCGAATCGCGCGCGCCGTCGGCCGCTCGAGCCCGGCCTTCCTCAACAAGGTCTACACCCCCGCCGAGCAGGCCTACTGCGCCGGCAACCCCGACCGGCTCGCCGGCAGGTGGGCCGCCAAGGAGGCGGTGATCAAGTGCTTCGACGGCACCGGCATCTGCTTTCCGCGCCGTCGCATCGAGGTGCTGGCCGGCCCCACCGGAGCTCCCCGAGTGCGGCTGCTCGGAGATCACCGCGGCGCCCGCGTCGAGGTGAGCATCACCCACGACAGCCGGCTCGCTGTCGCAACCGCCCACCTCGAGATGCCGGACGTCGCCGGCGACCTGCTGCCCGCCCCGGACGCGGTCGTGCTGCCCCGGCGTCCGCACGACGCGCACAAGGGCACTTTCGGCACGGCGATCGTGCTGGCCGGCAGCCTGGGCTACACCGGCGCCGCCTACCTCGCGGCGACCGCCGCGGCGCGCACTGGAGCGGGTCTCGTGAAGCTGCTGGTCGCCGACACGATCTATCCCATCCTCGCCGCCAAGTGCACGGAGGTCATGGCCACCCCTGTGCAGGAGGTGGCACCCGGAGCTGTGGGCCACGCGGCCTATGACTCGATCATGCGGCAGCTGGCGGCGGCCGAGGTCGGCGTGATCGGTCCCGGGCTGGGTAGGGACAGCTCGACGTGGCGGCTGGTGATCGACCTCGCCTGCCACGCGAGCTGCCCGCTCGTGATCGACGCGGACGGGCTCAACGCGCTGGCGGACTCGCCTCGTTCCAGGGGACGGCTGGGCAAGCACCGCGTCTTCACGCCGCACCCGGGCGAGCTGGCGCGCCTCACCGGCAAGACCATCGAGGCGATCGAGGCCGACCGTCACGGCGCGGCCCGGAGAGCGGCCACGGAGTGGGGCGCCGTGGTTGTGCTCAAGGGCGCGCACACCGTGGTTGGCCACCCGGACGGCAGGATCAGCGAGGACCCCCACGAGGTCCCAGCGCTCGCGAGCGGCGGCACGGGTGACGTGCTCGCCGGCATCATCGGCGGGCTGATCGCCCAGGGCTCGGATCCTTTCTCGGCCGCCGTCACAGGCGTGTACATCCACGCGGCGGCCGGGAGACGAATCTCGCAGCGCCTGGGCGACTCCGGACTCCTGGCCGGCGACCTGCTCCTGGAGATCCCGGTCGTCATGAACGTGCTCCGCCAGGGCGGCCTCTGACGACTTCCCTTTCCCTGCGGTGGGCTGAAGTCAGCCTCGGCGCCGTCAGCGCCAACTGCGCGCGGATCCTTGCGCACCTGTCCGGAAACGCGCGCCTGATTGCGGTCGTCAAGGCCGGTGGCTACGGCCACGGCGCGATTCCCGCGGCGAAAGCGGCGCTGAGCGGCGGCGCGACCGGCCTTGCGGTCGCCACCATCGAGGAGGCCCGCGAGCTCGGTGCGCTCGTGCCACCCGAGGAGGTCCTCGTCATGGGAGGGCTCACGGTCGAACAGGCACCTGCGGCGGCCGCCGGCGGCTGGTGCATCGCGGTTTCGACCCGCGAGCTGGCGGCGGCGCTCGGCGACGCCGATGAGCTGGTGCCTGTGCACCTGAAGATCGACACCGGGATGGGGCGCTTCGGAGGCCCGCCCGAGGGGGCGCTCGCGCTGGCCCGGTTCATCGACCAGACACCGGGGCTGACCCTGGCCGGCACCTGGACACATTTCGCGTGCTCAGACTCCGACGACGCGATGACTCGCCGCCAGTTCGATCTCTTCACCGAAACCCTCGAGACTTTCGACGTCGACCCCGGACTGCGCCACGCCTGCAACTCGATGGGCGCGTACAACCACCCGGAGTTCGCCCTCGACGCGGTGCGGTGCGGCATCGCCACGTACGGCTGCGAGTGGCCTGGCACCGAGCCCGCCCTGGCCTTTCGCTCCGTGGTCACCCACGTGAAGACGGTCGAGGCCGGCGCCACGGTCGGCTACGGCGCGACCTGGAAAGCCACTGGAAAGTCGCGCGTGGCGACGGTCGCGATCGGGTACGCGGACGGCGTGCACAGGGCCCGCTCCAACCGCGGGCACGTGCTCGTGCGGGGCCGGCGAGCGCCCCTCATCGGCGTCGTCAGCATGGACGCCATCACCCTGGACGTCAGCGGCGTCCCGGGCGTGCAGGTGGGCGATGTGGCGACGCTCATCGGAGTGGACGGCGACGAGCGCATCACCGCCGCCGAGGTGGCGGAGTGGTCCGGGACGATCTCCTACGAGGTCCTGACCAGCCTCGGTCCCCGGGTCGAGCGCCGGTATTCGGAATAGCCGTCACCGCCCTGGGATTCCAGATGGGGCAAGGCAGGTGACCCTAAACTGGCACTACTGATGGCGGAAAGTCCCGCAAGAACTGCCTTCGCGGAAGAGGCATTGACACATCTCGACACTCTGTACCGAGGCGCCCTCCGGCTCACACGCGACCCGGACCAGGCACAGGACCTCGTCCAGGAGGCGTATCTGCGCGCCCTTCGCTACCAGCACAGCTACCAGCAGGGCACGAACATGAAAGCCTGGCTCTTCGCGATCATGCGCAACCTGTTCTGGGACCGCTTCAAGGGTTCCCGGAAAGAGGACGTGAGCCTGGACGATGTGGGCGAGTTCGTGCTCTACGAAAAGCTGCGCGACGAGGGTGCGAGGCCCGAGGCCGACGTGCTCGACAAGCTGGCCGCCTCGGAGGTCGTCAAAGCGGTCGAGACGCTTCCGCCGCTGCACCGGGAGGTCGTCCTGCTGGTCGACGTGGAAGGGTTTTCGTACAAGGACGCGGCGACGGCCCTGGGGGTGCCGATCGGGACTGTAATGTCCCGCCTTCACCGCGCCCGCCAGCAGCTACAAAAATCCCTCTATGACTATGCGGTGGAATCAGGTATCGTCCGCGGCAACGGAAGACCGCAGGTGCAGCAATGAACTGTAAGGACTGTTCGGAGAAGCTCGATCGCTTCGTCGACCGCGAGCTGAACTCGACCGAGGTCCTCGAGCTGCAGCTCCACCTCGAAAGCTGTCCCGACTGTCAGGACCACTACGAGTTCGAGGCCCACATGAAGAGGCTGGTGAAGCATTCGTGCGATTGCGACACGCCGCCCGCCTTCCGCGAGAAGCTGCGCCAGCTCCTGAGCTAAGCAGTCCCCTCTCCCCATCGGGGAGAGGGCCAGGGTGAGTGTTCCCCTCTCCCCATCGGGGAGAGGGCCAGGGTGAGTGTTCCCTCTCCCCATCGGGGAGAGGGCCAGGGTGAGTGTTCCCCTCTCCCCATCGGGGAGAGGGCCAGGGTGAGTGTTCCCCTCTCCCCATCGGGGAGAGGGCCAGGGTGAGTGTTCCCCTCTCCCCATCGGGGAGAGGGCTAGGGTGAGGGGCTTAAGTGCGCAACACCGCCCAAAGCAAACTGCTCGCCGCTCGCCTCTACGTCATCACCCCTGACTCTGCTGTCGATCGAGTCGTCGCCCTCGCCGAAGCAGCCGTACGCGGAGGAGCGGACATCGTCCAGCTTCGCCACAAGAGCCTCGCCAGGGGCGAGCTGCTCATGCTGGCGCTCAGAGTCCGCGAAATTACCAGTCGCTCAGGCGCCCTGTTCATCGTCAACGACCACGTCGACATCGCCCTGCTCAGCGGAGCCGACGGTGTGCACCTGGGCCCCGACGACCTGAGCCTCGCTTCCGCCCGGCGTGTCGCCGGCGACCGCTTGCTCATCGGCGCGTCGGCATCCACACCCGGCGACGCGCGCGCAGCGATCGCTGAGGGGGCCGGCTACCTGGGCAGCGGGCCGGCCTTCGCCACGCCGATCAAAGCCGGGAAGACGGTGATCGGTCCGGAAGGAGTCGCCGCGATCGCCGCGGCTGCAGGCGCAGTGCCTGTTTTCGCCATCGGGGGCATCGACGAGTCGAATCTCGGGCGGCTCACCGCGGTCGGATTGCGGCGTGCGTGCGTCATCCGGGCGGTGGCGGATGCGCCCGACGCCGAATCGGCGACCCGTCGCCTCCGTACGATGCTGGACGACTGATGAAGCTGGAAGGCCTTGGCGAAAGTGAGCTGCTGCGCAGGATCTTGCCGTACCTGACGACATCGGGGTATGCCGTCGTTGCGGGTGAAGATGATGCGGCCGTCTGGCCGAGCCTCGACCCGGACCATCCGGAGGACTATGTGGTGGCCAGCTGCGACACGTCCGTGGAGGGAATCCATTTCGACCTTTCGTGGATGTCCGCGGCGGACGCAGGCCATCGTGCCCTCGCTCTCGCCCTCGGGGACCTTGCGGCCAAAGGCGCTGCTCCCAAATACGCGCTGGTGGCGCTTGCCGCGCCGCGATCCTGGTCCGTGGAAACCGTGACAGGGCTGTATGAGGGGATCAGGAGGCTCGCGGATCGCGTCGACCTGGCCATCGCCGGTGGCGACACGACCGCGATCGACGGACCAGGTGTGCTGACCCTGACCGTGCTCGGCACGACTTCACTGGTGCCATTGGCCCGGGCACGTGCTCGGCCGGGTTGGGTCGTCGCCGTGACGGGGCCGCTCGGCGCCGCGGCGGTTGCTCTACGTGAAAGGCGCGCGCTCCTCCTCGATCCGAAATTTCACGAAGGCAGCCTTCTGAACCAGGCCGGGCTCTGCTGTGGGGACGTCTCAGATGGGCTCGTGCGCGAGATGGAAAAGTTCGCCGCCGCCTCGGGAGCGGGCTGCATCATCCGGGCCGCGGAGGTTCCGGTCGCGCCCGGCGCCACGGTGGAGGACGCCCTCACCTCCGGCGAGGAGGCCGAGTTGGTGTGCGTCGGGCCCGAGGACAAAATGCGTGACGCGGGCCTCAGTCCTTTCGGTGTCATGACCGCAGAGAAGTCGGTGCGAGTAGTCGACGCCAATGGAAAGGAGATGCGGCTGGCCGCCCGGGGCTACGACCACTTTGCCTGACGAAATCACCCGATCGCCCGCCGAGACGGAAGCGTTCGGGGAGCGCTTAGGGAAGCGCTTGCGCGTGGGTGACATGGTCCTGCTGACCGGCGAGCTGGGGGCGGGGAAGACCACCTTTGTCCGTGGGGTGGCGCGCGGCACGGGATCGTCCGCGCCGGTCGCCAGCCCCACTTTTCAGCTGGTGCGGGTGTACGCCGGACGCATCCAGCTGGCCCATGTCGACCTCTACCGGATCGAAAAACCCTCCGAGCTGGCCGGCCTTGGCCTCGACGAGCTGCTGGATCAGGGAGCGGTGGTGGTCGAGTGGGGTGACCGGATGGAGGCCCGGCAGGCCGCGCTCGTGGAGCTCGAGCACCTGGAGGGCGATCGCCGAATGATCCGCGTGAAGCGCGACCTCTCCCGGTGATCCTGGTGATCGACACGTCGTCGGCGATGAACGCACTCGCGGTCCTTGATGGCGCAGGGGCTGTAAGCGAGGAGTCGCTCATGCCGGCGCGAAGCCCTGATCTGATCGATCGCATGCGGGCGATGGCCTCGCGTCATGAGCTGACGAAGGTTGCGGTGGCGACCGGGCCCGGATCCTTCACAGGCCTCCGAGTCGGCGTGTCTTTTGGCCTTGGCCTGGCGATGGGCCTCAGGATTCCGCTCGTTCCCCTCTCGACGCTTGGGATCCAGGCGTCGCGAAGCGACGAGCCGGTGCTGTCAGTTGCCGAGGCCGGGCGAGGGCGAGTGTATTTTTCAGCGCCAGGCTCCGAGCCGGGGTTGGCCGAGCCTGACGGCCTACCGAAGAACCTCCCCGCCGTCGGCTGGCTGCAGCCCGCCACGGAGGCCGCCCTGAAGGCGGCAGGCGTTTCTTTCAAGCCGGACGCCGAGCTGCGATCCTTCGCGGCCGCCGCCGCGATTCAGCTCGGTTCAGCACGCGAAGTTGCCTATGGTAG
Source organism: Candidatus Dormiibacterota bacterium (assembly GCA_003169845.1). Taxonomy (GTDB): domain Bacteria; phylum Chloroflexota; class Dormibacteria; order Dormibacterales; family Dormibacteraceae; genus Palsa-870. The sequence continues at coordinate 43,777 of PNAG01000012.1, read as the reverse complement.
TCTCAGACTCGAGTACATGCAGTCGTTCTCTGCCCCCACGGCGTGATGGTTCAACTCCGCCAGCAGCTGGCTCTGGAGCTGATGCGCGAGGCCGACGTGGCGACGGTCCAGGAGATCGAACGCGACATCTTCGCGACGCCGTGGCCGCGCAATGCCTACTATCGCGAGCTCGCCTCCCGCGCCAGCGCCCACTACATGGTGCTCCGTCAGGAAGGGCTGGTCGAAACACCCTCGGGCTACAAGTCGTCCGAGCTCGACCCCACGATCATCGGTTATGGCGGCATGTGGCGCATGTACGACGAGGCCCACGTGACGACGATCGGCGTTCGCCAGGACCTCCAGCATCACGGTTACGGCCGCGTCCTCTTCGCGGGCCTCGTGCAGGCGGCTTACGACATGGGAGCGAAGTGGGTGACTCTCGAGGTGCGCACGACCAACGAGAACGCGCAGCGCATGTACGAAGGCTTCAGCTTCAAGGTCATCGGGCGCCGCAAGGGTTACTACACCGACAACGGCGAGGACGCGATCGTCATGTGGTCGGACTCCATCCACAGCCCCCGCTTCCGCCGCGCCTACGAAACGAATCTGGAGCGCATCGAAGCAGACGTCCGAGGCCTACGAAGAGACCTCATAACCAAGGGCGACCAGTAATCCCCTCTCCCCTTCGGGGAGAGGGCTAGGGTGAGGGGCCTAAACATGCAATCCCATGGGCTCACACTTGGCATAGAAACGAGCTGCGACGAGACCTCAGTCGCGGTGGTGGAAGATGGCCGTCGCATTCTGAGCAACGTCATCCACTCCCAGGTCGACCTGCACAAGGGATTCGGCGGAGTGGTGCCGGAGCTGGCGGCCCGCGACCACCTCGAGCGCCTGCCCCAGCTTCTCGACCTCGCGCTGGAAGGCGCCCGCGCCCAACCCGCCGACATCGACCTGATCGCCGTCACGCGAGGCCCCGGCCTGGCCGGCTGCCTCCTCGTCGGGGTCGGCGTGGGGGAGGGGCTGGCGGCCGCGTGGTCCACGCCGCTCACCGGCGTCAACCACCTCTGGGGACACATCTACGCCGCGATGCTCGCGCGTCCCGAGCTGGAACCTCCGCTGCTCGGCCTGGTCGTCAGCGGCGCCCATTCCGACCTGGTCCGCATGCCGGAGCACGGCCGGTTCGAGGTGATCGGCCGGACGCGGGATGACGCGGCCGGGGAGGCGTTCGACAAGGCGGCTCGCATGCTGGGCCTCGGCTACCCCGGCGGACCGGCTCTGGACCGGCTGGCCCGGACCGGCGACGCGCGCCGGCAGCCGCTGCCTCAACCCTCCCTTCCAGGCCTCGAGTACAGCTTCAGCGGGTTGAAGACCGCGCTCCTGTACCGCCTCCGCGACCTCGGGGAAACGGTCAGCGAGCGAGACAGAGCCGACCTGGCGGCCGCCTTCGAGCGCTCGGTCGTCGAGTCGTTGCTCGAAAAGCTGGACCAAGCCCTCAGAGACCATCCCTACCCGGAAGTGGTCGTGTCCGGAGGGGTCGCCGCGAACACGCTGCTGCGCAAGCGAGCGGCCGAGGTAGTGGGGAACCGGGCCCGGCTGACCATGCCACCGCTGGAGCTGTGCACGGACAACGCAGCCATGATCGCCGCGGCGGGACATCACTCAGCCCTCCAGGGGTCAACCGTCGACCCATCCCTAGGGTGGTAAGAGTCCCGGGCCTTAAGCTGGTACCAGCGTGGCAGTAAGAGGCTGGTCAGTGGTTTTCCGGGGCGAGCGCATCCAGGCCGACCTGGTGGCGGCCGCCCTCCAGGCCGACGGCCTCCGGGTCGAGGTCTTCGGCGACCACGCCTACGGGGTCGGGGTCAACCTGACCGCCGCCCGGGTGCTGGTCCCCGACGAGCAGGCGCAGACCGCCCGCGACCTCATCCTCCAGGCCGAGCAGCAGCCCGCCGGGGACCAACCGGAGGTTTAACACCTCCCTCCAGGCGGGTAGTAGACTTAGCAGTCGACCCCCCTGAGTGCTAAGCGCTCGGGCGTGGGGAGTGCTAATCACAATCTGCTGAGGAGGGCGCACATGAATCTGAGACCGTTAGGCGACCGCGTCGTGGTCAAGCCGGTCGAAAAAGAAGAGAAAACCAAGAGCGGGATCGTTCTTCCCGACACCGCCAAGGAGAAGCCCCAGGAGGGCATCGTCGAGGCAGTGGGCACGGGAAGAATCCTGGACAACGGCACCAAGGTGCCGATGGAGCTCAAGGTCGGCGACAAGGTGCTTTACGCCAAGTACGCCGGCAACGAATTCAAGCACGACGAGATCGAGTACCTGATCGTCTCGGAGAAGGACGTTCTCGCCGTCGTCTCATCGAACGGCAAAAAGTAAAACAAGCAGTAATCGGTAACAAACAAGAAGAGGGATTTATATGGCAAAGGTAGTCACATTCGACGTAGAGGCGAGGCAGGCCCTGAAGAAGGGCATTGACATCGTCGCCTCGTCAGTTCGTATCACGCTCGGCCCCAAGGGCCGCAACGTCGTCCTCGAGAAGAAGTTCGGCGCCCCCACCGTCACCAACGACGGTGTGACGATCGTGCGCGAGATCGAGCTCAAGGACGCGATGGAGAACACCGGCGCGCAGCTGCTGCGCGAGGTGGCGACCAAGACCAACGACGTGGCCGGTGACGGCACCACCACGGCGACGATCCTGGCGCAGACCATGATCAGCGAAGGCTTCCGCAACGTCACCGCGGGCGCCAACCCGATGCAGCTCAAGATCGGAATCGAGAAGGCCGTCGAGGCCATCGTCGATGAGATCAAGAGGCTGTCAGTGCCGGTCAAGGGCCACGAGGACGTCGCGCACGTCGCGGCCATCTCCAGCCAGGACCCGGTCATCGGCAACCTCATCGCCGACGCGATGGACAAGGTTGGCAAGGACGGCGTCATCACCGTCGAGGACAACCAGGCCATGGCCACCGAGCTCGAAGTGGTCGAGGGCATGCAGTTCGACCGCGGCTACGTGGCCGCCTACATGGTCACCAACCCCGACCGGATGGAAGCGGTGCTCGAGGACCCGTACGTCCTGATCACCGACCGCAAGATCTCCGCCATCCAGGACCTGCTCCCCGTTTTGGAGCGCGTGGTCCAGCACGGCAAGCCGCTTCTGATCGTCGCCGAGGACGTCGAGGGCGAGGCGCTCGCCACACTCGTCGTCAACAAGCTTCGCGGCACCTTCACCGCCGTCGCCGTCAAGGCGCCAGGCTTCGGTGACCGCCGCAAGGCGATGCTCGAGGACATGGCCATCCTTACCGGCGGCCAGGTCATCTCGGAAGACCTCGGGCTCAAGCTCGACCAGACCAAGATCGAGCAGCTCGGCCACGCACGCCGCGTGACCGTGACCAAGGACGACACGACGATCGTGGAAGGCGCGGGCAAGCCCGAGGCCATCCAGTCCCGGATCAAGGCCATCAAGGCGCAGGTCGAGGAGACCACCTCTGACTTCGACAAGGAGAAGCTGCAGGAGCGACTCGCGAAGCTCGCCGGCGGGGTCGCCGTGATCAAGGTTGGAGCCCCCACCGAGGTGGAGCAGAAAGAGAAGAAGCACCGCATCGAGGACGCGCTGAGCGCGACCAAGGCGGCGGTTGAAGAGGGCATCGTCGCGGGCGGTGGCACCGTGCTGCTGAACGCGCAGAAGAAGCTCGACGGCGGGCTCGGCCTCAAGGACGACCAGGCAACCGGTGTCGCGATCGTTCGCAAGGCGCTCGAGGAGCCGATCAAGCAGATCTGCCTGAACGCCGGCAAGGAAGGCTCGGTCATCGTCGAGCACATCCGCAAGAGCAAGCCGGGCGAGGGCTACGACGCTCTCAACGACAAGTTCGTCAACATGTTCGAGTCGGGCATCGTCGACCCGGCCAAGGTGACGCGCTCTGCGCTGCAGAACGCCGCGTCGATCGCAGCGATGGTGCTCACCACCGAGGCGATGGTCACCGAGGTTCCCGAGGACAAGCGTGGTGGCGGCGGCATGGGCGGCATGTCCCCGGACATGATGTAAGTAGGTAAAGGAAGAAAGTCCCCCAATCCCCTCCCCCCGTTCAGGGGAGAGGGCTAGGGAGAGGGGCGAGAAAGAAGTACCGCTTAGGTTCTTCTGCCCAGAGAAGAAGCCCCTCGCTTTGGCGAGGGGCTTCTTTCTTTTCCGGCCGGTTCATCGACCGGGATGATCCCGCCCAGGCCCGCCATCCGTCGCGCGGCGATCGTGACCGCGAACGGGAGCAGGATCATGAAGCTGGCGACGAAAACCGAAAGCACGTCGGGCAGGCGCTTTGGGTCGCGCAGTCCGAGGTACGTCAGGTAGCCGCCGCCCGCCGCGGTGAGCAGCACGATCAGGGTCGCGACGCCGATCGCGTACCAGCGGTACTCGCGGTAGAGCGGTGGAGCGGTGCGGTTCGCAAGCCGCAGCAGCCACCACGCGGTCAGCCCGTTCAGCACCAGGCCGCTCACAAGCGCGCACCCTGCGATCCCGATGCGGAACTGCGTGAGATGGACCATGACGAAGGCGGATGCGTTGACCGCGAGGATGCCGACGGGCGTGATCACGCCCAGGGTCAGCAGCACGATCTCGCGCAGGCGCCTGGAGCTGAGCATTGCCTTAGAAAAAGATAAGGCGCCGGGGGTACCGGCGCCTAGGTTGGGATTTCTTTAGAAGGTTAGTGACCGCACCCGCAGGCTTTGGCGCCTCCGGCGTCGTCGCCGGTGTCGAACGAGGTGCCGCACGAGCACGAGTGCACGGCGTTCGGGTTGTGGACCGTGAAGCCGGCGCCCATCAGGCTATCGACGTAGTCGATCTGCGAGCCCCGGATGTAGGGGGCGCTGAAGTCGTCGACGATCATCTGGACACCGTCCTGCTCGATCACGACGTCGTCCGGGCGGCGGTTGTCGTCGAATGCCATGCCGTACTGCATGCCCGAGCAACCTCCACCGCTGACGAAGATGCGAAGCGCCAGCTGTGGGTTGCCTTCCTTGGCGAGCAGTTCCTTGAGGTGAGACTGAGCTTCGGGGGTGAGTGAGACGGCAGCTTCTTGTTCGATCACGTTTGGGATGTTACCACGGCAGATGCATTCCCTCCCCATCGGGGAGAGGGCCAAAGAGAAGGGCTTGAGCAGCATTCCCCTCTCCCCATCGGGGAGAGGGCTAGGGTGAGGGGCTTAAGCTTGATCCGCCGCTACCCCCGTCCGAGCTTGAACCCCCGCTTGGCGGTCTTTGCCTCTGGGGCGGCGGACGCGCCGGCGATCAGCTGGGCCAGCTGCTCAGCGCCTCGCGAGATCGCGCTCTTGGGGTCCGTCAGCACCAGGATCTCGCCCTTGACCGCCGCCTCGTCCGGCTTCGTCCCGTCAAAGTCGATCTCCACCGCCAGCTCCTGCTTGAGCGTACGAACGACGTCCTCCTTGCTCACCACCGACTTCGGCACCTTGTTGTTGAGGGAGAGGATGACCCGGCCCGGAACGATGTTCAGCACGTTGGTGAAGATGTTCAACAGCTCGCCCACGTCCTTGAGGGATGACAGCTCGGGCGTGACCAGCACCAGCACGCGCTGCGAGTGGTCGAGGACGCTGATCACGATGTCGGTGAACGCGACGCCGAGGTCGAACACGATGTAGCGGAACGCGTTGACCAGGATGCCCATGGCGCGGTTGACCAGGTCCACCGTGATGAGGTCTGCCTGCTCGGCACGCAGCACGCCCGGCAGCAGCATCATGCCGCCCGGGTGGTGGAGGATCGCGCCCAGCACCGCCTCTTCGAAGTTGGCTGGGGGGACCTGGCTGGCGGCCGCGAGGCAGCCGGTCGGGGTCAGGTATGAGATCAGCGCGGCGTGGTTGTACGGCAGCGCGAGGTCGACCAGGAGGACCTCGCCCGGGAACCGCTTGCCCAGGGCTGCCGCCAGGTTGACCGCGATCGTGGTGCGGCCCGAGCCACCCTTCGGCGAGTACACGGCGACGGTGGTCGCGGCCTGCTCGGGGGCGACCATGCGTGCCCGGGCGATCAGGTTCGGAAGCGTGTCCTTGCGCTGCTCGACCAGCTTGGTGAGCTCGATGATCGCGTCCGAGTCGGCCGGCAGCGTCTCGTAGAGGGTCTTGCGGTCGAGGGTGAGCAGCTTGCAGTCCTCGAGCGCGCGGACGCTCGCGGTGCGCGTTTCTTCAGAGATCAAGGCCATCTCGCCGAAGAAGTCGTCGGGGCCCATCAGCGCGATGGTGATCGTATGGCCCGGCGATTCCTCGACGAAAACCTCGCATCGGCCCGATTCGACCACGAACATGGTGTCGCCGGGGTCGCCCTGGTGGACGATCACGGACCCCTTCGAGGCCGAAGCCGGGGCGAGCCGGCGCGCCAACGCGTGGAGGATGTTGTCAGGGAGCGTGAAGAAGATCGCTACGCGTTCCAGGATCTGGAACCGCTTCCGGAGCTCGTCCGGCGATCCTCCGCCTGCCCGATCGTTGTCTGCCACGCCGAACGAATTATAGGTATGGGGTTGCCGGACCCAACCAAACCGGGCTTAGTCCAGTCGATTGGTAGACTTAGCCGCTGTCGGTCCCGTGGTGTAGCCTGGCCAAACACGCGGCCCTGTCAAGGCCGAGAACGCCGGTTCGAATCCGGTCGGGACCGCCATCTAACCCCCCGGCGAGCGCGGGATATATATGCTCACAAGCGCTCCGGAGAGGTGGCCGAGTCCGGTTGAAGGCGACGGTCTCGAAAACCGTTATGGGTCACTGGCCCATCGAGAGTTCAAATCTCTCCCTCTCCGCCACACTTTCTGGGAGGGGCCCCTCCTCGTAATCTGAATTCAGAAGACCGGCCGAAAGGCCGGTTTTCGTCGTTTTCGGGCACCTGTATGGCGGGTGCTCAGAAAGGGGCGATGGAGGGTCAAAGCTGTGGAAAAAACCGCAAAACCGTATTGGTTTTCGCAAACCGTTATGCCTCCTCTGGGGCTTGAGCAGCGCCATCCCGGGCGCCCGCCCAAGGTGGCGCCACCACCGGGTGCGACGGCCGCGGTCGCGATCGATGGCGATGTGGCAAGGGACAGAGTCAGACCCCTCGGTGGACTGCATCCGCTGAAGCCGTTGATCCGCGAGTGGCTGCTGGAACTGAAGGTGATGGGCCGCAGCCCGCGAACCATCAAGTGGTATGAGCAAAAGCTGGACTGGTACTTCCGTGCCGACGGCGTCGTGAACCTGGAGGCGCTTACCGCCTTCGAGCTCAAGCGCTTCCTTGCCGAGCAGCAGGAGCGCGGGCTCTCCGACAACACCATCCACGGCTTCTTCCAGGTCATCCGCACCTTCGCGAACTGGTGTCTGCGTGAGGAGTACCCGGTCGACCGCACCCTGCTCCGGGTCCGCCCGCCAAAGGTGGCGCTGAAGGAGATGTCGACCTACACCGAGGACCAGGTGAGCGCGATCTTCAGCGTCGCCCCCGCCGGCTGGCCGCAGCTGGCGGTCCGGATCCTGCTCGGCACCGGCGTCCGAGTTGGCGAGCTCGTCAACCTCGAGCTTGAAGACCTTGAGGATGATGGCGAGGGCATGTTCCTGAAGATCAAGAGGGGGAAGGGGGCCAAGTTCCGCCGCGTGCCGGCCACCCAGCGCCTGCGCCGGGAGATCATCCGCTATGTCAACCGGTACCGACCGGAGACAAAGGCGACCAACCTCCTCGTGCAGAGGAACGGGCACCCGCTGATGGTCCAAACAGCGTGCAACATGCTGCAGCGGATCCGGGCCAAGGTCGGCTTTCCGCTCCACGCCCACCGCTTCCGCCACACCTTCGCCACCGAGTATCTGCGGCGTGGGGGAGAGATGGAGCGTCTACGCCGGATCCTGGGCCACACGACGTACGTGATGGTCATGCGCTACGTCCACCTGGACAAGGGCGACCTGGGAAAGGACTTCGACGAACGATCGCCATTCTGAACGTTAGCCTTTATGGATTCCCGCAAGACAACAGGTATCCACAGCTGGTAGTTCCCTGACGACAGACGCGGTCGATACCGCGTTGGTCGGCTGATGCGTGCGAAGTGTCGGCGTGAGGATCTGCGACGGGCGCTGCACGGCACCCTTCCCGGCGCTGCGGTGAGGCCGGAGACCACAATCCTGAATCACGTTCATGTCGAGGCCAGGGCGAAGGCCTTGGTATTTACCACCTACAACAGGGAATGGTGGATGCGAAAGTCAATTGAGGCGCGTGTCGACGAAGCGGGAGTGCTTGTAGCCCCAGCCAGGTTGATGACAGACATCGTGGACGCGCTTGCATCAGCCGACCTTCGGCTAGACACCCAACCTGACTCCAACGAGCTAACGGTCTCCGGCGACGATGGAGAGATTGGTATCCGTTGTGGTTTTGTGGATATGTACCCTCACTTCCCACAACTCAAGGCCGACTTTACGGCGACCGTGCCAGCGGCTCCCTTAGTGCGAGCCGTTCAACAGACCGCAGTGGCTGCGGCGCGCACACTGGATCAGAGCGCGCTGGCCGGTGTCCATCTTCGGTTTGAGAATGATCGCCTGGTCATGGCAGCCTCAGATGGGTCACGGCTAGCCGAGCACCAACTACGGGTCGCGCTGGCAAACGACGGATTGGTGGAGCTCACTTTGCCGGCCGCCGCGCTTCGCGAGCTCCACCAGCTGCTAATTGGTGAGTCTGCTTCCGTTCGGATCGAGGTTGCGGCGACCGGTAACCTTGCCAGCTTCGCAGCCGGCAACTCACTTCTGGTGGCATCAATTTGGGAAGGTTCCTATCCCGACTATGCCGTCCTGATACCGGTCGACGGCGTCAGTCGAACGCGGGTCCTACGTGAGGATCTTCTCGCCCGGCTCCGAGCCGCTCTTTTGCTTGCGCCAAGTGAGGGCAGCCCGCTGTCGCTTCGCCTGGTAGGGGCAGGTCGGCTCGTCTTGAGCACTGAGGGGTCCGAACGTGGCAACGGCAGACTTGAGCTGGCGGCGACCAACGAATCTCCCGAGGCCCAGGTACTTGTTGACGGCGCGGCGCTCCGCGCCGGACTCGAGGCCATGGATACGGTCTCAGTCGATCTTTTTGTCGGCGCCGACAGGCACCTCGTGGTGCGATCCGTACCCGGTGACGATCATCTCTATTTGGTCGTGCACAAGCAGCGACCTCCCTCAATAGACTTCCAGGTTTGAGCGTCAGACCTGAGTTGGCTCCACCGTGCGTACCTCGTGCGAGAGGACTAGAACAGAGCCGCCGGTCGTGTGCCTTGCAATGGTGTGCATATGTCGAGTGATGTCTCGTTGAGCGGACACGGGATCATCAGCGGATGTTGCCACGAGTAATATGCCCGCCTCACGTGCTGCCTTGGTGACGTTATCGCGCGCCAAAACACTCGGTCCAAGGAAAACTACGCCGTCAAATCCGCGTTCCGCGGCAACCGTGACCAACTCTGCATCGGCTAGCCCAGACTCGCTCCACCTTTCGATTGAAAGCCCTTCAACGCTAGTCGCCACCAAAGCTTGTGGCAGAGATTGATCAAGCAGTAGGCGCACTCGTCGTCAAGCTGCCTGCAACACTCTGCCACCAAGCGCGATAGCGTCGACAATCAAGGGCTCCTCAAGTTCAGGGTATACGGCTCTGATTGCATCAATCTGTCGGGGCTTGCCTTCCGCGAGTCGAGCGAGAACCTTGGCTGCAATCCGGTAACCCTGCACACATGGAGTTCCGCCCTGGAGCGCGGGATGCACGTAGGTGTGCGGACTAGGAGATGGGAGTCCTGGCGCTTGGCGATCGCCGCCTAGCGGTTGGGGATCAAAGACTCTATCCAGGGCCAAGAAGTCCTTCAGCACGACGTCCCCCTTCTGCCAATCGACGAACTGCGCGCCTTTCTTGACCAGAATCTGCCCCTTTGACGTGACCGCTACTTCGGTGGCTTGGTCCGCACCTTGCCAAGTGACTAAAGCCCGTAAAACGTCAGTCGGCAGTCGGGTTCGACCCGTCTCACGGCGCCACACTTCCCACGTACGCAACGCGACCAACTGGTTATACGACCAGTATGGGATCCCGTTGAAGTCACGCGGTTTCAGCTCCTCGCGGAGCCGCTGCAAGGTCGACAGCCTGGTACCCGTGAGAAAGACCATCTCGCGGACATCGAAGCTGCCGAGCCTGTAACTGTCTCGATTCAGTGGGTCTGATGTCAGTTCCGTCGGGCCCGTGGGTATCCGTAAGCGTCCGCCGCCCAGTGCGGCGTCGACTCGGCGCAGCCACCTGGCCCCCCCAGTCTTATCAGCGTCGACCAACTGATTGACAGTGAGGAGCGGTGCGAAAGGATGCAGACGAGAGATCGCTCGTTCGCCGGTCCACGAGACGACAGCGCAAGTCGATCCAATCCACCTCGGCAGTGGATCCTTCGCAAACGTCATCGGAATGCGACGCACGACAGCACCCGATTCAACGAGGTCACCGAGCAACTGCCACCGCACTTCAGGCTGGTCAGACTCCTCGTCCACAAAGACGATGGGTGCGAGCGAATCATCGCGCGAGTCAACTAGACCGGGCCAGATCTGTCGGCGCAACCTAGCGAGCCCAGGTGTCGGCGCGTGCTCCAGGGAGCTAAGCCGGACCGCAATTGCAGAAACATCAATTGGATCGCGAGCTCGCGCGTTCGCGAGATCAAGCAATTGTCGGACGACCGTATCGGGAACTCCAGGACTTACGGCTAGGGTCGCCGCCGCCAAAGTTGCTTCGAAGCTCCTGCTGCGCGACGCGTAGTCCAGCAGCGCGGGGACCGTTTCATAAATATCGAATGTAGTCAAAACCCCAAGGAGGATTCGAAATCGCTCATCGTTCGGCCCGAGCACCGGAATCGTTCTTGCGAGCGCGAAGGGAAGGGTCCTTGCCTCTACGGGCACAAGGTTATTGGTCATGCGGCGCCAGCTGTCGAGGACCGGGTTACCCTCCCTTGGGCTGATATCACCAAGCGCTGCCAATGAAGCTCTTACCAAGGAGAGTTCCAAGTCCGCTAAGGTCGCCACTCGATTCCTCCGATTACTGACGAGGGAACGTCGGCGTCGATGAGCTCGGTACGATTTTCGGGCAGACCGAATCTACTGTAGAGACGATTGGCCTTGGGAATCGCGTCAACAGCTAGCGGCGGCCTCACCCTGACTACAGAACTTCTCAAGAGTCGTAGCGGGAGCGCAAAGATGACGAGAGGAGGTGGCCCCGGGGCTTGGATAGCCCTCAGCGTCCGTGCACCGTCCATGCCTTGGATTTGGTTTCGGGGGATCATCCACGAATGGATTGCTGGGAACACGATCGGGTCTGTTGAAAGGTGGCTAAGGAGCGTCGCGTCAGGGTTGGCCTGAGTTTCGATGAACCGCCTGTAATCCTCTGGACCGAGAAACTCATGGCGGACGTGGCTGTCGATGTGCCACGTAAAGAACACCGCCACCGTTACACACCGGCATAGGTCCGCCGCGGCCGGTTGCGCAACAAGCTGCTGTAGTTGCTCGGCTACCGCAATCGATGCCTCAACAAGCCGGCGAGCCACCAAGTCGGGTTGAGCCGCAACATAAGTCCGCTGGCTTGCGGCGTACTCGCGGATTAACCTGCCGAGCCGGTCATCGGCAGTCAGTAGATCGATCATCCAGAGTGCAAGATCAGCAGTTGGCGCGCTTGACGCGGAGTGAGTATTCATCGAACAGGTGTTCGTATATTAGGCCGCGTGGCGTTTCGTCCGGTCTGATCGTCCACTCGGGAGGAGTTTGGCACCGGCGCTGTCATCCTCGGGTACAAGTGGTGATGACCGGCAGAAACAGGTCACTGGAGTTATCGCTACAAATCTTACCGCTGCGGTAAGAAATGTAGCGATCTATGGCAATCTGTGGTATTGTTCGCTACAAATCTTACGCCTAGAGAAAGAAATGCAGCAAAGACTTCCAGGCTACGCAGGTATCGCAGGAATCAGGCTACTCGAGTATCTGACAGAGCGACACGGGGAGCTCTTCACGAGCGACGAGGCGATTGAAGGTGCCCGCATCCTGGGAATCTCGAGCTCCCATGCCTACAAGCTCTTTCATGAGCTAACGCAGTCGGGCTATCTGCGGCGTCTACCCAAGGGCCTGTACGTCGTTCAGAGCCCTATTGCCGGAGGCGTGGCGCCCCACTCCTTTGCCATCGCGACCCACCTGGTCCGACCGTCCGCGATCAGCCACTGGTCGGCGCTCCATCATTGGGGCCTCGTTGACCAGGTCCCCTTCGTAGTTACTGCATCGACGCCGAAGGTTGTGGTCACCCCTGATATGCGGCGTCCGGCGACCTCGGCGCCGGCGAGGGGCCGTGAACACGCGGCCTGGGTCATAGATGGCATCCGTTACGAGTTCATCCGAATCCGAGCACGAGACATGTTCGGCATCGAGGAAGTCTGGGTCGACTCCCGGACGCAGATCCCGATGTTCGACAAGGAAAGGGCTCTGCTAGATGCCTTCGTCCAAGTCAGAGGGTTTGGGGCGGGAGGCCTCGGCGAGCAGATCCTCTCCGATCATTGGCAGGAGATCGACCGAGAAAAGGTGCTCCGCTACGCCGAGACGATGGAGCGGCCGCAGGCGCTTGCCCGGATTCGATCAGCCTTGGCTCGAACCGCTGCAGCCCAGCCGGCAATCGCGGTCTGACGGCGTTGGCGTCACGCCCTTTTGGCGTCCGAGTAGCCGCGTTCGTTCGCGCGACCAAAGCGCCGCATGAAGTAGTCCTGAGGGACTACGCGCTCAGCTACCTGTTGGCGGCGATTGACGCCGTCCCAGAGCTCGGCCAGGCGATGGCCTTCAAGGGTGGGACTGCCCTTCGGAAATGCTACTTCCACGGCTACCGGTTCTCGGAAGATCTCGACTTCACTTTGCGCGAACGCTGGGACGATGACCGGATCGAAGGAGCCTTGCGCCGCGCGGCGGACGGGGCTGCCAGTCTGACCGCACCGTACGGCGTTTTCCGTTTTGGCGTTGAGCGCACAGAGCACCGAGAGGAGCACGCCTTCGGTCAGCTGGACTTCCGGATCAGGGTGGACTATCCGACCGGAGCCACGCTCCCCATCAAGGTTGAGATCACGAAAGACGAACCAATGGTGCTGGCAACGGAACGCCGCCATCTGATCCATCTCTTCGAAGGCGAGGCGCTGGAGTCAGAGGTGCAGTGCTACAGCCTTGCGGAGATCGCGATCGAGAAGTTGCGAGCTTTCCTTCAAGCTCGCCAGAACCTTGAGCGCCGGGACTGGCTAAATCGCGCCCGCGATCTGTATGACATCGGCTACCTTTGGCGGCAGGATCAGTTCAAGTTGGACTGGCGTCGCTTCAGGGCCCCACTCGAGGAAAAGGCCCATGCCCGCGGAGTCACGTTCACAGGACCTGACGACTTCCGCGATCGAAGGGTGCTGGAGGCTTACCGAATTCAGTGGGAGCCGCGTCTTCGTGGTTTCGTGCCCGAACTGCCGAGCTTCGACCAGGCCGTGAGAGAGCTCGACGAGGTCCTGGGGGCCGTCTTTGGGTAGTCCGCAAAGCTGTAGGGGGCCCGCATCCGATGGGGCCGAGGCGGGTGATCGCTGGTGGTGATGAAGATCATCATGGGGACTATGGCGATGGGGGACGTCGCCATGAAAAGATGCGGGGTCTATCGGCTGTGACGCTCTCTCTGGACTCGACGCCGGGCCGCGGTCACGTTCATCCGGAATAGGACCATCCGCTGACTTACCTTGTACTTTTCCGCCGCCAGCTCGTCACTCCAGCCCCGTCGAGCGATCGACATTGCCGCCTCGACTGGGATCAGCAAGGCACCGGCCAGCCAATTGGCCTCCTCTTCAAGGGCGGCATCCCAATCGCGAAGGCCTAAGTCGTTGAGTGCCGGCGCCGGCGGATGCAGTAGCAGCCCGTGAGAAAGTTCGTGGGCCACGTTGCTTGCCTGGCGGCCGGGCACATGGAAGTCGTTGTGAACGATTTCGCGTACGTGACCCCGAAAAACCGTTACTGCGGAAAAGGCTGCTGTGTCGACAATTCCGAACTCCCGGGCAGCGTTAGGTGCCGTATCGGCTACTTCGCTCAGCCCAACAATCGGAATCTCGAGGTGGCGTGCGAGATGCCATGGGTCCAGGCAGGCTGCAGGCGCAAGACCTAGCTCGCTTCGGATCTCCCGAGCGATCTGGTCGGCCTCCGACTTGAAGCCCCGCCTCAATCCCATGTGTCACGTCGCGTTTGACTTCTTTCGCAACCTTTCGTACGTCGCTTTGATTAACTCGTCGAGAGCAGCTGCGCCTTCCTGCGTGAGGTTCGGATCGCTGCGTAGGTACGTCGAGATCATGGCGAGACGTTCGGGTTCTGCCCGCGCGCCATCATCTTGGCGAACGAAATCGGCGGCGTTGAGCCCTGACCAGGCGAGTAGAGCGGCGAGGCTGTCGACATCGGGTCGGCGTCCCTGGGCAAGTCTGGTTAAGGTCGAGGCGCTGATTCCAGAAGCCGCAGCTACCTGCTTCCAGTTCAGCCGCTGGGCCTGTCGCTGGGCATCGAGCGCTTCGTAGAAGCCGGCAGCATCGAAGTTTGGTCTAGGCATGAATAAATCCCTCTGCTTGCGTATGTGAAATTGAAGCGCAGTGGTAGAATCGTTGCAAGCTCGCAATCGCGAGTCTACATGGCAAGTGCGGCGAATGCCATGCGGAACTCAGCCGCAGGCTCGGGGGATCCGAGGAAGGAGACCGAAGGTGGGGTACGCAACTGAGATTCTGGAAGGCGTCAGATCCCAAATCGCGCCTGATGACCGCGTGCTGAATGCCGCTCGCGAGCGTCTTGAGAACGTACTCACGGCTGCCGCCCGATTCCCGGGGGCGCTTCGTACATACCGTGCGGGCTCGCTCGCCCATCGAACCGCGAACAATCCGGTTCACGACGCCGATGGCGGTGTGGTCCTCGACCGACGGGCGTTTTCCAACCTTGGACCCGACGGCGAGGGCGTCGGGCCGGCCGATATCGTCGCCCAGGTGGAGTCGGCCATTCTGCCGGAGTTGAGGAAGCAGTACCCGAAGGTGACGACCAAGCGGACCAAAAGGGCGATTGTGGTGGCCTTCGGCGAGCCTGTGCTCGACCAGGACCCTTCGGTCGACCTCATCGTCGCTCTGACGCGAAAGGACGAGCCCGGTCTTTGGATTCCCAATCTTGAGACAGATGGCTGGGACGCTTCGCATCCGGAGGCCCACACGGACTTGATCCTCGAGGCGAACAAGAAGTCCGAGCACACACTCACTCGGGTTTTGCGTTTGGCCAAGGCGTGGAACGGACAGTTCCGAAAGCCGGCCTTGAGTTCATTCAACCTCGAGGCGCTGGCTATGGAGGCTATCCAGGACAAGATCGGACTGATGAAGGGCTTAGCCAAGCTTCTCCGATACGGGGCAAACGAGTTGGCGAAAGGGAAGACAGAGGACCCCGCCGGGGTATCCCCGGCGCTGCGCCTGGACGATCGCGATCTGGCGGTGGCGCGGCTCAGCGAGGCAGCGGGCTATGCCGAGGCAGCACTGGCTGCGGAAGAGGACGAATCTGCCGCGCACGATGCCCTCGCAAGCCTCTTTTTCGATTTCGTCAAACCGACGTCCACGAGCGCGAGCAAGGCCGCCATCGCGGCAGCGCTCGTCGGAGGCAATGCGGGAGTCAGTATCGGCGAACGAGGAAGGATAGCCCCCGGAGGCGACGGTCGGCCCGTCAAGCCAACCAGGTCATATGGGGATGCGACAGCCAAGTAGTAGCTTCGGGAAAGGCCCGGGCGGCCCGTGGTGGGCGACGCAGAGATCGAAAATCCTGTTCGAGCGTGTGCTTGGCGAGGCATATCCTCAGACCGTCAGGAAGTCGAACAGCGATGGTGGGATGACCTACTGCCTACGCCTCGACGTTCCCCATTACGAGGCTCGCCGGGTTGAGCTCAAGGTCGTGGGTTACACCCAGGTCGCTGGCGCAGTGGTTACCGTGGATGGATCGACAGAGTCACCGCATCGATATGGCAACGGGTCGCTGTGCTTGTGGCATCCAGACGACCCAATCGAAATGCGATGGCGCCCACAAGACGGTATCGTCCGTCTCATCGACCTCGTCGTTGTCCATCTGTTTCGAGAGGCATGGTGGAGGGAGACGGGTGATTGGCCAGGTCCCGAAGCTCCACATGGCATGCCGAAGGATGTCTGGTCGAGCAGCCCCGCTTCTACGGTCGAGTTGATCTTGTCATCGGTGACTATCTCACCGTGGCGGGTTATGTTCGCTCGGTGACAGAGTGTCGCTAAACGCCGCCATAACGCCTGCAGTCGTGGCTGCGATCGTGTCCGCTGTGATCCTACTTGTGGGTCACTGGATCACTGGGCGACGCGAATCGACTTCACGCCGCCGCGAGCTGTTTGCAAAGGCCTTTGCCGCAAGCATTGCGTATCGGGAATTCGCGTACGCCATCCGGCGCCGTCGCGATGATCACTCGGCTGAGGAACGGGTTCGGCTCTCCGAGGCGATCCGGGAGGTGCAAGAGCAGCTCGCCTTCCACGCTGCTTGGATCGAGATCGAGTCGAGCCGCGTCGCAGTTGCATATCGGGCTTTGCTCAGCGAGACGCGCCGAGTCGCTGGTGGTTACATGCGGGAAGCCTGGGCGACTCCTGCGATCACCGCTGACGCGGAGATGAACGTGGATGGTGGCTTGGACTTTGGACCATTGCAACCATTCGAGTCGGCGTACATCGCTGCAGTCCGAGCGCACCTCGGTTTCTGGCGTGTCTTCAGGGAGCTCCGAACTCCGGGCACTCAACAAGAAGGCCGCAGGTCCTCGCCCTGAAACCTTGGCGGGGGCCAGATTAGGATGCAGGTGCCGTGACGACCATTCCCAATTGGGTTGCGGTCGCTGTCCCAGTTCTTACTGCCCTCGTTGGTGGCGTGATCGGCTTCGCTGGTAACTGGTACACGTCCCGGGAAACGGTCAAGCAGTGGCGGCGAAATCTCAAGGTCGAGGCATATCGCGGCGTGTCATCTGCCACTACTGACTACCTGCATGCATCGAGTCGGCTGTACGGCCAGACGCCCGGTACACCAGCTGCTGACGACGCATACGCCGAATTGAGAGTTGCAAATCGTGCAGCGGATGCAGCCGCCACCTTCGCCCAGATGGTGGCTCCGACTGACGTGCAAAGGCCCGTGAGCGGCCTTATGGGTGCGGGGGTGGACGTATTCAACGCGGCCACTGCGGTGCCGCGGCCGCCCCAAGTTCAATTCCAAGCACTGGCCGACGCTTATATACAGTGGCAAGACAATTTCCTTGCGGAGGTTCAGAGTGATCTCGGGTTCACCGGTTTCGTCAAGATGCCCGGCAATCGTCCGACGACCGAGCCGGTTTCGTTCTTGAGTCGTCACGCGGGAGCACTCCGAGCCGTCGGCATCGTGTTGGCTATGGTGATCCTCGTGGCGGTTGGCATCGCGCTGAGCGGACACAGCCCGCCACATCGATAGCCGGTCGACACAATCAGGCTGCTCGGCCCAGCTCAAGCTCCTGAAGGCGTTGTCGTTGTGCTTCTTTCCACACGGTGTGGACCGAAAAGCCCGCGAGATCCGCCAGGTGGGCGGCCCACGGACTCACAAGGAAGTCAGCAGCTTCGGCTTGGAAACTGCCCTTCGTCCGTTTGTTGGGACCGGGCTCATCGTGGCCATAGCAAACGCCTAGATGGTCCGCGACGGCGAGCCGGAAGACCGCGAGGACGAGGTCGCGAGCGCAGATGGCGAGTCCTCCGACCATCGTTACGCCGCTGCCAGCAGGCGAGTCAGTTCCGTTGAAGGCATCTGCTCCAGTGCTCGGGCGATCTTCCAGGCTGTCCGCGCTCGCACAGGTTTGCCCCGCAGGGCGGTCGCCAACGTCGGACGTGAAATGCTGGCACGGCGAGCGAGCTCCGACAGGCTCCAGCCCCGCTCGGCGCAGGCGACTCTAACGGCCTCGGCCGATAGGACGACGACCAATCCCGACCGCCCGACCATAACGGCAGCCGCACCGCTCATCTACTTGGCTTTTCCCAGGGGCCGGAGTCCGACCCCCGCCGGCTCACGAGCCCCCGCCTCCGCCTGGACGCCGGAGCCACCACGCCGGCTTGCCGACCGCGTCTTCAACGTGCCGGTCCGACCGAGGAAGGCCAGACATGTCCAGCATGGAGACCCGCCGCCCAGAGCCATCGCCGGCCCACACAAGTCCGAGCGGCCCGGTGGGAGCGATGAAGGCGATCGTGGTCGTCCAGAATCTGCAGCTCTCGCGGTCGGCGTCGGCATGGTTCGGCAACAAGCCGGCGATCTGGCGTTCCCGCTGCTCGGTCGGAGCGACGAACAGGACTTGGTTAGCAGAGGCGCCGGCGCGGTCGGTGAAGTAGGCCGTGTACGCATGGAGCTTGGCTCGAAGGCGACGGGGCTGCTCAGTACCGCGATCCCACTCGAGGTGGATCAGCACCTCGCGGTCGGGCGTGACCAGCCGGCCCCATCCATCTGGGATTGGTCCGCGCTCGTCGCCTTCCGCGTAGGCGTCCTGAACACCATGCTCACCGACCCAGTGGTAGAGACCGTGGCCCAGCAGCTCGCGTGCCGCGAAGGCAAGGCCGACGAAGAACTGGTTGGCCTCGAGCTGATGGACCAGGTGAAAGCGACGCTCGAGGGCGTGCTCCGCTCGCCGGAGGTACTGCCGCGGGTCCTCGTCAAGCCACTCGGCCAGTGCGGCCGCCCCCCGCCGCGAGAGTAGATAGATCGAGGATCGGCACACGCGTCCGGGCCGCGTGACCACGCGCCACGTTCGCACGAGCCCGTGGTCGACGAGCCACCGGAGTCGGTACTGGCAGCTCCGCGAACCGGAGAAGAAGAGCGCCTGGAGTTGGCCGCGGTCGAGGTAGCGGTAGGAGTCGAGAGCCATCAGCATGGCCATGTCGCGCGGTGTCGGCGTGTAGTCGGAGGTCGACCTCGACGGAGCGTCAGCAAGTTGCAGCTCGACGGTTCGAACGGTTCTCGTAGACGATGCAGATACGAGAGACAGTCCCGGGGACGAAATCGGCCAGTGCGAACTTGGCAGGGGGTTCGCGCCAAGGCGCGAATGGCCGCGCGAAGCCGGCTGGAGCTCGGGGCGCGAAGGTCTGCGCGCAGGGATCGCGGCCAAGATCATGCAATCTCCTTGAAGCCGCCGGCGGCTCCGAAGCGGCCAAGGCGCCCAACGATCTCGGCCTCAACCTCAGCCACCGGCCGGCCGTAGCGGTCCAAGCTGGCAGCAGCCAGCGCGGCCGCGTGTTCCTCACCCAAACCCACCGGCGCCGCCAACGTCGTACCGGTGAATGGCGGCAGGGTATGGCCGTCGACGCTGAGCCGGATCGCGATCTGGAAGCGATCGAGGGATTGGAGCTGGTGGACAGTCAGCGGCTCGAAATCGCGGGCCACCTGGCGTGCATCATCCGGCCCACATTGAAAAACGATGCGCGTTCGCGCGTTGGAGGCGACCGCCTGCCGGGTGGACTCGTGCAGCTGAGCCAGGTGCTGGTTGGCTAGCGTCAGGTTGAGCCGATAGGCCCGCGCCTCGGCGAGCACATCATCGATGGACTGGGGCAAGTGGAGGTAGTTGTGGAACTCGTCGAGATAGAGGTTGAAGTCCGGTCGCCAAGCCTCCGGACGGCTTGCGCGCGCGAGCGCTGCCTGCCAGAGGCGCGACACCACGAAAGAGCCCACGAGGCGGCTCGTCTCCTCGCCGATCGCGCCTTTGGCGAGGTTTACG
This sequence comes from Candidatus Dormiibacterota bacterium, assembly GCA_003169845.1. Classification (GTDB taxonomy): domain Bacteria; phylum Chloroflexota; class Dormibacteria; order Dormibacterales; family Dormibacteraceae; genus Palsa-870. The sequence continues at coordinate 24,039 of PNAG01000012.1, read as the reverse complement.
AGCAAGATGCCGCCGCCATCGATCACCTCGCGCAGGTCGATCGTCGACCGGCTCTGGCCGAGAACATTCCGCACGGTCGGTCGCATCAGGAAGGTCCGCAGCTTGTTGAGGACCGGGCCGACCATCTGCAGTCGTTGCCCCTCCGTCTGTGCCTCGTACTCCTGCCAGAACGGCTTGAGCCCGATCGGGTCACCGAGGTTCTTGGTCAGGCGAGCCCGCACGCGTTGGTTGAGCAGCAGAAGCGGCACCTCGGTCAGAGTCGCCCCAGGGTGGCGAAGGAGCGTAAGGAGAGCCGCACGGAGCACGTCGTCAGTCCGCGGCCCCCAGAAGCGCTCGAAGTTCTTGCGAAAGATCGTGACCACGCCGTCGGTGACGAGCTCGCGCTGACTCGGGTCGTCGCACTCGAGGACGTTGAGCCCGACCGGGCGCTCGCGCGTCGAAGGATCGAGGAGGATGACGCGATTCGCGTGCTGGGTCGGGATACGCTCGAGCAAGTCGCGGATGAGGTCGCCTTTGGGATCGATGACACCGACTCCGATACCGGCCTCGATGTCTTGTAGAGCGAGATTGAGGAGCAGCGTGCTCTTGCCCGCACCAGTCGGACCGACAGCGTGTAGGTGGTGGCGCCGGTCGGTCTGGCTGATTTTCACCGCCGCCCCGCGATCGTCGTCCAGCCGGCACAACACGCTGCCCTCGCCCGCAACCGAGGACGGGCGCCGCGGCATCACGCGGACGCGCGCCGAGTCCATCGGGACGCCGGCCAGCGGGAGGTGGAAGAGCTGGGCCGCTTCGGCTGGCGACAGCACCATCGAGGTGGGCCCGGGTCCCAGGCGCTTTATTAGCGCGCTATCGAAACCGAGCGGCCACCAGACTCTCGCGACGCGAAGCCGGTTCTCGCCGTCGAGCGCCTGGAAAGCCGACACGATCGGGCGCAACGAGCCGACTGCCGAGGACCTGCGTGGTGCCCAACAGCAGAGGCGCACCTCGACCCGCCAGCACGCCTGTAGGGCTTTATCTGTCGGCGGGAGAGGAGTCGCGGCGCGCCGCTGCGAAGGTGGCTTTGAGGCCGGCTCGGGATAGGAGAACCAGAACTCGAAGAGAAAATCCAGCGGGAGGCGCAGGAGCTTCAGAAAGATGCTCTCGTGCGAGTCGAAGCCGGACAGTTGATCAAGCCGCTTGCCGGCACGGGCTTCCCATCCGGTGTCGGGCGCTACGGCGACCTGGATCAATCCATCGCCAGCCTCGGCGAGTGCCTCAGCGGCAGTCGCAATGGCATCGGTGTGGGATGCACCAAGCGAGTAGAGATCTTCGCGCCACAGGCGGAGCCGAGCCCTTGCGGCCTCGGGTCGAGCTAGCGCCGTGCCATCTTCGGTCGGCACGATGTTGGCGCCGGGGAGTGCGCTGCGGATCGCGGCCGCCACGAGCATTTCGGCCTCGGTCGGGAACCAGCAGCGGGCGATGACGTGTCCCTCACGGGCCTCGAGTTCAAACACAAGCCAGGCCTGGCCGAATAGAGCGCGCTTCCACGATGGCGCCGCGATCGCATGGAGCATCCGGAAGAGAGCCACCCAACTCGCCGAGTCGTAGGCGCCGTCGATGGGCGGCACGATTCTCACCCCGGAGACGCGAGACTGACCGAGACGGCGATGGAGCAGAGGTACGACGGTCTTGCCTACCAGCCAGACGACGGCGGTCGGAATGGCAGCGACCACGGCAACGTGTGCTACCACCAAAACAGCGTGTCCAAGGACGAATAGCAGGCCGTCAAGCGCCGCATGGATTGCGCTGACGAGCCTCATCAGCTGGTCCACCCGCTGCTGGGCGCGCTGCAGCGAGTCGCCGCCGGCGTCGAGTCGCGGCGGGGCGAACGCCAAAAAGGTGAGGGTCGCCGGGAGGTTCCAACGTGTCTGCGCGAAGGTCTTCATACCTAATCAATCCCCCATGACGGAGCCGAAAGTGACGGTCGGGTCCTCCCGCTGTGCACCCGCTGGCAACCCGCTGACAACCCGCTGACAACCCGCTGAGCACCCGCTCCTTCCGGGGACAGTGGCATCGGGACGAACGAACCTGCGAAGAAAGTCTCGGAGAGGTTTCGAGCTAGGGTGCGCGAGAGTCTTCATGCGAGCAGCCTAGAAACGAGGCGCACGCTGAGCGCACGCTGACCGCCCGATAAGCCACCCTAAAAGGCCAAACCTACGTTCTGTCTCGATCTCAGCGTGTCCGCTGACCGCACGCTGACCGCACGCTGTGCGCACGCTGTGCGCCTTTTGACCGCCGGCTGGCTTCGCGTTGTTGGCCGAGCGACACCGAGGTGATGGGTGCGAGGAGGCTCCAGCGTGTCTGCGCGAAAGTCTTCATACCTAATCAATCCCCCGCGGCGGAGGCAAAAGTAACGGTCGGGTGCACCCGCAGTGCACCCGCTGACCACCCGCTGAAAACCCGCTGAGATCGGCTGCCTTCGGGATGTCCAGGCGGCAAAGCGCCGCGGTGAGGTTGCCCACAGGTTCCAGCGTGGTTGCGCGAGAGTCTTCATGGGAGCAGCTCTAGAAACGAGGCGCACGCTGAGCGCACGCTGGGGCGGCTCTTGAGACCTAGTCCGAAACTTGGCCTCGACCTCAAAACGCACGCTGAGCGCACGCTGAACGCACGCTGAACGCACGCTGAACGCACGCTGAACGTACGCTGACCGTCCGCTGCCCATCTGCCGACCCCTGGACGGCGGGCCAGAGTCCGCCCCGGCAGGTAGCGAGCATTGAACGTCGCCGACGGTGTTGGGTCGCCGCTTGATCGTTGCCACTGAGAGGCGGAAGACGGGTCAGGAGGAGGGCCTCGACACCGAGTTGGCACAAGTCGGAACGATTAACTCCGCCCCTAGCTCAGCGGCCAAACGAGTAGGCGCCGCCAGAACGAATCGGGCGGGTTCCAGAAAGGGATCGGAGACTATTAGGACGTCGTCGGCGAGAATTCGACCGTGAGTTGGCTGGAAGCGGGTCTTTTGGTGTCTGAAGCCTAGATGTGCCTGTGCCGCTGACCCTGCCCCAGCTCGAGCGCCATCTCTTTGCAGCCGCCGACATCCTCCGCGGCAAGATGGATGCCTCGGAGTTCAAGGAGTACATCTTCGGGATGCTCTTCCTGAAGCGCTGTTCAGATGTCTTCGAGGAGCGCTGGCAGGAGATCGTCGATCGTGAGCTCGGCAAGGGACGTTCTCGTAAGGAGGCGGAGAAGCGCGCCAACCACCCGAGCTTCTACGCAGACACGTTCTTCGTCCCAGACGTAGCTCGGTGGGACTACCTCCGCGATGAGCTGCACCACAACTTGGGAGATGGGCTGAACAAGGCCTTGGCTTCGCTGGAAGAGACCAACACGAGTCTCGACGGCGTCCTCACTCACATCGACTTCAACCGCAAAGTCGGACAGTCGACGATTTCGGACAAGAAGCTACGTGACCTGATCATGCACTTCTCTACGTACCCGCTGCGCAACGAAGACTTCGAGTTCCCGGACCTTCTTGGAGCCGCGTACGAGTACCTGATTCGAGACTTCGCCGACTCCGCTGGCAAGAAGGGTGGGGAATTCTACACGCCGCGATCGGTCGTTCGAATGATGGTGCGCATTGCCAAACCCGGAGAGGGGATGCGCATCTATGACCCTTGCTCGGGGTCGGGTGGCATGCTCATCCTCTCAAAGGAGTACCTCGAGGAGCATCAACGCAACTCGAAGAACCTTCGCCTGTACGGACAAGAGTCCAACGGCGGCGTGTGGGCCATCTCCAAGATGAACATGCTTCTGCACGGCATAGCCGACGCTGATATCAGAAACGAGGACACCCTCGCGAGGCCAGAGCATCTCGAGTCCGGCGAGTTGATGCGGTTCGACAGGGTCATCACGAATCCGCCCTTCAGTCAAAACTACAGTCGCGACGCGATTCCCTTTCCAGAGCGCTTCCGCTTCGGATTCTGTCCAGAGTCAGGCAAGAAGGCGGATCTCATGTTCGTCCAGCACATGCTCGCGGTTTTGCGAGCGGCGGGCATGGTGGTCACGGTCATGCCGCACGGCGTGCTGTTTCGGGGTGGGGAGGAGAAGCAGATCCGTACAGGTTTCCTCGATGAGGACATTCTCGATACGGTCATCGGTCTCGGACCGAATCTCTTCTATGGCACCAGCATCCCAGCGTGCATTTTGGTCCTGCGCGCTCCCGGCACCAAGCCCGACGATAGGCGGGAGAAGGTGCTCTTCATCAACGCCGATCAGGAGTACTACGAGGGGCGCGCAAAGAACGAGCTTCTTCCCGAACATATCGAGAAGGTCGTAAGCGCATATGAAGCGTTCGAGGCGATCCCCGGATTCTCGACCGTGGTCGGGCGGGAGGAGCTCAGAAAAAACGACGACAACCTGAATATCCGTCGCTACGCCGACAATGCGCCTGCCCCGGAGCCGCAGGACGTGCGGGCACACCTGCGGGGCGGAATCCCCAAATCGGAGGTGGAAGCTAAGGAGAGCCTGTTCTCGGCGCATGGCTTGGATCCGCTGCATCTGCTCGCTGATCGAAGCGATGGCTACTTTGAGTTCGGTGTCGTGGTGGCTGCGCGTTCGGATTTGAAGCGCCTCGTCGGAGGCGACGAAGGCGTGCTTGCGCAGGAGCAGGCTCTCGGCGCTGTGGTTGATACCTGGTGGCGCGAGCACCGGACGGGCATCGGTCACATCGGCAAGGACCAGCAGCTGATGCAGCTCCGCGCCGACTTGCTATCCAGCTTCCAGGCTGCGGTTCGACCGGTGGGCCTCCTCGATCGGTTCCAAGTCGCCGGCGTAATAGCGAGCTGGTGGGGAGACACGCAGAACGACCTGAAGACTATCGCCGCGCGCGGATTCACCGGTCTGCTCGAGTCCTGGGAGGCGAGCATTGTCAACGCGCTGGAGGACGAGGCGTCGAAAGACAACGGGCTCGATCACAAGCTCGTGACGCGCCTTCTTCCCGACTACCTCGCTGACATCGAGGAGTTGCAGGCCAACAAGGCTGATCTTGAGGCGACCGTGAAGGCTGCGATCGGTGGGAGCGCCGAGGACGAAGAGAATGGAAAGGAGGGCACGGAGGAGCTCTCCGAGGAGGAGCTCAAGGCTGCAAAGAAGGGCCTCGCAGCAGTCACTGCGAAGCTGAAAAGGCTCCAGAAGCAGTTCGTGACTCAGCTGCACGTGGCCCGGTCGGAGCTAGATGAGTCATCGGCGCGCGAGTTCGTGATGAGCATCTTGGACACCGAGCTTCTGACGATCCTCGACCGCTACGTAGCTGGCGAGCGCGGGCTCGTCGTGTCGGCATTCGAGACCTGGTGGGACAAGTACCGGGTCACGCTGGTGACGATCGAGCATGATCGAGATACGGCGGCTGAGAAGGTGCGCGGGTACTTGGTGGGGCTCGGCTATGAGTGAAGACGGTCAGATCCGCACCGTGTCCCAATTGGGCCGGTGGCGCGGTGGCGCGACGCCGGCAAAGGCAGTCGCGACTTACTGGGGCGGTGACATCCCCTGGGTAAGTCCGAAAGACATGAGTGAAGGTGCCATTCGAGACACGCTAGATCGATTGACCAAGGCAGGGGCTGCAAGGCTGGAGCTGCACTCGCCCGGCGACATTGCTGTTGTGTTTCGGAGCGGAATTCTGCGCCGTGCGTTTCCGGTTGCGCGGGGCACGATCCCGTTCACGGTGAATCAGGATTTGAAGGTGCTTCATCCAGCACCGAACGTGGACGCCGGGTATGCCTTTCACGTTCTGCGCGGCCTCGAGCGCCACGTAGTGGGCTCAGCGGTTAAGAGTGGTACAACCGTCGAATCTGTCGATACGGCGGTCTTCTATCAGACGCCCGTGCATGTGCCGCAACTCGCGGATCAGCGAGCAATTGCCGAAATCCTCGACACGGTCGATGAGGCGATCGGGAGCACCGAGCAGTTCGTCGCCAAACTCCAGCAGATGAAGCAGGGGCTCCTCCACGACTTGCTCACCCGGGGGATCGATGAGAACGGCGAACTGCGGGACCCCGAGTTACACCCGGAGGAGTTTCGGGATTCGGAGCTCGGTCTGATCCCGGAGAGCTGGAAGGTCATGGCTGTCGGGAATCTCTTAGCCGCAGTTTCGCCAGCGATGAGAAGTGGGCCTTTTGGAAGCGCACTGCTCAAGTCAGAGCTTGTGGGCGAGGGAGTTCCCCTCCTCGGGATCGACAACGTGCATGTCGAGCGACTCGAATCAATATATAGCCGCTTCGTGACTCCGACCAAGTTTCGCGAGTTGTCTCGTTATCGGGTCTTCCCGAAAGACGTAATGATCACCATCATGGGAACAGTCGGCAGATGTTGTGTCGTCCCTGACGATATTGGCGACGCCCTCTCGTCGAAGCATGTGTGGACGTTGACATTCGATCAGAGCCGATACTCGCCACTGTTAGCATGCCTGCAGTTCAACTACGCCCCGTGGGCTATCGGTCACTTTCGACGCGACGAACAGGGCGGGATCATGTCGGCAATCCGCTCAGACACCTTAAGAACGGCACTCCTGCCGGTTCCGCCGCGAGACGAGGCGGCCGTTATTGAGCAGGTTTGCTCAATATCGTCGCGCAGAGTTCTGGACGAGGAAAGGCTGCTGGAAAAGCTTCGTCTCCTCAGGACCGGGCTCCAGGACGACCTACTAACCGGACGCGTCCACGCAACAAAGCTCGCAGGCGGCAACGCCGCATGAGCGGCGGACCCGAGTCTGTCGAGGTAGAGGAGCGCTTTCTCGATCAGCTGGCGTTGATGGGTTGGAAAGTAGTGACAGGTAGCCAAGACTTCCCGTCCGTGTCGGGCCGGGCCACGTTTCGCGAGGTTTACCTAAGAGACGACCTCCGCCAGGCTCTCCGGCGGATCAACTTGCGAGACGGAGAGCCCTGGCTCGACGAACCACGCATCTCTCAGGCTGTGAGCGCTCTCGAGCGCATCGGATCGAGCCGGCTTATGGAAGGAAACCAAGAAGCGACCGGCCTTCTGTTGGGCGGCATCGCCGTCGAGGGCCTGCCGGACTGGGATCAGGGGCGGTCGCGCACCGTCCACTACGTTGACTGGAGCCATCCGGAGAACAACGTATTCCTGGCCATCAACCAGTTCCGCGTTGACTGTCCTGGCGGGTTCGCCAAAGGCTTTGTCGTCCCAGACATTGTGCTGTTCATCAACGGTATCCCAGTCGTTGTCGTCGAGTGCAAAAGTCCAGGCACGTCGGAGCCTATCTCCGCCGCAATCGATCAACTGCGTCGTTACTCGAACCAGCGCAAGGCGGCAGGCGAAGTGGAAGAGGATGAGGGAAACGAACGCCTCTTCTACACGAACCAATTTCTCGTGGCCACAAGCTTCGACGAAGCGCGCATAGGAACCATTGGGGCCGACGTTGAGCACTACCTCGAATGGAAGGACACCGTGCCGGTTGCGATCGCCAACGTTCGAGTCGAACTGGGCAAAGAGCATCTCGCCAGCCAAAACACGCTCATCGCGGGCGCGTTACGACAGGCTCTCCTACTCGACATCATCAGGCACTTCTGCATGTACCAGCAGGTGGCGGGACGGACGATCAAGATCGTCTGTCGCTACCAGCAATTCCGCGCGGTTCAGTTCGCGGTCGAAAGGCTCCTGCATGGCAAGACGCGCAAAGACGACGGTGAACACGACCTTCGCGGTGGGATCATCTGGCACACACAGGGGTCGGGAAAGAGCCTCTCGATGGTGTTCCTCGTTCGCAAGATGCGCTCGATGCCCGAGCTCCGCCGATTCAAGGTCGTGGTTGTTACCGATCGGAAGGACCTTCAGAAACAGTTGTCCGACACGGCCACGCTGTCGGGCGAAACCGTCCAGGTTGCGCGAAGCGTTCGGGGCCTGAAGTCACTCCTCGCACAAAAGGGGCCTGGGCTGGTCTTCGCAATGCTGCAGAAGTATTCGGGATACGACTCGGCTCCTGGGTCGGGTCCGTCGAGTTCAGAGGTCTTCCCGCTACTTAACGAGGACGAAGCGATCGTCGTTCTCGTTGATGAGGCGCACCGTTCCCATGCGACCTCGCTGCACGCCAACCTGTTAAAGGCGTTGCCAAATGCGGCCCGCATCGGCTTCACTGGCACCCCAATCATCATGGGGGCGAAGAAGCGGACTCACGAGATCTTCGGCGACTTCATCGATCGCTACACGCTCAAGCAGTCCGAAGCCGACGGCGCGACGGTTCCAATCCTTTACGAAGGGCGAACCGCGGAGGGGGCGGTCAGCGATGGGCGCGACCTGGACCAACTGTTCGAAGACATGTTCCACGAAAAGAGTCCCGCCGAGCTAGAAGCGATCAAGCGGAAGTACGCCACGAAGGGCAATGTCCTGGAGGCACCCAAGCTAATTGAGGCGAAGGCGCGCGACATCCTCCGGCATTACGTGGAGTTCATTCTCCCTAACGGACTGAAGGCGCAGGTGGTCGCATACAGTCGGCTCGCAGCGGTTAGGTACCGCGAAGCCCTCACGAAGGCTCGCGACGAGCTGGTCCAAGAAGCGATCGAGCTCGACGAAAACACGAGGAAGCTAGGCGACGTCGAGCTCCAGAGCAAACCCCGCAAGCTAGCCACGGCCGTTCGCGCGTGGCGGAACTTGGCGCTCCTCAGGACGATCGAATTTGCGCCGGTAATCTCCCCCGACAACAACGATGACCCTGGATGGAGCGGATGGACCGACGCCGCGAAGATCGAGGCCCGCATCGCACGGTTCAAGAGACCGCTCGTCGATACGGACCCCAAGAAGGCTGATCCACTCGCCTTCCTGATCGTGAAGTCGATGCTCATCACCGGGTTCGACGCGCCGGTCGAAGGGGTCATGTACCTGGACCGCCCCATCAAAGAGGCTGAGCTCCTGCAAGCCATCGCCCGAGTGAACCGTCCTGAGCACGGGAAGGCGGCCGGCATTGTCGTCGACTACTACGGAGTTGCTAGGCACTTGAAAGAAGCCTTGGCGGCGTACAGCGTGGAGGACATCGAGGGGGCGCTCAGGAGCATGAAGGATGAGATCCCCAAGCTCCGCGATCGCCGTGACCGCTGTGCCGCTATTTTCCTAGACCGTGGCGTAAAGAAACTGAGCGACACGGAGGCCTGCGTCGATCTACTCGAAGACGAGCGTTTGCGCGCCGACTTCACGGTCAAGCTCAAGCATTTTCTTGACAGCCTGGACCTCGTTCTGCCCCGCCCTGAAGGTCTCCCGTTTGTAAAGGACGCCAAGACTCTGGCGTTCATCTATGCGCGTGCTCGAAACCGCTACCGCGAGGGAATGCCAATGCTGGGCAAGGCGGTCGGGGGCAAAGTGCGCGAGCTCATCGACGAGCATGTCATCTCGCTTGGCATTGACCCGAAGATTCCTCCCATCTCGATCACGGACGCCAAGTTCGCCGAGCACATTGGGAAACAGGTATCACCCCGTGCGAAGGCGTCCGAGATGGAGCACGCCATTCGGCACCACATCAAGCAGCATCTGGGCGAGGACCCAGTCCATTACACAAAGCTCTCCGAACGGCTCGCGGAGATACTGCGAGAGTTCGGCGAGAACTGGGATCAGCTAGCCCTGACTCTCAAGGACTTTGTTGAGGAGGTTCAGTCTGGGAGGCAGAAGAGCGATTTCGGACTCGACGTTCAGACCCAGTCACCGTTCCTTGCGGTTTTGCAGGAAGAGCGCGCGAAAGATGGGACAGTTTCCGACTCTGACGTTACGTGGTTGGTCGGCCTGACGGTCCAACTCGTCGACCGTATTAGCGCCGAGACCGCAGTCGTGGGTTTTTGGTCGAACCCGCACGCCCAAGAAGTACTCCGTGGGCAGATTTTCACGTTCCTCGATGACTACGAAGTCGTGGACTTCGATTGCGCGGACGGCGTCGCCGACCGGCTGATGGAGCTCGCGAAGGCCAACAGACACAAATTGGTGAAGGCATGACATCGGTGACCGTTGGCGACCTGCGATTAGAGGTGCGGGCAAGCAATCGGCGGACCACCATGCAGGTGACGATCGATCGGGGCGGCGAGCTCATCGTGTTCGCGCCGGCCGATTACGACGCGTCGGTCGTGCGGCGGTTCGTACGGGAGAAACGGCTCTGGATCTATAAGAAGCTCGCAGAGAAAGAGGCGCTCAGGCCCTCTGCAGTCATAAAGGAATACGTGACCGGAGAAGGGTTCCCGTACCTCGGGCGGAGCTACAGACTGCTGCTCGTCGATGCGCAGCCGGTACCCGTCAAGCTTGAGGCGGGACGCTTGAAGATGCCTAGATCAGCAGCGGCCAACGGTCGAGCGCATATGGTCGACTGGTATACAGCGCATGGTCAGTGGTGGCTTAGCGAGCGCGCAAAACGGATCGCCGCGCGGGTCGGCGTGACCCCATCGGGGATTCTCGTACAGGATCTGGGCTATCGATGGGGTTCGTGCGGCAGGGGTGAGAGGCTCAACTTCCACTGGAAAACGGTCTTGCTGCCGCCCCGGATGGCGGAGTACGTCGTCGCCCACGAACTAGTGCACATTCGGGCGGCTCATCACACCCCAGAGTTCTGGGGGAAGCTCGAGCGCGCCATGCCGGACTTTGCTGCGCGCAAAGAGTGGCTCGCGATAAACGGGGCAGCCGCCACCACGATCTGAGGCCGGTCAGGCTCCGGGTTTACGTGCCGATCCATGATCGAGCGCGGAACGAATCGGAGCCGGCCGAGACCCTACTCGGACTGCGTGCTGAACGCGATCCGAGGTAAAGGCCACGCAGAAGTCCCTCACCAAGGAGCATCCTCCCGCCGGTGCGACACTCGGCTCGACTTCCAAATGGGGCCGCGGGGGGCTGGAACTTCAGACCGGCTGGCCAACGCCTGCGCGTTCAGCCGGTCGCCGGAAATGACAAGGTGAATGTGAGTGTCGCGATTTCTTCCGGCGGAATGTCGGCCGCGATGACTTGTAGCCCCAAGCCTGCTTCGGTGAGTAGGCGCCGCAACAGCACCTCTTGAGTCGCCACGTCGTAGATCAGGATCGATCCTTTCCCCCAAGCCATCTGGATTACGTCCCGGCTAGGATCTCGTTTCCGCACCTCTTGCACCCAATCGCCGAAGACCGGCATGGTCGCTTCATTCAACTCAAGGATCTCTTCTCCATCGACCACCAGCACCTCACCGGAGACGAACCGGCCGAGGCCTGGGACATCAGTGAGGAGTACCGCCGATTTGAGGCCGTGTCGCCAGGCCAGGTTCGAGGCGAACCGATCCCACGCGAAGTAGCTGGCGCTAGCGAGCAGTAGCTGCACCTGCATCGCCGGCGACTCGTCGGCTCGATCGAGAAAGATCAGCGCACGCTCTAGCACCTCTTCGGTGATGAGACCAAGAACCTGGGCGGCTTGGACATAAGCGCCGACAGCGAATGGTGCACTGCGGCCGACGTTGCCTTGGGACTCGAGCAGTCGGATACAGGCGGTGGCGGTTAGAGCGTCACCTTGGTGGTCTGCCATCAAAACCGCCGACGACCATCGCGCCTCTTCGGGAAGCTGAGCGACGTAACCGCCCCGGCGGTCATCGCCCCAGTAGCCAGTGAGGAGATGCAGAGTAAGGGAGCCGAGATCCTCCTCCGAAAGGATCGCCTCGGCCGTGGCCGCCCGGACCCAAAGCCGGTCGAGGAGGCTAAGGAAGAGAACGTAGTTGGTGGCCATCCAATCAGAGTCCACCAGGCGCCAGAAGTGTGGGTCGCCGATACCGGTTACGTATCGCCACAGCCTATTGCGCACCCGCACCGCGATACGCCGACTCACAGGCCACCGATGGCGTTCCTCGGCCTCGTCGATCGGAGCCGGCTCCTCCTCGCCGTCCTCCGTCATGATCGGTTGGACTACACGGAGGAGCTGGCGCTCGCGCAACGACTGGAACTGATGGACAACCTCGTCAAGCCATAACTGGATTCGCGGCGCATCGTACTCATCGCTCACGCCCCTGCCATATGCATGCGCCCTCGGGTGCTGCCGAACGCGCTCGAAATCGATATCCTCGAGCCGCACTATCGGTGCCTGTCCTGCGGCCTCGTCAGCTTCTTCCTGAGGCGTCGGTACGCCGCGCCCGTGGAGCATGCGGTCCAAGTCGTAGATCGACCCGATGGCGATCTGGGCCAGTTGGTCAAGTAGCGCGATGATGTCGCTGTCCGCTCCATAGTCCAGTGCTTCGAGGCGTGCGTGCTGGCGCGACTGCGCGCCATGGCGCATCGCCGCCAACCGCGCAAGGTCCGCCACGATCACAGGGCCGCTCCGCCCGCCGTCCCAGACCAACTCAGCGGTGCGTGGCGCGAGGACGTCAGTAAGAGCAGCGCCCCATCCGTCCTTCGCGCGCGTCACGGCAAACGCGATCGTGCCGTCCAACACGATCATGGCTTCCGCCGGTGGCGCACCCAGGACTTCAATCGCAAGCCATTCAGCCTCCAGCCGAGCGCCCAGCAGGTGCAGCGAGGGAAGTGGGGAGGACATCTCCGCCGTCGTCGGGTCCTCCGTCCAAGTCAGCTGGCTGGGCTGGACCATGTCGCCGAACGTGATCACGCTGTCTTCGCCGAAGAGCTGTTCGCGCAGATCAGGTGCGCGGTGCAGCACAGCCAGCTCGAAATTCCCATTGCTCGCAGTCCGCAGAAGCGCCGGGGTGGACACGTTAGGGGAGCCGATCAGCGCGAGCTGGTCGCCCGACATTAGAGTCGCGAGGATTCCCTTGGCGTGAATAAGGCTCGGCCGCTTGGCTTCCCGCACGACTAACGTCCGGACTTCCAACGCGACGTGCTTCCACTGTGTTTCTAACGCGACCAGGCGCGCTCCATCGAGGCTCGTGAGATCCGGCTGCACCCCCACCACAACACGGCGTGGCCTCGCGCGCTCGACCAGCACGTCGAGTGCGTCAAGTCGGCGATCGGTGAACGGTGACCAGACGATCAGTTCCTCGACCTCGGCCTCCGACAGATGCTTGAGGAACTGGTCAAGGATGGGCTCGCTGAGGTTGTGCACCAACACACGCTCGGCAGGGGAAGCGGCGAGCGCCGGAACTAGACGGCCTAGAGCCTCGACACGCTCTGCGAACAAGTGGTCCACCTGCAGGCGACGAGCGATCTCGCGGCAGAGCTGCCAGCTTTCGCGTGCCAACGACGGCACTTCGTTGCCATTCCACTCCAATAAGGTGAACAGCTCACCTCCCATTGCCATGCCATACGCGCTGATGTTCCCGCTACCGATCAGAACGACGCCACCGCCCTGGTCAGCCGCGAGAACCAGCTTTGGATGGAACGTGCCAGGCACGGACACCGTGCTGAGCGTGTAGCTTCGGCCCGCCTCGCGGATCTCACCCGCCTCGGACCAGGCCCGAAGCCGCGCGGGCAGCCACGTCGCGCATGCCGCGACCGCGACCGAGCGCGATCCGTTCCTGACGATGAGCGGCAGCATGTACGACTCGAAGAACGGCAGATCAAAGGAGTAGGTCAGGAATAGCGCCTCCTGCCATCGCCCTTTTATGAGCACCTCTTTAAGGTCCAGCGGTGGCGAGCCCACCAAGCTATGCAACTCAGACACCGAGTACCTCTGCCCCAAGGGGCGTCGGGCGGTGGCCGGGTTGACCGAATGGAGCGGCGACCATCTGCAACTCCGAAAGCGCGGACGCGACTGCGTTGAAGCGGATAGAGATCGGGTTAATGCCCTGGTGATCTCCCTGGTCTACAAACCGCAGGGCACCCCCATCCTCGTGGAAGCGGAACGTATCCTCAGGGAGCTTTCCCCGCGCGATGCGTAGGTGCTGACGCACCACGAAGGTCCGCAGCAGGTCGACCAACACGTCTGCTAGCGAATCGGCCGCCGCGAGATGTCGGTCCACCCATTCCACAAGGACGGACGTACCGATTCGGTCGATCCCGCCATCATCGAGCATGGCCTTTTCTGCCGGCGATGCCGCGGTCGCCTCCAGGAACACGTTCACGCGACGGAGAGCGATCAGCAACGCGACGAGCGCATAGACGGGGGCGTCCGCGGCGATGCCACGTCGCGCACGATCCAGGATCCGATCTTCACGGGGCGAGTCCGTTCCTGCCTTCATGGGCCAACCGTCCGCGCGCACAAACGAGTCGAGTGTTGCCACCACCGCACTGAGCGTGGTCTCGACAAGCGTTGCGGAGCCGATGCCGAGATCGACAGACGGGCGAAGCGCGGAGATCGCGGCTGCGTACTCGGCGATCGGTTGCGGGCGTAGCGCGCCGCCACTGTCGAGGCCCCATCGCACAAAGTGCACGAAGAGCGCGTTCAACGCTCCGACCATCAATTCCCGGTGCCGAGCCAGCCACCACCGACGCCACGCGGGTTCTACTGACGACGATGGCCGCCAGGTTCCGCCCTCCTCGTCCGCGCCCCAATAAAGGAGACGGCGAAAGCGCTCCTCATCGATTGCGAGGCCGTCCGTCGCCTGTGCGAGGTCGAGGAACAGGCGCACGGTCGCGGCTCGGTTTCGGTGCGCCTCGTGAGGCGGCTGAAGCCGCCCAAGCAGCAGGTCGACTAGTAGGTCGCGTTCGGTGCCCACCTCGCCGAGCCGGCAGAAGCAGCTGGCCTGGGCGAGCTCCCTCACGACGCCCAAGGGGATCGTGCCCTCCGTCTGGCCAGCGTGCTGCCGCGCATAGGTTGTCCCAGCGATAGCCCGGCCGAAGGCGTTGGCGATGCTTGCCCCCAGGTCGCCCATCGGGGCGTCGACGCGAGCGCCGGGGGTCAGGTCCGCTCGCAGGATGAGGCCGAGGTCGGCCATCGCGCCGCGATAGACCTGGCCATACCCACCCAAGTTTTGTCCTAAGTAGTCCAGGTCGAGTCGCAAATCATCACGGGCCTCGCGGAGGTGAGGAGCGATGGTGTCGCGGCCGATGATGCCCGGGAGCTCAGGGTGCCGGTCGCAGAGGAGCGCTGCGCTTGCGAAGACCACTTCGTGCGGCTTTAGGAAACGGCCCAGTCTGACGGTCGTCTGTGGCGTTAGTCCCCGATCCCAGAAACTTTTGACGATATAGGTGTAGATGCTCCAGTAGCGTGGGTGCTGCGACAGCACCGGAAGGCCCGAGGCGAGGTCGGCGAGCTGGTTGAAGTTCACAGCTTCGACGCCCAGCGGGTAGCGCCCGGGAGTGCGCCTGAACGATGGCACGGTCCAACGCGGCTGTGGCGGCGCGGCGGCGACGGGCGCATCAGTTGCAGTCATGGCGCTCGCGCCATCGTGGAGCTCCACACGTTCAACGTCAACCGTTCCGTCGCGGTTACTTCGGCGCGAAGCAGACTAGCCGAAAGCGCTTTCGTCTGATAGTCTCTGATGTGCGTTCCGCGAGCGAAAATGCGGGGGCTAGCGGTTGCTAACCGTTATGGAAATGGCCCTGTCGGCCGCTTCTGAATTCAAAATCTGAGGGTAAATCGAGCGTCGGGCTCGAAAACCGTTATAGGTGCAAGCCTATCGAGAGTTCAAATCTCTCCCTCTCCGCCACCGCCTGAGTTCTGGCCGATCACCCGGCGACGAACTACCGACCTGGGGTTTGTATACCGGCTCCTTACCCTTACCTCGTCAGCAGGGTGTATCCCAGGCGGGGCCGAAACCCAGTCAGCTCCTGCAGTCGCTCGCGTGTAAACCGGCCGACGAACAGGGGTACAAACTGCGGAGCTCGTGAACCAGCGAGGTTTTGGAGCGATTCGCGGGCGACGAGATCGATGGACTCCTCCGACACGACGCCGCGATACTCGACCTTGATGTTTCGTATCTCGGTGGCGACTTGCTTGAGCACAGTGGCGTTGAAGGCAGCTTGCATGCGCCGGAGGGTGGTCCACCTACCGTAACAACGTCAGTAATACCATCGCGATTCGTCATCAAACCGGTTTCCCTAGGTCCGAATGGCGTCAGGCGCATTAGACGCTCTTTCGACGGCATCCCTCCCGCCTGACAAGGACCCTGTGGTCTAACCCAACGTCCCTTGTAGCGTTGGAGGAGGGTCAGGAAGGCTTTGGTTTTTGGGCCACGCGCCGCGATCGCCCTGCGAAAGCCGACCTTGGGCGAGTCCCTCACAGTGGGTTGTTGCTGCAGATGTTTCGGGACAGTAGAGATCGTGGGGGTGAGTTGCGAACGACTCCACGATTGGCGTTGCGGTGGCAAGTGTGGCGACCGCGTACCCGATTGCGGTTGATTCGGCTGTTGATGCGAGCCGAGGATCGCGACGCGATCCCAGCTCGACAGCGTCTCCAGTAGCGTGGCCCCGCCAGCCTCCGGAGTCGCCATCGTCTGCGCGCTCCTTTTCTTGGAAGAGGCCGGCCTCCCAATACCAGTGGCACCCGGCGAAGTTGTGCTAATCGGGGCAGGAATCCTGGTCGCAAGTGGATCTACTCCGATCTGGTTGATGGCTCCACTCGCCTATCTGGCCGTGATTTGTGGCGTGCTGACCGGCTACGCCTGGGCGGGGCGGATCGGGCCGAAACGGGTCCACGCACTTGCCGCCCGGGTGCACGCCGGCGGGCCATACGATCGAGCCGCCGCCAGGCTCCGAGCAGCCTCACCACTCCAGATAGCCGCGTCCCGACTGCTGCCCGGGCTCCGCGTCTACACCTCTTTGGTCGCTGGCGCGGTGGGTCTGAACCTGGGCAAATTCATGGCTGGTGTACTGCCGGCGAGCGCGCTTTGGGTCGTGACTTTCATGAGCCTCGGACTTTTCGTAGGTGCGCCCGTGGAGCGATTGCTCGGGCGCTTCGAAGCCTATGGTTTGCGAGCGGCAGTGGTCGTTGTTGTGGTGCTTGTCTGGATCGTCGCCGCGCGCTGGATTCCGGCTGCAAAGTCGGCTACGGCAGCAGATCCGGGTCGCGGAAGGTGGCGCCTGGCAGTCGCCTTCGGTCTCGATCTCGTTGCGGTCAGCTGCGCGGCCGGCGCTCTCAGCCTGTTCACAAACCTCGCGGGGGGCGACTCTGACGCCCTGGCATTTATCGCAGCAATGTTCGCGATCCTGGGTGTCCTCTACCTGGTGGTGGCCCGCGAGACAGTTGGGTATACGTTGGGCGAGGCACTGCTCGACGTCCGATATCACCCTCCTCGCCGGCCCCAGTTGCGGCTGCGCTAGGTAGGGTGCGAGGGGTTCAGTCGAGAAAGTGCCTGAGAGGGCCGCAGGTGCAAAGTGGTTGTACGACTCCGTTGGGTGCTGAGATTGAAAACCCGACTCGATAACGTGCGGGGGCCTGAACCCGGAAAATAGACCGGTTGGGACCCGAGCGCGACATTGACGACCCAGCCCTCCAGCGTATGAAGCTCGGCCCGGACCTCGAGCCGTCGGAGGGCGAGCTCCTCAAAGCGCCACATGAGGGTGACGATGTAGCGGCCACCGGTGGGCCGGTTGCTCCGGAGACGGGCGTTGGCGCCGCCCGTCGGATGGGCCCCAAGGCCTTCCTGCAGATCCTGGGGCCAGGCCTCATCACCGGGGCGAGTGACGACGACCCGAGCGGCATCGGCACCTATTCGCAGGCCGGCGCCCAGTTTGGCTTCGGCGTCCTCTGGACGGCGCTTTTCACCTTCCCCCTCATGCTGGCGATGCAGGAGCTCTGCGCGCGAATTGCACTGCACACCGGCGTCGGGCTCGGAGTCAGCCTTCGCCGCAAGTTCCCGACCTGGCTGGTCGGCTTTTGCATTCTCGCCATGGTGGTCGCGAACACCATCAACATCGGGGCCGACCTCGGTGCGATCGCGGCAGGCGGCTCGCTGCTGACCCGGGGGCGGATTGCTCCGATCTGGCTTGTGGTGCCGGCGGCGGCCCTCATCGTGGGGCTGCAGCTCTTTGCCAGCTATCGGGTCATCTTCAACGCCTTCAAGTGGCTCACCCTCGCCCTTTTCGCCTATGTGATCACCGCATTCCTGGTCCATCCGCCGGTGGTGAAAGTGCTGATCGCTACCTTTGTTCCGCACCTGGAATTCAACAAGGCCTTCATCACGATGCTGGTGGCGATCCTGGGCACGACCATTTCGCCATACCTCTTCTTCTGGCAGGCGTCGTCTGAGGTTGACGAGATGAAGGCGGCTGGTCAGCGGACCGAGCGCATGCGCAAGGGAGTCACCCGATCTGCGATGCGTGGCGCGCGGATTGACGTCTTCGTCGGAATGGCCTTCTCGCAGCTGGTGATGTACGCGATCATCCTGGTCAGCGCCGCGACCTTCAACGCCCATGGCGCGACGGGTATCGCGACCGCCGACCAGGCGGCCAAAGCCCTCGAGCCCCTGGCCGGCTCCCTCGCCTTCGTCCTTTTCGCGGCCGGGTTCATTGGCACCGGCCTACTGGCGATCCCAGTCCTTTCGGGTTCGGCAGCCTACGCCCTGGCCGAGTTCACGGGCCTCAAAGGGACGCTCGCCGAGAAACCCAAGTACCGGCCGACCTTTTACGCCGTGATTGTTATGGCGACCCTCGCGGGCGTGGCATTAAACCTGCTCCGTATCGATGTGATCAGCGCCCTGTTCTACACCGCGGTCATTAACGGAGTCGTCGCGCCGCCACTGATGGTCCTGATCGCCCTGCTCGGCTCGGATAAGAAGGTCATGGAGAAGCGGGTTAGCGGTCGTGTCAGCTTCGCGCTGGTCTGGATCGCGACCGGTGGCATGACGATTGCAGCCCTGCTTTTGATCGTGACCCTGGTCCCTCACGGCCCTCTGAGCTGACACCTTTCAATGACAGGGGCGCCAGCTGACCGACGCCGCCTGGTTAGGCGCGAGCCCAGGTAGAGAACAACAAGGAGTCCTTTCGTGGACAGCGGCTTGGGATCAGATCCTGCCTGCGCGCCCGGCCACGCTGCGGACGGTATAGAACGCGGCCTCTACCTGGAGCGATTAGTCCGGGTGGCTGACGACCTTTAACGTACGTCCTCTTTGACGTCGCGAACGGTGCGCTTGAGATTTCCCACAGCTTGCCTCGCTTTGCCCTTTGTCTCCTCGCGGCGGTTGCCGGTGACCTTGCCCTTTATCTCTTCCGCCTTGCCACGAACCTGGTCCTTCATGAAGTCCTCCTTGAGATTGATTCCGTTACAACGACGTCTGAGTCGAACCGTTGGAGTGAGGTGGTGCCGGTACGCGGCGCCCGCGTTTTGGGAGAGCTGCTCCGTTGAGTTCGTGAACCCGAGCTTCCCAGTAGCCGAGACGCTGGCGGAATCGTTCCGCCTGGGCGACGACCACCGGCACGTTGGTCAGCTCGACCTCGCGCCGCGCCTCGTCTGACTGGTTGTCCATGAGCTGGCGGATTCGCGTCAGAACCTTCTCCTCCATCGCCAGGATCTCGGTATAGATCTGTTTCCAGTGGAGGGCCTGCTTCAAGGTGGCATGACCGGGAACACCCTCACCGTTCATCCCCAGGGTCCAATCTCCCCCACGCACCGCGGCAGTGATATCCGGGCGGCTGCGTTTCGACTGGACCTGCTTCATGACGTAGTTCTACAGCCCTCGGCATAAGAAGATCAGCAATTTTCTGAAAGGTTGCGCCCCCAGACGGATGCAATCAGCAGTTTAGGAGGCCGACTTATTCCTTAGGTGCGGCGCCGGCGCAGGTCGTCCTCAAGCCAGTGGACCCAATACCAGCTGGAAGCCCTAGCATGACGACGAACATGCGCAAGGGGCGGGACTCCTCAATCTCCACTCCAATCGCAAAACCTGTGGTGCTGGTTTTCATGGGTGTATCCGGTTGCGGGAAGACGACGGTGGCCGCAATTCTGGCTGGCCGCCTGGGCTGGCGGTTCGAGGAGGGCGATGCGCTGCACCCTCAGTCGAACGTCGAGAAGATGGAGGCGGGATATCCGCTAACGGACGAGGATCGGGCGCCCTGGCTGGAGAAGGTCGCCGAATGGGTTGACGACCGCCTCGCCGCCCGCGAGAACGGCCTCATCACCTGTTCGGCTTTGAAGCGTTCGTACCGAGACGTGATCAACCGGCGGGGTACTGGCTTGGTGTTCGTATTTCTGGCGGGCTCAAAGGAGACGATCGCCGCACGGCTTGCCGCGCGCCACGGACACTTCATGCCGTCGAGTTTGCTTGATAGTCAGTTCGCCGACCTGGAGGAACCTACCCCGGATGAGCCGGAGATCCGGTTGGATGTCGGTCCGGCACCCGGCGTGATAGCTCAACACATCCTGAAAGAGCTCGGCCTAATCGACTGAACGGAAAAGGGAGGGACCCATGAACGTGCTCGCCACTCTCAACAGCGGTATTCCGACCGTAACCGCAGCTAGCAAGTCGTTGAGCGGCCACGACATCCAGGTGCTGATCGTCGCGGCCGTCGGCATTGCGATCGTCGTTCTCCTGATCGTGTTTTTGAAGATGCACGCCTTCATCGCGTTGACCATCGGCGCTCTATTCGTTGGCATCGGATCGGGTATTGCCCTGGACAAGGTGACCGCGTCCTACGAGACCGGGGTCGGCGGTGTTCTCGGCTACGTCGGCGTGCTGATCGCTCTGGGCGCAATGCTCGGCAAATTGCTGGCAGACTCCGGCGGGGCGGACAAGGTGGTGGACACGCTGCTTCGGGGACGCCCTGCCACGCTGCCCTGGAAGATGGCGCTCATCGCCTTCATCATCGGCATTCCGATGTTCTTCGAGATCGGGCTCGTCCTCCTCATTCCCGTCGTCATGCTCGCGGTGCACCGTTCGAAGGGCCCTGCAATGCGGCTCGGGATCCCGGCCCTGGCAGGCCTTTCGGTTCTGCACGGGTTCGTCCCACCGCACCCGGGTCCGCTCGCCGCGATTGCGATTCTGCACGCGAACGTTGGACTGACCCTGGCCCTCGGCCTTGTGATCGCTATTCCGACCGTGGCCGTAGCCGGACCGATGTTCGGCATGCTCGCGGCCCGCATGGTTCCGATCGGAGCCGGCGGGGCCGGATTAGCAGTCACTGGCGCGTCGACCGGCGCAACGAGTGCTGTTGGCGCGGGCTCGATTGGGACCGTGGGGGCGCCGGCCCCGCTCGGAGCAGCCGGAGCAGGACTCGCGGTCACTAGCGGATCGACCGGCGAGACGAGGGCTGCCGGAGCGGGCTCGAGCGGCACCGGGGCGGCGCAGGACCCCGAAGCCACACGCAGCCCGACCTTCGCGTGGACCCTGATCACACTCCTGTCCCCACTCGTGCTGATGCTGATCAAAGCGGCCGCGGATATCTGGATGGTCAAGGGTGCCGCGCTGCGGCCCGCACTGGACTTCATCGGCGACCCGGTCGTGGCACTTTTGATCGCCGTTCTGTTGGCCATGGTGACGTTCGGGACCGCGGTGGGCTTCTCGGCGTCCGTGCTGGCCAAAAAGATCGGCGCCAGCCTGCTGCCGATCGTTGGCGTCATGCTGATCGTGGGAGCCGGCGGCGGCTTCAAGCAGGCACTCGTCGATGGAGGCACCGGAGCCGCCATTGCCAAAGTCGCTCTCGCGGCCGGCCTGTCGACGCTCCTGCTGGGCTGGATCGTCGCCGTACTGATCCGCCTATCCACCGGGTCCGCAACCGTCGCGACCGTGACGGCCGCCGGCATCATCGCGCCGTTGGCAGCCGGTTTGTCTCCCACCCACCTGGCGCTGGTTGTGCTTGCGATTGGCGCTGGGTCACTGTTCTTCTCGCACGTGAACGACGCGGGCTTCTGGCTGGTGAAGGAGTACTTCGGACTGACGGTGGGGCAGACGATCAAGACCTGGTCACTGATGGAGACCATCATCTCGGTCATGGGCCTTGTACTGACGCTGCTGTTGTCGCTGGTCCTGTAGAAGTGTTCAATGCCTAAGCGGGCACGCGGTCCAATTGTGATTGTCGGGGCGGGCTTGACTGGAGGTACCGCTGCCAAGGCATTGCGAAAACACGGCTACCTCGGAGAATTGCTGATCCTCGGGGAGGAGTCCAGCTTTCCGTTTGGGCGTCCACCTCTAACCAAGGGTTACTTGCGTGGCGAGGAGGGACTGTCGGGCTGGATGGTGGCACCGTTCGACTGGTACAAGAACCATCAAATTCAACTCGTGCCGGCCAAGGTCTCAGGCGTGGACTCTGCTGCTAAGCGAGTGAGCTTGCAGTCGGGGGACACCATCGGTTATGAACGATTGCTGCTCGCCACCGGCGGCCGAAACCGAGCCTTGGACGTGCCAGGGGCTCAGCTTCCAGGCATTCACCAGCTCCGGACGATTGACGAATGTAATGCGATCAAACGGGCCGCGAAACCTGGCGCTCGAGTTGTTGTCGTGGGGTCGGGTTTCATAGGCTCGGAGGTGGCAGCGTCTTTGCGCCAGTTGGGGTTGAAGGTCACCTCAGTCATGCGAGGCAAGGCACCGCTGGACCAGGTTCTGGGTCCCGAAGTGGGCGGCGTCTTTGCCGGGATCCATCGCGCGGCCGGAATCGAATTGGTGGCTGAGGACGAAGTGGTCCGATTCGAAGGGTCGTTGCGGGTCGAGCGAGCCGTGACAAAAAAGGGACGGCGGATCGCTTGCGACCTCGTGATTGTCGCGGTCGGAATCGAACCCAATGTCGAAATCGTCAAGGGCTCCGGTGTTGCAGTCAGGGACGGAATCATCGTCGATGCAACCTGCCGCACCAATGTGGCCGGCATCTTCGCCGCCGGTGACGTGGCCAACCACCTTCATCCGATCTTCGGACGCGTGAGGGTCGAGCACTACAACAATGCTGAAAAGATGGCAGCAGCGGCAGCAAGGTCGATGCTGGGCGCGCGGACCGCATACCGCTATATGCACAGTTTCTGGAGCGATCAGTTCGAGCACAAACTCGAATACATCGGCCACGCTCCCAAATGGGATCGCTTCGTTGTCCGAGGATCCCTCGACGAGCGCAAGTTCGTTGGCTTTTATCTTCAGGCTGGCAAGCTGCGGGCGGCCGTCGGACTCAACCGCGGTGGCGACCCTGAGAAGGATAAGGACGGCGAACTGGCAAAGGCGGGTCGCCTGATCGCGAAAGGCGCGCGGCCATCACCGACGTTGCTCGCGGACGAAGGGGCAAGTCTCGAGTCCAGTTAGCCGGCCGTGGATCATGTGATCCTCTTCGACACCAATTCGTGGGGGGGATCAAGGGGACCGAAGAAGCTTTCGATCCAGTCGTCGTGTGGGGGGCATGGCAGCGGGTCCAAGGACAAGCGCCGCCACCCATCGCCTTCGAACCATTCCGGCTGCTCCGGGCTGATGAGCACGATCTCCCCGCCACTAACAGTCACGCGCTCGAGCTCGTTCAGCACGGTCGGGTCAGGTCCCACTAATCCGCAAGCAACCGTGAGCTCAGACCAGTGGTTCGGAAGCGGCAGCGCCTCGGCCCACGCCGCAATGACGCGAATGCGCGGCAAGCGGCTCCGAAGCAACCTGGCAAGTCCGGTGGACGGTTCGATTGCGATCAGCGACGAGCATCGCTCCGCCAGGTAGGCGGTCAGCCGCCCGCTCCCTGCTCCAATCTCTAGCACTCGACCCCGCGCGGTAGGTAATGCGGCGAGCACGCTTGGGTGGATCGGTTCGACCAGTGCAAGCGCATCCCATCTCTCCGGTTCAAGGTGGTACACGAAGGTCCAGAAGAGCGCCCTAAGGATTCTCTCGCTGACTTCCCGATCGCCGGCGGCAAGCAGTTCGCGCTCGGCATGAGGGATGCGCGCCAGCTCGTGGTCCCGCACTGCGGCAGGCAGCCGATCAAGGTCGGACATCGTGAAGTGTCGCCACCCGGGCGGAGCCGTCTCGACCGCGCGCTCATATTCCATTCCTGTCTCCGATCAGACTAAGGCGAGATGCTGCCTGCCGGCCTGACCCGCACCCAGCGCCTGGCGCCCATTAAGTGAGGATCGCTGTCGTTGCATCGCCCGTTACCCCGTTGCGCCCGGCCCAGACGGGCGGCGCCCAGTCGGTGATCTGCGATCTGGCGGTCGGGATGGTCCGACGCGGCCACAATGTGCTCCTGCACTGCGCGGAGGGCTCGGAGGTGGCGGGTGTGGAACTGGTCATGGTGCCGATCCCTACGGACGCAAATAAGGCCCTGGTGATGCCAGGCGGCGCGCCAGCCATTCCAA
>PNAG01000009.1 GCA_003169845.1 Candidatus Dormiibacterota bacterium | reverse complement strand
CGGGCCAAGCGGACGATCTCCGGACCGGCGCGCAAGGCGCTCAATGTCCGCGACCGGGGCTGCACCTGGCCGGGCTGTGAGCGGCCGGCGAGCTGGACCTCGGGACACCACATCCGGCACTGGTTCCACGGCGGAACGAATGACCCACCCAACCTCACCTTGCTTTGCTACCGGCATCACTGGATGGTGCACGAGGGCAACTGGCAGATCGTTCGCGGCGACGACGGGCGCATCCTGACCATCCCGCCGACCGTTACGTTCGGTGCCTCACCACGGGGGCCGGATTAGCCCGACCCTGGCTCCCTCGCATAATTAGTCCGTGCCGAGACTGGACGTACTCCTGATTTGAAGCTTCTCGAGTACCAGGCCAAGGAGGTGCTTGCCTCGCTTGGCATCGCGATACCGCCGGGTAAGGTCGCGCGCACTCCAGACGACGCCGCGGCAGCTTGCGCGGAGTTGGGTCCCGTCGCCGTCAAGGCGCAGGTGCCTGTCGGCGGGCGCGGCAAGGCAGGTGGCATCAAGCTTGCTCGCACACCCGACGAGGCACGTGCGGCCGCCGCGCAGATCATCGGCATGGACATCAAGGGATTCAAGGTGCCGCTGGTCTACTGCGAGAGCGCACTCGAGATCGAGCGCGAGATCTACCTCGGGTTCACGGTGGACCGCGACGCGCGCGCAAACATCCTGATGCTCTCGGCTAAGGGCGGTATGGAGATCGAGCAGGTGGCTGAGGAGTCGCCGGAGTCGATTGCGCGGCTTTATCCGAATCCCTGGCGCGGGCCGCTGGACTTCGAGCTCAACCAGCTCGTGTTCGAAGCCGGGCTTGGCGAGTTTTCCCGCCCGCTCACGAGTCTCATCAAGAAGCTCTACCGCGCCATCCCGGAGCTGGATGCCGTCACCGCCGAAATCAACCCGCTGGTCGTGACGAAGAGCGGCGAGGTGATCGCCGGCGACGCCAAGCTCGAGGTTGACGAGAACTCCGCCTGGCGGCACAAGGATCTCGAGCAGCGCTACGGCGGTGTGCTCGAGGGCGACCCCTACGAGGTCGAGGCCAAGAAGCGAGGGCTCACCTACGTGGCGCTCGATGGCGAGATCGGGATCATCGGCAACGGCGCAGGCCTCTGCATGAGCACTCTCGACCTTGTCCAGCGCGCCGGAGGCAAGGCCGCAAACTTCTGCGACATCGGCGGCGGCGCGAAGGCGGAGGTGGTGCAGAGCGCTCTGGCGGTGATCCTCATGAACCCGCGCGTGAGGGGCGTCCTGATGAACGTCTTCGGGGGCATCACTCGTGGAGATGAGGTCGCTAAGGGACTCGTCGCTGCTCGCGACAACCTGAAGATGCAGCTCCCGCTGGTCGTGCGCCTGAGCGGCACTCGCGAGGCTGAGGGTCGCAAGATCCTCAAAGAGAACGGCATCGAGCCCGGCGCGAACGCGTGGGAAGCCGCGCAGAAGATCGTCGAGCTGACGAGGGTTCGCGCGTGAGCATTCTCCTGGACGCGTCGAGCAGGGTGATCGTGCAGGGCATCACCGGGCGCGAAGGCACCTTCCATACCGAGCAGATGATGGCAATGGGCACCAAGGTCGTCGGCGGCACCAGCCCCGGCAAAGGCGGCACCACGCACCTGGGCGTCCCGGTCTTCAACACGGTGGCTGATGCCGTGAAGGCGACCGGTGCCAACGCCTCGGGCATCTTCGTGCCTCCTCCTTTCGCCGCCGACGCGATCATGGAGGCCGCCGCCTCGGGCATCTTCGTGCCTCCTCCTTTCGCCGCCGACGCGATCATGGAGGCCGCCGCCTCGGGCATCGGCCTGATCGTGTGCATCACCGAGGGCATCCCGATCCAGGAAATGATCAACGTGAAGGACTTCCTGCGCGGCTATCCCGCGGCGCGACTCATAGGGGCCAACTGTCCTGGCTTGATCACGCCCGGCGTTGCGAAGATCGGGATCATCCCGCAGAACATCACCTCTGCCGGCCACGTCGGGCTCGTCTCGCGCAGCGGCACGCTCACCTACGAGGTCGCGTCGGCACTCTCAGCCTCGGGGATGGGTCAGTCGACCATCGTCGGCATCGGCGGCGATCCCGTGCTCGGGCTGACTTTCCGCGACGTCATAGAGCTGTTCGAGCAGGACCCCGCGACCACGCACCTGGTCGTGATCGGTGAGATCGGTGGGACCGACGAGGAACACGCAGCCGAGCTCCTCGGTCGCGGCAGCCGGCTCAAGACCGTGGCCTTCATCTCTGGGCGCACCGCGCCGGAAGGCAAGCGGATGGGCCACGCGGGCGCGATCATCTCGGGCAATCGGGGCACCGCAAAGAGCAAGGAAGAGGCCTTCCGCAAGGCCGGCGTTGCCGTCGCGGAAACCACCGATGAGATCGTCGGATTGCTGCGATGAGTGCGGTGCCGATCACGCTCACGCGGGCGGTACCCGCGGACAGGCTGCGCGACCTCGCGCTGCTCGCAGGCCTCTTGCTCTGGCTCGCCTACACCAGGATCTTCTTCGTTCTCCAGGCGGCGCACCTGAGCGCTCCGCCGTGTCCCTTCTTCTACCTGACCGGGCATCCCTGCCCTTTCTGCGGTGGCACGCGGTCGTTTGCGTACATGTGGCAGGGCGACCTCCCGAACGCCGTGAGGCTGTTTCCGCTCGGTCCGCTGTTTTTCGCAAGCACTCTGGCCGGCGTCGCCGGGCTTGCCGTGGGAGCGGTCACCGGCCGCACGTGGACGCCTCGGCTCACCCGGATGCAGTGGCGATTGCTGGCGGTGGGAGCCGTGAGCGCGGTCGCCGTGAGCTGGGTGCTCAAGGTCTTCGTCCTCGGCAACTGACCTCCTCATCCGCCGCCTGTCACCGCCCGAGTGGCAGGCGTTCCGCAAGGTCCGGCTCGCGGCCCTGAAAGACGCTCCATACGCATTCGGCTCTACGTGGGAGAACGAGAAGGAGCGTAGCGACGAAGAGTGGCAACAGGCATTGACGTCGCGGACTCGATTCGTGGCGGAGCTGAACGGGCAAATCGTCGGACTGGCCGCCGCGGGGGAATCTGGGCCCAGCGGCGTAGCGGCTTTGACGTCCCTATGGGTCGACCCGATCGCGCGCGGC
Source organism: Candidatus Dormiibacterota bacterium (assembly GCA_003169845.1). Lineage (GTDB taxonomy): Bacteria > Chloroflexota > Dormibacteria > Dormibacterales > Dormibacteraceae > Palsa-870. The sequence continues at coordinate 57,474 of PNAG01000009.1, read as the reverse complement.
CAGGGAGCTGGAGACAAGCTGGTGGTCGCGGTGCTCGAATGGGCGAAGGCCGCAGGCTTCGGCCAGGTGGTGCTTTGGGTCACCGAAGGCAACTCTCACGCGGAGACGCTCTACGAGCGCAATGGCTTCAGCCGTACCGGGGAGGTCATCGACGAGCCTCGCCGCGAGATCGAGATGTGGAAACGGATCTAGGTCATGCAAGGATTGCGGACGTGGACTTCGATCTGACCAGCGAGCAGCAGGCGATCCGTGACACGTGCCGGGACTTTGCGCGAGAGGTCGTCGCTCCGGCTGCGGAGGAGCTCGACCGCGAGAGCAAGTTCGGCTACGACGTCGTGCGGCAGATGGGGGAGCTCGGCCTGTTCGGCCTCCCGTTCTCGGAGGAGTACGGCGGCGCCGGCGGCGATTTTCTCTCGCTGTGCCTGGCGATCGAGGAGATCTCGCGCGCCGACACCGGCGTCGGCATCACGCTCGAAGCGGCGGTATGTCTCGGAGCATCGCCCATCCACGACTTCGGCACCAAGGAGCAGAAGGAGCGCTGGCTGCCGGACCTGCTCGCGGGACGCAATCTGTGGGCCTTCGGTCTGACCGAGCCTGAGGCGGGATCCGATGCCGGCGCGACGAAAACGCGAGCTGAGATTCGCGACGGGAGCTGGGTGATCAACGGCTCCAAGCAGTTCATCACCAACTGCGGGACCGACATCTCGGCGGGCGTGACCGTGACCGCGGTGACGGGTAAGCCGAATGGCGGCCGTCCGGAGATCAGCGCCATCATGATCCCGACGGGCACTCACGGATATCACGTGCTCGAGTCGTATCGCAAGCTCGGCTGGCATTCGTCGGACACGCATCCGCTGAGCTTCGAGGACTGCGTCGTCCCGAGGGAGAATCTGCTCGGTGTGGAAGGTGGCGGCTACCGCCAGTTCCTTCATACGCTGATGGGTGGTCGAATCGCCATCGCGGCTCTCTCGGTGGGTCTCGCCCAGGCTTGCCTCGATGCTTCGCTCGCGTACGCCAAAGAGCGGCGGACCTTCGGCGTGGCCATCTCCAAGCACCAGGCCGTGCAGTTCAAGCTCGCCGACATGGCGATGGAAACCGAGCTCGCGCGGACGATGGTGTATCGCGCGGCGGTCACCTACATGCGCAGCGGCGCCGAGACCACGGACGAGGCGCGGATGCTCGCCGCGATGTGCAAGCTGTACGCGTCGGAGGCCTCCAAGCGCGCGGCCGACCAGGCGGTGCAGATCCACGGCGGCTACGGGTTCATGGAGGACTACCCCGTCGCACGCTACTGGCGCGACGTGAAGATCAACGAGATCGGCGAGGGAACTTCGGAGGTGCAGCGAATGCTGATCGCGCGCCTCCTGGGCTGCTAGCGCGAACCGCTACCTATAGACGCCGTTGTGTCCGAGGCTGTGGAGCCCCACGTTGGGGAAGTACGTCAGGCCGTGGTCTTCTGAACCAACCGGGATCTTTGCGAGGAGCTGTCCGGTGACGGTCGACATCACGTAGACCGTGCGGTTGAAACGGCCTGAGGCCCACAGCTGCGTCCCTTCGGGGTTGAGCTGGAGCATGTCGGGGCTGCCGCCACCCGGGATGCGCCACTTCGCCACCACCGTGCGCGTTGCGAAGTCGATGACGGAGAACGAGCCCTCGAGGCGGTTGGACACGTAGAGCGACTTCGTGTCACGAGATACCTGGAGGCCATGCGCGCCGCGGCCCGTGGGGATGAACTGGATCTCCCTCATCGCGACCGGGTCGATGACCGACACGCCCATCCTCCCCTGGTTGGTGACGAAGAAATAGCGGCCGTCGGGGGAGAGCTTGACGTCGATGGGCAGGCCGCCGACCCGGACGAAGCCGTCGAGCTTCATGGTCACCACGTTGACCCGCGCGACCACTCCGGAATACTCGGCCGAGATCATCAGGTAGCTCCCGTCCGCGCTGAAGTCGAGGTGGTCTGCGCCCGGCCACGGGATCGCGACCGACCCGAGCAGGCTCCAGTTATGAGGATCTCGAAACTCGATCCGCTGCTGCCGTTCCACGACGTCAATCGCCTTCGTTCCGTCGGGCGTGAAGTAAAGGTTGTACGGAAAAGGAATCGAGATCGTCTGGCCAGTCGGCCTGCCGGTGTGGATGTCGAGCACGGTGAGCTTGCTCGATCCTTCGTCGTCCACGTACAGGGCGCTCATGTCCCATGCCGGCGCGATGTGATGCGGGATGGCACCAACCCCGTAGTGGTCGATCACCTTGAACGTCAGCGGGTCGATGACGTCGACGGTCCCCGCAAGGCTGTTCGGGACGTAGACGCGGGGGGGAATCTCGCACAACGGGCACGGCACGACCCCGGACAGCGTGTTTGCGTACACGTTGAAGTCAGGCGGAGGCAGGCTCACGGGCTGCACGTCGGGCACCGGCAGCATGCGAGCCGGCTGGGCCTCGGCCGCCGCGACGGGCTGGCCCGCGACGTTGGAGACCGGTGGCGCCGTCCAGACCACCGCGAAAACAACCCCCGCAGGGCTGATGACCGCGACCACGAACAAGAAGGCGAACAGGAAACGGACCGCCCGCGAGCGCAGCGCCGCGCCCACCGGGTTCTCTCGGGGTCCCCGCGAACTCACGGCGAAGCCTCTGTCGTGGGGTTGTTACTCGTCGGGGAGGTCTTCAAGTTTGGGGGCGAGCTCGCACACCCAGCGCCCGTCGTCCAGGCGCCGGATGAAGCGGCTGTAGCCCTGGTTCCGAGCCACGTTCAGGAACTGCTCCTGCGTGATCAGGTTGCGGAGCCGGGCAAGGTCCGCGTAGGTGCTGTCGCGCATGATGCCGCCGACGACTCCCGCCAGCTCCCTCCACTGTCCCTCCGACAGCGGCTCGCCGTAGCCGGCGATCGTCACCATGAGCGCCGCCGTGGCGCCCGTGATCGTCTCCGGCAAGAGCTTCTCCGACTTGGCCCGCCCGATGATCTCGCGGCCGGTACCGATGATGTCGGCGATTCGATCACGGCGCACGCCGATGATGTCGCGCCCACTACCGACAGTGGTGCCCTCGAGATACCGGGGACCAGCTTCCATCACCAGTTCACTATTCTAGTTAACGCCCAACTTGGATCTCGAAATCGCCGGCGAGCACGCGACCTTTCGGGCAGCGGTGCGTGAACTTGCCCAGGGGACCGTGCTGCCGCTGGCGGAAGAGGTCGACCGCGACCACCGGTTCCCGCAGGAGGCTGTTACGGCGGCCGCGGAAGCGGGCCTCCTCGGGGTCCTCATCCCCCGCGAGTACGGCGGGGCGGGACTCGACGCGCTCGCTTTCGCGATCTGCATCGAAGAGCTCGCGCAGGCATGCGCATCGACCTCGGTGATCGTCGACGTGCACACCAGCGTCGGCAGCGAGCCGATCCTGCTGTTCGGCACCGAGGAGCAGAAACGCAAATGGCTGCCGAGACTTGCCTCGGGCGAGCTGCTGGGCGCGTTTGCTCTGACCGAGCCGGCTTCGGGCTCGGACGCCGCATCGCTCAAGTCGACCGCGCGGCGCACCGGCGGCGCCTACGTCCTCAATGGCACGAAGACTTTCATCACCAACGCCGGCCACGCGGGCATGTATATCGTGTTTGCCCGCTCGGGCGCGGAGGAGAGGGCCGCCGGCGTGAGCGCATTTCTCGTGCCGTCCGGCACGCCCGGCCTGCGTGTGGGACAGGTCTTCAGGAAGATGGGACTGAACGGGTCGCCCACTGGCGAGCTCGTGCTCGAAGACGTGGAGGTGCCGGTGGAGAACCGCCTGGGTGGCGAAGGCGAGGGCTTCACCGTCGCGATGCGCGCCCTCGACTCCGGCCGGATCGGAATCTCAGGCCAGGCGCTCGGCATCGCCCAGGCGGCGGTGGACGAGTCCCGGTCCCTGCTCGCGGGTGGACCCAGAGAACAGGGCGACGACTTTCTTCTGGCGGACATGGCAACGCGCCTGGAGTCGGCGCGCCTGCTCGCGTATCACGCGGCCTGGCTGTGCAGCCTCGGGCGTCCTTTCACGCGCCAGGCTTCGATGGCGAAGCTCCACTGCACCGACACGGCGATGCAGCTCGCCCTCGACGGGGTTCAGCTCGCCGGTCAGGCTGGGGCCGTGGCCGGCAGCCCGTTCGAGAGGCACGTGCGCGACGCCAAGGCGCTGCAGATTTACGAAGGATCGAACCAGGTTCAGCGGATCGTCATCGCTCGCGAAGTCCTCCGCTAAGCTCACCTCGATGGATTTCGAGTTCTCGGAAGAGCAGGTCGCGATCAGGGACACGATCCGGGAGCTGGTCCAGGACCGCGTCGCGCCGCGAGCGGCCGAGATCGACGAGAAGGCCGAGTATCCCAAGGACATCGAAAAGCTCTTTGCGGAGAACGGAATCCTCGGCATTCCTTTCCCTGAGCAATACGGTGGAATCTCCGGCTCGAGCGTCACGATCTGCATGGGCATCGAGGAGATCGCCAAGGCCTGCGCGAGCTCTTCTTTGATCCTTGCCGTCCAGGCGCTGGGCTCATACCCGATCCTCGTCGCCGGCTCCGAGGAGCAGAAAAAGAGGCTCTGCCCTCCTCTCGCGGCGGGTGAGAAGGTGGCTGCATACGCGCTTTCGGAAACCGGTTCCGGCTCCGATGCGGCCGCGATGAAGACGGTCGCCAAGCGCTACGGCGACGAGTACGTGCTCAACGGCTCCAAGCAGTTCATCACCGGCGGGAGCGTCGCCGGCACGCTGGTCGTTTTCGCGCAGACCGATCCCGGAGCCGACCACCGCGGAATCTCCGCCTTCGTGCTGGAGCGCGAGACCAGCCCATGGAAGGCTCCGAAGCTCGAGCGCAAGCTGGGCATTCGCGGCTCGCCTACGGCCGAATTGCTCTTCGAGGACGTCAAGGTCCCGGCCGCCAACCGGCTCGGGGAAGAGGGCGCCGGCTTCAAGATCGCGCTGGCCGTCCTCGACCGCTCGCGACCCGGCATCGGGGCGCAGGCGCTGGGCATCGCGGAAGGCGCGTTCGATTACGCGCTCAACTACGTCAAGGAGCGCCATCAGTTTGGCCAGCCGATCGCGAGCTTCCAGGGCATTCAGTTCATGCTGGCCGACATCGCAACGCAGATCGAGGCGGCCCGTCACCTGGTTTTTCGCGCCGCGACCAAGGTGGACAGCAAGGCCTCCGACCTGACCAAGATCGCTGCGATGGCGAAGCTTTTCGCCTCAGACATGGCGATGAAGGTGACGACCGACTGCGTCCAGCTGCTGGGCGGCTACGGGTACATCTCGGATTACCCGGTCGAGCGCATGATGCGAGACGCGAAGATCACGCAGATCTACGAGGGCACGAACCAGATCCAGCGCGTCGTGATCGCCAGGTCGCTCTTGAGGTGACCGTTCCCGCGTTCTCTGAAATCGAAAAGGGGCACTCGGAAATCGCACCTCCTCCGGCGGAGGGGGTGGCGTCCTGGTTTCCGCCTCCGAGCTACCGGCCCCCGCGCGTCAGAGCCTCGGGATCCACGGATGGCCGCGCGATCGCAGCCCTGATCGCGGCCATCGCCGGGATCGTCCTTGGACTGCCCATGGGGATACCGGGCATGGTGCTCGGGACGATCGCGTATTTTCTCGGCAGGTCGGCCGCCGGCCGGATCGATAGCTCGCGGGGCGCGCTGGGCGGCCGCAGCATCGCCCTCACCGGGTGGGTGTTCGGCATCGTGGCGATGGTGATCGGCTCGGTCGTGAGCCTGATCTGGATCGTGCTGTTACTGGTCGCGACCGCACAACCCTCAGCCGGCGGCTGACCCCCGCGCGTGGATCGCATCAGCGATGCGTTCGCCTGGCCGACCAGGGATCCCGAATGGCTGACCAAGCTCTTGATCGTCGCCCTCACCTTGCTGATTCCCATCGTCGGCGCCATCAACGGCCTCGGCTGGATGCTGGCGTCGCTCGACCGCCTGCGCGCCGGTGACGAAAGGCTTGCGCCCGCAAATCTCAGCTACATACCTCGCGGATCCCGTCTTTTCGTGGTCAACCTGGCTTACGAGCTCGCCATCGCGCTGGTGGCGGCTTTGATCTATGTGCCCGCCGTCATGGTGGCTTCGAGCCAGTCCGGCAGCGCCGCCAATACCGCGTTGATCTCGCTGGCAATCGTGCTCAGCCTGCTTGCCTTCAGCATCGCCACCCTCGGCAGCCTCGCCCTCAACTTCGTCACGCCTTCGATCGTGCTCGCCACCGATAGGGGTGGGATCGCCGGAGGACTGCACGCCGGCCGCGTGCTGGCTCACGCCCGTGCCAACATCGCCAACACCCTGATCGCGGGCCTTATGCTGATCGCCGCGGGCTTCATCGGGTCGCTGGGCCTGGTCGCCTGCGGTGTCGGAGTCCTCTTCACGATGGCGTATGCGCTCGCAATACAGGCATGGGTCGTTCGGAGTTTCGAGATCGGGTCGCCTGCCGCGACAGCGGCATAAGGAGGTCGTCAGATGTCGGACTTGCCCCCCCCGCCGCCTCCGGCCGGAGGGTATCCGCCGCCGCCCCCTCTTCCGCCTCCCCCGGGAGGTGGAATGCCACCACCGCCGCCGCCGCCGATGGGCGGGGGCGGGATGCCGCCACCTCCACCGCCACCGATGGGCGGGGGCTTTGTACCGCCGATGGGCGGAGGCTACGTACCGCCGCCTCCCGGTGGATACGCGCCGATGTCGGCCGGTTACGCAGCTCCGCGAAACGACGGGCTCGCGATCGCTTCGCTGGTCATCGGCATCCTTTCGCTGGTGTGCTCGGTGGCCTGTTTCGGCATCGTGCTCGGCCCGATCGCGGCGATCATGGGGTTCATCTCCCGGCAGCGGATCGCCTCGAGCGGCGGTGCGCTCGGTGGAGGAACTCTGGCGGTGATCGGCCTGGTGCTGGGGGTCGTGGGTTTTGTCGCCAGCGTCGGCTGGTTCTTCCTCATCATCTCGGGAGCGATCAACTCTGCGACGACGAGCACGCCGACGCCGTGACGTAAACCGTCAGGTTCCGACCTGAGGTGTGTGATCCCGGTCGGCCTCCGGTGAGGCCGACCGGTGTAGGAAGCGTCTAGACGGGGTAGGCGCAGGCGGACGCTCCTCCCTTGAAGAAGAACGCGCAGGACTGGGCGATTGGGATGCCATTCACCATCGGAGACCAGCCGTAAGTCAGTCCATACGAGTTGCCTTCTTGATAGCCAGAGACCCCGTCGCAGCGCGGCATTGCGTGGTCCGTGCAATTCCAAGCGGTGGTCTTGATGACCTGCTGCGTGCTGTTGGCGCGACTGAAGGTCCAGTTGGAAGCACAGTCAGGCGAGTAGATCTCGTACACCCACCCCAAGGATCCGACTGCGGCGTACGAGACCGTGTACGCCCTGCTGTCGTTGCAACCGGTCCCGTTGGGATCGAGACCGGCACATGAAGCTCCGTAACAGTGGGCCTGTGCCACGGTTGCGTTTCTCACGTTCGCGGTCACGGTAAACGCCAGCACCAGCAAGAATGCAAAAGCCAGCACGCCAAGGCGCTGCCTCAGGCTCCGTTCATACCTCACTGCCATGAATCGACCTCCAATCTCGTACGAGCTGTTGGCGACGAAGGTGTCAGGCAGCGCTCGCCTCCACGCGGCAACGTTTGACATCGGCCAAAAGGGCCGTTCCCCCCGCAGCCTGACCCTTTCTGGTGGCATTGATAACCGGTCTCAGTTGTCATGTCAAGAGGTGAAATCAAGTTCGCTGAAAGGTGAGCGGCAAGTTATCACTTAACCTTGAACTAACGTAGACTTGACATTTAACCGCCATTGGATACGATTGCCTGTGGCGCTCTGAAGGGGAGCGCGCAGGTGAGCTGTCAGGCTCTGTTGGGGGGATTGCCAATGAAACGATGGACTGTGTCGATGCTGACGGCGGGTGCGCTCGCGGTGGCGGGATTCGGGTTGATAGCGCCCGCGACCACCGCCTTGGCCGGGTGCAGCGGCGCCGGCTGTGTCGGGCTCGATCCGCATTCGACCGGCTGCGATGCCCACGCTTCAACCGTCTCGAGCGCATATGGACGTACGACACAGGGTGTTGCCGTGATCTACGTCGAGGAAAGGTGGTCGTCGGCGTGCGTTGCGAACTGGACCCGTATCACGAACCTGACATCCTCCGGCAACTGGATGGAGGCCAACCTGATAGATCAGAACAACTCGAGCTCTCAGCCCTGGGAGGGATGGGTTCCGGGCGGCAATATCAGTTGGACCAACATGGGCAACGGCTACCACGTCCAGAGGGCGTGCGGCGACTTCACGTTCGGTGTGGGAGCCTGCGCCAACCCGGTCTAGGACAACCCGTCTGACGTAACCAACAGGCCCTGGTCACCGTTGATCAGGGCCTGAACGCTAAAATTCCCTCGCGCATGCTCAGGGCCAAGCCTAGGGCCAGGCGATCCCGCTATCACGTCTCCTACCGCCTGACCAGGTCGGTCCCCGCGGCGATCGCGGCCGTCCTGCTGCTGGCGGTGATCGTTGCCGCCACTTTGACCTACAAGCGCTTCGACGATTTCATAACCGCGACGACAGGGCATCACATCAACCCGATTGGAGAGGTCGTGCAGGCGGTCGAGCCGGCGCAGGGCACCATCGCGTACAAGCTGAAGCACGGCCAGCAGGTCAACATCCTGCTGCTCGGGATGGGCGGCGCGCAGAACGACGCGCCCTACCTGACGGACTCGATCATGGCCGTCACCATCGACCCGACGAGCAATCGCGTGATGCTCGCCTCGATCCCGCGGGACCTGACCGTCCCGATGAACCTGCAGAACCCGCCAAGCAGGATCTGGACGCAGAAGATCAATGCCGCCTACGAGGTTCCGTACACGAACATAATCTGCTGCGTCGCCTCGCAGTACACGGGTCGCACAGGTGGTGGATTTGCCGCCGAGCACGAGGTTGGCAAGGTGACGGGGCTCACGTTCGACAAGTACATCGCAGTCGACTTCACGGCGTTTCGCGACATGGTCAACGCCCTTGGTGGAGTCGACGTTTGCCTGTCGACCAACCTTGACGACTACTCCTATCCCGACTACCACAACGGTCTTGTGCGCGGCGGGATTCACTACAAAGCAGGCTGCCAGCACCTCAATGGCGAAGCGGCCCTGGAGGTCGCGCGTTCGCGTGATGCAATCGAGCCGCAGCAGTCGTCTGACTTCGGCCGCGCGCAGCGGCAGCAGGACATCATGCAGGCGATCAAGAAGAAGGCGACCAACGTGAACGGATTCGCCAAAGCCCCCCAGCTCCTCGATGCCCTCCAGAAGAACATCAACACCGACATGTCGCTGTCCGACATGAAGGCGATCTATGACTGGGGCAAGAACCTTGCCGACACATCGATCGTCCGGGTTGCGCTGACAGCGAATTCCGGCGCTGCGCCGGGAAACCTCCTCGACTACGGGAACTGCGGCCTCGGCTCGAACGTTTCGCAGCTGTGCGCCGACGATCCGAGCTTCACGATGATTCACAAGTACCTCGCATCGGTCCTGATAGACGCCAAGACCCTTGCGGAGAAGGCGCCTGTGCAGTTTGTCAACGGGTCGAGCAGCTTCGCCGGCCTGGATTCTCTCGTCACCACGATGTTCGATCCGACCGGACTCCAACTGGCGGACCCTGTGGGCCACCGCGCGTCTTCCACGACGCAGATCCTCGATTACTCGGGTGGCCAGTTCCCACTCACGGCAAAGTACCTCCAGAATTTCTTCGGCGGCACGGTGGTGGCGGCAACACCGGCCAACTCACCCCCCGCCGCCGGCCAGCAGACCTACGGGCTGGTGGTGGTCCTGGGGAACGACTTCGCCCTACGCTTCCGTGGTCGGTAGTGAGCTGAACGAAGGAGACCTGGCGGACCGGTTCCGGGCCGGCGACGTCCGCGCCCTCGCGAGGGCGATCAGCCTTGTCGAGCGACGCGATCCCTCGGTGCGCGAGCTGGAGCAATCCGTTCGAGCGCAACGTCGGGCTCCCGGTGTGGTCGGGTTCACCGGCGCGCCCGGCACGGGCAAGTCGACCCTGGTCGACGGCGTGGTGGCGCTGCTACGAAAGCACGAAAGCTCCGTCGCCGTGCTCGCCACGGACCCCAACTCGCCGTTCACGGGCGGCGCGATCCTGGGCGACCGCATCCGGATGCAGCGTCACGCGCTGGACCCAAAGGTGTTTATCCGCAGCATGGGAGCGCGCGGGCACCTGGGCGGCCTGTCGCTCGCGACGCGGGAGGCGATCCGTCTGCTGGGCGCGTTCGGCTTCGACGAGGTCATTCTCGAGACAGTCGGAGTCGGCCAATCCGAGCTCGAGGTCGCCGCTGTGGCCGATACCACCGTCGTCGTGCTGACCCCGAACCTCGGGGACGGCGTCCAGATGATCAAGGCCGGCATCCTCGAGATCGCCGACGTCTTCGTCGTCAACAAGGCGGACCTGGAGGGTCACGTTCGCGTGGTGGCCGAGCTGCGATCCATGCTCAGCCTGGCGCCCAAGGGGCAGTGGAAGCCACCCATACTCGCCACGATTGCAGCGAAGCAGGAGGGCATCGAAGAGCTGTGGGCCGCGGTGCTCTCGCACAGACAGCACCTCGAATCGAGCGGGCGCGCCCGCGAGCTCGCCGCGCAGCGGCTCAAGGACGAGACCGCCGAGGCGGCGGCCGAGATCGCCCGCGACCGGGTTCGGCGCTCTCTGAGCGAGGACCCGGCGCTCGCCGAACGCCTGCTCGCCGAAGGGACGCCTTACCAGACGGCCGAGGAGATTCTCGACCGAGGGCGATAATCAAGTCAATGAAAGTTCGAGCTCGCGATACCAAGCAGGCCTGGAAGGAGGATTTCGAAGGCAGTCCGGCGCGGGACGACGGCATCGAGACCTCGACGATATCGGGGATCCCGCTCCAGCCGCTGTACACGGCAGACGACCTTCCACGTAGGCCGGAAGAGCTTCCCGGGCAGTTCCCCTACACGCGCGGAATTCACCCGAGCGGGTACCGCGGCCGCCTCTGGACCATGCGCCAGTTCTCCGGCTTCGCCACGGCCGAGGAGACCAACCGCCGCTACAAGTACCTGCTGGCCAACGGCCAGACCGGGCTTTCAGTGGCCTTTGACATGCCCACCTTGATGGGCCAGGACTCGGACGCGCCGACGAGCCGCGGAGAGATCGGACACTGCGGGGTCGCGATCGACTCGCTGGCCGACATGGAAACGCTGTTCGACGGCATCCCGCTCGGCGACATCACCACCTCGATGACCATCAACTCGCCGGCGGCGATTCTGCTCTGCATGTACATCGCGGTAGCCGAAGAGCAGGGCGTCCCGGCCTCGCGCCTTGGCGGCACGCTGCAAAACGACATCCTGAAAGAGTTCATCGCGCAAAAAGAGTTCATCTTTCCGCCGGCACCTTCGATGCGCCTGGTTGTGGACTCCATCGAGTACTGCGCGAAAGAGGTCCCGCAGTGGAACACGATCTCCATCTCCGGATATCACATCCGCGAGGCCGGGTCCACCGCAGCGCAGGAGCTGGCTTTCACGCTCGCCGACGGCATGGCATATGTCGACGCCTGCCTCGAGCGGGGCATGCGCATCGACGACTTCGCTCCGCGCCTCTCATTTTTCTTCGACGCCCACATCGACTTCTTCGAGGAGATCGCGAAGTTCCGTGCCGCGCGGCGCATCTGGGCGCGATGGATGAGAGAGCGCTACGGCGCTCAGTCAGAGCGGTCGTGGAAGTTGAGATTCCACACGCAAACCGCCGGCGTGTCGCTCACGGCGCAGCAGCCGGAGCTGAACATCGCGCGCACGGCGATCGAGGCGCTCGCGGCGGTTCTGGGCGGGACGCAGTCGCTTCATACCAATGCGATGGACGAGGTGCTCGCGCTACCCACGGACAAATCCGCGCGGATTGCGCTTCGCACGCAGCAGCTGATCGCGTATGAGAGCGGCGTGGCCAACACCATCGACCCTCTCGGCGGCAGCTACTTCATCGAGGCGCTGACCGACGAGATGGAGCGCCAGGCGGAGGTTTACTTCAAGCGAATCGAAGACCTCGGTGGGGTCATCCCTGCGATCGAGGCGAGCTTCTTCCAGAAGGAGATCGCCGATTCCGCCTTCCAGTACCAGCGGGAGCTCGACCAGAAGCGGCGCATCATGGTCGGCGTTAACGATTTCACGGTCGATGATGAGGTTCCGATCGAGATCCTCCGCATCGACCCTAGACTCGAGGCCGAGCAGGTCGCACGCGTACGCGAGGTGCGCAGAAAACGTGACCAGGCGAGGTGCTCGAAGGCGCTCACCGGCTTGAGAAAAGCGGCGGCGGGCTCCGACAACATGATGCCCTACATTCTCGAAGCGGTTCGCGCGTACGCGACCGAAGGCGAGATCATGAAGACGATGATCGAGGTGTTCGGAACCTACACCGAGCAGGCAGTCGTTTGAGTCCCACGGCAGTGCGTCCTGTGCGGATCATCGTGGCGAAGGTTGGCCTCGACGGCCACGACCGCGGCGTCAAGGTCGTGGCGCGCGCGCTGCGTGACGCCGGCTATGAGGTCATCTACACGGGGCTGCGGCAGACCCCGGAGATGGTGGTGGACGCGGCCCTGCAGGAGGACGCGCAGGTGATCGGACTATCGATCCACTCGGGCGCGCACATGACGCTCTTTCCGGCCGTCGTGCAGGAGCTCAAACGCCGCAAGGCCACCGACATCGTCGTGTTCGGCGGCGGGATCATTCCGGACGACGACATCGCGACCCTGAAGAAGCAGGGCGTGGAGAAGCTCTTCACGCCAGGAACCCCGCTGCAGGAGATCGTCGACTGGCTGCGCCAGCGCTTTCCGGCAGAGCCGGCTTAGCCCAGCGCTAGTCCTGGATCACGACCGTGCTGGCGATCTTGTCGTGCCAACCCTGCTTGCGTGAGTCGAACGCAGCCCAGATCAGGCCGATGTAGCAGACGACCGAACTGATGATGTATCCGAGGTATCGGAGCGCCGCCCGTCCGTAGCCGATCGGGGCGCCGGTGGTTGCGTCCGCGACGCGGAGGTGGAGCAGGCGCATGGCAAGCGTCTGGCCCCTGCCCCAGAAGTAGATGAAGTAGGCGACCGTGATGACGAATGCGACGAGCTCGGCGAGGCCTCCGGCGGCGGTGCTCGCGGCGTTGGTCGTCTGACTGTTGTTGTTGCCCGAGACGCCGACGGCAACTCCCACCATGACTCCCACGATCAAGGACAGGATGAAGATTGGGATGGCGACGATGATGCCGTCGATGAACGCGGCTACGAAGCGGATCCAGAATCCCCCGTAGCGCGGCTGCGATGGCTGACCGTAGCCGTATCCGGGCTGGGGCGCGAGAGGATAGCCGCCGGATGGCGGCGGCGGCGGCGGCGGCGAATAACCCCCGCCGGCCGGCGGCGGCGGCGGCGGATAACCCCCGCCGGGCGGCGGCGGCGGAGGATAACCCCCGCCGGGCGGCGGCGGCGGGAAGCTGCCCGGCGGAGGCGGTGGTTGGTTCTGCATCTACCTACCCGGTCATGTCGTCGTGACGATCGTGCCCGCGACCTTGTCGTGGATCGCCTGCTTCTGGGGGTCCCACAGCATCCAGAGCCATCCAATCGCACCGATGATGCAGATCGTGAAGCCGTACTCAAGGGTCCAGATGAACCCACGCAGGGCGGCCTTGCCCATGGTCGGGTACTGCCCGGTCGCCATGTCCCGCACCTTGAAGCCGAAGGGCATCATCCCGATCGAGGCCCCGCGCGAGCTCCAGAAGTACGCGAAGTAGCCGACGTCGACCACGATGACGATCAGCCCGGCGAGGACGCGAACGTTCTGGAGGATCGTGCTGATGATCGCTCCGATGACAATCAGGATGACGACGTCGATCAGGCCGCCGACGATTCGCATACCAGGGCTCGCCAGGTTGCTGGGGGCCGCCATCGCGTAGCCGCCGCCGCCACCTGGCGGCATCATCGGCGGCATTCCTCCACCCGGGGGAGGCGGAGGCGGCATTCCACCACCCGGCGGCGGGGGAGGCGGAGGGCTGCCGTAGGACGGCGGGGGAGGCGGTGGGTTCTGCATGCCTGGGACCCTCCTAGAAGATTCGATTTGGACGCGCCCGACCGGGGAGGGTCGGACGGCTTTGCCGTATCATAACCAGCGCCTCTCAACCCGAGGCAGTCCCATGCAACTCAAAGCCTCCACTCGCGAACTGCTCGGCAAGCGCTCTCGCCGCCTCTACGGCCAGGGCAAGCTCGCCGCGGTCGTTTATGGGCACAACACCAAGCCCACGGCCCTGGAGCTCGACCGCCTCGAGTTTCAGAAGGTGTTCGTGAAGTCTGGGCGCACTCACCTGGTCGACCTGGTCGTGGACGGTGCCAAGACCGAGAAGGTCCTGGTGCGCGAAATTCAGACGCATCCCCGCCGCCTCGGCCCCATCCATGTGGACTTCTACCAGGTCAACCTCGAGGAGAAGATCTCGGTCGAGGTTCCGGTCCACCTGGTGGGCGAGTCGGCCGCGGTCAAGCGCGGCGACGCGGACGTGCTGCAGCCGATCCACATGCTGCGGGTCGACTGCCTCCCGTCAGACATCCCCGAGGCCTTCGAGGTGGACCTGACTCCGCTCGAGGAGATCGAGTCGGAGTTCCGCGTCGCGGACCTCACCGTCCCGAAGGGCGTGACCGTGCTCGTCGATCCAGAAGAGCTCATCGTGAAGATCGTTCACAAGCGCGAGATGAAGGTCGAAGAGGAAGTCCCGACCGCCGAAGCCGCCGTGGCTGCGGAGGGCGAGGCCGGAGCAGAGGGCGAAGAGGGCGCGGAGGAAGCCGCCGAAACCAAGGAATGAGCGCGCCGCCGCTGGCGGTGCTCCCCTTCGTCAACGACACCGACCTCGAATTCTTCGGCATCGGCCTTGTCGTTTTTCTTCTCTTCGTCCTCGGAGCCAGGTTTGTCTCCAACCGGGTGGTCGACGCCCTGCGCCGGCGGAACATGCGCTCGGACGTGGTCCAGATCGGCGGCCGCGTCGCGACTGTCGTCCTCATCGTGCTCGGAATCTGGTTCGCGATCGGTTTTGCGTTCCGAAGTCAGAATTTCACCCTTGCTGGCATCCTGCTGGCCACCATCGTCGCGAGCTTCGGCGTGCAGGATCTGCTCAAGGACTACGTGTCGGGCTACTACGTGCTGCTCGAGCGCCACGTGAGGGTGGGCGATCGCATCTCCATGGAGGGGGTTGTGGCGGGCACGGTGGAACAGATCAAGTTGAGGGTCACACTGTTGAAGACAGAATCCGGGGACCTGGTAGTGGTCCCGAACGCCGAGCTGTTCAACAAGGCGGTCCTGGTCCACGTTCACGCTGCCGACCGCGTCGCGGAAACGTCCGGAACCCCTAGTCCAGCGCCTCCCGAATGACCCGGTAGAGGGCGTCGACCTTCTCGCCCTTCAGCGCCGACTCTTCCGCGAGCAGCTCGCGGATCGCTGCGGAGGCCAGCGCGACGTGAATGCCGCCGACCACCTGAGTGGCCAGCGAGCGGAGGTGGTACGTGTGGTCAGCCGCCTGCGCCGTCGTGTCTAGCTCGACGGCAACCTTGTCGAGCTGCACGGCCTTCGACCACTTTTCAACTTCGACCCTGCCCGACTCTGGCGCGTCCGACAGGTGCAGGCAGTTGAGGCCGCCGAAGATGCCGTACCGCTCGCGCAACGAACCCGGGCGCGACTGCGCGATGCGCGTTTCACCAAGGTCATAGCGCATCTGGGTCAACGCATCCGCCGACGCCGTGACGCGTCCGACGACCAGCGGCAGCGCGGTCATGAAGTCGACGAGCCACGGAAAGAAAGGTCGGCCCTGCAGGAAGTCATAGTGGCTTTCGATCAGCGCGACCGGAGGCTTGAACCACGCCAGCGACTCGACCTTCCAATCGCGTTCCGACGACAGCCACGCCCACAGGCCCGCGCGAGCGGCAAGCCGGTAGGCGGCGTCGGGTTTGAAGATCACAAGCGCGTCGGCCACGAAGCGCAATGCTACTTGGCCTGGTTTTTGTCCCGCGGATTGGGCTTGTAGACCTTTCGTCCTTTCAGCCTCTCCGGCATGTGCACCTGTTCAGCAGCGACGCCGCCCTCGTGCTCGTGCGCGTACTGGTAGCCCTTGCCGTATCCCATCGACTTCATCAGCCCGGTCGGCGCGTTGCGCAGGTGCATGGGGACCGGTTCGTTCCCGGTCTCATGGATGAGCTCGCGGGCCGCGCCGTACGACGTGAGAGCGGAGTTCGACTTGGGCGCCAGCGCCAGGTACAGAGCCGCCTCCGTGAGGGGCAACACGGCCTCCGGCATGCCCACGAAGTGCGCCGCCTGCTGCGCGGCCATCGCGACGGACAGCGCTTGCGGGTCGGCCAGCCCGACATCCTCGGCGGCGAGGATCACGAGCCGGCGGGCGACGAACATCGGGTCCTCGCCGGCCTCGAGCATTCTCGCCATCCAATAGGTGGCCGCGTCCGGGTCGCTACCCCGGACGCTCTTGATCAGCGCGGAGACGATGTCGTAATGCTGGTCGCCGGCCCGGTCGTATAGGAGATGGCTCTGCTGCAGCGCCTGCTCGACGTGCTCGAGCGAGATCGTCCCCTCGCCGGCGAGCGCCGCCGCCGCCTCCAACCCGTTGAGCGCCACCCGCGCGTCGCCGCGCGAGCCCTCGAGCAGGGCGTCCATCGCCTCGTCTGAGATCGCGGCACCAAGCTCCGCCAGCCCGCGGCGGACCACCTGCGCGAGCTCATCGCGCTCCAGCTGCTCGAGCCTGAAGACCCGGCTGCGTGAGAGCAGCGGCGCGATGACCTCGAAGGAAGGGTTCTCGGTCGTAGCGCCGATCAGCGTGACTGTCCCCTCTTCGACGTGCGGCAGGATGGCGTCCTGCTGGCCTTTGTTGAAGCGGTGGATCTCGTCGATGAACAGCACCGTGCGCAGACCCGCCCGCCGGTGGACCCTTGCCTCGGCCACGACCTTGCGCAGGTCGGCAACGCCGGCCGTCACCGCGGACATCGACACCATCCGGGCGCTGGTCTCCGTAGCGAGCAGGCCCGCCAGGGTCGTCTTCCCGCTTCCGGGTGGCCCCCACAGGACGATGCTCGGCAGGTGGCCGGAGCGCGTGAGCTGCCTCAGGACGTCGACCACCTTGCGCTGTCCGACCAGGTCGTCGAACGTCCTCGGCCGCAGCCTCGTGGCCAGGGGCGCATCCGGCTCAGGCGCCGCCGGCAACCCAAAAAGCTCGCCCTGGCCTGCCACACTCGGAATTCTGACCCCAGCGCGGCACCTAGGCCGGATTCACTCCGGCCGTTCCCGGCGTGCCTGAATGTCTCCGAGCGCAGCGAGGAGTGACCATTCAGAAAATCCCATCCCGGGGAATGGGAGCAGCGCCTGCGGCTGAGCCGCACGCGCGATGAGGGAAAACCGCCAGGTTTTCCCTCATATCTTCCCGTTGCCTAAAATGCCCGCCATGGCCACCTGCTGGTACTGCAACTCGGAGCTGCCGGAAACGGCGCCTTACTGCCCGAGCTGCGGCCACAGCCAGGCCGACCGGTCGTCCAGCCCTCTTTTCGGGGTAGTCGACCCGGTCACCGGCATCTGGAACTCGAAATTCATCAACGCGCTGGTCGGCCAGGAGGCCAACCGGGCGGTGCGCTATCACCGCCCGCTGTCCGTACTGATCGTCGAGCTCGACCACGCGGAGCATATCCACAACGAGCTGGAGCAGATCCAGATCGAGGCCCTGCTGCGAGAGATCTCCGAACGCCTCGGCCAGTCCATCCGCGACACGGACACGGTCGCCTTCCTGGACGTGGACGGACCGCCGCACTTCGCGATCGTGCTGCCCGAGACAGACGGCCAGGGCGCCACGCTGGCGGCCGACAAGATCCGGCGCTCGATCGCCACACATGATTTCTCGACTGCCGGCAACTGGCAGCGAATCACGGTGAGCTGTGGCGCCGCGACGATCGGTGTCCTGAGTCGAAACGACGAAGAGGCGGGCCTGATGAACCGGCGCGAGTACACGGGCAATCTTCTGCGCGAGGCCTACCAGGCGCTGGAGGCGGGCCGCTCGGGGGGAACGAACCGCACCTCGGTCGGCGCCTTGCGAAGCCAGTAGGACCGAGCCTCCACTCGTGACTGCCGACCGCGCGGAAGGCGCACCGGTGAAGACGCGGCTCTACGTGATCCGCCACGCCGACGTGGAGAACCCGCACAAGGTGCTGTACGGACACCTCGACGGCTTTGACCTGAGCGCGCTGGGCCGCCGGCAAGCGGCCGCAGTGGGCGATCGGCTGCGCGATGAGGACATAAGGCGGATCGTCCACAGCCCGCTGGCTCGCGCCGCCGAAACAGCTCAGCTCATCAACGAGCGGCTGGCCCGGCCAGCGGTCCTCGAGGCGGAGCCGGACCTTCGAGAGGCGGAGTTCAGCCGCTACCTGCAGGGGCTGCCCTACTGGCAGGTGCCGCTTCGCCGCCCACTCTGGTTCGTCCACAAGGCCAAGCGCGGCCTGGTCCCGGGCGACGAGTCGATCGACCGCCTGGGCGGGCGCGTGCTCGCGGTGATTCGCCGCCTCGCGCGCGAGCATCCCGGCGAGACTCAGGCGGTCGTCAGCCACGCGGACCCTCTCAACGCGGCCTGGATCTTGCTCGACGCCCGAGACCACAACGAGCGAGAGATGTATCGCAAGTCGGTCGACAAGGCGGGCATGCTGCGGCTCGACATGGAGGGCGAGACGCCGATTACGTGGGAGTACATCCCGCCGCCCGCCGTGGCGAATCCCGCGATCGCCGCCGCCTGACCGTGGACTGGCGCTTCCCCGAAGGCTTCCTGTGGGGCACCTCCAGCGCCGCCCACCAGGTGGAAGGCGACAACCGCAACTGCGAGTGGTGGGAGTTCGAACAGCAGCCGGGCCGGATCGCGAACGGGGAGATCTCGGGGATCGCGTGCGACCACTACCACCGGTACCGCGAGGACTTCTCGCTGCTGCGCGAGCTCAACCAGAATGCCCATCGCCTGTCGATCGAGTGGGCCCGCATCGAACCCTCTGAAGGTGAGTTCGATTCGCGTCAGATCCGGCATTACCGCGACGTGCTCGGCGAGCTGCGCGAACAGGGCATGGAGCCCATGGTCACCCTGCATCACTTCACGAACCCGCTCTGGTTCATCCGGAAGGGCGGATGGGGAGCGTCGGGATCGGCGCGCGCGTTCCTTCCCTACGTAAATCGGGTGGTCGACGAGCTCGGCGACCTCGTCTCCATGTGGTGCACCATCAACGAGCCGAACATCTACGCGGCCAACGGTTGGATCACCGGCGAGTTTCCACCCGGCCGCCGCGGGGATCTCGCCGCGTTCTATCGGGTGCTCGCAAACATGCGGCTCGCCCATGAGCTCTCATACCTTGCGATCAAGCGCCGCCGGCCCGACTCGCCGGTCGGGATCTCCCACCACAAGTTCCTCTTCGTGCCCGCGAGCAACAGGCGCAGCGATCGGCTGGCCACCCGGACCGCTCAGCTGGCGGTGGACCGCTGGCCGGTCGCGCCAGGCCGCCTTCGCAGGGTGGTCGAGGCGACCTCGGACTTCATCGGGATCGCGCACTATCACGGGCAGTGCTGCGCGTTCGACGCCGGCCGGCCAAGGGAGCAGTTCATCAGGCGCTTCAACGTTCCGGGCGCGCTCGTGACCGACATGGGATGGAGCGCCGACCCGTCCTGGATGCGCGAGGTCCTCAACGACCTGAAGGGCCTTGGCAAACCCGTCTACATCACTGAGAACGGGCTGGCCACATCCGATGACGCCAAGCGCGAGAGGTATCTCACCGAGCTCCTATCGAACGTGCACCTGGCGATCCAGGACGGAGTCGATGTGCGCGGGTACTTTCACTGGACGAACATGGACAACTTCGAGTGGGCGCGGGGCTACCAGGTGCACTTCGGGTTGATCGCGGTCGATCGCAGGACGCTCGAGCGAACGGTCAAGCCATCCGGGCGGCTCTACGCCCGCATCGCGAGGGCAAACGGCCTCCTCAAGTCCCTAGACTCAGGCGCGTGAACCGCAGGTCTGGAACTGTCGCGATCGTCGCGATCGTCCTCGGTTCGGCGCTGATGCTGTCATTGGCCTGGGGGCTCGAGCACGCGGCACTCGCCAACCCTCCGCTGCTCGGCCAGACGGCGCCGCGCCTGGCAATCCAGACGGCGGCCGGCCAGCAGGTGCGGGTGTGGCAGCTTCAGGGCAAGCCGGTGGTTCTGAATTTCTGGGCCTCGTGGTGCATCCCGTGCGCGCAGGAGCTGCCCGTTCTGTCCAAGGGGGCGGCGGCTCATCCTGATGTGGCGTTCGTGGGGGCCGACAACCAGGACACGTCGGGCGGGTTCAGCAACTTCGAGCGGCTGCATCAGCATCCGTATCCAGCCGGACCCATAGTGGTGGGCACCTACCAGTCCTACGGCGTGGCCGGTCTTCCCGCGACGTTTTTCATCGACCCCCAGGGTCTCGTGACCGCGTCGTTCACGGGACCGCTCGATGCCATCACGCTCGATCATTACCTGGCGTTGGTCACGACAATATGATTGGGCAGTCCCGGCCGTGACTGCCAAGTGGTCCATCCCGGCGCTGGTGGTCGCCGCGTGCGTTGGCTACCTCATTTACTCCGCCTCCGGAGGCACCTCCGAGTATTACCTCACTGTGAGCGAGCTGCGCTCGCATTCCGGCAGTGGCGACGTGCGTGTCGCCGGTGTCGTCCAGACCGACGTGCAGAAGACCGACGGCGGGCTGCACGTGACCTTTACCGAGAAGGATGCGACGTCCTCGGTGCCGGTCGATTACACCGGGACTCTCCCGGACATCTTCAAGCCTGGAATCACCGTGGTCGCCGAGGGACGGCTGGGAACTGACGGCGTGTTCCATGCGCGGACTCTGCTGGCCAAGTGCCCGTCGCGGTTCTCGACGAGCCCGTACACGCAGTGATGGGAGTGTCCCGGCCCCGGAGGTCTGGTCCGTGATACTCGGGTTCCTCGGCGCGGGCGCCCTGCTCGCAGCGCTCGTCATGGGCGGCTTTTCCGCGGTCCTTTCCTTCTGGGCGGGCCGGCAGGAGAACCCGGTCATGGTCCAGGTCGGGAGGCGGGCTTTCTATGCCGCTGCTGCGATGATCGTCGCCGCCGGCGGAGTACTCGAATGGGCGCTGCTCAGCCACGACTTCTCGCTCGCATACGTCACGGAGCACACGGATCTCTCGACGCCGACGGCACTGGTCGTGGCCGGCTTTTACGGCGGGCAGGAAGGTTCCCTCCTCTACTGGGCGCTCGTGCTGGGCTTGCTCGGCAGCGTCTCTCTCGTCGCAAGCGCTTCGCTTGGTGTGAGGCTGGCCGGCTACGCCGCGGGCCTGATGGCGGCGATCCTGAGCTTTTTCCTGGTCGTCCTCGTGCTGGTGGCGAGCCCCTTCGACCTGCTCTCGATCACACCGCCCGACGGCCTCGGGCTCAACCCGGTTCTCCGTGACGGGGGGATGCTGATCCATCCGCCGGTGGTGCTCGCCGGGTTCGCGTCGTTTGCGATCCCATTCTGCTTTGCCGCCGCCGCGCTCCTCGCGGGCAAGCCTGGTTCAGCCTGGATCGCGCACACGCGCCGCTTCGCGCTCATCGCGTGGAGTCTCCAGACGACCGGGCTCGTGCTCGGCATGTGGTGGGCATACCACGTCCTCGGTTGGGGCGGTTACTGGGGCTGGGACCCGGTCGAGAACGTTGCCCTGATGCCGTGGCTTGCAACGACGGCCTACCTGCACTCTTCGATGGTCCAGGAGACGCGCGGCCGGCTCCGGGCCTGGAACTTCGGGCTGGTCATCCTCGCGTTCCTGCTCGTGGTGTTCGGCACCTTCATCGTGCGAAGCGGGGTCGTCCCGTCCGTGCACACGTTCGCGATCAGCGCCATCGGCCCGTGGTTTCTGGTTTTCCTGTTTGTCTGCATCGTTTTCTCGGTCGTGCTGCTGGCGGCTCGTGCCAGTGTTCTTGGCGGGGGAGCGGAGCCCGTAGCGCCGGTTTCTCGCGAAGGCGCCTTCGTCCTCCAGAACCTGCTGCTGATCGGGGTGATCGCTGTGGTCCTGTGGGGCACCGTGCTCCCGCTGGTGTCGGGCATGCTCGGGCAGCAGCGCGTGGTCGGCGCCTCCTATTACGAGCGCGCGGCGGGCCCGCTGTTCCTCCTGATCCTCGCGTTGATGGCGGCCGGACCTCTTCTGCCCTGGCGTCGGGCGGCCACATTGCCTTCGGCGCGGGCGCTGGTGTGGCCAGGAGCGACCGCGCTGGTGGTGCTCGCCGTGCTGCTGGTGGTGGGAGTGCGTGCGATCCCCGCGCTCATAGCGCTCCCGCTCATCGCCGCCGTCGCCGGCACCTGCTTTACGCAGTACGCACGCCTCGGGCGCGGGTGGCGGCGCGTACCGTCCGTCCTAACGCCCGCATCCGCCCGGCGGATGCGGATGTTCGGTCGTCGCCGGAGGCGATACGGCGCCTACCTCGCGCACCTGGGCCTCGCCGTCCTGGTCGCCGGGATCGCGGCCTCTCACTTCTGGCAGCAGGAAAAGGACGTCACGCTCGCGCCCGGCCAGCAGGTCACCGTCGCGGGCTACTCGATGACCTACACCGGATCAGAGCAGCGCCAGCTCTCAGACCATACCGAGCTAGTCGCGTTGATGAGATTCGGTGATGCGACCCTCGAGCCCGCGCGAGCGACCTACGCGGGGCTCGGCGGGCAGTCGCTCACACACGTGGCGATCAACACGACACCTGTGGCCGACATTTACGTGGTGCTCGCCGGCGTCAGCGCCGACGGATCGGCCTCGTTTAGCGTCTTCGTCAACCCGCTCGTGACCTGGATCTGGGCGGGCGGAGCGATCATCATTTTCGGCGTGCTGCTCGGCAACATCGGAGAACGGGCTCCGGCGGTCGAGGCGTCCCTGGCGCGGGTGCCCGCCGTACAGGGGATCTAAATGGCGCTCATCGTCTCGGCGCTGCTCCTGTTCGCCGCGGGCCCGTTCGTGCTGTGGCCGCTGATCAAGACACCACCCGACCTGGACAGATGAGCATCATCGTCGCGAACGGACTGACCCACTGGTTCGGCAAGGAGGTCGCGTTGGAATCCGTCGACCTCGCGATCGACGCCGGCGAGCACATGGCGGTCCTCGGCGAGAACGGCTCCGGCAAGACGACGCTGCTGCGAATCCTCGCGACGGCCGCCCGCCCGACCTCAGGCCGGCTCGAGATCATGGGCCTGGACGCCCTTCGCGAGCGCCGGCGGCTCAGGCAGCGGATCGGCTACGTCGCACACGCGCCGGGGCTCTACCCAGCGCTGTCCGCCGCCGAGAACCTCGAGTTCTTCTGCACCCTGCAGGGCGTCAGCCGGACGCGGGCCGTGGAAGCGCTCGCCCTGGTCGGCCTGGCCCCTGTGGCGAGCCGCCCGGCAGGACTGCTGTCCAGGGGCATGCAGCAGCGACTGGCGATCGCGCGCGCGATCCTCCACGACCCCAAGCTCCTGGTGCTCGACGAACCGGACGCGAGTCTCGGCTCAGACGGAGCGGAGCTGCTCGCGGCTGTGATGCTGGACCGGACTGTGGTGCTGGCCACGCATGACCACGCGCTGGCGAACCGCCTGTGCCAGCGGACGCTCACGCTGCGGCACGGGCGTTCGGTGGGCACCGCGACGCGGCTGCATGTCGTGCGATGACGAACTCATTCGCGGTCGCGGTCGCCGTCGCACGCAAGGACCTGATAGCCGAGTGGCGCACCCGCGAGCTGGTGCCTGCGCTGGCCCAGTTCGTGATCCTCGCGCTCGTGATCGCAAACTTCGGCTTTCAAATCGACTCGCGCAACGCGCCGTCGATCGCGCCCGGAGTGTTGTGGCTCGCACTCGTGTTCGCGGGATTGGTCGCGTTCGGGCGTGCTTTCGCGGCGGAGCGCGAGCAGGCTTCGCTCGAGGCACTGATGATGACGCCGGCTTCGCCGGTGGCGATCTTTGCGGGGAAGGCGCTGGCGGCGACCCTCCTGCTCATCGGTTGCGAGGCGGTGCTGCTGCCTGCACTGGCGCTGTTCTTCGGCACGCCCCTGTCGGTGCAGGTGGTCGCCGCGGTGCTGCTGGCCACGATCGGGATGGCCGCGCTTGGCTGCCTGTTCGCCGCGATGGTGGCTCGCGTCCGCGCCCGCGAGCTACTGCTTCCGCTGCTCACTCTGCCGTTGTGGATTCCTTTCATCGTCGCCGGCGGGCAGGCCGTGCAGGTCGCGATGGGGGCGACGGGCAACTACGACCAGGCCATGGCGCTGCTCGTGGACTTCGACATACTGTTCGTCGTGCTCACGTCCCTCGCGGCACGGTTCGTGCTCGATGAATAGATACGAAAAAGCGGCAGCCGGTGGGGTCGCGCTGATGCTCGCTGCGGCCGCGGCCATCTTCCTGTTTGCTCCGACGGACGCGCTTCAAGGTCCGGTCCAACGAATTTTCTATTTGCACGTCAGCGCGGCGATCGCCGCTTACGGGTGCTTCGCGGTGGTCCTGGTCGGCGGAGCGATCTACCTCCGCAACGGGAGCCTGGTCGCGGATCGGTTTGCGCGCGCGGGCGCGCTGGTGGGCCTGGTTTTCACCACCGTCACGCTCGTGATGGGAATGCTCTGGGCCAAGCCGATCTGGGGCACCTACTGGACATGGGACGCGCGCCTCACCTCCACCCTCGTGCTGTGGATCATCTACGCGGGGTATCTCATGGTGCGGCGCCTCGCCGAGCCTGGACGGCAGGCGGCGCGCTTCGCGGCGGTGGTCGGCATCTTCGGTTTCATCGACGTGCCGGTGGTGCACTTCAGCGTCACGTGGTGGCGGACCGTGCACCCGGGACCGATCATCGTCAACGACGCGCTGCCGCCGGAGATGCTCGCGACTTTCTTCTTCACGATGGCCTGCACGCTCGTGCTCGCGGCGGTGATGATCGGAATCCGCTATCGCATTGAGACGCTGACGGACGGAGCGGAGCAAACGGTGACTGAGCTCGCGCGAGTCGTCGGGGCGCGCGACGCGGAGCCGGTCAATTGAGCTACCTGGTCCCCGCCTACGGCTTTGCAGTGCTTGTTCTGGGCG
The DNA here is from genome assembly GCA_003169845.1 of Candidatus Dormiibacterota bacterium. Taxonomy (GTDB): domain Bacteria; phylum Chloroflexota; class Dormibacteria; order Dormibacterales; family Dormibacteraceae; genus Palsa-870. The sequence goes on along the minus strand of PNAG01000009.1, from coordinate 32,393 downwards.
GATACCTGTTCTGGTCGCTTCGCCGCCTGCGCCAGCTGGAGAAGGGAACCCGGTCAGAGCCCTGATCGCCGGCGGCGGCCCGGCCGGCCGCGTGATGCCGGAGCGGGCTCGTATCACCCTGGATCAGGGGGCTGATCCGCGGTTTGAGTTTCGCCGAGCGCTTGCCTGAGCGTCGGCGCCAGCCCGGCCACGATCCGTTCGGTAACGCCCCACACGACGCTCTCCTCGTGGGCCAGGTAGCGGAAGCGGTACGGATCGTCGGATTCGAGCCAGGCGCTGTCGTCCAGCAACCGGTCGAGCGGGATGGCGAGGACGCCGTCGAGCTCACGCTCGTCGTGCACGAACGGGAGCACCGGGTCCGGCAGGTGGGCGACGAAGGGCACCACCGAGTAGTTGGAGACCGAGGCATAGATTGGCTCCCCGGCGCCGAGGGGGGCCAGGCTGCCGGCCCGGACCCCGATCTCCTCCTCGACCTCCCGTTCGGCGGCCTCCCAGGCCGATTCGCCCGGCTTTACGCCGCCTCCGGGCAGCGCGACCTGCCCCGGGTGGTCCCTCAGGTCGGCCCGCCGCCTCACAAAAGGAACCATCCAGCGGCCGCCATGTTGGTACAGCACGAACACGACCGCCGCGGGCCGCGCGCCCTTGCGGAACTCGCCCCAGGCGTCGATCGGGCGGAACAGTTGTTCGAGCCGCTGCGGGAAATTGCTCAAATTGCTCATTTGTGAACTCGCGGGAGCCGGTAAGCTAGGAAACGTAGCTGAGCATGATCGACCGCACGAGTAGCCGAATTGAGCAGCAGGAGACCGCCCTGCGCCGCCACAACCGCCGGCGGTACGCCTTCCAGCGCATGCTGGAGGCCACCGACCGGGTCCTGTGGCGCCTCGAGGAAATGAACCGGGACGGGGTCAAGACGGTGCCGCCGCCGGTGCGCGCCGAGCTCCGGGAGGTGGTCGAGACGATGCCAAACCACGTCCGCGAGCCGCTGCGCGACTGCGGCCAGGTTCAGGACACGCTCGATAGCCTGTTCGAGATCCAGGAGCGGCTCTTCCGGTGGCGCTACCCGGACTGGCAGGACATCGAGCCCGACGGGGATGGCACGGCCGACTTCGACTACGCCAGCTAGGCTCCGCTCGTCGCTGTAAGAAACAGGTCCGTGGCGTAGGCGGTCAGAAAGCCCAGCAGCAGTCCCCAGGCGAACGCCGGCGGCGAGTTCAGCTTGCGGCCCAGGTTGAACAGCTCGTTGAGCACGTAGAGCAGCGCACCCGCCGCGACCGCCAGGAAGGCGACCGATAAGTACTGCGAGCTCGCGAGGTAACCGATCCAGGTCCCGATGAAAGTCGGACCGCCTCCGATCAGGCCCGCGACGGCGAGAAACCCCCATGAGGCCTGCTTGGTTTCGGTGGTCATCGGAGCGGCGATGCCGAATCCCTCGGTGATGTTGTGCAGCGCGAAGCCGACGGCGAGGACCCCGGTGAACGCGATCGCGCCGACGTGTGCGGACTCGCCGATCGCGAGCCCTTCCGACAGGTTGTGCAGCCCCAGCCCGGTCGCGATCGCGAGCGACAGGGCCCTCGGGCTCGGGTTGGCGGTTCCGTGCCGCAGGTGGCTGAAGACGCTGCGGTTGAAGTACACGAGGCCCAGGAGCCCCGCCCCGACCCCGCCGGCGAAGATGAGGGCCATGGCGGCGAACGATCCGTGCTGGCCCTGTTCGAGCGCTGCCGTCACCGGTCCGCCGGCGTGGGTGAGTATGTCCCAGAGCAGGAAGACGAGGATGCCGGTTGCGAACGCGTTCAGGAATCCCTGGACGGACTTCGGCAGCCCCCTCATACGCGCCACGGGGAGGCCGAGGAACACCGTCGCCCCGGCGATCGCCCCCAAACCAACAGCGGCAGCCTGGCTCATCTGGCCGGTCGTCGTGTCACGCTATTAGTACGTGCAAAAGTCTCGATTAGTTAAGTCTAACGGCGCCTCCCCTGGCCCTTCCGAGGTGGTCTCGCACTACCTCGAGGCGATCTATTACATCTCGAACGAGGGCGAGGCGGTCCGCAGCGCGCGCCTGGCGGACTGGCTGAGCGTGAGCCGGCCCACCGTAACCGTGGCCCTGCGGCGGATGAGCCGCGATGGCATGGTCCGGCTCAACGCGCGCAAGGAGATCGAGCTCACCGCCAGAGGCCGGCGCATGGCGGAGTCGATCGTTCGCAGGCACCGGATCATGGAGCGCTGGCTCACCGACGGCCTGGGCCTGGACTGGGTCATCGCGGACGAGGAGGCGGCCCGGTTGGAGCACGCCGTCTCAGATGTGGTGGAAAAGCGCCTCTACGAGGTGCTGGGCCGTCCGGCCACCTGCCCCCACGGCAATCCCATCCCGGGACATTCGAAGACGGCGCCGAACGAGGTCAGGCTCACGAAGCTACACGAGGGTGCGCGCGCTTCGATCACCCGGGTGTCCGAGGTCGCGGAGCGGGAGGCGCCGCTGCTGCTCGCCTACCTGCACGAACGCAAGCTCGTCCCCGGCGCCAGGATCGCGGTCGTGGAGGTGGATGCCGTCGGGCGCACGCTGCGCGTCAAGGCCGGCGCGCGCCAGGTGACGCTGAGCCAGGACACGGCCGCCAAACTGTGGGTGGTGCCCTTCTAGGCGCGCATACTGCGCTTGAGGCAACACGATGTCCTTTCCCCTGTTTGACCTCTACAAGGACCTCGCCGTGGCCCAATCAAGCCCCGGCCCGCCAGAGGATCCCACCAAGGCAGACGAAGTCGAGGCGCGCACCCTCCGCCGGCGGCTCGCCGCCATCGCGTGGGTTCCGGGAGCGGCCGGCGCGCTCGCGCTCGGGGGCTGGTCGGGCAGCGTGATTGTTGGGGTCGCTGCTTTCGTGCTGCTTGCGGCCAGCCTCTGGTTGTTCGCCGAGCGGGGTGACCGGCTCGCCGGCCTGATTCGGAGATCGCGCCCGACGAGTTAAGCCACAGGCTGCGGCGAGGTGCAGAACGCGCAGCGCCGCGCTCCGATCGGGATCTCGCTCAAGCACTCGGTGCACTTCTTCGTCGTTGGGTCGGAGGGCGGCTCTTTCTGGAAGCGCGCGATCAGCGCGGTGAAAGGCAGGACCACGAAAAAGTAGATCACGGTCGCGACGAGCACGAACGCGACCACGCCGTTGATGAAGTCTCCGTACAGAAACTTGCTGTTGTTGATCGTGAAGGTGAGGCTTGCGAAGTCGGGCTTGCCAAACACGGCGGCGATGAGGGGTGTCATAAGGTCTTTGACAAAGCCCGTCACCACAGAACCAAACGCCACGCCGATGACCACGCCGACCGCAAGGTCTACGACGTTGCCCCTCAGCAGGAATGCCTTGAAGCCTCTCATTGCCGGATGCTCTCCTATCTAACCGTCCGAAACCGACAGCACGACCTTCCCGAACTGCTCCGCGTCATCGAGTCGCTTCAGGGCGTCCTTCACGTCTGACAATGGATAGACGCTGTCGACTACCGGTTTCAGACCGCCATCGATCGCCTTGAGCACCGCTTCGAACTCGCCGGCATTGCCCATGGTCGAGCCTAACAAGCCCGCCTGGCGGAAGAAGAGCCGCGGCATCGCGATCTCCGCCTTGACTCCGGAGGTCGAGCCGCAAGTGACGATCCGGCCGCCCATCGCCAGCGAACGCATGGACTCCTCCAGCGTGGCGGGGCCGACGTGCTCGAAGACGACGTCGACTCCGTCGCCGGTTGCCTGTCGCACGGGCTTGCTGAAATCTGACGAATCGAAAACGGCCTCCGCTCCGAGGGCCAGGGCGCGCTGGCGCTTTGACTCGGACCGGCTGGTCGCCAGCACTCGCGCGCCGAGGTGCTTCGCGATGCTGATCGCGGCCACCGCGACGCCGGCGCCGGCGCCGACCACGAGCACAGTCTCATCCGGGCGGAGCTGGGCGCGCGTGGTGAGCATCCGCCACGCGGTGAGAAAGGTGAGCGGAAACGCGGCGGCCTCGGACCAGGACAGGGCGGAGGGTTTGTGAAAGACGTTGCGCGCGTCGATGTGGATGAGCTCGCATGCGGTGCCGTCGGAGTGCTCGCCCAGGATGCCGAAGCGTGCGCACCTGACGTTTTGCCCCGCCCGGCACCACTCGCACTCCCAGCAGCAGAGGGTGGGGAAGAGGACGACCTCGTCGCCAGGGCGCCAGGCGGGGTCTCCGCTGGATTGCACCACGCCGGCGCCATCCGCGGCGATGACCCGCGGTGGCGTCACGCGTTGGGCGCCGTGGGCCAGCCACAGGTCCAGGTGGTTGAGCGAAGCGGCCCTGATCGCGACTGCGACCGTACCTGGAGCGGCTTCGGTTTTCGGACGTTCCCGAATCCGCACGCCGGGCGGTCCGATGGGCTCCTCGTACACCGCCACCCGACCCTGGCTCAAAATGGTGCCGCTCGAAGCTGGACTCGAGGTCATTTGCGAAACTTAACCAATTCCGCGCCCAGACGTATGGGACCGCAACCTAAACTCAGAATCTCCGTTTCAAGGGCTATGCGGGTATTGCTTTTCGCCGTCACCTTCCTGTCTCTATTCCTGTACGGCGTGCCCGTGCAGGCTTCTCAGGCGCAGCCTCCGGGCCAGAAGGCGGACAAATACGTGCGGTGGTACTACCCCGGCCAGATGAGCTACGGCCCGGTCGAGGACGGCAGTGGGACCACCGGCAGCTCGCCCGCCCCGGGCGCCTTCCTGACGCTCCCGTTCATGGGCCCCCACATCGTGACCTCGATCTTCGATCACTGCTACCCCGACTACGGGACCAGCGGCGCGGTGTGCCGCTACGACGGCGTCAAGGCCACCGCGGCGATCGGGGGCCCGGATCCGTCATTCACCGCCGGCTACGCGCAGACGCCCGGCGGGCACGACTACCTCTACTACGACGGGCACGACGGCTACGACTACGCGCTCACGTATGAGCCGGTGGCGGCTGCCGCGCCCGGGGTGGTCATCGTGGCGAACTGGCTGGACCCCAACTGTCACACGTGCTTGAGCGGCCAGACGATCGAGATCAACCACGGCAACGGGCTCCTCACGTTCTACGGCCATCTTTCGCAGATCAAAGTTGTCGTGGGGCAACGCGTCGTGCGCGGACAGGTGATCGGGATCTCCGGCATGACCGGTACGGCAACCGGCCCCCACCTGCATTTTGGGGTTTACAACGCCCACCGCAGCCTGACCCCGGTGGATCCGTACGGATGGTCGGGGACGTATCCCGACCCCTACGCGTGGGACCAGGGCGACCTGTGGCTGACCGGCTCGCCTCGTTTCCCGAGCATCACCCTGCCGAGCGTGACGGTCAACGCCGCCCCAGAGGCCGACGACCCCACCGCGATCGACGTTTCGTGGTCGAGCCCGGGCAGCGGCAACAGGTACAACGTGTACTCGGTCCTCCAGGACGGGACCATGACGCTATGGAGTGGAAACTCGGGGGCGGGGTCGGGCGTGTTCCACGGCAGGAACGGGCAGAGCTACTGGTTCTGGGCCTCGGTGACCACGGGCCTGGGGTGGACCGACGCCGGCGGATCCCCGGTGGTGGCGGTGCCGGTCCTCAATCACGGCGAGGCGTCCTGATGCCCTCCCCTGTCAGGGGGAGGGCCCGATTGCCCTCCTCCGCGAGGGGGAGGTGGCGCGAAGCGCCGGTGGGGGGCCGACCTCTCTAGAACACGCGGCAACTAGAATCAGGCCGTATTGATCGCCGAGGCCTTGAAGGGCAAGACCATCCTGGTCACCGGCAGCACCGGCTTCCTTGGCAAGTCGATCGTCGAGAAGTGCCTTCGCTCGATTCCCGAGGTGGGGCGCATCAACCTGGCGATCCGATCCAGCGCTCGCCGCCCGGCTTCCGAACGCCTCGAGCGTGAGGTCCTGTCGAGCCCCGCGTTCAAGCGCCTCAAGGAAGAACGCGGCGAGGCGGCATTCGCGAAGCTTGTCGCAGAGAAGCTCGCGGTGGTCGAGATCGACCTGGGGCGTGACGGCCTTGGCCTGAGCGACGCCGGGCGCGAGCAGCTGCGCGCGTGCGAGATCGTGATCCACTCCGCGGCCGCGGTCGAGTTCGACAACCCTGCCGACCTGTCGGCGCAGACCAACCTCCTCGGCGCCGCGCGCATGGTGGAGGCGCTCAAGGCCACAGGGACGCGACCTCACCTGGTCCACGTCTCGACCGCGTACGTCGGCGGGATGCTGCGCGGGCTCGTGCGCGAAGAGGCTCCGCACGACCCCGGCCTCAACTGGCGGCACGAGGCGGCTGTCCTGTCTAGCCTGCGCGGCCCGGTGGAGGAGGAGTCGCGTCAACCCGAGATCCTGAAGCGTCTCGGGCGTGAGGCGCGCTCGCGCATGGGACCGGCCGGGACGCCCGCCGTCGCTCGTGCTACCGAACGCCTGCGCGATCGGTGGGTCAAGGACCGCCTCATCGAGCGCGGCCGCGTCCACGCGAACGCGATGGGCTTCGCCGACATCTACTCGTTCACCAAGGCGATGGCGGAGCACGCAGTGGTGGAGCTGCACGGCGACATCCCGCTGTCGATCGTTCGTCCGTCGATCATCGAAAGCGCGCTCGAGGAGCCGTTTCCCGGGTGGCTCGAGGGCTTTCGCATGGCCGAGCCGCTCATTCTGGCTTTCGGGCGAGGCATCCTTCGCGATTTCTCGGGGCTTCCCGACTCGGTGCTGGACATCATCCCGGCGGATTTCGTCGTCAACACGGTGCTTGCCGTTGCGGCGAATCCGCCACCTGACGAGAAGCCTCGCATTTATCACGCCGCGTCGGGGAGCCGCAACCCCCTGCGCTTCAGAGGCATGGCCGACGAGGCGACGAAATACTTCGCCAAGCATCCTCTCCGAGACCGCTACGGGCAGGCAATCGGCACGCCGCACTGGACGTATCCGACCCGCGAGGAGCTCGCGACGCGCGCGCGAACCGCGCTGCGCTTTGTCGAAGCCGCCCAGTGGGTGGTCGAGCGGCTTCCGCTCGGGGCCAGCGTCGCCGACATGTCCGACGACCTGAACGCGGAGCGCGAGCGTCTCGACCGCGGGTTGAACCTGATCCAGCTGTATGGCGTGTACACCGAAGTTGACTGCATCTTCGATACGCGAAACCTGATGTCGATCTGGGACAAAGTGCCGGAGGCCGAGCGCAAAACGTTTCCATTCGACGCCTCGCTCTATGACTGGGAGCACTACTTCCAGGACGTCCACTTCCCGACGGTGGTCCGCATGTCGCGTGCCGAGACCGTCGCGCGCAAGGGCAAGCAACCGACGGGCAGCACTGCGGTCAAATCCGAGTCGAGCTCAGTGCGCGCGGCGATCGAGCGGCGCAAGGGTCGGAGTGACGTGCTCGCCGTTTTCGACGTTGATGGCACGCTCGTCGAGACCAACGTGGTCGAGTATTTCCTGTGGATGCGCCTGCGGGCGCAGCCGATCAACGAGTGGCCGGGCTTCATGGCGCAGATGCTGCGCGAGGCTCCGCGGTGGCTCTACCTCGAGCGGCGCTCGCGCGCGGAGTTCCAGCGCAGCTTCTATCGCGAGTACAACGGCCTGGACTACGAGGTGATGAAGGGACTCGGGCGCGAGGCGCTCGACGCCGTCACGCTCCGGCGTATCTACCCGGAAGGTATGCGGCGGATCCGGGAGCACAAGCGTGCCGGGCATCGTGTCCTGCTGCTCACCGGCGCGCTCGACGTGGTGGTCGAGCCGCTGGCCGAGCTGCTGGACGTGGAAGTGGACTGCGCGCACCTGCTCGTCAAGGAGGGGCGGCTTACCGGTGACTTGCAAGCGCCCCCGCCCGCGGGCGAGGCGCGCGGCACATTGCTCGAGGAGTACGCGGCGCGCAACGGGATCGTCCTGGCCGAGAGCTTCGCGTATGCGGATTCGCTTTCAGACCTGGGGATGCTCGAGCTGGTCGGCACGCCGGTGGCCGTGAATCCCGACGCGCGCCTGTCGCAGGTGGCTGGGCAGCGCGGATGGCGGGTCGAGCGCTGGCGCATGGCGCCGGGCAACTGGCGGCTGCCGATGCCGGACCCCCGCTCGCTTGAGTACAGGGAGGCGGTGAGAAGGTGAGGAAAGATCCCCCTCTCCCCGTCGGGGAGAGGGTCGGGGTGAGGGGCTTAAGCTCTTGTTAGCGCTCCAGTACGTCCGCTCGATCCCGTCCTACGCGATCGTGCGCGCCGCCGGCGGCCGCCCCGACGTCGCCACCAGTGCCCTGTCGATGCTCCACCTCGGCGACGTGGCCGAGCCCGAGCTCCCGGCAAGCAACTGGGTTCGCGTGATGCCGACGCTGAGCGGGATCTGCGGATCTGACCTCGCCGCCATCGGCGGCCACGCGTCCCTCTATCTCGACTCGCTGACGAGCTATCCGTTCGTGCCCGGCCACGAGGTCGTCGGTACCCTGGAGGACGGGTCGCGGGTCGTCATCGAGCCGGCGCTCGGGTGCGTGGTGCGTGGGATCGAGCCGCCGTGCCCGCGCTGCGCCGAGGGCCGGCCGGGCCTCTGCTACAACGTGACCGAGGGCCCCATCGAGGTCGGGCTTCAGACCGGCTACTGCGCGGACACGGGTGGGGGCTGGGGCGAGGTGCTGGTGGCGCATCCGAGCCAGCTGCACGCGGTGCCCGAGAGCCTGACCGACGAGGCGGCGGTCCTGATCGAGCCGTTCGCGTGCTGCGTGCACGCGGCGCTGCGCGGAGGCGCCGGCAAGGACGACACCGTCGTGGTGCTGGGCGCCGGCACGATCGGGCTGCTCACGGTCGCGGCGATCAAGCTGTTCACCCCACCGAAACGCCTGATCGCGGTCGCCAAGCACCCGACCCAGCGCGACCTGGCAATCAAGCTGGGCGCGGACCAGGTCATCACGCCGTCGGAGGTCTTCCAGCGCATCCGTTTCGCCACCGGCGCCCGCCGGCTCGACGGCATGAACCGCTCACTGCTGCTTGGTGGCGCCGACGTCACCTTCGAGTGCGTGGGCCGGGCCGACAGCCTCAACGACGCGGTCAGGTTCACGCGTGAGGGCGGCACGGTGGTGGCGGTCGGAATGCCGGGCGAGGAGAAGGTCGACTGGGCGCCGATCTGGCAGAGGGAGCTGACCGTGATGGGCGCGTACGCGTATGGCGCGGAGCCGAAGAAGAAGGGAAAGCGCACCTTCCAGCTGGCCCTCGAGGCGGCGCCGGAGCTGCACCTCGAGAAGTTGACCGGACCTCTGTTCGGGCTTGGTGAATACAGGGATGCGATCGCGTACGCGATGAGCGCAGGGAAGCTGGGCGCCGTGAAGGTCGCATTCGATCTGCGAGGATTGAAAATCTAGTGCCGAGACCCGGAGCCGTAATCGAAGTCGACCGCAACACTCCGCCCGTGCTTTTCCACTTCGGCGAGGGCGTGCGGCTCGAGAAGCTCCCGCTGGGCGCGCGCATCGTCTATCCGCCGGACCCGCTCGAACCGATCGCGCACCCCGAGCGCGCGATCAAGCGAGCTCTCGCCAAGCCGCTCGAAGACGACCCCCTGAAGTCGCTGCTGCGGCGGGGGATGAAGCTGACGATCGCGTTCGACGACCTCTCCCTTCCGCTGCCCCCGATGGCCGCGCCGGACGTGCGCCAGCTCGTCATGGAAGAGGTCATCGACATGGCGGCTGAGGCGGGCGTCGAGGACATCCACCTGATCGCCGCGCTCGGCCTGCACCGGCGCATGACCGAGGACGAGATCCGGCACATCGTCGGCGAGCGCATCTTCAGCACGTTCTGGCCGGACCGCCTCTACCAGCACGACGGGGAAGACCCCGAGCTGAACGTCTACGTCGGCAAGACGGCGGAGGGGGAGGAGGTCACGCTGCACAGGCGTGCGGCCGAATCTGACCTGGTCGTGTACGTCAACCTGACCCTGGTCCCGATGGACGGCGGCCACAAATCGATGTCGACGGGCCTCGCGTCGTATCGCGGAATCCGCGCTCACCACAACGCCAAGACGCTTCTTGCGTCACGCTCCTACATGAACCCGCCCGACTCGGCCCTGCACCATTCGTGCATCCGGCAGGGGCAGCTGATCGAGGACACGGTTCGCGTGTTCCACATCGAGACGACGGTAAACAACCACGCGTTTCCGGCCATCGCGAACTTCATGCAGAAGCGCGAGACGGATTGGTCGGCTCGTGATCAGGCCATGTTTCTCGCCATGAAGCAGATGACGGACCTGGCGCCGCCCGCGTTCAAGCGCAGCGTGTTTCACGCGATGCGCGCGCCGTACGGGATGACGAGCGTGCAGGCGGGCCAGGTCGATGCGGTGCACGACAAGACCATGGAGGCGGTGCGCAACCAGCTCAGCGTGCGTGTCGAAGGCCAGACGGACATCGTCACGATGGGGGTTCCGTATCTCGGGCCGTACAACGTCAACTCGCCGATGAATCCCATCCTCGTGATCTGCATGGGCGTCGGCTACATGTTCAACTTCTACCGCAACAAGCCGGTGTTGAGGAAGGGCGGCGTGCTGATCCTCACGCATCCTTGCCGTTGCGAGTTCGACGCCGTGCAGCACCCGAGCTACATCGACTACTACGACGAGGTGCTCTCAGACACTCGCGATCCGATCGAGATCGAGAAGAAATACGAGCAGCGGTTTGCCGAAGACCCATGGTTCCGGCAGCTGTACCGCAAGTCGCACGCGTACCACGGAATTCACCCGCACTATGCGTGGATCTGGGCAGCGCACGGTATCGACCATGCCGGAGACATCATCATCGTGGGCGGGGATCGGGAGGTTGTGCACCACCTCGGGTTCAAGGCCGCGACCACGCTGGAGGACGCCTTCGAGATGGCGGAGCAGACCGTGGGGCGTTACCCGAGCGTCACGCATATGCGCATGCCGCCGATCATGCTGGCCGACGTCGAATGATTAGGAGGCGCGCGTTTCAGTAAGCAGATGGCACGCCTCCTCGCGGGTCTGGTGCTCATGCTGACCGTCGCGGCGTGCCAGCCCGTGGCGGCGCATCCGAAGCCCGCCAGTGCCCAGAGCATTGCCCTGCAGCCGGGCGACGTGTCGGGACTGCAGAGGTGCGACGGCAGCGGCTCCGTGCAGACGGTGCTGCGTGAGGAGCAAACGAACAACCCGATCGGGTACAACCAAAACGCGACCGAATGGGAGCAGTGGAAGACGCAGGGCGCCACCGAGGCGTACCTGGCCGCCTACGGCCGGACCTCTGCTGACTGCGACGCACTCTCGACAGCCGGCGCGGGCGCCCCGTCGGGCGGCCTGATGGCCGGGTTGGTCGTCAAGTTCAAAAACCCGGCGATCGCGGCTCGGACCTATCAAGCCGGTTCAACCTTGCTCGGGTTCGGCCCAAGGGACATCACTTTCATAAGGCTGGTGGGTGGCGGCGTGATGACCGGGGCGAACACCGGACTCGGACCGCAATCGGTGATCGGCACCGGCTCCGTGGCGGGCACGTCTTACTACTTCGCGTTCTGGCAGAACAAGGTCGTCGATTCGTTTTTCATCGCCTACGACCTCTCGTCCGCGGACGCGCAAGGCGCGGCCAGGAGCGTCAACCAGAGGATGAGCCGGTGACCTGGTACTCGGGCGAGGGTGGCCTGAGTGGGTTGGTCCGCACCGTGGGCCGCATCACGAACGACGTGACGCGGGTGCGCCGCGCGTGGCACTGGGACACGCCCCGTCCTCACACCTGGCCCGAGCAAGGAGCGGTGGTTCCCGCGCCCGCGAGCGACCTCGGCTGGGCCCGCCAGGAGCCGGTGCGGTCGATCCGCTACCTGATCCAGCGTGGCCTGCTGCTGCCCTTCACCGAGGCGATGGCCCATCCCAGGGTCGAGGGGCGGGAGTGGGTGCGGGAGCTCGAGCGACCGGTGATCTTCGCCGCCAACCACTCGAGCCACGCCGACACCTCACTGATCCTTCACGCCCTGACTGATCGGGCGCGCGATCGCACGGTGGTGGCGGCCGCCGCCGACTACTGGTTCAAGCGCCCCCTGCTCGGAAACATCGTCAGCCTCTTTCTGAACACGTTCCCGTTCTCGCGGACGGGCGGCGCGCAGGCCCAGCTGCACAGCTCCAGCCAGCTGCTCAAGTCAGGCTGGAACCTGGTCCTGTTTCCGGAGGGCAGCCGGTCGCCCGACGGGCGGATCCACGAGTTCAAGCCGGGCGTCGGACATCTCGCGAGAGAGACCGGCACCCCGGTCGTGCCGATGCACATCCGGGGCGGCTACCAGATCATGCCGAAAGGCCAGAAGCTCCCGCTCCCGGGTCCGGTCAGGGTGCGCATCGGCAAACCGATGTCGCTCGAGCCCAAGGAGGGTTCGCGCGAGTTCACCGTGAGGGTCGAGAAGGCCGTTCGCGCACTCGCCAAGGAGCCACGCCAGCCGGAGATCCAGGGCTCCTGGATCGAGCGATGGAATGCGTCGAAACCGCGCGTGCTTCGCTATGAGGATTAGGTCGCCGGCTCGATCCTGAAGACCGGGTGGTCAGGGGCGATGCGCGTCAGGTCATCCTCTGGCGAGTCCGCCTTCACACCCTTGAAAAACATTCCGACCTCAAAGCTGAACCGTTTCAAGTAAGCGCGCACGATCGGCGCCTTTTCAGCGTCAGGAACCTCTACCGCTCTGACGGGCTGCACCCTGTTGCCGAGGACCAGCTCACCGCCGCCAGATACCCGTATGTTGCGGACCCATTGCGTATGCCCTCGCGGAGAAACGAGATATTGCTTGCCTTCGTGGGTCAGCAGGTTGACTGGATTGCTTCGCAATTCGCCCGATTTGCGGCCGCGCACCCGCAGGATTCTCGAACCCCAGATGCTGATCCCCGCCCGGGTCATGAGCGCGATGGCCGGGTTGAAGACGTGATTGTTGAACCAGTCCGGTTTGAGGTAGTAGGCCATCGCCGCACTACCATACCGAGAGTCATGACCTACTCGATCGTCGCGCGTGACAAGAAGACCGGCGAGTTCGGCGTCGCGGTGCAATCGCACTACTTCCAGGTGAGCCCGGCCGTGCCGTGGGCGCTTGCGGGCGTGGGCGCGGTGGCGACGCAATCGCACGTCAACCTGAGCTACGGCCCGCTGGGCCTGGAGCTGCTCCAGGCCGGCTACTCGGCCGAACAGGCGCTCAAGGCACTCACGGCGGGAGATTCGCGAGCCGAGGTTCGCCAGTGCGCCATCGTGGATGCATCGGGCAACGTCGCCGCCCACACCGGCGCGAAGTGCATTCCTGCTGCCGGCCACGTCCTCGGCGACGGTTTCAGCTGCCAGGCCAACCTCATGGAGAAAGACACCGTCTGGGACGCCATGGCCGAGGCCTTCACCTCGACCGACGCTCCGCTCGCGGAGCGGATGATGGCGGCGCTCGAAGCCGCCGAGGCCGAAGGTGGTGACATCCGGGGAAAGCAGTCGGCGGCGATGCTGGTGGTGGCCGCGGCGGGGACCGGGCGCCCCTGGGACGATCGCATCATCGACCTTCGCGTCGAGGACGCGGCCGAACCGCTGCCGGAACTTCGGCGCCTCCTCCGCATCAAGCGCGCCTATATGACGGCGGGCGATGCGGACGTCCTGGAGGAGAAGGGCGACATCGGTGGCGCGATCGCCAAGCTCCAGGAGGCGCTCGCAATCGCGCCGGAGATGGTCGAGCTTCGGTTCATGGCCGGCGTCACGATGGCGGGCGCCGGCGACCTCGATGGCGGATGCGCTCTGATCGCCGAGGCCGTGCGAAAAAACGGGCGCTGGGTGGAGGCGCTGCATCGCTTTGCCGCCGTCGACCTCGTGCGCCCCGAGGTGGTGTCGGCGATCGAGGCGCGACTGAAGTCGGTTCCCGCCTCCAAGTAGACTGCACGAGTCTTGGGGAAGTTCAAGAGTCAGAGGCGGGGTCCGCGGCGTCCACCGAAGGCGAGCAAGCCGGAGAAGGACGACGGTGGACAGAAGGAGCCGGCGGTCGTCATGGACGCGGTCGTCGCGCAGGCGCTGCCCAACGCCATGTTCGAGGTCGAGCTCGAGGGTGGTCACAAGCTGATCGCCTATGCGGCCGGCCGCATGCGCCGCTACTTCATCAGGATCACGCCGGGCGACCGCATCCGCGTCGAGCTGTCGCCTTACGACCTGACGCGCGGCCGCATCGTCTATCGCTACCGCGAGTAGTGGCGGACCTCCTCGAAACTCTAGCCTCCGCCCGCATCTTCGACCTCGAGCAGCTTCGCTACGCCGGCGCTCCGTCGCATCCGGCCCACCTTCCCGGCTTCAACTACTTCCTGCATCGCCACCACGCGCGTGGCGCGGGAGAGGCGCGCACCAGCGCGTCCGGCGTCGTCGTCATGCCCGAGCACTCGGGCACTCACATCGACGCGCTCGCTCACCAGGCGGAGAACCTGCTGCTGCACGGCGGCGTGCACGTCGACAGCGGAATCCAGACCTCGGCGGGATTCCGGATCCTCGGCATCGACACGATGGCGCCTCTCGTATCTCGCGGAGTGCTGCTCGACGTGGCGGGACCGAAGCGTCTCGCGCCCGAGCACTCGATCACGGTCGAGGAGCTGGAACGAGCCGCGAAGGCCGCGCGCGTTGAGATCCGGGAGGGCGACGTCGTGCTGGTGCGCACCGGCTACGGAGCGCTGTGGTCCGAGCCGGCCGAATACCTGCGCGGGGCTGGGGTCAGCTCAGCCGGCTCGAGCTGGCTCATCGACAAGAAGGTGAGGGCGGTCGGCGCCGACAACATGGCGTGGGACGTGATCGGTCCCACCGACCCTGAGCTCGGAGTCACGCTGCCGGGTCACATCCTGCTGCTCGTCCGCGCCGGCATCCCGATCATCGAGAACCTGAACCTCGAAGAGCTCGCGGCGGCCGGTGTGCACGAGTTCGGATTCGTCTGCCTGCCTCTGAAGATGCGCGGCGCGACAGGCTCCCCCGTCCGCCCGATCGCCCTGGCCTAAAAAAAGAGAGGGAGCCCATCGCGGCTCCCTCTCTTCCTTCCCGACGGCTGGGCCCTTACCGGCGGCCCGCCGTCTGAAAGCAATCAAGACAATAGACGGGCCTCGCGCCCGTCGGCACGAACGGCACCTGGGTCTGCTTGCCGCAGTTCGAGCAGATCACGTCATGCATGACTCTCGATCGCCCGTTGCCCTCCGACGTCCTGCGGGCCGCCCGGCATTCCGGACAGCGCCGCGGTTCGTTCTGGAGCCCACGCGTCTGGTAGAACTCCTGCTCCCCAGCCGTAAACAGAAATTCCCGCCCGCAGTCGCGACACGTCAAGGTCCGATCCACGAAACTCACCGTCTGGCCTCCCCTAGTTTCTCGCTTGAGGCCCGGACGGAAAAGGCCGGTCTACCCCTCCAGCGTTGCGGTGGCGATTGTAATGCGCCTGAAGCGGGTTTGGAGAAGGGCTTTCGAAGCTAGGCGGTGACGCCGGCCGTCTCTCGCTCTCGCTCGTCCACGATGACCGGCGCCTCGTCGAAGCCGTTTTCGGCCCGCTCCCCGGTCAGAGGCACCTCTTTCATGAACACGGTCGAGATCAGCGCGATCACCAGGACCACCCCGGCGAAGACGTAGATGTCGTGCAGGGTGTCCGAGAGGGCCAGCCGGATGGCGTGCACGAACGCGGGGGGCAGTTTGGCGAGCAGGGTGGGGTCGAGAATCGAGTTCGCGCTGCCTCCCTTGGGCAGGCTGCTGACCACCTGCGCGGGCAGGTTGAGGTTGGAGACTCGCGTCTTCAGATAGTCAGGCAGGCGATTGGCGAGGACCGCCCCGAGGATCGCGCTGCCCACCGTGCCGCCCAGGTTCCGCCAGAACTGGATCTGGCTCGAGGCGACGCCCAGGTACTGGCGCGGAAGCGCCGTCTGCACGGCGGTCAGGTACAGGGGGAACGTGGTGCCGATGCCGAGACCGACCACGATCAGGGCGGCGACAACCTGCCACTGGGCCGAGGCAGGCGTGATCTGCGAGAGCAGCCACATGCCGAAGATCATCACGGCCACGCCCAGCGTGCCCAGGAAGCGGTAGTACGTGATGCGTCGCATCAGGAAGCCCGTCAGGGTGCTGGCGCCAATGAGGCCGAACATCATCGGGGTGATCAGTGCGCCCGAGTTGGTGGCGCTGATCCCGAGCACACCCTGGAAGACCAGCGGCGTGAACAGGATGGATCCGAACATGCCGAAGGCCGTCAGGAACCCAACCACCATGCTGACCGTGAAGGTCGTGTTCTTGAACAGGTGCAGGGGAACGATGGGCTGCGCGACCCGCGACTCGACGACGACGAAGACCGCCAGCATCACAGCGGCAAGCGCCAGCAAGCTCACGACCGGGAATGACGTCCACGCGTTGGTGTTCGTAATGGTCAGGGCGATCAGCAGCGGCACGATTCCGGCGGACAGGGTGATAGCGCCCCAGAAGTCGATGTCACGCCACGAGGCTTTGGACTTGACGTAGGGGAGACCGGCCACCACCACGGCGACTGCGACGATTCCGACGGGGATGTTCACCTCGAACACCCAGCGCCAGCTCCAGTGGTCGGTGATGAAGCCACCGGCGGTGGGGCCGACGATCGAGGCAAGGCCGAAGACGGCGCCGAACAGCCCCTGCGCGCGGGCCCTCTGGGCCGGAGCGAACAGGTCGCCGATGACGCTGAACACGGTCGCGAACAGCACGCCGCCGAAGATGCCCTGGATGCCGCGAAAGACGATGAGCTGCGTCATGTCCTGGGCGAGCCCGCAGAACGCGGACGCGACCACGAAGCCGATCATCCCGGCGAGCAGGAACGGCTTCCGGCCGAACAGGTCGCCGAGCTTGCCGGCGATCGGCGTCATCGTTGTGGACGTCACCAGGTAGGCCGTGGTCACCCAGGCCAGGCGGTCGAGCCCGTTGAGGTCGGCGACGATCCGGGGGATCGCGGTACCCACAATGGTCTGGTCGAGGGCGGCCAGCAGCAGCGCCAGCATCGTGCCGGCGGTCGCGAGGATCACGCGGTTGCGTGACAGCCCGTGAGTCATCGGTTGAGTAAGCGTGTCGGTCATTTCCCCAGCTCCTTCCTGGCGTTCTCCACCAGCTGCAGGCACAGGTGTCGGAGCTGCGCCAGGTCTTCCTTGCTCAATCCTTCGGCGAGATCTTGCTGATTCTCGAGGCCTTCCTTCCAGATCGATTCGATCCGAACCCGGCCGGCCTCCGTTAGGTTGGCTCGCACAGAACGGCGATCGTCGGGGTCTGGTACACGCTCGACCAGGCCGTCCCGCTCGAGGTGGTCGACCAGCCCCGTGATGTTGCGTGGCGTGGAACCGACGTCCGTCGCGAGGTCCCCCAGAGGGGTCGGCCCGCACCGGTGGAGGCGGAACAGCACACCCAGCCGTCCTTCGCTCAGGTCGTACTTCTCAGCCCAGCGCTCGTGCAGCAGGGAAAGAGCGTGTGAGGCCATCTTGAGCGCGCCCAACGCCTCGATGACGCTCATGTCGACCTCGAGCGCGCCGAACAGCTCGCGCATTCGGACGCTGTAGAGGCGTCCCGACTCGTCGCGGGCCAGCTCGCGGGTGATTCTCGGGGTTTCGGAGAGCTTCAAAGTGGTTCTGTTCATATTGAATGAGTTCATTATTATCAGATACAGGATTACGAAGTCAAGTATTCTCCCGGGGATGATCGTCGACGCCCACCTGGACATCGCCTGGAACGCAATCTCCGCCGGCCGTGGCTTCCTCGGGCCGCCCGCGCCGGGCTACCTGGTGAGCCGCTCGTCACTGATAACCAGTGGCGTCGGCCTGATATTCGCGACCCTCTACACCGCCCCGGCCCGCGCAGGCCGCGCCATGCGAACCCGGTTCGTGTACGAGAACGCCCACGAGGCGCACATCATGGCCGTGGCCGAGGTCAACTACTACCGGAGCAGCGGCCTCCAGCTGATCGGCGACAAGGCCGAGCTCGCTTCGTACATAAAAGGCTGGAGGAAAGGGCAAATCGCCGCTGTCCTGCTGATGGAGGGCGCCGACCCCATCGAGGATCCGTCGCAGCTCGGCGCCTGGACCGGGATGGGCGTGCGCATCATCGGGCCCGCCTGGGGCGGGACGCGATACAGCGGCGGCACCGGCGCGCCGGGCGGTCTGACCGCGCTTGGCGTGCAGCTGCTCAAGGCGATGCGCCGCAAGCACGTGATCCTCGACCTGAGCCACATGGCCCAGGAAGCTGTCGACGACGCCTTCAAGCTGTGGCGAGGGCCGATCATGGCCTCCCACAGCAACTCCCGCGAGCTGGTGCCGGGCGACCGGCAGATCACCGACGCCACCGCCGCGGAGGTGGCGCGCCGCGACGGGGTGATCGGCATCAGCTTCTACCAGAAGCACCTGAGGACGTCGGGCCGCGCGACGCTAGACGACGTCATGAAACATCTCCTGCACCTGGCTCGCGCCGCCGGCGGCCCGGAGCGCATCGGCCTGGGCACGGACCTGGACGGAGGCTTCGACTCACGCGAGGCGCCGATGAACGACCTGAGCGGCCTGAAAGAGCTGTCCACGCGGATGCGCGGCCCATTCAGCCGCCAGCAGGTGGAAGGAGTTATGGGCAACAACTGGCGCGACTTCCTAAGCCGCTCGCTACCGGAGTAGCTTGCCCCTCCTCCGCAGGGGGCGCGGGTGGGGGACGTGGCTTTAAATCATCTCGACCAGCTTCATCGCCGTCATGAACGCGAACCCCATCCCGTGCCCGTTGAACCCCGCGCACGCATAGACGTTCCGCATTCCCTCCACCGGCCCGGCCAGCGGCAGCCCCGTCTCCGTGAATCCCATGATCCCCGCCCACCGATGCGTGACCTCGGCCCGACCATCCATCTCCCCGAGCTTGCGGTCCAGGTGCTCCTGGATCTGATCCGTGGGCTGGTCGTCGTACCCGACCTCGCTCTCCATCGACGTGTCGCGCCACCCGCCGATCAAGACCTCACCGCTCACGAGCTGCCGCCAGTAGCGATAACCGAAGTGCGAGTACGTCGGCAGGTCGCACACCGACCTTGACAGCGGTCCAGACGCCAGCATCTGCGCACGGATCGGCTGGATCTTCACCTCTGGAAGCAGGAGCGACGTGTAGCCGTTGGTCGCGAGGATGACGACCCCCGCCCGGCACTTGCTCTCTCCGGCACGAACTGTCACCTCCTCGCCAGCCGGATCGATCGAAGTGATACGGACACCTTCGCGAATCGCGCCTGACTTCAGCCGCCCAGCGAGCGCCCCCACCATTGCCGCCGGGTTGATTTCCCCGTCGCGCGGGTTCAGCAGCCGCGTGCCGTCCCAGCGCGCCTCGAACCCGTCGTCGTGCAGCAGCTGCGCAGACTCCTCGAGCCGCGCACGCTCCTCCTCCCCTGAGGCGAACGTCGCGCTGCCCAGCCGCCGGTGGCCCACGTCGGTGCCCGCGACCGCCTCGATCATCCGGTCGTGGTTCTCGTCCGTGATGTGCCACACCTCGCGCGCCTTCTCGCGTCCGAAGATGCGCACCGCCTCCGCATAGCAGTCCGCGACGCCCGCGAGAAGAAACCCAGCGTTGCGCCCGCTCGCGCCGAATGCGATGTGCTCGCTCTCGACGAGGACGGCGCTGAACCGTCGCCTCGCGAGGTGGTGCATGAGGCTCGTCCCCGCGATTCCGCCGCCGATGACCAGGATGTCCGTCCGGTCCGGCAGAGACCCAGCGTAGGTCTCAGCAGGCGCCGTCCAGAAAGCCGCCCCCATCGAGGTCAATTCTCGGCTCCGAATAACATTGATGTCCAAGTGGGTACGGAAAGCTACGACGTCCTGGTGATCGGCGGGGGGCTCGCCGGCATCAGGGCATCGATAGCCGCCGTGGAGGCGAACCCGCGGATCAGGGTCGGAATGATCTCCAAGGTCTACCCGATGCGCAGCCACACCGTGTCCGCCGAAGGCGGCGCCGCGGCCGTGCTCCGGCCCGAAGACTCGTATGAGACCCACGCCTTCGACACCATCAAGGGCTCGGACTACCTCGCGGACCAGGACGTGGTTGAGGCTTTTGTAAGAGAAGCGCCGATCGAGGTGATCCAGATGGAGCACTGGGGCTGCCCCTGGAGCCGCGATCCCGACGGCAAGATCTCCGTCCGCCCCTTCGGAGGCATGACCACCTGGCGCACCTGCTTCGCCGCCGACAAGAGCGGCTTCCACATGCTTCACACGGTCTTCCAGACCTCGCTCAAATACGAGCAGATCCACCGCCACGACGAGGCGTTCGTGACCAAGCTCCTCATCGAGGACTCGCGATGTGTGGGCGTGGTTGCCCTCGACCAGCGCACCGGGCGCTTCGACGCGATCACAGCGAAGGCGGTCATCCTCGCCACCGGCGGGCTGGGCCGCGTCTACGCCTTCACGACCAACGGAAACATCTGCACCGGCGACGGAA
Organism: Candidatus Dormiibacterota bacterium; assembly: GCA_003169845.1. Taxonomy (GTDB): domain Bacteria; phylum Chloroflexota; class Dormibacteria; order Dormibacterales; family Dormibacteraceae; genus Palsa-870. The sequence continues at coordinate 12,051 of PNAG01000009.1, read as the reverse complement.
TGGCGCTCGCGTATCGCGCCGGCGCCGGCTTGAAAGACATGGAGATGGTCCAGTTCCACCCGACGGGGCTGCCCTTCACGGGCATCCTCATCACCGAGGCGGTCCGGGGCGAGGGCGGCTACCTGACCAACAAGAACGGTGACCGATTCCTCAAGGATTACGTGCCCAACAAGATGGAGCTCGGTCCCCGCGACATCATCTCCCGCGCCATGGTCACCGAGTTCGAGTCCGGCCGCGGCTTCGAGGGACCGCATGGCAAGTACATGAATCTCGACGTCAGGCACCTCGGCGAGGAGGTCATCGACCGCAAGCTGCCGTTCATGCGCGAGCTGGGCCGCGAGTTTATGGGGATCGACATCGTCCACGACCCGATCCCGGTTCGACCTGTGCAGCACTACATGATGGGTGGGGTGGGCGCTGACATCTCGGGCGCGACCGAGATCCTCGGCCTGTACGCCGCGGGCGAGTGCGCCAACGTCGGCCTCAACGGCGGCAACCGGCTGGGCTCCAACTCGCTGTCGGAGTGCCTGGTCTTCGGCGCCGCAAGTGGCCGCGCCGCGGCCGAGTACGCCGGCTCCGCCAAGCCCGTCACGGCCAACCCCGTCGACGCGATGCTCTGGGACGAGGCCCGCCGGGTCGAGGCCGCCTACCTCGAGAAGACCGGCGGCGACGAGAAGATCGGCACCATCCGCGAGGAGATGCAGCGCGACATGGACGCCGGCGCCGGCGTGTTCCGGACCAAAGAAGGCCTGGAGAAGCTCACCGACCAGCTGGGCGGCCTGCGCGAGCGATTCGGCCGCATCAAGATCGAGGACTCGAGCCGCACCTTCAACACCGAGCTCACCGCCGCGATGGAGCTGGATTTCATGCTCGAGGTCTCGCAGACGATCGTCGCGTCGGCGCTGGCGCGCGATGAGTCTCGCGGCGCCCATGCAAGAAGGGACTTTCCGGAACGGAACGACGAAAAGTTCCTGAAGCACACGGTTGCCTTCAGCCGCGGAATCGAGGACCCGCGCCCGCGTCTGGAATATCGCGACGTCCGAATCACGAACTTCAAGCCACAGGCACGCACTTACTAGGGGAAGCAAGAAATGGCCGAAAAGAGGATCACGATCCAGGCGACGCGGTTCGATCCCGAAAAGGATTCGGCCCCTCGGTTGCAGTCGTACGACATCCCGTTTCCAGACGACAGCATGGTCGTCCTGGATGCGCTCAACTACATCAAAGCGCACGTCGACGGCACTCTGAGCTATCGCTGGTCGTGCCGCATGGGCATCTGTGGCAGCTGCGGCATGATGGTGAACGGAACGCCCAAGCTCACGTGCAACGCATTTCTGCGCGACTACTGGCCGCGGCCAGTGATCGTCCAACCGCTGAACAACTTTCCGATCATCCGCGACCTCGTGATCGACATGGACGATTTCATGCACAAGCTGAAGTCGGTCCAGCCGTGGATCATCCGCAAGCAGGAGATTCCGCTCGGCGGAGGCGAGCATCGTCAGACCACCGCCCAGATCGACGAGTTCAAGCAGTTCAGCCAGTGCATCAACTGCATGCTCTGTTACGCGGCATGCCCTGTCTACGGCCTTAACAACGATTTTCTCGGACCGGCCGCGATAGCGCTCGCGCGCCGCTACAACCTCGACTCGCGCGACGAGGGATTCACCAAGAGGCTGCCCGTGATCGCCGACTCCGAGGGCATCTGGGAGTGCAGCTTCGTCGGTGAATGCTCTGTCGTGTGTCCGAAGGGCGTCGACCCGGCCAAGGCGATCCAGCAGACCAAGCTCGACACGACGCTGCGCTTCACTCTTCCGTTCGGTAACCGCGACTAGTGAAGGCACCCGCCCAGGCGACCAGGACGGCGCCCCGCAGCTACCAGTGGACCATGCCGTCCAGCTGGTGGCTGCGCAAACGCCACTACTTCCTTTATGTGCTTCGCGAGTTCACCGCGCTGCCGATGGCTCTGTGGCTGCTGTGGCTCTTGTTCGACATCAAGAGCGCAGGCTCCGCGGGGTTCCAGCCTCCCAGGTCGATCGGTTTCGTGGTCTTCAGCGCCGTCTGCTTTGTCTTCGCGACGTATCACAGCTACACGTTTCTCAAGCTGGCCGGCGTGATCATGCACGTGAAGGCGTTCGACAGGCCTGTGCCGCCGAGACTCGTCGTCCTCACGATGTTCGGGCTCTGGGCCCTGGCCTCGGTCGTCATCGGCGCCGTACTGATCGGGTTCGCAAGATGAGCACGGACGCGCACCTGCAGCACGCGCATAAACCGGCCTTCGCGCACCTGTTCTGGTGGTTCATGTTCGCCAATGGCGGCGGCCTCGCCGCACTCGTGCTCCCGGTTCACATCCTGGTGCAGGGCATTCTTGGGCCGCTGGGCATCGTGCCTGTGGTCGACCAGCACCAGGACACCTGGATCAGCGTCCTGGGCAACCCGATCGTGAAGCTGTACCTGCTGGTCTTGATCGCCCTGTCGTTCTTCCATTTCGCGCACCGCCTCCGGTACCTGCTGGTCGACTTTGGCGTGGCGGCGGCCAAGAGCACGCCGGCGCAGGTGATCTTCTACGGCGGAGCGGTAGTGGTCACGCTGGCCACAATCTGGATCCTCCTGACAACAGCGCCAATCTAAATCTCCCCTCTCCCCGTTCAGGGGAGAGAGCTGGGGAGAGGGGCGGGAAAGAAGTGACTGAACCTGCGAAACCGAAGACGTCTAAGTCAGGTACTTGACATAGCAAGCTACCGTGCTATATTCACCCCATGGCCCAGGAGAACGGAGCTCATGACAGCCAGCTCCTGAAGGGAGTCCTATCCCTCGCGCTCCTGCGCCTGCTCGCGGAACGCGAGTCCTACGGCTACGAGCTCGTGACCCGCCTGCACGAGCTCGGCCTGACCGAGGTCCAGGACGGCTCCGTCTACCCGGCCCTGGGCCGGCTCGAGCGCGACGCCCACGTCACCTCGAGGCTGGTCGCCTCGTCCTCGGGCGCCGCCCGCAAGTACTACCGCCTCTCCGCCGCCGGCTACGCCGCACTCGAGCACATCGAGCTCGCCTGGCAGAGCCTCGTGCGCGCCCTCGCACCAATCCTGTCTACACCTGTACCCGCAAAGCCCAAGGAGGCACTGCCATGAACCAGGGGGCGCTGACGAAGAAAGACCGGGCTCGCATCGAGATCGCGGTCAGGACCGTGGACTGGCATCTCGACGGGCGCGTGCCGAGGGCCCGGCGACGCCAGATTCTCAACGAGCTGCGCTCGAACCTGATCGAGGCCGCGGAGCAGGTGGGCAGCCAACAGGCGGTCCGGCAGCTGGGCGACCTCAAAGCCCTGGCGAATTCCTATCTCGAGCTCTACCGGGGACGTTTCGACATAAGGGCTGGGTCTTTCTGGGCCTTCATCACCTACATGGCGATTCAAGTCCTGGGGTTGGCGCTCTTCATCGCATTCCGCGCGGGCGTCGCCGCCGGAGGCGCACACGGCGCCAGCTACTCGTTCGAGTTCTGGCCGGGATTCGGTCCGTTTGCGGGCACGGTCTCAGCCAGCGGAAACACCTTCGAGGTGCTGATCGGCTCGCCCGCGCACATCCTGTTCGTACTGGTCGCGTTCATGATCGGAAGCAGCTACCGCACTGTCTTCGCCCGCCGCCGGACCTAGCGCTTGCGCGCGCGCCAGATCTCCTCGGCTGGCCAGCGCTTGGCCCACTCGGCCGGAACGTACGAGTACCAGGGATGGTCCACCGCCTCATCCGGGGCGTACAGCTCTCGAAAATCAACCACGTCGAAGCCCGTCTTGCGCAGGAGCTGGAACATCTCTGAGGCGCTGATGTGGAAGTCCGTCGCGGGCCCAGTCCCATTGTCATCCGGCCAGTCGAACCGGCGCATCCCCTTCTGCGGCCGCACCAGCTGCTCGCCCACGTTCCCCTCGTCAGGTGCGCACAGTACTTGCAGCGTGCTGCCGCGCAGGAAAAGCAGCTCGCCGCCGTGGCGCAGCAACCGCGCGGCCTCGGGGATCCACAGGTACGGGTCGCACCAGATCGACGCGCCGTACTCCGAGAACGCGAGGTCGAACGTGGCATCGGGCAGCGGAACCTTCTCCGCGTTCGCCTCGATGAGCTCGAGCCCGAGCCCGAACTCGGCGTCCATCTCGCGCGCGGTGGCAAGCTGCGCCGGCGTGATGTCGACACCCACCACGCGCTTGGCGCCGCGCTTCTTCAGCCACGCACCGAAGTAGGCGGTGCCGCATCCGAGCTCGATGACGTCGAGCCCATGAACGTCGGGCAGCGCCCGCACCTCGTCCTCGGGCACGTGCCAGACCCCCCAGTGGACGTCCTTCGCCCAGTGCTCGCGCGCGTGAGAAGCCGTGTAGCGGGCGTTGGAGATGGTCCAGTGCGCCCGGTTGCGGGCCACGTAATCCGGCTGGGCCGCCTCCTCAGGCATCCGCGACCGCCGCTTCGAGCAGCGAGGCGAACTTGCGCCGCGCAGCCTCGCGACGCGTCGGCACGTGCTCCCGCGGCCAGATCCCCGGCGGCGCCTGGTAGCCCGTCAGGATCTGCCGCGCTACCGACACCCGGTGAACCTCGTCCGGCCCGTCGTACATGCGCGCTGCACGCGCGTGCCGGTACATCTCCTCCAAAGGCAGGTCGGACGAGTATCCGAGCGAGCCGTGAACCTGGATGGCGCGGTCGATCACGTCGTGCAGCACCTTCGCGCCGAAGAACTTGATGAGCGAGATCTCCTTGCGCGCCGCGGCCGCACCGGCAGTGTCAATCACCCATGCCGCATGCAGGGTCATCAACCGCGCCGCCTCCATCTCGGCGGCGGAGTCGGCGATCCAGTTCTGCACCGTCTCGTGCGACGCGAGCTTCTTGCCGAACGCCTCGCGCTGCAGCGAGCGCTCGCACAGCATGTCGAAGGCGCGGCGCGCCTGGCCGAGCCAGCGCATGCAGTGGTGGATGCGGCCGGGCCCGAGGCGGGCCTGCGCGATGAGGAAACCGTGCCCTCGCTTGCCGATGAGATTGTCGGCCGGCACGCGCACGTTCTCGTACAGGATCTCGGCGTGGCCGTACCCGAAGCGCTCGTGCCCGCCCATGGTCGGGATATTGCGCAGCTTCTTGAGCCCGGGAGCATCACCGGGCACCAGGATCATGGACGCGCGCTGGTACGGCCCGGCGTCCGGCTCGGTGACGACCATCGCGATCAGGAAGTCCGCGATCATCCCGTTCGACGAGAACCACTTGTGCCCGTTGATCACCCACTCGTCGCCGTCGAGCACGGCGGTGCTAGAGAGAAGGGTCGGGTCTGAGCCGGCCGTGTTCGGCTCGGTCATCGAGAACGCGGAGCGCATCTTCCCCTCCAGCAGGGGATGCAGCCAGCGCTTCTTCTGGGCCTCGGTCCCGAAGTGGGCCAGGACCTCTGAGTTGCCCGAATCGGGAGCCTGGTTTCCGAAGATGATCGGGCCCCACATCGAAGCGCCCTCGATCTCGTGCATCAGGCCCAGCTTCACCTGGCCGTAGCCCTGCCCGCCGAGCTCAGGCGGGAGGTGGGTGGCCCACAGCTTCTGCTGCTTGACCTCCTGCTGGAGAGGCCGGATGGCGCGCATGAACCCCGCCTCGTCCGCCTCCAGCACCTCGAGCGGGTACACCTCGTCGCGCATGAAGGCGCGCATCCACTCGAGCTTGGCTTCGAACTCCGGTTCAGTCGAAAAATCCCAGGTCATATCTACACCCCTCGATCGAGGAGCTGGATGCCCTCGTCGATCATGCCGGTGATGGTAGTCGTCAATCCTTCGTACATGGGGTCGGGCCGCTTGCCGCGGCGGTGGAGCATGAGGTTGTAGCCGAAGATCGAGGCGTACTTGTACAGGCTCATCGCCGCGTACCAGCGCATCTCCTCAGCGTCGGCGCCGTAGAGGCGGTAGAGGTCTTCGACCGAAACGTCGATCGCGCCGCCCGGGTTGGGAGCGCCCTGGTACTGGCGGCGGATGGAGACGATGCACAGGCAGCCGAGGTCGAGCAGCGGCTGGCCGAGCTGGGCGATCTCCCAGTCCAGCACGGCCACCACGTCCGCCCCGCGAAACAGCATGTTTCCGTAGTGGTAGTCGCCGTGGACGAGCGTGGGCGCTCGCTCGACGGGGATCTGGATCGCGAGCAGCCCGCCGAGCTCGCCGGCGCGGACCGTGAGCTCCTCCGGCGCCCGCTGCATGAGCATGGCCCACCGCATCATCTCGGACTGCAGCCCGACCGACTCCTCATCGCCGATCCCGGTCCTGTCCAGGGGCAGCGCGTGCAGCCGCTTGAGCACCTCGACGGCTGAGCTTGCGATATCGATGGCTTTGTGCTCGGTGCCGGCTTTTTCGATTCGCGTTCCGTCGACCGCGTCCATGAGGATGAACGGCCGGCCGTCGACGACCGGTTCGGAGCTCATGGCCGGGATGGCCGGAGTGGGGAGGCCCGCCTCGTGCAGGGCGGACATGATGCGGCCCTGCCGCACCACGTCGGCAGGTCCGGCGATGCGGGCGCCGGGCGGCGGAAGGCGGAGCACGTAGCGCTTCGGACCGTCCCCACCCTCCACGGCGACGAAGTACGTGAAGCCCGAATGTCCCTCGGGGATCGCCTCGATCGAGGTCACCAGAAGGTCCGGGCGGCCGAGCTTTTCGCGGCACTGGGCCTCGAGGTCCGCGCGGATCTGGTCGGTCATTCGAGGTGCGCCACGTCGCCCAGCGCGCCGACCATGCGGCGGTCGCCCAGCGCCCTGACGACGCTGATGCTCGTGAAGTACGGGTACACGCGCAGCGGGCCGGGCTCGAGCTTCAGCACGTGGCCGAGGTAAGCCATGATCGCCGCGCCGTGGCTCACGGCCACCACGCGCCGGCCGGGATGGTTCGCGACGATCTCGTCGACCACGGCCGTCATTCTCTCCACCACGCCCGAAGGCGGCTCGCGGAGGTCCAGCGTCCCGTCGTCGTTCACCTCCAGCGCCATCTCGACGAGCCGATCGTCGACCTGCACGTCGTAGCTGATTGCCTTCGCGGTCTCCATCGCGCGCTGGTAGGGGCTGGAGTAAACGGCCGCGAGCTCCACCCGCTGCATGCGGCCCGCCAGGCGCGCCGCCTGGTCGCGACCCAGCTCGCTCAAAGGCGGATCGGTGCGGTCGGTCATCTGCTGATAGCAGTCGGCGTGGCGGACGAGCCAGATCTCGGTCACGCCCTCGAGCCCGATCAAAAACGCGGCTTCCAGGTGCTGCATGGCCCGGGTGAGTTGTTCCGAGCCGGCCGTCACGGGTACCATTCGACCACATGCTCCGCGTCGCGGGCATCGTCGCCCTCATCGTCCTAGCCACCGCCTGCGAACAGACCACCGCCCAAACGGTGGCCTCGCCGTCGCCTGTGATCGCCCAGGGAACCTGGACCGAGGGCCTCACGTTCACGGGTGATATGCCAGGCCAGATGACGGGAATCGTCGCGGATTCAGGCGACCAGCTCAGCGCCTGCACGGGTTCGAAGAGCCGCGTCGGCGATGTGTGGTCGGACTTTTTCTACGGGACTATGGATTCGAGCGGGCAGGTCTGGGGGATCGTTTTCAAGGTCCAGAATTTCAGCGGTCCCGGGACCTATGCCACCGGTGCGATCACGGTCGAGATGCACAGCCTCAACGCAACGCAGGTGTGGCTCTCGCTGGACGGAGACAAGACCGCGTTCACGATCGACCGCAGCCAGCAGTCGGGCACGCTGGACGCCACGCTGACGAACGCCACCACCGGCAAGACCGCCGCCGAGCACGTCACGGGGCAGTGGAACTGCCGGGGCTGAGCTAGTTACTCCCCCTCTACCCGTTCAGGGGAGAGGGTCGGGGAAAGAACCCGCTAGGTTCTGTGGCTAGGTCTCCTGCCAGACGGGCTGGCGCTTCTCGACAAAAGCCGCGATTCCTTCCTGACCATCTGGGGCCACGGCGTTGCACGAGATCGCCTCGGCCATGAGCCGGTAAGCCTCGGACTGCGTGGCCTCGACCTGCTTGTAGAACCCTTCCTTGCCGATGCGCAAGGCGTAGCGGCTGAGCTTTGCGAGCTCGCCAACGAGCGCCATTACTTCTCTATCGAGCGAATCGAGCGGCACCGCGCGGTTGATCAACCCCCATCGCTCAGCCGTCGCGGCGTCGATGAACCGGCCGGTGAGCAGCATCTCCATAGCGTGCTTGCGGCTGACGTTGCGAGCCACCGCAACGCCAGGTGTGGAGCAGAAGAGGCCGTACTTGACACCCGATGTGGCGAACCGGCAGTCGTCGCTGGCGATGGCGAGGTCGCAGGTGGCAACCAGCTGGCACCCGGCCGCGGTCGCGATTCCGTGCGGAGCGGCGATCACCGGCACGGGCACCGACTGGATGGTGGCCATGAGGCGGTTGCAGACGGCGAAGATATCGCGCTCCTCATCCAGCGAGCGGTCCTGCATCTCTTTGAGGTCGTGACCCGCCGAAAACGCCCGGCCGGCGCCCTTGAGCACGATGGCGCGCACCTCCGGTCGCGCCGCCTGGCGCTCGAGCTCGGCCGTCAGCTCGTTCATGAGCCTGGTCGAGAGCGCGTTGAGAGTTTGAGGGCGGTTGAGGATGATGATCGCGGCGGGCAGCCGGTCCTCCACCACGAGGTATTCGAGCGTCTGGGACATGGGCAAACCTCCTTGCGCGGTTCAGTCTAGAGTGCCACCGATGGAGGTCCGGTTCGACGGTCACTGTTTCGGCTGCGGGCCGCTCAACCTGGATGGATTGCGGTTGATCTTCGTGCCCGGGCCGGACGGATCAGTCGCGGAATTCGAGGTACCGGACCGGTTTCAGAGCTGGGCGGGAATGGCGCATGGGGGAGTGGTGGCACTGATGCTGGACGAGGCCGTGGGCTGGGCCGCGTGGCACGCGGGGCACCCGGGTGTGACGGGACGCCTGGCGGTGAGCTACCGCCGCCCACTGAAGCTGGGCGAACCGGTTCGGATCGTGGGAAAGGTGGAGAACATCCGCCGGACCCTGGTGCACTGCTCAGCCGTGGTGGAGAACCGGAACGACGGCTCCCGGATCGCCGACGCGACCGCCACCGTGATGGCCGTCAAAACCGTGGTGGACCCGATCGGCGGGTAGAATCATCACCTTCGGTCAGGCGCGCCGCTGGGAGCGCGCCGCATTGATGTCGGGGGCTGGCGCAGTTTGGCAGCGCGCACGGTTCGGGACCGTGAGGCCCCGGGTTCAAATCCCGGGCCCCCGACCAAAATCCGAATACGATCCAGGCGTCACGGCTTGTGCTGGGAGGGCGCCGTATCACAGCCGTATCACAATTTCCCGGGGAAAGTTAGAGATTGCTGTTTTGGACACCGGGGACCGCGTCCAAGTCAGCGTCCCGCCCTGGACGGAGGATTTAGCCTGACCGTGCCCATCGGCGCATAACGCGAACCGAAGGCGCCAGGGACAGCTATGGTCGAGGGGTGAGGATCACGACTCGTGAGGGCCTTGCTGACTGGCTCGAGGAGGAGGGCTGGTTCGATGATGGGCGTCTCCACAACTACCAACCCGAGCCAGCGTCCCCGGCTCCTAGATGCAACTGAGCGAGATTCCTCATGCTCAATAAATCTCCAATGAGCTGACCGAAATTGGTCGGTGGGTTCCACCTTTCGTCCGCCGTTTGTCCACCTTCGGAGATCGCGGGGAGGCTTTTCGATGCTGTGTCGACTGCCCTTCCGAAGGCTAAGCCCCATCACGGGAGACTCTTAATGGCCGGCTCGAAACTTCGTCCCATCAAAATCCACCGCGAGGGCCAAAATTGAGCCGGTCCGGTGTGCAAGCTTTTGAGGCTACCTAATGTCTAACGAGCGTTCCTCTCGTGTACGAGGCTTGGACGGGCGCACGTACCAAGTGACCTCGCTGCGCAACGCTGCCTTAGGAGGCTGGGACGTGCGGGTCATGACCCTAAGGTTTGGAGTTGCGCCGTCGTCTCCCTATTTCCGTTGGCTGTCGGACTCAAACGCTGCCAAACCCGAAATGGAAGTCGCCCAGGTTCACGCTCGGCTAGTGCACGCTATCGAGACTCTCCCTTCCGAACAGTGGATAAGGGGTCGGCCGCTCATCGGCAATGTCCAGAGTCAGGCGATGGTAGGGATCGACATCGGCGACGAACGCATGGACCCCATCGCGAATCCATCGACCAGTGATCAGACCGTCGCACGGACACCCAGTTCCGGCACAACGGCCGCATTTACAGCTGATCCAGTCGAGCCAACTGCTGAGGACAAGGTCAACACTGAGGGCCGCCGCCGCAGTTACGCGAAGTGGTACGTATGGGCACGCAGGGACCTACGCCTCGATCCGCCAAAGAGTCATGCCGCGGCGTACACCGCGATACAGGCGCTCGATATTGGCGAACCGGTAGAACGAGCTACTTCTCTCGCCAAAGAGGCCGCCGCAAAGCGGAGCGTCAAAGAGTTGGCTGAGGCGGCCGATCCAGACTGGCGCCACTACGCCGGCTGGACTGAATGGGCCTTGGGTTTGAAGACCGACACGGATCACGAAACGGCCTTCTCCGCGGTCGACGCGATGCAAGCTGCGATTGCAGCTGGAACCGATTCGCAGGCGGCCACACTGGCTGCCGGTGTCGCCGTGCTTGGCACAAGTGCCTTTGCGTATTCCGCGCTTCCACGCTTGTCACCTGCTCAGGCGTTTCGGCAGGCAGCCCTCCTTCTAGATGCAGGCATGTTCGAAGCCGCTGAGGGATGCCTGCGTCAACTGATGTCGAGGCCGGGAAGGTTAGGGACATTCGAATACACGACCGACACGTGGGGGGTAGCGTTGGCCACACCTTTTGAAAGTAATCAGCCGATCTTCGATCGCGTTCTCGAGCTAGCTGCGCAGTCCCATACCCTTGACCAGCAAACGGCGGACCTGTTTCGCAATGTCGGCGAGCACTATCGAGATGGCCTAGATCGCCGACCCGCGGCTGCCTGCTTTCGATTGGCGTTTCAAGCTCAGGCCAAGGTTTTGCCGTTGGAGTCCGGGGCGATAGGCGGGGCCGCTGATGACGTTGCCTGCGCTTACACCGACTTGGGCTTTCCATACGTAGCGCATGAATTCCTGGAGAAGGCATTTGGATTACTAGGAGGATTCAGCCAAAGGGCCGATCTTGTCCAAACCGTTTTGCTGAGCCACCCCGTAAATGCTTTAAACGCGTTCTCCGAGCGATTGCCGGTGCTCGTTGAGACGCTCGGCCCGGCTCACGTCCTGGTGGCGGCCACGCGCTATTCAATCGGGATAATCGCGATGGGGTTACGCGACTTCGAACGGGCCGCTTCGGAGATGGAACAGTCCGTGGCTATCCGCACGGGCGTAGATGACGCGGTTCTCAAGGCTGAGGCGTACTACGCACTCGGGGACGCTTACGAGATGCTGGACAGGAGCGCCGATCAGATTCGTGCCATCAGAGAGCTGATTAGCTTGTTGAAGGTGCGGCGCCCAACGTGCGCCCTACTCGTCAATGCGTACTTCAAGCTTGCAGATCTGGTTACTGCGCTCGGAAACCCAGACGAGGGGGAGGAAGCGCGCCAGGCGGGGATCGCTGTGATTGCAAGCGCGCCCCAGCTCTTCGCGAAGCTGCTCGATGCGATGGAAGCGGCGAATGAGGACGGCGAAGACAACTGATGGTGTCGATTCCCTCGCGAATGGTCGTGGGCTCATTGACGCGGCCAGACGCAACGTAGCTGATCGGCAGTGGAGCTCAGCCGGCCCGAGTCGGAATTCACTTATCGCCTCGCGAAAGGCAAGTCGACCGACCGGTGATTGTGCTCCCGTCGACCTAGAATCCCACCGTGGGCGTAGCCATCGGCCTGGTTGTCCTTGGGGTTATTTTCATCGCGATGGGTGGGCGACTGTCCGTTGCCAGATGGAAGCGTTCCGATCCTCTTGGGTTCGAGCTTGGGATCGCGCCGACGCCGGGACGTACATCTGGCATCTCTGCGTGGATCTCATTCGCAGTTCTGCTCGGCTGGGGGATGCTCGTCCTCGGTCTGTTTGGCATCCTTGGGCTCTGGCTGCGCTGGTT
>PNAG01000011.1 GCA_003169845.1 Candidatus Dormiibacterota bacterium | reverse complement strand
GCTGGCATCGCGAGCTCGTGCGCCGCAAGTGGGCCGCCTTCGGCAAGCGGCCACGCCGAGTACCGCCGGCGATGGCCCCGGACGTCGTCGCCCTGATCCTCAGGTTGGCCCGCGAGAACCCAAGGTGGGGGTACCGCCGGATTCAGGGCGAGCTGCTCAAGCTTGGACGCCCGTGTTCACACGTGACTGTCCGCAAGGTGATGCGGTTGCATCGGGTGCCGCCAGCGCCAAGGCGGTCAACACGATCGTGGGAGGAGTTCGTTCGCCAGCACGCCAGGCATCTGCTCGCGACAGACTTCTTCACCGTGGAGACGGCTTGGCTCGGCCGTCTTTACGTGCTCTTCTTCATCGAGGTCGGCAGCCGCCGCGTCCATCTCGGCGGCATCTCCGCGCACCCTACGGGCCAGTGGGTAGCTCAGCAGGCTTGAAATCTGGTCTGGCACCTTCAGGACGATATCCTCCGGGCGACCCACCTGCTGCACGATCGTGATAGCAAGTTCTGTGAAGCATTCGACGACGTGTTCAAGGCCGAGGGAGTGCAGGTAGTCCGCCTTCCCTTCCGAGCTCCGAGAGCGAACGCCTACGCTGAGCGCTGGGTGGGGCCGGTGCGCCGGGAGGCGCTGGACCATCTACTGATCTTCGGACCACGCCAACTCGAGCGTGTGCTGCAGGAGTTCATCGACCACTATCACACGGCTCGCCCACACCAAGGCCTCGGCCAACGGACGCCGATTCGAGGTGCCCAGGTACCGGGCGAATCTGACAACGGCAGAGTCATCCGGATCGATCGCCTCGGTGGTCTCATTCATGTTCGGGCAGCGTGATGCGAGTCGACGCAGCATGGGTTAACGGGACACGCGGCGGGAGCGTCACCGACTGCAGTTTGAAATCGATCCTATTGTCGACGGCGTAGCGCTCGACAACGTCTCTTTTCCGTTCTGAAATCCCGTAACGACGAGGAGATCCCCGCTAGCAGCTGCCGAACCTCCGCCGAAATCAAAACCGTTTCCCGATTGCAGATCGACCACAGTGGTCTCCAAGCCGGACCACCAGACCAGATCGGTGCCTGCAACCATTGGGTACTGTGCAAAGTGTTTGCCGTCGCTAGGTGGGATGAACGTCTTGACGGTGCCGTCATCCAAACGCTGGGCGGTCCACGAGTGACCGTCGGGCGTCCAGACCAGGTAGTACTGCGAGCCCGTTGCGAACATAAGAGTGCGTGGCGTCGCAAGAGCCGGCGGAGTCGGAAGCCGTGAGAGTGTCGACGCATCGACAAGGCTTAGAATCGCGTCGCCTCCACTTGACGAGAGCTTGCCCCACGCAAGATAACGTCCCGTCAATACTGGGGAGCTGAGCATTCCGCGGTCGAGTTCAACCGTCGTTTTGGTATCGAATTGGTAGACACGCAGCTCAACGGTACTATCGCTGATGGGCTGAACCCATGCTGCGTAATGGAGTCCAACCACGGGCTGCGTGACGAAATTGGGAAATTCCGTCCCATCTGGCAGTTGGTTGCTCGCAAGTACGATTGATGCCTGTGTGCGGCGGTTCCAAGCAACTATTTTCCATACACCGATGTCGGACTGCGAATCTTGTTCAACCCAAACAAGCCACGGATCCGCAACGCTCATCCAGCTTATTCCCGCTGTCGTCGAGGGCAGGTCCGCGACGACGATGACCGCACCGGTCTTGACATCGATAGCCGCCACTCGAACGTTGCCGGACACGCGATACGTGCCGTAGGCGTAGTTAGAAATCGGATCGACTGCCTGGACTCCAAAACCGGTGAGCCCACCAATCGCCACGGTTGTGCCTGCGAGCGCCGCCGCCCAATTTGAAGGCATTGCACCGAGGCAAATCGGAACAGAGGTCAGTGGGGAGGACGGCACTGCCGCCAATCCGGTGGGTGATGGGCTCGAGTGCGAAGTAGGTGGGGAGTTGGAGCAGCTTACGCCGCTCCAACTCATCAGAATCGCCAAAGCGAATAGCTTCGCGCAGCGGTAGGTCACCAGATATATCCGAGTCCACCAAGTATCTCTACCACTCCCAGCGGATCGCCGTATCCGTTGGTGTAGTAGACGGGCCACCAACTGTACTGCGGCACGTGATTCGGGTTAAAGATGGTGGTCCCAGTCCCATATACCGAGTCGGCGTAGTAGACCGACCAGCCGTTTTGGTCCGCGCCGCCGAGCTCGAACCAGTGCTTGATTGTCAAATTCGGATGGCCATTGAGGTGCGGATACGGCGTTCCATCGCGGTAGTAGCCGCTGACCTCATAAGCGTCGCCGCTCACGGGCGCGCCGACGCCTATGTCGTACCACAGATGATTTTCGAAGTTGTTGATATCGGTTGACGATGGACTTCCAGGCACGCCCACCCACACGTAAAACGTCCAGCCGTACTCAGGGTTGCCAATCTTGCTCCGCATCTCGCTCAACATCGCACTGTTAGACGTGCCGCTACTGGACGTGGTGCCCATGTCACTGGCGGCACGTGACTGCGAAATGCCAATACTCTCAGTCGTGGTTTCCTCCGCAATCGTGGCCGGTCCACAGTAGTAATAGTTGTTCTGTGCTTGCTGGTTTAGGAAATTGAGAAAAATCATCGGATAACCGTTGTCGGTGCCTGAACCGATACTGTCATGTGCGCTTACATCAGTGACAAATCGTGATTCGAACTGACGCCAGAGTGATCCACGCACTGCACTTCCGCCGCACGATTGATCAATTGGAACGCTGGAAACGCGGGGCGGACCGAGGCTCTTCATCATTCGCATCTTGTTAGTCAAGTCTGAAATGGACGCTGCCTGGAGAAGGTCAGCCTGTAGGGCGGGATCCGTCGCGGTCAGGGCTGCCTTGCGATTGGCAAGCTCTGCTGCCGCTGCCGGATTGACCACACGCGATGTCAATGCCGGTGTCGTCGGCAGCCATTTGTAGGGTGTCGGGTCGACGCACCCGGGCGACGATGAAGCATAGTTTGGCACTGCGAACGCTACAGCCGTGAAGGGTAAAAGGAGCAACGCGATAGCCATGAGTCGAAGGCGCCTGAGCAGGCTGTGAGTACTTCTTGACAGTTTTCCGTCCATCGTGCCAACCCCCGTGTGATGCAAGACTGGTCGACTTGAACCTCCGCTGCACCTCATTGCTGCCTACCTCCCTCGGCGCTTCGGCCTGTCCGGCTCGGTGTTAAGTAGCGTTAAATAACGCGGTTTCTTGACGGCACAATAGGGCCATTCGGCCCTATTTCGGCAGGACCCTCGGGACGAGGAGTGTCCGGCTAGCGAGGCGCACATCGTCCTAGGCGGGAGCCGGGCCGGCAGGAAAGAGATTCCGCCCGCGGACCGGTCGAGCGCCGCTGGCTGAGGCGGTCAGAGAGCTAATCGTCCGAATGGCACAAGAGAATCCGCGCTGGGGCTACTTCCGAATCAGGGGCGAACTGCTCAAGCTCGATTACATGGTCTCGGCGACCGCGGTTCGGTCCGTGCTTCGCCGCAGCCACGTCCCGCCTGCCGGCCGCAGATCGCAGATGAGCTGGCGCCAGTTCCTGAGCGCGCACGCCGAGAGCTTGATGGCGACCGACTTCTTCACCGTTGACACCGTGTTCTTCAAGCGCCTATATGTGCTCTTCTTCGTGCACCTGGCGACCGGTCGTGTGGTGGCTGCGGCCTGTACTGCCGAACCGAACTCGGCCTGGGTGACCCAGCAGGCTCGCAATCTGAGCTGGGAGCTGAGCGACGAAGGCATCAACGTTCGGGTCGTCGTTCACGACCGAGATCGAAAGTTCGCCCGAAGCTTTGATGCCGTCTTCGAGGGCGAGGGCGCCCGAGTGATCCTGACTCCATTGATGGCACCGAGGGCGAATGCCCACGCCGAGCGTTGGGTGGGGAGTGCTCGGCGCGAATGCTTGGACCGGATGCTGATCGTCTCCCAGCGTCACCTAGAGGCAGTGCTGGGCAAGTGCTCGGCGCACTACAACGACGAGCGCCCTCACCGCAGCTGCTGCCTTCGACCTGCCGCGGCCCGGAGCGAGCCAATCCGACGGCCAGGCACCACTATTAGAAGACGCGCGAGGCTGGGCGGGCTATTAAACGAGTATTCCCGGGCGCCAATTGCGGCCTGATGTACTTTCTGAATCCCGCAGGTCTCGATATCCGGCCGTGATGTTTGACTCCGTCCAGCCCGGGGCAAGACTCCTTGTAGTCATTCCCCCATGGGATGCCCGCTTGCGGTGGCCGACCGCATCTACCTCGAACAGATCCGTGGCTTGTTCCGGCGAAGTTCGAGAAGAGGAGTCAGCGATGACCAACGGAACCATCAAGAAGCTCGTTTCCGACCGCGGCTTCGGCTTCATAGCGGCCGAGGACGGGAAGGAGTACTTCTTCCATCGCGACGCAGTCGACAACTTCGACTCGCTCAACGGTGGTGAGAAGGTCACATTCGAGGTTGAGGCGAGCCCGAAGGGCCCGCGTGCCAAGCTGGTCAAGCTCAGTCAGTAGTTACGGCTGTCCCAACCTCAGGAATGGCCAGTCGATCGTCCCGACGAATTTGTGTGCCCCACACGCTCCCCAGCCAACGTGATGCCGCTGCAGCAATCTCTCGGTGCCGACAACCCAAACCATGCCGAATCGACCAAACCGAACCGTCGCTGTGTAATTGCAGCTGGATAGGCTAACGTCTGCGTCGGCATCAATGAAGAAATCAGCCGCCGCCAGTGTTTTGCAGGGTACTAGATCGGGAACTGGCCACCATCCCATCACTGGATGCCTGGCTGCCAGTGTCACGCCACTTGACCAAGACGGAGAGCACCTTGATGAAGCGGCGTTCGAACCACTAACGAATTTCATGGCGGCGTCCGGTCTAGACGGCTTCCTAGTCATGGGTACAACCGGCGAGGGAGTACTCCTAAACTTGCAGGAGCGCAAGCGCGTGATCGACCTGTTTGTCAAGGCGGCCAGAGCTCGCCTCAAGGTGGTTGTCCATGCTGGCGCGCAGACAACCAGGGACACAGCGGCTATAGCCGAACATGCTGCACACAGTGGCGCGGACGCAGTCGCGGTCATCGGTCCCCCATACTTCGCCCTAGACGACCGGTCGATTCTTGACCATTTCAAAACCGCCGGACGGGCTTGCGCACCCCTTCCTTTCTACGTCTACGAGTTTGCAGCTCGTAGCGGCTATGCCATATCGCTTGCCGTGATAACCGATCTGCGAGACCAGTTGCCAAACTTTGCCGGCCTTAAGGTTTCGGATACTCCTTGGGAGAGAGTCGAGCCCTATTTACTTGAGGGGTTGTCCATATTCATCGGGTCCGAGAGCCTCATCCATCGTGGCATGGCAAATGGCGCTGTCGGGGCTGTATCCGCGTTGGCCTCAGCGCTACCCGAGCTTGTCCTCAATGCTGTCAAAACCGGGAGTCAGGAGGCGTCGCAGCGCTGCGCCAATGCGCGCGACAGAATCCAGGCTTTCCCATTCCACTCGGCGCTCAAAACCATTCTTGGCCAACGTGGAGTGGCGCTCACCAATGGCGTCCGTGCACCGCTCCGGCGACTGTCATTGGAGGAGCAATCCGCCTTTTATCCAATCGCGGAGGATCTAGTCAGGAACGCTGCAGAAGCGGCTTCCTCAAGGTCGTAACGAGCCGTCGATTTAGCGAGCGCGATCGCGTCTTGAGTCCGCCTCACCGCATTAGACGAGCGCGCGCAATATCTCCGGCAGCATTAGTCGACCTCTGTCGGCTGGCCAAATGACGGTTGGATGTTCCAGCACGTTCGCCTGAAAACAGTGCTTCCATCCATGGGTCGTTGGCTGCTGTAACCAAATAGTTGGTGCAAATGCCCAGGAGCCGTGCTCATTGCGAGACACGCGATGGCGCACTCAGGCGTAGCTCTTCAAGTGCTGAAGGACTTGCAGGCATCGGGAACCCCAGGCTAGCGTTACAGGGTTGCAACCTAAAGGCACTTAGCGGGAGGCATGCCGTGGCTCCGGCAATTGATCTTGTGGCGGACATCGGCGAAGGGTTCGGGCGTTATCGCCTCGGCAATGACGACGCCATTCTGGACATCGTGACGTCTGCCAACATCGCGTGTGGCTTCCATGCCGGAGATCCGCGAACGATGGATGAGACTGTTCGCAACTGCATTAAGAAGGGTGTTTCGATAGGCGCCCATCCGAGCTTCCCTGATCTGGTCGGGTTCGGTCGGCGGGCCATGGATCTTTCAGCCAACGATGTAAGGACCGACGTGCTTTATCAAGTGGGCGCGCTGCACGCATTCGCCCAGGCGCATGGAGCCCGAATTCAACATCTCGCGCCGCACGGCAGGCTCGGCAACGTAGTCGTGGAAGACCCGATGTATGCAGACGCAGTCGCCGACGCGGTCGCCGATTTCGATCCTTCGCTGCTAGTCGTGACCCAGGAGGGCGCTCTGGCCGATTCCGCTCGCAAGCGAGGTCTCCGCGTGGCGATTGCAGCGTTCGCTGACCGCTCCTATCGCGACGATGGCACGCTGGTGCCAAGGTCGAGTGCAAACGCACTTGTCACGGATCCTGCGGAGGTCGTGGCGAGGGTCCTCCGAATGGTGACCGAGGGAGTCGTTCGTAGCGCCGCAGGGCGAGACCTTGAGGTCAAGTGCGATACAGTCCTGATCCACGGCGACACACCGGACTCTGTGCGCCTCGCCCGCAAACTCAAAGCGGGTCTCCTTCAAGCCGGGGTGGTCATCAAGCCTCTCCGCTACTCGTTCCCTTCTGAGTCGCTGCTGACACCGAGAGAGCACGGAAGCTAACGGTGTCCGCCAATCCCGATCGTGGGATGTGCAAACGCCGGGCGAACCGATGAAGATCCAACCCCTCGGTGACGCGGCTCTGGTCGTGCAGCTCGGATCGAGAATCGACACCGATTTGAGCGCCAAAGCCCAGACGCTCGCAAATCGACTTCGCAGCCGTCAGGGAGTGCAAGACGCCCTCGCCAGTTACTGCTCCGTCACCGTTCACTACAACCCGGATTCGGTCTCCTACCAAACGCTGCGAAGCGCGGTCGAACGGTTACATCAGAAGCCCGCCAAGGTGACCCGCTCGGGGCGGCTGCACCGGATCCCAGTAATCTACGACGGGCCGGATCTGCCCGATGCTGCGGAAGCACTGGGCATCAGCATCGCTGAAGTTATCCAAATCCATTCGAGCGCGACGTATCGCGTCTTCTTAATTGGCTTTGCGCCGGGCCAGCC
The DNA here is from genome assembly GCA_003169845.1 of Candidatus Dormiibacterota bacterium. Lineage (GTDB taxonomy): Bacteria > Chloroflexota > Dormibacteria > Dormibacterales > Dormibacteraceae > Palsa-870. The sequence continues at coordinate 416,852 of PNAG01000011.1, read as the reverse complement.
ATACCTCGGACCGCTTCCAGCCAAGCTACAGCTGCCGCGCCGGTCGACCCCGCGCACTTATGTTCCGGCTGGTTCGGTCGCCATTGCTGGCCGGCAGACAAACGTCTACACATGGCCGACTCCAGGCGGGTGGCATGTCCTTGGACGCACAGACATGCGTCTCGTTTTCCTCGACAGGGACCCGCCCGCCCTGCTCCGTGCAGGCGACCGCGTCAAATTTGTTCCGCGAGCAGAATGACAGCCGCTCTGAGAGTCGAGAAGCCTGGACCCTTCACGACGCTCCAGGATCTCGGTCGCCAACAACATCGTTCTTCTGGCGTATCGGTTGGTGGGGCCATGGACCGTTTCGCCCTTGTGGCGGCCAATCGACTGGTGGGCAATCGCGACGGTGAGGGTTGCTTGGAGATCGTTCTGAGCGGCTCCGCCTTGGTTGCCGAGACGCGCTGCCTGGCCGCCATTACAGGCGGTGACCTACAACCAAGCGTCAACGGCCGGCCGGTGCCCGGTTGGACGAGCATCTGCCTGGAACGCGGCGATCGCCTGGCCTTTGGGGCCCGCCGTCTCGGTGCACGGGCCTACCTGGCGGTGGCCGGAGGTCTCGAAGGTGAACGCTGGCTGGGTTCGGTATCGACCTACCTACTCGTTCGTAGGGGTGGGATTGGCGGGAGGGCACTCAAGGTGGGAGACATGCTTATGCTTGCCAACGAGCCGGCCAGGCCGCTCGTCACAGGCCGCCACTTGCCAGAGTCGCTGCGCCCGGCTTACTCGGCCTCGAACACTGCTGAGCTTGCGGTAATACCGGGGCCCCAGCTCAATCGAATGGCCCCGGACTCTCGGGAGCTCTTCTTCAGCCAGGAGTATGAGATCAGCCGAGATTCGGACCGCATGGGTTACCGCCTTGAGGGCGAGAAGCTTGAGATGAAAGGACCTGAACTGCTCTCCTTCGGCCTGACGTATGGTTGCGTTCAGGTGCCTCGGAGTGGTCAACCGATCCTTTTGATGGCCGATCACCAAACCGTTGGCGGCTATCCGGTCGTTGCGGTTGTGGTTCGGGCGGACCTGCCGATCGCCGCGCAGCTGCTACCAGGCGATAAGTTGCGATTTTGGCCTACGAGCGTGCCGGCCGCACAAAAGCGCTGGATGGAACTGATGCGGGCGCTTCAAAGGCTGGAGTGAAGGGAACACTAACAACCTTTTGATCGGATGGGTTAGGTTTGACGACCCTGTGAGTCGAGGCGCCGGAGCAGGGTACTAATGTCCCTGTGTCCGATGGTCTGTTCGACCCACAGCGCTGTGCACAGCAGCTGCATGTCACTATTCGGTCCTGCGGTGAGCTGAAGGCCTAAGGGGAGTCCACGTCGGCCGTGACCGGTTGGAAGCACAACAGTAGGGGCCCCCACGAGTGTCCAGCGCGTGCAGAAGCGCGGATCTCCGGTCGTGTCAGCCGGAGGCGCCTCACCTGGGGCCGGTGGCGAGGCGATGGCATCGTAAGGAGCTGACCAAGAAGCGAACTCCCCTATCAACTCTTCTCGTCGCTCGAGCGCTTCGCTGTAAACAGACTCCGGCGTGGCAAGCCCCTCGTCCATGAGCCCGATCAACGCATCACTGAGAACGTTGGGGGCGGACGCAGCGAGTGGTCTCAAGGCGGCATTTGCCTCTACTGCCATGATCGTTCGGTGCACGGGCCGCGCTCTTTCTAGACTCGCAGGAAGGCTTATCCGTGAAACCTCGGCACCGGCAGTGGCTAAAGCTTTCAGATCGGCTTCAAAACGTTGCTTCATGTCCTCGTCGGGCTGCTCCCAATCGGTTTGGACTGCTGCGATGCGTGGATGGCTAGTTGGTTCGAGATCGATCCATGGTTCGGGCTCGCTCTCTTGCAATGCGCCCGCTAGTCGAGCTACGCCTTTGACAGTACCTGCGAAACAACCAACTTGGTCTAACGTGGGGCTGAAGCGCAAAACTCCATCGAGCGGGAGAATCGTCCCCGATGGCTTGAAGCCCACTACCCCGCAGAAGGCCGCCGGACGTATCACGGACCCGTTCGTTTGACTACCGATCGCGCCAGGGATTATGCCTGCCGCGACTGCGGCGGCCGAACCCATAGAGGAGCCGCCGGGCGTCCGGCCCAGATTCCACGGATTGAGCGTCGGTCCCGGAGTTAGGTAAGCAAGTTCCGCTGTCACGGTCTTGCCGAACATGACTCCCCCCGCTTTCTGCATGGCTTGCACCACCGCAGCCGAATTTGCTGGTATCCGGCCGGTCATGGCGACTGTCCCGCACTCTGTGGGGATGCCGGCTGTATCGAAAATGTCCTTGACGGCGATTGGTACCCCATACAGGGGTCCGAGGGGTACGGTGCTCCGGCGGGCCGCATCCACGCGGCGAGCCAAATCGCGCGTCCATTCCGGGTCTAGCCAGGCAAATGCATGGAGCTTCGGTTCGAAGCGCGATGCTGTTTCCAGCGCCAGTTCCACCAACTCGACGGTGGAAATGGTGCCCAGAGCCACCGCTCTCGCCGTGGCGTCGAGGTCAGTCAGAAGCCCGAGCTTTAATGAAAGGTCCATAACCCCTTCATGAAGCGGAACCTCAATTCGCGCTTCTCATCGTTAGGGGCGGCGTCCACGCTATCTTGAATCGTCGCGAGCCCGCCGCTGCGGAGCTCGCTCAATTGAGAGACGAAATCTGACGCATCCGTTCGAACATATCGTTAGCTCTCTTTGGCGATTCGATCCAATGACGTACGATCTGTCCGGCCTATCCGGAATAAGGTGCAATCCCTTCACCACATCGGTCTCTGGAACGGCCTCACGGCGATCACGCTCAGCTGATCAGCCAACCAATCGTCGCAAGCAGCCACGTCGACCGCACCATGAAAGGTCCGTCTGTACCACTCGGGTCGAGCGAGCCGATCGAAAAGCGGACGCAGCCATTTGCGATCCAATTCGCCACTAAACGTTAGGTGAGCCGGCACTGAGATCCGCGAAGCGTGATGCATTGGATCGACCATGGATAAGGATCGGCCCACGCTCTCCTCCCGGTCGGGATGGGCCCTGACGTAGTCGTTCAGCTCCTCCAGTGGGTAGTCTCGGAACAACAATCGAGCCTCCATAGCCCGGTAGAGGATGAGGTCCATGCTTTGTACTGCTTTGAAGACGGAGCGCCGCGAAGCCGTAAGAATCGCAAGGTCATTACCCGTGATGGCCACTCGAGCAAGGTCCACTTCAGGTCGACCGACGAGGAACTCTGTCGCGCGACAGCAGTCCGCCACGATCCCGCGGAAGGCAAAAGTCCGAGGGCTAAGGATACCGTCGGTGAGAAGCCCGGGGAACTCAGCTGCCCAATCCAGGTCCGCATTTCGCTGGCCACGGTGGGCCAGAGTGAGGACCACGTACGTCCTTCGTACGCTGAGGTCTGGGAGGGCTGCGACACTGCCATAGGGCGGCGTGCAGAACAACGCGGGAAAAGGGCCTGTACCCGTAGGGACGCTGTAGTAAGCGAATATTCGATAGGCACCGAGACTGGTCAGGCTTACTCCGTAGACTGTGCAGTAGTCGGACGAGCGGATGCGCAGCTTCTCTACCCCGGGCGCCGCAGCGTGAAGCGCTAAATCACTGTCGACCTCAGCCCAGAACTCGTCGAAGCCTTCGGGAACTGGCGCTGACGAACTTTGTGACGGCAGTTTCACGCTATCAATGGCCGAAGATGGCTGGCCAGGAACGTCTCGACTTTTGCCGCCTCCCAGTGGCCGCCGGCATCATGAGCGCATCTGGGATATGTGTGCACGATCTTTGGGCAATTCTGAAGTGCATCCACCAAGGCGAGTCCAGTCTCTGGTGGGCAGCAATCGTCCATCAGCCCGAGGCCGACCAAAAGGGGTGAGCGCACCAAAGGGGCGAAGTTGATTACGTCGAAATACGAGAGTGTTGAGCTTACTGCGCCTTTGCTATCGGGATACATTCGTAGGTAGTCGTTGAGTTCCTCATATGGATAGCTGTGAGTGAGGTCGAGGGCGGACATGATGCCGGCGAGGAATGGTGCTGATACCGCTCCGCACGCGATCGCATCGGGTCGTAGAGCGGCGGTTGCGATCGCAAGTGCGCCACCCTGACTGCTGCCCCGAATGCCAATGCGGGACGAATCTATCTCAGGGCGCGACAAAGCAAAATCGACCGCTCGCAGCGCGTCGATGTACAGGCCGCGGTAGGAGTAGGTCTCGCGATTTGTGACATTGTGGGTAAGGAGCCCGGGATACCCTGGATTAAAGCGCTGGTTCGAACGCAGCTTGCCGCGCGGCGCCACCCCTAATGCCGCGTAGCCTTTGTGAGCCCACGACTTGGGAAGCTCTGGCTCCGCAATGTATCCAGGCATACAGAGCAGGGCTGGGTAAGGCGGCTTGACGTATTTAGGCCGGGGCCTGCAATACCATCCGGCGATTTCGAGGCCGTCCAGACTGTTGTAGTGAATCTCGTAGACCTCGACCTCGTTCGTCGAGCGCATCGGCACCGGCGCAAGCTGTGCCTGGAGAGGTATTGCAATCGCCTCATTCACTGTCGTGCGCCAAAACTCGTCAAAGTCCTGTGGTCGGTCGACGTGGACCAGATTTGGATCGAAGTCAGCGAGTTTCATTCATTCTCCTGAGACTGCTGACTAGGACGCGCGACGCCCGAGTCATCGTGGGCGACAGTATCACTCTCTCCGACCACACTTCTGGCGCGTTTCGCTGGCCACGCGCAACGCGAGGCCGGCCTCATCGCGGTGGCGCTGTCACTAAGCTGACGCAAATGCGGATCGACCAGCTGGATACACCTGCCCTCCTCATCGACTCCGGTGCCTTCGACCACAACCTCGCCACAATGAGCGCTGCGCTGCCGGGATCCCGCCTGCGTCCTCACGTGAAGGCGCACAAGTGCACGGCGCTTGCGCACCGACAGGCAGCGGCGGGCCACATTGGTTTTACGTGCGCCACCATCCGTGAGGTGGAAGGCATGGCGGCCGCAGGTTTGGGAGAGGACCTGCTGCTCGCCAACGAGGTGGTCGACGCGACCAGGCTCGGCCGCGTCAAAGGTCGCGTCACGGTGGCGGTCGACTCGGAGAACACAATCGACGCAGCTGCAAAAGGCGGCGTCAAAGAGGTGGTGATCGACGTGAACGTCGGGATGCCCCGCTGCGGCTGTGCCCCAGATCAGGCGGTTGTCCTGGCCGACCGGGCTCGAGCCAGGGGCCTCATTGTGAGAGGGGTGATGGGTTACGAAGGCCACGCCGCCAGCCTCGACGATCGCTCTCAGCGGGAGCAGCTGACGGCCATGGCCATGGGGTTGCTCACTAAGGCGCATGCCGATGTGGGTGGTGACCTCATCACAGCCGGGGCTACAGGCACGTACGACATCAACACCTGGGCCAGCGAGATCCAGGCCGGATCGTACATCCTCATGGACACCGCCTACGCGAAGCTCGGCCTCCCGTTCCGACAGGCCTTAAGCGTGCTCGCGACCGTGATCTCGGTATCCAGCTTTGGCTACGCCGTAGCTAATTGCGGCCTCAAGGCGCTTGGCATGGACCACGGCAAGCCCGATATCGCGGGCGCCACCGTAATCAAGGTTTCTGACGAGCACGTCACCTTCATCCCGGAGCAACCGGTCGCGGTTGGCGACCGTATCAACGTTCTACCGGCCCACGTCGACCCCACCATCGCGTACCACGAACGCATGCACTTGGTCGGGGAGGGTGAGGTGTTGGAGTCCTGGGCGGTGGACTTGCGCGGGTGGTGACAAGGGCCTGGATACGTCTGACGAACTCGACCGGAACGCGATGGCGGAGACTTTCTGGTCAGTAGCCTTCACTTTTCGGGAGCGCACGCACTGGATATTCGACCGCGAATTTTGGGCGCCGGTGCAGCTGGGTGCGGTACTCATACAGCTCGGGGTGGTAGTAGTTGATGTTTAGCTGAACCGGTCTGGCATCCGTGTCAAAGAAAAGAAACTCAGTCTTGAGAATCGGCTGACCGGCTTCACATCCAATGGTTTCCGCAACGTCAGCTGGCGCGGCAATGGCGGCGATGAGTTGCTTGGCCATGGCAATCGGGAACTGCAGCTTCCGGTTCACGATTGCGATCACTGACTCCTTGCCCACCCCACCCTTCGTATGCAGAAAGTCCTGGTCGGCGAGCGTCGCAGCGACCGGGGGTGGTAGAAACATCCGGACGAGACCGAACGGAACTCCGTCGTGGACCTGGCAGTACGCAACAAAGCCGACCTCGTCATCCGGGAGGCCCAACTGGGTTGCGGCGGTGGAGCTCCTCATGCCCGTCAGTGGGGTGATCACATGGAATTCTCTTTCCTCCGACGGTGCTAACAAATCGTCAAGCGAACCAACAGACATCAGGTATCTATGTGTGCGCGCCGGGAAGCTGCCTTTGCCTGGCGACCGTTGCACCAAACCATCAGCGACCAGATCCGCGTATGCGCGTCGGGCAGTCTGCCGGCTCACGCCAAACGTCTTCATGAGCTCGGCTTCAGTTGGCAGTCGGACTTGTTCCGCAGTAGGGGTATCGGAGAGTTTCTTGCGGAGGTAGTCGGTGATCTGCATGTAAGCAGGCACGGTGCGGGGCTGGTCGGCGCCATCCCGCCGCTTGACGCGCACGTTCCGGAGTATAAAGGTCATTCCTGTTAGTAAGTTTGGCCGTACAAACTGTCGCCGCACGACCATGGCGAGGGGCATGGAGGGTCGGCTATATCTCGTTCGAACCTTGACATCGGGCGAATTGGCAGGGACAATATGGCGACTTTGGCCGTATGAACATGGCTATAACAAGCTGCGGCGTCGCAAGACAGGGGTACCTCGTCAAGCGCAAGCAACTCGACGGATGCCTGAATGCAGTCGAGGAAGCGATTGAGCGCGGCGAGGATGTTGTCTCGCCGGAACTGGACAGAAGTCTCCATTCGCTCGTACCCGGAGTCAGGCGGGGAATGTTCCTGACCGCGGCGCTCGAGCACATCTTCGCCTCACAAGAACAACTCTTTTCCTACCAAGCTACTGAGGAGCCGCTAGATCACGACCTGGTGGCCTGCTGTGAAGACGCGTCGAACTTCACGTGGTCACTTACGTCGGGCGAGCCCCACGTAACCAGGGGCTGGCAGATTTCCGAAGCCGCCGCCAAAGACCTCACCGCTCGAATCAGGGATCGCCTTGGTGAATTTCCACTGCTCCTGCTCGAAGCCCATGAGCAACGCGCCTGGGTTCCACTCAGGCATCGGTCGTGGGAGCAATACGTTCGATTGGAGTTCAGCCTGAGCAGGAGCCGCTCCTATGAACTTTTGGATCAGGCCCGCGTTATTCGAGCTCTCAGACTCGCAGCACCCAGCCAGCGAATTCCCCCGATCTCGGCACTCGCCGCAAACCAGATCAAGCCGCTGTTGGGCGAGGTTGTCGACGAGCTCCGCCGGCAGGTTGGCGGCGAGCGGCCCGAGACTGTCGGCGGGCATATTGACGGTGTCGTACGCGATGTTGTCGCGCGGGCGCGTGCTCGGGCGGCGATTTCTAAAGCGTCTGCCTCAATCTCCAGGCCCACACGTTCCAATCTGCGTCTGTTGTCCGATCGAGACACGCAGCCTGACCCTGCCATCCCCGTCGATTCACCGAGTCTGATTGATGTCGTGGCCCTGCTCGCGCGTCAAGCGTCTGCTGTCGACGTACTGCGAAACATGTCCGATGCCGAGTCTGAGCAACTCGCCGATCTGCCCCAGGCGGTCAGCTGGCTAGGGGAGCTGCTGATCGCATGGTCGACCCGGCATGCGGCGTTCGCCGAGAAACCAAGCGGATCGACGACCCAGCATCTCGAATCGGGCGCGATTGGCACTAAAGGCAAGATCCGGAGGGTTTCGGCTGACCCCAATCTCCTTCCCTCCAGCGGGCCCAGCGAGGGTACCGGTCAGTTCTTCGGAGATGTCCGGAGTTCCGGACATGTGGTCGCCAATCCCCATGCATAGTGCCTCGACCGTGTGGATGAAAGGGTGACCGGGCCAGTGGACGGCAAGTGCCGTGTCGGGGTGGATATCGGGGGCACCTTCACAGACATCGTCGTTGTTGAATCAAATGGCTTATGCCTGACAAAGAAGGTGTCATCGACCCCCCCGAACTTTGCGCTAGGAATAGCGAACGGCTTGCGGGAGCTGCTGGCTGAGAACAACTTGTCGCCACAGGACGTCCAGGAAATCATTCACGCCACCACCGTTGCGACGAATGCGATCATCGAACACAAAGGGGCAAAGACCGCACTCCTGACCACGCGCGGCTTCCGAGACGTGTTGGAGTTTCGCCGGGGTCGGATTCCAGATCTCTACAACCTGTTCTACACGCCACCGCCGCCATTGGTAGAGCGTCGGCTACGCCTTGAGGTCGATGAGCGCATCGGCGCAAAGGGCGAGGTTGTCGTTCCGCTTGATGAAGCAAGTGTGGTCGCCGCCGTTGATCGCCTCAGAGGCGACGGGGTTGAAGCAGTTGCAGTTGTGCTGCTGCACTCCTATCAGAATCCGCGACATGAGCGTCGGGTTGGTGAAATCCTTCGTGATCACCTACCAGGCATACATCTATCCATTTCGGCCGACATCCTCCCTGAAATACGGGAATACGAACGCACCAGCACGACGGTCATCAACGCTTACATCGGACCTCTCGTTAAGGAATATTTCGCGTCACTGCAAGAGCAACTCAACGCAATGCAGATCAGCGCTCGCCTGCTGACGATGCAATCAAATGGCGGAATCATGTCTGCAGAGGAGACACGCGAGCGCCCGGTCGCCATTGTTGAATCCGGCCCTGCAGCCGGCGTGATAGGCGCTCACCGGATCGCGCAACGCGCCGGCTTCAATAACGTCATCGCGTTCGACATGGGCGGCACGACTGCGAAGGCGTCGATGATCGAAAACGGCGAGTTCAGCCGCAGCACAGAAACCGAGGTCGGCGGCGGTCCTTCCCTGGCCAGTCGGCTGATCAGAGGGCGCGGCTATGCGCTGAACTTTCCAGTGCTTGACATCGCCGAGGTTGGTGCCGGCGGAGGAAGCCTGGCGTGGCTGGATCGGGGCGCGTTCCTCAAAGTCGGTCCCCGAAGCGCCGGTGCCGTTCCCGGACCGGTGTGTTACGGAGCCGGAGGGGAAGATCCTACGGTCACCGACGCAAATGTAGTGCTTGGTTTCATCAACCCAAACTCCCTTGCCGGGGGTGCTATCAAAGTCCGCACAGATCTCGCTGAAAAAGCAATCAGCGAGCGAGTGGCATTGCCATTAGGGCTCACTTTGCTAGACGCGGCCCGCGGCATTTACACGGTGGCCAACGAAAGCATGATTCGGGCGATCAAGGCCATATCCACGCATCGTGGCCGCGACCCGCGCGACTTTGCGCTGCTGGCCTTCGGTGGAAGCGGCCCCATTCACGCGGTTGAGTTGGCCCGGGCTCTCGAAATGAAGATGGTTATCGTGCCTCCATCTCCTGGTCTGCTTTCGGCTGTTGGCCTCCTGGAGGCGGACATGGAGTACCACTGTGTTCAGACGTACCTTGCATCAACTGTTGACCTCGAGCCGTCGGGTGTCTCCGAGGTGTTCCAGCAACTGGAAAACCGCGCTCGGGAAGTTCTGACTCGCGATGCTTCGAAGGCAGAGCAGCATGCGATCAACCGCTTCGCCGACCTACGGTATGTGGGTCAGACCTACGAGCTGACGATTCCTGTACCGGCAGGAGCGCTAACCCGACAGGACCTCGCAGAGCTCAGCGAAGCCTTCGGGCAGGAGCACGAACGCACTTACGGCCATCGTGCCGGACTCGAACCCACCGAAATCGTGAATCTACGTCTCATCGCGCGGGCACTAGTCGGCAAGGCCGTAAACGGCTCGCAGCAGGTGTCAGGCAAGAAGACCCAGCCTGCCGATCGGCGCGTTTACTTCGGTTCTGACCATGGCGCGGTGTCTGCGCCTGTGTTGACCCGTTCTCAGCTGAGCGGGGAGTCGCGACAGGGTCCTGTCATCGTCGAGGAGTACGACACGACGACAGTTGTGCCGCCGGGCTGTGGCGTCCGACTTGATGACTGGAACAACATGGTCATTGAGGTCCAACCGGTAGACAAGGGGCAAAGTAACGGATGGCGCTGAATGTGAAGCTGCTCGATCCAATCACCTACGAGGTTCTCCAGAACGGTCTCGACTCGATTGTTGACGAGATGGCCTTGACCATTACGCGAACCGGGTACTCGACCATCGTGCGGGACGTGCTGGACTTCGCAACTGCCTTGTGCGATCGCGAGGGCCAGATGATCGCTCAAGGGCTTACAACGGTCGTTCATCTTGGATCGTTCCCCGATCCAGTCAAATGCATTCTTGCGGCTTATGCCAACTCAATCTATCCCGGAGACGTCTTCATCCTGAACGACCCGTACGGGTCGGGCGGGATCCACCTTCCTGACATCTACGTGATCAAACCGATCTTTGTCGACAACGAGCTTGAGGCGTTCTCGTGTGTGGTCGCCCACCACTCCGATGTCGGTGGACGAGTGCCCGGCAGCATGTCGACGGAAGCTACAGAACTGTGCCAGGAAGGCCTGTGCCTTCCGACCCTGAAACTGTACGAACGCGGGGTGCCCAATGAGGCGATCTTCGCAATTATCGAAAAGAACGTGCGAGTCCCAGTCGCGGTAATCGGTGACTTGCGGGCTGAGATCGCCGCGGCTCAGATTGGCGAACGGCACTACCAACGGCTGGCGGCCAAGTACGGAGCGTTGACCGTGCGCAAGTACACCGCAGCCTTTCTCGATAGCAGTGAGGCGCTGGCTCGCAGCGAAATCGCTTCGTGGCCAGACGGCGCCTACGAGTTCACGGACTACCTGGACGGCGATGCGGTCGCAGACGGTGAGCCGCTGGTCTTGCATGTGGTCGTGACGATTGAGGGAGAGCGGGTGACGGTCACCTTTCCAAAGACCTCGGCGCAGGTCAAGGCCGGAATCAATAGTCCACTGACTTACACAAAATCTGCTGTGTACGGCGCGATCAGGCTCGCATTGGGTGCTGATCTACCCAACGCCGCCGGCTACTTCAGGGTGATTGACGTGGTAGCCGCAGAGGGCACTCTGGTCCACCCCCGACCTGGGGCGCCTTGCGGAGCACGCGGGATCGTCGGCTTCCGCGTGATGGACGCTGTCTTGGGCGCCCTGGCTCAGGTCGTTCCAGAGCGCGTTCCTGCTGACGGAGAAGGTGGTTGTAGCACGATGAGCTTCGGTGGATTCACTGCGGATTACCGGCCCTTCGTCTACGTTGACTCGCTGGCCGGTTCGCGCGGCGGTCGGCCATCTGGAGATGCGCCCGAGGCCGTACCTCATCCAATGGCAAACCAGGCAAACACCCCCATTGAGATCATCGAGGCCAGCTTGCCAATCAGGATCGAGGAATACGGGTTTGCAACTGACGCCTGCGGAGCTGGTAAGTACCGTGGTGCCCTGGCAATCAATCGGAACATACGAAATCTCGCTCCGGATGCGGTGCTCCAGTTCCGTTCTGACAAACGACGATTTCTACCTTACCCACTCGCGGGTGGTCGGCCAGGAACGCCATCCTCATATGTTTTGGTTCAAGGAGACGATCGGGTGCTCCTCCCGACGATGGGCGCTCGAAGCATTGAGCAGAATGCCGTGCTGTTACACACGACAGCTGGGGGCGGCGGTTGGGGAGACCCGTTGGAGCGCAACGCGGCATCCGTGCAAGCCGACGTATGGAACGAGAAGCTGTCGGTCTCACACGCCGAGCGTGAATACGGTGTCGTGATCGATCCAATTACGCTGCAAGTTGACACAGTCGCAACAGGACGACTGCGTAAGCGATTGTGGGCCGCCAAGAGCCTTTCAGTTCAGTCCAGGGGCTAGATTCTCAAATAACCATGGGATGGTATCGAGTTGCGCCGGTGGACGAGATTCCGGATGGCGCTCGACGCGTTGTTAGTGTGGCTGGCCGGCTGATTGGCGTGTTCAACATTGCTGGAGAGTTCTTTGCTCTTCGCAATGTGTGTCCTCATCAGGGCGGTCCGCTGTGTGAAGGGGACGTTTATTCATCTCTCGACTCGTCTGGGCCAGGGGTATACGAGTACAACGACTCAAGGAAATTCCTACAGTGCCCATGGCATGGATGGGAGTTCGACCTCAAGACCGGGCAGTCTTGGTTCGATCCCAAGCGCACCCGCGTTCGACCCTACACTGTCCTGGTCGAAAGGGAAATTGAGGCGACGAGGCCCGAAACACGGTCATCTTCGATGATGAAGGGACCATATAGGGCAGAGGCGTACCCGGCCACGGTTGAACGTGAGTTCATCGTAGTAGAGGTCGCCGAGTGAGAGGAGCGATTCCGCAAAACCTCACATGTGAGAAGCGCCGCTCTATTTTGGACGCATCTAGTGGATAGAGTTGTCACCGCCAGCGCCAAACCTCTGCGCCAGGCCTCCACTCCCGCGATTATTGATTGTGACGTCCACCACTACCTGTCATCGACCGAGAAGCTGCTCGAGTACCTCCCTCCCAGATGGCAGACTTATCATCGCCGCATTGGATTACGGCGCTTGTCTGAGCCGGGATATTACGTAACACGACCCAGGCGCTCGAACTCTCGGGTTGACGCGATGCCATCGTCGGGCTTGCCAGCGGGCAGCGACCTCGACTTCCTGAGGGAACAGTTGCTCGATCGATGGAACGTTCGAATTGCGATCCTGAATTCGGGGAATGTCGCGCAGCTCTCGGTCCAGCCTGGGGACTATGGCGCTGCTCTCACGCGAGCCATCAACGATTGGACGCTGGCAGAATGGCTCGACGCCGAGCCGCGCCTCGTGTCCGCCATCGTCGTTCCGATCAATGACGCCGACCAAGCCGAGGACGAAATTCGGCGGCTGGCGCATCATCCTAGATTCGTCCAGGTTCTAGTCACATTGCGAAATGTTGATCTCCTGGGCAATCGCCGATTTTGGCGAGTATATAAGGCGGCCGCGGAAGCTGGCCTCCCTATTGGCGTACATGTCGGAGGCATCGCCGGCCAACCGCTAACTGGCGCCGGTTGGCCATCCTACTATTTTGAAGTTCACGCCGGTCATCCACAGGCATTCGCGGCTCAGCTCAGCAGCCTGGTTTTCAGCGGCGTCTTCGACGAGATTCCAAGATTGCAGTTTGTTCTGATCGAAGGCGGATTCGCGTGGGTGCCCTCCCTCTGCTGGAGGATGGATCGTGCTTGGCGAATCCTGGGCGAGGAAGTTCCTGACCTAAAGCAAGAACCGTCATGGTACGTGCGCCACCACTTCTCGTTCACAACTCAGCCGATCGAAGAGCCCGAAAGGCCTGAGCAGTTTCGCGAGATCTTGGACGCATTAGACATGAACGGGAGACTCCTTTTTTCAACCGACTATCCGCACTGGGACTTCGATGCGCCGGATCGCGCGCTGCCAAGCGACATTGCCTCCGGACTCCGGCGGCAGATCATGTCGTCCGATGCTGTCAGTCTCTATCGGTTCGCAGGCCTGGATGGAGCGTGATGTCTCGCCCCAATGCTGTCCAGACCGAACTTGAGTTGAAGGTCGACTGCGACATTCATTGTGCAGCGCCCGACACCGCCGCCTTAGCACAGTATCTTCCTCGGCACTGGCAAGAGTTCGTCGGTTTCGGCGGTTTCAAGTTCCGAGAAGCACTCGACCACTGCTACCCGCCAATTCTTGACGGTAACCCGGAGGAGACCCGCGTCGAGCAAGTCAAGCAATTGTTTCTTAGCCGCGCCGACGTTGCACACGCGATCCTGAACTGTTACATGGGCCTTGAGGCATTGCAGAACCGCGATCTGGCCGTAAGTCTCGCGAGCGCAACCAACCAGTGGCTCGCCGATCGCTGGCTAAGTGACGAGGCAGAGGGCAGCAAATTGAGGGCCAGCGTTGTTATAGCCACCCAGGATCCGGGTGAGGCAGCTATTGAGATCCGAAAGTGGGCGATGCGGAAGGGGGAGCTTGGATTCGTCCAGGTTCTACTTCCTGTGCACTCCGAGGTTCCTTACGGAAAGCGACAGTACTTTCCTATCTATGATGCAGCTGCGGAATGCGGCTTTCCAATCGGCCTTCACTTTGGCGGATTGACGGTGACTGCGCCGACTTCGAGCGGGTGGCCGAGCCTCTACATCGACGAGTACATCGGAATGAGCCAAATCTTCCAGTCCCAGGTCCTCAGCCTCATCGCTGAAGGCGTATTTGAGCGGTTTCCGGATTTGAAAGTCGTCCTGCTGGAGAGTGGTTTCACGTGGCTTCCCGCGCTAATGTGGCGCCTTGATAAGGAATGGAAAGGCTTTCGTCGTGAAGTGCCGTGGGTTCGCGAGTTGCCGTCGACATATATCCGTCGTCACTTTAGAGCTACGGTCCAGCCAGTCGACGCGCCTCCCGACGACCTTGCGCAGCTCAGGCGAGTCGTCGATCAGATTGGCTCCGGCAGCTTGTTGATGTTCAGCAGCGACTATCCGCACAACTATGGGCCGGACGAGGGCGTGAATTTGCTGCTGAGTGTCCTATCGGACGCTCAGAGACGAGATGTGTTGATGAACAACGCGCGGGATCTCTACCGCCTATGATCGCACCCGTCTCTCGTACGGCAGTCGCAGGCTCAGCTGCGCGCCTTTGCTGAAGGACGAGCGCTCGTCGGTAGGCAATCTCGTCAGAGGACCAAGACAGGCGGCCCGTTTCACACGCCGAGCGTGAATACGGTGTCGTGATCGATCCGAATACGTTGCAAGTTAACGCGGCCGCAACGCGACAACTCCGCAAGCGACTCTTGGATGCCAAGAGCCAAGTCCCTTAGTTCCCGGCTTAATTCGCAGCCGCTTCGTAAGGCGCGTTGCCAAATCCGCAAGTACGGACCCTTTCGGGAATCCCCATTTGTGAGATGTATGGTGACGCGGTCAATTTGGCGTCGATTCCAAGATCGACGTTTTGGAAGTCGCCACGCAGGAGGATGTCCGTGAAGATGCACCGGTTTGATATTCGTCGCTTGGCCTGTTGGGCACTCCCGGTGTTGCTCACGCTGTCTGCTTGCAGCAATGCAACCAGTTCCAGCTCGGTGGCCACCACATTGGTCGTCGACCACACTTATTCATGGGTCATGAGCACTGATGTCGATCCAAGCAACGACGGTCAAGGCTTTGATACCGGTCCATTCTTCCGTGCGATTTACGAATCATTGCTGACCTTCAAGGGCGGCGACACCACGACCCCCGTACCGCTCATCGCCGAGTCGTACACGACCAATTCTGATGCCACGGTGTTCACCTTCAAGATCCGCAACGACGTCAAGTTCGCAGATGGCACTCCACTCACTGCTCACGACGTCGAGTTCACGTTTAACCGCCTCATCAACCTGCAGGCGGTTTCTGCGTTTCTGCTCGACGGGATCGCATCTGCCAAAGCAACCGACGACTACACGTTCGTCCTCACCTCGAAAGTGTCGAACCCCGCGATCCCATTTATCATCACCAGCCCGGCTCTCGGGATCCTCAACTCAAAGTTGTTGCAGGCACATGGGGGCACGGATGCCACTGATGCGGCGAAGACAGATACAGCCCAAGCCTTCTTCATGACCACCTCCGCCGGCAGTGGACCCTACGTAATGAGCTCTGTCAGCGTCGACCAGGTCGTTCTGAAGGCCAACACGAACTACTGGGGGTCCAGCAAGCCTTTCTTCAAGACCGTAATTTTCCGCAACGTAGCTGCTGCAACCGAGTTGCTCGAGGTTCCGAAGGCGACGCATCAGATCGAGTTGAGCCTTGCTGGTGACCAGGCAAACAGTCTCAATGGCAACAGCAAGGTGCAGGTGAAGAACTTCACCTCGCCTAACCTGACTTTCATGTTCTGCAACGCCAACCCGAAGGTCTCACCTGAGTGTGCCAATCCACACTTCATGCAGGCGGTCCGGTATGGAATCGACTACCAGGGTCTCGCTGCAGTGGCCGGCAACGGGGCCATACAGGCCGTGGGCGTGGTGCCCGACGCGTTCCTTGGTGCGCTCCCCAAGTCGCAGGCGGTTAAGCAGGACGTAGCTAAGGCCAAGAGTGAACTGCAGTCCTCTGGCATCTCCAACCCCAGTGTTGAGCTCGACTACATAACAAGCAGCACTGGCCTTACCGAGGCGCTCGCCGCAAAGATCAAGGCGGACCTTGGCACTGTCGGCATCAACGTCACACTGAACGGCCAACCCTCCGCGATAGCCACTCCCAACTACCGCAGCGGTAAATTTCACCTCGGTATGGCGCAGTGGAACCCCGATTATCCCGACCCCAACGATTACTTGCCATTCCTACCTGGCCAACTGGTCGGTATTCGCGCCGGCTGGGTCGCAGGCGCTGATCCTTCGCTTGAGAGCCTCGGCGCCAAAGCGTCGACGACGGCGGACATCGCCACCCGCGGCCAACTTTTCCAGCAGATTCAGACCCAGTTGAACCAGGGGGGTCCGATATACCCTCTGATCCACCCAGGCCAAGCAGTGGTCGCTACAAATGATCTGACAAATGTCACTTACAACCCACAGTGGCAGCTCGACCTCGCCGCGATCGGCGGACAGTGAGTCCTTGGGAGCGGCGTTCGCGAGGCGCCGCTCCCAGCATCCGCTGATCTTCTTTGTCGCCCGGCGGTTGGTCGCCCTCGTCTTCTTGTGCCTCGGCGTCACCTTCATGGCTTTCGTTCTTACGCATCTCGTGCCAGCCGACGTCGCCGCAGCCAACCTTGGGGTCCATCAGGGCTCGAACCCCGTCGCAGTGCGGCTGTACAACGAGCGGTACGGCCTCGATAAGCCGTTACCGGTCCAATATGAGGTCTACCTCGCTCACCTACTGCACGGCGACCTGGGTGTGTCAGAGCAAAGCGGTCGCCCTGTTGGCGACGACCTCGCCGCCGCCATCCCCGCAACTGCAGAGCTGGCGATCACTTCGATGATCCTCGCCTTACCTATAGGCATCACATTGGGCGTGGTGGCGGCGCTGCGCCGCAACCGCCTCACCGACCAGGTACTACGGGTGCTCTCGCTTGCTGGAATGTCGACACCCCAGTTTTGGCTCGCTCTGGTTGCCCTTTACTTCTTCTTCTACTTGCTCGGTTGGGTGCCGGGGAGCGGTCGGCTCGATGCTGCATACCCAGCCCCTCCTCACGTGACCGGTCTCTTTACGATCGACTCTCTGCTCGCCGGCCAGCTCGACATCTTCGCAAACGCCGTGCATCACCTTGTCCTCCCGGCCGCGGTGCTAGCCGCCTTCAACATCGGTCTATTCACCCGCTTCACGCGCTCGGCTGTGCTGGAAGTGCTGAAGAACGACTATGTGCGCACGGCCCGCGCCAAAGGTCTTCCCGAGTGGATCATCATCCCCAGGCACGTTCTCCGGGCGGCTGGACCACCGGTGCTCACAATCGTCGGGCTTGCTTTTGGCAACGTTATGACTGGCACTGTGCTGGTGGAGAACATTTTCTCGTGGCCGGGAATCGGCCAGTACTCATACGCCAGCGCGACGACTCTTGACCTTCCGTCGATCGTGGGCGTGATGTTGTTTTTTGCGATCGTCTACATCGTCCTGAACTTGAGTGTGGACATTCTGCATGGGGTCATCGATCCCCGGCTCCAAGTAACGTGAGCGCGGCTGGGCGCCTCGTGGGCCTTGGCGTGCGAGGTTTTCGGCGCACTCCTGTGGCGTGGCAAAATCCTTTGGCGGTCGTCGGTATCGCCGTGGCAGGCGCGTGGCTGCTGGTGGCGCTTTTTGCCCCGGTAATCGCTCCGCATGACCCGCTCGCGCCGACCGCGGCGCTCTACCAGGCACCATCCTGGGCGCATCCTTTCGGCACCGACGATGTTGGGCGCGATGTCTTGTCCAGGGTGCTTTGGGGCGCGCGTGTCTCGATTCCTCTGGCGTTGCTCTTGGTTGGACTCGCGTACACCATTGGGTGCACGCTGGGTGGGCTCGCGGGTTACCTGGGCGGGTGGGTTGACGAGCTGATCATGCGCGGCGCCGACCTCTTTTTCGCGGTACCTCAAATCCTTCTTGCGATGGCCGTCGTGGGCGCGCTCGGCCCCGGCCTGTTCCACGCCGTCCTGGCTGTGGTCGTAGTTTCATGGCCAGGGCCTGCACGTGTGGTCCGTGGACTTGTTCGGACGACCATGCAGTCCGACTTCGTGGCCGTGGCCAGACTGGTCGGTGCGCCGACCTCCCGCGCGCTGACCGTCGAGGTGCTCCCCAACGTAGCCGGACCAGTGACCGTCCTGGCGGCTTTAGACATGGGTAATGCGATCCTCCTGCTCAGCGCCCTGTCGTTTCTGGGTTTGGGCGCGCGACCGCCAGACGCCGAATGGGGCTCGATGGTGTCGACCGGCGCTCAGCACTTCGAAAGCTGGTGGATGGGTATGTTCCCCGGCCTCGCCATTGTTTCGGTCGTCCTCGCCTTCAACCTTATCGGCGACAGCCTGCGCGATACCTTCGACCCAACTACCACTGTCACGCCGCTGGGAAAATGACCGGCCTTCTCAGCGTGCGCAATTTGCGGGTCTGGCTCGATAGATCGGACGGCCCGTTGACGATAGTCGACGGAATCAGCTTCGACGTCGCTGCCGGCCACGTATTCGGCTTGGCGGGGGAAAGTGGTAGTGGCAAGACAATTACGGCCTTGGCCCTGCTAGGGCTATTGCCCGAAGGGGCCAACGTCGAAGGCACGGCAAAGCTCGACGGCCACGACCTTCTAGCCATGCCGCCGGCTCAGCGCAGGCGCACACGAGGGCGGGTCATCGGCATGGTGTTCCAGGATCCCATGTCGTCCCTGCACCCCATGTTGACAATCGAGCTCCAACTCACCGAGCACATCCGTTACCAGCTCGGCTTCAGCAAGAAAGACGCCCGCCGCCGGGCCATCGAACTGCTCACGGAAGTGCGTATTCCGGATCCGGAGGCGGCCTTGCGGGGTTACCCGCATCAGTTCAGCGGCGGTATGCGACAGCGGATCCAGATCGCCATGGGTCTGGCTTGCGAGCCGAAACTGCTGGTTGCGGATGAGCCCACGACCGCACTCGACGTCACTGTTCAGGCTGGCATCCTTCGCCTTCTGCGCCGCCTCTGCCTGGAGAAGAACCTCGCCGTAATCCTTATCACGCACGACCTCGGCGTACTCTCGGCGCTGGCCGACACCATAACCGTCATGTACGCAGGGCGGGTGGTCGAATTCGGTCCGACTGAAGAGGTCATTGCGCAGTCGCGACACCCGTACACGCGCGGCCTCCTGGATTCCCTGCCGCATCCCGAAGCAGCCGATCGTCCGTTGGTGCCGATTGCCGGGGAGCCCGCTGGTCCCGATTCGCGTCCAGCAGGATGTGCCTTCCATCCACGTTGCCGGTACGCCATCGACACATGTCGCGTCGAAGCGCCGCTTCTAATAGAGGTGAACCCGAGCCATGCCATGGCCTGCCCGGTAGACCCTCTCGTCGCGAGTCGGCCTTGAGATGAGCCTGCTCGAGCTCCGCGATGTAAGGGTCGTCTACCGTCGCAGGGACGGCCTCCCCGTTCCGGCCGTCGCCGGCGTCAGCCTTGCAGTCAACCAAGGTGAGATTGTCGGCCTGGTGGGGGAGACGGGGTGCGGCAAGTCCTCGCTGGGGCGGGCTGCTGTCGGACTGCTTCCCGCCGCTGGTGGCAGCGTGACCTTCGACGGCGAACCGGTGCACGTTCTCGGCCGCCGAGCACGACCGCGCCGCGAGCGGCGGCTCCAACTTGTCTTCCAAAACCCTTACGAGTCGCTCAATCCACGCCGCAAGGTGGGCGCGCAGATTGCCGATGCATTCGCTCTCAGCCGGGGCGTACCGCGATCTGAATGGCGACCACGTGTTGCGGAGTTGCTCCGGCGGGTGGGTCTTCCATCCGGTATGGCCGATCGGTTTCCGCACCAGCTCAGTGGCGGCCAGAGACAGCGAATCGCAATCGCTCGTGCACTGGCCACCGAACCCGCCATGATGGTTCTCGACGAGCCGCTCTCGGCACTGGACGCGTCGATCCAGGCCCAGGTCGCCAACCTGTTGATGAGCCTGGCCCGGGATCTTCAGGTTGGCATGCTCCTCATCTCGCACGACCTCGCCATAGTCCGCCATGTGGCCAACAGAACTGCCGTCATGTACCTCGGCCTAGTCGTCGAGACGGGACCGACGAGACTTCTCTGGACCGATCCGCTGCACCCTTACACTCGAGCGCTTATTGATGCCGCCCCGCACGCCGACGGTGCCGGGCACCTCCCGGCGGGGCTGCCCGGGGAAACCCCTGACCCGGCGAAGCCTCCCTCAGGTTGCCGTTTCCACCCTCGCTGCCCGTTCGTGATGGATCGTTGCCGCACCGACATTCCCATCCTGCAGCCAAAGGGTCAAGGGCGCCATGTCGCGTGCTGGCTGCACGAGGAGCCGGCCGCGCCCGGGCAACCCGCCGGTGCAGATACCGCCGGCGCGGGAATCGTGCCTTGAGCTCCCCCGCCAGTCCGCATGGTTACACCCCCGGCCCCGAGGCGATACGAGAGCTTGGCCAGTTCGCCGGGCTCGACATCCCGGAGGAGGATCTGATCCCTCTGTCGAGGGCAATGCAACAGCATCTTGCGTCGATCGCGGCGCTCGAGCAACTTGATCTGACGGACATCGAGTCGCCAATCATCTTCAGAGCGACATGGGATGAATGAGCTCACCGACCTGACTCTTCGAGAAGCCAGCGAACTGGTGCATCACCGTTCCGTCTCCGCGGTCGAGCTAGCGGAGGCGACATTGACACGCATCGAAAGAACGGAGCCGCTGATCCATGCCTTTGCATCGTTGCGGGCGGATCGTGCACTCGACGATGCGAGAGCCGCGGATGAAGAACTCGAGCAGGGCAGCTGGCACGGGCCTCTCCACGGCATTCCTGTAGGCGTGAAGGATCTTCTGTACACCGATGACCAGCCGACTGAGGCGGGGTCAAAGGTACTGGCCGGCTTCCACCCAACATATAACGCGACTGTTGTGAACAAGCTTCGCCAGTCCCGGGCGATCCTCGTCGGAAAAACGGTAACCCACGAATTCGCGTTCGGTCAGAACGTCCCCGACACGCGCAATCCATGGCGCCTCGACTGCTATCCGGGCGGATCGAGTGCCGGCTCGGGCGCGGCCGTGGCGGCCCGCTCGCTGTTTGGGTCGATCGGAACAGATACGGGCGGCTCAGTCAGGACTCCGGCCGCCGTGAACGGTATCGTCGGTTTGAAACCCACCTACGGTCGGGTGAGTCGGTACGGTGTCATACCGCTGAGCCCGTCGCTTGATCACGTTGGGCCTCTGGCCAGAACTGTTGAAGATTGCGCGCTTCTCTTTCAGGCGATCTGTGGATTCGATGCGCTCGATCCCGGAAGCGTCGATGTCCCTTCGCCCGACTTCGTGGCCGCCCTCAATGGTGACATCAAAGGTGTGCGCATCGGCGTCGATGCGGGCTACTTCCTATATGAGCAAGTCACCGACGCTGTGCGGAGAGCCGTGGAATCGGCGATTGTGAAACTCAGCGAGCTCGGCGCCGTCCGTATCGACGTCAATATCCCTGAGCTCGAATGGTCGACGACCGTCGGGAATGTCACAACTCTCGTGGACGCGGGGGCGTGGCACCGTAAACGCCTACGCTCAAGGCTGCTCGACTATCACCCGGGCACGCGGCGCATGCTCGAGCTTGGTGAACTCGTCCCGGGTTATCACTACGTGATGGTCCAACGAGTCCGAACTCTCATCCGCAACGCCGTTCGCCAAGCGTTCACAGTCAACCGCCTCGACGCGCTCATCGGTCCAACCATCCCGATAACCGCGCCCCCACTTGACCAGCTATCAGTCAATCGGTTCGACGATAAAGTCCCTGGGGCGCTCTCCACGCTGATCCACCATGGATACCCTGCCAGCGTCACCGGATTGCCTGCCATCAGCGTTCCATGCGGTTTTTCCGAAGACGGCTTGCCAATCGGCTTACAGCTCATCGGCCGTCCGTTCGACGAAAAGACGCTCTTCCGGGTCGGCCAGGCCTACGAACGGGTCACTCGGTGGTACACCCGGAAGCCAGTTCTGGAGTAAGCGAGCCTGAGTCAGCGTTTGATGAGACGCGGGGCGCGCCGAAAACCGATGCCGCTCCTATCGTCGGAGAGTGCTTGAGGACTCCTCGATCGCCTGCACAACGTCAGGATCGAACAGGTGTGGCGTACCGCCTGTATGCCAGAAGAGCACTCGGGTACCGGGTACGACCAATCCTTGGTGGACATGGTCGATGAGCGCGGCCAGCGCTTTTCCTGTGTAAACGGGGTCGAACAGTATGCCTTCGGTCTGCGCGGCCAACCTGGTGGCAGCCACTGATTCCGATGTTGGCTTCCCATAGTTGCCGATGTAATCGGAAAGATTCGTGATCTCGTTTGGTGTGAACCGATGATCGAGTTCTAGGAGTGTTGACGCACGGTTTGCAACCTTTGTGATCGTGGCAGCGGCTCCGGGATTACGCGCTGACACCCCGACCAGGCGATAACTAGCCCCGAGGGCCGTTATCGCCGTTGCGACGCCGGCCTGTGACGTGACGGCAGAGCACATATAGATGGCGTCTGGGCGCCAGTTCAGCGCTTCGAACTGGCTCTCCAGTTCCAGAACCGCATTGACGTAGCCGAGCGCCGCCAGTCCAAGCCCCTCAGAATCTGGGTCGGCGTCGTCGAATATGTAGGGTCGCTCACCGGTGGCGGCGAGCTCAGATGCCCACGCGTTCGCAAGACCATCAAAGTCCCTGTAGAACGACTCAACTGGAACGAACCTACATTCGCCATCCATGAGGGCATAGATCAGCAGGTTTCCGAACAGGTGCTCCGGCCTCTCGCCACGCAAAATCATGCAAGGGCGCATTCCCAGCTTGGCACAGGCAGCAGCGATCTGTCGCGGGAGATTGGCATGCGCATGGGAGCCTGAGATGATCGCGGTCGCTCCACGCTGGATTGCGTCGCCGAATACGTATTCGAGGTGGCGAACTTTGTTCCCGCCAAAAGCCAGTCCGGTCAAATCGTCGCGCTTCACGTAGATTTCGACAGGGCCGATGGCGTCGGATAGCCTGGGGCAAGGGTCAATCGGCGTCGGGAAGACACCGAGAGGTATTCGAGGAAAGCCCTGAAGAGACTGCCGCAGCCCCGTGAGCTTGCTTGGGTCCACTTCCCGGAATCTAGTTGGGTTCTGTGGTCTAGTCAACAGTGGCACCGGGCACCTCGTAACCGGCTTTCAACGGTTGCCAGTTCATCTTTGACCCAACAAGATTCGCTGCCATCGCCTAAGACAACTCGCGATCGCTTCGGCTAGCGCCCCCGAGCCTGCCCCCGCAACGTGTGGCGAGAGCACTGTTCGCGGCGCGGTCAGAAGAGGACTGTCACGAGGCAACGGTTCGACCGTGAAGACATCGAGTCCAGCGCCACCGAGGTGCCCGCTGTTGAGGCTGTCGATCAGCGCGGTCTCATCGACAATCGCGCCTCGCGCGGTATTGATCAGCAGCGCTCCTGGCTTCATCGAAGCCAGTTGGCCAGCCCCTATCAGGCGTTCGGTTTCGGACGTGTGGGGGACGTGCACCGAGACGATGTCCGACTGATTAAGAAGGGACTCAAAGGGCATGAATCGAACGCCGAAGCGACGCTCAGTTGCGGCAGGAAGCGGAACGCGCTTTGTATAACGGACCCGCATTCCGAACGCTCGTGCGCGGCGGGCGACCTCCACAGCGACTTCTCCAAACCCAATAAGCCCCAGGGATTTGCCGGCCAGTGCGCTCGTCGACAGCCCAGCCCAGTTGTAAGCGAAATGACGCTCGTCTGTCCTGATCGCTTGGACTGTGGACGGTAGGCTCATGGCCAGTCTGCCCGCCACAAACTGCCTCGATAGGGCCAAGATCAGCGCGAGGGTGTGGTCTGCCACGGCCACAGCACTTGGCAGCCGCAAAGTTCGAAGGGGTATACCCCGGCGATCAAGGGTCTTAGCGTCAACGCTGTCGGTGAGCAATCCCAGCTTTTGCACCCCACGCAGTCCATGCGCTGTTGCGATGTCGGCCGCGTCCAGAGCAAAGTTTTTCAGAATCAGGAGCTGGACCTCTGGAAGACGCGCGCGGGCATCTTCTCGTGCAGCTGCGATTGTGAGATCCAAATCTAGGTCATTCACGAGAGGTCTGAGAATGGCCTCGACTCCGGGAAACACGCCGTCTGCAATCAGGGCTCGCACTGCCGCTCCATTCCCTTAGGGGCCAGTCCTTACGGTAGACACCACTACCTTGAGCAGCGGCTGTCCACGGGGGACACGTAGCATGTTGCAAGGGAATTTACAGCCGAACCGGAATCGTGAGGCATCCGTCCGATTGCACGGACACCAGTGGCGATATCGTTGTATCCGACCATGATTGGAATCACCTTTTCAGGCGCCGGGGTCAACCGCTCACCAGGTCGCCAGACGCTACGGCTAAGCCGGGGCCTGAAGCAGGTTAGTTCGCGACCGACCGGACCTGTGCCCCATTTGCAGTAACACGCTAGGCACCTTCCGGACTTCTCTGTTTCTACTTGAGTGAAGGAGAAAATGATGAGCCACGAGGAACCGAGCGATCGACAGTACTACAAGCCTGAGGGCGTCGCGCCGCCGGTACAGCCGTACTCCCATGTAGTACGCGTGGGCAAGACTGTCTACCTCTCGGGACAGATTCCCATCGACAAGAACGGAAACGTGGTTGGAGCCGGCGACCCAACGCTTCAAGCCGAACAGTGTTGGAAGAACATCGAGCTCTGCTTGGCCTCTGCGGGAGCGACGCTGGCTGATATCGTCAAAGTGATTGCGATCTTCTCCGATATTCGCCATGTCAAGTACGAAATCGAAGTCCGGCGCCGGTTCCTCGCCCCAGATCACTATCCGGCCTTCTCATTGTTCGAGGCCGCCAAAGTCGGATCCACGAAAGACAACATCCTGATGGAAATCGATGTGACCGCCGTCCTAAGCCGCGATTGCTAGCGATAATCCGAAAATCATCGAGACCCCAACCAGATTGAATGCGCCCCAACCCCATCTGCATCGCTTACTGGCCGGGCAACGCCAGATCGTCGATGGCTAGCCCAGATTCAGCAGCGCGTCCTATCGTGCAGCGACTAAGTGCCCATAGCGGTGCGCTGGCTGGAATTGGCAACACGCCACTCATTCAGATCGACGGAATCTGGACAAAGCTCGAATATCGGAACCCGTCAGGCTCAATCAAGGCGCGATTGGCTCTCTATCTGATCGAGCGGGCGGAGGCAGAGGGTCTCCTCAAGCCCGGGGACACGATCGTTGAGGCGAGTAGCGGTAACACAGGCAATGCGATGAGTATGGTCGCAGCAGCCAAGGGCTACCGGATGGTCGTCGTGATGCCTCAGGGCATGAGCCCAGAAAGAGCAGCTATCTCAAAGGCATTTGGGGCGGACGTGATCACGATCGGGACCTTTCACGTCAACGACGCGCTAGAAATGGCCCGAACGCTCGGCGGGAAGAAGGGTTGTTTCGCGCCGCAGCAGTTCGACTCCGAGTGGAATGTGGATGAGAATCGCGAATGGCTCGGTCAGGAGATCCTCCAGCAGCTACCCGCCGGTGCGATACCAGATGCGTTTGTGATGGGAGTCGGCACGGGTGGGACACTAATTGGGGTGGGACAGGCGTTTCGAGCAGTCAACCCACGGGCTCGCTTGATTGCGGTCGAACCCAACGAGTCCTGCACGATTCAATGCGGCGAAGTCGGCAGGCACTCAATCGAGGGGATTTCCGACGGGTTTGTCCCCGCCATCTTCAACAGGAATCGTCACCTGGTCGACCAGGTCATCGCAGTGGACAGCGATGAAGCCATCGCCGAGATGCGCCAGCTGGCACGTCAGTACGGCCTATTTGTCGGGCCGAGCTCCGGCGCGCACATCGTTGCGGCACGAAGGGTCAAAGTTGGAAACCCGGACCTCGCAAACATCGTTACGGTCTTCCCTGACGAAGGAGAGAAGTACATCAGCGCCTATTTTTCTTCGCCAGATAACCGCAACGCACTGTGACCTTTGCACGGCACTTGATCAACGTGAGACTACGTCTGGAAGTCTGGATAGCAGGGCGGATTTGACGCGCATCGTTGGCTCGATGTGAAGGGTGGAACCCTGAACCTTGGGATCAAGAGTCCACTGTCTATTGCGGTCGCTGACAGCCAAGAAGACAGCCAAGGTGACGGACGCCGGCGGACAAGGGTGCACGACCCTGGAATCTGAGGGCGCGAGATCGAACGGCAGCGGACCTCGACGGAAGCGTGCGGATGTCAGGCCGGCGGTCTTCCAAACCGTTTGAGGGGCTTGGTTGTAGGAGCTCTTCGCTGCGGCCGATCCCAGCGGGGGGGTCGCGCGCGCGCGTTATCCAATGAGGACGCTTGACGGGTCCTTGCGGAAGCTTAGTCCGACTATCCTTTCGTACAGCAACGCCGGTGATAAACCGCGCAAATTGGTGGCACTCGATGTCACTCAGTGAACTCAGGGCGTCATTTCTGAACGCGGCGCAGCGAGCTGTTAACCGCAAGGTTTAGGGTTCGAATCCTTGTCCCGGAGCCAAATTCTGAACTCGAACGGGGCGTGTGTGGGCTAGGCCTCGCTGGCCCGTACATCCTTTGTGCAGCCATGTTGCCCAAGTTGCGATGGCGGCTGACCGGGAAAGGTTGATCGCCGCTACCGGGCGGCCGGTGGTCGACATGATGACGGCGCGGGCCTAAGAACTTGGCCTATGCTAGATGCAAGCGTCTACCGAATTTCGGTTGATACTCGAACGAAAAGGATGCTACCTACGCGGGCCTTCCCGCTGGACGCCCAATCAACCCGGCAGGCTGTCTCCGCCAAGGCGACGATGCCCGGTCGGACGCACCTTGGGCAAGGCGGTGAAGTGGACTCCATCCTTGACTTACAGCGCACCATCGGGAACCAAGCCGTACAAAGGCTGCTACAAGCAAATTCCGTGAATGTCGAACGAGGCTCAACTACTACTACTACTAAGAGTGCCCGCTTCTATAGCCACGTTGGCCGGATACCGGGGCGTACTGCGTCGGCAGTTGCGATTCAGGCGAAACTCGCTATTGATACTCCCGGCGACATCTATGAGCAGGAAGCGGACGCCGCCGCGGAGTGGATCATGGCTACTCCGGTATCTCATAGTGTTCAGCGGCCGACCCGGGGGAAGACAGTTCAGGGCAAAACAACAGCTGACGTTGGGGTGGAGAGCACGTACCCCATTGTGGATGGCGCAGTTAGGTCGGCAGGTGGACCACTAGATGCAGCTACTCGCGCCTTTATGGAGCCCCATTTTGGCCGGGACTTTAGCGGAATCACTATCCACTCCAGCTCCGAAGCAGCAGGTACTGCGCGAGCCCTCCAGGCACACGCCTTCACCGTGGGATCTCACATTGTCTTTGGGGCGGGCCAGTATGCTCCGCAATCAGACTCGGGTCGCAAACTGATCGCGCACGAGCTCACTCATGTCCTGCAGCAAGAATCGGCACAACCGCTCCTTCAACGTAAGCCTGCAGCCAAACCGGCAGCACCTCCAACGCCACCGCTCGGCGGGAACATTCTGTACATCGGCCTGCATAACTTCGATCTGGAGGTCGCAGCCCTACGCAAGCTGTATAAAGGGAGGCCGGTCAACATCACCGAGGTCACTCTGGCTACTGATGCGGCCCACACCGTCAGCGATGGCAAGACTTTCGATCTCACGAATGACGCCGGAGTGGACAGTTTTGCTGCCAGCCTGGGTCTAGGCAAGGCCGAAACCAAGTCTGCTGCCGATCTCATCAAGAAGGACACACAGATCACCGATCGCGACGATATGGCTCATGTGATGGCCGAATACGCCAGGACCGAATTAGGCGGAAAGGACCGAATGTCTCGCGTCATTCTATCGGGGCACAGCTTTGGCACCGAAATCGCAGACGACGTATTCAAGCCTAATCCTAGTTTTATTGGCTTTGACTTTCTAGTTGAGCTAGCAAAACTATTCCCGAAGGCCGCCGCTGAGACGAAGCACCTTTACGTCAGTGCTTGCTTCGCTGGCGTGGAAGACAACATACGGGACTTCTACCTGAAGGCGTTCCCCAATCTCGTTACCTTCAGCGGTTGGACAAACATTTGTCCAACTGACAAAGGAGCGGCCTCAGCAATTTCTGATTGGGCCAAGACGACTGACGTCGACCCAACAACTCTCGCCAAACCGCCCGCTGGTCGTTCAGTTTGGGCGAGCGGCGTCTACAAAGGACTGGAGAAGTCCGACCCGGCCGAGACAATGAGGAGCTTGAAAGCCGATGAGGCAAAATTCATGGACTACTTCAACGGAGTGAAGGTTGATCCCGATTCGCACAGAGGCTGGCTGACAAACTACTATGGCCAGGCTCGGACCGCAGACCTAAGCACATCCACCATTAAGGGAGCCGACCATGACTACGCGCACCTGCATGCCGAGCAGGCGGTTCGACTGCGCTTCTGGACCGATACAGTGGCCACGTTCTGGAAAGCCAATGAGACTAAGACTCGGGCAGGGTACGGCAAGGCGACGGTCCCCAATTTTGGAAAGATGTCGCGCAAGGATGCGCGAAAGGCCATTGCCGACTTCCCGGTCGTTGCGAAGGGGAATGCCGCCGACAAAGCAGAAACCCAACGGCTGCTCGATGCGTTAGGGAATCTCGACGAGTGAGTGCTCCCGCACTAAGCTGTGGGGTGCATTTATTCGTTCGTATTCAGAAACGGCGAATTGGCTACTCGCGTAGGCAGGGTGGCTAGTCTAGTAGACTAACGCCTGGGTGAAGCAGAGTGAGCTCAAGAAGCGCATTCAGCGCGCCGCCACGGCTCAGGGCAAGGCTTGGCGACTGGTTAGGCAAGGTGGACGCCACGAGGTGTGGCAATGCGGAGTCACCAAAGTGACGATTCCCCGACACCGGGAGATCAATGAGCTCACCGCGGGAGCCATTTTTAGGGCATTGGAGGACGAATTGGGTCGAGGATGGTGGAGAAGGTGAAGACATATACGGCTCGCTGTCAGCGCTCAGGCGACTGGTGGGCGATCAGCGTGCCCGAACTCAAGGGCGTTAACACCCAGGCTCGCCGGCTCGAAAAGGCCGAGGCCATGGCCCGCGACGCGATCGCCCTGTTTCTGGACGTTCCGACCGATTCCTTTGAAGTCAGGGTTGAACCCATCCTGCCGCGTGAGCTACAGAAGAAGGTGGGGCGGGCGAAAAAGGTGCGGGGCGAGGCAGAGGAGCTGCAAGCTGAGGCTGCGACTGTGAGCGCCGCTGTAGCTGCAGACCTGGTCCAGGGAGCTCACCTGACGGTGCGCGACGCCGGTCGCGTTTTGGGACTCTCCCACCAGAGAATTGCTCAGTTGCTCAAAGCTCGTTCCGGTGACAAGCGGCGTGCGGTAGCTCGTCCCGCGAGGGCTTCCCGACACTAGAGCGAGGGCCAGCCAGAGGCGATCTCGTACCGCAACGCCGGTGCGGGGCCGTACTAATTGGTGGTACTCGGCGCTACTCAGCGAATTCAGGCTGCCAGTTTTGAACGGGGTGCAGCGATCTGTTAACCGCAAGGTTCAGGGTTCGAATCCCTGTCCCGGAGCCAAATCTGAAATCGAATTCGGTTCGCCAGGTCGCTCAGCCGAACTCTAGTGCAGCAACAATGCAGCAACTAGGCTACGGTCGAAGGTCGATAAGCGAGCGGCTGCCGTACGAGAGCCGGGAAGCCATGATCCAAACATCTGGTCGGGCATTCTGGTACTAGGATCCGCTTAGCGTTACCGCGACAAGTAGATGGAGAAATCTTATGACTGACGATGAGCGGCCCCACACGACATTCGACTCGGGCCAGCCGGCCACGAGTGACCAGTACTCGCTCACCGTCGGCCCGTCCGGGCCAATCCTGCTCCAGGACGCCTACGTCATACAGAAGATGCAGGCGTTCAACCGAGAGCGCGTGCCTGAGCGCGTTGTGCACGCCAAGGGCGGCGGCGCGCATGGTTTTTTCGAAGCGACCGAAGACGTTTCACAGTTCACGAAGGCGATCCTTTTCCAGAAGGGCAAGAGGACCGAGTCAGTTGCGCGCTTCTCGACAGTCGCCGGCGAGCTGGGGTCCCCGGACACCGCTCGTGACCCACGCGGCTTTGCGCTCAAGTTCTACACAGAGCACGGGAACTACGACATGGTCGGCAACAACACCCCCGTCTTCTTCATTCGCGACCCCTCGAAGTTCTCCGACTTCATCCACTCGCAGAAGCGCCGCGCCGATAACCACCTTCGCGATAACAACATGCAGTGGGACTTCTGGACCCTATCGCCGGAGTCGGCGCATCAGGTGACCATCCTGATGGGTGACCGCGGAATCCCTCGGAGTTGGCGGCACATGAATGGGTACTCGTCGCATACGTACATGTGGATAAATGCCGGCGGCGAGAGGTTCTGGGTGAAGTACCACTTCAAGACTGACCAGGGTGTCGAGTTCCTGACGCAGAGCGAGGGGGCGGCGACTGCCGGTGAGAACCCCGACGCGCACATTCATGATCTCTGGGCCTCAATTAAAAGGGGCGACCTCCCAACGTGGACTCTGAACGTGCAGATCATGCCGTTCGAAGACGCCGCGAACTACCGGTTCAACCCTTTCGACGTCACCAAGGTCTTGCCGCATGGGGACTATCCCCTCATCAAGGTAGGCCGCTACGTGCTCGACCGCAACCCGGAGGACTACTTCGCCGAGATCGAGCAGGCGACGTTCGAGCCGAGCAATTTCATCCCGGGCATCGGGCCGTCACCGGACCGCATGCTTCTAGGTCGGCTGTTCAGCTATCACGACACCCACCTGCACCGGGTGGGCACCAACGCGCAACAGCTGCCGGTCAACTATCCGAAACACGCCAAGGTCAACTCCTACAACAAGGACGGCGCCATGAGGTACCGGAACCCAGGCGATCCCGTCTACGCGCCGAACTCCTTTGGAGGACCCGCGGCCGCGCCCCAACTTTTCGGCCAGGATCCGGCGTGGGAGGTGACCGGTGAGATTGTGCGCGCTGCCCAAGCGCTGCACCGAGAGGACGACGACTTCGGGCAGGCCGGGACCATGGTGCGGGAGGTGCTGGATGATGCGGCTCGCGACCGGCTGGTCTCGAACATCGTGGGGCACGTCAAGCAGGGTGTTGAGGAGCCGGTCCTAAGCCGCGTCTTCGACTATTGGGGCAACGTGGACCACACGCTTGGCGATCGGGTGAAGGAGGCGGTCATCGGGCGTATAGCCGCCAAAATCGTCTAGCAACCGGCGGGCACCGGGCGTCACGTAGTGTCACCTGGCGGACTGAAGCGCGCCCGCGCTCACCAGCTTGGAAGGAGCGCCCGCTTACAACGTCGGACGCGCCTACGCCGCCTTCGCCGCCGACATCGACAACGGGACTCATACCGTGCCGGACCTCGCCGACGCCGTTCGGCGCCACGAGGTCATCGCCGCCATCGAGAGGTCTGCTGCATCAGGGCAACGCGTAAAGGTGTAACCCGCCGCGCCGTCCGACGACCGTGAACCAGTTAGACGGACTTTGTAAGAGATCTCGCGGTTTCTTACAGGTCGATGACAGGATTCGCAGAAGACTCTCACAAATCCCACACGCATCCCAGAGGCTCCAACCCCAGCCTGGGGTCATGCGCAAGGACGTTGTTGGCACCGTCGCAAGCCGAACCAGCTCGGGCCGTTGGCCTGTCGGCCTTTCGTCTGCGGCTCAACTCCTCGGCGAGGTTGCGGTCGGCATAGTCGCGGGCGCTCCAGGCGTCCTTGCGTATCGATCAGTACTGATTGCGGCCGAACAGAGCGGAGAAATCACCCTGCGCTCATTGAACAGGAGCGGGTCGTGAAGACGCGATTGTTGAGGAACCTCACGCTACGAAGGGGCCTGGTGGCGCTGGTGCTCGTGACCGGCATCTTGGGCACAACTGTCGTTTATGCGCAGGCGGCGAAGGTGACGACTACCTACCGCACGGCAGTCGTCACTTACTCCACCATCAGCCAGAGCATCGGCATGGCCGGAAACCTGGCTCCGGTCAGCCAGGCCAACCTGAACTTTGCCTCGCCCGGAACCGTCGCGTCAGTGAACGTGCAGGTCGGCCAGACCGTGGTCGCCGGCACCAGTCTTGCGGCGCTGGATCAAACCCTTCTTTCGGCCCAGCTCCTCCAGGCTCAAGCCACCCTGGCGTCGGCCCAATCGAAGCTCTCTCAGGACCAGGCTGGTCCCACCGCCCAAAGCCTGGTTTCGGCTCAGAACTCTGTGGCGTCGGCCCAGGTTGCAGCCAACAACGCTCAGACCAGCCTGACCGACACCCAGGCGATCAACGCGCAGGCTGTCGCCA
Organism: Candidatus Dormiibacterota bacterium; assembly: GCA_003169845.1. Classification (GTDB taxonomy): domain Bacteria; phylum Chloroflexota; class Dormibacteria; order Dormibacterales; family Dormibacteraceae; genus Palsa-870. The sequence continues at coordinate 384,408 of PNAG01000011.1, read as the reverse complement.
CAGCCCAGGCACCGGTCACCGCCGCGCAGATACCTGTCGCGGCCGACCAAGCGCTGGTCACTCAGGATCAAACGACTCTCACCTCTGACCAGGCCGCGATGACCGCGGCATGCACAAGCCCCTCCGTCGCGTGCACCACGGCGACGGCAGCGGTCGCCGCCGACCAGGCCAAGCTCACGGCCGACCAGGCCAAGCTGGCCACCGATCAGGCCCCGCTCGCCGCGGCTCAGAGCGCACTTTCGACAGCAACGGTCAAGGCCCGGCAGAGCAACGACCAGGCAGCCGCGGCGCTTGCGACCTCGCAGCAGCAGCTCGCCGGCGCCAAGAGCTCGCTCGCCGCCCTGCAGACAGGGGCATCGCCGCAGACGATTCAAATGGACGACGCGCAGATCCAGATCGACCAGGTCAATGTGAACACGATTCAGCACGAGCTCGATGGCGCGACGCTGACCGCCCCGATTGCGGGGATTGTTTCGCAGGTCAGCATTGCCGCGGGACAATCGGTGACGGGTGGCGGAGCGAGCGCCTCGTCAGCAAACGCCTCGCCGATGTCGGCCATCGTCATCTACACGCCCGGCCAGTACCAGGTGTCCGGAACCATCAGCGACTCTCAGGTCAACCTCGTCGCGATCGGCCAGACCGCCGAAGTCACGCCCTCAGGCTCGACCCAGGCGCTCAAAGGCGCGAGCGGATGTACCGCGGGAGGATTCGGCGCAGCCCCGGCTGCCGGTGGCAGCCCTCGTCCCAACCCGGGCGGTCAAGCCAACCTGAGCAATGTCAGCGGCGAAGTGACCGCGGTCAGCGGCACCTCCGTGACTGTGCTCACGCTGACCAACACCAGCCAGACCATCACGGTTCCTACCACCGCCGCGGTGACCCAGAGCTCGTCGACCACCGCCGCTTCGCTGCAGGTCGGTGAATGCGTGCGCGCCACTGGATCGCCTGACGCGTCCGGCGCCGTCCAGGCGACCGGATTGACCATCACGCCTGCCGGTCCGTCCGGAACATGCTCGACCGGCTTTGGCGGCGCCGGACGCGGACCCGCCGGTAACGGGGCTCCGGCCGCCGGCGGCTAAACCGGCCAGAGGCACCGCGCCGTGTGAGGACCAACATCTCAACCGACTCGCAGCGTCTTCCAAGGCGATGCTCATGGACCCGCGTCACTCTCGTAGTCAGGACCGGCAGCGGCCACTCAAGAGATAGGAGTTAGAAGCCATGAATACGTGGATCTACAAGATGGTGGCAATGCGTCGTCGTTTCCGCGTCGCTGCCGAGCAAGCGCCGCTTAGCGATTCGGAGCGAATCTATTGGGACCGGCGGTTGCGGAAGTGGGACGGCGTGCGATCGCATGTGGTTGAGAGGAGACCAGGATGCTGAATGCAACGTCGGTGCGAGTTAATGGCGATCTTGTGCAGATTCGCCTCCGCCTTACGGCGATGGCGGAGGTCCTCGAGGAGCGGCGCCATGCGTTGGCCACCAATTTGGAATCCACGCGGGAGGAGGTCTTCGATGAGCTGGATCGCGCACAGCGCATTTCCGAGGTCAATTTCGCCATCGCCCTCGAGTCAGGCATTGTCGATGCTTCGTCCCAACTTGCCCATGCGATAGCTGTCCTTGACGCCGGCGGTTATGGCCTGTGCGAAGACTGCGGAGCTCGAATCAGCGCGGCTCGGCTGAGTTTCCGCCCGGAGTCCACCAGGTGCCTGACCTGCCAAGGCACGGCAGACTCGAAGCATTCGGCTGCTTAAGGCGAGAATCGCACCGGCCCCAGCGGCGTTGAGCTCACAACATTCGCAACGGTCTGGGTGGACGAAACCCCCTCGATGTCGGGACCGTGAGGCCCGGGGTTCAAATCCCGGGCCGGTCCCGGCTTTTCCGGCCGGCTGGTCCGTAGGTCACGTGCAGTTCACTGTGTATTCGGCGCCACGAGGGTCGCGGGAAACAGGCGGGCAGCCAGCGCCCGCCGTCGCCGCAGGCGGGCAGCCTATGTCTTCGTAGCTTTGGGAGCGACCGGCACTAACGCCCCCGTCGCTCGCCCGTACTCCCATACATCCATCTGCTCACATGGGATGCCGTGCTCGCCGAGGATCGTGCAAACGTGCGTGCGGTGGTCGTTGCCGTGGTGCATCGCCTGGAGTAGCACCACACCGAGGTGAATCCTGTAACGGCCCCCGCCCCTTTCCTCTTCGATCGTGTCGTCTGGCGTGATCCGCGTCGCCGCTTCGATCAGCAGGTCTCCGCTGCGAACCGCGTGTTCTCTCAGGTCAGCCAGGCTCGGAGCTGGGTCGTCGCGCTCGTTGATCTCTGCTTTGCTGCCGGCCAGCCGCCCCATGTATCGCTGCTCGGCGGCGAGCAGGTGCAGCAGCGTTGCGGCGACCGTTCCATAGGTGCCCGAAGCGGTCAGTTGGAGTTGCTGGTCCGACAGCCCGCCGCAGACGTCGAGCAACCGCAGGTTCGCCCACTTGTTATAGCGAAATGCCTCGGTCAGGAGCGGCTCCAATACCCATCGATTCTAACTTGCTAAGCTGTCAAGGCATGGCCCTTGACACCCTCCAGGCGCGCGGCCGCTCGCTGGCGCTCTACGAGCGGTACGGTGCGTTACTGACCGACCACCAGCGCCAGGTCGTCGACCTCTACCTGCGCCAGGACTGGTCGCTCGCGGAAATCGCGGATCACCAGGGCACGTCGCGCGCCGCCGTCCACGACATCGTCCGCCGCTCGACCCAGGCGATGCAGGAATACGAGCGGCGTCTCGGCCTCCTGGCCGAGTCCGCCCGCAGGCGCCGGGCCGTGGAGGCTCTCGAGCGCGAGCTCGACGGCTTGCGACGGCGCATCGTGCGACTGGAGGGAGCGGTCTAGAGATGTTCGAGTCGCTTACCGAGCGGTTGACCGCCGCGCTGAAAAAGATCTCGGGGCGTGGCGTCCTTCGGCCGGAAGACGTGGAGGTCGGCCTGCGCGAGGTCAGGCTTGCCCTGCTCGAGGCCGATGTCAACTTCAAGGTGGTCAAGGAGTTCGTGGACCGGGTGCGGGCCCGGCTTCAGGGCGTCGAGGTAGCGCCCGGGCTGACCGCCCCGCAGCAGGTCGTCAAAGCGGTGAACACCGAGCTCGTGGAGCTGCTGGGCGGGAACTCCGAAGGCTTACGGTACGCGCCCGCGCCGCCGACCGTGCTGATGCTCGTGGGGCTGCAGGGTTCGGGCAAGACGACGACAGCTGTCAAGCTCGCGCTGCTGGCGCGCCGGGAAGGCCACAGGCCGCTGGTCGCCGCTCTCGACCTCAGGCGTCCGGCCGCGGTCGAGCAGCTGAAGACCCTGGCGGGCCGAGAGCAGGTCGCGTTCTTTTCGGGCCAGGGCGTGGTGGAAGCCATAGCAGCCGCAGCGATCCAGGAGGCGAAGCGCCTGTTGTGCGACGTCGTGATCCTCGATACGGCGGGCCGGCTTCACGTGGACGCCGGGCTGATGCAGGAACTCAAGCGCCTCAAGGCGGCGGTCCCCGTGACGGAAACCCTTCTCGTCGCCGACTCCATGACCGGCCAGGAGGCGGTCAAGGTGGGCGAGGCCTTCGGCGGCGAGATCGGGCTCGACGGCGTGATCCTCACCAAGCTCGACGGCGACGCCCGTGGCGGAGCCGCCCTCTCGCTTCGAGTGGCGACGGGTCAGCGCATCCGCTTCGCGGGGACGGGCGAGAGGCCGCAGGACCTAGAGGTCTTCCAGGCCGAGCGGATGGCGTCGCGGATCCTCGGCATGGGCGACATGCTCACTCTCATCGAGCGGGCCGAGCAATCGGTCGACAAAGAGAAGGCGGTCGAGGTCGAGCGGCGCATGCGCGCCGGGCAGCTGAGCTTCGACGACATGCTGACTCAGATGAGGCAGGTCAGCAGCATGGGTTCGCTCGAAAGCGTGCTCGACATGATGCCCGGCGGCGGAGCCCTCAAAAGCCAGCTCGCCGGCCAGGACACGGAGCGGCAGGTCAGGAAGATGGAAGCCATCATCCTGTCGATGACTCCGCGCGAGCGCTCGCACCCCGAGCTCATCGATGGCGCGCGGAAGAAACGGATTGCGCGCGGAAGTGGGGTCGAGCCCGCGGACGTCAACCGGGTTTTGAAAGCGCGCGACACGATGCAGAAGCTGGTGAAACAGTTCGGTGCGGTCAACCGCAAAGGCAAAGCCGTGGGCCTTCCACGGCTGTTCGGTAAAGGAGGCACAGGTTGGTAAAGATCAGGTTGAGGCGGATGGGGGCGAAAAAGCACCCCTTCTACCGCCTCGTGGTGGCGGACTCGCGCGCGCCGCGCGACGGCCGGTTCATCGAGCACCTCGGGTACTACGATCCGATGAAGGACCCGGTGGAGATCAAGATCGATGGTGACAAAGTCGTGCGCTGGCTCCAGCAGGGCGCTCAGCCCACGGAAGCGGCGCGGAGCCTGTTGAAGCGGGAGGGGATCCTTGAGCGACACGCAGAGAAGTCGACCGGCACGGCGTGACTTTCGCGGCGGCGGATTCAACCGCGGCGGCGGTTTCCGGCGTGATCGTCCGGAGGGCCCGGCGGGCCCAGGTGTGGACTACAAGGCGCTCGTCGAGTACGTAGCCAAGTCCCTGGCCGAAAAGCCTGAAGAGGTGCTCGTGGAGTCGTTCGAGCGCGGTGGCGGGACGGTGGCCATCAAGGTCAAGCTCGCCGACGGTGACGTTGGGCGCTTCATCGGCAAGGCCGGCCGGAACATCGAGGCCATCCGCACGCTCGTTCGGGTGGCGTCCCTCAAGGACCGCAAGCGGGTCTTCGTCGATCTCGCCAACGCACCGCTCACACAGCACGAGCCTCGATCGCGAGGGCCACGAAACGGCGGTGCCCGCGAATGATCCGCGTCGGCCAGGTCAAGGTCGCCTACGGCACGGCCGGGGCTGTCAAGGTATTTCCCTTGACAGATTTCGAGGATCGGTTCAGTCCTGGCGCGAAAGTTTTGCTTGATGGCGCGGAGCGCGAGGTCGAGTGGAGCCGCCCTGGGCAGCCGGGCGTCGTGGTGAAGTTTCGCGGGATAGACAACCGGACGGTGGCCGAGCTGTTTCGCGGTCGCTATCTCGAGATTCCCGAGACGGAGGCCCGCCCACTCGCCGAGGGCCGCTTCTACCACCACCAGGTCGTGGGGCTGGCGGTCCTGACGAGCTCGGGCCGGCCGCTCGGCACGATCGCCGAGATCCTGGAGCGACCCGCCAACGATGTGTGGGTGAGCCGCGATGGAACTGTGGAGCACCTCATCCCGGCCACGAAGGACGCGGTGGTGCAGGTCGACGTCGACCACGGCAGGGTCGTCGTCGCCGACTGGCTGGTCAGCGTCGAGGATGCGCAGGACTAGAACAAAATGAGATTCGACGTCGTCACCATCTTCCCGGCGATGTTCGCCCCGGTCTTCGACCAGGGGGTGGTCGGACGCGCCATCGAGAAGGGCCTGATCGAGCTGCACGCCCACGACCTCAGAGACCACACGCACGACCGTCACCGGCAGGTGGACGACATGCCGTTCGGCGGCGGTCCGGGCATGGTCCTCAAGCCGGAGCCTGTGATCGAGGCCGTCGAATCGATCCGTGCCCACAACCCGGGCCCAGTGGTGCTCATGGAGCCATGGGGCGAGCGCCTCGACCAGCGGCTCGCCGAGAGACTGGCCGCGGAGCCTGGTCTGATCATCGTGTGCGGCAGGTACGAGGGCATCGACGATCGGGTCCGGACGGCGCTGGATGCGCGCGAGATCTCGATCGGCGATTATGTCGTGAGCGGCGGCGAGATCCCGGCGATGGTGCTGGTCGACGCCGTCGCGCGGCTCGTACCCGGCGTCGTGGGCGATCCCGAGTCGTTGACGCAAGACAGCTTTTCCACCGAACCATTCGGGTGGCCGCAGTTCACGCGGCCGGCCGAGTACCGGGGCATGAGCGTCCCCGAGGTGCTCCTATCCGGCGACCACGCTCGCATCCGCCAGTGGCGCCGCCAGCAAGCAAGCCAAAGACCTGTTTCACATACCAAGGAGTTGAAGACGACATGAACGTGATCCAGCAGCTCGAGAAGGAGCAGCAGAAGGACAAGGTGCCCGCCCTTCGTGCGGGTGACACGGTGCGCGTGCACGCCAAGGTCGTCGAAGGGACGCGCGAGCGCATCCAGGTGTTCGAGGGCACGGTGATCCGCGTGACCGGCGGCGGGCTGCGCCAGAACTTCACGGTGCGGCGCGTGACGCACGGAGTCGGCGTCGAGCGCACTTTCATGATCCACTCGCCGCGCATCGACAAGATCGACGTACTGCGACACGGCGACGTGCGCCAGGGCCGGCTGTACTACCTGCGAGGCAAGGTGGGCAAGGAAGCCCGCATCCGAGAGCGAAGGCGCCTGGTCAGAGAAGACGAACCGCAGGAGGAAGCCGCCGGAGCAGCGGAGGAGACCAGCCAGCCTACGGAATGAGGGTGTAAAGACGCTGGCACCCACGGCCGGCGCTCGCTAGTCTCGATGCAGTGAGACCGATGCTCTGGCGCTATGAGCGCATGGCCAGCTCGATGGGCTACCAGGTCGTTGCCGGGGTCGACGAGGTTGGCATGGGGCCGCTCGCCGGCCCGGTGGTCGGCGGTGCGGTGGTGCTGCCGATCGGCGTCCGCATCCCTGGCCTGGACGACTCGAAGCTGCTGACGGCGGCTGAGCGCGAGCGCCTCGATAGGTTGATCCGGCGCAAGGCGCTGGCGTTCTCCGTCTGCGCCGTCGACCACGCGCAGGTAGACAGCCTGGGCCTGATCCGCGCGCGGCACCTCGCGACAGCCGGTGCGGTCGCCGGGCTCCAGATCTCGGCCGAGTACCTGCTCGTCGACGCGTGGGACGTGCCTGAAGCGCCGCTCCCACAGATGGCGGTCGTACGCGGCGACCGGACCTGCGCCTCGATCATGGCGGCGAGCATCGTGGCCAAGGTGGCCCGTGACCACGCGATGGTCGAGTACGACCGCTTATACCCGGGGTACGGGTTCGCCGACCACAAGGGCTACGCCACACCGGCGCATCGCGCCGCGATCCGCCGCCTGGGCCCGAGCCCGATCCACCGGACGTCATGGGCACCGTTTCGCGAATCCGCTCTGCTCGGCTAGAGCTGGGAAAGGCGGGGGAGAAAGCCGCCGCCGACCTGCTGCGAAAACGAGGCTACGAGGTCGTCGGCGCAGGGTTCCTGGCCCGGCGCGGCGAGCTCGACCTCGTGTGCCGCCGCGGCAAGGAGCTGGTAGTGGTCGAGGTCAAGACGCGGACCAGCGATGCCTTCGGCACGCCTCTGGAGGCCGTGGGGACACGTAAGCGTCGGGCGCTGATTGCGGCCGCGGCCGAGTATCGCGCCCTGGCCGGCTGGCGGGGGCCGATCCGCTACGCGGTGGTCGGCCTGACCGTGAACCCCAAAGGAGGATTCACCTCCGAGCTGATCGAGGACCCCTTCGACTGATCTCCAAAGCCGCCGGGACGCCTGTAGCAGTTCGACTAGTCTTGGGACCATTCGAAGGCAGGGCTGATGTTCGAGATCCGAGAACTCGCGGCGGAAGAGACTCATGCGCTCCGGCGAGCCGTCTCCGCCGATGGGCGCACCGACCTGCCCACCATGCATTACGAGCTCGACGATGCCGGCGACTCATGGCATCTGGGCGCTGTAGATCCCGCGGGTCGCGTCGTTGCAATTTCGAGCTTCTATCGGGAGACGTGCCCAGTCCGGCCTGATGTCCCTGGCGCAGTTTTGCTGCAGTTCATGGCGGTTGAGCCCTCGGTCCAACACCAAGGCCTTGGCTCAGCAGTGCTTACGGAAGCGCTGCGACGACTACGGTCTTCTGGCGTAAGGCTGCTATGGGCGTCCGCCCGCGACAACGCAGTGCCTTTCTATGAGCGATTTGGCTTTGCAGCTGTTGAGAACAGCGCATTCATTCCACTTGAAACGGGGCGTCCTCATCACCTGATCCTTCTACAGATTGAGCCTTAGCCAAAAGCGAAGTTCCCTGGGCACGACTCTTGGCAGCTGAGATTGCATCTCGGCGCCATCTTCAGACCGACGCGATTGCCCCCTCCCAGGCTCGTAGGCGGGAGTTCGCGAACCACACCAGGCCGACCACGATCGCTGCCGCCCCGACCGCCAGGATCAGCCCGACCGACCACATGAGGGCCCCGATGGTCGGGGTGGCTGGGATCGGTCCCAGGTGTGTGGTGCCCGCGCCGACCCCGTAGCCGAAAACGAACAGAGCAAATGACCCCACGCTCAGCAGGCCGAACCCAAGCGCGCCACCCAGGCCCGTGAGCGTTCCGACAATCCCTACCGCCCGGCGGTCGTCCGAGGCATCGAAGCGAGGGTCGATGCCGCCCGACGACACTCCGATCGAGACAAACCCGACGCCGAGCCAGACCACGAGGACGGCCAGCTCGACAGACTCCGCGAGGCTGCTGCCGCTGACGGCGGCGACCACGATGCCGAAGATAAGGGTGAGCACCAGCACCGGCGGGAGCGTCAGCGCCACCTTGGCGCGAATCACCTGCCACATGGTCATAGGCGCCATGCGGAGCAGCTGAAAGCCGCGCCGTTCGCTTGGAATCGAGGGGGTCGCGAGGGCGGTGGACATGAACATCGAGATGAAACCGACCAGGAAAACCGCGGTCCAGAAACTGAGCGAGCTTCGGGACGGCCGCAGGAACGCAAAGGCGTAGCCGATGGGGAAGAGGAAGGCGGGCAGCACCCTGGCGAGCCGGCGGATGTCGCGGCGGTAGCTGAGCCAATCCTTCAAAGCGATCGCGCGAAGCGGCGATCCGGCGCCGGCCTTCGCGACCGCCAGAGCCTGCTTTCCAGGGCTGCGCCGCCAGACCGGCTGCGGGCCGCCGAACACGCCGAGACCTGTCATGAGCGTGCGTCGATACAGGATCTCCGCCGCCGCGAGCACCAGGGCCGCCAGACCGAGACAGAATGCCACCCAGATCGCGGCTTCGGCGGCGTTGCCCGCGATCAATGCGCTCAACGCGTGGCCGGGCCACGCCGAAGGCAGCCAGTCGACGCGCTGGATCAGCGAGTTCAGATTGGCCAGGTCCGGGTGGCTGCGCGGGGAGAACGACTGCCTCAGGCTGATGTTCCAGGCGAGGTAGAAGCCGGCGCCCGCCAGGCCTGCGACGGCCGCGGCCACGTCGCGGGCAATCCGGGCGGGAACCCACTGGAGCACGATCGACATCAGGATCGCCTGGAGGGAGGTCACCACCAGCACCTGGACGAAGATCAGAAACACGGTAAGGGGAAAGAACACGAGTGGAGCGCCTGAACCGACGCCTACGCCGAGAGTCGCCATCAGGAGGATGGAGCTGATCAGGAGGTTCGCGCTCATGGCGAGCAATAGCCTCGCCAGGAAGATGTCGAGCGGCCGGATCGGCGCCAGGACCAGCTGAAGCAGCTCGCGCCCAACAAAGAAGGTTGCGATCACGGTGGGAAAGCCGACCACCAGCATCAGGACGGAGAGCGCGGTGAATCCCCCCGCCAGTATCGAGTCGCGGGCGATCGGCAGGAAGTGGCCCGCCGTAGCGCCCACGGTGAAGGCCCCGCCGCCGATGAACACGGCCGCCGCCAGCAGGAAGACGGCGAGCAGCACCAGGCGTGGAGTGCCGCGTTTAAGGGTGCGATGGCGAAGCGCCAGGAGCTCCGCTCTGAGGATGATCGGTACTGAGGACTCGCTCACGGCTTCGGTGCGAGCAGGCGCTCGATCAGCTCCCTGGATTCAGGCCCGGCGGTCAGCTTCAGGAACAGGTCTTCGAGGCTTGCCTGCTCAGAGCCTGCCTGGGCGCGAAGCTCTTCGATCGTGCCGGTCGCGACGATGTGCCCACGGTCGATGATCGCCACGCGCTTGCAGAGCGCCTGCGCGACCTCCAGGATGTGTGTCGACAGCAGCACCGTGGTGCCGAGCGCGGCCAGCTCTTCGAGGAGGTCCTTGACGAGTCGGGCGGATCGAGGGTCGAGGCCGTTGGTCGGTTCGTCCAGCAGCAGCACGGATGGCTCGCGAATCAGAAGCGACGCGAGCCCGATCTTCTGCTTCATGCCGTGGCTGTAAGCGCCGATCAGCTCGCCGTTGCGATCCGCGAGCTCGAACAGTCCCAGCAGGCGCTCCATGCGCTGCTGGCGCTCGGGGCCGCGCGGCATCCGGTAGAGATCCGCGATGTAGTTGAGGAACTCGCGGCCCGTCAGGTGAGGGTGCACGAACGGCTCTTCGTCCAGGTAGCCGAGGCGTGCCTTGGCCTGAAGTGGCTGCGCGAAGATGTCGAACCCGTCGATGAGAGCCTTTCCCGACGTCGGCGTGAGCAGGCCGCAGAGCATGCGCAGCGTGGTTGTCTTTCCGGCCCCGTTGGCGCCGAGAAAGCCGACGATCTCGCCGCGACGGACCTGGAAGCTCACTCCGTCGACCGCCCTCACCACGCCGTAGCGCTTGACGAGGTGCTGGGCCTCGACCGCGATTGGACCGGCCGGCGCGGGGGACACCATCAGCGGCAGGGTACCAGTGCCTAGCTCATCTCCAGTGCCGGTCGAGCTCCGACGCGTAGGTGCGGCCGAGGCTGTCCGCATTCGTTAGCAGCCAGTTGTCGAGCCGTCGTGCTCCGCGCGGCTTCTCGTGCGAGACGAGGAGCTCCTCCATCAGTCCTTGCAGCTCCTGGCGGGTGAGGATGATGTCGTGCACGAACGCCGAGACGATGTCGCCCGCCAGGAGCGTCAGCCGCGGCGGCATGTAGACGAATCGCGGGCGCCGGCCCACGGCGATGGCGATTCCCTCGGCCAGCTCTGAGTAGGTGACGATGTCAGGCCCCGCCGCGTCGACGGTCATGTCGTCGGTCTGCTGCGAGGCCCAGGTCGCAATCTCGGCCACGTCCTCGATGGCCACGGGCTGCACGCGATACGCGCCGAGTCCGGGGATGGCGAAGATGGGCATGCGTCTCAGGAGCCAGGCGATGTTGTTGAGCAAGATGTCGCCCGATCCGAACACGAGGGTCGGCCTGACGATCGCCCACCGCAGCCCTGAGGACCGGATGATCTCCTCGGTCCGCGCCTTGCCCGCGTAGTAGTCGAGGTGGGAATCGGCGGAAGGGTTGCTGACGGAGATGTGCACGATCTTGCGCACGCCGGCCTCCGCGGCTGCACCGGCGAGCATCCTGGTGTTGGCGATGGCGTCGCCGAAGCTCAGCTTGCCGTGACGGAAGCGCACCCAGTACGTGTTGTAGAGGACGTCTGCGCCGCGCAGGCTTTCGACGAGCGCGGCACGATCCGCGAATTGGAGCGGCGCCACGTCGACCTTGACCTCTTCGCTTCCCGGTCGATTGGGATGGTTGGTCAGGGTGCGAACGCGCCGTCCCTCCGAGAGCAGGCGGAGGGCGATGGCGCGACCCGTGAAGCTGAAAGCGCCGGTCACGACGTCGAAACCCGGCTCCATCACGGGCTGGACCTGCTCAGTCGCCGGCTCCATTACGGGCTGGACCTGCTCAGTCGCCGGCTCCATTACGGGCTGGACGGGCTCAGTCGCCTGCTCCAACACGGGCTGGACGGGCTCAGTCACCTGCTCCATCAGAACGGGAACCTGGTCAGGTCATAGGCGAGGGAACCCGGCTTCACGTGCCCGGAAATGACCACTCGCGGCCGGTGCCGGATCGCCTCCGCGGGGTGCACCTCCGGGCGGAGTCCGTTGAAGATCGGGAAGCGAAGCGTGCCGTCGGGCGACCATTCCGAGTAGCGCACGCTCACGACGAGCACCGGTCGCACCCAGTGGACCGGCTTGACCATGATCGGCGGAGGGTCGAGAGGCGACTCCTCTGTCGCGAGCTCCGCAAGCGCTTCGGTGATCGCGTGAGTGGCGGCGTCGTCATAGCCGCCACCGACCGTACCGCACGGCAGCAGCCGCTCGTCCTCGTGATAACCGACGACCAGCGCGTCGAACGGCTTTTCTCCCATCCAGCCGATGACCACGAAATCATCGGACTTGACCGCCTTGACCTTGAGCCAGAACGGGCTTCGCTGGCCGGGTACGTAAGGGCTCAGCTTGTGCTTGGCGACCACGCCTTCCAGCCCGCGCTCCAGGCAGGCTTCGAACAGCTCGACCCCGTCCTCGTCGATGTGATCCGGCACGAAAATGTGGCCGCCCGCCTCCACCGCCTTGCTCAACCGCGCGCGCCGCCGGATTACCGGCTGCCTGACAAGAGGCTTCTCCTCGAGGTAAAGCGCGTCGAAGGCGAGGTATGCGGTGGGGATCTTGTCCTTCAACGCGGCGCCGCCCGCCAACCGCTCGCGCAGGCGCGGATAGTCGGGTCGACCTTCGTTGTCGGTCGCCACGAGCTCGCCGTCGATGACGCTCCCGGGCGGGATGCGCTTGGCCGCGGCCACCACCTCGGGCAGGTCCGCGGTGATGTCGTTGAGCCCGCGGTCCTGGAGGCGAACGCGCCCGTCGACGTCGCGAAAGACAATGCAGCGCAGCCCATCCCACTTCACCTCGAACAGGTAGTCGGGCGAGCTGAACGGCGCCTCGGCCGAGGCGGCCTGCATTGGCCGCATCTCACCGGGAAAATTCTCGAGGTCGATCTGAAGCTGATCCGATTCCTGCACTCGGAATCAGAGTAGCGACTGGGCTACGAAGCTTTCCGGCGCGCCTTTTCCGGCTTGGCCGGCGCGCGCTTCTGCGTGGCGCGCGCTTTCTTCGCGGCCTCGACAGAGGCACGAAGCGCTTCCATCAGGTCCATGACCTTCGCGGTCTGCGGCGCCGCGGGGGCCTCGATGACCTCGCCGTCGATCTTCGCCTGCACGACCTTCATCACCGCTTCCTTGTACTCGTCCTTGAAGCGGCTCGGGTCGAATGACTCGGCCAGGCTCTCGATCAAGGCCTTCGCCATCTCGAGCTCCTTCGGGTTGATCTTCACCTCGCCCTCGAGACCCTTGAGGCCTTCGGTCGAGCGGATCTCGTCGGGCCAGTTCAGCGTGTTCATCAGGATCCCGTGGCCGTTCGGGTGGAGGGCCGCCAGGTGCTCGCGGTCGCGCAGCGCGATCTTGGCGATCGCCATGCGGCCGGTCGCCTCGAGCGCCTTGCGCAAAAGCTGGTACGGCTTCTTGCCAAGCTCCTCCGGCTCCATGAAGTACGCGTTCTTGAAGTACAGGCCGGGCTCCACGTCGTCGATGGGGACGAACTCCTCGATGTCGATCGAGTGGGCGGTCGCGAGCGGGAGGTTGTCCAGGTCCTTCTCGTCGATGATCACGTAGCGGTCCTTGCCGACCTCGTAGCCCTTCAGGATCTCGCCGTAGTTGACCTCGTGGTCTCCCTCGGAGCACCAGCGCTTGTACGAGATCGGGGACTTGTGATCAGGGCAGAGCTGCCGGAACGAGACCTTGGAGGTGGACTCCGTCGCGTTGTAGAGGCGGATCGGAATCGAGACCATCCCGAACGAGACGACGCCTTTCCACATCGATCTCGGCATGGCGACGCAGTTTACCTCCCTTTCCCTGGGTTGGCTACCTTTCGTGGGCTTCTATTGAAATCAAGGCGGGACGGCGCAATTACGCGCCGACGTCTCGGCGCTCCATGACAAGTATCGACGCTCCGAACCCGACGAGGATGATCGCCACCATGATCGCGAGCCCGCCGCGGTCGATTCCGCTCGACAGCGGCATGCCGAAGAGCTTGAAGGCGGAGAGGTCCTGGACCCACACCGGCCACTTGAAAAGAGGCCCGAGCTCGTCGTCCAGGTAGCTGGCGAACGCCAACGCTCCGAGCAGGCCGACCGCGGCCCGGGGATTCCATGCTGCCAGTACCGAGCCGGCGGCGGCGAAAACCAGAGCGAACGGAACCAGGAGCCCGGTCGCCTCGGCCAGGGGTTCAGCGCTCACGTTCATGGCCTGGTAATGCGCGGCTGCGGCCACCGCGACGCCGCTGACGGCGGCGACCAGGGCGGCTCCGAGCGTGAGCACGAGGGCTCGCTCAACCACGACGGCGGCACGCGAGAGCGGGGTGCTGAGGATCATCTCGAGTCGTCCGTCCGTGTCCTCAGCGGACCAGCGAGCCACCTGTGCGATCGCGAAGCCGGCAAAGAGTAGCTGCGCAAAGCTGAGCCAGAAGTAACCGAGAAAGGACGTGTACAGCTGGCCGCCGACGAAGCCGCCGAAGAAGTGGGTGAGGGTGGGAATCGACAGCAGCGGTTGGATCACGGCCTTGGTCAGAGATACGAACAGGGCGCCGACCGCGGCGAGGCCGAGCGTCCACATGACAAGCCCAACCTTCCGCTCGTTCAGGCCGCGAACGACGGCGATTCGCCACAGAGGCGAGCTCGACGGCTCGTAGCTGACCCGGTGAGGTTGCGACGGCAGGCGGAAGGGCGCTGAACCAAGGTCGCGAGACTCGAAGGCGACCACGGCTGCTGCAGCCGCCGCCACCGCGATCGCGAACATCGTGATGGTCGCCCGAAGGTCAAAAGCACCGCCAGGCGCGAGCGGCTGGTTGAGCTCGTAGTAGTGAAATGGCGAGAGCCACCTCCACGAGGCCAGCCACGTGAAGGTCCGGCTCAACGTGTTCGCCAGGAACAGGGCAATCAGGACTATGCCCGCAGCGGCGGTCGCGATCCGGGCGGTGGTGAGCTGCGCGATCAGGACCGTCAACGAGTAGCAGCTGAGCCCAAGCGCCGCCAGCGCCACGCCGGCTTCGACGACAGGACGGAAGTCAACCGACTCGCCTCCTGTGGCGGCGCCGGCCACCAGGCCGAGTCCACCCCCCAGAGCGGCGATGAAGCAAGCGGCCGCGAAGCCGATGATGCGTGAAGCCAGCCACCCGAAACGCGTGACACCCGCAGCCAGCACCGCCGCGACGAGACCGCGCTCCTCGTCACCGCGTGCGGCGCCGCTCGCCGATACGAGAGCCCAGACGGCGAACAAAATCGCCAGCCCTCCAAAGGACCGCCACTGCACGTATCCGCCGACCGTGTCGAGGCGGGTCGGTGGAGGCAGGATGATCGTGAGCTGCGAAGCCAGCTGCGACATCGTCTGCGCGAACACGGCCCGCTGCGCCGGCGTATGGCCGGCGAGCTGGTAGAACGCAACCGCCTGGATGAAGCTCGATGCAAATGCGATGACGGAAAACCCGATGACGCCCCAACGGCCGAGGCGCAGCCCAAGGACGATCGCGGTCATTCCGGGAGGGCTTTGCGGGTTGGATCTGTCTCGCTGTAGTAGCTGAGGAAGATCTCCTCCAGGCTGGATTCGCCCGCGGCGCGGAGCTCGTCCAGCTTCGCCACGCGGACGAGCCTGCCGGCGCGCAGAATCCCGACCCGGTCGCAGACGTGCTCGACCTCCGACAGGATGTGAGAAGAAAGGAAGACGGTGGCGCCGCCATCGCGCGTTTCGTGCAGCAGGTGGTAGAACTCCTGCTGGTTCAGTGGGTCGAGGCCGCCCGTCGGCTCGTCGAGGATCAGCAGGTCCGGCCTGTGCATGAAGGCGAGCAGGATCCCGAGCTTCTTCTTGTTGCCGCTCGAGTACTCGCGGAAGCGGCGGCTGAGGTCGAGGTCGAATCGGTCGGCCAGCGCACGCACCGCCTTCGAATCGACGCCGCCGCGCATGCCGCCCAGGTACGCGACCACCTCGCGGCCGCGCAGGCTGCCGAACTGCGGCAGCTCGCCGGGCAGATATCCGACCCGGCGCTTGACCGCCACCGAGTCGCGCCGGCAGTCAAGGCCGAAGACGTAGGCGGTGCCCGCGGTGGGCCGGATCATGTCCATGAGCAGGCGGATCGTCGTCGTCTTGCCCGCGCCGTTCGGTCCGAGGTAGCCGAAAACTTCCTGGGGCGACACGTCAAGATCAAGCTCGAAGAGCCCGCACCCGGCGCCGTAATCCTTCGAGAGTTTCGACGTCCGTATCGCCGAGACCGCCATTTCGCGCAGCATAGTAGCCGCATGCAGCTGGGCGACTTCGAGCTTCACCTACTGATCTCAGGTCGCTGGAAGGCAGACGGGGGACTGATGTTCGGCGTGGTGCCGAAGGTGCTGTGGCAAAAGCAGAAGCCCGCCGACGAGAACAACATGATCGAGTGCGCGTGCGTATGCCTCATCGCACGCATCAACGGCCGCGTCATCGTCTGCGAGACGGGCATCGGCACGAAGCTCAGCGAGAAGCGAGCCCAGCAGATTGCGCTGCGGGAGCCCGAGGGGTTGCTCCATTCACTCCAGCGCCTGGGCATCCGGCCCGACGAGGTCGATGCGGTGATCACAACGCATCTCCACTGGGACCATGCCGGGGGGCTCACGCGCCGCGATGAACGGGGCGGGCTGGAGCTGACATTCAAGAACGCGTGCCACTTCATCCAGCGCACGGAGTGGGATTTCGCGCTCCATCCGGACGTCCGCAGCCAGTCCGGCTACATCCACGACGACTTCACGCCGCTCGATGACGGCAACAAGCTGGTGGAGTTCCTGGACGGAGACGCCGAGGTGATGCCCGGCGTGCACGTTCGCCACGTCGGCGGCCATACGCCCGGGAGCCAGGTGCTGGTGTTGCGCTCGGGCGAGCTGGCATGCGCGGTCACGGGCGACCTCGTGCCTCAGGCGCCGCACCTCAAGGTGCCCTGGAACATGGCCGCCGACCTCGAGCCACTGCGCGTCTTCGAGCAGAAGGCCCGGCTGTTCGATGAGGCGGAGAAGCACCGCTGGCTGCTGGTCTTGAGCCACGAACCGGAGCAACCGGCGGGCTACCTGGAGGCCGGCGCTCGGTGGACCCCGGAACCAGGTCTCACATGAAATTCCTTTCACCTCCCCCGTCAGGGGGAGGTCGGCGCATGGCGCCGGGTGGGGGGACGCGGACGTGAAATTCAACACCTCGGACGGTAGAAAGCTCACCTACAAGAAGCTCGGCACCGGGCCTGTGCTGGTCTGCCATCCGGGAGGGCCGGGCTTCTCCTCCGCCGAGTTTGGTGACCTCGCCGGGCTGTGGGAGCGGTTCACCCTGATCATGCTCAATCCGCGAGGCACCGGCGGATCCGACCGCCCTTCAGACCCTCGCGCCTACCAGATCGACGACTACGTCTCGGACCTCGAGGAGCTGCGCGACCACCTGGGTCTCGAGCGGATGCTTCTGATGGGCTTTTCCCATGGCGGCATGGTGGCGCAGGCATACGCTGCAAAACATCCAGGTCGGGTGAGCAGGCTGGTGCTGGCATCAACCCTTGCGCGGTTCGGACCGGAGCAGGACGCAGCGATGAAGGCCGGCATGGACAAGAGGTCGGGCCAGCCCTGGTACCCGGATGCCGCCGCTGCCCTGGAAGAGGAGCAGGACGGAAAGTTCCGCACCGATCAGGAGCTTGCCCAGCTCGTCTTTCGTGAGATGCCGTTCTATTTCGCGCACTACGGACCGGTGGAGGCCGGCTACGTGGACACCATCAGGTCCGACAAACTCAACGCTGACACGCTGCGGCTTTTCAACGAGGAGATCTTCTCCACGTTCGACCTGCGCGGCAGCCTTCCCAACATCACAGCCCCGACGTTGGTGATCAATGGAGACGAGGACTTCATCTGCGGTCCGCAGTGCGGCGCTGAGATGAGCGCCGCGATTCGCGTGTCCCGCCACCTGATCGTCGGCGACGCGGGTCACATGGTCTACGTCGAGCAGCCCCAAACATTCCATGGCGAGGTGGCGGACTTCCTGGAGTCTTAACAGGCTGGGCTGAAATCCATCCTCCCGGTCAGTAGCCTCGACCGGTGCTTGGCGCCGTCGACTCCTGCACCCTCGCCGGCTTTGACGTACGCGGCGTCGAGGTCCAGGCGGACATCGGCCATGGGGACACGAAGTTCCTCCTGGTCGGCCTGGCCGCCACGTCGGTCAAGGAGGCGCGCGAACGAGTGCGCTCCGCGATCAAGAACAGCGGGCTGGAGTTTCCCGGTCAGCGCCTGACCGTCAACCTGGCGCCGGCCGAGCTGCGCAAGGAAGGAAGCCGCCTGGACCTGCCGATCGCCGTCGCCATCGCGCTGGCCCGTGCCGGCAAGAAGCCACCGCCGCACACGGCGTTCTTGGGCGAGCTCGCTCTCGACGGCGCCGTCCGCCACGTCGACGGGGTGCTCGTGGCCGCGCTGGGATTGCGCAGGCTCGGATACGAGCGCGTCTTCGTCCCCGAAGCCGATGCGGCGGAGGCGGCGCTGGTCGAGTGCCTGGCCGTCATCCCTTGCGCCAACCTCAAGGCGGTGGTCGACCATCTGCTCGGCGTGACGCAGATCCAGCCCTTCTCGCACGGCGGGGCCTCTGCAGCCGCCGAGCCGCCGGCGACGGAGCACGACCTCGCCGAGGTTCACGGGCAGGAGGAGGGCAGACGAGCGCTGGAGATCGCGGCGGCGGGCGGCCACCATCTGCTCTTGAGCGGGCCGCCGGGCGCCGGAAAGACGATGCTCGCACGCTGCCTGCCGGGCATCCTTCCGTCCCTCGAGCTCGAGGAGGCCCTCGAGGTGGCGCAGGTCAGGAGCCTGCTCGGCGAGCTGCCCGGCCACAGCCCGCTGGACTGGACGCGCCCGTTTCGCGCGCCGCATCACGGAGTCTCCATGGCCGGTTTGATCGGTGGGGGTACCGGGCTTGCGCAGCCGGGCGAGATCAGCAGGGCCCATCACGGCGTCCTGTTTCTCGACGAGCTAGCTGAGTTCCAGTCGCCGGTCCTCCAGGCGCTGCGCCAACCCCTCGAGAGCGGGCGGGTCACCATCACGAGGTCCGCTGGATCTGTGTCGTATCCCGCCAGGTTCACCCTCGTCGCCGCAACCAACCCGTGCCCGTGTGGCTGGGCCGGAGACCCGATCCGCAGCTGCCGCTGCACGCCGGGTGGCATCGACTCCTACCAACGCCGGCTTTCCGGCCCGCTGCTGGACCGGATCGACCTGAAGGTCGCGGTCCGGCGGGTCAAGCTCGAAACGCTGGCCTCGGAGCCCACGGGCGAGGGTTCATCTGCCGTGCGCGAACGCGTCGTGGCGGCCCGCCGGCGTCAGCTCGACCGCCAGGACTGCCTCAACGCCCAGCTGAAGCCCGCGCGCCTGCGCAAGCTCGCCGGGCTGGAACCCGCCTCGCGGCGGACGCTCGAGCGCTGGGCCGAGCAGAGAGGATTGACTGCTCGCGGGTTCCATCGCGCATGGAGGGTGGCGCGGACGTCGGCAGACCTCGACGGCTCGGAGCAGATCGGAGAGCAGCACATCCTCGAGGCGCTCGGCTACCGGCTTCAAGATGTCGCGGCCTGAGGAAGCCGGCCTCCGAACCCGCGGGCGCTGGCCACCGCCCGAAGGCCCGCGAGCCGCCATCGTGGGATCGCGCCGCCCATCGCCCTACGGCGAAGCGGTCGCCGAGCAGCTCGGCGCGGACCTCGCCCGAGCCGGTGTGATCGTCATCAGCGGCCTGGCTCTCGGCATCGATGCCGCGGCGCATCGAGGCGCGCTGCTCGGTGGCGGAGTCACCGTCGCCGTCATGGGCACGGGGGTGGACGTCGTCTATCCCGCTTCCCACGCACAGCTGGCGGAAGAGATCCTCGCCGGGGGCGGCGCGCTGGTGAGCCAGTTCCCCGACGGCACCACGCCTCGGCGGCACAACTTTCCAGCGCGCAACTGGACGATGGCCGCCCTGTCGGACGTGGTGGTCGTGGTTGAGGCCGCCCAGGGTTCGGGAGCCCTGATCACCGCCGACGCCGCGCTCGACCTCCATAAAGAGGTGATGGCCGTGCCCGGCAGCGTGTTCTCGCCTTTATCGGTGGGCACGCATGGGTTGATCCGCGACGGGGCTGCCCTGGTGCAGAACGCTCGCGACGTGCTGGCCGCTTTGGGGGCGACCCAGGAGGTCCTGGATGACCCGCTTTCGGCGCCCCAGCGACTGGGCGTCGCCGCCCTTCCAGGCCGTGACGGCATCGTTTCCCACCTCTCGGACGTGCTGGCTATGAGCGCCGCCGAGATCTCCCGCAAACTGCAGCTCCCGGTCGCCGAGGTGCTTGGCCGGCTGACGGCGCTCGAGCTCGACGGCGCTGTGCGCCGTCACCACGACGGATACGTTCGGGCATTGCGCAAGGGCAAGAAACCAGCGTAGGATTCGCCGCCCAGAAGCAGGCTGAGGGAAGAAACGGCCTGAATTGGGAATAAAGAAGGTGCTGTGTCAGAAGGGCTGATCATCGTCGAGTCGCCGGCCAAGGCGAAGACTTTGAAGCGGTTTTTAGGTGACCGTTTCGATGTCCTCGCCTCGATGGGCCACGTCCGCGACCTGCCCGGAAAGCAGATGGGGGTGGACGTCGAGGCCGGCTTCAAGCCGCACTACGAGGTGGTCGAGAGCCGCCGGAAGACGATCAACGAGCTGCGATCGGCGGTCAAGAAGGACGGGAGCGGCGTCATCCTGGCCTCCGACCCGGATCGCGAGGGCGAGGCGATCGCCTGGCATTTGTCCGAGGTGCTCAACCTGCGGTCGCCGAAGCGCATCGAGTTCCACGAGATCACCTCAGAGGCTGTTCGCAAGGCGCTGGAGTCTCCGCGGGAAATCGACATGCGCCTGGTCAATGCACAACAGGCGCGCCGCGTGGTCGACCGGCTGGTCGGCTTCCGGCTGAGCCCGTTCTTGTGGGCGAAGGTGCAGAAGGGAATCGGCGCCGGGCGCGTCTCTTCGGTCGCCCTGCGGCTCGTGGTCGACCGCGAGGAGGAGATCCGCAAGTTCGTCCCGGTCGAGTCGTGGACGATCGATGCAGAACTCTCGAAGCTCGCCGACGAGCGTCGATTCCTGGCCCGCCTCAACCGCCCAAGAAACGTGGCTGGAAGTGCTGACGCTGAGCCCAAGATTGAGGTCAAGACACAGGCCGAGGCCGACGTGATCCTTCACGCGCTCGAAGGCGCGACATACCGGGTCCTGGGCGTGGACAAGAAGCGCCGGACCAAAAGCTCGAATCCTCCCTACATCACCTCCACCCTTCAACAAGACGCATCGAGCCGCCTCCGTTTCCGGCCCAGCAACACAATGCGCATCGCCCAGCAGTTGTACGAAGGCGTCGAGATCAGTGATGGATCGACTGGTTTGATCACATACATGCGCACGGACTCGACACGGATCTCCGACGAAGCCGATACCCGGGTCAAGGCCTGGATCAAGGAGAAGCAGGGCGAGAAGTACGTTGGCGCAGCGAGGGTGGTCAAGGCCAGCCCAGGCGCCCAGGACGCACACGAGGCGATCCGGCCCACCGACGTCACCCGCACACCCGAATCGATCCGGCAATACCTCAGCGCCGACCAATTCAAGCTCTACGACCTCATCTGGAGGCGCTTCGTGTCGAGCCGTATGGCGCCGGCTGTGTACGACCAGACGCAGGTCGAGATCGAGGGTGGCGAGTACATCTTTCGCGCCAACGGCTCGGTCCTGGCCTTCGACGGCTTCTACAAGGTCTGGCCGCGAGAGGAGAACGGAGAGACCGACCTCCCTGAGCTGTCTAATGGCGAGGACCTCGACTACCACGGCATCAAGCCGGAGCAGCACTTCAGCCAGCCGCCACCGCGCTACTCCGAGGCGACGCTCATCCGCGAGCTCGAGCAGCGCGGCATCGGCCGACCCTCCACCTACGCGCCAATCGTTCAGACCATCACGAAAGACCACGGTTATGTGGAGATAAAGGAGCGACGCCTGCACCCGACTCCCATCGGTGAGGCGGTGAACACCATCATGGTCGACCACTTCAAGAGCATCTCGGACGACGGCTACACCGCAACGCTCGAAAAGCGGCTCGACGAGGTCGAAAAGGGCAGCGAGGAATGGGTGCCCGTCGTCAGCGACTTTTACGGCCCGCTGCAGCAGATGCTCACCGCCGCGGAGGAGGCCACGCCGGCCGACACCGACGAGGTCTGCCCGCTGTGCAACGAGGGACACCTCGTCCGCAAGGCGAGCCGGTACGGACCCTTCATGGGCTGTTCGCGATACCCAAAGTGCAAGTTCCGCCGGGCGCTGACGCCCGAGGGCGAGGCGCCGCAGCCGAAGCTGCTGGAGGAGATGTGCCCGACCTGCGGCAAGCCGCTGCAGCTGCGCACCGGCAGGTATGGCGAGTTCATCGGCTGCTCGGGATACCCGGACTGCAAGTACATCAAGCGCGATGCGGCGCAGAGCGAGGCCAAGCCGACGGGGGAGAAGTGCCCGCAGTGCGAGGAGGGGCAACTCGTGGAAAGGACCGGCAGGTACGGGCCCTTCGTCGCGTGCTCCCGTTACCCCGAGTGCAAGTACCGCGCCAACATCGGCAAGGACGGCAAGCCGGGCCAGGGACCGAAGCTCCTGGATGAGCCCTGCCCGATCTGCGGCAAGCCGCTGGTCGAGCGCCGTGGACGGTACGGAATGTTCAAGTCTTGCTCGGACTATCCGGCCTGCCCCGGGCCCAAGGGCGTAAAGAAAGAAGCCTCGTAAAGCCCACGCGGCCTTAGAGTTGCGCCTTATGCGCCGCGGCGCGATTCTCCTGTCCACTGCTCTGCTGGTGCTCTCGTGCGGGGGCGGGTCGTCCAGTTCTCACTCGCCGGCCGCCACCGCTTCCGCTTCGCCGACCGCTTCGGTCGCGGCCTCCGCCTCGCCAAGTGCAGTGGCGCTCACAGGGACATACGGTCTGATCCTTTCCGCCGGCACCCTGCAGCTCGTCAAGCCGGACGCGACGGTCACGGCGACGGTGTCGCTGGCCACGCCTTCGGTCCAGTTCTGCTCGGCTTCCCATGACGCCGCGGTCCTCGAACCGCCGGTCTCCGCCACCACCGATGCGGTCTACTTCCGAGATGGTGACACCAAGATCAAGATGGTCGTCCCTCCGGCCAGCGCGGCCGACGTGACCACGGTGCCGGGCGGCCCCACGACGATCAGCTTCTTCTCGGTCAGTCCCGACGATCAGCGGATTGCCGTCCTGGTCGAGGATTTTTCCAGTGCGAGCTCGATCGGCCAGCGGCTGTATGTCGAAGACCTGCATGGTGGCGGCCACCACACCGACATCTACACCGCCACGACGCCGAAGGCCGGAACGACGCTGTGGCCGATGGGTTGGCACCAGGGAGCGCTGGTGCTGGCGGTGCTCCCGGCCTGCACGTTCGAGCCGGCCGGGCTGACCCCCCTTGAGTGGCACGTTGCAAACGCCTCGAGCGCGACGCGGATGGCGACGATCAAGGCCACGAACTGCATCCTGAGCTACTGGCCATCCGCGGCCGGGGTCGGTTGCACGGACACAAACGGCGTGACGACTCTTTACGACTGGACGGCGAAAGTGTTGTCGGTGACCGGGCCAGGCTCCACGGGTAGCGGGTACTCCTTGTCCAGCGTGTCGCCGGCCGGCCAGAGCGTCCTGTTCGCCACGGGGGCCGGGCCGGGCGCCCCTGCGGCGGCCACCGGGATCGTCCAGCTGGGTCCAGGACCGTACGCCACAGTCCCTGGGCACGCGGCCTGCCTCTGGATCGACGAGGACCACCTCCTGGCGCCTGACGCTGTGATCCAGTTCCCCGCCGAAACCCCGGGCAACAAGCAGGTCACGCCGGGCGTCACCGCCCTGAGCGCCAGCGGCGTCTGCGCGGGCCGTTTCCCGGGCGGCCTCTAATCACCCCCTCCTCGGCCAGGGGAGCGTGGCGCGAAGCGCCGGGTTGGGGGGCGCCGGACCTGGGTATACTCCCAACGCCAGTCCTAACCGGCTGAGTTAGCACGCCCGGGGCAATGCCCCTGTCCTTCGCAAGAAGGCTTGAACTGGGCGGAAGATCAACAGGGAGGCAATCGAACGTGGCTCAGGTGACTTTGAAGCAATTGCTGGAAGCCGGCGTCCACTTCGGACACCAGACCAGCCGCTGGAACCCGAAGATGCGGACGTACATCTTCACGGCGCGTAACGGCATCCACATCATCGACCTGCAGAAGACCGTGAGGCTCCTCGACGAAGCGTGGGATTTCACACGCAGCGTGGCGGCGAGCGGCCGGCCGGTTCTCTTCGTCGGTACGAAGAAGCAGGCGCAGGAAACCATCCAGACCGAAGCCGCCCGCTGCGGCATGTACTTCGTCAACCGCCGCTGGATGGGCGGCATGCTCACCAACTTCAGCACCGTCAAGAAGCGCATCGAGCGCCTCCAGGAGCTGCGCAAGATGCAGCAGGAGGGCCAGTTCGAGTCGATGTCGAAGAAGGAGGCCAAGCGCCTCACGGACGAGCTCGACCGGCTGATGTTCCACTTCGACGGCATCGCCGACATGAAGCGGTTGCCGGGCGCTCTTTTCGTGGTCGACCCGCGCAAGGAGCACATCGCGGTGACCGAGGCCAACCGGCTCAAGATCCCGGTCGTCGCGATCACCGACTCGAACTGCGACCCGGACCTGATCACCTACGTCATCCCGGGCAACGACGACGCGATCCGCGCCGTCAAGCTCCTGACCGGAAAGATCGCCGACGCATGCCAGGAGGGCCGCCAGGAGGCCCAGGCGCGGGGCGAGATCCTGCCCGAGGTCGAGGAGCGCGAGTTCCTCGAGACGCCTCGGTACGAGGAGATCGAGGAATACCTCGAGGATGAGGAGGACTACCTCCCGACCGTGTCCGAGGAGGAGTTCGTCCGCACCGCCGGCGAAGAGGAAGCGCGTTAGTGGCCGGTGTTCCAATGGAGCTGATCAAGCAGCTCAGAGAGATGTCGGGCGCCGGCATGATGGACTGCAAGAACGCGCTCGAGGAAGCGGACTCCGACCTCGAGAAGGCCTTCACGATCCTGCGCGAGAAGGGCATAGCGAAAGCGGGTAAGCGCGCCGGCCGAGCCACCGGTCAAGGCATCGTCGAGGCATACCTGCACAACACGGGTGACGGGTACCCACCGCAGGTCGGGGTGCTCGTCGAGGTCAACTGCGAGACGGATTTCGTCGCCAAGGGCGCCGAGTTCCGGAAGCTGGCCAAGGAGATCGCTTTGCAGATCGCCGGCTACGAGCCCCGGTGGGTCTCGCGCGAGGACGTGCCGGACGACGTGCTCGTGTCGGAGAAGAACGTTTTCGAGGCAAAGGCGCTGCAGGACGGCAAGCCGGAGCAGATCATCCCGAAGATCGTCGAGAGCCAGGTCGAGAACTTCTTGAAGCAGAGCTGCCTGCTGGAGCAGCCGTACTTCCGCGAGCCGAGCCTCACCGTGCAGCAGTACATCGCGGAGCACATCTCGAAACTCCAGGAGAACATCACGGTCCGGCGGTTCGCCCGCTTTAACATCAGGGAGTCCTGAGCGAAAGTTGATCCATGGCCACCCGGCGCTCGCGCGCATATGAGGGATTTAGTGGGGGACCGCTCGCCGAAGTACAACCGCATCCTGCTCAAGCTGAGCGGTGAGGCTCTGGGTGGCGCGCGCGATTACGGCATCGACCTTCAGGTCGTCCAGACCATCGCCAACCAGGTCAAGCGAGTGCACGAGATGGGCGTCCAAACCGCGCTCGTGGTCGGTGGCGGCAACATCTTTCGCGGCCTCGCCGCAAGCGAGCTCGGCTTCGACCGCGCGACCGGCGACTACATGGGCATGCTCGCCACCGTCATCAACGCGCTTGCCCTCCAGGACGCGCTCGAGCGGATCGGCATTCCGGCGCGAACGATGACAGCGATCCAGATGCCACAGGTGGCGGAGCCGTACATCCGCCGGCGCGCGGTGCGCCACCTCGAGAAGGGCCGCATCGTGATCCTCGCCGCCGGTACGGGCAACCCGTACTTCACCACCGACACCACTGCCGCCCTGCGCGCGGTCGAGATCGAAGCCGACGTCATTCTCAAGGCAACTAAGGTCGACGGCGTGTACACGGCCGACCCGAAGCTTGATCCGACGGCGGTCAAGTTCCAGCACCTTGGATACCTGGAGGTGCTCAACCGGGGAATCGAGGTGATGGACAACACCGCACTCACCCTGTGCATGGACAACGACGTGCCCATTGTCGTGTTCAACCTGCTCGTGCCAGGCAACATCGAACGTGTGGTCATGGGCGAGGAGATCGGAACTCTGGTTAGCGGCGGAGCGCCGTCGGGGTGATGATCGATCCCGTTCTCCGAGACGCCGAGTCGAAGATGGCCAAGTCGGTCGAGCACTTCGGCACGGAGCTCACCACGATTCGCACCGGCCGCGCCAACCCGGCCCTCATCGACAAGGTGATGGTCCCGTATTACGGGACGCTGACTCCTCTCAACCAGCTGGCCCAGATCAGCGCGCCCGAGCCCAGGCTCCTTGTCGTACAGGTCTACGACCAGAGCCAGATCGGCGCGATCGAGAAGGCCCTCCGGTCCGGTGAGCAAGGTCTCAACCCGGCGAGTGACGGACAGGTCATCCGCGTGCCGATCCCACCTCTGACCGAGGAGCGCCGCCGCGAGTATGTGAAGCTGGTGCGTCAGAAGGCCGAGGAGGCGCGGGTGGCGATCCGAAACGTGCGTCGCGACGAGATGCATCGCATCGAGCAGATGCAGAAGCAGGGCGAAGTCGCGGAGGACGACTCCAAGCGCGGGACCGCCCGGCTGCAGAAGATCACCGAATCCCAGATCGAGCGCGTAGACGCTCTAGCCGGACGCAAAGAAACCGAAGTCATGGAATTGTGAGAAATTGCCCTCTCCCCCTCGGGGAGAGGGCCAGCGTGAGGGGCTTAAGTCAGAACCTGGCTGGCGAGCACTATCGGTACGCTGTGCTGGACCTTGGACTCTCAGATCCCCCGCCACATCGGGATCATCATGGACGGCAACGGTCGCTGGGCCCGCCAACGCGGCCACCCCGCGAGCTTCGGGCACCGCGCCGGCGTGCGGGCGATCAAGCGTGTGCTCGACGCATGCGAGACGCTCGGCGTGAACGTGCTCTCCATCTACGCGTTCTCCACCGAGAATTGGTCGAGGCCGCGGGCCGAGGTGCGCGCCCTGATGCGTC
The DNA here is from genome assembly GCA_003169845.1 of Candidatus Dormiibacterota bacterium. GTDB lineage: Bacteria > Chloroflexota > Dormibacteria > Dormibacterales > Dormibacteraceae > Palsa-870. Next base: position 357,549 of record PNAG01000011.1, on the reverse strand, counting down.
TCTTCCACGAGACGATGCAGCGCGAGATCGACGAGATGCACAGGCGCGGAGTACGCATCGTGGTAAGCGGCCGGCGCGAGGACCTCTCTGGGCGAATGCGCGACCGCATCGAGGAGGCGGTCGCCCGCACCGCCGCCAACACCAACGGCGTGCTCAACGTGTGCTTGAACTACGGCGGTCGCGCCGAGATCGTCGACGCTGTCAGAAAGCTCCTGGCGGAGGGTGTAGCGCCCAGCCAGGTCGACGAGGCGGCGATCGCCTCCCGGCTCTACAACCCGGATCTTCCCGACCCTGACCTCATCATCCGCACCGCGGGCGAAAGACGCGTGAGCAACTTCCTGCTCTGGCAATCGGCGTATTCGGAGATGCTCGTGACCGAGACGCTGTGGCCTGACTTCGACGTCGAGGACTTGAAGGCGGCCCTCGCCGACTATGCGTCCCGAGTGCGACGTTTCGGCGGCCGCCCCAAGGATCAGGCGGCGGCTCTATAGATGACCACGCAGAACGTTTCCCTGGCAGCTCGCTGGAAGCCGAGTCAGCTGATGGTTCGCATCCTGAGCGCGTTCGTCATCCTTGCGATCGTCATCGGCCTCGCCCTGCTGGGGACCTACGGCGCCTACGTGCTGGTCTTAATCCTGGCGGGCCTCGCCCTGTGGGAGTTCATCGGCCTCTCCGACGGCATGGGCTCGCGCGCACCGGCCTGGCTCCTGTTTCCGCTGGGCGCCTTCTTCGCTTACAGCGGCACGCTGCTCAAGGATGTCGACCTCAACCTCGTGCTCGCGCTCGCGCTGGTCGGAGGCCTGGCCGCTTTCCTCGTAGTCCCTGGCCGCCGGCAGGGTCTCGGCCGCTGGGCGATGGGGATGGCCGGCGCCCTCTACATCGGAATGCCGTTCAACTACTACCTCCTGCTCTACACCTCGAAGCCCAACGGGCTGGTGTGGGCGCTGTTCGTGATCTTCGCCGTGGTCATGAGCGATGCGGCGGCGCTGCTGGTCGGGAGTCGAATCGGACGGCACCCCTTCTTCGGAAACATCAGCCCGCACAAGACCGTCGAGGGCGCCATCGCCGGCGTGATCGGTGCGGTCGCGGTCATGCTCGTCGGTGCCTCCGCGGTCCTCGGCCTATCACCGCTGCATGCGATCGCGCTCGGCGTGCTGGTCGGGGTCAGCGCCGAGGTGGGCGACCTGGTGGAGTCTCAGATGAAGCGGATCGCCGAGGTCAAGGACTCCTCGCACCTGATCCCCGGCCACGGCGGCGTGCTGGATCGCCTGGACTCCATCCTTTTCCCGCCGATCCTCGTTTACGTCTATGTGACGATGTTCCACCTCATCAAATGACGACCGCTTCACGTCCCATCAACGTCGCTGTGCTCGGCGCGACGGGATCGATCGGCCAGCAGACGCTTGACGTCATCGATCGCAACCCTTCCCGGCTGCGGCTGTTCGGCCTGACCGAAGGCCGCCGCTCGACGCGCCGCACCGCGGAGCACATCGTGCAGGGTCAGGCCGGCGACCCGGACTTCGACGCCAGGGTCGAGGCGATGATCACCGATCCTCGCTGCGACCTGGTGGTGGTCGCCATCCCCGGAGCCCGCGCCCTCGCGCCTACCATGTCCGCGCTCAAAGCGGGAAAGGAGGTCGCGCTCGCCACCAAAGAGGTCCTCGTCATGGCTGGAGAGCTCGTGATGCGGGCGGCGGGCGAGCGCGGGATCCGGACGGTGGATTCTGAGCACAGCGCGATCTGGCAGTGCCTGTGGGGAGAGAAGCGCGAATCCGTGAGGCGGCTCATCATCACCGCGAGCGGCGGCCCGTTCTGGGCCCACCCGGAGCTCGACCTGGACCAGGTGACGGTGGAGCAGGCGCTCAACCACCCCCGGTGGTCGATGGGCCCGAAGATCACCGTCGACTCCGCCACGATGATGAACAAGGGTCTCGAGGTCATCGAGGCCCATCACCTGTTCGGCACCCCGCTCGACCAGATCAGCGTTTGCATTCATCCGCAGAGCGTGGTGCACTCCCTGGTCGAGTTCATCGACGGCTCGCTCAAGGCCCAGCTGGGCCGCCCGGACATGCGCCTGCCGATCTCGGTCGCCCTCTGCTACCCCGACCGGCTCCCCGGCGCCGTGCAGCCAACCCCCCTCGAAGAGCTGAGCGGGCTCGAGTTCCACGCCCTGGACGAGGTGCGTTTCCCCGCCGTACGGCTGGCGCGGGAGGCAGCCAGGGCCGGCCACGGCCGCCCGGCCGTGCTCAACGCCGCCAATGAGGAAGCTGTGACCGCCTTCCTGGCGGGTGAGATCCCCTTCAGTGCGATCGTGCGCAGCGTGGAGCGGGCCCTGGCCGCCTTCCCGGGCGGCGGCGACACCATGCAAGACATCCTCGAGGCGGACCGTTGGGCGAGGGAGTACGTCAAGGACAACTCCGGTAAATTGAGGGCGAAATGAGCCAGCTGCTGACCGACCTGCTGTATGTGATAGGGGTCGCGGGCATGTTCCTACTCCTGATCGCGCCGCACGAGGCCGGCCACTTCCTGTTCGCGAAGCTGTTCAAGGTGCGGGTGATCGAGTTCTCGGTCGGCGCCGGCGCCAAGCTCTGGTCGTTCACCCGGGGCGGAACCCTCTACGCGGTGAGGGCGCTGCCGATCCTCGGCTACGTCCGGATGGGCGGGATGGAGGTGGGCGATTTTGAGGACGCCCACGGGTTTCACTCGAGGACGGCGTGGCAGCGGATAGTGATCCTGGCCGGCGGACCGGCGGCGAACTTCCTCGTCGCCATGCTGCTGATCACCGGCTTCGGGCTCACCCAGCTGAACAGCGACCCCGGCAAGGTCTTCAGCGTCAGCGCCGGCTCGCCCGCCGCCGCGGCTGGGATCCAGCCCGGCGACAGCATCCGCTCGGTCAACGGCAAGCCCCTGAACACCCCCGGCCTGATCGGCCAGGAGGAGCAGGCCGCGCCTGGTGCCCCGCTGACCCTGACCGGGGTTCACGCCAACGGGCAACCCTTCACGTACACGCTGACTCCGAAATGTGATGCGCAGGGACACTGTCTCGTCGGGATCGGGATACCACGGCAGCTCGCCACGGTTCAGTCGGCGGTCGTCAGCGGCGTGGAGTTCCCGTTTGCCGCGGTAGGTGGGATCGTCCAGGGTCTCTGGTCGCTCGCCACGGGCGCGGTTCCCGGAGGCCTGCTCGGGCGCGAGGGTCTGACCGGACCGATCGGCATCGGGGCCACCGCCGTGCAGGCCGTGAGCCAGGGCCCGCCAACGTACATCCTTCTCGTAGCGCTGCTGTCCGTGGCGCTGGGCTTCACCAACCTTCTGCCTCTGCTCGCGCTTGACGGCGGACGCATCGTCGTCGTCCTGATCGAGGCTCTCAGGAGACGGCCGTTCGACCGCGCAGCCGAGCTCAACCTTCAGCGTTTCGGTCTCGTAGCGCTGCTGGCGATCGCCGCGGTGATCACCTTCCTCGACATCCAGCGTCTCGCGACAGGCCAGTTCCCAGGACTCCACGGATGATGGTCACCCGCCGCAAAGCGATCCCGGTCAACGTCGGTGGAGTGGTCATCGGCGGCGCGGCGCCCATCGCCGTGCAGACCATGACCAAGACGGACACTCGCGACGTGAAGGCGACGCTGCGCCAGATCCACGAGCTCAAGGAGGCAGGCTGCGAGATCGTGCGTCCGGCGGTTCCCGACCATGAGGCCGCCGAGGCGCTGAAAGAGATCGTCAAGGGATCGCCGCTCCCCGTCATCGCGGACATCCACTACGACCACACGCTGGCGCTGCTCGCGATCGAAGCTGGCGTGGCCTGTCTACGCCTGAACCCGGGCAACATCCCCGACCGCGACAAGGTCACCAGGGTGGTCAACGCCGCCAAGGAGCGCCAGATCCCGTTCCGGATCGGGGTCAACGCCGGCTCGCTGCCCGAAGAGGTGCACAAGAGCATGCGCGAAGAGCACGCGATCGACCGCGACAACCGCGAGCAGACCGCGGATCGCATGGTCGAGGTCGCGCTCGGCCACTGCAAGATCTTGGAAGACCTCGACTACGGACCGGGGTTCATCAAGGTTTCGTTGAAGTCGACCGACGTGTGGACCAACATCATGGCCAACCGCAAATTCGCGGCCGCGCGTCCCTACCCGATCCACCTGGGAGTAACTGAGTCAGGCCCCGTCGAAGCGGGCAGCATCCGCAGCGCGGTGGGGATGGGAATCTTGCTCGCCGAGGGCATCGGCGACACGATCCGCGTCTCGCTGGCCACCTCCGATCCGCGCGAAGAGATTCGGGTCGCCCACGAGATCCTGAAGACCCTCGCCTTCCGCAACGAGAGCGCGACGCTCGTCGCCTGCCCGACCTGCGGCCGTCTCGAATACGACATGGTGCCGACAGTCAAGGCGGTCGAGGCGCACATCGCCAGGCTCAAGGTGCCGATCACGATCGCCGTCATGGGCTGCGTGGTGAACGGCCCGGCGGAGGCTCGCCATGCGGACATCGGCGTCACCGGGGGCCGCGGCAAGGGCGTGATTTTCAAGAAAGGTAAGCTTTACCGCACCGTGCCACAGGAAGAGCTTCTTTCCGTGCTGCTGGCCGAGATCGACGTGATCGCGGCCGAGCCTCAGCTCCCGCGCTAGCCCGCGCACACGCGCGGGCGTTGATCGAGTTCGCGGTTCAACTCATCAAGATTTGGGAGCCAATGGCATGAAAGAAACCACCATCGAGGAGCAGCAGGATTTCGTGAAAGACATCACGAAGATGTCCGACGACTTCGACCGCTGGTACACGGACGTCGTCCGCAAGGCGGAGATGGCGGACTGGTCGGGGGTCCGCGGAATGATGGTAGTGCGGCCGTACGGCTGGGCGATGTGGGAGGCCATCACGCGCGCCTTCGACGACATGATCAAGGAGAGCGGCCACGAGAACTGGGCCTTCCCACTGCTCATCCCCCGCAGCCTCCTCGACAAAGAGGCAGCGCACATCGAAGGGTTCGGGCCGGAGGTGGCGTGGGTGACCAAGGCGGGGGCCGCGATGGAGGAGCTCGAGGAGGCGCTCGCGGTTCGCCCCACTTCCGAGACGATCATCGGGCACCTCATCCGTCGCTACATCCAGAGCCATCGCGACCTGCCCAAGCTCACCAACCAGTGGAACAGCGTCGTGCGCTGGGAGATGCGCTCGCGGTTGTTCCTACGCAGTCGCGAGTTCTGGTGGCAGGAGGGACATACCTTCCATGCCTCCGGGCAAGAGGCCATGGACGAGACCCAGCTGATCCTCGGCTACTACCGCTCCATCGCGGAGGACTGGCTCGCGGTGCCCGTGCTGAGCGGAAAGAAGTCGGCCGCCGAGACGTTCCCGGGCGCCGTCTACACGCTGGCGCTGGAAGGTCTCATGCGCGACGGTCTCGCCCTGCAGATGGGCACATCGCACTACTTCGGGCAGAACTTCGCGCGCGCCTACGACATCTCCTTCTCGAACAAGGAGAACGAGCGAGAGCTTTGCTATTCGACTTCGTGGGGCATCAGCACCCGCCTGGTCGGCGCGCTGGTCATGGCGCATGGCGACGACTCGGGTCTGGTCGTGCCCCCTCGGGTGGCGCCCATCCAGGTGGTCATCGTGCCGATTTATCGCGATCCCGAAAGCCGCGCCAAGGTCGAGGCTTTCATCGGCTCCTGGGCGCCTGAGCTCAAGGCGGCCGGCATCCGCCACCGTGTCGACTGGCGGGACGAGCGGCCCGGCGACAAGTACGCCCACTGGGAGCTGAAGGGCGTGCCGCTGCGCCTGAACGTCGGCGGTCGGGACGTCGACGCCGGGCAGGTGGAGATGGTCGATCGCCTTTCGCGCCAGCGCGTGAGCGTACCCGTGTCAGGTATCGGGCTGCGCCTGAAAGACGAGCTGGACGCGTTTCAGAAAAAGCTGTTCGAGCGCGCTCTCGAGTTCCAGCGCGCGAACACCGCCGAGCTCTCGACGCTCGCCGAGGTCGTCGCGCACTTCAAAGAGCGCGGCGGGTTCGTATGGGTGCCGTGGTGCGGTGACGCCGCGTGCGAAGAGCGTGTGAAGGCGGAGGCGGGCGGTGTGACGGTTCGCACGCTCGACGCCGACGAGAAGCCTTCAGGCAAATGCCTTGTATGCGGGAAACCGGCCAAACACCGAGTGGCTCTGGCGAAGGCCTACTGATGCGCCTGCTTGGCGCCAAACCTACGTGTTCGGCTATTCGACTTCGTGTCACAGGCCCTCGAGCTCCGCTTACCAATCCCGCCCAGGCATGCCTGCGACTCTAAGGTTCGGGCTCGAGTGGTTCCGGGAACGTGGTTCCAGTGACCGTGCTGAGCTCGAGGGTCGTGAAGCCGGTGCTGGCATCCACAGGGCGGACGTGGACCGCTCCCTTGGTATCCACCAAAAAAGAGAAACTGGCAATAAACGTGTATTCCTTTTCGTAGGTATCGGGGGATGGGGGCGAGTATTGCCTGGGGCTGTTCGTGTCGAGCGGCGTGACGTAGTGACGGCGCGGATCGTCATTCTTTAGGGTCTTGCCCTTGGCCTTGAGGTCACTGGGCTGAATGAATTCGAAGGTGTGGTACATGATCGCGGCTCCCGGTACCTTCGAGGTTTCATCCAGCATGGTCCCAAACGAGGGGAGAACTTTTTCGACGGCCGTCTTGTAGGCGCCTATGTTTTTGTCGGTCAAGGGATATCCTTTGGAGAACGTCACCTCGCGGCCGAGCGCTTTGGTCCTGGCAGCCTTCAGCTCTGCGGCGAACTTGTCCGCCTTTGCCTTTGCCGCTTTTGACGGCTTTTCAGTCGCCGGGTCCTTCTTGACGACGAGATGGCCGTGGAAGAGATCCAGTACGTTGATACCCTCGGTGGCCGGCGGCGTGATCGCCGGGCCAAGGAGGTATTTGAGGGTCTTCAAGAGATTCTCCTGAAGCTTGGCAGGAAAAAAGCTGCTGTCGGACGCGATCGTCAGGTCCTTGCCGGCCTTTTGCGTCCTCGCATAGTCGGATGGCTTGAAGTTCCAACCGGGGATTGGTTTGCGAAAGATTCCTGCCGGCACCGGCCACATCCTTTGTTGGATGGTGTGCGCCAATTCGTGCGCGATCAATCCCCGCCCTGCTTTGGTTCCAGGTGCATATTGACCATTCGCGAATGCGATGTTCTGCCCGACCGTGAATGCCTTCGCACTGATGCCGGCCGCCGCCTGATGCGCTTCGCTGTGGTCGTGAACGCGCACGTGGCCGAAGTCGGCTCCGAACCGCGGCTCGAAATAATCGCGCGTAGCGTGGCCGAGCGGGCGGCCTCCGCCCAACCGTGACGCAATGGTCGACGCGGCGACCGTGCTCCCACCGCTGTTCTCGCTCGTCACCCGGCGCTGGATGCCGGCACCAATGCCGGCCGTGGACGACAACGTATTGGACAGCGCCCTGTCGGCCATCGCGTCCGCCTCGCACTCCGAGGCGTCGCCCGGCCGGCTGACCAGATGGAGCGAGATGCGACTGAAGTCCCAGCTGGGGCTCCTTGGCGTTGATGACTGAACTGATAGGAAATCGCTATTCGCGCGCCCGCTCGTATTGAGCCCTACCCGGGTGAGGATCCGGATCATAAAGCGTCCTCTTCATTCAAAACTGATAGGAAATCGCTTTTCGCGCCCGCCTGGACTGGGCTCTGTGCGGGCAGGGTCACGCCATTTTCCTGTGGGTGCCGAATTCGCAAATTCTAGCGTGCGTAGTTCCGCCCTCAGCCAGTCGGATTCTCGAACGCGCCGACCGCCGGGGCGTCCTTGTACATCGACTTGTCGGTGATCACCTTGAGGCTGCCGTTGGTCACGGCATCGAGCACGGCCTCGGCTACGTCAGGGTGGAAATGCGTGCCGGCGCCTGTGCGCACCTGGTCGATGGCGACCTGCAGCGACATCCCCCGCCGGTAGGGGCGGTCCGACGTCATCGCGTCGATCGCATCGGCGGCGCTGACGATCCAGGAGAACATCGGCAGGTCGGCGCCCTTCTTCCGGTCGGGATAGCCCTTGCCGTCGAAACGCTCGTGGTGCGACCGGACGATGACCAGCTCGTCGGTGAGCATCTTCAGGACGCTCAGGATGTTGAACCCGACGAGGGGATGCTCCTTCATCTGCGCGAACTCTTCGTCAGTCAACTTGCCCGTCTTCTGAAGCACGGCGTCGGGCACGCCGACCTTCCCGATGTCGTGCAGCCGCCCGCCGCGCTCCAGGCGCAGCCACGCTCCAGGGTCATTCGGCGCGTACTTCATCTGCCGCGCGATCATCAGCGCGTACTGCGTGACGCGCTCAGAGTGACCGCGCGTATAGGGGTCGCGCGCATCCACCGTGTTGGCCAGGGCCTCGAGGGAGGCGATGATGACCTCCTCGCGATCCTTGAAGAGGCGGGCGTTGTCGATCGCGACAGCCGCCTGTGCGGCAAGCTCGGCGACCAGGTTGCGATGATCGTCCGTGAAGACATGCCCGACCTGATAGTTGGCCAGGAAGAGAACGCCCTGGGGCTTGCCGCGCAGGGTGATCGGCACGCAGAGAACCGCCCGCGGGTTCAGCGGGCTGTCGGCGCCGGGTTCGTGCTCCATCGCCTGCACGATCGGAGTAGCGGTGCTCATAACGTCGCGGCAGATGTCGCCGCCGAGGCCCAGGGCGAGGCGTTCGGCGGTGGTGGAGTCGGTGCCGAACCCACCCTTGAGCACGAGCCTGCCGGAGTCTTCGAGGGCCAGGCAGCCGATCTGCGCCGACGACGCTTTCGCCGCACCGGCGAGCACCTGCTGCAAGACCTGATTCAGGTCAAGGGTTGAAGTGGCCGCCTGCAGCGCCTCCTGCAGGTTTTTGAGCTCCCAGATGCTGCGCTGATTGTTGTCATAAAGCTCCGCGTTCCTGATCGCGACAACGCCCTGGTTGCCGAGCGTCGCGAGCACCCGCTGGTCGTTCGCCGTCCATTCCCGCTTCTTGACCGCAAACACTGAAAGCGTTCCCCAGAGATGCTCGTCCTCCAGCATCGGCACGCAGATCGCGGACTGAAGGCCGTAGGTGACGAGGTCCGGAGGAGACTGCAGGTCGAAGCTTTCGCTGATGTCTGGAACGGCGGTGGGTCGCACGCTGAGCATGACCGCGCCGATGATCCCCTGGCCGTTCTGAAATTCCATCGCGTTGACGGCAGCCGGAAAGCCGAGCGACATGATCACCTTCTGATGACCCTCGGCCGTCGCGCGCGTCAGCAGCCCGGCGGTGCTCATCGTCACGCGGACCGCCGCCTCCAGCGTCTTCTGCTGCAGGACCCTGGAGCCCTGCGTCACGGTGGTCAGCGCCTGCGACACCTCCCCGAGCGCATCGAGCGTCGTGTCCAGCTGCGATGCTTGGCCGGTCACGGCCTGCAGGATGCGCGAGTTCTCGAGCACGACCCCGGCCATTGATCCGAGCTCGTCGAGGGCACCGAGATCCGCCTGGCCGAAACCGATTGCGCCATTTCGCCCGAGGCACAGCGCGCCGATCACTCCGCCGCTGCCGTGGATCGGTGTCAGCGCCTCGTTGAGACCTCCATTGGGACCATCAGGCCGCAGGCCGCTGTAGATGTGCTCGTCGGCGGCAATCAGGCTCCGCAGCACAGCCTCGCCGCCGCGAACCTTTGCCAGCGGCCCTTCGACCGCTGCCGGGGCGGCTGGAGCTCCGAGCTCGACATAGGTACCGTCGGGCTGGAAGAGGACTGCTCCGCCGGAGTCGTAGCGAATCACCTGCTTGCCCTTTTCGAGGACGAGCTGGAGTGTTTCGTCCATCGTCTTGCCTGACGCGTCTTTGATGAGCTCGTTCATCAGCGAGTAACGAGCGGATTCCCTCCGTGAAACCGCGACCGCATGGGCGCTCGCGAGCTGGGCACCGGCGCGCAGCGTCAGGGTCACCGCCAGCCGGCGGTCATCGTCGTCGAACTCGCCGGTCTTCTTGCCCAGCAGGATGAACCCGCCGACCTGGTCGCCGATGCGCATCGGCACCGCCATCAACCGCGCGACGTGCAGGTCTTCCGGGAGATAGTGGACCAGCTCCGAGAGCGCGGTCTGGTCACCGCCGATGTATTCCTTGCCGGACTCGATGGCGCTCAGCAGCGGCCCGGCCTTCTCTGCATGGCGAAGCACAGGCATCGGATGAAGACGGTCGAGACCAATCCCCGGCGCCTGGGGCACGAACTGCTTGCCATCGGTGGACGAGGCGTAGTAGCACGCGAAGTCGGCTCCCGCCTCACGCGCGATGATCGCGAAAGCCGCCATATCTCCAGGGTGCTTGGCGTGGTCCGCGTCGGCCGTGGCTGCCATGAACGCCCGCTCCTTGGCGAGGAGCTGAATGCGCAGGCCCTCCAGCTCTTCGGCGTGAGCACCGATCGCGCCTGCGAAGCTGCGGTACGCAATGCTCCCAACAAAGCCCCCGAGTCCCAGGAGCAGCAGGCCGCCCAGCTGTGGGATGAGGTTCGGATCGCGCAGGTCGAACCTGGCCGACACCAGAGTGACCAGCAGCGCCGCGCCCCCGAGGGGAATCGACCCCTGCCAGTTGGTGTTCAAGGCTCCGGCTGCGAGCGCCAGCGCGCCCGCTGTGACGGCGGCGAGCGCGACGGCTCCTGACCGCCCGGTGACGTTGAGCGAGGCCCCGATCAGGACCAGCACGGCGGTCGCGGCCGAGAACCCGATCCTCAGCGCAAACGTGGCCCTTTGTGAGTTCCGGCCGGTTAGGCCGCGAAGGATCAGGGAAGTACGGGGATTGGACACTTCGCGAGTCGTAAGTTTAGGAGCGTGTCCGGCAAGCGGAACCCGTATACGGATGGGGGCGCGAATCGCCCGCCTAAACTTCTCAGCTACCAGCAGATGACGGTTTCAGAGCTTCTCAGAGTCGCCGACCACCTCGATCCCAAGGGTCAGCAGATGGTCAGGAAAGCGTATGAGCGCGCCGCGAGCGCCCACACGGGGCAGCGCCGCCTGTCCGGCGAGGAGTACGTCAACCACCCCCTCGAGGTGGCCGCCATCCTCGCCGACCTGGAGCTCGACGCCGAGACGATCTCGGCCGCGCTGCTCCACGACACCGTGGAGGACACCGCGCTCACCGCGGACGAGGTGGAGCGGGAGTTCGGCCCGGAGGTGGCCCGGCTCGTGGACGGGGTCACCAAGCTGGGCCGGATCGCGCTCCGGTCCGACCAGCAGCAGCAGGCGGAGAACATCCGGAAGATGATGGTCGCGATGGCGGAAGACCTTCGGGTCGTCCTCATCAAGCTCGCGGACCGGCTGCACAACATGCGCACGCTCGACCCGCTGCCCGAGGTCAAGCGCCGGAAGATATCGCGCGAGACGCTCGAAATCTACGCGCCGCTCGCGCACCGGCTCGGCATCGGGCAGATCAAATGGGAGCTGGAAGACCTGGCCTTCCGCAACCTCGAACCCGAGGCCTACGAGGACGTCGTCAAACGGATCGCTCGCACGCGTCACGACCGCGAAACGCTCGTGTCGGACCTTCGCGAGATCCTCGCACGCGAGCTCGAGAAGGTCGGCATCCAGGCCGACATCAGCGGCCGGCCCAAGCACATCTACTCCGTCTGGCAGAAGATGACCCGCGAGAACAAAGACTTCTCGGAGATCTACGACCTGTCCGCGATCCGGGTCCACGTCGACACTGTGCGCGACTGCTATGGGGTGCTTGGCGTGGTGCACTCGCTGTGGAAGCCAGTGCCTGGGCGATTCAAGGATTACGTGGCGATGCCGAAGTCAAACGGCTACCAGTCTCTCCACACGACCGTGATCACGCACACAGGCGAGCCGATTGAAATTCAGATCAGGACCCACGAGATGCATCGCGTCGCGGAGTTCGGCGTCGCGGCTCACTGGACTTACAAGGAAGGCGGGAAGGATGCGAGCTTCGACAAGAAGCTCTCCTGGCTGCGGAGCCTGCTCGAGTGGCAGAACGAGGTGGGGGACGCCGAGTCGTTCCTTGACACGGTCAAGGTGGACCTCTTCCAGGACGAGGTTTACGTGTTCACTCCCAAGGGCGACGTGCTCAACCTTCCCGCAGACTCGACTCCCGTCGACTTCGCCTACCGGATCCACACCGAGGTTGGACACAGGTGCATCGGCGCCAAGGTCAACGGTCGCATGGTGCCGTTGGACTACGAGCTCCAGAACGGCGAGATTGTTGAGGTGCTTACCTCCAAGAACCCCCACGGCCCGAGCCGCGACTGGCTCAACTTCGTCAAGAGCGCATCCGCCAAGGAGCGCATCCGGAAGTGGTTCAAGAGCCAGAGCCGCGAGGAGAACGTGGCCAAGGGCCGCGACCTGCTAGACAAAGAGCTCCATCGCATGCACCGTGTGAACCTGGCCGACCTGAACGACGAACAACTCGGCGAGATTGCCACCCTGCACAAGTACGGCGCCGTCGACGACTTCCTCGCGGCGATCGGCTATGGGGACCTCTCAACCCACTCGGTCGTGATGCGAATGGCCCCCAGCCTGGACATTCCGGGCGGCGACCTGCGGACCATCCCGTTGATCCCCAACGTCCACCCGACCCCGCGCGTGCTGGTGCATGGAGAGAAGGGAATCCTCACGAAGATCGCGCCGTGCTGCCAGCCCGTGCCGGGCGACGCGATCGTCGGCTACACGACCCGCGGCAAAGGCGTCACCGTGCATCGGGTCGACTGCATCAACGCGGTCAACGCGCAGGATCAGGCGCGCGTGGTGCCGGTTGACTGGGACTCCGAGGCGACTCACATCTATCCCGTGGCGATCAAGATCGAAGCGTGGGACCGGCAAGGGCTCTTGCGCGACATCGCCACTGTGGTCGCGGAGAACCGCGTCAACATGTCCTCTCTCGAGGTCCACGTCTACGACGACAAGACCGCGGTGGTCTCCACCACTGTCGAGATCGACTCGCTGGCGCAGCTTTCACGCCTGATGGAGAAGCTGGAAGGCGTCAAGGACGTGCACACGGTCGCGCGCGAGGCTTCATGAAGGTTCGCGTCGAGTCAACCGCCGACCGCCAGTTCCGCACGAACTCGTATCTGGTCGTCGACGAAGACACCATGGATGCGGTCGTCATCGACGCCAACCTCGAGCCTCAGCCGATGGTCGACCTGGTGCGGGAGCGAGGCGCGAACGTCAAGGCGATCCTGCTCACGCACACGGACGTCGACCATGTTGCCGGTCTGCCTGCGCTGCTCGCCGCGTTTGGAGCGGTTCCCGTCGCCGTCCATGAATCGGAAAGGCATGTGGTCGCCGAGGGCCGGCCCCTGCGGCGCGAGTTCGGTCCCGCGACCGATCCCGTCGAAAACGTCGTCAGCCTGGTCGAGGGAGAAACGTTCCGAGCCGGCTCACTCGCGTTTGAGGTCTTGCACACGCCGGGCCACAGCCCCGGCGGTGTCAGCCTGAAGATCGGCGACAACCTCTTCACAGGCGACGCGCTGTTTGCCGGATCCATCGGGCGATCCGACTTCTCCAACTCGAATGGCAAAGCGCTGGTGGACGGGATCAACGCGAAGCTGCTCTCCCTCCAAGACGAGCTCAAGGTCTATAGCGGACATGGCCCGGCGACCACGATCGGTCGCGAAAGAAAGACGAACCCCTTCCTCAGTTAGAGGCTCGTAGCGCCCCCCAGCCGGCGCAGCGCTCGATCAGTGACCTAGAGCAAGAGCGACGATCAGCGCCGGTCCCAGGAGGATGAGCCACAGGGTCGGAAAGACGCATCCAACGGTTGGCAGCAGGATCTTCAATGACGCCTGCGCAGCCTCGGTCCGGATCTTGAGCCGGCGCTTGACCCGCATCTGAGCCGAATGCGCCGCGATGGTGCGGGCAATCGGCACGCCGGTGCGCTCCGCGTGCAGGATGCCCTTCACCAGCGAGTGGAAGTCTTCGACTCCGGTCGCTTCGGCCATCTCCTCCAACGCATCAGCACGCGGGCGGCCGAGCTCGATCTCGCGGAGAGCGCGCGCGACGAGCAGGGTGAGAGGACCCTCCTGGTGGCGAACCAGCTGCTCGAGCGCGCGGTCCAGCCCGAGGCCGGCCTCCATGCTGATCGCCACCACGTCGAGCGCGTTTGGCAGGACAGCCTCGAGCTCCGCGCGCCTCTGACGCACCAGCTGGTCGAGCCACATCACAGGGAGGTAGAAGCCAATCGCCACTCCGATGAGCAGGGCCAGGCCGATCGCGAATGATGTCCCGATGAGCACACCGAGCGCGACTCCAAGGGCTCCCATTCCGGCGCCGGCGGTGATGCGGAGCGCCTGCAGGCCCGCCGGGTCGAGACCGAGGGGGTCGCCCACGAAATCGAGCTGGCGCCGGAAGTTGGCGGCCTGCGTCGCCGGGGTCAAGCGCGTCATCTGCCTCGCGAACCAGCGCCGGCCCGGGGCGAAGAGCCGCTCAGCGAAGGGCTTCTCCAGCTCGAGGGCCGCGGCGCTCTGGCCGAGGCCTATGTCCTGGCGGGCGAGCCTCTGCCTTGCCAGCATCGTCGCATCGCCCGCGCGGGCCGCCACGATTCCCGCCGCAAGCAGCCAGACGCCGGCGGCCGCGATGAGGCCGACCAGGACGGGGAGCACGGGCCCAAGGTTCATCGGATCGCCGTGAGGCGCCGGATGATGAAGTTTCCGATCCCCAGCATGATGGCGGCGATTGCCAACAGGAACCAGCCCAATGGGTTCGTGAACATCGGCCGGAAGTAGTTGGGCACCAGGAAGTAGAGGCCGAGGGCGGCGGCGATCGGCAGCAGCGTGACGATCAGCGAGGAAGCGCGGGACTGTGCTGTTGCGGCGAGGACCTCAGCCCGCATCTCTGCCCGCTGCTTCATCGTGTCCCCAAGGCTGATCAGGATCGCGGGCAGGTCGCCTCCGACCGAGTGCTGGATCGTGATCACCATGACCACCAGCCTCAGGTCGCTGCTACCGATCCGCTTGACCATGTTTCCCAACGCGCTCTCGATCGAGGCGCCGAGCTCGATCTCCCGTCGCCCGAGTCCGAACTCTTCGGATACCGGCGCCCCCGCGTTCTCGGTCACGGCGCGCAGGGATTGCGCGATCGACTGGCCGGCCTTCATCGAGTTGGCCATCAGCTCCATCGCCCGCGGCAGGTCTGTTTCGAACTGCGCGAGGCGATGGCCGCGCCGGTTTCGCAGGTAGAGCGCCGGAAGCGCAAACCCGATGATTCCGAGGATGACAACGGGAATCGAGATCCCGAAGCGAAGGAGTGCGACCACCGCAAAAACCAGTGCGGACGCTGTCTGCACCAGCCGGAATTCATACGGACGAAGCTGGAGGTCTGCGCTCGCCAGGTCGGCGGCAAGCGAGTTCACCTTTTGATTTGCGGCGATCCAAACCGGGGCACCCGTCGGCTCGAACCTTCTCCTCAGCTGCTCCCGCACGTCGGCCAGCGTCCGGTAGGTGACCCGGGCGCTAGGCTGCGCGCTCGCCGCCGCACGGCCCGGCCCCAGGATTCCGTACATGACCAGCCCGACGCCTATGGCCGCCGCGGCCGCGATGAGGATGACGCTCGTGGACATGGATCAGCCGCTGGTGAAGTGCCAGCGCTTGTCAACCTCTTTGGGCCCGACTCCGCCGGCTGACGAGAGCTTCGGGCACGCGGGATCCGGCTGGTTGGGGGTGGACGCATAGTCGCTGGACGACTCAAGCGCGTACTTCAAGACCGCGTTGTTGAGGAGCCAGAAAAGGTATTCGGCATCACACCCCGTCATCAGCAGGGTGAGGCTGCTTGGGACCCCGCCCGCGGCCTGCGACGCGGCGGGGCCGACCCGGATGATGTCCAGGTTGGTGAAGACCGTCCGCACGACGGGGACCGCCGGGCTGGCGCCGAACACCGAGGTGTTGAGCGTCGCGAGCATGGTGAGGCGGTCGCTGACCTGCGGATAACCGCCGACGCCGACCTGCTCACCTGTCGGCACCGTGACGGCGACGTAGCCCGAGGGGATGGGGAGCAAGGCCACGTCGCTGCTGCTGAGGAGATCGCCTGCCGAGGCGATGAGGTTGGCCGTGACCGGCGACCCCTGGGGGATGTCGACGCGAGCGCCCTTGCCGGCGACCTGGCCAACCTGGGTAAAGGACAGCTTAGGGGTGGGGTTGACCACGGAGAGCTCCAGGTCAGAGGACTGGATTTTCGTACGCGCGCTGATGTCGTGGCTGGCCACAACCACTCGCGTGCCCACGGTGTTCTGCTGGAGGAGGGAAAGGCTGGCGAGGCCGGCTGCGGCGGCAAAGGCCAGGACGGCCAGAATCGCTCCGATGATGATGTAAAGCCGTCCCCGGCGCGGCCGGGCGACGTCAGCGCTGGCAATTGACATCTAGATGGGCCTGCAGCTTGGCATGGTGCGCGTAGTGGTGCAACTCATTCGACGAGAATCGCCTCGACCAGCGCGGTGCCGATCCCGAAGTTCCCGCCGATCGCCGTCCCCGCACCGGCACCGGCTGAGATCGAAAGGCTGCCGCAAAAGAGCGTCCCGGCGATCGTCGAGGTCCCATTGACGGTGTCGGTGCAGGTTCCAGGCCAGTAGACCGAGCCCAAAAGCCAGTGTTTGGCGCTGGCGCCCTTGATCGCGAACTGGCCGGTGGTGCCCGCGGGCGCCCAGATCAGGACGTTGGAGCATGCCCTGTCTCCCACCGGGCACCAGGCCGAGGCGGGACAGCTCGCATCTCCGGCCGGAGCCTGGCCGCACGGAGCGGCAAACCAGGTCTGATTGGAACCGGTGATGGCGCCCGGGTCAGCGACAGCGTTGGGCGGGCACGCGGAGACAGAGCATGGGGTCGAACCGAACTGGCAGGCGCCCGTGCAGGCGCTTCCTCCGCCGCCGGGCGTGCAGTCGCCGGAGGAAAATCCTGATTTGTTGACGAACTCGAGAGTGGTGTCGCGGGCCAGGAGAGTGCCGCCGTTCAAGCAGATGCCTCCGCCGGTGGCAAATCCAGCGCCGTCATAGCCGTTGAAGTAGTAGAAGCCCGGGTCGAGCACCGCCCCCAGGCCTCCGCCGCCCGCCTTGAAGGCGGCGATCACGAGGCCCCAGCTGGTCGCTACGCTCGCGTTCACGGTCTCGCTTGCGACCGCGGCCGGGAGGTCGAGGCGGTATTCGGCGCTGAACCCGTCGGTCGGGTCATTGGCCAGCGAGTTCCACCCGGCGGGGTTGGTCAGCGTCTGGCCGGCCTGTCCTTCCAGCACCCCGTCGTCTGTGATCACCAGCTCGTTGGCACCGGCCGTAGCGCCGCCGGTCGCGACTGTCGCGCTGAGCTGGTTCGTGCCCGTCGCGAAGTTGCCGGTCTGGTCCAGCGGGTTGACGGTGGCCACGTTCCGCCACTCGGAGACCTGTGCGGTGCTGTCGATGTTGGCTGGCGTGATCGTGAAGGTGGGGTTGGGGCCTGCGCCCGGATTGTTCGCGTAGTACCAGATCTCGGTGCGAGGACTCGTGCCCGCCTGGCTCGGTACACCGGCCTCGACCCAGCCGGCTGGGGCGTCGAACTTGTTCGGTGTCCCGTCGGACCGGATGTCCGCCACCAGCAGGGTTCCGGCAGTGGTCGCCGCCGGAAAGGTCGGCGTGATGAAGTGCTTGGCCGTGACCACCGGCCCGACCTGGACGTTCGAGATCCCGGCGCTCAGCGGACCCACGTTCAGGTAGCCGTAGCAGCCGGTCTGGAAGTGGTAATACCCGGCGAGGTCCTTGGTCGGAGCTGGACCATAGCCGACAGTCACTCCGTTGACGACGATGCTCGGGTAGGTACCCACGGGGTTGCACGGCGCGCCCCCGGGGAGCTTGGCGTAGATGGCCGGGTCGGCGTTAGGCTCGGGCGGGATCGAGGTGGAGACTGGCGGCACCGGAGGCCTTGCCACCCCGGCCGCGCACGGATTGGCGTTGATCGCCGCGCCGCCCGCGGACAGGAACGCGCTGGTGGTGCCGCAGGTCGGTGTCACATGGCCCGTGAGCTCGTAGCCGTCCGCGCAGATGACATTGGTCGAACCGCTGCTGCCGCCGGCCGCGCAGCTGCCGCCGACTCCAATCCACGTCTGACTGTCGGTGTAGACCGACGTGTTGCCAAGGTCCGAGTACGTGCCGGAGGCCGCGTCGAAACGGGTATGCGCGTAAAGCGCGCAGCTGCCGCTCAAGGCGATCGCGTTCTGCGCGGCGATGCTTCCCGCGACGTTGACCTGGCCACCGGTGCACGACAGCGACGTGGCGGAAAGCGCCGGTACCGAGCCGGGCAATGCCTGGGCGACGGCTCGCCGGACCAGCGTGGTGCTCGTCTGTCCAACCACGCTGCCGAAGGAGAGGGGAAGGGTCAGGGTCACGACCACCTCCACCTGCTGCTGGTGCGCCCGATAGGGATAGTTGATGACGGCGCTCAGGGAGCTGCCGGCAAATTTGTCTTTGCCGACGTACGGTGTGGCGCACGTACCCGGGGTGATGCTGTAGTTCCCCGCAACCTGGGTCCGCTGGTTGGCGATGGAGCCGTCCGCCGCATCGATCACGGTTTTGGCTTTGGCGGCGTCGCAGCCAATGCCGATCTTCATCGCCGCGTCGAGCGCTGCCTGGTCGGCCACCTGCTGGAGCTGGTTTTTCTGCCACTCGGCAGAGCCGGCAAGCAAAACCAGCGCCGCCGACCCGATGAGCGCGATCAGCGACAGCGCCACCAGCACCATCACCTGGCCGGACTGAGACTTCTTCACTAGAACTCCATCCGGATCACGGTTTGAGAGTCGAAAGTGATCACGGTCGGGATGCCCAGGAACTTCGCCATCACCGGCTGCCATCTGAGCCTCAGGTCGACCACCGCGAGCTGGTGGCCGCCGGTGCGCGCCGCCGCACCGTTGGCCGCCGCGCACGACGGGCAGCTCCAACGTGGGTTCGGGCCGCCGGTCGAATCCAGCTCATAGATGAATACGTAGACGGTGTTCGGGTTGGTGCCCGTCAGGGTTATGGTCCCCGGCTGCGTGGTGGTGCCCCCGGAATAGG
This sequence comes from Candidatus Dormiibacterota bacterium, assembly GCA_003169845.1. Classification (GTDB taxonomy): domain Bacteria; phylum Chloroflexota; class Dormibacteria; order Dormibacterales; family Dormibacteraceae; genus Palsa-870. The sequence goes on along the minus strand of PNAG01000011.1, from coordinate 338,594 downwards.
TCCCGTATGCCGGCGGCGCTGCTGAGATCGAACCCGAGTCGCTGTACACGACGGTGGCGCCAAGCGAGTCGAGGAGGTGGGCGCCGTTGACAAGGGAGCTCAGCGAGCATGGCGTCGTGAGGGCTGTGCAGTCCGGAGGCAGAGTGTTGGATCCGCTGTAGTAGCCGAGGGCTGCCTGCCGGGCCATGTCGCGAGAAGCACCCTGCAAAAGCGTGTACATGAGCATGCCTCGTCCCATGTCGACCGTCGCGCCGATGATCAGCAGCACAACCGGCGCCACGAGCGCGAACTCCACCATCGCCTGGGCTCGCGAGCGGTATTTCACCAGGACGTCGTGGCGCGGCTCGATCCCGAGATCGTGATCCCGCCTCCCAGGAGGTTGAGGTCGCTGAACCCGTAGTACACATAGACGTCAACCTCGGAGCCGTAATAGGTGGTCACGGAGCCGGTGCAGTTCAAGCTGGTGCCGCAGTAGACCGCGACGACCGCCTGACCCGCCACTGGCGCCGTGTAATCCGTGGTCACGACGAAGGGCGGCGCGTGGTTGACCTGCGTCGGGGGGCAGCTCACTGTTGAGGTGATAGCCGCCAGGTCAGCCTTGACCAGGTTGCAAATGTTGGTCAGGCCTGGTCCGTTGGTCGTGGAGGTCTTGCCGGCCGCGTAGCGAGCGGCGTCGCGCGCCGCGTCGGACGTCGCAATGGCGAAGACATAACCGCGTCCCAGCTCCAGCACCCCGGCGACGAGAAGGATGAGGATCGGCAGCGTGATCGCGAACTCGACCATTGCCTGCCCGGTTCGGTGATGTTTCGCTCTAGCCATCCAGCTTCAGGTTCGCGAGTATCACGCGGGCCAGGTCTGTCGCCCCGCGGGAGACCAGAGAGTTGGGGTCGCGCAGCAGGACCAGCCCGCCCGCCAGGGCCGCATCCTCCGGGCGGGAATCGTCGAAACCGACCGTCACCGACAGCTTGCGGCCCAGGATCGATTCCACCGCGGCGCGGTCGAGGGGCGGATGCGGAACCCGTTGGTTCAGCACCAGCTCGATGCGGTTGTCGGCCACGTTGAGGATGTCGCGAAAAACGGCCAGCGAGCGCCGCGCGTCGGTCATGGCCGCGATCTCGGGCGGGATCACGATGACGACGCACTCCGAGCGTTCGAGCACGGCCAGCGCAGCTTCGCCGAGTGAGGTTCCCAGGTCGACGAGGATCAGCTTCTGCCAGCTGACGACCACGTCGAGCACCCTGCCGGTCAGGTCGCCGGTCATCAGGTCGACCTCCTCCGGACGCAGGGTCCCCGGGAGCACGCCCATCCCCGATCGGTGATTCACGATGTTGCCGCGGAGGACGGTCTCGAAGTCCACCGCGGCAGCCTTCGAGGCGCTGGCGATCGAGCCTGTCGCGATGAGGTCGGCAAACAGGGCCGCATGACCGAACGGGGCGGAAAGGTCGACGAGGAGGACCTGTCGCGGAAACTTCCGGGCTAGCACCGCCGTGGTGTTGATGGCCAGGGTGGTGGCGCCAGAACCTCCTTTGGCCGAGAAAAACGCGATGATGGGCGCCGCAGTACGCGAAGACCGCTGGATCTCGGCGGCGTTGACGGCCGACAGCTCCTGCTCCCACAGCCGGTCGAGCGCGAGCGCCACCTTTTCGACCTCGGGTCCCAGGCCTTCGAGCAGCCCGTCCCGGTCCAGCGTCAGCAGAACCGCGTCGGTCAGCCCGTAAATGGCCGTCTGGTACCGGTCCTTGGTCCGGGGGGCGGGGAGGATGACCAGGTCGCCGGGCGCCGGGCGCCGGGTCAAGAGGACCTTGCCCGTGCCGTCTGTGATCGATTCCTCGACCTGGCCTGACGCCAGGAAGAGGACCACGTCACCGCCCTGGGCTTTCAGGCGCAGAGTGTCCCGGGCGGTCAGCCCGATGGCGCGCATGCGCCGAGCGACAGCCCGGAGCGGCCCGTCGCCCAGCTCGGCGAACACGGTCGACATCTCGAGGATCCGCGTCCTCATCCGCAGGGCGGACGGTGTCTGGTCGGCGGCGGGCTCGCTGCTGGCACCCACCTGGTGTGGCTCTTCCTCCCGGCCCCGATAGGCTTCGTGAACCTCAGGGGCGGTCAATTCGCCGATAATGTACCAACCGCCCCCGGGATCGACCGCTCATCCCACTACTACTTTGAACACGAGGCCTCCCGCCGAGATCGATCTACAGCGCCCGACCAAGCGGTCGGGGGCTGGTTCCCGTGCTCCGCGATCTCGCCTGGCGGCCCAGGTTGAGCGGGTCCTTAACGCCGCCCTGGCCGGCGAGCCGCATGTCGCACTAAACGTGACCTCGAGCGAGCTGCTTGGCGAGCCGTACAGGGTGGGTTCCGTGATCGTGGCCGCTCTCGCCCAGGCGGGACCCGGGCTGACCGGCCAGTGGCGTATCACCGAGCCGTTCCGGCGCACGGGTCTCAGCGACGAGCTCCTCAACTCGCTGGTCAGCCCGAACCCGCTGACCAGGGCGTCGGCCGCGCGCCTGTGCGGGGCCCTCCGCCTCACCGAGGCCGTATCGTGGATCGAAGACTTGGTCCAGGACGCCAACCCGCAGGTGCACGAGTCGGCAATCCGCGCCCTGGGGCTTCTTGGTGGGAGGCGTGCGGTCGAGGCTCTCATGGCCTCGGCGGACCGGATCCCGACTCACCGGCTTGCGATCGCTCTCGCGATGGCTGCGTCCGACCTCGACATCGAAGCCTTGATGCGCCAGCCCGCGAGCGAGAAGGCCGCGGTCGTCACCGTGCTCGCGTGCGGGCTGAGGCGCGACGCTCTTCGGGTGCCGCCGCTTCTAGGCATCGCCCACGACCGGCGCTGGCCCAAGGCTGTCCGCATCGCCGCATGTAAGTCGCTCGGCATGATCGGGGACCTGGCTGCGTCTGATGGCCTGCGCACGCTCGTCGAAAGAGAGCCGGACGCCGAGGTCAAGAAAGCCGCGCTGCAGGCTCAGAACCGGTTGCACCACTCGGTCGCGGAACCGCGCCCGGAATGAAGCTCTCGGAGAGGTTCGACCGCCGCTACCAGCAGGCCCCCACAGCGGTGTCGCCGCCGCCTGGCGCGGCCCAGGTCTCGACCGGCGACGGCGCAGTGATCCTTGCTCCTGCCGAGCGGCGCCTGGTGCCGCGCGACGGTGCCGCGCCTCCGGTACCGATCACAGCGCCGCTCCCAGTCGCCGAACCGTCGGCTCTCCTGAGCCCGGCTCTTGCGGCGGCAAAGGGCGAGATTCACGCTCAGCTGCTGAGCCGGCACGCCGCCGCCATCGACATCAACAACCGCGCCGGCATCCGCCGCCTGCTCATGCAGCTCACAGAGGACCACTTCCGGTCCAAGCCGCCGGCCGCGCTGATCACCGCGATCGACAAGGAGCGCCTGGTCGAGATCCTCTTCGACGAAGTCATCGGCCTCGGTCCGCTCGAAGCTCTGCTGCGGGACCCTGAGATCAGTGAGATCATGGTCAACCGGCCCGAGCAGATCTTCGTGGAGCGTCGCGGGCGGATCGAGCTCACCAGTCTCGCCTTCGAGGACGAGGACAGCTTGCGACGGGTGATCGACCGCATCGTATCCACCATCGGCCGCCGCGTCGACGAGTCGGAACCGATGTGTGATGCAAGGCTCAAGGACGGATCGCGCGTCAACGTCGTGATTCCTCCGGTCGCGATCTACGGCCCCTGCCTCACGATCCGAAAGTTCGGGCGCGAGGTGCTCTCGCCCGAAAAGATCATCACGACCGGCGGGGCGACCGAGGCGATGATGGAATACCTCGACGCCGCGGTCAGAACCAGGCTCAACGTGATCGTGTCGGGTGGAACCGGGTCCGGCAAGACGTCACTGCTCAACGTCCTCTCGGGCTTCATCCCCGCGACCGAACGCATCGTCACGTGCGAGGACGCGGCTGAGCTCAGGCTGCGCCAGGTTCACGTGATCAGTCTCGAGTCCAAGCCGCAAAACGTGGAGGGTCGCGGCGCGATCTCGATCCGCGACCTCGTGCGCAACTCGCTGCGCATGCGCCCCGACCGGATCATCGTGGGAGAGTGCCGCGGACCCGAGGCGCTCGACATGCTCCAGGCGATGAACACCGGACATGACGGATCGATGAGCACCCTGCACGCCAACAACCCACGCGACGGCCTCGGCCGGCTCGAAACGCTGGTCCTGCTGGCCGGCACCGAGCTTCCGTCCCGCGCCATCCGCAGCCAGATCACATCCGCCGTCAACGTCATCGTGCAGACTGAACGGCTGCGCGGTGGCGCTCGCAAGGTGGTGAGCATCGCGGAAGTGATGGGATTGATCGAAGGCGAGATAGCCCTGCAGGAGATTTTCGTCTTCCACCAGATCGGGATGACCCCGGACGGACGGGCAGTCGGCTATCACACGGCGACCGGGACAAAGTCGATCTTTCAGCAGCATTTCGTCTCCAACGGGGTTCAGCTGCCGGACTCGATGTTCACGCCCACCACTCAGCCCGCGGCCGAGCAGCTGTACTGATGAGCGAGCAGGAGGCGAAGGCGATGGGAGAGGGCGCGCACGCCAACGGTGTTCCGCAGCCCGGCGTGCTCGATGCCGAGCTGCTTGCGGACTTCGGTCATCAGGTGCGCAACCAGCTCAATGCCGTGGTCGGGGCCGCGGGCCTGCTCTCCACCGGCGCCACCTCGAGCGAAGAGCGCGAGCTTGCCTCGATCGTCGAGATCGGCGCCGAGCAGATCGCCAGGTTGGTCGACGACGTCCTCGACGCGGCGACCATCCAGAGCGGCGCGTTCGAGCTTGCCCTGCATCCATTCGACGTGCGCGCCAGCGTCGAGAGCTGCATCGGGCTCGTCGCTGACGCTGCGGGGGCAAAAGGTCTCGACCTGTCCTTCCAGGCGGCGCCGGATGTGCCGAGCGTCATCGTCGGCGACTCTCGCCGGCTGGAGCAGATCTTGCTGTCGCTGCTCCACGGAGGGATCGAGCGGACCTTCCGGGGCGGCGTGGGCGTTGAGCTGGGCTTCGAGGACAGAGGTGGGCTGGTGGCGCTGAGCTTCATCGTTCGCGACACGGGCCGCGGAATCCCGGCCCGGATCCTGCGCGGCGGGCTCGACGGCGTCTCCAACGCTCGCGACCGTCCCGAGCCAGGTGACCGGCTCGCGGTCCTGAACCTCGCGACGACCAAGCGCCTGGTCGAGATGATGGACGGCGAGCTGCGCGTGGAGCAGGGCGGCGTGGAGGCCGGGCCTGACGCCGGTACTTCGTTCCAGTTCACGATCCTGGCCGAAGTCCTGCCGGCGACGGTGACCACCTCGCAGCTCACGCTCGAGGCGATGCGGGTCCTGGTCGTGACCGCCGACCCGACCGAGCGGCGCGTGCTGGCCCTCCAGTCGGAGCAGTGGGGTGCGACGGCAACAGCAGCCACGCCCGCCGAGGCATTGGAGGTCGTAAAGGCGGGACGCCCATTTGACATCGCGGTCGTCGAGCACCGTCCCCCCGTCCTCGACGGGCTCGGGCTCTCGACCTTGCTGCGCGCGCTGAAACGCGCCGACCAGCTCCCGATCGTGCTCATCGCGGTAGCGGCCCCCGGTCCGGAAGTTGCGGAGGCTGCTGACAGCGGCGTGATCCAGGCCACCCTCACGAAACCTGTGGCGGCTCGCACCCTGCACGACGTCATGGTCCAGGTGGGGGTTCATGCGGCCGCGGCGCCGAAACCACAGGTCGAGATGGTTCCGGGAGCGCTGCACGTCCTCATCGCCGACGACAACGCCCTGAACCAGAACCTCTTGAAGCGTCTGGTCGTCAAGCTCGGGCATCAAGCGGACGTGGTCTCGAATGGCCGCGAGGCTGTGGCCGCGGTGGCCCAGGAGCCCTACGACGCGCTGCTCATGGACGTGCTGATGCCGGAGATGGACGGCCTTGCGGCGGCCGAGGCGATCTGCAGGCGCTGGCCGCGGGGAAGCCGTCCCCGGCTGATCGCGCTGACCGCGATGGCCGGCCCGGGCGACGAGGAGCGCTGCATGAAGGCGGGGTTCGACGACTACATGAGCAAGCCGGTCCGCCTGGACGACCTGGTCGAAGCATTCAAAGCAGCCGCGGGGTACAGGACAACCAGAGAGCGAGCGGGGCTGTAATTCGAACGGCCCCCACCCTGACGGGGGAGGGGACGCAATTCTGCCTTAGCCTTTCAGCCTGCTGTCCAGCCGATCCTCGTGCCCAGCGAGGCGTGAGGCCCGGGCCTCGAGCAGCACGACGACGATCACGATCACGCCGCCCAGCACCATAAATCCGCCGAGCGCCTCTGCCTCCACTCCCTGTGGCTGGCTGATGATCTGGACCATCGCCGCGCCGAAGACGAGGATGTAGCTGAGGCCCAGCAGCCTGACGCGTGGAGCCACCTTGCTGTCCTCGCCACCACGCCACGGCCGCTTGCCGATGATGAGCAAATAGGCGCCCATGATCAGCGCCAACACGGCAAGCACCATCGCGACAATCTGGACGAGGGGAGTGGTCACCGGCGACTGATCTTAACCGTAGGTTCTTACAATCGTCACTCTTATGCCTCGCTCCCAACCGATCAAGGCCGCCCGCGGGGTTCGGGACATTCTGCCGGCGGCAATTCCACTGTGGCGGCAGGCAGAACGAGGGGCTGCCGACTTGGCGAAGAGGTTCGGCTATCTGGAGATCGCGACGCCGATCATCGAGCAGCTCGAGCTGATTCAACGCGTTGGCGAAGCAACGGACGCGGTCGCGAAGGAGCTCTACCGCCTCGAAAAGCGAGGTTCGCAAAACCTGGCGCTCAGGCCCGAAGCAACCGCAGGCGTCGTGCGCGCCTACTTCGAAGGCGGCCTTAACCAGGGTCCGCAGCCCTCGCGTCTTTACTTGATCGGTCCGATGTTCCGCCACGACAAGCCGCAGAAGGGCAGGTATCGCCAGTTCTTTCAGTTCAACGTCGAGGTCATCGGCGGTGCAAGTCCGGGATTCGACGCTGAAGTGATCGAGCTGGCCAATGGCTGGCTCAACGAGGTCGGGTTGCGCGATCTGCGCCTCGAGCTGAACTCCATCGGTGACGAGAGGTGCCGCCCTGCCTATCTCGAGCGGTTGAGGGATTACTACAGACCGCTCAAGTCACAACTGCACTATGACTCGCAGTTGCGCCTCGAACGGAATCCGCTGCGATTGCTCGATTCCAAGGTCGAGCAGGACCAGCCATTCAAGGCAAAAGCACCGAAGATCACGGATCACCTCTGCGACGAATGCGCCGCGCACTGGTCAGCCGTTCGGCGCCTGCTGGACTCAGCGGGTCTCGAGTATCAGCTCAATCCGTACCTGGTGCGTGGCCTGGATTACTACACGCGCACCGTCTTCGAGTTCTATCCGGGTGGCGCGTCGGGGCAGCAGGACGCCCTTGCTTCCGGGGGCCGCTACGACGGCCTTGCCGAAGCCGAGGGGTGGCCGCCGACTCCGGGCGTCGGATTCGCCGGAGGCATCGACCGAGTCGTAGACCTGATGGCAGCCGGCGGCGAGGCGGTCCTCGCAGAACCGGCCGCCGATGTCGTTGTCTTGCCGGACGGAGAGCTGTCCGTCGAAGCGGCGGAGGTGGCGCGCAGCTGCCGTGCAGTACGTTCAGTCGCCGTCGACTACGAACCGAGGAGCTTGCGCGCGAAGATGAAGTGGGCCAACAAGCTGGGCGCCAAGTGGGTTGTGTTGCTCACTTCTGAGGACGCGAAGCGCCAATTTGCGCAGCTCAAGAACATGGAGAGCGGGGAGCAGGTGGAGGTCGCGTGGGCAGACCTCCCGAGCAGGCTGGCATGAGTGGTTATTCCGCGCCGCACTGCGGATCGCTCAGGGCGAAGGACGCAGGTCGGGATGTCGAGCTGTACGGATGGGTGGCGCGGCGGCGCGACCAGGGCGGCCTGATCTTCATCGATCTGCGCGACCGGTGGGGCGCCATCCAGGTCGTCTTCAACCAGGCCCTGTCGCCGTCCTCGCATGCGACCGCCGCGGACCTTCGATCCGAGTACGTAGTCCGGGTCAAAGGTGTGATCGGCCAGCGGCCTTCGGGTTCCGAGAACCCTCGCATGGCGACCGGCGAGATAGAGGTCGCAGCGTCCGAGCTCGAGGTCGTCAACTCTTCGGAGACGACGCCGTTTCAGATCGAGGACCCAGACGAGCCTGATGAGAAGACGCGACTGGAGTATCGGTATCTAGACCTGCGCCGTCCAAGGATGACGCGCATGCTTGAGCTCAGAAGCCGCGTCAACAAAATCATTCGCGACTTCATGGACGGCAGCGAGTTCATCGAGGTAGAGACCCCGATCCTCACGCGCAGCTCCCCATCTGGTGCTCGCGACTTCCTCGTCCCGTCACGCCTGCACCCCGGCAGCTTCTACGCACTTCCTCAGGCACCCCAGATGCTGAAGCAGCTGCTCATGGTCTCGGGCGTGCAGCGCTACTACCAGATCGCTCGCTGCTTTCGCGATGAGAACCTGCGCGCCGACCGGCAGCCTGAGTTCACCCAGCTCGATATCGAGATGTCTTTCTGTGATGAGGAAGACGTCTTCGGTTTGATCGAAGCGCTGTTCAGCAAGCTGTGGCACGACGTGCTTGGAGTCGACCTGACCACGCCTTTCCCGCGCCTGGACATCAAGGAGTCGCTCCTGCGCTTCGGCACCGACAAGCCGGACCTGCGTCACGACCTCGAGATCGCCGACCTCGGCCACGTGCTCGCTGAAACGAAAGCGCAGATCTTTCGCGGCGCGCTCGACGCGGGAGGAGTGGTCCGTGGCCTGAGGGTTCCAGGCGGACGCGACATGCCTCGCCGCGACCTGGACGAGCTCGTCACGGTGGCGAAAGGCGCTGGTGGAAGGGGAATGGCATGGCTGCCGGGCAGCTCGATCGACAAGTTCCTGACGGAGGCGGAGATCGCAGGGATCAAGCAAGCGACTGGCGCCGAAGAAGGCGACCTCGTCCTGCTGGTGGCGGATCGGAAGCGCAAGGCGGAAACGGTGATGGGCCTGATCCGCCAGGAGGTAGCGCGCCGCCGGAAGCTGATCCGAGAGGACGAATGGAAGTTTCTCTGGATCAATCCGACCTACCTGTTTGAAGAGGACGACCAGGGAAAGCTCACCTATGCGCATCACCCGTTCACCCGGCCGTTCGAGGAGGACATGTCCTTCGTCGAGGAGCGGCCTTACGACGTGCGGGCGCACGCGTACGACATCGTTTGCAACGGCTACGAGCTGGGCGGTGGCAGCCTTCGGATCTACGACCCGGCGATGCAGGAGCGCGTATTCCAGCTCCTGGGCATGCCGCTCGAGACGATTCGCGCCCGCTTCGGCACGCTGCTCGAGGCCTTCACCTATGGGGTGCCGCCGCATGGAGGCATTGCGCCCGGCATCGACCGCATCGTGATGATGCTCGGCGGCACGGACAACATCCGCGACGTTGTGGCCTTTCCCAAGACCCAGTCGATGTCGGACCTGATGCTGGGAGCGCCCTCGGAGCTCGATGCCGCGCAGCTCGAAGAGCTACATATCCAGGTTGTTCCGCCGAAGAAGCCCACGTAGTATTGGCTGGCTCCCGAAGGGCTGCGGGCGATGTGCGCGTTGCCCAACTAGACAGCATTAGGGACCCCGGAGTCCGGAAAGCCGACCAAATGCCCGCTAGAGGACCCCAAGAAATCTTCGATTTCGCGGGGACCCCCCTAAGACGGGACTTGGAGAGCCAAGGCAGGGGACCCACCTGAGCTCGCTCAGGACAACCCACCCCCGTGACCCGGAGGGAGCACTCTCCTCTCCCTGCAGGGGAGAGGCTTGGGAGAGGGGCGCGGAAAGAAGGACTGCTTGCGGATGTTGAAGCTCGTGCCTCCTGGCCTGATCGTAGGAATCCTGGCCGTCCTCATCCTCTCGCAGCTGTTTTTCGCCTTCCTGCCATACCGCCGCCGCTCCTACCTTCCGATCCTGCTGATGACGGCGATCGGGTTCGCGCTCGGCCAGCTGTGGGATTTCCTGGGCCTTCCCTCGACGCGGTTGGGGCAGGCGGCCCTGCTGCCGGCGGCCGCGTTCGCGCTCCTCCTCCAGCCTCTCGCGCGGTTTGTGCCCCGCGTCCGCTCGGAGCCGAAGGAACCGAAACCGAGCAACCCCAGCGCACGCACTTAAGATTGCGGTTGTGTTTGCGCGCTGGGATCAAGGGGTATTCACAGGATGAGCAGCAGTCAGAGCTTCATGTGGCTGGCGTTCGGGGTGGCCGCCCTGGTGGTCGCCCTGGCCCTGGCCGCGGTCCTGATCCGGCTGCGCGGAACGCTCGGAGCCGTGGAGGAGCTGCTGGACACGACCAATGACGAGTTGAAGGAGACGCTGCCCGAACTCCGGCAGACGATTGGGAACGTCAACGACATCACGGCCGGCGTCAACGTCGGCCTGCGGACCGCGGGCGGTGGCGCGGCGGCGGTTGGTCGGGGCATCAGGTCCGCGGTGCACGGTGTGAAGGTGGCGGGGCAGAGCTTAGTTCGAACTGTATTAGGAGGCTAGAGATGGCTGACGAGGGTAATGGCGGCGGCGGCGGCGGTTTCGGTTGGTTCGTCCTGGGCGGCCTGATCGGCCTGGCTGCCGGCGCCTACATCGCGTCCGGGCCCGGAAGATCGCAGGTCGACAGCCTTCGCAGCAAGACCATCGAGCTGAGCGGAAGCGAACCTGTGCAGCGGGCGAAGGACGCGGCGCAGCGCGCGCGGCAGATGGTCAGCGACCCGGACCACCCGGTCGGCAAGGCAATCCAGGATGGAGTCGCAGCCGCCAAGCGCAAGCGCGAAGAGTTGGAAGCGACCGCAATGCGAAAGATGCAGCAGGCCACGGATGGCAAGGAATAGAGGAAGAGCAATCGGTGGCTAAGCGCAACCTGGCCGAGCTCAAGATCCCGGCGTTACCGGCGTTCATTCCGGTCGCCAAGAGGGTGGCCACGACGCTTGGAGGCCAGCTGGGCTTCAGCCTGGTCGACCTGGACGAGCTGACCATCGCGCTCACCCAGGCTTGCGACAGCGCGATCGCCGCCGCCAACGACCTCGGCTCGCCGGCCGACCTGAAGCTCACCTACTTCGCCACGAACCGGGCGCTGGTGGTCGATGTCGACCTGATGCCGACCGGCAACGCCCTCCCGACGCCGAAGCACGTCGCCGAGGTCGATCCGGAGCTGCAGCGCCTCGCCTACGAGATGATCCGCTGCTTCGTCGACGACTTCCGGCCGCAGGTCGAACCCACCACGGGGCACGTCAGCTTCCGCATGGTCAAGTACCTGGCAGGCTGAGCGCAAAACCAACCCGCCTAAGCGGACACTAGACAGACAGTGGCTGCACAGCAGCGGATTCCCCGCGAAGAGCTGCGGGCGCTTCATCGCCGTTATCGGGATACCACCGACCCGGCCGAGAAGGAGCGTATCCGCGAGCAGCTGGTCAACGCCTACCACGACTTCGTCTACTTCCTCGCGCGCAAGTTCCAGAACCGGGGTGAGCCGCTCGACGACATCGTGCAGGTCGGCTACCTCGGGCTGATCAAAGCCATCGAGCGATTCGACCCCGATATGGGATTCGAGTTCACGACGTTTGCGACCCTGACCGTCGCTGGAGAGATCAAGCGGCATTTCAGGGACAAGGGCACCGCGATTCGCTTCCCGCGCCGTCTCCAGGAGCTCCACCAGTCGGTCGTGCGCGTCAACGAACAGATGAAGAACGAGCTCGGACGCGAACCGACCGTCGCGGAGCTCGCCGAACGGCTCGGCGTCACGCCGGATGACGTGACCGAGGCGATTGAAATTGGCCCTGCGTACGTGCCACTTTCGTTGGACCAGCCTGTAGGCTCGAGCGACGGCCAGGACAGCAGGGCCGTCGCCGATCAGATCGGCAGCCCCGACCCCGAGCTCGACCGGGTGGAGATGCGCGACGTGCTGGATCGTGCGATGGAGCACCTGACCCCGCGCGAGCGGTCGATCATGGCGATGAGGTTCTACGAGCAGATGTCGCAGTCGGAGATCGCGCGCCGCCTCGGCATCAGCCAGATGCACGTGTCCCGACTGCAGAGAGCGGCCCTCGAGCAGCTGCGAAAGTACGTGCCGCAAGAAGCCGCCTCCCCCTAGCGCATGCCGCTCCTCGAGTCCCAGTCACCACGCGATCCACTGACGCTGTTCCGGCGCTGGTACAGAGCGGCACAGGAGGCGGGCGCGCCGCAGCCGGATGCGATGGCCCTCGCCACGTGCGGGAGCGCCGGCCCTTCGGTTCGCATGGTTCTGTTCAAGGGCACCCGGGACGGATCGTTTCTCTTCTATTCGAACTATGAGAGCCGCAAGGGTCGCGACCTCGCCGAGGACAACCGCGCTGCGATCGTCTTCTACTGGTTTCCGACCCACCAGGTCCGTGTCTCTGGGACAGTTCACCGCCTCGGTCGCACGGCGTCGCTCGCCTACTTCAAGAGCCGTCCACGGGGCGCGCAGCTGTCGGCTCTGGCGTCGAGGCAGAGCCGGGTGATCGGCTCCCGCGACGTCCTGGAACGCGCCGCGTTGGAGCTGGCGGCGAAGCATCCGCGGAGCGTTCCGCTGCCGGAGGATTGGGGCGGCTACGCGCTGCGTCCGCGGTGGATCGAGTTCTGGGAAAGCCGCGAGGATCGCCTGCACGATCGGCTTCGCTATGTCCGGCGGCCTGGGGGAGTTTGGCGAATGGAGCGTCTCGCCCCCTAAACTGAGTCGACCCCCGTGACCGGGAATGAGATCCGCAAACGTTTTCTAGAGCATTTCGCGAGCCGGGAGCACAAGGTCCTGCCCAGCGCGTCGCTGGTGCCGCACGGGGACCCGAGCACGCTCTTCATCTCGGCCGGAATGCAGCCGCTCATGCCGTACTACCTGGGCATGAGCGATCCACCCGCGCCCAGGCTCGCTAGCTGCCAGAAGTGCCTCCGCACAGGCGACATCGAGGAGGTGGGGAAGACCGACCGCCACCACACCTTCTTCGAGATGCTGGGCAACTTTGCCCCTACAGGCGATTACTTCAAAGAAACCGCAATTCCGCTCGCGTGGGAGCTGGTTACCAAGGTGTTCGGGATGCCAGTGGACCGGCTCCGCGTAACCATCCACCCCACCGATGACCAAGCGCATGAGATATGGGTGGCTCAGCCGGGGATGACCGCCGAGCACATCACCAGGCTCGAGGACAACTGGTGGGGGCTAGGCGCCGGGCCATCCGGACCCGACTCTGAGATCTGGTGGGATCGTGGCAAAGAGGTGGGCTGCGGCCAAGACAACTGCGTGCCCGACCACTGCGATCGGTTCACCGAATTCTGGAACCTCGTATTCCCCCAATATGATCAGCGCGGCCCGATCGCCGGCACGTCAGGTGACGCTGTGAAGCGCGGAGTCGCCGACGGAAGCCTGGTCCCGCTGGCGCACCCGGCTATCGACACTGGCATGGGGCTCGAACGGATCAGCTACATCCTGCAGGGCAAGACCAACGTCTTCGATACGGATCTGTTTCTGCCCATCATCGACCGCATCCGCGAGCTGTCAGACAAAGAGGTGACGCTGTCAGAGCGCATCGTGGCCGACCACGTTCGGGCGGCATGTTTCGTGATGTTGGAGAACATCACTCCGAGCAACGAAGGCCGCGGCTACGTGCTTCGCCGGCTGATCCGTCGCGCAACTGTTCATGCCCGGCGATTGAACATGCATGGGCAGCTGGGCGGCCTGGTCGAGGAGGTGGTCAAGGTAATGGGCTCGCATTACTCGGAGCTCCGAGACCAGGAAGCATTGATGCGCGACGGGATCAACTCAGAGGAGACCCGGTTTCAGCACACGCTCGACCAGGGCATGGAGGTGTTCGAGCGCATCGTCGCCCAGCATCCGCTAAGCATCCCTGGCGGCGAGGCATTCAAGCTGCACGACACCTTTGGCTTTCCGATCGATCTCACACGCGAGCTTGCCGCCGAGCGCGAAGTCCAGGTCGATGAGGAAGGCTTCAAAGCGGCCATGGCTGCTCAGAAAGAGCGTTCACGCCGGGAGGTACCGCGCGGGTGGACGGCGGCGAAGGACCTACCGAGCTCCGAGTTCACCGGCTACAACGAGCTCACCACGCAAACCTCGATCGTTGCGTTGCGAAAAGACGGAAAGGCCGTCGAGCGCGCTGTCGAAGGCGAGGACATCGAGGTGTTCCTTGCACGCACGCCTTTTTATGCGGAGTCGGGTGGTCAGGTCGGCGACACCGGCACCATCACGACTGAGAGCGGCCGCTTCCGCGTCGAAGACACACAGAAACCCGCTGACGGTGTAACCGCCCATCTCGGGGCCGTCATCACCGGTGAGCTGAAAACCGGCGAGGCGGCGACCGCGGCGGTGGACGCGGCGCGCCGGCGGCAGATCGCACGCCATCACTCGGCCACCCACCTGCTCCACAAGGCGCTGCGCGAGACGCTCGGGGAGAGCGTCGTGCAGAAGGGATCCTGGGTCGGCCCCGATCACACCACGTTCGACGTTCCTTTGAACCGGGCCATCACCAAGGACGAGATCGCTCGCATCAATCGCCGGGTCATGGAGAAGGTGCGCGAAGCGCTGCCGTTTCATGAAAGCCGCAAGTCGCTCAAAGAAGCCGTGGCACAGGGAGCCATGCACCTGTTCGAGGAGAAGTACGGCGTCGTGGTCCGCGTCGTGTGCTTCGGCGAATGGACGTGCGAGCTCTGCGGTGGAACGCATGTCACCAACAGCGCGGACATCGGGACTGCGGTGATCGTCTCCGAGTCCAGCATCGGCTCCGGCCTGAGGCGAATCGACGTGGTGGTCGGCGAGCCCGCCGACGACCTGGTGCGCCGTGATCGCGACCTGCTCGTCGAGCTAGCGCGCTCTTTCAACGCGAGCCCGGAGCAGCTCCCCGAGCGGCTGCAGGCGCTGCGCTCTCAGCTCAAGGAGGCCGAGCGCCGCCTGAAGGCGCTTGCGGACGAGCTGCGGTCGGCCAGGGTCAAGGGTGGCGACGGGGTGGAGGTCAAACAAGGCAAAGTACCGTTTGTGACCGAGACCGTGAATGCTTCCAGTCCGCAGGAGCTGGCGGCCTACGCCGACCGCTACATGGACCTGGTGAAGTCCGGCGTCGTAACCGTTGTGGCCGGCGACATGTTTGTCATCAAGGTGTCCAAGGACCTGACTTCCGAATACGATGCCGCGCGCCTGGCGGGCCTTGTCGGCACGGGCGGCGGCCAGAAACATCTCGCCCGAGGAAAATTGAACGGGACCCCCGGCGAGGCGTTCAAGCGCCTCGAAGAGGCGTTGCGATGACGAAGTTCAAGTTCCTCCGCAAGCGCAGCGAGTACTACCGCCACTTCACGGTGCTCGACATCGGCACTGACCTGATCAAGGTCTTGGTCGTCCGGCGCGAAGGTCCGGACGGCGAGGTGCTCGGCGTCGGCCGCGAGCCTCAGGCGCCGGCCGCGATGTCGGGCGGCGCGATCGCGGACCTCGAGTCGGTCATCCAATCGTGCAACCGCGCCCTGGAGGCGGCCGAGGACATGGCCAAGACCGTGCCGGGTCAGGTCGTGGTCGGAATTGCAGGCGAGCTCATCAAGGGCTTCTCGTCCACCATCGCCTACCCGCGCGAGAACTCCAAGGCGCGAGTCCGGTCCGGCGAGATCTCCACGATGCTGCAGATGGTCCAGCGGCGAGCGCTGCGCGAAGCGCAGCACCTGCTGGAGATGGAGCGAAGCTACGGTCAGCTCGAGGCGCGCCTCGTGCACTCAGCCATCACCAACGTCCGGGTCGACGGCTACCCGGTCACGAACCCGGTCGGCTTCACCGGCAAGAACCTCGAGGTGACCGTCTTCAACACCTTCGCGCCGATGACCCACATCGATGCGATCGAGACCGTCGTGCGAGAGCTCGACCTCGAGCTCGCAGCCGCCGTCGCCCAGCCATATGCACTCGCGCGCGCATGCGCCGGCGAGGAGACGTGGGCGGAGGGCGGCATCTTCGTAGACATCGGCGGCGGCACGACCGACGTCGCGCTGATTCGCGATGGTGGCGTGGAAGGCACGCGGATGTTCAACCTCGGCGGCCGGGCGTTCACGCGCCGCCTGGCACTCGCCTTCGGCCTGAGCTACGAGGAGGCCGAGGCCCGCAAGCTCCGTCATTCTGAAGGTCTCCTGTCCGCCGATCAGCATCGTCAGGTGTCCGAGCTGTTGGGCGCCGACGCGGAGGTGCTGCTGCAGGGCCTGGCCTTGAGCATCAAGGAGCTCTCACGCGGCGAGCGCCTCCCGACGAGCATCTTCCTTTGTGGCGGCGGCAGCCTCCTGCCCGAGCTCACGCTCGAGATGGTCAAGAACAACTGGGCGGCGGGGCTTCCCTTCCCGCACGAGCCGCGGATCCGGCATCTCGTGCCGGCGGACGTGCGTAATCTGACCGACTCCACAGGCCAGCTTTCGAGCCCGCAGGACATCGCCCCGATGGGATTGGCGAACCACGCTCTTCGGACTGAAGCCGAAGAGCGGGACACCGTCAACACCGTCATGCGGCGGGTCCTAGGCGGTATAAAGGTCTGAACAGACCCCCAGGAGACTTGTAAACGCCATGGCAACGAACCCGATCTACGTTGAAACCGAGGAGGAGATCCCCGAGCTCGTCGAGCGCCTGCGCCGCTTCAACGGCGAGGACACGATGCTCGTGCTGCCCATGCGGTCGCGCATAGGGCAGAGCCGTTTCAACTTCCAGCTGCTCCGCAACTATGCCGCTCGCCTCGGCAAGCGCGTCACAGTCGTCTGTGACGACCCCGCCGTGCAGAAGATGGCCTCGGAAAGCGGGTTCGCGGTCTTCGGCGCGGTCGGCCCGCTGGGCGAAGGCATTCCCTCCGAGGCGGAGGCCCCGCTGCCGGTTCAGCGCTGGTGGAAGCGTGTCCGCACCGCGCCGACCACGCACGTGGGCATTGCCGCTCCGACCCGGCTGCTGACCAAGACCGCGACCGAGCTCAAGCCGGGCAGGTTCCTGCTGTACATCACCGCGGCGACGCTGCTTCTGGTCGGCCTGTTCGGGGCGGCGATCTACGTGCCGTCGGCATCCGTCACCCTGATCGCCCAGGCCGCTCCTTTCACGCAGAAGGATGTGGAGATCCAGGCGACGCCGGCCAGCAAGACGATCCACGTGCGCGCCAGCCTCGTCTCCCGCTCCAGCTCGCAGGGCTTCAAGACGACAGGTTCGATCGTAGTCCCGCTGACCCCCGCGCAGGGGGCGGTCACTTACTCGAACGCACTTGCTCCACCAAAGCCAGGCAGTCTTGGCTACGGATCGCCTGGCATTCTCATTCGTTATGGGCAGCGTTTGATGAACACGAACGGGCTGGCATTTTCACAGACGTCTGGTGACGTAATCGTCCCATGGCAGAAAACCTCTAACGTCAACGTGATCGCGGTCATAGCCGGCTCCGCAGGCAACGTCGGCTCAGGCACGATCACCACCATCCAGGGCAATCAATACGACCAGTTGACGGTAAGCAATGGTCAGGCCACCGGCGGCGGGACCGACCCGTCGACCACCCCGCAGATGACCGTGGCTGACTTCGACGCCGGGCGCGCGCAGCTCGAGCAGGAGCTGCACCAGAGCATCGCCCAGGCACTGGTCGGCGCCGGACAGCCGGGCGAGAAGCTCAGCGAGACCATCATCTACGGGCCGCCGCAGTACACGACCGACCACAATCCGAACGACAAGGTGCCGACCTTCAGCGGGACCATGACGGTCTCCGGCGAAGGCGACTTCTACAGCGACTCGGATGTGCAGAAGGCGTTCCAGATGTACCTGTCGCAGCGCGTCCCCAATGATCAGCAGCTGCTGACCGAAAGTCCGATCCAGGTCACGTACAGAATCCTCGCCGACACACAGGGCGCCAACATGACGTTCGTCGGCAGCGCCGCCGCATATGTCGCGCCGCGGCTCGACGAGGCGCAGATCCGTGCGCAGATCGTCGGCCGGCCGCTGGCGCAGGCGCGCTTCTACCTCGAGCGGCTTCCGATTCGTTCCGTATCCATCAAAGAGCAGCCGATGACGCTGCCGCTCATGCCCTTGCTGATCGGCCGCATCTCGCTGATCTACAAAGTCCAGTCGGGGGTGCCTGCGGCCACGGCGGCTGGAGCCGCCGCTACGCCTACCGCCTCGCCTGCGCCATCCCCGTAATGCGCGTGATGGCGGTCGACCCCGGGTCAAAGAGGGTCGGTCTTGCCGTGAGCGACCCGACCGGGACCATCGCGCAGGCTCTCTCCACCGTTCCCGCCGAACCCGCCGCCACCCTTCCATCGCGGCTGGCCGAGATCGCGAAGGCGCAGGAAGCGGGGCGGATCGTCGTCGGGCTACCCCTGCGGCTGGACGGAACCCACGGACCTGAGGCCGCGGCCGCGCGGCGGCTGGCGCACAGTCTGCGGCAGGCCTCCGGCCTCCCCGTAGTGATGGTCGATGAGCGCCTGACCACTGCCGAGGCGGAACGTTCCCTGATCGCCGGAGGCGTCCGTCGAGAGAAGCGGCGCCTCAGCATCGATCGGGTTGCGGCCACCCTGCTCTTGCAGGGCCACCTGGACTCAAAGCGTGCCGGCTGACGATTCCGAACCGATCACCCTGATCGACGAGACCGGGCTCGAGCGCCGGTTCCGGCTGCACGACGCCTTCGATGTCCAGGAGATCCACTACTACCTGGTCGAAGCCGTCGATGATCCGACACAGGTGCTGCTGCTGCGTGAAACGGGCGGAGGCCTGGAGACGGTCGACGGGGACGAGTTCAAGCGGGTCATGACCGCGCTCGAGGAAGACGAGGTCGAATGAGGCGCCTCGTCGCCATCATCTTGCTGATCGCGATCCTCGGCTTCGGCATTTCACGTGGAATGGACTGGTGGAATCTCAATGTCAACACCGCGATCTCCGCGAACAGCCACACGGTCATATTTCATATCGACCCTGGTGAGACTCCAACCCAGATCGGGCAGGACCTCTTCAACCTCGGGCTCATCCGCAACACCATCGCCTTCGACCTGTACACGCGAGTCACGAACGCCGCGCCGAAGCTGGAGGCCGGGGTCTTCGTGCTCAACTCCAACATGTCTCTCGCCCAGATCGTGAACGCGCTCCAGCACGGCAAGGCCGCGCAGAAGTCCATCACGTTCCCAGAGGGTTTCCCTATTCGAGAGCAGGCCAAGGTTGTCGCGAGCAACGGCGTCGGCCCCGCGGCCGACTATATCGCGGCCGCGAAGAACCCCGCGCTGCGCACGACCTACAGCTTCCTGCCCTCCCAGCCGGGCAACCCGGATGCACCGTTCGAGGGTTATCTCTTTCCGGACACCTACCTGATCGACCCGGCCGCCGGCGTGAGCGGACTGGTCAAGGAGCAGCTAGACCAGTTCGGAGTCGTGTTCTCGGCCGACCTGCGCGCGCAGATCGCCCAGGCCACGCCCGCGCGTCCCGCCGAGTCGATCCAGTCGATCGTCATCCTGGCGTCGATGGTCGATCGCGAAGCCAACGCCACCATTCCGAGCGATCGCGGCAACGTCTGCAGCGTTTACTACAACCGGCTCAAGATCAATATGACGCTGGGAGTGGACGCCACACTCCTGTATGCACTTGGCAGGCTGACACCGGAACCCACTGCCGCGGAGCTCCAACTCGACTCGCCCTACAACACGCGGACGCACGCCGGGCTTCCGCCGGGGCCGATCAGCAACCCGGGGAAGGCGGCTATTCTCGCCTGCATCAACCCGCCGCAAACCCAGTACCTCTTCTACTTCGCCGACCGGCAGGGCGTGACGCATTTCGAGACGAACCAGCAGGATTTCGACCGGGACATTCAGAAGTACGGCGTGAGCGGAAGCTGAAGGTTTTTCTGCTCGGCCACGACATCTCCTATTCGCGAAGCCCAGACATGCACAACGCCGCCTTTCGCGCGCTAGGCCTGGATTGGACTTACGAGCTGCTCGACGTTCCGCCCGGTGAAGTGCCGGGCGCGCTGAACGGCCTGCGTCGTCCTGGCGTCGCGGGCGCCAACGTCACGATTCCCCACAAGCAGGCGGTCATGGAGCACATGGACGCGCTGGACCCCGAGGCGGTGAGGGCTCGAGCGGTCAACACCATCGTGCGGGACGGGGAGCGCCTGGTCGGATCCAACACGGACATCGCGGCGATTCGCTCCGCGATCGCGAGCGTCGGCGTGGAACCCAAAGGCGCCAACGTGGTCATCTTCGGCGCCGGCGGCTCGGCCCGGGCCGCGGCGGTGGCGCTGGACGGCGCCCATGTCACCTTCGTGGCGAGGCGCCCAGACGAGATTGACGTGCCCGGCAGCGCCATCGGCTGGGACGACGCGTCTCTTCACGTCCTGGTCAGGGGGGCCGACCTGCTGGTCAACGCCACACCGCTGGGACGTCGCGACGAGATGCCGATCCGGCCCGGCGCGCTGCCGCGTGACGGGGCTGTCGTCGACCTCGTGTACGTGAAAGGCGGCACACCCCTGGTGCGCAAGGCACGATCGCTGGGCTTACGGACCGCCGATGGATGGGAGATCCTGCTCGCGCAGGGTGCGAGGTCTTTCGAGCTGTGGACCGGCCGGCCCGCGCCCGTGAGCGCGATGCGCGAGACTCTTCAGCCGTGATCGCCGCCGGTTCTTTGCTGCTCGTCCTGCCGTGGGCCATCGTGGGGGCGGCGGCCGGTTGGCTCGTGCGCTGGGGATCGGTGCGGCTAGCGCGAATGGAGCAGCTGGAGCCGGGCGAGAGGCGGTGGCAGGTCTACGGGCCACCGATCCTATGCGCGCTCCTGTTCGGAGTCTTCGCATTCGAGCTGACGTCGTTTGCCGTGCTCGTCGTCCGCAGCGTGTTCGTGCTGGTGCTCGTGCAGGTGATCTTCTTTGACTTCGAGCACCGCCTGATCCTGGACCGCGTGATGTTCCCTTCAATGGCCGCCGCGGTGCTTGTGAGTCTATTCCGCAATCCGTGGTGGGCCGGCATCGCAACCGGGCTGGCGGCCGGGATCCTGTTCCTGTTGATAGCTCTGGCCGGCGCCGCGATCTTCAAAGCCGAGGCGCTCGGGTTTGGCGATGTCAAGCTGGCGCTGTTCATGGGTTTGCTGCTGGGCGCGCTTCCGACCATCCAGGCGCTCTTCTATGGCGTCTTGCTGGCCGCTGTCATTTCAGTTGGCCTCATCGTGCGACACCGGACGATGAAGCAGACGATCGCGTACGGCCCATACCTGGCCGCCGGGGCGCTGATCGTGCTGTTCCAGAATCCGGCCCTCCCACTTTCGTCTGGATGAACGTGGAGAATAGGCGGCCATGAGCAACCTCCTGCCCGGCGAGAACCTGATCCTCAAGGACCACCCGCACTGGGTCGTTCTGATCAAGTCGATCTGGCTGCCAATCGTCGCCGTGGTCCTGGTCCTCATCGCGGACTTCACGATCCTCCTCGACAACTACAACTCCTGGAACCTGCCTCCGCGCTTCCGCACCTTCCTGACGCTTGGCGTGCTGGCGCTCGCGCTGCTGTGGTTCATCGTGGTCTGGATCCGCTGGCAATCGACCACGTACACGCTGACGGATCAGAGAATCAAGATCGAGACAGGTGTCTTCGGCCGGCAGGAAAAGGTCATCCCCATCGACCGGGTCCAGGACTGCACGACCAGGATGTCGGTCATGGGGCGCATGCTCGGATACGGCCGCGTGGAGGTCGACGCCGCCGGCGCGCAGGGCGCCGAGGTGCTCAACCACCTGCCCAATCCAGGTGCTTTCCGAGACCAGGTCTTCATGCAGTCGGAGAGACGCCGCGGCGGGGGTACGCCGGCGGCACCGCCTGCGATGCCGGCCAACCCGAGCGGCATCTAATCCTTCGTCCGCTCGCGCTCGTCGGCTTCATGGGTTCCGGCAAGAGTGTGGTCGGTGCGCTCGTCGCCCAGCGCACAAACTCGCCCTTTCATGACCTTGACCTGATGGTCGAGGCCGATTCCGGGATGACGATCCCCGAGATCTTCGCGAGCGGGGGCGAGCCGGCGTTTCGCGCGCTCGAGACACGGCTGTTGCCCAGCGCGCTCGAACCGGGTTCGGTGGTGGCGCTAGGCGGCGGCAGCCTGATCGACGACGCCAACTGGGCGGCCGTCTCCCGGGACAGCACCACCGTCTACCTCGAGGTGCCCTTCCAAACGATCTGGGAGCGGATCCGAAAGCTCGCCGGACGGCCGCTCGCCTCAGGCCGCTCTCGCCGGGACGTCGAGTCACTTTTCGAAACGCGGCGGGCGCGGTATGAAAAGGCGATGCATCGTGTCAACGGCGACCGGCCACCAGTGGTCGTGGCGGACGAGGTGATCAAGCTTTGGTCCGCCTGATCCTCGACTCGTCGGCTGGAAGCTATCCCGTCATCATCGGCAGCAACGTCCACCGCGAGCTGCGCGGGATCGTCACGAGACTTGATCCCACAGGCGTGGCGATCATCACCGACTCGAACGTCAGGCCATGGGCGGTCAAAGTCTCCAAGTCGATCAAGTGGGCGGGCTTGAAAACGGCGATTCACGTGATCCCGGTCGGCGAGCGGTCGAAATCGATGAACCAGCTCCAGGAGGTCCTTGCATTCCTCGAGCGCCAGCGCATCGATCGAGGCGGATGCGTGATCGCTGTAGGCGGGGGAACGGTGGGCGACCTCGCGGGCTTCGCGGCAGCGGTCTGGCAGCGAGGCATTCGCCTGGTGGGCGTGCCGACCACGCTTCTGGCGATGGTCGATTCGAGCATCGGGGGAAAGACCGGCGTGAACGGAACGCGCTCCAAGAACGCGATCGGAGCCTTCTGGCAGCCGTCCGCCGTCGTCGCCGACCTGGCCAGCATCGAAACCTTGCCGCCGGCGAGCTATCGGGACGCGTTCGCCGAGGTTGTAAAGTACGCCGTTGCCATGGACCGCGGCCTGTTCGAGCTCCTCAAGAAAGAACGCCCGCGCCTACTCGCAGCCGATCGCGCGATGCTCGAGAGCGTCGTCTTCCGCTGCGTCGCGGCCAAAGCCCTCGTCGTCGCCAAAGACGAGCGCGAGAAGGGGCCCCGGGCGATCCTCAACTACGGGCACACCGCAGGCCACGCGCTCGAGGCGGCCAGCGGGTTTCGCGTCTCGCACGGTCGAGCCGTCGCGTTCGGCATGCGGGTTGCGGCCGAGATCGCGCTGTCGATGGACCTGTGCAGCAAGCGGCTGGTGGAATCCCAGGACGAGCTGCTGACCGCGTATGGATTGCCGGACCGCGTTCCTCATGTCGATCCCGCGCGCGTCCTGGCCGCGATACCCCGGGACAAAAAGGCCAGGCGGGGCAAGGTCGCATGGGTCATGCCACGCCGTCTGGGCCACGCCGAGCCCGGACACGCGGTTCCCTCTCCGCTTGTCCGGCGGGCGGTTACGCGAGCCCTCGCATGAAACTGTCGCGAACGCTCGCATGAAGAAGATCGTGGTCGTGAACGGACCCAACCTGAACCTGCTCGGCAAGCGCGAGCCGCACATCTACGGCACACGAACCCTGGCCGACCTCGTCAAGACGCTGCGCGCGAAGGCGCGCGAGCTGGGTGTGACCGTGAGCGTGTTTCAGAGCAACGACGAGGGCGCGATCATCGACTTTCTGCAAAAGGAGGCGCCGGGTGCGCTCGGAATCGTGATCAACCCCGGCGCGCTGTCCCACTATTCGTTCGCGCTGTTCGACTGCCTCCAGGCGCTCGATGTGCCGGCGGTCGAGGTCCACATTTCGAACATCCACGCGCGCGAAGAGTTCCGGTCAAGGAGCGTGACGGCGAGAGCGGCCCGTGGCGTGATCACGGGGCTGGGCTTCGCCGGCTATGAGCTCGCGATGGAATACCTGGCTAAGCAGTGATTTCCACCAACGACTTTCGCAACGGGACGATGTTCGAGATGGACGGCCAGCTCCTGCAGGTCGTCAACGTGGAGCACATCAAGCTCGCCCGCGCGGGCGCTGTGATCAAGGCCAAGCTGCGCAACCTGCTGACCGGCGCGAACTTCGAGCAGAGCTTCCGCAGCGGTGACAAATTCAAGACGGTGCGGATCGACAAGAGCGAGGCCCAGTACCTGTACGCGGACGGCACGCACCACTACTTCATGGACCCGAAGACCTACGACCAGGTGCCGATCGACGAGTCGTTGCTGGAATCCGTGTTGCCCCTCTTGAAGGAGGGAAGCACCGCGTTCCTGCTCAGATACCAGGATCGGCTGATCGGCGTGGAGCTGCCTATCAACGTGGAGCTGAAGGTCGTCTCTACCGATCCCGGGTTCAAAGGCGACACGGTTTCGGGAGGGACCAAACCGGCGAAGCTCGAAACCGGGGCGACGATCCAGGTTCCCCTCTTCATCCAGCCTGGCGACGTAATCAGGGTCGACACCCGAACCCAGAACTACATGGAGCGAGCATGAATATGAGAAGGAACCGAGGGTTCCTTCTCATGGCTCATCTTCTGGAAGGATGGGATTTTCGGAATGGTTACTCCAGGCGACGCTTGGGAGTGTCTGAGACAAAGTTGCTGCCGGGTTAAACCCGGCCGCCCCCGCGACGCGAGCTAGAGGCTGACCCGAGCGAGGTGGCGGTACCAGGCGGTAGCATCACCTCTGATGGGTCAGAACGGCTCCTTAGGGGCGGTCCGGGTTGCCAACGAGGTGATCGCGAGCATCGCGGCGCTTGCCGCGTGCGAGGTCGAGGGCGTCGACACCATGGACGAGGCGGCCGCCAAACATTTCGGCGACTGGGTTCGCCGCCAGTCCGCACACCGGGGCGTGCGCGTGCACATCGAGTCCGACCGCTCGATACACCTTGAGGTGTTCATCACGGTCGACTCAGAGGCGAAGCTCGCCGACGTCGCGGCCGCGGTGCAGACCAACGTCGTCGAAGCCACCGAGCGGATGCTTGGCCTGGAAGTGGGGGAGGTCAACGTCTTCGTTTCCAGCGTCGCCTTCGCCAGCTAAAGGACTCGTGGGAAAGAGACACCAGGCCAGGGAGCTGGCGCTCAAGACGCTGTTCCAGCTCGAGGGCGCGGACGACGACACGGGAGAAGTCCTGCGCTACCACGCCTTCGAGGGGGCGGCCACGGCGGACGTAGCGACATTCGCCTTGCAGCTCGTCGAAGGCGTCATCGCCAACCGCGAGAAGGTGGATACCATCCTCAGCGAGGCGTCCGACCACTGGACGCTCGGACAGATGGCAAAAGTCGACCGCATCATCCTGCGTATCGCCACGTACGAGATCGCGATCGACCGGCGCGTGCCGACCAAGGCTGCGATCAACGAATCGATCGAACTGGCCAAGACCTTCTCGGGGGACGAGTCGGGCCGCTTCGTGAACGGCATCCTTGGCCGCGTGGCCGCGACCACGGCGCCCGGCGCGGTGACCGCGCCAGACGCGAATTGAGCCGAGCCGGCACCGAACGTCCTGTCGAGACGCCGCGCTTCGAGGACCTGCTGACGACGCTCGAGACGGCCATCGCCGAGCTGGCTGGCGGCACGGCTCCGTTGGAAGAGCTCGTGGCGGCGCACCAACGCGCGCTCCGCACTCTCGCCGAGGCCCAGGCGCTTCTGGACGAGCTGAAAGTGCGCGCGGACCTGATCTCGCGATCGCTTCAAGACCCTAATGTGAGGGCGTGACATTTCTTCTCGCCCCGCTGGTGGCCTGGGCGATCGCGCAGGCGGCCAAGGTGATCCTCACCTCGATGCGCCAGCGCCGGCTGAACCTGCGGGTGCTGGCGGAGACCGGCGGGATGCCGAGCAGCCATGCCGCGATCGTGATGGGCCTGACCACCGCTATCGGTAAACATGACGGTGTCTCTACCGCCGCGTTCGCGATCGCCCTTATCTTCTCGTTCGTGGTCATGTACGACGCCGCCGGGTTGCGCCGCGCCGCTGGCCGCCAGGCTGCGATCCTGAACCGCCTCGTCGAGGACCTCGTCCACATGCGCGGCATGCAGGAACAGAGACTTCGCGAGCTCCTCGGCCACACACCAGTCGAGGTGCTGGTCGGCGCTGTCCTCGGCGTTGTCGTCGGGCTGATC
Source organism: Candidatus Dormiibacterota bacterium (assembly GCA_003169845.1). Classification (GTDB taxonomy): domain Bacteria; phylum Chloroflexota; class Dormibacteria; order Dormibacterales; family Dormibacteraceae; genus Palsa-870. Next base: position 312,576 of record PNAG01000011.1, on the reverse strand, counting down.
CTCTGAAGGCCATGCCGCGCCTCGACGTGCTCCTGACCAAGAGCGGCCGGATCGAATCGCGGCAGCGCGCCCAGGCCCTGATCCTCGCCGGCAAGGTGCAGGTGGCGGGCGAGACGGTGCGCCGTCCCGATCGCTCTGTGCGGGAAGACGAGGTCATCACAGTCGACGAGGGCCCCGGGTACGCGAGCAGGGGCGCGCTGAAGCTGGGCCCGGCCCTCGATCGCTTCCAGGTCGATCCACGCGGCCGCGTCTGCGCGGACATCGGAGCCTCCACGGGAGGGTTCACCGACGTGCTGCTGCGGCGCGGAGCGTTGAAGGTGTTCGCGATCGACGTCGGACGCGGTTTGATCCACTGGCGCCTTCGCCAGGACCCCCGGGTGGTGGTGATCGAGCGGGTGAACGCCCGCGACCTCGACTCGTTCCCCGAGCCTGTCAGCCTGATCGTCGCCGACGTCTCGTTCATCAGCCTCGAGAAGGTGCTGCCCGCCCTGCGCCAGGCCGCCCCGGACGCGCAGGTGGTGGCACTTTTCAAGCCGCAGTTCGAGGTCGGCCGGGCCGAGGTGGGGAAGGGAGGCATCGTCCGCGACCCCGTCGTGATCGAGACCGCGCTGCAGGCGTTCAGGACCTGGTGCGGCGCCAACAGGTATTCCGTGTCGGGGCAAGCGGCTTCTGAGGTGACCGGAGCCGAGGGCAACCAGGAATTCTTCTTCCACCTCCTCGCGACATGAATTCAGTGAGTCCGGACCAGCCCACAATTGCCCGCACCGTCTGCATTCTTCGTGGGCCGGGCGCTGAGCAGTCGGTGGTTGATCGTGCCATTGCTGCCTTCAAAGATCGTGGCGTCGAGGCGATCGAATCCGATCGCGATGGGCCCGCCAAGGCGGTCACGGACCGGCTCAAGAGCTGCCCCCTGGTCGTGACCCTCGGCGGCGACGGAACGTTCCTTGCCGGCGCCCGGTTCGCCGCCCCACGAGGCATTCCCCTCCTCGGCGTCAACCTCGGGCGGCTCGGCTTTTTGACTGAGGTTGAAGCTGACCACCTGGAACAGGGGCTGAAGCGCTTCCTCGACGGCGATTACCGGATCGAGGAGCGGACGATCCTCCAGGTGGTCCTCACACGCGGCGAGCGGACGGTGGCCCGTGCGATCGGCCTCAACGAGGTGGTGGTCGACCATTCGGGGGAGGCTCGGATGCTCCGGGTCGAAATCGACGTCGGCGGCCAGGCCGTGGGCGTCATCGATGCCGACGGCGTGATGGTTGCGACGGCGACCGGGTCCACCGCCTACGCGCTCGCCAGCGGTGGGCCGATCCTCGAGCCGACGCTCAGCGACCTGGTGCTCGTGCCGATGAACCCGTTCGCTCTCACGGTGCGACCGATCGTCTTTCCGCCCGGCCAGGACATCAGGCTGTCGGTCCTCCGCGGCCCGGCCGAGATGCGCATCGACGGGCGCCGAGGGCGGGCGGTGGCGTCGGGCGACCTGGTGCGATGCGGGGCGCACCCTCGCCGACTCAAGGTGGTTCGCTTCAGCCCGCCCGAAGAGTTCTACCGCCGCCTGGGCGAAAAGCTCGGCTGGGGCCGTCCACTCGTCCCCAAGAAGTAGTGCTCAAAGAACTGAAAGTCCGCGACCTGGCCCTGGTCGCGGAGTGCCGCGTCCGCTTTGGGCCGGGCCTGAACCTCCTCACGGGCGAGACAGGCAGCGGCAAGTCGCTGATCGTCGACGCTCTAAGCCTCACCCTCGGTGGGAGGGGCGGCCCCGACCAGGTTCGCCACGGGGCGGACCGTGCCACGGTGGAGAGCGCGTTCGAATCAGGTGGGACGCCGCTGGTCTTGCAGCGCGAGCTGGGCAGGCGGGGCGCCGCCCACATCGATGGACGCACCGCAAGCCCTGGCCAGCTGCGCGAGCTGGGGCGCAACCTCGTCGCGCTGCACGGGCAGCACGAGCACCACGCGCTGCTCGACAGCGACACGCAGACCGAGCTTCTCGACTCGTACGCGGGAGCGTTGGAGATGCGGGCCGCACTGGCGGCCAGTCACGCGGCGTGGATGGAAACCGTGAGCAAGGTCCGCGATCTCGAGCAGCTGAGGTCCCGCGGCCGGCGCGAGCAGGAGTACATGCGCTGGCAGCTGGAAGAGCTTCGCGCCGCCGACGCGCGCCCGGGCGAAGACGAGCAGCTTTCAGCTGAGCGCGCGGCGGCCCGCCACGCGGCTCGCCTTGCGGAGCTCGGGCAGCAGGCGATCGACGCCCTGCACGAGGATGGCATCGCTCGGGCGGCGGCCGCGATCCGCGGCGCGGCCGAGCTCGACCCCCGTCTCGCAGAGCAGGCCTCTCGCCTCGATGCGCTGGCGGAGGAATCGTCGGATGCGGCCGCGCAGATCCGGCGCTATGGCGATGTCCTCGACACGGACCCTCGGCGGCTGGAGACCATCGAATCACGCCTCGCCGTGCTCGACGGAATCAAGCGCAAATATGGCGGGACGCTCGAATCCGCCCTGGAGGAGCTCCGCCGGCTCGAGATGCAGATCGGCGCGACCGAGGACCTGGAAGGGTCGGTCGCGGCCGCCCTGGCCGAGCGCGACCGATGCCGCTCCGACCTGGAGGCGGCCGCGGCGCTGCTGACCAAAGCGCGAAAGGTCGCCGCTCGCCGCATGCAGGAGTCCGTCTCAGGCGAGCTCGCCGGCCTGCGCCTCGAGGGAGCGCGCTTCGAGATCGCCTTGAGGGCAGGAGCGGAGATCGGGCCCACCGGCGCGGAGGGCGCGGAGATGATGTTCTCGGCCAACCCGGGCGAGCCGCTTCAGCCGCTGGCCCGGGTGGCTTCAGGAGGCGAGCTCGCACGGGTCATGCTGGCGATCAAGACCGTCGGAGCTGACGCGGACCGGCTGCCGACCCTGGTGTTCGACGAGGTGGATGCGGGGATCGGCGGCGAGGCCGCCGTGCAGGTCGGCCTTCGCCTCAAAGCGCTGGGCGCGCGACACCAGGTGCTGGTGGTCACGCACCTCGCGCAGATCGCGGCCTTTGCCGATCATCACCTGCTGGTGGAGAAGTATCCTGGACCCGACGGTCGCAACGTGGTGTCGGTGCGTGAGCTGACATCGGACGGCGAACGCGCCGAAGAGCTGGCTCGCATGATGAGCGGCGGCGTCACGCCGAAGGCCGTGGCGCGAGCGCACGAGCTCCTGGCCGAATCGAGAAGGTAGTGGCAAAGCTGTACGCGGGTCCGGAGGATCGCCGCATCAAGCGCGCGCTCTGCATCGTGGCTCATCCCGACGACATCGAGTTCTATTGCGCGGGTGTGGTCCTGCTGATGACCCGCCACGGCGCTGCCGTCGACTTCGTGCTCGCGACCTCGGGCGACAAGGGCGCGCGCGACGCGACCAGGTCCCGCGCCAAGGTCGCTCGCATCCGTGAGCGCGAGCAGGAGCTTGCCGCGGAGGTGCTGGGCGTCAAGCGCGTCGTCTTTCTGCGCCACCCCGACGCGGAGCTGGTGGAGAGCCTCGAGCTGCGCGAGGAGCTCGTGCGGGAGATCCGAGCTTCGAAGCCTGACGTCCTCCTGACGTTCGATCCCAACGTTCCATATCGTTTTCACCCAGACCATCGGGTGGTTGGGCGCGTAGCGCTGGATGCTGCGTGGCCGAGCGCCCGCGACCCTCTTACCTTCCCCAAGGCGGGAGCTCCACACGAAACCGCGGAGGCATGGTGCTTCGGCGGCCTGGTGCCGACGCTCGAAATCGACGTCGAAGAGGTCCTCGGCAAGAAGATCGAAGCGCGCCTCGCGCACGCGAGCCAGACCAAGAGCCCGGCCGCCCTGATGCGCCGCTGGCGTGCCATGGCCAGGGTCGAGAAGTTCCACCAGGTCAATCTCCGATAACGATATGAGAAGGAACCGAGGGTTCCTTCTCATGGCTCATCTTCCTAAAGGATGGGATTCTTGGAATGTTTCTCCCCGCTACGAATGGCGGCGAGATGGACGTTTGGGACGGCCGGACTGAATCCGGCCTAGCCGCCACGCTTGCCCAGGTTGTCCGGAGCCCTATCCTTACCGCTCGTGGAACAGCCTCTTGCTGGCCCGCGCCTCGGCGTGACCACGCAGGTGTTCGAAGGGCCGCTCGAGCTTCTCCTGGCGCTGGTGGAACGCGAGGAGCTCGACATCTTCCAGGTCTCGCTGGCGAAGGTGACGGACGCATACCTCGCGGAGATCGCCGCGCGCGAGGTCGCCGACCCCCAGGAGATGGCCGAGTTCCTATGGATGGCTGCGCGCCTGCTGCTGATCAAATCGATCCGCCTCTTGCCGGGCGAGCCGCCCACCGAAGAGGAGACCGACCTGCTCGGGTGGGAGGAGGAGGTGCGCCAGCGGCTCGAGGAGTACCGCGCCTACAAGGAGATGGCGGGCGAGCTGATGGAGCGGACGCAGAACGATTCCTTCTCGTTCCCGCCGCCCGCGCGTCCCGTCGAGGCGGGAGGCCAGGAGGAGCCCCTGGAAATCGGGCTCCTGCTCGTTGCCTTCAACAGCGTGCTGGCCCGCATCCCACCACGGCCCCTGGTTGTCACGGGCCGGACGTGGACTCTTCAGGAGAAGCTCGACCTGATCACAGAACGGCTGCGCCGGGGCCCGATCGAGCTGGTTGAGCTCATCCTCGAATCGGAGGACCGGCTGGAAGCTGTCGTCACCTTCGTCGCCGTCCTGGAGCTGCTCCGCCGATCGCTCGTCCGCGTCCGGCAGAGGGAACGCTTCGGCGCCATTCACGTCGAGGCCACCCAGGCCGCCGATGAGTGAGGTTTCCGCCGCGATCGAGGCGATCCTTTTCAGCTCCAACCGGCCCCTCAAGCTGCGCGAGCTGCAGCAGGCGACCGATTCCGACCGCACCGCGGTCGAGCAGGCGCTGGACGAGCTGCGCCGCGCGCTGGAGGGCCGCGGCGTGATGGTGATGCGACACCACGACGAGATTCATCTCGCGACGCGGCCGGAGCTGGCCGGCGCCGTGCGGCGTGCCCTCCGGCCTGAGGTTTCGGGCAAGCTCTCGCCGGCCGCGTATGAAACGCTGGCGATCGTTGCCTTCCAGCAGCCGGTCACACGTTCCCGCATTGAAGACGTGCGCGGCGTCAACTGCGACAGCGTGCTGAGCAACCTCGAGCTGCGCGACCTGGTCGTCGAGGTCGGTCGCGGCTCGGGACCCGGGCAACCCAAGCTCTACGGCACCACGATGAGATTTCTCCAGGTGATGGGTCTCGAGTCGCTCGACCACCTCCCCCGGCCGCGCCTCGATCGGAACGATTCGGATCAGCCCGCGGGAACAAGATCGCTAACCAAGAACGCCTGAATCGCTTCCTGGCGCGATCTGGTGTGGCGAGCCGCCGCGCCGCTGATGAGCTGATTGCATCGGGAGGGGTTCGTATCAACGGCAAGACGCCGCCGCCCGAAGGAGTTCTCATCGACCCGGACAACGATCGGATCACCGTCCACGGCAAGCCCGTCAAGCCCGTCACGCGACATCGGTACATCCTTCTGAACAAGCCTCTCGGTGTGATCACCACGGCACGGGACGAGGCGTCGAGGACCACCGTTCTGGACGTGGTCGGAGAGGAAGGGAAGAGCGGACACCGGCTGTTCCCGGTGGGCCGCCTCGATGCCGACACATCCGGGCTGCTCCTCCTTACGGACGACGGCGACCTCGCGTATCGCCTCACCCACCCCGGCTACAAGGTGAGCAAGGAGTACATCGCGCTGGTCGCCGGCAACCCGACCGCGGCCGACCTCGAGAGCTTGCGCACGGGTGTCAAGCTCGACGACGGGATGACTGCCCCGGCCGAGGTCGACGTGCTTCGGATCACGCCGGGCAGCCGGGATTCGGGCATCGCGGAGATCCGAATCGTCATCCGCGAAGGGCGGCACCGGCAGGTGCGCCGCATGCTGCACTTCGTGGGCCACAAGGTCCAATCGCTCAAGCGCGTCGGCTTCGGGCCGCTGAAGCTGGGGCGGTTGAAGGCGGGCGGATGGCGGGTGCTGGGAGAGGCGGAGGTGGCGGCTCTGCAACGGGCCGTTCAGGCGAAGAACGCGAAGGGTGCCAGTTGATCGTCGCTATCGACGGTGGGGTGGCATCCGGTAAATCAGCCGTCGGCCGTCGGGTGGCTGAGGCCATCAATCTGCCCTTCGTCGACAGCGGCCTGATGTATCGCGCCATCACGAAGCTGGCCGCCGCGCGCGGCATCGATCCACACGATGCGGATGCGATGACGCGGCTGGCGGATTCGACGGAGGTGAAGATCGACGGTGAGCGCGTGTGGGCGAACGGAGTCGAGCTCACGAACGGGATCTATGACGCGGACTATGCCGATGCTCTGCCGGTGGTTTCGGCCATTCCTGGCGTGCGGCAGGCACTGGTCGCGCAGCAAAGGCGAATGGGAGGGTCCGGGATGTTGATGGCGGGCCGCGACATAGGAACCGTCGTGTTTCCCGCCGCCGACTTCAAATTCTTCCTGGTCGCAAGCCTCGAGGAGAAGGTCCGGCGCCGCGCCGGGCAGTACGAGCGCCGAGGCGAGCGGGTGGACGAGGAAGCCATGCGCAAAGAGGTCGAGGAGCGCGACCGCGTCGACACGGAGCGCACGGTCGCCCCGCTGCGGCCCGCGCCGGACGCCGTCGTGATCGACACTGACCGGCTCGGCGTCGACCAGGTGGTCGATGTGATCCTGAAGCACGTCGCGGAGGGGAAGAAGCCGTGATTTACGCGTTTCTGCGCTGGGTGATGCGCACAATCACCCAGACATTTCTGGTTGGCCTGTTCCATGTCGTCGGCGTCGAGAACATTCCTCGCACCGGACCTCTGATCATCTGCCCCAACCACTCGGCGACCCTCGATCCGCCCATGGTCCCCGCGTTCGTTCCACGCAACGACACGTGGAGCATGGCCAAATCGGAGTATTTCCAGCGCCTGCTGTCGAGATTCATCTTCACGGCATATCACTCGTTTCCGGTGGTGCGCCACACCGCCGACCGCGCGGCACTGAAAAGGTCATTCGACTTGCTGAAATCCGGTCAGGCGCTGGTCATCTACCCAGAAGGCACGCGGGTCGAGTCCGGCGTGCTGGCCATGCCTGAACCCGGCGCGGGGTTCATCGCCCAGAAGGCGGGCTGCCCTGTTCTTCCGGTTGGGCTGACCGGCACGCGCGAGTGTCTTCCCAAAGGAGCGCACTGGCCGCTCCGGACCAGGGTCACAATCACGTTCGGGAAGCCATTCCACGTCCTTCAGAAGAGCGCTGATGGCAAGCGGGTGTCACACGAGGAGGCTTCCGACGCCATCATGCTCGCCATCGCGGAGCTGCTTCCACCGGAGCAGCGAGGAGTCTTCAGCGACCTGGACTCATACCGGAAGAAGCTGACCGGGGTGACGAGTCCCTTCTCCCCATCGGGAAGAGGGTCGGGGAGAGGGGCTTAAGCCACCATCCCCGCCGGCTCAGCCAATTGCAGGCCGGGCCCAGTCGTCCTCGGTGAGGCTTCCCAGCGCCGGGTTGAAGCAGGCGTCGAACGCCTCTTTCAACGTCTGGGGCGTAAGGCGCGGCGGCTCCTGCCGGTAGTTGGCGAGGTCGACCAGCCGGGCGATCAGAGCGCGGGGGTGCGATCCGCGCAGCGGCTTCTTTCCATAGAGGTTGTTGAGCAGGTACCCGATCGCCTTCTCGTCGAACTGGACGCCCTGGCGGTCGCACTCGTATCGAAGGATCCGCCCGAACGACTCGGGCGACGGGTTGCCGACGCCGATCTTGTACGCCATGCGGCGCAGGAAGGCTTCGTCGACCAGCTCGGTGGGCGAGAGGTTGGTCGAGAACACGACCTGGCACAGGAAGGGCAGCTCGATTTTGCGACCCGAAGCTGAAAGGTCCAGGTAGTCGACCTTCTTCTCCATCGGGACGATGAACCGGTTGAGGAGCCGCATCGGCGGAACCTCCTGGCGGCCGAAGTCGTCGATCACGAAAACCCCGGCATTCGCCTTCCACTGGAGGGGCGCCTCGTAGTAGCGGTTGGATGAGTCGTAGGTGAGGTCCAGCTGCTGCAGCTTGAGCTCGCCGCCGGCGACCACGACCGGGCGCTCCACCTTGACCAGCCTGCGATCGATCGGTTGCTCGCCCTCGGCAATCTTGTGATAGACGGGGTCGATCACGCGGATGATCTCGTCACCCACGGCCACCGCGTGCGGGATCTCGATCGGAGCGCCCATCAGCAACGCCATGCGTTCGGTGATCGTGCTCTTGCCGTTGCCCGGAGCTCCGAAGATAAACAGCGAAGCGCGCGAGACCATGGCGCCGCCGATCTGGTCGATCACGTGCTGCTCCAGCTCGAGCGTGCCGAGTGCCTTCTTCAGAAGGGCATCGGTGACGTTTGCCTTGCCGATGACCTGTGAGCGGACCAGGGAGAGGTAGTCGTCGAAGTTGATCGGACATGGACCGAGGTATCGCGTTTGCACCGCGGACATCTCGGCGGCGCGCTGGCGGCCGGCGCTGGAAACGACGTAGTTCATGCGCACCGGGATGGGCCGGCCCTCGACGCCTGGATCGTTGGAGAAGCCCATCGTGTCCATGAGCTGGGATTTCTGGAACTCTTCGATGATCGGCTGCAGCGTCTCGAAGGGAAGTCCGAGGCGGGTCTCGATGGCCGCTCCGCTCAGCTGGTCGGCGAAGGCGATGGTCCGCAGCAGAAGGCTCGCGACGAGGTCACGGCGGACGTGAAGGTCCTCCAGCCGCTTTGGTGCCTCGATCGCCCCGGTTTGCATCGGGCGCAAATATAGCAACCGCCGCACTGCTTAACACCCGCTACGCCAAGAGGGAACCGGGCCTTTACGTAGAATCCGGGAACAGGTGCCCGAATACGCAGCGCTCGATCTCGAGACCACTGGTCTTGACCCGACCCGGGATCGAGTGATCGAGATCGGCGCCGTCGCTTTCACCCCCCAGCGGGTCACGACGACGCTCGAACGCCTCGTCGATCCTGGCCGCGCCGTACCCGAGACCATCCTCCGGCTGACCGGGATCAAGCAAGAAGAGCTCCGGGGGGCCGCGAGCCCAGAGGCCGCGCTGCGCGAGCTGGCCGACTTCCTGCGCGGCCGCCAGCCGGTCGGGCACGGCGCGCGGCTCGATGTCGACTTCCTGGCCGCCGCAGGGCTCTGGGACCCGTCGGCGGAAATCCTGGACACGCTGGACCTGGCCCGCATTCTCCTGCCCTCGGCGGCCAGCCACAGCCTCCCGCTGCTCGCCGTCGAGATGGGCTTCAACCAGCCGAGACCCCACCGGGCTCTTGACGATGCCGACGCGACGCGGCAGCTGCTGCTCAGGCTCCGGGAGGAGGCGGCAGTTCTGAACGAGACCCTGAAGGAGTCGATGCTGGCCCTCGTGGCGCCGTACGAGTGGTCGATCGCCCGCTTCTTCGCCGAGGCCTTGACGGCGCCCAACCCGGACCCCGATGGCGCGTCGCGCGAGGTGGTCGACTCTGTCCGGGGCAAGGCGGCCGAGGCGCCACCTGACGACCCGGCGCTGCTGGCGGCCATGCTCGGCCCGGACGGTCCGCTCGCGGGTGCGCTCCCCGGCTACGAGCATCGCGAACCGCAGCTCCAGATGCTGCTGGCCGTCGCGCAGATCCAGGCGCGCGGCGGCACCCTGGTCGTCGAGGCGGGGACGGGAACTGGCAAGAGCCTGGCGTACCTCGTGCCGTCGATCGCACGCGCGGTCCGGCACGGCGAACGGGTGGTCGTTTCGACGAACACGCACACGCTCCAGGAGCAGGTGATGGTCAAGGACCTTCCGGCCCTGCGCGAATGGCTCCCGTGGGACTTCAAAGCGTGCCTGCTCAAGGGGCGTTCCAACTACGTGTCGCTGAGGCGATGGCGACGGTTCCTGGCGGAGCCGTGCAAGGATCCCGACGAGCTGAAGTTCAAGCTCAAGGTCATGCTATGGCTGCACTCGACCGAGAGCGGCGACCGCTCGGAGCTGCGCCTCCATGGGCGCGAGGAAGTTTTGTGGGCGCAGATCGCGTCCGATCCCCTCGACTGCGTGGGGATCCACTGCACGAAAGAGGATTGCTACGTCCACCGTGCCCGCGCGGAGGCCGAGGCGTCGGACCTGGTCGTGATCAACCACGCGCTGCTGCTGGCCGACGCCGAGGTGGGGGGTGGGCTGCTTCCCGACTTCGACCACCTCGTGGTCGACGAAGCACATCACCTCGAAGAAGCCGCGACCCGAGGCCTGCGCCAAGAGGTTGACGGCCCAGGGCTGCTCGCTCTTCTCGAACGCCTGGCGATCGAAGGCATGGCGGAAGGGCCGAAGGGATTGCTCCGGGAGCTGCAGAAACAACCGCACCTCGGCTCGTCCGATGAGGCGTTCGGCCAGGCGATACCGATGAGCCTGGTCGCCGGCCAGAGGGTGCGCGAGCTGTTCGACCTGGCGGCACGCTGGGTCGGGGCGAAGCTTGGCGAGACAGAGCGGAGGGACGATTCGGTTCGCCTCACGCCGGCGCTGCGAGAGGACGAGGCATGGCCGTCGTTGAGCCTCGCCGCCGAAAACGCCGTGACTGGCCTGACAGTCCTGGATGGGGGACTTCGCCGTGCGGTCGCCGGAGTGCGCGATTTGCTGGGCGGCGCGGAGCCGGACCAGGGCATCCGAGAGCTTGAGATCATCCGCGGCCGGCTCGAGGCCGCCGCACGGGTGCTCGAGGAGGGCCTGCTGAGCCCGGATCCGAACCGCGTTTACTGGTTCACGCTGGTCGCGCGCACGGAGAACCTGGTCCTGCGCGCCGCGCCGATCAACGTCGGCTCGCTCCTGCGCGAGCACGTGTACGCCGACCGTAAGTCGACGGTGTTCACGTCGGCAACCCTTGCGGTGGGCGGCTCGTTCGATTACTTCAAGTCGAGGGTCGGCCTCGGTCCTGGCGTCGACGAGCTGATCCTTGCGTCGCCTTTCGACTTCCTCCACCAGGCGCTGGTCTGCCTGCCGTCGGACTTTCCGTCGCCCGACCACGAGTCATTCGACCGGCAGGTCGAGGAGGTCATCGCGACTGTCGCCCGGCGCGTCGGCGGGCGCACCCTGGTGCTGTTCACCTCGCACCGGCAGCTGCGCGACGTTCACGCCGCCTTGAAGCATCGGGTCGACCTCGACGAGGTTTTGATCCTGGGGCAGGGCATCGATGGCCAGCGGCGCCAGGTCCTGAAGTCGTTCGAGGAGGCGGAGCGCCCGCTGCTGCTTGGCACGGCGAGCTTCTGGGAGGGCATCGACGTGCCCGGCGAGAGGCTGAGCTGCGTGATCATGGTCAGGCTCCCGTTTCCCGTGCCGACGGAACCTGTCTACGCGGCGCGCGCGGAACAGGTCCGCGACGGATTCGCGCAGCTCGCGCTGCCGCAGGCGGCGCTGCGCCTCAAGCAGGGCTTCGGCCGCTTGATCCGCCGTTCGACCGACCGCGGCGCGGTCGTGATCCTCGACAACCGAATCCTCGGTCGTGACTACGGGAAGGCGTTCCTGGAGGTGCTGCCGCCCGCCGCGCGCTTCGTCGGACCGGCCGCCGAGATCGCGGCGAAGGTAGGGGACTGGCTGGAAAGGCCGTGAGCCGGCTTTTCGTCATCGCAACGCCGATCGGGAACCTCGAGGATGTCAGCCCTCGCGCGCTGCGCATTCTCGGAGAGGTCGGCGCGATCGCCGCGGAGGACACGCGCGTTACCGCGAGACTGCTCGCCCGCCACGGCATCCGCAAACCGTTCGTCAGCTATCGAGCACCGGTCGAGCGCCGTGGGCTTCCTCGCGTCATGGCCGAGCTCGACCGGCACGACGTCGCGTTGGTGAGCGACGCCGGCACGCCGACGCTGTCGGATCCAGGGCAGGCCCTCGTCACCGCGGCGTGGGCGGCCGGGCACACCGTGGTGCCGATTCCGGGGCCCAGCGCCGTCACCGCTGCGCTCTCGGCCTCGGGCTATGGCGGACCGGGTTTCACCTTCCTCGGCTACCTGCCCCGGAAGCCGGGTGAAATCCGCAGGCTGCTCGGGACACTGGAGAAAGATCCCCGCCCGGCGGTAGCGTTCGATTCGCCTTATCGGATCAGGAAATCGCTGGCGGTCTTCGCGGAGGTCATGCCCGACCGTCACCTCACGCTCGCGCGCGAGCTGACCAAGCTCCACGAGCAGCTGCTGCGCGGAACCGCGGCCGAGCTGCTGGCCACGCTGGCCGACCCGCCGCGCGGCGAGATTACCCTTGTGATCAGTGGTCAGGATCGGGCCCCCTAACGCACGCATCGGCGGCCCGAGCCGATGAGATCAGGTCACGAGCTGGCCGATACTGTCCACCAGGTGGATAAGAGAAGAACCGTCCTTGTCGCGCCGGCGTGGCCTTACGCCAACGCCCCTCGCCACATCGGGCACGTGGCCGGCTTCGCCGTGCCCGCCGACGTCCTCGCCCGCTTCGAACGGCTGCGAGGGTCGAGGGTCCTCATGGCGAGCGGCACCGACGAGCACGGCACTCCGATCACCTACGAGGCCGATGAGCAGGGTGTGCCGCCGCGCGAGTTCGCCGACCGCAACAACGCGCTGATCGTCGAAGACCTCCGCCGCCTCGGGATGACCTATGACATCTTCACCCGGACCACGACTGCCAATCACTATCGCGTCACGCAGCAGCTGTTCCTAACTCTTTACGAGAAGGGCTACCTGGTCAAAGAGAAGCAGATGGGTGCGTTCGATCCGGCGTCCGGCCGCACGCTGCCCGATCGCTACATCGAAGGTAAATGCCCGATCTGTGGTTTCGCCGACGCGCGGGGCGACCAGTGCGACAACTGCGGCAACCAGCTCGACCCGATCGATCTGATAAGCCCGCACCAGCGCGGCAGCAATGCGCCGGTCGAATTTCGCGAGACTGAGCATTTCTTCTTCGACCTGCCCGCTTTCGGCGAGCAGCTCAAGAATTGGATCGAAAAGCACGACAACTGGCGACCCAACGTTCGCAAGTACTCGCTCGAATACGTGCGCAACCTAAAGCGGCGCGCCATCACTCGCGACCTGGATTGGGGCGTGCCGGTTCCGCTGCCGGATTGGGAGAACAACCCGCACAAGAAGATCTACGTGTGGTTCGACGCCGTGATCGGCTACCTCTCGGCCTCGATCGAATGGGCGCTCGAGCGCGGCGAACCTGAGTCGTGGAAGGAGTGGTGGCAGAACCCCGACTCCTGGCATTACTACGTGATGGGCAAGGACAACATCACCTTCCACACGGTGATGTGGCCGTCCATCCTCATGGGCATCAGCGACGAAAAGCAGAGATACGAGCTGCCCGACGAGATCGTTGCCAGCGAACACCTGCACATGGAAGGCAAGAAGCTCTCCACCAGCCGTGGCCAGGTCATCTACGTGAAAGACGTCCTGGACCGCTACGACGCCGACGCGCTGCGCTACTACTTGATGATTGCGGGCCCTGAGAACCAGGACACCGATTTCACATGGTCGGAGTTCGTCAGGCGAAACAACGATGAGCTGGTGGCGACCTGGGGCAACCTGGTGCATCGCACGCTAGTCAACGCGCAGCGGAACTTCGGCGCGGTGCCCGAACCGCAGAAGCTCACCAGCTCCGACGAGGCGCTGATCAGTGAGGTCGAGGGGGCGCTGGACCAGGTCGCGCTCGAGCTCGGCCGGGCGCGCTTCCAGGTGGCGCTGAAGCTCGCGATGGCGATGGCGTCGAAGGTCAACGTATACCTGGGGACCGAACAGCCATGGCACACGATCAAGACCGATCGCGAGAGGGCCGGCACAGTGCTCTATGTGGCGCTGCGCTGCGTCGACAACCTCAAGACAATGCTGACGCCGTTTCTCCCCTTCTCCTCGCAGAAGCTCCACCGGATGCTCGGCTACGACGATGTGATCGCCGAGCAGCCGGAGGTGCGCCAGGTCGTCGAGAACGGAACCACGCACTCGGTGCTTACAGGTGACTACGCCAGCACTGACCGCTGGCGGCCTTCTGGGCTCCCGCCCGGCCGCGCGCTACCGCCCCCAGAAGCGCTCTTCAAGCGGCTGGACGACGTGGTCGAAGAGGAGCAGCCCGCATCTTCGTAGACACGCATCTCCACCTCGAGGAGCTGGGAGATCCCGGCGAGGTGGTGGAGGCGGCGGTCGGCGCCGGTGTGACACGCATGATCACGATGGGCGTAGACCTGGAGCGCAGCCGCGCGGCCGTATCGCTGGCCCGTCGATTCGAGCCGGTGTGGGCGGGGGTCGGCCACCAGCCGAGCGAGGCGTCCGCGTTCGAGCTGGAGGCCCTCGGAGAGCTGGCCAGGGACGAACGTGTGGTCGCGATCGGCGAGGTCGGGCTCGACTTCGAGCAGCCGGGCAGCCCGCCGCGGGAAGTTCAAACAGAGCGGCTCGGCCGGTTGTTCGACCTGGCCGTGCGGCTCGACCTGCCCGTGTCGATTCACAACCGCGGCGCGGCGGCTCAGGTCGCGGCCGCAATTGCCGAGCATCGAGGGTTGCGGGGGGTCATGCACTATTTCGCGCTCGAATGGGATTGGGCGGAGAGATTCCTGAACCTCGGCTTCTACCTCTCGTTCGCCGGCCTCGTCACAAGGCCGAGCCGGCACGCTTTGCGAGAAGTGGTCAAGCGCTGCCCGCCAGATCGCCTGCTGCTCGAGACCGATTCTCCATACGGCAACGCGCACAAGCGCATGGGTGTGCCCAACCAGCCTGCCTTTCTGCTCGACACCGCAGACCTGGTCGCCGAGCTGCGCGGTATGACCGTCGCGGAGCTGGCAGCGCAGGAGAGCGCGAATGCGCTCGCGCTCTTTCGTCGCATTAAATGATCGATCCCGCCGACTCCCATCAGCTCGATCAGCTGCTGCGACGCCATCGGATCGAGCTCAAGCATTCTCTGGGCCAGAACTTCCTCACCGATCCCGCGCTGCGTGACGCCGTCGCCGAGCAGGCCGGCCTCTCCCCGGAGGACGAAGTGCTAGAGGTGGGCGCAGGCGTCGGAACCCTGACCGTCGCGCTCGCCCGCCGTGCCCGGCGTGTGGTTGCGGTCGAGCTTGACGGCCGCCTGATCCCGGCGCTGCGCGAATCGCTGGCGGGACTCGAAAACGTAGAGGTCGTAAGGACGGACATCCTGCGGTTCAACGTCCGGTCGGCCTTCCCCGACGGAAACGAGATCGTCGCGGGCAACATCCCATACAACCTCACGGGTGCGTTGATCCGCAAGCTCCTCGATGATCCACCTCGACCGCGCCGGCTCTCGCTGGTGGTGCAAAAGGAGGTCGCGGAGCGCTGGACCGCGTCGACCGGCGCGAGCCTGTCGACCGTGGCGGTCCAGGTGTACGCCGAAGCCCGGTTCCTCTTCACGATCCCCGCCACCGCTTTCACGCCTTCGCCGCGGGTCGACTCGGCCCTCGTCCGGCTGGATGTGCGCGAGCGGCCGGCGGTCGGCGTCGACGATTTGAATGCCTTCTTCCGCTTCGTCGAAACCGTCTTTCAAGGGCGCCGGAAGCAGCTCGGCGGAACGTTGGGCCGGATCAGTGACATCGGCAGCACAGCGGCCGGGGCTCGCCTTCGCGATCTCGGTATCGACCCTGAGCGGCGGCCACAGACGCTCAAGCTGGCCGAGTGGGAATCCCTTTATCAGGGGTTCCGCAGTCTCGAACGCTAATCTCTAACGCCCGTGGAGCAGCCAATCCGCTTTCCGGTCGAGGGCACTGGTGGCTTTCGATCCGTGCTGCGGCACACCGCGTTCAGGAACATCTGGTTCGCGCAGCTCGCCGCCCAGCTCGCCGACAAGTTCCTGCTGTTCTCGCTGATCATCCTCGCCTACAAGATCTCCGGCGGCAGCACGCCGGTGGCGATCACGCTGCTCACCTATACCGTCCCGGCAATACTTTTCGCGCCGCCCGCGGGGGTCATCGCGGACCGCATGGACCGCAAGCAGATCATGATGTGGTGCAACTTCGGCCGGGCGGCTGTGGTGGCTCTGATCCCGATCGCGGCGCTGGTGCCCGGACTCAGAAACGACTTCCTGCACCTGCTCCTGATCACCCTCATCTTTTCCTCCGTCGGCCAACTTTTCGGGCCTGCCGAAGCGGCGGTCATCCCGACGATCCTGCCGCGGTCGGCCCTCATCACCGCCAACTCGATGGCGCTGTTGACCATGGTCCTGACCCTCGTCGTCGGCGGAGCGCTGGCGCCGGTGGTCTCGAGGATCGACCTTTACGCGCCTTACTGGTGCGCGGTGGTGCTGCTGATCATCGGCGGGACCTTGATCTTCGCTTCGGACATCCCGCACCTTCAGCCGACGACCGAGCCCCCGGTCGCCGACAGCCGCAACCGATTCCACATCATGCTGGTCGACATCAAGGAGGGGCTCGACGCGCTGCGCGCATCGCGCGGCCTGCTCCTCGCCTTCGGCCAGGTGAGCATCGCCGTGCTGGTGCTGTTCATGCTCTTCACGCTGGCGCCCGCATTCGTCAGCAGGGTGCTCGGCATCAACGCCCAGGACACTTACGTCATCCTTGGGCCGGCGACGGTCGGGGTCATTCTCAGCGCGGTGCTGCTCGGCCAGTTCCTGCGCAACCTCGATCGGACCAAGGTGCTGGCAGGTTCGCTTCTGGCCAACGGGGTGACGATGCTCGCGCTCGCCGCCGTGCCAGAAGCGATGGCGCAGTTTCACGACCTGCAGGTCCACAACCGAATCACCTCGGCCGCTTTCAGCTTTCTGCTCGGCGTCGAGTTCGGGGCGATCATGATCCCGGCGATCACATACCTCATGGAGTCGACCAGCGACGAGATTCGCGGTCGGATCTTCTCGCTTCTCTACATGGTGATCAACGGAGTCACCGCGGTGCCTGTGCTCGTCGCGGCCGCCCTCTCGGACACGATCGGAACAGCACACGTCATCGGCGGCCTGGGCACGCTGCTGGCGGCGGGCGGTGTCGCAATCATCGTGGTCGGTCGACGCGGCGGCCGGCCACGTACAGGATCACAAACAGAAGCACGACCAGAACCAGACCCCCAAGACCAATCCCCCGGATGATCGCTTCGAGCAGCGGCAGGTTGCTTCCCAAGAGGTAGCCCGCGAGGCCGATGACGGTCGCCCAGGCCAGGCCTCCCAGGGCGCTGAACAGCTGGAAGCGCCAGAAGGGCATGCGAGCCATTCCCGCGAGCATCGAGCCCCAGGTCCGCAGTCCCAGCACGAACCGCGCGGCAAGGACGGCCTTGTCGCCGTGCCGCGCGAAGAACAGCTCCGAGCGCGCGATGTGCTCGGGGCGAATGCGGAAGATGCTCCCGAATCTCTCGACGAAGGGCCGGCCGCCTTTGAACCCGAGCAGGTAGCCGATGTCCGCCCCGGCCGTGGCGCCAAGGAAACCGAACAGGATGACCAGGACGATGGAGTGGTGGCGGGCGGCCGCCCATGCAGCCGCGGCGAGCAGGAGGATCTCGCCGGGAAACGGTATGCCCGAGCTCTCGATGAGGATGCCGAGCCCCGCCGCGGGATAACCGAGCGCGTCGACGATCGCGGTTGGATTCACGGTAGGTTCCCCTCCCGCGCCAGAGGGAGGGTCAGGGTGGGGGGCGATTCGAGCCTGTACAAAGCGTCCATATACTGGACGACCCGATGAGCGACTACGGAGAGCACGAGGCGACTGATGATCCGCTGCAGGTTCTGCGGCACTCGACCGCGCACCTCCTCGCGGCAGCAGTCATGGAGCTGTACCCCGACGCGAAATACGGCATTGGCCCGCCCGTGCAGGACGGCTTCTACTACGACCTCGCGTTCACCAAGCCCATTTCCGAGTCGGACCTCGGCGCGATCGAGTCGCGGATGCGCCGCATCGTCAACGAGGACAGGCCGTTCGTCCACGAGACGCTCACGCGCGATGAGGCGATGGCCGAGTTTCGCAAGCGCGGCCAGGACTACAAGCTGGAGCTGATCGCCGACAAGGTCGAGGGCGACGAGGTGAGCGTCTACCGGACAGGCGATTTCCTGGACCTTTGCCGGGGTCCGCATGTCAGGTCGACGCGAGACCTGAAGGCGTTCAAGCTCATGCGCGTTGCCGGAGCTTACTGGCGTGGCGATGAGAGCAAGCCTCAGCTGACGCGCATCTACGGCACCGCATGGCAAACCCCTAAGGAGCTCGACGACTACCTCAAGTTTCTCGAGGAAGCCGAGAAGCGCGACCACAAGAAGCTGGGCAAGGAGCTGAAGCTCTTTGCCCTGGACGAGCGGCTCGGGCTCGGCCAGGTGGTCTGGTTACCCGACGGCACGACGATCCGGCGCGAGCTCGAACGCTGGATCATCGACGAGGAGCTGAAGCGTGGCTACCGCCACGTCATCACTCCGCACCTGGCCAAGTTGGACCTCTACAAGAAGAGCGGCCACTGGCAGCTCTTTCACGACACGATGTACCCGCCGATGCGGTTCGAAGACGGCGAGGAGCTGGAGCTTCGCCCGATGAACTGCCCGCATCACATCGTGGTCTACGACCAGGACATGCACAGCTATCGCGACCTTCCGTTGCGGATCGCGGAGCTAGGGCAGAACTACAGGCTCGAGAAATCAGGCGAGCTGATGGGCATGGTTCGCGTGCGGTCGTTCAACCTGAACGATGCTCACATCTTCTGCACTCCAGACCAGGTGATTGCCGAGGTGCGCGGCGCCATCGAGCTGGCCAACTACTTCATGTCCGTGCTCGGAGTGGACGACTACTGGTATCGCCTGTCGGTGCGCGACAACGTGAAGACGAAGTGGGCCGGCACCGACGAGGAGTGGGAGAGTGCCGAAGCGATGCTCAAAGAGGCCCTCGACAGCCTCAGCTTGCCCTACAAGGTGAGCCCGGGCGACGCCGCGTTCTACGGGCCGAAGATCGACTTCCAGGTCAAGGACGCGCATCGGCGGGAGTTCACCAACAACACGGTCCAGGTCGACTACCAGCTGCCGAAGAAGTTCGAGCTCGAATACGTCGCAGAGGATGGCTCGCGGCAGAGGCCGGTCATGATCCATCGCGGCGCATTCGGCGCGTTTGAGCGCATGACCGCATACCTCATCGAGCATTACGCCGGCGCCTTTCCAACCTGGCTGCACCCGGTGCAGGTGATCGTCATCCCGATCACCGACGCCCAGCTCGATTACGCACGCACGGTGGCGGACCGGCTGCGATCGCTGCGCCTGAGGGTCGAGGTCGACGCCCGCTCCGAACGCATGCAGCGGAAAATCCGCGACGGCCAGGCTCGCAAGGTGCCCTATATGGCGATCGTCGGCGCCCGCGAAGCGGAGGCTGAGCACGTCAACGTTCGCGACCGCTCGGGCGACCAGGTCGATTCGTCGCTCGACTCGTTCGCCAGCATGGTCGCCACCGAGGTCGCCGAGCGCCGCCGCTAAAGCGCCTACAGGCCTCCCGGAATCCGGCCCGCGCAGTCGCCCTGGGCGGCGACCGGGACGACCTGGCCGGAGGTGATGTCTGCGACGCTCGGTTGATGCTGAACGTCACCGCCCGCGAGCAGGTGAGTGCTGTCGATCCAACCGCAGGTGGCGAGATTGACGGCGGCGTTGGTCGGAAGCAGGGTGGTGGTTGGGGCTCCGGACGCCGCGATGGCGACCAGCGTGCCGTCGGGTGAGAGATACGCCGGGGTCGGCCCGGAGATCGGGTACGAATGGGTGGTAGCCCCCGTCCAGTCGAGCACGCTCGCCTGCGCGAAGGCGGCGGTGTCTTCGCAAACGGCGCCGGACAGCGATGGTGGACCGGCGAGCACGCAGTTCGGGCCGCCTACAGTGAAGCGACGCACGGCGGTTTTCGGGTCGACCACGTGGAACTCCTGAGGTCCGCAGCAAAGCGGACCGCCACCTTGCGTGCACGCGGGAACCTTCGCGAGGACCAGGTTCGTGGTGCCATGCCAGCCCGTCGGCCACAACGTGTAAGAGCCGGACTGGCTGAACAGCAGGAGTTGCGCGCCTCCGGGCTGCAGCTGATACATGTACAGCCGCGTCGTCGCTCCGCCGGAGGTGAAGTCCAGCACGACGACCGCCATCAGTGCGTCGTCGGGGCTGACCGCAAAAAGGCTGCGTCGCGCGGGTCCGATCGGAAGCGTGATGACCTGGCCCGAGTCTCCGTTGGGGGCCAGGTAGCGGACGACGCCGAGCGCGTCCATGAAGTACACCCGCGTGTTGCTCGTGCTTACCGGCGGAGGAACGATTCCAGCCGCCGTACCGCCGCAAGAGTCGGTCCCCGGAGTATTGGCCAGTTGGCTCGCGACCACCCTGCCGTCGATCCCGACCAGGCTGACCGTGTAGCTGCTGGCGCTCAGAGGGCTCACGAGCACGCCGAACGAGCTGGCCACCGGCACCGGCGAAGGGCTCGGGGACGGGCTCGCGTCAGGCGTGCTCGAGCGAGACGAGCTGGCCACCGGCGGCGACGACCTGGCGGCGCCCGTCCCCGGCACGCTGCACGCGGCGGCCAGCGCGGTCACGATCAGGACGAGCACAAGCCTCCCAGGTGGCGAAGTGAGCCGCGACGTTCCCTTCACAGACTCCGAAATCAAAGCATTTAGGGCAACGCCACTTTGCGCATCGGGTTACGTTTCCGGTACGATCCTGAACCTGAAGCAGGGCACCGACCCTCACCCTCAGGGCTTCGCTCGAAGGGGTCACGGTTGTGGCGGATGGCTTCAGGCTGTCCGTTTTGTTTTATTTGGCCGCATTGGAGGAATAGCAGGACTCTGAATTTACCCGAGGTAGCGTCTCATCTCGTTTAAGGAGCTGAAGATCAACGATCAGATCCGCAGCTCGGAAGTACGGCTGATCGATGACCAGAACAACCAGTTGGGAGTGCTCTCCCTGGATGCCGCTCTGCGCATCGCTAGCGAGAAAGGACTCGATCTCGTCGAGGTGGCGCCGCAAGCGAGCCCGCCGGTCTGCCGTCTGATCGACTACGGACGTTACAAGTTCGAGACGATCAAGAAGGAAAAGGACCAGCGGCGCAAGCAGAACGTCACCAAGCTGAAGGAGATGAAGCTGCGGCCGAAGGTCGCGGAGCACGATTTCCAGACTAAGTTCAAGGGTTTGAAGCAGTTCCTCGAAGCAGGAGAGAAAGTTAAGGTGACGATCATGTTCAGGGGCCGCGAGATGGTCCACCAGGACATCGGGAGGCGCATTCTCGACCGGGTCGCGGACGACGCGAAGCCGTTCGCGGTCGTCGAGCGCGCTCCGCTGCTCGAAGGCAAGAACCTCTTCATGATCCTGGCACCGAGCCGTCAGGCCGCCGCGCAGGCCGCACCTGCCGCCAAGGAGGCCGCAAACGGTGCCTAAGATCAAAACGCAGAAGGGAATCGCCAAGCGGATCCGTGTGACCGGCACCGGCAAGCTCATGCGCGCCAGCTCGCACAAGAGTCACCTGCTCGAGCACAAGTCGCAGAAGCGCAAGCGTAACTTCGAAAACGAGCAGCCGGTGGCCAAGGCCGACCGCAAGACCGTGCGCCGGGCCCTGGGGATCTAGAGATGGCTCGAGTCAAGCGCGGAGTTCCCGCACATCGCCGCCATAAGGCGATCCTCGATCGCGCCAAGGGGTTCCGCCTCTCCAAAAAGCTGCTGTTCCGCCCCGCCAACGAGGCGGTCCTGCACGCGCTCGCATACGCGTTCCGCGACCGCAGGCGGCGCAAGCGCGAAATGCGCAGCCTGTGGATCGCCCGCATCAACGCCGCCTCGCGACAGTCGGGACTGCCCTACAACAAGCTCATGCACGGCCTTCGCCAGGCCGGAGTGGAGATCGACCGCAAGGTGCTGGCTGACCTGGCCGTGCGCGATAGCGGTTCCTTTGCCCGGCTGGTCGAGGTTGCTAAGAAAGCCCTCTAGGGAGAGCCAATCGCGACCGCGTTTGGCTCCTGAGCAGCTGATCTCGAGTCCGGAAAACGAGATCGTCCGACGCATCCGGCGTCTCGCCCAACGGCGCGAGCCAGGCCTTGTCCTCCTGGAGGGGCCGCGCGTGCTCTCCGAGGCCAGAGCGGCAGGTCTGAAGTTCGAGCTCATCGCCGCACGCGAAGGCGACAAGCTGCCCTTCCATTCCGAATCGCGGGTGACATTGACTCCGGGCGCATTCCGCGCGGCGACGCAGACGGTGACTCCCCAAGGTGTGATCGGGATTGCTCGGGTGCACGAGGCGACGCTCTCCGAGGCGATACAGGCGGCGCGTGCAGCGCGCTGGCCGTTGATTGTGTTGGACCGCGTGCAGGACCCTGGAAATGTGGGCGCCATCTGCCGCACGGCGGCTGCCGCGGGCGCTCCCGCGCTGGTGGTGCTGGAAGGATCCGCCGATCCCTATGGGGCCAAGGCGGTGCGTGCGTCCGCGGGAATCGTCTTCCGATTGAAGGTCGCACATGCCGCCTGGAAGGACCTCGAGGGGCTCGAGGGATATGGCGCAGCTGCCTCCGGCGGTGCGCCGCTGTCCGAGGCGCCGATAGAGTCTGCGGGGATGATTGTTCTCGGAAGCGAGGCACACGGGCTTTCCCGTAAAGATCTCAAGCTGGTCACGGTACCGCTGACTGAGGGCGTGGAATCGCTCAACGTGGCCGCTGCCGCAGCGCTCATCTTCTTCGAAGTCCGGCGAAGGCTGGCGGCATGATCGACGACGCCGGAAAGTTCGTGGAGGACTCGAAAGCCAGGATCGTGGCAGCTCGCGACGAGAAAGAGGTCGAGCAGGTTCGCCTGGAGCTGTTCGGAAACAACGGGGCGATAACCGGCTTGATCAAGCAGATCCCGACTCTTCCCAAAGAGGAGCGATCTGAGCGAGGCCGCTTGCTCAACGGGATCAAGCAGCAGGCCGAGGCTGCCATCGCCGCCCGTCTGGCCGAGCTGCGCGGAGAAAGGCTCGCCGACATCGTCGAGACAGAGGCGATCGACATCACGTTCCCCGGACCGCCACTGGGTCGGGGCCACCTCCACGTTCTCACCCAGGTCCGGCGCCAGATCGAAACCGTGCTCGAAAGCCTGGGCTACCAGGTCGAGCTCGGCCCCGAGGTGGAGACCGAGTGGTACAACTTCGAGGCCCTCAACCTGGGCGCCGGCCATCCCGCCCGAGAGGGCTGGGATTCCTTTTATTTCACCCCGGAGCTGCTGTTGCGCGCGCACACCTCGCCGGTGCAGATCCGAGCCATGCAGCGCATCAAGGAACCGCCGATCTACATCATTACGCCCGGCCGCGCTTACCGTCGAGACCCGCCGGACGCGACACACCTTCCGTACTTCAGCCAGGTCGAAGGGCTGGCGATCGACAAGGCCCTGACCGTCGGTGACATGAAGGGCACGCTGCTGTACATGATCCAGTCCCTGTATGGGGTCGAGCGCAAGGTGCGCGTCCGGCCGAGCTACTTTCCTTTCACCGAGCCGAGCTTCGAGTTCGACGTCACCTGCGGGATCTGCAACGGCATGGGCTGCAAGAGCTGCCGGCACAAGGGCTGGCTCGAAGTGGGCGGCTGCGGGATGGTCCACCCGCAAGTCCTGCGCAACGGCGGCATCGATCCGGCCGAGTGGAACGGCTATGCGTGGGGATTCGGGATCGAGCGCATGGCCATGCTCAAGCACGACGTCGACGATATCCGCCTGTTCTACGAATCCGACCTTCGCTTCCTCGAGCAGTTTTAGGCGCCGATGAAACTTTCCTACGAGTGGCTTGGCGATTTCGTCGACCTGGCCGATGTCTCTCCCAAGGACGCGGCCGAGGTGCTCACGCGGCTAGGCATCGAGGTCGAGTCGCTGACGCTCGTGGACCTGTCCCAGATCGTGGTGGGGAAGATCCTCGAGCAGGTGAAGCATCCGAAATCGCGCAACGACCTTTGGGTGCACCAGGTCGACATCGGCGGCGGTCGGGTTCAGCAGATCATCGCCGGCGCGCCCAACGCGGTCGTCGGGACGCTGGTCCCGGTCGCACTGCCTGGGACCACGGTTCCGAACGGGAGGCTCGTCAAGGATATGAACATCGCCGGCTACAAGGCCAGCGGGATGCTCTGTTCGGCCGACGAGCTGCTGCTCGGCGACGACCACTCGGGCATCCTGATCCTGGATGGCGGGACGCCGGGCGACCCGTTGACCACGGTTATTCCGAGCCAGGCGATCATGGATATCGAGGTGACCTCCAACCGCCCCGACTGCATGGGGCACCTGGGAGTCGCTCGCGAGCTTGCCGCCGGTCTCGACCGCAAGCTCAAGCGGGACTTCATGCCTTCCTTCACCGGCACAGCGAACCCGCCCGGACGGGAGCTGGTCAAGGTGACCATCGAAGACCCCGATCTCTGCAGCAGGTATATCGGCTGCGTGATCAAGGGAGTCAAGGTCGGTCCGAGCCCCGACTGGCTTCAGCGGAGGCTGCGCGCGTGCGGTGTGAGGCCGATCACCAACATCGTCGACATCACCAACTACGTCCTGCTCGAGTACGCCCAGCCGCTGCACGCCTTCGACCTGGCCAAGGTCGAAGGCTCGGAGATCCGCGTTCGGCGTGCCCGCGAAGGAGAGAAGCTGCTGTGCCTCGACGATGTCGAACGAGAGCTGAAAGCCGGAATGCTCGTGATCGCGAACGCCCAGCAGCCGGTCGCGGTCGCGGGCGTGATCGGCGGCGAAGACACCGCCGTGACGGCCGGCACGACGGACATCCTGCTCGAGGCGGCCACGTTCAGCGGGCCGAGCGTGAGGCAGACCGCGCGAGCGCTCGGGCTGCGCACCGAAGCGTCCGCACGCTTCGAGCGAGGGCTTCCACCTGAGCTTGCGCTGGCCGGAGCGCGGCGCGCCGCTTCGCTGATCGCCGAGCTCGCGGGAGGTTCGGTGCACCGGGAATGGGCAGACGTCTATCCCCGGCCTCAGGAGCCGGTTCGGGTGAGGCTCAAGCCGTGGGTCGTGGACGAGGTGCTGGGCACACACGTCCCCCTGCAGGAGTCGGAGGCGATCCTCATCTCGCTCGGATTCCACGTCAAGGTGCTGGGCGACGGCGAATGGGATGTGCTGCCTCCCGTGTTCCGCCTGGACGTGACCATTCCAGAAGATCTCGTCGAGGAGGTCGGCCGCGTCTATGGCTATGACCGGGTCCCGCCGACGCTGCCGGGGCACCGCCACGACAGGTGGACGCCGCTCGTCCCCAGCATCGACCGCCGCCTCGATGCCGCGCGTGAGGTGATGGCGGGCGCCGGCTTCACCGAGACGTGGAACCCGGCCCTCGTCTCGGGCCGCAAGCTCGAAGCGCTGCGGATCGCCGCTCTCGCCATGCGCGTGTCGAATGCCCTCAGCGACGACATGGACACCCTGCGCACCTCGCTGGTCCCATCGCTCGTGGACGCCGTGGCCCTCAATCGCGATCGAGGAAGGAACGAAGTCCGCGTCTACGAGATTGCGTCCGCCTACCTCGCACGCGTCGGCGAGAAGTACAGCCAGCCCGAGGAGCCGCTCCGGCTGGCCGCCGTTGCGTCGGCGGGCAACACCGCGGATTCAGGCAGGGCCGCTTTCTACGCGCTGAAGTCCGTGCTGACGGGATGCCTCGAGGCGCTGTCAGCGCCGGACTGCACCTACCAGCGCGGGGCGGCGGAGCTCTTTCATCCGGGCCGGTGCGCGGCCGTGATCCTGGAGGGACGCCAGCTCGGCTTCCTCGGCGAGCTGCATCCGACCGTGGCCGCCGCCCTCCGGGTCGAGGGCAGGCTCGTGGCGTTCGAGATCGACGTGGAGCCGGTGCTGGCCGCCTCCCGAACACCTCGCGCGCAGCCGCTGCCGAGGTTCCCGGCGATCGAGCGCGACCTCGCGGTGGTGGTGGAGGAGCACGTCGCTGCGGGCTCCCTGCTAACGGCCATCAAGGAGTCCGCCGGCGATCTGCTGGAAAGCGCGCGCGCTTTCGACGAATACCACGGCGCGCAGGTTCCAGAGGGCCACAAGAGCATCGCTTTCACCTTGACTTTCCGAAGCCCCGAGCGCACCCTGACGGACGCTGAAGTGGACAAAGTGATGACGGAGATCAGGCTGGCGCTGGAAAAGCGATTCCAGGCAAAGTTCCGCGCGTGAGCCTCTCGCAATTCTGGAAGCTCCAGGTCGTCAACTAGATAAGGGTGCCGTGAAATGACCTGGATCGACGTTTTCGGCATTCTCGTGATCGTCGCCTACGGCGTGGGCGGCTTTTTCACCGGCGTGCTGCGGCGGCTGATCGGGTTCATCGCCCTGTATGTCGCGTTGCTGGCCGGCACGAACATGGGGCTGCAGGCCGGAGGGATCCTCCAGCAGACTTCCAACTTCGAAACGCCGGATGCCCGCATCTACGGATTCTTCGGGCTCGTGGTCGCCGTCCTGGTCATCGTGGAGGGCGCGACCCAGCTCGCTCACAGCCAGATCCAGATCCCCGCGCTTGCACTGAACCGGTCGTTCGGAGTCATCGTCGGCTTGATTACCGGAGTGTTCCTCACCGTGGTCTGCGTCTACGAGTTTGGCGCGGCGGCCAACCCGTTCGGAGGCGCCCAGCTGGACGCCCTGCAGCTCAACATCCGCAACGCCTACAACGGATCGCACGTCATCGTGCCGATCGTGACCAGGATCGACAAGCCGATCCTCAACATTTTCCAGCCCGCGCTGCCCGGCGATCCGCAGATCTACTTCGGTCCCGGACCGGTCAACCCATAAAGTTCAGGGTGTGACGGCAGAGTTCTTCGAGCGCCTTCGCGAGCGGGCGGTGCAGATTCATATCGCCGATCACCTCCAGGCTCGACTGGAACGCGGGGACAGGCTGAAGGTCAAGCTGGGACTCGACCCGACGGCGCCAGATCTCCACGTGGGTCACCTGGTCGTGCTCGACACGCTCCGCGCGTTCCAGGACGAGGGGCACACGGTGGTCCTGATCATCGGCGACTACACGGCGATGATCGGAGACCCGAGCGGCCGGTCCGAGACCAGGCCGGTCCTCACCGCCGAGCAGGTCGCCGCGAACGCCGAGACCTATTTCGAGCAGGTCGACATGGTCCTCGATCGCAAGCGGATGGAGGTGCGCCACAACTCCGAGTGGCTGGCACCGATGACCGCCGCCGACATCCTGCGGCTGCTGGGAAAAGCGACACTGCAGCAGGTCCTGCAGCGCGAAGACTTCGCGGAGCGGATCAAGGCGGGCGCGGCCATCGGCGCGCACGAGATCCTCTACCCGTTCAACCAGGCGTATGACTCGGTCGCGGTCAAAGCCGACGTCGAGATCGGCGGCACCGACCAGCTCTTCAACCTTCTTTTCGGCCGCGAGATCCAGAAGGCGTACGGGCAGGAACCGCAGGACGTTGCGGTCTTTCCTCTCCTGGAGGGGACCGACGGGGTTCAGAAGATGAGCAAGTCGCTCGGCAACTACATCGGGATCAGCGAACCGCCTGAGCAGATCTACGGCAAGACGATGTCGATTCCCGACCAGCTGACGGAGAAATACCTGCGTCTCATCTCAGGACTCAGCGCGTCCGAGATCGATTCGACGTTGAAGCTCAAGCCGCGCGACGCGAAAGCCGCGCTGGCGCGCCAGCTGGTCAAGCGCCTGCACGGTGAGGAAGCGCCGGCGCGAGCCGAGGAGGACTTCAACGTGAAGTTCCGCAAGCGCGACATTCCGGAGGAGATGCCGGAGCGTGCGATCTCGAACCCCGAAGACCTGGTCGGTGCGCTCGTCGAGGTCGAATTTGCCAGGACTCGAGGCGATGCCAAGCGGCTTGTTGACCAGGGCGGGGTTCGCGTGAACGGCGAGAAGGCGTTGCCAGACACCAGGCTTCGCGACGGCGAGGTCCTACAGGCTGGGAAAAGAAATTTCGTTCGAATCCGCCTGAAGTAGAATCAACGAAAGAATGTTCCCACCCCACGAAATCTTCGATTTCGCGGGGACCCCGGGAGTCTTGTGCGGCTGCAACCTTGGGGTTCCTGAGTAATGTCTGGTCACTCGAAGTGGGCGGGCATCAAGCACAAAAAAGCGATCGTCGACGCCAAGCGCGGGCAGGCGTTCACGCGCGCCAGCCGTGAGATCACGATCGCCGCGAAAGAGGGTGGCGGGAATCACGACGGCAACTTCCGGCTCCGGCTTGCCATGCAGAAGGCGCGTGAGATCAACATGCCGACCGACAAGATCCAGAACGCGATCAAGCGTGGCACGGGTGAGCTCGCCGGCGAGAAGCTGGAAGAGGTTCGGTACGAGGGCTACGGACCGTCCGGCGTCGCGGTCATGGTCGACGCATTCACCGATAGCCGCAATCGCACTGGGGCGTCCATCCGCCACCGCTTCGCAAAGCTGGGCGGCAACCTCGGCGAGCCGAACTCCGTCGGCTGGATGTTCGAGCGGAAGGGCGTCATCGCCGCGAACGCGGGCAAGCTCGACCCCGAAGAGGTAGGCCTCGCTGCGATCGAGGCTGGCGCAGATGACGTGCAGGTCGATGGCAAGTCCGTGGAGATAACGACCTTGCCGAACAATTTCGAAAAGGTGAAGGCGGCGGTCGAGCAGCTCGGTGTGACGATCGACAACGCCGAGATCACGATGCAGCCGAAGCAGACTGTGGCGGTCGATGAAGACAAGGCCGTAGCGGTGCTCAGGCTGATGGAATCACTCGAAGAGGACGACGACGTCCAGCAGGTCTACGCCAACTTTGACATCCCAACCAACGTCCTAGAACGCGTCTCAGCACAGGTATGAATGGAATTAGTTGAAAGGTCGCCAGTAGGCCGGATTTACTCCGGCCGTCTCCCAAGCCCTCCATTACCAAGCGCCTCCCGGTCGTGGCGCGGAGATCTCCGCGGGGAGGACGCAGTCCTCGCCGCGTTTTTTGACATCCCAACCAACGTCCTAGAACGCGTCTCCGCCCAGGTGTAGAAGTTGCTGGATAAATGCCGGACGCTCGAAACGGATTAATCCTCGGTATCGATCCCGGGCTCGCCAGCACTGGTTTCGCGTTGCTCTCCGAGCCTAATCTCGTACTCGCATGCAGCACAGTGGTCACCCGTCCCGGGCGCGACGGCGAGCGGTTGGTCGTGATCACGCGCCACCTGCGCGAGCTCCTCGACGCGAATCCTCCAGCGGAGGCATCGCTGGAAGAGCTGTTCATGGGGCGCAACGCCACCAGCGCGGTCGCTGTAGCGCAGGCGAGGGGCGCCATCCTCGCGGTCCTGGAAGAGCGCGGGGTTCCCGTCTTCGAGTACAAGCCGAGCCAGGTCAAGGTCATCCTCACCGGGTACGGCAACGCCGACAAGGCCCAGATCGCGCGCATGCTCGCGGCGCAGGTGAAGATGCCCGAGGGCCGTCTCGACGAGCACGCGCGCGACGCGATCGCGATCGCGATCTGCCATGCCCGCAGCCGGCGCTTCACCAGGGCCGCGATAAGGTGATCGCGCATCTCACCGGGGTGGTGCGGCGCGCCGGTCCTGACTTCGTTGTGATCGACGTGGCAGGAGTGGGCTACATGGTCAGCGTCGCGACGTCGACCCGTCAGGAGCTGCCGCCCCCCGGCGGAGCGGTCGAGCTGCACATCCATACGCACGTCAGGGAAGACCAGCTCGCGCTGTACGGATTCGCCTCGGCCCCTGAGCTGGACATGTTCGAGATGCTGATCCAGGTCGACGGAGTCGGCCCGAAGGTGGGCCTCAACATCCTGGGCGCTGCGAGCCTCGAGGTCCTGAAGCGGGCCATCGTGAGCGAAGACGCCGCGCCGATCAGGCGCGCGAGCGGAGTGGGGCAGCGCACCGCGGCGAAGGTGATCATCGAGCTGAAGCCTCGCCTCGACGCGGTCGCAGAGCTTGATGCTGTTCCGCGCGCAGCTGCGATCGCCGGCGACGGCGTGGTTCCGAAAGCTGTCGAGTCGGCGCTTCGCAACCTGGGCTTCTCGTCGCAGGAGGCGCGCACCGGCATCGAGTCGGTCGACTGGAAGTCGACCCCGAATACGCAAGAGGCGCTCGCCGTCGCCCTGAAAGCGCTGGGCCGCAAGTGATGGGCGAACCCGTCCTCGACGCGCGAGCCGACGACGACCAGTTTGACCTGACGCTCCGACCGCGGCTGCTCAGCGAGTACGTCGGCCAGGAGCAGGTCCGCGAAAACCTGAGCATCCTGCTCGAGGCCGCGCGCCGCCGCGGAGAACCCGTCGAGCACGTCCTCCTGTGCGGTCCGCCCGGCCTCGGTAAGACCACCCTGGCACACATCATCGCCAATGAGCTGGGCGTTGCAATCAAGGTCAGCTCCGGCCCGGCGATCGACCATCAGGGTGCGCTCGGCTCGATCCTCCTCAACCTCAGCACCCGCGATGTCTTCTTCATCGACGAGATCCACCGCTTGAACAGCACCGTCGAGGAGTCGCTGTATCCGGCGCTCGAGGACTTTCGATTCGACGCGGTGCTTGGCAAGGGAGTGGGGGCGAGCGCGGCGACCCTGCCGCTCCCGCATTTCACGTGCGTCGGCGCCACCACCCGGCAGGGCCTGCTCAGCGGACCGCTCCGAGACCGCTTCGGCGCCGTTTACCGGCTCGATTTCTACACCAAGGCCGAGTTGGAGAAGATCGTGAGCCGGTCGGCACGGATCCTCGACATCGAGGTCCATCCGGACGCTGTGTCGGAGATCGCTCGGCGCGCGCGTGGCACCCCGCGGATCGCGAATCGCCTCCTGCGCCGCGTGCGCGACTTCGCACAGGTCAGGGCCGATGGCCGCGCAACTGTGGACACCACCAGGCAGGCGCTCGCGATGCTGGATATCGACGAGCTCGGGCTGGAGCCGCTAGACCGGCAGCTTCTCGAGACTCTCATCAAGAAGTTCAACGGCGGGCCGGTCGGCCTCGACACGATGGCGACGTCGCTGTCCGAGGAACGCGAGACGATCGAGGACGTGCACGAGCCCTACTTGATCCAGATCGGCTTCCTGGCGCGGACCTCCCGCGGCCGCGTCGCCACGGAGCTGGCCTACCGCCACATGGGGATCGCCCCGCCGGACCCCGGACCTCAGCAAACCCGCCTACTCTAGAGCGCGAGGATGGCGCCTGGAATCGTCCTACCGTCGATGGTGGTGGGCTCCAACACAAGCAATTGGCCCATCCAAGAGGCGCCATCGTCGCTTCGGTCTGAAATCCGCCCCCAGCCACCGCGATTTCAGACCGGGGAAGGAAGGGGTCTCTAAATAGGATGCAGGACTTCGGAAGGCTCTTGCTCATCTTCGGGGTGTTGCTGGCCGTGATTGGCGGCGGCTTGATGCTTTTCGGCAGGTTCCACCTGCCCGGCGATCTGACCTTTCGAAGTGGAGGGGTGACGGTCTACGTTCCGATCGCGACCAGCATCATCCTGTCGATCGTGCTCACCGTGGTCCTGAACCTCGTGTTCCGGCAGCGGTGAGCACTGATTTCAGTCGACTGCTTCCTTGGCGCCAGGTGGTCTGGGTCTTCGAGACCACCTGGGTGCGGTTGAAGGCATGATGAAACAGGCATGCAGCGATGGTCGGGAGCGGCACGGCAGGCGCCGTCCTTCACTCACTCCGTACACTGATCGGCCGTGCAGTTAGTACTCAGCTGGCCGATCCGCCTGTTCATCATCGCCGTGCTGGTGTTCTCGATCTTCGTCGACGGGGCCGGCTACTTCTACCGGATCGCCAACCACTACCCGCTGACGGGCAATGTGCCCGGCCTGCCGCCCAACTTCGCCGGCTGGCAGCTCTACATTCACCAAGGACTGGACCTCTCCGGTGGCACTCACATCGACTACCAGCTCACCAACTTTCCACCTGGTCAGTCTCGGGCGGACGTCCAGCAGCGCACGATCCAGGTCATCACCAAGCGGGTGAACTCGCTCGGCGTGAGCGAGCCCGAGATCCGCGGCGCGGGCACCGCCAACGACAGGATCACGGTCGACCTCGCGGGTGTGACCGCCGCCCAGGCACAGAAGACGATCGGCGCGGTCTCCAAGCTGGTCTACACAAAGTGGGTCGCTGACGCAGCGGTGACCAACGGGCCGGAACCCGGGTACAAGCCGGCGTTCGTGGGCTTGACCGGAGACGACATACAGAGCGCCACCGCCGCCATCGACCAGAGCGGCGTGAGCTGGGTGGTAAACCTCAGCTTCACCTCCCGCGGAGGCACCGTGTTCGACAACCTCACGCGGGACAACGTCGCCGCCTGCCCCGGTACTGGCACGGACTGCCCCCAGCGCCACCTCACCATCTGGCTCGACCTCACCCAGACAGACATCAACAACTGGGAGAACGCGGCGTATGTGTCGGCGGCTTCCGCGCCTTATGACACGGGCTGTCTCGCCGCACAGACCCCCAACACGGTCTGCGGCAAGTTCCTGACCGACCCGACGAGCATCCAGGAGATCTCGGGCGGGCAGGCAACGATCAGCGGCAGCTTCACCCAGCAGAGCGCGACCGACCTCGCCACCGGCATCAACTCCGGTTCGCTCCCTGTCGACCTGCAGGTGCTGGACGTGACGCAGGTCGGCTCGACGCTTGGCGCCGAATCTGTGAAGCTCAGCCTCGCCGCCGGGCTCCTGGGCCTCTCGATCGTCGTGATCTTCATGATCATCTACTACCGCGTGCCGGGACTCCTGGCGAGCATCGCCCTGCTGTTCTATGCGGGCGCCGTGCTCGCGGTCTTCAAGGTGGTGCCTGTCACGTTGACTCTGGCCGGCATCACCGGGTTCATCCTCTCGGTGGGTATGGCGGTCGATGCCAACGTGCTGATCTTTGAACGCTTCAAGGAAGAGGTGCGCGCCGGGCGCACGATCCCGGCGGCAGTGGACGCCGCGGTCAGGCGCGCGTGGCCCGCGATTCGCGACTCCAACACATCGACGCTCATCACCTGCGTCATCCTTGGATTCGTGGGTCCCGAGCAGGTGAAGGGGTTCGCCATCACGCTGGGCATCGGCGTCGTCGCCAGCCTCGTGTCGTCCATCGTCGTTACCCACAACCTGCTCGCGATCGTGATGACAGGCAGCGCCTTGCGACGCCCCGCGCTAATGGGAGTCGACCGCAGTGTCAGAACTGTCTGACATCGATCCGGCCGAGCAGGCAGCGGACATAGTTCTGACCCCCGAAATAGCGAAGGAGGAAGCGACCGAACCACCTAGGCGTGAGCCACGCGTTCGAAAGCTCAACATCATCGGGCGGCGAAACGTCTTCTTCACGATCTCGCTGCTGATCATCATTCCCGGCATCCTGTCGATGGCTTTCAAGGGTTTCTTGCTGGGCATCGATTTCGCCGGTGGAACCGAGTTCACTGTGAACTTCTCCAACAACCCTTCGGTCGCGGCCGTGGAGAATGCGGTCGCGGCGGATCCTCTGACGTCCGGGGGATCCGTCGTCTCGACCGGCGGTAACGGCTACATCATCCGCGCGGCGCCACTGACCCCTCAGCAGCAGCAGCTGGTCGAAGACGACCTGACGCACCACGTCGGCCCGATGGTCGTGCAGCAGGTCCTCGAGGTCGGTCCCACGATCGCCGGCGAGACGATCACGTTCGCGCTGCTGGCACTGGTGCTGGCCTCGGCGGCCATCCTCTTCCTGCTGGCGATCCGCTTCCGAAACGTACCCGGCGGGTGGCGCGCCGGCTTCCAGTTCGGCGGATCAGCACTCGCCGCCCTCCTGCACGACGTCTTCCTGCTGACCGGTGTCTTTTCGATCATGGGCAAAGTTCTGGGCCTGCGAATCGGAGAGATCGACAGCCTCTTCGTCACCGCGGTGTTGACGGTGGTCGGCTTCTCCGTGCACGACACGATCGTCGTGTTCGACCGGATCCGCGAGAACCTTCGTGTCAGCCAGCGGCTCTCCTTCGAGCAGGTCGTGAACCTCAGCATCATGCAGACCGCGGCGCGGTCGATCATCACGAGCTTCACCGTGGTCCTCGTGCTGACGGCGATCCTCATCGCCGGTGGCACGACGCTGAAGGGCTTCGCGCTGGCGCTGCTCATCGGGATCGTGTCCGGGACGTACAGCTCCATCTTCAACGCTTCTCCGCTGCTGGTCGTTTGGAGGCGTGTACAGCCCCTTCGGTAGGGCCTCGGAGACGTGTAAGGTGTTGTCAGACACCGCCACATGCCAACCTGGCCCATACCGTCCATCAGGGAATTGCTCGAACCCACCGTCAACCACATGGGGTACGAGCTGTACTCGCTTGACCAGTCGGGCCACGCGGGACGCACCCTCCGTATCTCCATCGACCACGCCGAGCCGATCACAATCGAAGATTGCGAACGAGTGAGCCGTGTGGCAGGCCCGCTGATCGACCACTCCAACCTCATCGACGGCCCGTACGACCTGGAGGTCTCGTCTCCGGGCGCCGAGCGACCTCTGCGCAACCACGGGGAGTACGGACGGTTCAACGGCAAGCGGGTCAACGTGAGGTATCGCACCGGCGAGTCGGAGACCGTGGTCGAAGGCCAGCTCGTGGCGGTTGACGAAGCGGGCATCGCCGTTCAAGCGCTCGGAGCGCGCGGGCGTGCGCCGGTCATTGTTCACATTGCATGGGATGACGTTGTCGCGGGCAGGCTCGCGGTCGCCATCTGAGCCGTCCACCGAGAGCCTGGGCGAAGCGCTGACCGCGCTCTGCGCCGAGGTGGGCATCCCCTTCGAGGAGATGCTGCACACGGTGGAGGGCGCCCTCGCCGCAGCCTACGTGCGCGCGTTCAACCCGGCTGGTTTCGTGACGGTGAAGCTCGACACCAAGACCGGGGCCCTCGAAGTGCGGAGCCGGCTCGTGCGCCCGGACGGCACCGAGGTCATCGAGACGCTTCCAGCCGACCCATTCAAGCGGATGGCGGCGCAGACGGCCAAGCACGCGGTGCTCCGGCACATCCACGACCTGGAGCGCGACAAGGTGCTGCGTGACGTTGCGGAGCACCGGGGCGAGCTGGCCTCCGGTGTCGTGGACCGAATCGAGGCCGGCACGGTCTACGTCGACCTTGGCCGGATCGAAGGAGTGATGCCGCCTGAGGAGCAGATCCCAGGCGAGGAGCTGCACCCGGGCCGCCCGGTGCTCGTCGTCATCCTCGAGACGCAGCACAATCCGAAGCAGGCACAGGTACGCGTTTCGCGGGCCGCACGTTCATTTGTGCATCGCCTACTCGAGGCAGAGGTGCCGGAGATCAAGGCCGGCACCGTCCAGATCCGGGCCATCGCGCGAGAGCCGGGCCTTCGCACGAAGATCGCGGTTTCCGCGAGCCAAGCCGGTATCGATCCGGTCGGCGCCTGCGTCGGCCCCAAGGGCGTGCGCCATCGAGCCATCCTCAGCGAGCTCTCCAACGAGCACGTCGATATCGTTCCGTGGTCGGACGACCCCGAGACGTTCGTCGCATCGTCCCTCGGCCCGGCGAAAGCCGAGTCGGTATCGATCGACCGGACGACCAGGACGGCGACCGTGCTGGTGCCGCGCGGACAGCTGTCGCTCGCGATCGGCCGCGACGGGCAGAATGCACGCCTCGCAGCCAAGCTGACCGGTTTCCGTATCGACATCAAACCGGGCGATTCGCAGGAAGAGGTCCGCGGTGCCGACGCAGAGTCTTGAACCCACGCGGACGTGCGTGGGCTGCCGCGGTGAGGCGGGCAAGGCCGGACTGATCCGGCTCGTACGCAGGGCGGAAGGGGGCGCCAAAGTCGACGCCGCCGGCCGCGGCACGGGGCGCGGGGCGTACCTGCACCAGGACTCGGCATGCTTCGAAATGGCCCGCAAACGGCGCGCGCTCGACCGCGCTTTACGCACGACTATCCAGCCGGAATTGTGGTCTGAATTGACGGTGATGCGAGCTTAAGCCCCTCACCCTGGCCCTCTTCCCGAAGGGGCGAGGGAAAGTGCTTCCAGGTTTCGAATCAGCTTAGAACGGCATAATTCTAAGTTCGAGCATGAAGGCACACGAACTCGCACGCGAACTTGGGATCAGCCAGAAGGAGCTGGTGAACTTTCTCCAGCAGCGACGGCTGACGCGCAATGCCGCCGCGCCACTGGCGCCCGGAGCGATCGAGGCCGCCCGCTCCGCCTTCAAGCCATCTTCGGTCGCGGTGAAGGTCGAGGCCAACGGCGACCGCCGGGTCGTGCTGCCCCCGACGCTGTCGGTCAAGGACCTCGCCGAGAAGCTCAGCGTGAGCCCGGTCGAGGTGATCAAGAAGCTGATGACGTCCAAGATCTTCGCCACGATCAACCAGGTCATCGACTTCGGAACGGCCGAAATCGTCGCGGACGAGTTCGGCTTCACGGTCGAGCCCGTGTTGAGCGAGGACGTGGTCGCGGTCGAATCGGCGGCTGGCGAGGGCGACGTGGTGACGACATCACGCGAGGAGCTGTTCTCGATCGCCAAGGAGGACCCGAGCAAGCTCGTCGTGCGGCCGCCAATCGTCACCGTGCTCGGTCACGTCGACCACGGCAAGACGTCGATTCTCGACGCAATTCGCAAGACGAGAGTCGCCGCGGGCGAGGCCGGCGGGATCACGCAGAGGATCGGCGCTTACAAGATCGAGACGGCCGACGGCCATCCGGTGGTGTTCATCGATACGCCCGGTCACGAAGCCTTCACTGCCATGCGTGCCCGTGGAGCGCAGGTCACTGACATCGTCGTCCTCGTCGTTGCTGCCGATGACGGTGTCATGCCACAGACAATCGAGGCGATCCACCACGCGCGCGCAGCGAACGTGCCGATCATCGTCGCCATCAACAAGATCGACAAGGAAGGCGCCAACCCGGACCGCGTTCACCAGGAGCTCGCCACCCAGGGCATCGTGACGCGCCACTACGGCGGCGAGCACGAGTGCGTGCACCTCAGCGCCAAGACCGGCCAGGGCATCGACGACCTGCTCACGACCATCGTCCTTTCCACCGACATCCTCGAGCTCAAGGCCAATCCCGACCGCAACGCGATCGGCACCATCGTCGATGCTCACCTCGAGCGCGGCCGCGGTCCCGTCGCGACCGTGCTGGTCCAGGGCGGCACGCTCAAAGTCGGCGACGACTTCGTGTGCGGTCACATTTACGGCCGTGTGCGCGCCCTCGCGGACGACCTCGGCCGCAGCGTGACCGAAGCGCCTCCTGCGACCCCTGTCGTGGTGTCAGGCATGAGCGAGGTCCCACAGGCCGGCGACATCTTCCAGGTCGTCGGCTCGGAAAAGGTTGCGCGCCAGATCGCCCTGACCAAGCTCTCGGAGAAGCGGACCCAGGAAGCAGCCAAGGACTTCGCACCGCGCATCACCCTGGAAGAGCTCTCTCGCAGGGCCAAGGAAGGCGAGGTCAAAGAGCTCAGCCTGGTCGTCAAGGCAGACGCTCAGGGCACGCTCGAAGCTGTGCTCAGCGCGCTGCAGAAGATTGAGGACCCGGTGGTTGCGATCAAGGTGGTCGGACAGGGCATCGGCGCGGTGACCGACTCGGACCTGCTGCTCGCCGGCGTGTCGAACGCGATCATCGTGAGCTTCAACGTCAAGCCCACTCCCGCGTCGACCGCGGCGGCGGAGAGGGCCAAGGTCGAGGTGCGCTACTACGACGTCATCTACAAGCTGACGGAGGACGTCGAGCGCGCGGCCAAGGGCTTGCGCGAGCCTACATATCGCCAGGTCCACGAGGGCAGGGTCGAGGTCATCACCCCGATCAAGATCCCTCGACTCGGGATCATCGCCGGCAGCCGGGTGCTGGAGGGCAAGGTCAGCCGTGGAGGCTGGGTCAAGCTGCAGCGTGGAAAAGAGCAGATCCATGAAGGCAGGATCAGCTCGCTCAAGCACTTCAAGGAAGACGTTCGTGAAATGCCCGCGGGGCAGGAATGTGGGATCGCCGTCGAGGGCTACGAGGCGTTCTTGCCTGGCGACACGATGGAGACGTTCCGTCTCGAACGGGAAGAAATCTAGTCATTCGTTGCTGATTGCGGAGGTCGTGATGACCAGCTACCGCGCGGATCAAGTGGGGGAGCAAGTTCGTGAGGAGATCATGTCGATCATTCGGCGCGAGCTCAAAGACCCGAGGATCGGGTTCGTGAGCATTACCGGCGTTCGCATGTCGCCTGACCTGAGACAGGCACGCGTGCGCGTCAGCGTGCTCGGAACCCCGGAGCAGCAGAAGGCTTCCATCGCGGGTCTCGCCTCGGCCAAGGGCCTCATCCGTCATGAGCTTGGCCGCCGGCTGCAGAACCTCAAGTTCTCACCCGAGCTTCGTTTCGAGCTGGACTCGTCGATCGAATACGCGGTCCACATCTCCGAGCTGCTGAAAGAGGTCCTGCCGCAAGATGGGGAGTCCAACGAGGCAAGCCCTCAGTGGACCCCGCCAGAGGAGCCGTCATAGCCACTCCTCAGAAGACACCGCACGTCTATGACGAGATCAAGGAGCTGATCGAAGCCAACCAGGAGATCCTGATCTTCGGCCACAAGGACGCGGACGGCGACACGCTCGGCTGCAGCCTTGCATTCGCCGAAGCCCTGCGCACCGCGGGCAAGGACGTCTGGGTGCTCATCCCGCCGCCGCTGCCGCAGATGTACACCTTCATGCCAGGCTTCACGGAGATACGGTCTGAGCCTCCGCACGGCGTCGAACCGCAGCTGGTGTTCTTCTTCGATTCGGGAAACCTCGAGCGTTCGGGCGAGAGCGTCAAGCGGATCGCGTCGCACGCCACCATCGTCAACGTCGACCACCATCCGTCGAACTCGCGCTTTGGCGACGTCAACATCATCGACGCCGACTCATCGGCCGTCGGGCAGATGGTCATGGAGATGCTCGACCACTTCAGTTACCCCATCACGCCGACGATCGCCGCCAACCTTTACGTCGCGCTGCTCACCGACACCGGCGGCTTCCGCCACGAGAACACGACTCCGCGCGCGCTGGACGACGCCGCCCGGCTCGCGCGCCTGGGGGCGGACCCGGGCGGCATCGCAACGATGGTCTACAAGATGCGCCCGGAGACAACTCTGAAGCTGAGCGGCCTGGCCCTCGCGACCATGCGTGTCGAGCTCGATGGCAAGCTTGCCTGGGCCAAGGTCACGCGGCGCATGCTGAAAGAGGCGAACGCGGTGATGGCCGAGTCCGAGGGCATCATCGACACGCTCAACAGCATCGCCGGGCTGGAGCTCGCGATCCTCTTCAAGGAAGTGCACGACTCACTCACGAAGATCAGCGTGCGCAGCCGCGGACCGGTGGATGCGGCCGAGTTGTGCGCCTCGTTCGGAGGCGGCGGACACATTCGCGCCGCCGGCGCCGAGATCGAGCGGCCGATGGACGAGACGGTGAAGATGGTGCTGGCGGCGGGCAAGGAGGCGATCATTGCCGCCTCGTCCGACCGGTAATCCATTTCCCTCCGGAGTTCTCAATGTCGACAAGGCGGCAGGTGAGACTTCATTTGCCGTCGTCAGCCGGCTCCGCCGCCTGACGGGCGCGCATCGTGTAGGCCATGCGGGCACGC
Organism: Candidatus Dormiibacterota bacterium; assembly: GCA_003169845.1. Lineage (GTDB taxonomy): Bacteria > Chloroflexota > Dormibacteria > Dormibacterales > Dormibacteraceae > Palsa-870. The sequence goes on along the minus strand of PNAG01000011.1, from coordinate 273,245 downwards.
TCGATCCGCTCGCGACGGGCGTGCTGCCCATCCTGTTCGAATCGGCGACCCGACTCGCCGAATTCGCGCTGCGGCTTCCTAAGACCTACGTCGCCGACATCCACCTGGGCTACACCACGGCGACAGACGACGCGGAAGCAGAGCGTGAGATGGTCGGCGATCCCAGCGGACTGAGCGCCGACAACGTGCTCGAGGCCCTGTCGGTGTTCTCGGGCCGCATCTTCCAGGAGCCGCCTGCGTTCTCGGCGGTCAAGGTGGACGGTGAGCGGGCCTACAAGCTCGCACGGCGCGGCGAAGAGCCCAGGCCGAGGGCTCGGGAGGTGGAGATCTACGAAACCCGTCTGCTCGACTTCACGCCAGGTGCCGAGGCTGTGGCAAGGATCGAGGTCCGCTGCGGAAGCGGTACCTATCTGCGCTCCATCGCCCGCGACCTCGGACGCGGGCTGGGTGTTGGCGGATATCTCGGGCGGCTGATCCGGACCGCTTATGGCGGCCTGGCGATCGACGCTGCGGTTGCTTCCGCCGAGCTGACCACCGCCGACGAGGTGCGCGGCCGGCTGCTTCCAGCCGAGGTCATACTGCCGCACATGGAGCGGGTCAAGCTCAACGTCGAGCAGGAGGCCATGGTCAGGCAGGGACGTGCGGTCCGGGTCCTGCCAGAGCCCGGACCTGGTTTGATCCGCGCCCACGATTCGACGGGCCGCCTCGTCGCGCTAGGCCACGCCGACCCCTTGCGGCGTACGTTCGTCCCCGAGAAGGTGCTCACCTGAAGGGAGGGCTGATCTGAAAGTCCACCTCGGACTTCCCGCGAGCCGGATCGGGCCCGTGGCGCTCACGATCGGCAGCTTCGACGGCGTCCACCTGGGGCACCTCGACGTGATCGGCCACGTGATCGCCTCCGCCAAAGAGCTGGAGGCCCAGCCTGCGCTCATCACGTTCGAGCCGCACCCACGATGCGTCCTGGACCCGGCCAACTGCCCGCAATCGATCACCACCCTGCAAGAGAAGCTCGCCCTGATCGAGGCGGCGGGCATCGAGCACGCCGTGGTCTTGCGCTTCGACCGTGAGCTGGCCTCGCTGTCGCCGCAGGAATTCGTCGACCGGCTGGCGAATGTGATGGACCTCCGGCGCTGGGTGATCGGTTATGACTTCGCATTTGGCCGCGGCCGAACCGGCAGCGCTCAATGGCTTCGCGAAAACGGGCAGCAGGTCGAGGTTGTCCCACCCTTCCAGCTCGACGGCCACGACCTGCACAGCTCAGAGGTGCGCCGCCTCATCACCGCCGGCGACATCGAGCACGCGAACCGGCTGCTTGGCCGCGAGTACTCGATGGCGGGACCGGTCGAAGCGGGGGAGAGAGTGGGCCGCCAGCTCGGATTCCCGACGGCCAACATCGGGGTCGAGCCGAACAAACTGATCCCCGCCCTCGGAGCGTACGCGGGCCGCGCCCGCTTGATCCCCTCCCCCCGTCGGGGGGAGGGCCAGGGTGAGGGGCTTAAACCCGCAACTAGCGGCAGCGAAGGCTTCATCGCCGCGCTGTCGGTCGGCTACCGCCCGACGTTCGGCGGCACCCAGCTCCGGGTCGAAGCATTCCTTCTGGACTTCGAAGGCGACCTGTACCAGAAACGTTTGGAGCTGCACTTCGTGCGGTACCTGCACCCAGACATCAAATTTCCGAGCACCGATGACCTTGTGCGACAGTTGCTCCAGGACGTCGCCGACACGCGCCGGACTGTCGGTCGATGAGCAAGGTCCTGGTGATCGGCGGGGGGATCGCGGGTTATTGCGCCGCGATGGCGGCTCGGCGCGAGGGGGCCGACGTCACAGTCGTCGCGAGGGCACCGGGCGCGACAGCGCTTTATGCCGGCGCGATGGAGGTGATTGACGACCTGGATGCGGTTCTCAAGCGCCAACCCCACCATCCGATCACGAGACTCGGCCTGGACTCCGTTCGCCTCGCCACCGAGCTCGACACCGCGATTCACGCCCTCCAGCTGGCGCTCGAGAAAGAGGGGCTCAAGCTCGCGGGCGCATGGAGGACCGTGGGGCTGTATGCCGACATCCACGGGCTTGCCAGGCCTGGCAACCTCGTGCCGGCATCCGTAGCGGGCGGGGAACTGCACGCCCTCAGCGGCAAGAGGGTGGCGGTCATCGGCGTGAAAGAGGTCGGTGACTATGACGCGGCGTCAACGGCCCAGGCGCTCAAAGAGCTCCATGGGATCGAAGCGTTTCCGGAGGAAGTGAGCATCCCGGACCTTCCTGAGGCCGCATCGGTGACAGACCTTTACGGCCGGAGGGCGCCGCTGCCGTCGCGGATCCGGTCGAACGCCATCGCGTATCCGCCGGGCTTCACCAACCTGCCCCAAGAGGGTTTCGAGCTTCTGGCCTCGCCGCCATCGCCACACGGGTGGCGCCTGCAGCAGGCGATCGCGCACAGCACTGTGCGCGCGGATATCTCTTCGTTCGAAACAGCGCACCGCCGCCTCATCTCGGCGAAGTCCGGCGAACGGACCTTTCGCGCCGACGCCTTCGTTCTCGCCAGCGGCCGCCACATCGGAGGTGGGATCGCCGGAGGACGTTTGGCCGTGGAACCACTCTTGAAGCTGGGCGTGTTTCACGACGGAAGCCCGGTCGCGCACATGGGGACCCGCCTTCAGCACATGCAGTACCTGGACCCCGCCGCGGAGCTGCGCGGTGGCCTCGCGACCGACAGATCGCTTCATCCCCTTGACGGAGGCGGCCAGGTTGCCTTCGAGAACCTGTACACCGCGGGCGCGGTACTGGGCGGATACGACTACAGCGGTCCTTGCGGATTCGGAGTCCCCATCCTTACCGGCTGGCTGGCCGGCCGCCTCGCGGCGAAACAGCAGTGAGGCCGGAACTCGAGAAGATTGTGGGAGCCGCCGCGCTCGACGAGCGCCCGGTGCGTGACCTGTGGCCGCTCGCGATCATGGACGAGCGGGCGGGCAACCAAACTCCCCGAGTGCTGGTGGCACGGCCATCCGGCCGCGAGCAGGTGGTCGCGATCCTCCGCTGGGCGGGCGCCAATGGTGTGGCGGTCACGCCCATGGGCGGCGCCACCGGCGTCTGCGGAGCGCTCTCGCCTCGTGCGGGCGAGCTCGTGCTCGACATGAGCGCATTCGACCGCATCTTCGAGGTCGACGAGGTGAACCTGACGTGCCGGTGCGAATCAGGCGTCAATGGATTCGTGCTCGAGAAGCACCTGAACGAACGCGGCCTGACTCTCGGCCACTTTCCAAGCTCGCTGCCGGGCACGACCGTCGGCGGTCTCATCGCAACGCGCTCCTCGGGCCAGGAGTCCAGCCGCTATGGAAGCGTGGAGGACATGGTGCTGGGACTTGCGGTCGTGCTGCCCGATGGAACGTTCGCGGCACCGAGGCCCGGGCCTCGATCGGCAGCCGGTCCGGCCCTTCATCAACTGTGGCTCGGCTCTGAGGGCGCCCTGGGCGTCGTCCTCGGCGCGGTGTTGCGTGTGCACCGGCTGCCTGAATCGATCGTGGGCCGAGGTTACGGGTTTCCCGACCTGGCGGCCGGCCTCGAGGCCATGCGCGCGATCATGCAGTCCGGCATCAGGCCATTGGTGATGCGCCTCTACGACGCCGAAGACACGGCGTTCAACGGATACGACCTGGCCATCGGCGCCTGCCTGCTCGTGGTCGCCAACGCCGGCCTCCCCGGAGTTGCACGAGCCGAGGCCGACGCGGTGAAGGGCTTCGCCGCCGCCGCCGGCGACCTTGGGGAAGAGCCGTGGCTCCGCTGGCAGAAGCACAGATTCGATCTTTCCGCCGAGCGCTTGAAATCCTTTCTCGAGCCGGCGGGCTCGTACCTGGACACGATCGAGCTGGCGGGCCCCTGGACCGTGCTTCCCGAGCTTCATGCGAGGGTAAAGTCCGCAATAGCCGTTGGCGGGCTCGCGTTATGCCACTTCAGTCATGCCTACGAGCAGGGCTGCTGCGCGTATTTCACTTTCGGCGGCTCGGCGGAAACCGAGCAGGAGGCGCGCTCGGCTTATATGCGGGCGTGGGAGGGCGCGATGAGCACGGCGCTCGAGCTCGGTGCGACCATCAGCCATCACCATGGGGTCGGGCGGGTGAGAGCGCGTTGGGTCGCGGATGAGATGGGAGGTTGGATGCGAGTGTGGCGGTCGATCAAAGAGAGCATTGACCCGCAGGGAGTCATGAACCCGCGCGCTGTGGGAGGCGCACCATAGCCACCCGGCCGGGCGTCCTGTTCATCGTCAACCCGGCCTCAGGCGCGGGTAGGGCGGGACGCGAGTGGACGGCGGTGGAAAGCTGGCTGCCCGGCACGGGCCTGCGCTACGAAACAGTGTTGACGACGCGCCCGCTCGAGGCGACCGAGATCGCGGCACACGCGGTGAGGGAGTCGCGCCCGGTGGTCGTCGCAGTCGGGGGCGACGGCACCTTGAACGAGGTCGTCAACGGCTTCTTCCACAACGGCGCTCCGATCCCGACCGCGAGCAAGCTCGCCATGGTGCCCCTTGGAACGGGTGGCGATTTTCGGCGGACGCTGCGCATACCGCTAGACACCAGGGCGGCCATCCAGGTCCTCAGCGAAGGCCTCGTCAGGCGGCTGGATGCCGGCTGCGTCACCTTCCAGGACCATGACGGCAATACGGCAGTCAGGCATTTCATCAACATCGCCGACGCCGGATTGGGCGGAGACGTCGTGCAGCAGATGGGCAACGGCACGAAAAGATTTGGCAACGCGGCTTACACGCTCGGCGGGCTGCGGGCGCTCATCGGATTCAAGAACAAGCCGATGACAGTGGAGATCGATCACACCAGGCATGAGCTCCCCAAGGCGCAGCAGGTGGTCATCGCCAACTGCCAGTTCTTCGGCGGCGGCATGCAGATGGCGCCGTCAGCGTCACCGACCGACGGCGTGTTCGACGTGATCCTCGTGAAGAATGCAGGCAAGATCGAGACCATGCGAGGCATGAACGACTTCCGGCAAGGAAAGCACCTGGACCAGAACAACCCGAAGATCGAATTGATCTACGGCAAGCGGATCTCGGTCACCTCACCGGTCAAAGTTCGCCTTGACGTCGATGGCGAGGCGGTCGGCTTCCTTCCCGCGCTCTTCGAGATCCAGCCGGGAGCGATCGAGTTCATCACGCCGCGATAATCCTCTCGTGACGCGCGGAGTCATCGCTACACCGCATCGCGCAGCATCCGAGGTCGGCGCGCAGGTGCTTCGCGATGGCGGCAACGCGATCGACGCCGCGATCGCAGCCAACGCGGTGCTGTGCGTCGTCTACCCGCACATGACTTCCGTCGCCGGCGACCTGATGGCGATCGTCTGGCCGTCTGGCGCCACTGCGCCCATCGGACTCATCGGCGCCGGACGCTCCGGGGAGCTGGCGACCATCGAAGCCGTTCGCTCGCGCGGCTACAAGGAGATGCCGGAGCGCGGAATTCTCACCGTCACGGTGCCCGGCACCGTTGAGGCATGGGGCCGGCTGCTCGAGCGCTTCGGAACTCTCGGGCTCGGCGCGGTGCTCGAGCCCGCGGCCTCGCTAGCCCGCGACGGCTACGTCATCACGCCACAGCTATCGGACTTCCTCAAGGGTGGGGCGGAGCTGCTGGGCAAAGAGAGCTCCGCGCGGAAGCTGTATCCGCCGATGGAGGGCGGCATGCTGCTGCGAAACCCGGATCTAGCATCTGTCCTGCAGGACATCGGTCGTGCCGGGATCAGCGGTTTCTATCGTGGCGAGATCGCCTCGGCGATCGCTTCGGCGATCGGGCGGCGGGACGGCCTCGTGACCGCCCGTGACCTGGCGGTGCACCGTTCGCAATGGGTCGAACTGATCACGGTCAAGTACCGAGACCTGATCGTTTACGAGCTGCCGCCTCCGACCCAAGGCCTCACCGCGCTCGCCATATTCGCGCGGCTGAACCAGTTGACGCCCGAGGACCTGCAGCCCGGCCCAGGATTCGCCACGGAGCTGAAGCGCATCCGAGATGCGTGCTATCCGCTGCGCGATCGCTACATCACCGACCCCGATTTCGCCGATGTCCCCGTCGAGCCGTTCCTCGACCCTACACATGCGGCCGCAGGCGGAGGTGCGCTGCGCGAGGGCGGCGACACCATCTACATGTGTGCGGCCGACGAGCATGGCAACCTCGTGTCGTTGATCCAGAGCGTCGCGTTCGACTTTGGGTCCGGCATCGTCGCGGAGGGCACGGGCATGCTCCTGCAAAACCGAGGCGCTTATTTCAGCCTGGCTCCTGACCACGTCAACCGGCTCGAACCGCGCAAACGGACAATGCACACGCTGATCCCCGCGATGGCTACGCGGCACGGCAAGCCCTGGGCCGTGTTCGGCACGATGGGTGGCGACGGCCAGCCTCAGCTGCAGTCGCAGGTGCTCATCAACCTGGTCGACCACGGCCTGGAGCCCGCGGAGGCGGTCGCTCGACCCCGGATTCGCGTGCAGGCGGATGGCTTGCGGACCTCGATCGAAGCCGACTACCCACACGCGGCCGAGCTCTCCCGATCTGATCGAAGCTTCGAGCTGATGCCGTCGAGACATCACTCGTTTGGACACGCGCACGCGATCGTGATCGACGGGCCGAGCGCCTGGCGCGCCGGTGCGGACCCTCGCTCCGACGGAAGCGTCGAATCCGCCTCCTGACGGTCGGTCCGGCTGCGCCCGTATACTTTTGCGCAGTTTGGCAGTAGAGACGAACGTCAAAGGCAAGCTGATCGCGGAGTACAAGCGGGCAGATAAGGACACGGGTTCACCCGAGGTCCAGATCGCGCTTTCGACCACGCGCATCCGGGAGCTCACCGAGCACCTGAAGACGCACGCCAAGGATCATCACTCGCGCCGCGGGCTCCTCCTCCTGGTGGGCAAGCAACGGCGTCTGCTGAACTATTTGAGGGGCACCGACATCGAGCGCTATCGCGCACTTGTCGCCAAGCTCGGGATCAGGAGATAGCCGGACCGGGCTGTTTCCCGGTCGCATAAGTCAATCGGGAGGACCCCACGCTGGTTAGCGCGGGTCAGCTCTTAGAAGCTCTCACTCAGGCGGATTGGTCCGCACTCAGCGGCAGCTGCTAGGAACCTGGCCCAGATCGCACCTCCGGGGGTCGTCCTCCCAGAACATGGAGGTATTGCCAATGGCAATAGTCACAAAGAACGTGGAGGTCGCCGGCAGGCGGCTTTCGATCGAGACCGGCCGGGTGGCCGAGCAGGCAAACGGCGCGGTGATCCTGCGGCAGGGCGACACCGTCGTCCTGAGCACCGCGGTGATGGCGAAGGAGCCGCGCGTGGGAATCGACTGGTTCCCGCTCACGTGCGACTACGAAGAGAAGCTGTACGCGGCGGGCAAGATCCCGGGCGCGTTCATGCGCCGCGAAGGACGCCCCAGCGAGACGGCGATCATCGCGTCGCGACTGACGGACCGGCCGCTGCGACCGCTGTTCCCCGAAGGCTTCCGCCTCGACGTGCAGGTCGTTTCGACCGTGCTGTCGGTGGACCAGGAGAACGACCCGACGATCCTGAGCATCAACGGGGCCTCAACGGCCCTTGTGATCTCGGACATCCCGTTCCAGGGCCCGGTCGGCGCGGTCCGGATGGGCTATCTCGACGGGAAGGTTGTGGTCAACCCGCCGATGTCGAAGATGGCCGAGTCACAGCTCGACCTCGTGGTGGCCGGCACGGCCGACGCGATCCTGATGGTCGAGGCGGGGGCCAAGGGGGTCACCGAGCAGATCGTGCTCGACGCCCTCGAGATGGCGCACACAGAGATCAAGCACATTTGCGCCGCGCAGGTCGAGCTGCAGCAGCAGGTCGGCCGCGAGAAGCGTGAGTGGGTGCCGCTCGCGTATCCCGAGCAGATGGTCGAGATCGTCGGCGAATACCTGGCGCTGCGCCTGGACCCCGTGCTCTACAAAGCTGATAAGGCCACCCGCGAGACCGACATCGAAGATCTCCGCAGGAAGACCGTGGTCGAGCTGGGCGAGAGGTTCCCCGAGCACGTCGAGATCCTCGGGAAGCTTTTCGACAAGGCGCTCAAGGACAGGGTCCGCCAGCGCGTCGTGGAAGAGGGCGTTCGCATCGACGGCCGGGGCCTCAAGGATGTCCGAAACATCACCGTCGAGGTCGGCGTGCTACCCCGCACGCACGGCTCAGGCCTGTTCACCCGTGGACAGACCCAGGCACTCACCATCGCGACGCTCGGCACGATGTCCGACGCGCAGAAGATCGACGGTCTCACTGATGAGACCTCCAAGCGGTATATGCACCATTACAACTTCCCGCCGTTCTCCGTCGGTGAGGCGCGGCCGCTGCGCGGCCCTGGCCGCCGCGAGATCGGTCACGGCGCACTCGCGGAGCGCGCGCTGCTTGCTGTGATCCCCCCTATCGACGAGTGGCCGTACACGATGCGCCTGGTCTCGGAGATCCTCAGCTCCAACGGTTCGACTTCTATGGCCTCCGTGTGCGGTTCGACGCTTGCGCTGATGGACGCCGGAGTCCCCATCAAGTCACCAGTTGCCGGTATCGCCATGGGTCTTGTCACGCGGCAAGGCAAGTTCGCCGTGCTGACCGACATCCAGGGAGTGGAGGACAACCTCGGCGACATGGACTTCAAGGTCGCCGGGACCCGCGATGGCATCACGGCGCTGCAGATGGACATCAAGGTCAAGGGCCTGACGCACGAGATCCTCCAGCAGGCGCTGGAACAGGCGCGCGAGGCTCGGCTTTTCGTGCTCGACAAGATGCTGGCCGTGCTGCCCAAGCCTCGAAGCGAGATGAGCCCCTACGCGCCGCGCATCACCACGATCATGATCAACCCCGACAAGATCCGCGACATCATCGGCCCGGGAGGCAAGATGATTCGCAAGATCACCGAGGAGACCGGCGCCCAGATCGACGTCGAGGACGACGGTCGGGTTTTCATCGCTGCAGTGGACCAGGAAGGCGGCCAGCGCGCCATCGATTGGATCAAGGGCCTGACCGAAGAGGTCGAGGTCGGAAGGATCTACAAGGGCAAGGTCGTTCGCATCATGCCGTTCGGCTTGTTCGTCGAGGTGATACCGAACCAGGACGGCCTGGTGCATGTCTCGAAGCTGACCGACCACCGTGTCGAGCGGCCTGAAGAGGTGGCTAACGTCGGCGATGAGATCATGGTCAAGGCGACGGAGATCGACAGCCAGGGCCGCCTCAACCTGAGCCGCCAGGCGGCGATCGAGGAGCTGACCGAAAAAGGCCTGCCGATCGAAGAGAAGATCGACAAAGAGGCGATGGCGGTCGCCCTTGCGTCACCCGCACCGCCCCCCCGCGAGGGTGGCTTCGGAGGCGGCGGTCGAGATCGCGGTGGACGAAACGGCGGCGGCAGTCGCGGCCCTCGACGTAACTAGATAAGACATGGCCGAGCCGATTAAAGTCGCGGTCGCCGGTTACCGCGGCAAGGTCGGCTCGGTCCTCGCCGCGGCCTTTCAAAGCGAGCCGGGCATCGAGTACGTCGGCGGCGTGGAGCTGGGCGATGACCTTGCCGCCTTCCTGCACGAGAAAAGGCCGCGAGCCCTGGTCGACTTCACCAAGCCGTCCGAAGCCCTCCACAACGCGCTCGCCGCGGTCGCGGCCGGCGCATCCCCGGTCATCGGGACCACCGGCCTGAGCGCTGATGCGGTCGACAAGCTCGAAACCGCATGCAGGAGCAAGGGGGTGGGGGGGATCGTCGCCCCGAACTTCGCCGTCGGCGCTGTGCTGATGATGCACCTGGCCGACATCGCCGCCCCGCACTTCGACGCCGTCGAGGTGATCGAGATGCATCACGCGACCAAGCTCGACGCTCCATCGGGCACCGCCCTCTCGACCGCGAAGAGACTTGCGGCGAAGCGGCGCGAGAAACCGTTCAGCCACCAGAAACCGGAGAAGGAGACGCTGGCCGGGACGCGCGGTGGGGAAGAGGGAAACGTCGCCGTACACAGCGTGCGCCTTCCGGGCTTCGTGGCCGACCAGGAGGTCATCTTCGGGCTGCCGGGCCAGACGCTGACGATCGTCCACCGTACGACCAGCCGCGAGGCGTACATCCCAGGGGTGCTGCTCGCGATCCACAAGGTGACCTCTGGACCGCAGTTCTACCGAGGGCTGGACCAGCTGCTGGGTCTGGTTGATTAGCCGCTCGGATCGCGTCCAGGTCTGGGCATCGCAGCTGTGGGCAAACGACTTTCCTCCTGTTTGCGCGATGAGCGGCCGGCCGGCTGAGACATGGAAGAGGTTCAAGTTCGTGACAGCGCCTGCGTGGGCATACTCGCTCCTGTTGCTGGTGTGCGCGGGAGGCCTCGGTTTCATCGCTTACGCGATCGCCATGGCAGCCGTGGCTGAACGGGCAAGCGGATATTTGCCGCTGACCCGTTCCAGCCGGCGGACGGTGACGCTGGCGTTCTGGGTTCCCACCGGACTACTGATCGCATGGGTCGCCGCCTGGGTTGTGACTGCCGCGCTTGCCTGGTCGACCACCGATCCGAGAGTGACAACAATCGCCTGGGTTTGCTTCGGATTGGGCTTCTTCTTCCTGGCAGCCGGCCTCGCAGGGCGGTTGATAATCGCGCCCTTTTTACGCCCAAGAGGAAAGGTCATGGGGATGGCACCAGGGCAGAACGATCGCCTCGTGGAGCTGCGCAACCTGCATCCCAACTTCGTGGCCGCTCTGAACCAGGTCTACCAGGCACGCGCGGCGCAGTACGCGCCGAGCGCTCCACCACTCCAGCCGAGATCGATTTAAACTTGAGTTGGTGCCCATCTCCAAGCGATTAAACGTTGCTGTCGTCGGCGTCACCGGGATGGTCGGCCGCGAGATGCTGCGTGTCCTCGCCCAGCGGAATTTCCCCTCCGACCGCGTCGTGGCTCTGGCATCGGAGCGATCGAAGGGCATGACGGTCGCCTACAACGGCGGGTCGATCAGCATCGATCGGCTCGACGAGAAGTCGTTCCAGGGCATCGACATCGCTCTCTTTGCCGCCAGCAGCGACATCGCGTTGATGTATGGACCGCTCGCCGCCGAAGCCGGGGCGCTCGTGATCGACAACAGCTCGGCATGGCGCATGAAGCAGAACGTGCCGCTCGTCGTCCCTGAGGTGAACAGCGACGACATCCGCGACAACGAGGGCATCGTGGCCAACCCCAACTGCTGCGCCATCCCACTGACCGTCATCCTCAATCCTTTGAAGCAGGCGGTCGGCCTCGAGCGCGTCCTCGTCTCCACCTACCAGTCGGCCTCGGGAGCCGGACGGGCCCTGGTCGACGAGCTGGAGGACCAGACCAAGGCCATCGCGGCGGGCGAGGAACCGCAGGCAGTCGCCTATCCGTACCAGCTCGCATACAACGTCGTGCCCGGCGGCTGGCGCCCTGAACCCGAGGGCTACAACGAGGAGGAGGTCAAGATCGTCAACGAGACGCGGAAGATCCTCCACCTGCCCGAGCTGCGCATCACCGCCACCTGCGTGCGGGTGCCGGTGCCGGTCGGACATGGCGAGTCCGTTTTCGTCGAGACAACCAGAAAGATCACCGCGGACGAGGCCCGCACGCTGTTCGGCACGGCGCCGGGAGTGATCGTCGAGGACGATCCGCACGCGAAGCTTTACCCGACCCCGCATGGGGTCGCGGGCAAAGACGAGGTGTATGTTGGCCGCATTCGAAACGATGCCTCGACCAAAAACGGCCTCGCGTTGTGGCTGGTCTCCGACAACCTGCGCAAGGGAGCCGCGCTGAACGCCGTACAGATCGCGGAGCAAGCCATCGAAATGGGAGTAGTCGCGGCCGGTGCCACCCGTCACCGAGTTTCTCACGATAGAAAATGAGCCACCGGTCTTTGCCATGCATATCCGCTGTGATGGCCTGGGGAACCCAGGCCATCAGGTGGCACGGGCCTTCGCCCGAAAATCCGCACCCGTCACCGCGATTTTCGGGCGGGAAAGGAAGAGGACAATGAGAAAGTGACAGTAGAGATTGGTCGCCTGCTGACGGCGATGATCACGCCTTTTAAATCAGACGGCTCGGTCGATTACGAGGCATCCGAAAGAATGGCGGCCATTCTTGTCGCGGACGGCTCGGATGGTGTGGTCGTTGCCGGCACCACCGGCGAGGCTCCGAGTCTTAGCGATGACGAGAAGATCGAGCTCCTCAAGGCCGTCAAGAAGGCGATCCCCGGCAAGAGCGTCGTCGCGGGCACAGGCAGCAACGACACCCATCACTCCGTCAAGCTCTCCGAGCGCGCCATGAAGGCGGGCGCGGACGCCCTGCTCGCCGTCGTCCCCTACTACAACAAGCCTCCACAGGAAGGCATGTACCAGCACTTCAAAGCGATCTCCGAGGTGGGTCCTACGATCATGTACAACATCCAGGGCCGCACCGCGGTCAACATGACCGCCGCCACCACGCTCCGGTGCGCCGAGCTTCCGGGGATCCTTGGCGTGAAAGAGGCCAGCGGCGACCTCGACCAGATCGGCTTCGTCTGCGCCGGCAAGCCGGCGAGGTTCAAGGTGTGGAGCGGGGACGACAGCTGGACGCTGCCCGTCCTGGCGGCCGGCGGCCACGGAGTGATCTGCGTCGTTTCCCACATCGCCGGTCGCTCCATGAAGAAGCTGATCGACGCCTACTCGAAGAGTGACAACGACACTGCGCGGAAGATCCATCTCGGGTTGCTGCCGGTGATCAAGACGCTCATGACCACGGCTGCCAACCCCGTGCCTATCAAGTCCGTGCTGAACGCCATGGGCTTCCCGGCAGGTCCGTTCCGCCTGCCCCTGGTGGCGCTGACCGACGAGCAGCTGCAATCCGTCATGAAGACGGTGCGCGAGGCCGGCGACCTGATCACCTTCAAGGCTGGAGTGAAAGTCGCTTAGTTCGCCGGAGCTGGATCAGCTCCACGCCGAAGTCCGCTCGTGCACCAAGTGCGGCCTGCATGCGACTCGCACTCAGGCGGTGCCGGGCGTTGGTCCGTGTCCCGCCGACATCATGATCGTCGGCGAGGCTCCCGGCTTCAACGAGGACCGTCAGGGCGAACCGTTCGTCGGCGCGGCGGGCAAGCTGCTCGACACGCTCCTGTCACGCATCGGGCTCAGCCGGTCCGACGTCTACATCACCAACGTGCTCAAGTGTCGCCCGCCGATGAACCGCGACCCGATGCCCAACGAGGCCGAGTCGTGCTCGCCCTATCTGAAGCGCCAGCAGGAGCTCGTGCAACCAAAGGTAGTCCTCATCCTCGGCCGTCACGCGCTCGAGCGCCTGATGCCCGGCCAGGGCTCGATCTCGCGCGTGCACGGGACTCTCGTCAAACGAGGCGGCGTCGCCTACGTGCCGCTTTACCACCCGGCCGCCGCGCTGCACAACGGCGCGCTTGTGGCCGATCTTGAGCACGACTTCGACCGCGTGAAGGCTTACCTGGAGGCTCTCCTGGCGCCGCCTCCACCGCCCGTGCCGGTCGCTCCACCGAAACAGGAAGCGGAACAGCTACGCCTGTTGTGAAAATCCCCACAAAAGAGCCCCACGAAGTCCGAGGCTTCGCCGCGACTTCGCGGGGACCCCTTGACTCAGAGCCTGCGGCGTGAGTTCGCGGGGATCCCTGCACTCGGGGCGACTTCGTTATCTCCCGCTGGGCGGCCTTGGCGAGGTCGGTATCAACATGTGGGCGCTCGAGTGGGAGAAGAAGATCCTGGTCGTCGACGCCGGCCTCATGTTCCCCCAGGAAGACATGCCCGGCATCGACCTGGTGCTGCCCGACATCTCGTACCTGCTGCAGCCGGATCGCGAAGTCCTCGGCATCTTCCTCACGCATGGCCATGAAGACCACATCGGCGGGCTCCCGTATGCGTTGAAGAAGGTCAACGTCCCGGTTTACGGCACGCGTCTGACCCTCGGTCTCCTCAGGCCGAAGCTCAAAGAGCATCGCTTTCTGCGGGAGGCCGACCTCCGCGAAGTCCGTGTCGGCGATTCTGTGCAGCTTGGTCCGTTTCGCGTGGAGACGATCGCCGTCTGCCACTCCATCCCCGACTCCGTCGCCCTCGCCATAGACACACCGGTCGGCAAGGTCGTCTACACGAGCGACTTCAAGCTCGACCCCGCACCGCCCGACGGGCTGCCCACGGACATGGCTCGCTTTCGCGAGCTGGGTGATGAAGGAGTGCTGCTCCTGCTCAGCGACTCGACCAACTCAGAGCGAGCCGGCCGCTCCGGGTCGGAGCGTGACCTGCATGCCGCACTCCAGCGCATCTTCAGCGACGCCCCGGGGCGCATCGTGGTGGCCAACTTCGCGTCCAACATCCATCGCATCCAGCACCTGGTGCGAACGGCGATCCAGTTCGGCAGGCGCGTTGCGGTCGTCGGACGCAGCCTACAGACCAACTTCAAGACGTCGCGCGAGCTCGGCTTTTTGAAAGTGCCCGACGGGCTGACAGTGCCGCTGGAGGAGATCGATAAGGTCCCGCCGTCCAAGCTCCTGCTGCTCACGGCGGGTAGCCAGGGCGAGCCGATGTCGGCGCTCGCGCGCTTTGCGGCACAGCGCCATCCGTTCGTCAACGTGCTGAAGGGCGATTGGGTCGTGATCTCGGCCCGGCCCATCCCTGGCAACGAGCGGATGGTCCATCAGACCGTGAACAACCTCTATCGGCACGGTGCGCGAGTGTTCTACTCCGAGGTGGGCAACGTTCACGTGACGGGCCATGCGCAGCGCGATGAGCTGCGCGAGATGCTCGATGCGGTGCGGCCGCGCAACTTCATCCCCGTCCACGGCGAATACCGCCAGCTCCTTCTGCACTCAGAGATCGCGCGTGAAGCCGGCATACCAGATGACCGGATCATCGTCGTCGAGGACGGCGAGACGGTGGAGCTGGACGCCGAGACGATCTCGCGAGGCGAGAAGATTGGGACCGGTCTCGTCTACGTCGATGGGCTCGGTGTGGGGGACGTCGAACAGGTGGTGCTTCGAGACCGCCGGCACCTTGCCGAGGACGGCATCCTGGTCGTGACCGTCACGCTCGACCGCGACACTGCGACGGTTCGCGCCGGGCCAGACCTCATCTCGCGCGGATTGATCGAGCCGGAGCTGTCGACCAGGCTCATGGCCGACGCGCGCGCGGCCGCCGTCGAAAGCATCGGGCGTTTTACGGAGACCCGGCCCGACCTCAACCTGCTGCAGGAGGCCATCCATGACGCGGTCTCCAGGACCGTCTGGCGCCAGACGCGGCGCCGCCCTATGGTGATCCCCGTCGTGACAGAGATATGAGCCCGGTCGGTTTCGCCGACGGGGACCCGGCCCTCATCCAGAAGCGGCTTTCTCAGCTGCGGATCCACAGGGCTGGCGCTCATCTTCCCGGGGATGTGATTTACGGAATAGTTAATCCTGATGACGCTTGGCAGACCTCAAGAACAAAGTTGCGGCCGAGGTGAACTCGGCCGCCCCGCGACGCTAGCAGGGCAGTGAAACTCCCTCCCCTAGCGCTTGTTGCGCCAAGCCTGTGTCCGCGTTGCGACCAGCCGGCCATGATGCTCAACCACGCCGAGGAGTCACGCTGCGCCCACTGCGGGCTCCAGCTCCACCAATGTGGCAGCTGCCGGGGAATCGCCGGCCCTTTCGATAGGTACTGCGGCTTCTGCGGGCACGAGATGATGCGAGGGGACTCGCGTCCCCTGTGGTGGAGGCTCTGGTTCCTCGCGGCCCTGGTCCCGCTGGTCGCGGGCCTGATCTACGGCATCGCCCAAGCGCAAGTGCACCACTAGCTAAAAAGCGTTCTTTCCCGCCCCTATCCCCACATCCCTGCGCGCAAGCGGCGATGAGGATGGGACTGACTGATTGCTCCCCTGACGGGGGAGAGGGGGCCGATCTCCTATCGATTCAGACGGTGCCCGCACTCGACGCAGAAGCTGTGACGGCCCAGGTTGTGATGCCCGCATGAAGGGCAGACCAGGCGGCGCGGCGGGTCCGCCTGCAGCCACCGCTCATTCTCTCTTCGGTACCAGATGCCGTCTTCCGGTCCGAGCATCCATCGCCGCCCTTCGCTGTCGAGCACGGCAAGATCTCGAACCGCGAGCCTGAACGCTCGAGGCTGAAGGCCGCCGGACCGGCGCTCATCGACCAGGAACTTGTAGCGGATCTCAGCTTCGGCGAATGGATCGACGGCCACGCGGAGAGTATCGCTCGGGCCGCCTCCTGGAATTTGGACCCCAACCGGGCTGGGTGTAGAATCCGCTACGGCTCCAGGGCCCGCAGCATGCGTCGCACCACATCCCGAGGCTCACGTCACTCCACACACGGCACTCGCCGCACCTCGCGCGCGGCGCGTTCCCGACCCGCCCGGACCAAACGCGCCACCAGGCCCCATCTCACTCAGCGCCAGGGACGCGAGATCACGGGCGTCCTGCTCATCCTCGTCGCGCTGCTGGGCCTGCTGGCCCTGGCGAGCAACGCCGGCTCGATCCTCACGGGCCTTCGCGACTGGCTGGTCGCAACGTTTGACCGCGCGTGGTTCGTCCCTATCGCCGCTGCGCTGGGTCTCGGTACGTATCTGCTGTGGCCGAAAGCGCCTCGGCCGCGGCCGGTCGACATCGTGTCGGGAGGCGTTGCGGTGATCGCGCTGGTCGGGATCTTCGGTCTGCTGGGACACGGTGGAGCGGTGGGTCATGACATCGACGGAGCGGTGATCCAGGTGTTCGGCCATCCGGGTGCGTGGGCGGTGCTGATCGCGCTGCTCGTGATCGGGTTGATCGTCACCGTCCACTTCAGCCCGGGCGCGCTCCTCGCTACAGTGGTCTCCACGGGTCAGGCCGCGTACGCGGAGCGCCTGAGATTGCAGAACCTGGTCTCGCCGCCGGCTCCCCCGAAGAGCAAGGAGAGCAAAGAGGTCAAGTCGCCGCCGGCCACGCGTGACGAGCTGGCCAAGTCGGCCGCCAGCTTTGCGGCGCCGCATCCCGCGGTCGAGAAAGCCCGGCCGTGGGAGCTCGAAGAGGAACGTGAGGTACCGGCGGTCAAAGCCTCCGCCAAGATCGAAAAATCAGGTTCGGACGAAGCGACCGAGCCGCCGGCGCTGCGCGTGGTCGCCGAGCTCGAGGACGACCTGCCTGAGATCGACTGGAAGCTGCCCTCGATCACGCTGCTCGACACCGTGACCGCGAAGCGCGCACAGATGGCCGACGAGATCAAGCGCAACGTCAAGATCATCGAGAGCACCCTCGAGACTTTCGGGGTCGCGTGCAAGGTGGTGGGCGTCAACCCCGGGCCGGCCGTCACCCAGTACGAGCTTCAGCCCGGCCCGGGGGTCCAGGTCAAACGGATCACCGCGCTGCAAAACGACCTCTCCCTGGCGCTCGCCGCGGCTCCGCTGCGCATCGAAGCACCGATCCCGGGGAAGGCTGCGGTCGGGATCGAGGTCCCCAACAAGTCGGCGGCCCTGGTCACGATTCGCGAGGTCCTCGAGACCGCGGCTTTCCGCGAGGGCACGAACAAGCTGGCGCTCGGACTCGGCAATGACGTGTCAGGCCAGTCGATCATCGCGGACCTCACACGCATGCCGCACCTGCTCATCGCCGGCGCGACGGGCCAGGGCAAGAGCGTGTGCATCAACGCTTTGATCACGAGCCTTTTGTTCCAGGTCACGCCGGAGCACATGCGTCTTCTGCTGATCGACCCGAAGCGAGTCGAGCTGACCGGGTACAACGGGCTCCCGCACCTGGCCCTCCCGGTGCTCGTCGAGTCCCACCAGGCCGCAGCAGCATTGCGCTGGGCTGTGGCGGAGATGGACCGGCGGTACAAGATCTTCTCGGCCGAGGGCGTACGCAACATCGCCGCCTACAACGACAAGGCAACGCAAAAGCTCGCGCGGCAGCTGCCATACATCGTGATCGTCATCGATGAGCTTGCCGACCTGATGATGGTCGCGGCGGGGGAAATCGAAGAGCTCATCTGCCGCATCGCGCAGCTGGCGCGGGCCGTCGGCATTCACCTCATCATCGCGACTCAGCGACCCTCGACAGACATCATCACGGGGCTGATCAAGGCGAACATCCCGTCGCGCATCGCATTCGCCGTGGGCTCACAGGTGGACAGCCGCGTCATCCTGGACTCCGGCGGAGCGGAGAAGCTGCTCGGTCGCGGAGACATGCTCTACCAGCCCGTCGACGCCGGCAAGCCGACCCGCATCCAGGGCGCCTTCGTCAGCGACCCGGAGGTTGAAGGAGTCGTCAATTTCTGGAAGTCGCAGGGCGAACCGCACTACATGCAGGAGATCCTCGAACAGGGTTCCGGCACGGAGTGGGAGAGAGGGGAGACCCAGGAGCGCAAGCTCGATCCGCTTTTCGCGCGCTCGGCGCGGGCAGTCGCCGCGGAGGGCTCTGCTTCGGTCTCTCTCGTACAGCGCAAGTTCAACGTCGGCTATTCGCGGGCAGGACGCATCGTCGACCAGCTCGCTGAGCACTACGTCGTCGGCAGCTACCAGGGATCCAAGTCGCGAGAGGTCCTGATGAACCTGCCCGACGTCGACGAGCTCCTGGAGCGGCTGGGCATCGAATGACGCGAGAGTCCCGGCGCGGGACCTCTCGTCGCAAACTTGACGTAGCCAGAAATGAACCCAAGTCATGAGGCCAGGTCATGAACGTCCCTAACGCCTTGACGCTCAGCCGGCTGGTGGCGATCCCGCCGCTGATGGTGCTGCTCCTCGTCCGGTTCCCTGGGCACGACCAGCTGGCGGCGGCGCTCTTCCTCGTCTTCTCCATCACCGACACCCTGGACGGCGAGATCGCGCGCCGGCGCGGCACCGTGAGCGACTTCGGAAAGTTCCTCGATCCCCTGGCGGACAAGTTGTTCGTCCTGTCGGTGCTGATCGTGCTGGTCCAGGAGGGGCTGGTCGCCGCGTGGGTCGTGGTGGTGATCTTCTCGCGCGAGCTGATCATCACGATCCTGCGTTCGGTGGCCGCCGCCCAGGGTCGCGTGATCGCGGCGGCACCCCTCGGCAAGACGAAGACCGTCATGCAAATGAGCGCCGTGACGCTTTTGATCCTGCAGCGCCCGTATCCGATCGTCGTACCCGTGGCAGACCTCGCCGTCGGTGTGGCGGTCATTTTCACGATCTGGAGCGGCCTCGACTACCTGTGGCGGTTTCGCTACCTCATCGGGCCATTCGACACCTCGAGCGCGCCCGGGCGTGCCGGTCCAAGCGGGGGAGCGCCCACACCCACCGAAGCCGGCGATCAGGCGGCGCGCGACCTTGGCGAGCTCTTACGCCAGCAAGGCCTCACCGTCTCAGTCGCTGAGTCGTGCACCGGTGGCATGGTCGGGGCGCTGATCACCGACCAACCCGGCAGTTCGACGTATTTCGTCGGGGGTGTGATCGCTTACTCGGACGAGGTGAAGCGGAGCCAGCTCGGCGTGTCGCCGGACCTGCTGAAGCGAGTGGGCGCGGTCAGCAGCGAGGTGGCGCAAGCAATGGCGGAGGGCGCCCGGTCCCGCTTTGGGACCGACCTGGCGGTGGGCGTCACCGGGATCGCCGGTCCGGACTCAGACGGTTCGGCCAAGCCCGTGGGCCTGACCTACGTTGCTGTTGCGTCGGCCGGCGGCTCCGCGTCCCGCGAATACCGGTTCCACGGCGACCGCCGGTCAAACCGGCGGCAGGCGGCGGAGCAGGCGCTCCGGCTGCTTGCGGAAGAAGCTCGCTCGGTCGCGAGGGTGAAGACCGATTGAGCCTATTGACGCAGACGAACACTTGTTCGATAATATCGCCACGGCCATCCTACGAAGCTGTGTTAAGCCCATTGCTCTCAGCACCACGACGTAGAACACTCGCCGCAACCACCTAGGAGGCATTCAAGACATGGAAAAGGAAAAAGAGAAATCGCTCGACTCGGCGATGGCCCAGATCGTGAAGAGCTACGGAAAGGGTTCGATCATGAAGTTGGGTGAGCAGGCCGCGCTGCGCGGCGAGATCACAGTGATTCCCACCGGGGCGCTGCTGCTCGACCTCGCACTCGGCGTGGGCGGGATTCCGCGCGGCCGCGTGACCGAGCTGTACGGTCCCGAGTCGGCGGGAAAGACCACGCTCGCCCTTCACGTCATCGCAGAAGCCCAGAAGCAAGGTGGGGTGGCCGCGTTCGTCGACGCGGAGCACGCCCTCGATCCCCTCTACGCCGCGCGGATCGGTGTGAAGATCGACGATCTGCTGATCAGCCAGCCTGACACGGGCGAGCAGGCGCTCGAGATCGTCGAGGTCCTGGTTCGCTCCGGAGCCGTCGACGTGATCGTCATCGATTCCGTGGCGGCACTCGTGCCGAAGGCGGAGATCGAGGGCGACATGGGAGACTCCCACATGGGGCTTCAGGCTCGGCTCATGTCGCAGGCGTTGCGAAAGCTGACAGCAGCAATCTCCAAGTCCAACTGCTCTGTCATCTTCCTGAACCAGCTCCGGGAGAAGGTTGGAATCATGTTCGGAAACCCGGAGACCCAGCCTGGTGGACGCGCCCTCAAGTTCTACTCATCGGTGCGCCTCGACATCCGAAAGGTCGAGGTGATCAAGTCGGGTCTCGACTCGGTTGGGGCCCGGGTGAAGGTCAAGGTGGTGAAGAACAAGGTCGCGCCGCCGTTCCGCTCGGCAGAGTTCGACATCCTCTTCAACGAGGGCATCTCGCGCGAAGGCTCGCTGATCGACGCCGCGATCGAATATAGCGTCCTGGAGAAGAGCGGCACCTGGATGTCGTACGGGGACCAGCGGCTCGGCCAGGGACGTGAGAACGTCCGCAACTACCTGCGTGAGAACCCGACGCTTTCCGCGGAGATCGAGGCCAAGGTCAGGGAAAAGGCCGCCGGCGGGACTGCGTCTGCCGTGCTGAAAGCCGCAGGCGTTCTGAGGGCTTCCGCAGTTGCGGACGAGGAGCTCTAACCGGACAAGACCAGCCGGCATTCGCCGCCCGCAGGGTAGTGCTCTGGGCGCGGGCTTGCGTCTTCTGGGCCGGCGAGCGCATTCGCGGGTCGAGATCCAGCGCAAACTCGGGCGCCGGGGGTACACGTCAGA
The DNA here is from genome assembly GCA_003169845.1 of Candidatus Dormiibacterota bacterium. Taxonomy (GTDB): domain Bacteria; phylum Chloroflexota; class Dormibacteria; order Dormibacterales; family Dormibacteraceae; genus Palsa-870. Next base: position 252,200 of record PNAG01000011.1, on the reverse strand, counting down.
GGAGATCGACTCGGCCCTGGTCCGGCTGGACGAGCTTGGCTACCTCAACGACCTCTCTTTCGCGGAGGGGCTCGTCAGGCTCCGGTCAAGGTCGCGGGGCCCGCGGGCTCTTTCGGCAGAGCTCGCCCAACGAGGTGTGGATCGGGCTCAAGCCGACCGTGCGCTGGCGAGCTATAACGACGCTCTGCAAATGGCTTCAGCCATGCGCATCATCGAACGAACGTACGGTAAGAGGGAGATCACGGAGTATCGCGAGATGCTGGACCGCGTGGGAAACAAGCTCCTGCGGCTCGGCTTTTCTACCACCATCGTTCGTGGGGCGTGCCGTGCCGTGCTGTCTGGAACGCCCCGCGGGGACGAAGACTAGAATTTGATGTTCGCGGGTCGCCCAAAGCGCCCGCAGTCATAGAGCCAACCCGAGGCGGAACCCCGCGGGCTCTGCCATGGTTCCGCACTTTGACAATCGAATATACGAGGTGCATGTCACATGCCAGTCAACGTCTCCGTATCGCTATTGGTTGTGGCGGTCCTTGTGGCAATCGGCGCCGGTTTTGGAGCTGCGTTTCTGCTGCTCCGGCGCCGGCAGGGCGAGGGATCCAGCGCACTGGAGCTCAAAGCCCAGGCAGTCCTTTCCGAGACCGAAACCCAGGCCAAGGAGAAGCTGCTCGAAGCCAAAGAGGAAGCGGTCCAGATCCGCACCGCCGCCGAACAGGAGGCCCGCGAGTATCGGGCACAGTCTCAGCAGATCGAGAAGCGTCTACTCCAGAAGGAGGAGAACCTCGACCGCAAGGGTGAGGATCTCAACGGGCGCGAGCGTGAGCTCGGCAACAAAGAGAAGTCGCTGGACGAGGTCCGCGCTCAGCTCGACGACAGCGTCCACCAGCAGGAGAAGGAGCTACAGAGGGTCGCCAACATGACCCGCCAGGAAGCTTCGGGGATCCTGATGGGGCAGGTCGAGCAGGAGCTGCGCAACGAAGTCGCCCACAAGGTCAGGGAGTCCGAGCTGGCAGCTCGCGACGAGAGCGAGCGCCGCGCTCGCGAAATCGTCACCGAGTCGATCCAGCGCATTGCCGCCGACCAGACCGCCGAAGTCTCGGTCTCGGTGCTTCCGCTGCCGACCGACGAGCTGAAGGGGCGCATCATCGGCAAGGAGGGGCGCAACATCCGCGCCCTGCAGCAGGCGACCGGGATCGACCTTATCGTCGACGACACCCCGGAAGCCGTGATCATCAGCGGCTTCGACCCGGTCCGCCGCGAGGTGGCGCGGGTCGCGCTGAACAAGCTCATCGTCGACGGCCGGATCCATCCGGCCCGCATCGAAGAGATCGTCGCCAAGTCCCGAGTCGAGGTCCTGCAACGGGTCAAAGAGGAGGGAGAGGCAGCGGTCCTGGAAGTCGGCCTACAGGGACTTCATCCCGAGGTCGTCCGCCATCTCGGAATCCTGCGTTTTCGCACCAGCTACGGGCAGCAGGTGTTGAACCATTCCAAAGAGGTCGCCTATCTTGCCGCCATGATGGCGGCCGAGATCGGCGCCGACGTACGAATCGCCAAGCTGTCGGGTCTCTTGCACGACATCGGCAAGGCCATCGACCACGAGGTCGAGGGATCGCACGCGGTGATCGGAGCGGATCTGCTGCAGCGACACGGGGTTCCGGCCCCGGTCGTGCACGCGGTAAGGGCTCATCACTACGACGAAGAGCCACACAGCATCGAGGCGCTGTTGCTGATCGCGGCCGACGCGATCTCCGCTGCCCGCCCGGGTGCGCGCAGGGAGTCGCTGGATGCTTACGTCAAGCGGCTCGAGAAGCTGGAGGAGATCGCGAACTCGTTCCAGGGCGTGCAGCAGTCCTACGCCATCCAGGCCGGACGCGAGGTCCGGATCCTGGTCAAGCCGGAGCAGATCGACGACACGGCTGCCCAGCTCATGGCGAGGGACATCGCAAAGCGCATCGAAAGCGAGCTCAGCTTCCCCGGCCAGATTCGCGTCACGGTGGTGCGCGAGACCAGGGCCGTGGAATACGCAAAGTAAGTCATTGAAGGGAGTCCCAGCTCGGGACTCCCTTTTTTGTTCCGGCTACCTTTGACAGGCATGAGTGACGAGTTTCGAATTCTGTTCGTTGGCGACGTGGTGGGCCACCCCGGTCGCGATGCGATCAAGGCGCTGCTACCAGGCCTAAAGAAGGAGCTCGCGGCCGACCTCGTGATCGTCAACGGAGAGAACGCGGCCGGCGGCTTCGGATTGACGGCAAAGATTGCGGCGGAGCTGAAGGCTTCAGGCGCCGACGTCATCACGACCGGCAACCATGTCTTCGCCCAGAAGGAGTTCGTACCCGAGCTACCCCACCTCCAGCGCGTGCTGCGGCCGGCCAACTACCCTCCGGCGGCCCCGGGCGTCGGCTCGTGCGTGGTCGAGGCCGCGGGGCAGCAGGTGCTGGTCATGAACCTGATGGGCCGGATCTTCACGGCCGAAAACCTGGACGACCCCTTCCGGGCGGCTGATGCCATCCTGGCGGCCAACCCGGAGCCCAGGATCGTCTTCTGCGACATGCACGCTGAGACCACCTCCGAGAAGACGTCCATGGGCTGGCACCTGGACGGGCGGGCGAGCGCTGTCGTCGGCACCCACACCCATATCCCGACGGCAGACGCCAGGGTGCTTCCGGGGGGTACCGCCTACGTCACAGACGTCGGCATGGTGGGACCTCGCGACAGCTGCATCGGAATGGACAAAGATGTCGTCCTCCAACGGTTCATGACTGGCGTCCCGAGCCGTTTCGTCGTGGCGTCTGGACCCGTGACTTTCAATTCGGTACTGGTTACCATTAGTGGCTCCACTGGCCGGGCAGCGTCTATCCAGCGAATCGACCGCGAACACGTTTGAAAGGGGTTCCAGCAACAAATGACCGCCGAGCGCGCTCCAGTAGAAGTGCTGAAGGTTTCGGCTACCTCCAAGCCGGTTGCAGTCGCTGGAGCCATTGCGGGTGTGATCCGCAGCAAGGGCCGGGTCGAGGTCCAGGCGATCGGGGCCGGCGCCATCAACCAGGCGGTCAAGGCGATCGCCATCTCGCGGGGTTACGTCGCTCCCGGAGGTCTTGACCTCGTTTGCATCCCAGCGTTCATCGACATCTCGATCGACGGCGAGGAGCGCACCGGCATCCGTCTGCTCGTGGAGAGCCGGTAACGGCACTCGGCCGGGACCTGGCAATGGCACCCACTCCCCACAGGGGAGAGGGGCGTGGGGAGAGGGGCGCGGGAACCCGATCGCGCTCGTTCAACATCTGGACGATCGGCTGCCAGATGAACTCGGCGGACTCGGAGGACCTCGCGCGGCGATTGCTCGCCGCCGGTTACGTCGAGGACTCGCTGGAGCGGGCGGACATTGCCATCCTCAACACATGCGTCGTCCGCCAAGCATCAGAGGATCGCGTCTACTCCAGGCTGCACGAGCTCAAGGAGTGGAAGACCCCCGAGCGGATGATCGCGGTCACCGGTTGCATTGTCGGCAAGGAAGGCGACGTGCTGAAGGGGAAGTTCCCGCAGCTCGACGCGGTGGTTCCAATCGGCCAGTACGAGGACTTCCTGGCGAGCCTCGAGGCTCGCTACGACTACTCGCAAGGAGAAGCCCTGCCACAGGCCGGCCGCACCGGCATCAGCCATTACGTCCGGGTGATCGAGGGGTGCGACCACAACTGCACGTTCTGCATCGTGCCGAAGGTACGTGGGCGCGAACGCCACGTGCCGCTGGAGGATGTGATCGCGGAATGCCGTCAAGCCGTCGCGGACGGCGCGAGAGAGGTCGTGCTGCTGGGTCAGAACGTGGACGACTACACCGACCCGTCGGGGCGGGGCGGGCTCGCCAACCTCGTCCGCGAGGTGGAGCGAATTCCCGGCCTCCTGCGTCTCCGATTTCTCACCTCGCACCCGCAGGACCTCGAAGCCGAGCTGCTCGAGGTCATGGCGGCCAGCGATGTCGTGTGTCGCGAGCTTCAGCTACCGGTGCAGTCGGGCGATGACACGATCCTCAAGCGGATGGCCCGCGGCTACCAGATGCGGCACTACCGGTCCATCGTCGAGCACGCGCGGAAGCTCATGCCGGACATCGGACTGGTGACCGACGTCATCGTCGGCTTCCCGGGAGAGTCCGACGTGGCGTTCCAGAACACGCGGGCTCTCCTCGAAGAGATGGAGTTCGACGTGGTCCACCTGGCCATGTACTCCCCGCGCCAAGGCACCTACGCCGCAAGCCGCATGGACGACGACGTACCTCAAGAAGAAAAGCTCAGGCGCCTCAATGACCTGCTCTCGCTGCAGCGCGGCATCGCAGCCCGCAAGACCGCTCGCTGGATCGGTCGCGACGTCGAGGTCCTCATCGAAGGCAGGGATGAGCTCAACCGGCCCTACGGACGGATCCGGCAAGGCAAGCGCGCCATAGTGCTGCGAGGCGGCGACGTGGCACCGGGTCAACTCATCCAGTTGCGCGTGCATCAGGCCACGGCAGGCCAACTGTTGGGGTTGCCCAACCCCGCGAAATCAGAGCCTGCGGCGTGATTTCGCGGGGACCACTAAGGGCAGCGTGAACCAGACTGCTCTCACCCCGGTGATGCGTCAGTACCGGGAGGCGAAGGAGCAGCATCCCGACGGAATCCTGATGTTCCGGCTCGGCGACTTCTACGAGATCTTCTTCGAAGACGCGGAGACCGCTGCCCCGATCATGGGCGTGACCCTGACCTCGAGGCCGCTCGGCAAGAGCGGCCGGGCGCCGATGTGCGGGGTTCCTCATCACGCGTGGCAGGCCTACGTGGGCAAGCTGCTGCGAGCCGGCCACAAGGTGGTCATCTGCGACCAGGTGGAACCCGCGGGAAAGCACAAGGTCGTGCGCCGGGACGTGACTCGGGTGCTGACTCCAGGCACTGTGGTCGAGGAGGCATACCTCGACCCGTCGCGCGCCAACTACCTGGTCGCGGCCTGGACGCGAGGTGCTGATGCCGGCCTGGCCGCATGCGAGGTGTCCACCGGCGAGCTGCTCTTGTGCCAGCTGCCGCGTGAGCGGTTGACCGCAGAGCTCCAGCGCCTCGCGCCGGCCGAGCTGCTGACACCGCCGGCGATCGAGGAATACCGGTTCGATCCCGTCCGCGGGCAGCAGCGCCTTCGCGACCTCCTGGGGATCGCCTTCCCGGCCTCGATCGGGGCGGCCGACGCTCCGCTCGCCGTGGGCGCTGCCGGGGTCGTGCTCGACTACTTGAAGCAGAACCAGGCCCACATCAATCCAGGATCGTTCAGCGTTCGCACCTACTCACCGGATTCGACCATGGCACTCGACGCTGCTACCGCGCGCAACCTGGAGCTCCCTGCGTTGATCGAGCTCATCGACCGTACGCGGACACCCATCGGCGCCAGGCGCCTGCGCACGTGGCTCGGGGCTCCCATGCGTGACGCCGAGTCGATCGAGCTGCGCCTGGGGGCGGTGGCCGAACTGGTCGCGTCCGCCGATCTCCGAGAGCCGTTGGCGGCGGCGCTCAAGCCGGTCGGCGACCTCGAGCGCCTCACCTCGCGCGCCGCCCAGGGCCACGCGAACGCCAGGGAGCTCGTCGCACTGCGCCGCGCGCTGGAAGCCATCCCCACCCTCCAGTCCGCGGTGTCCGCGTGCGCGGCCCTTGTCATCCGGCAGCTGGCGGGTCAGATCAGCGCGGCGCCGGAGCTGGCGGAGAGTCTTGCGCGCGCCCTGGTCGAGGATCCACCCGCGCTTACGCGCGAAGGGGGTGCGATCAGGGCCGGTTTCGATGCCGAGCTCGATGGCATAGCGGAGGCGTCGCGCAGCGCGCGCGAGTGGATCGGGGGCCTCGAGGCATCTGAGCGGCGCCGCACGGGGATCCGGTCGCTCAAGGTCGGGTTCAACAAGGTCTTCGGTTACTACATCGAGGTGAGCAACTCGAATTCAGTCGCCCTACCGGACGATTACGTTCGCAAACAGACGCTGACTGGCGCCGAGCGCTACCTCACACCCGAGCTCAAGGAAAAGGAAGCGATCGTGCTCACCGCCCAGGAGCGAATCGCCGAGCGAGAGCTCGAGCTCCTGCGCGACCTTGGGGCTGCCGTCGCCGAGTCCTCATCCATCCTTCGATCGAGCGCCCAGGCGATCGGGATGATCGACGCTCTGCTCAGCCTGGCGGTGACGGCCGCGGACCATCAATGGCGACGGCCCGAGGTCAACGCGGGCGTGAAGCTCAGTATCAAAGGAGGCCGGCACCCGCTGGTGGAGCAGGGCCTCCCTTCGGGCGTATTCGTGCCCAACGACCTCGAACTCGATCCGGACGGGAACCAGATCGTGATCCTGACCGGCCCCAACATGGCCGGCAAGTCGACCTACCTCCGGCAGGCGGCTGTGATCGTTCTCCTCGCCCAATGCGGAAGCTTCGTGCCGGCCGAGAGCGCGGTCGTAGGCCTTGCCGACCGCATCTTCACCCGGGTCGGAGCGCACGACGACATCACCGCCGGCATGTCGACCTTCATGGTCGAGATGACCGAAACGGCAAACATCCTGAACCACGCGACGCGATCCTCGCTTGTGATCCTGGACGAGGTGGGGAGGGGGACCTCGACCTATGACGGCTTGTCGATCGCCCAGGCGGTGGTCGAATATCTGCACGACTCACCCAGGCTTGGGTGCCGCACTCTCTTCGCCACGCACTATCACGAGCTGACCGCCCTCGCGGAGCGGTTGCCGCGCGTGAGCAACCAACGGGTCGAGGTGCTGGAGGATGGCGAGACGGTTCGCTTCCTCCACCGGGTCGTCCCAGGCGGTGCAGATCGTTCCTATGGGATCCACGTTGCAGCGCTGGCGGGCCTGCCCTCAGGCGTGATCGCGCGGGCGCGCCAGGTGCTCGGCGAGCTGGAGCGTCAGCGACCCCTTGAACCCCCCGAGGTGCAGCTCGGCCTGCCGATCGAGCTCGCCCCCGACCCGCTGCGCAAAGAGCTCGAAGAGCTCCAGCCAGACTCGCTCAGCCCGCTCGAAGCTTTGCAAAAGCTGTACGAGCTGCGCGCGCGCCTCGCTCCATGACCACGTCCATTCGCCTCCTCGCTCCTGAGGTCGCCGACGCGATCGCCGCCGGCGAGGTTATCGAGCGGCCCGCCTCGGTGGTCAAGGAGCTGGTCGAAAACGCGCTCGACTCGAACGCCAGGCGCATCAACATCGCGGTGCGAGGGGCGGGTAGGACATCGATCAGGGTCAGCGATGACGGCTCCGGAATCCCTGCGGACGAGCTCTCGATCGCCTTCGTGCGCCATGCCACGAGCAAAGTGGTCAGCCTTTCAGACCTCTCTTCGATCGCCAGCTTCGGCTTCCGCGGCGAGGCCCTGGCCAGCATCGCGGCCGTGTCCGACGTCGAATGCTCGAGCGCCGGCGCGATGATTCGAATCCGTGCGGGGCAGATGTTGGAACAGGGATCCGGGGCCCTGCTCCCCGGAGTGACCCTGGAGGTGCGCGACCTTTTCGCCAACGTGCCGGCGCGGTTGAAGTTCTTGAAGAGCGATGCGACCGAGGTCGCGGCGATCAAAGACGTGGTGGGCGCATTCGCGCTGCTGCACCCTCACGTGCGGTTTCACCTCACGATCGATGCGCGCGTCGCGGTGAGCACGACCGGTGACGGCGACCGGCGACGCGCGATCGCGGCGGTCTTTGGCGCACCCGTCGCGGCCGAGGTTCTCGAGATCATCGGTATGCCGCTCAATCCCCACGAACTCGCAGGCTTCGCCTTGAGTTCGCGGGGGCCCCTAGTGGCCAGCGGGATGGTGAGCCAGCCCCGCCTGAGCCGCGGCAGCCGGGACGGCATTGTGCTCGCCGTCAACGGCCGTCCGATCAGCTCGCGTGCGCTTGTTTACGCGCTCGAAGAGTGCTACCAGGGCCGGCTTGAGCGCGGACGCCATCCGCTGGCTGTGATCGACATCGGAATCGACCCTGAGCTGGTCGATGTCAACGTTCATCCCGCCAAGAAGGAAGTCCGCTTCAGGGACGAGGGTACTGTTTTCGCGGCGCTCCAGCGAGCCGTGCGCGCCGCGCTCGACGGCAGCGAGCCTTTCCGCTACCGGCCGGTCGAGTCGACACCAGCGGTCGTCGCCGGATATGTCAACGCGCAGCTCTTGATCCATGAGGCTGGTGTCGCCCTGGCGACGGCCGAGCCAGACGCCGCCCGAGGGGTGGAGGGGGCGGTGCTCCGTCCCATTGGCCAGGTCGGCCCTGGTTACCTCGTGGCGGAGGGGCCGCACGGCCTGGTACTGGTCGACCAGCACGCCGCGCACGAGCGCGTGCTCTACAACCGGCTGCTTGAGCGCCTCCGGTCAGGCCGCGGCATGAGCCAACCCCTGCTCATCCCCCAGGCGATTGACGTCGAGCCTGCATTGATCGCGGCCGCTGCCGACCACCGGGCGGACCTTGCCAAACTCGGCCTCGAATACGAGGAGTTCGGTCCGCGAAGCCTGCGGATCACCGCAGTCCCGGTCGAGATGCCCGCCGGAAGCGCGACCGCCGCCGTGCAGGAGACGCTGGCGGCGCTCGCCGAGAATCGCGGCGACGGAGCGTTGGAGAAAGCGGCCGCGGCTCTTGCCTGCCACTCGGCAGTGCGCTTCGGCGACATCCTTGACGTCGCAGAGCAGCGCCGCCTGCTCGCGGACCTCGAGTCGACTGAGGAATCGATCACGTGCCCGCACGGGCGGCCGACCAGGCTGCTCGTCGAGTGGCAGGAGCTGACCCGCCACTTCCGCCGCAACTACTAGCTCTTTGCAGGTTCCGGTCATCGTCGGTCCGACCGGCATCGGCAAGTCGGACCTGGCGTATCGGCTCGCGCTCGCGCTTGATGGCGAGATCGTCGTGGCGGACTCGAAGCAGGTCTATCAACGGCTTGACATCGCGACCAACAAGCCGAGTCGCGAGCAGAGAGCGCGCGTGCGGTATCACATGATCGACTTCATCGATCCGGCGTACGGATTCAACGCAGCGCAGTACGTGCAGGGAGCGCGTGCGGCCATCGCGGATATCGCGACGCGCGGTCGCACTGCCATCGTCGAGGGAGGCACCATGCTCTACGTGGATGCGCTCTGCGATGGGTTCAGCCTCACCGGGGTGCCACCGAATCCGGAGCTGCGGTCGGAGCTCGCCGCCCTGGATCTTTCCGCTTTGCGCGAAAGGCTCCTGGCGCTCGACGCCGATCCCGGAGTCGAGCTGCAGAACCCGGTCCGCATGATCCGCGCCATCGAGATCCTGCGGGCCGCCGGCCCGCCACTCCGGCGCCTGCGCACGCGAACGCCGCCGCCCTGGGATGCCTTGCGCATCGGGCTGACCGCGCCCATTGAGGTGATCGATCGCATGCTCGACGAACGCAGCCGCCAACAGGTCGAGCGCGGCCTCGTGTCAGAGACGCGATCCGCGCTCGCGGCCGGCGTTCCCGAGTCCGCTTCCGTCCTGACCGGCATCGGGTACGCCGACACGCTGGTGCACATCCACGGTGACCTGACGCTCGAGGAGCTGCCCCTGGCGATGGCTCGGTCCAATCGCCGGTACGCGCGGAGGCAGCTGCGATGGTGGCGGCACGATCCGCGCGTCAGATGGTTCGAGATCGAGCCCGATCCGCTGCCCGCTATCCTCAATTACGTGAAGGGCGCAGCATGAGCAGGACCGTCCATCCGGGGGCCAGCCGCCTGGGCAGGATTCCGCCGTATCTCTTCGCCGAGATCGATCGCAAGGTCCAGGAAAAGAGGAAGGCCGGTGTTGACGTGATCTCTCTCGGCATCGGCGATCCCGACCTGCCCACGCCTCAGCGCATCGTTCACGTGCTGCAGGAGGCGGCAGCCGACCCCGCCAACCATCGCTACGCGTCGTATTTCGGGCTCGCCGAGCTTCGCCAGGCCATCGCGGACTGGTATGGCGATCGCGCAGGGGTGACGCTCGACCCGACGACGGAGATTCTCCCCACGCTCGGTTCCAAGGACGGCATCGCGCACGTGCCGCTCGCCCTCGTCGACCCGGGCGACATCGTGCTTGCGCCTGACCCTGGCTACACGGTCTACGTCACGGGAGCGCTGATGGCGGGCGCCGAGCCGTACATCATGCCGCTCACGGCTGGAAACCAGTGGCTCCCGGACCTGGAGGCGATTCCCGATGACGTGGCTGAGCGCGCCAGGCTCATGTGGCTGAACTACCCGAACAACCCGACGGCGGCCGTCGCCGATCGCGACTTTCTCGAGCGCGCGGTTGCATTCTGCGGGCGCCACGACATCGTCCTCTGCCACGACGCACCGTATTCCGAGATCGCCTTCGACGGCTACCGGCCGCTGACCCTCTTCGAGATCCCCGGCGCCAAGGAGATCGGCCTCGAGTTCCACTCGCTTTCGAAGACCTTCAACATGACCGGCTGGCGGGTCGGCTGGGTGTGCGGCCGAGCGGACCTGGTGGCTTTGATCGGTCAGCTGAAGACCAACATCGATTCGGGGATTTTCCAGGCCGTTCAGTGGGCCGCGATCGAGGCGCTGAGTGGGGGAGACCAGGAGACGCGGGCCGCATGCGACGTGTACGCGAGACGTCACCGCCTGGTTGCCGATACCTTGAACGACCTCGGCTGGCACATCAAGCCTCCGCGCGCGACCTTCTATGTATGGGCGCCGGTGCCGGATGGATATGACTCGATCGGTTTTGCGAGTCACGTGCTGGACGAGGTCGGGGTCAACATCACGCCGGGCGTAGGCTTCGGCGCGCATGGAGAGGGCTATTTCAGGCTTTCGGTCACTGCGCCCGATGTGCGGCTGGAAGAGGCGATGGCCCGGATGAGGAAGCTCAAGCTCTGAAATCCCCACGAAATCCGAGGCTTCGCCGCGATTTCGTGGGGGCCACTTTCAAATGATCACGACCAGGTCGCCGCGAGAGCGGGCATATCTCGTCGGCGTTTTGCTTCCAGGTTCGACCGAGGAATCCGTGCACGAGCAGATGGTCGAGCTGGCGGATCTCGCCCGCACGGCGGGCGCCGATGTCGTCGGCTCGGACGTGCAGCGCCGAAGCCAGGTCGATGCCAGGCATTTCATCGGCATGGGCAAGGTCGAAGAGCTGCGCGACATGAAGCTCGAGGGCGGGTTCGACGTGATCATGTGCAACGAGGACCTCAGTCCTCGGCAGCAGCGAAACCTCGAGCTCGAGTTGAAGACAAGGGTGCTCGATCGGACCGAGGTGATCCTCGAGATCTTCGCCCAGCACGCACGTACTCACGAAGGCCGCCTGCAGGTAGAGGCAGCGCGCCTTCACCACCTGCTCCCGCGCCTGATCGGCGCGTACGCCTACGACCGCCAGGTCGGCGGCCGGCGAGGCGGAGTCGGCGCCCGCGGCGGCTTCGGTGAGCAGCAGATCGAGGTGGAGCGGCGCCGCATCCGCCGGAGGATGCGAGACCTCGAGCGGCAGATCGAGCAGGTTCGCACGCAGCGCCACCAGCAGCGGGCGGGGCGCCGCCGGGCTGCCCTCGAAACGGCGGCGATCGTGGGCTACACCAACGCCGGCAAGTCGACTTTGCTGAATGCGCTGACGGGTGCGGGCGTCCGCGCCGAACAGAGGCTTTTCGTCACGCTCGATCCCACGACGCGCAAGGTCGAGCTGCCGGCCGGCCGCGAGCTCCTCATCACCGACACGGTCGGCTTCATCCAGAAGCTGCCGACCGACCTCGTGGCTGCGTTCAGGGCGACGCTCGAGGAGGTCACCGAGGCCGACTTGATCGTCCAGGTGCTGGATGCCAGCTCACCGGCAGTCGAGGAGCAGGCCGCGACGGTGGAGAAGATCCTGGGCGAGCTTGGCGCGGCCGGCAAGCCGCGCGTGGTGGCGCTCAACAAGGTCGATCTGCTTGGACCGGCCTCTCGGCGCCGTGCGATCGGCGCGCTGTCGGGCCAGTACCCCGGCGCGGTGCCCATCTCGGCCACCAATCAGACGGGCTTCACCGAGCTGCTGGACGCGATGGACCGGGCCAGTCGCAGCGACATCGTGAACCTCGAGATCCTCGTGCCCTATGGAAGCGAGCGGGTGCTCGCCGCCTTGCGAAAGGTCGGTGGGGTTGAGCGTACCGAGTACGTCGACGGCGGGACCCGGGCGTGGGGCTGGACGCCCCGCCACGAAGCGCCCCGGTTCGAGGCCTACAAAGTGTCTAGCGGAACATCCTGATCACGCCGCGAACCACTCCGACCAGGCTCACGTTGGTGGTCACGATCGGTTCGTAGGCGGGATTCTCGGCGATCAGCTTGACGTGGCCGTTGCCGCGCTCGAAGCGCTTGACGGTCGCGTCTCCGTCGACCAGTGCGACGACGATCGTTCCGTTGGGCGCCTCCTGCTGAGGACGCACCAGGACGAGGTCGCCATCCAGGATGCAGGCGTTGATCATGCTGTCACCCCGGACGCGAAGCAGGAAGAAGCCGTCCTGCGCCAGCTCGGGCGACAGGAGGAGGTGGTCCTCGATGTTCTGCTCGGCCAGGATCGGGGCGCCGGCGGCGACGTTGCCGATGATCGGGACCGAGATGGCGTTGCGCCTCTGAGTTTCGGCGTTCGCGTCCTGGACGAGCTGCACGGTGCGGGACTTGCTGGGATCGCGCTTGATCAGGCCGCGCCGCTCCAGCTGGTTGAGGTGGTTGTGGACGGTCGAGCTCGAGCTCAGACCGACGTTCTCGCCGATCTCACGCACGCTCGGCGGATAGCTGCGGTCACGGGTGACCTTCCGGATGTAGTCGAGGATTTTGGTCTGCCGTTCGGTGAGCTGTTCGGTCAATTTGTTCTCATCTCCAGCGCTTAGTGGGGCCGTTGGCGCCCATGCTAGCACTCTTGCCCGGCCAGTGCAAACCTTTGTTCGCTTTTACCTTGACATTCGAACACGCGTTCCCTACATTGACGCGAACAGATGTACGCCACAGGTTATGGAATCCGTCCAATGCGCTCGGCTCGGCGCATCCGGCCGGCCGGGCGTCTGGTCGCGGTGCTGCTGCTGGCGGTGTCGGTCAGCCTGGGGCTCGCTGTCGTGGCTCACGGGGGCACGGCCGCCCAGGACGCTACGGTCGTCGTGCAGCCGGGGGACACGCTGTGGTCGATCGCGGCGCAGCGCTACCCGTCCGACGACGTCCGAGCCCGTGTCGGGGACATCGAGCGGGCCAACGGCCTGCAGAGCCCGGTGATCGGGGCGGGGGAGATCCTGCGGCTTCCGTCCTAGCCGAGGCGTAGCCTCGAAGGGTGGAGATCGTGCTGGTGACCCGCCAGGGCTGCCACCTCTGTGACGAGGCGTTAGGCGAATTGCGCTCTCTCGGCGTCGAGCCCGAGCTGCGTGACGTCGACGAGGACGAGGGACTCCACGCCCTCTATGACTGGCGCGTACCGGTGGTCCTGGTCGGTGGTCGCGTGGTCGCGGAGGGCCGGATCGACCGCGACCGGCTCAGCCAAGCCCTGCCGGCGGTCTGATCGCCTTACTGGCCCTTGACACTGAACACGCAAGTGTCGGGCCCCATCACGAACGCCCCCACGACGTACATCCGCATCTCGTCGAGGATCACGCCCTGAACTGAACCATGTAAATAGGGAGGAAGGGTCTGGTCGCCCTACAAATGCCCGGCTCTAGCTAGTGGTGATGCTCACGATAATGACTGTTCTACCTACCATAGCTTCGTTCGCGATGGATTCGTACATCGGTTTCTAGTCTTCAAGAAGCTGCGCGTGATCGCGATTCACCCTTCGCCGTCAACGAAACCGGCGACGATGCCCAGTCGATTGGTTCTGGCTCGGCCACGGGAGACGCTGCTCAGGCGGAGCGCTGCAGGGCCGGCTCGGCGTCCAGGCCGCGCATGAAGATCTCCAGCGGCAGCGCCGCTTCCTCGAAGTCTGAACGCAGGAGCTCCAGGTCGGCACCGGCCTGCTGGACGCCCGCGATCGCCAGGTCGATCGTGCGCAGAGAACCGCGGACATACCGGTCCAGGGACCTCGGCAGCTGTCCGGCAGCGTTCTCCCGCCGCCATGACTCGCGCACTTCGGCAGCCAGTTCCACGAGCCTGGCTACGACCGAGCCGGCCATCTCACGCTCGTGTGGGTCCGACAGCAGGCGGTTCACCGCCTCCTCGAATGAGCGGATCAACCGCCGCAGCCGGACCTGGGTGCTCAAAGTACGCATGTTCGCAATCACAGCATAGCGAACAGGTGTTCGGATTGCAAGTGCTTCAAGCGTCCTTGGCGCGTTAACGCCACGGGACGGATGGACACCCGCTTCCTTTAAGTGGCCTGCGGAGCCCGCCCCACGATCAGGTTGAAGAAACCCCACGCGAATCGCTCCACCGAGGTGACCTCCACCCCCGCCCGGCGGATCGCCTGTTCAGTGCGACGGTTGAAGTGGTCTTGCTGCAGCGCGACCAGGACCGGGCTCAGCGCGTCCTGGAGGAGGGCGACCGGCAGCAGGTGGCTGCGCACGTGCTCGAGAAAGGTCATCGGCGCCCCCGGCCGGGCGACCCGCACGGCCTCCCGCACCGCGCGCTCGGGATCGCCGATCGTGCACAGGCACAGGTTGAAGGCGACCGAATCGAAGCTTCGGTCTGGAAACCCGAGGCGCTCGGCATCCATCTCGACCAGCTGCACCGCGCGGCCCAGGTTCGCCGCCTCGGCGCGGGCGAACCGAAGCATGCCAAGGCTCGCATCGATCCCGATCACGCTCACCGAAGGCGGGTAGTGGGTAAGGCTCATGCCCGTCCCAAAGCCGATGTCGAGCAGCCTGCCCGTCACGATCTCCCCCACCTTCCGCCGGCGAGCTGCCAGCAGGCGTTCGGTCAAAGCCGACCCGCGGTGATAACCGGCCGGGTCTCGGTCGTAAATCCGGCGCACACGTCGCAGTTGAGCGTTTACGGGGCGAAGATCCTGCAGAGGCTGCCGGCCAGCGATTCCGCATCCATGCCCGGGTGGGTCAGGTAGTGGCCGACGGCGTCGCTGACCGCGCCCACGACCGCCCGCCCGAACACGCGCGGGTCCTTGTCCGCGTAAAAAGGATCGTGGAGCATGGCGTGCCGCACCTCCTCGCCCACCGCGTCGGCGAAACGGCCCTGGAGCTCGTGCCTCACCTTATCCACGCCCTCGCTCAGCCCGACCGACTCCACGATCAAAAGGCGCGCCACCGACGATTGCTCGAAGCACGAGCGCACGAAGGTGGTGATGCCAAACCGAAGCCGTTCGTGATGGTCGTGACCGGTCGCGGCGCTCGCGAGCACGTCGCGGATCAGGGCGCCGCCTTGCTCAGCGAGCAGCTCCCGAAAGCAATCTTCTTTCGAGGTGAAGAACTCATAGAAGGCCGACTTCGACATCTTCGCCCGCTCGACGACGTCCTCGACCGAGGTCGCGTTGTAGCCGCGGGTGGCAAACAGGTCGAGCGCCGCGCCGGCGATACGCCTGCGGCGTCTCTCCAGCCGTGCGTCCCGACGCTGCTGAATGCCGGGAGAGACCGCCACCGCCGTCAGTTCTTGGCCAGAGCCCGCGAGATCACGATGCGCTGGATCTCGCTCGTGCCTTCGAACAACGTGTAGATCTTGGCGTCGCGGTGCCACTTCTCGACCGGAAAGTCCCGGATGTAGCCGTAGCCGCCGCAGATCTGGATCGCCTGCTCAGTGACCTTGACGGCGACCTCGCCTGCCTTCAGCTTCGCCATCGAGCCCTCGGCTTTCTTGAACTCGCCGCCGTTGCGGCCTTCCCACAGCGCGCGCCAGATCAGGGCCCGGGTGGCTTCGATCTCCGTCGCCATGTCGGCGAGCATGAAAGCGATCGCCTCGTTCTCGATCAGGGCCCGCCCGAACTGCTTGCGCTCTTTGGCATACGCAAGCGCGAACTCGAACGCGGCGCGGGCGATCCCAAGCGCTTGCGCCCCGACGATGGGGCGTGACAGCTCGAACGTCTTGAGCGCGACCGAAGAGCGCGAGGGCGTGCCCTCGCGGGCTCGGGCGAGCTTCGCTTCGAGCTTCTCCACGCCGCCAAGCACGTTCTCGGCCGGGATCGTGCAGTCCTCGAGCAGCACCTCCGCGGTGTGCGAGGCCCGGATCCCCATCTTCTTTTCCTTTTTGCCCATGCGCAGGCCCTTGGTGCCGGGCCCAACGACAAAGCTCGCCTGCCCGCGCGTGCCGAGTTCCGGCTCGACAGCCGCCACGACGACGTGCACGTCCGCAATCCCGCCGTTCGTGATGAAGATCTTCTGGCCGTTGATCACCCAGTCGCCGTTCCTGCGCACCGCCCGGGTCTTCATTGCGGAGACGTCAGAGCCGGCGTCGGGTTCAGTGACCGCGAATGCTCCGAGCGCCGGCTTGTCGACCGTACCGAAGCATGCCGGGATCCACGTCGCGATCTGCTCCGGGGTGCCCTGGGAGAAGATCGCCGCGATCGGCAGCCCGGTGCCCTGGATGGCAAGCGCGATGCCCGCGCAGCCCCACGTGAGCT
Source organism: Candidatus Dormiibacterota bacterium (assembly GCA_003169845.1). Taxonomy (GTDB): domain Bacteria; phylum Chloroflexota; class Dormibacteria; order Dormibacterales; family Dormibacteraceae; genus Palsa-870. Next base: position 235,741 of record PNAG01000011.1, on the reverse strand, counting down.
CCTCGGCGACCAGGGCCGGCATGATTCCGGTGCTGTCGCCAAAGGTCTGCTGGAGGAACTCGACTCCGTATAGACCCACCTCCGCCGCCTTCTTGACGACCGGCCAGGGAAACTCCTCGGCCTCGTCGTACTGGTGGGCCACGGGGCGGATCTCTTTTTCCGCAAAGCTGTGTACCCAGTCCCGGATCTCACGCTGCTCGTCGGTCAGCTCGAAGGAAATCATCTCGGCCATTGCTCCTGTGTAAGACAACGTTTCAGTACTTGAACGTACCGGTTTGTCAGCATGACGCTACGCCGCACTGCGTCATCGTGTCAAGGGCCTTAACCGACTAACCTCTGTCGGCTTGAGCCTTCTGGACGTCGTTTTGATCTTGGCCGCCGGCCTCGTGGCCGGCATGGTCAACGCCGTCGTCGGTACAGGCACCCTCGTGACCTTTCCGACCCTGCTCGCCGTGGGGTACCAGCCGGTCGTTGCGAACATGAGCAACACGATCGGCCTGATCTTCGGCAACGTCAGCGGGGTGGTCGGGTACCGGCGGGAGCTCGGCGGCCAGCGCGCCCGGGCGATCGAGCTGTCGATTCCCATCGCGATCGGCGCGCTGGGCGGCGCCATCCTCCTACTCGCCCTGCCCGAAGGAGTCTTCCATCGCGTCGTGCCGTGGCTGGTCCTGTTCGCGGTCGCGCTCGTGATCGCGCAGCCGCGGCTATCGGCCTTCCTCGCGAGCCATCGCGAACGTGCGGGCAGCCGGTGGGCGCTGCGCGCCGGCCTCCTCCTGGCCGGCGTCTACGGAGGCTACTTCGGCGCGGGGCTGGGGGTGCTTCTCATCAGCCTGCTTTCGGTCTTCCTCGATGACGAGCTTCAGCGGTTGAATGGAATGCGAAATGTGCTCTCGGCCGTCACCAACACGGCGGCCGCGATCGTCTTCATCGTGGTGGGGCACGTGGCCTGGGCGGCGGTGGGCCTCCTCGCTGTCTCCAGCATCGCGGGCGGCCAGCTCGGGGCGGCGCTCGGCCGGCACCTGTCCGCGAACGTGCTCAGAGGGGTGATCGTCATCGGCGGGCTGGCCGCCGTCGTGAAGCTCTTGTTGTCTTGACAAGGTCCGCATCCCCCAACCGGCGCTCCGCGCGACCCTACGTGCAAGCGGCGATGAGGATGGGACTTGCTGAGTGCCCCCTTGCGGAGGAGGGAGCAGGCTATTCGTCGATCCAGTTCGGTTTGCGCTTGGCTAGAAAAGCCTCCACACCTTCTTTGAAATCGCTCGACGTGTAGCAGGCGATGATCAGGTCGGAGTCCGCGCCTTCGGGCATCATGGTGTCGCGCACTCGGCGCAGCGCCTCCTTGGTCGCCCACAGCGTGAGAGGCGCGAGCGACGCAACCTCCTCCGCCAGCGACTGCGCCCTTGTGAGCAACGATTCTTCGTCGGGCGTCACCTCCGACAGCAGCCCGCACGCCAGCATCTCGGGAGCATCCATCAAGCGCGCGCGCATGATGATGTCCTTCAGCCGCGCGAACCCGACCAGGGCTGCCGTCCGCGTGTAGTTGGCCATCGAGAGGCAGTTGCCAAGCGTGCGCGCGATGGGAAACCCGTAGCGCGCCGATGGCGATCCGATCCGAAGGTCGCAGCACGCGGCGATGGCAGCCCCCGCGCCCGTGCAGGGACCGGCGATCGCGGCGATCATGGGCACTCGGACCGATTCAAGGGTTCTCATGATCACGTTTCCCCTCGCCTCGTAGTCGAGGGCGTCCTGCTCCGTCTTGAACGCGCGAAATTGTCCGATGTCCGTCCCCGCCACGAAGGCCTGGCCGCCGGCGCCAGTGAGCACCACCGCGCGAATGGTGCGGTCGGCGTTCACGTCGTAACAGGCCCGCTCGAGCCTGTCGTACATGTTCCACGTGAGCGCATTGCGCGCCTGCGGCCGGTTGAACGTGATCCAGACAATGGCGCCACGACGCTCGACGATCAGCTCTTCCGCCCCTGTGGCCTCGCTCACGACGCCTTCACCACCCGCTCCTGGACCAGGCTGCCGACCTCCGCGGATCCATAACCCAACTCGGCCAGCAGGCCGGCCGAGTCCTCGCCCAGCAGCGGTCCCGCGGTGTCGCGCCGGACCGGGGTTCGCGAGAAGCGCATGGGCGAGCCGAGCTGACGCACAGGGCCGGCCTTTGGATGCGGCGCGTCCCAGAAGTACTGCCGGGCGAGGAGGTGGGGATCGGTGAAGACCTGGCCGAAATCCTGGATGGGCGCCGACGGGACTCCTGCCTCGCCAAGGACGTCGAGCCAATGTGCGACAGGCTTTGTCATGGTCACCGACTCGATGGTCGCGGCAAGAGCTTCACGGTTGCGAAAGCGCTGGTTGGAGTCCACGTAGCGGTCGTCCTCCAGCAGGCCGTCCAGGCCCAGCGTTTTGCACAGCGCGGTCCAGTTAGGCCTGGTGGTCGCCCCGATGGTCAACCAACCGTCCGCGGCTCGAAATGCCTGGTAAGGAGCCGCGCTCTGGTGGGCGGATCCGGATGGACGTGGGATGGCGCCGGTGGCGAAGAAGCTGCCGGCCTCCCAGATCGCAAGCGAGACGCCCGCCTCGAGCAGCGACACGTCGATGTACTGACCCTGCCCTGTCGTGCGGCGTTCGTAAAGCGCCGCGACCGCCGCGAGGGCGCCGTACAGGGCGCAAACGAGGTCGCACACGGGCACTCCCACCTTCACCGGCTCGGCACCGGGCGTTCCGGTGATGCTCATGAGGCCGGAGCGGGCCTGGGCCATGATGTCCATCCCGGGCTGGTCCCGCAGCGGTCCATCCTGTCCCCAGCCGGACGCGGCGACGTAGATCAGGGCCGGGTTGAGCAGCTGGAGGCTCTCGTATTCGAGCTCGAGGTCCCTCATCGTTCCCGGCCGAAGATTTTCGACGACCACGTCCGCCGTGGCGACGAGCTTGCGAAAGATCTCTTTTCCTTTGTCTGTCTTGAGATCCAGGGCGATCGACCGTTTGTTGCGGTTGAGCCGCATGAACGCGGAGCCTTCGCCCTCGACGAGCGGTGCCGACTGGCGCACCTGGTCGCCGCCTTCGGGATGCTCCACCTTGACGACCTCCGCACCGAGGTCTGCGAGCTGCATGGTGCAGAAAGGCGCGGCCATGTAGTTGCCAACCTCGACCACCCGGATCCCCGCCAGCGGCGGGTGCGCCTCCTCAACGTGCTTATCGTTCATGCAGGTCCTTCGCGTCGTAATCGAGCCAGTCGCGCAGAACCTCGACGGTGTGCTCGCCGAGCAGCGGTGGTGGCATCCGGATCGGGCTGGAGGCCCCGTCGATCTTCCAGGGCGCCCCGACCTGGCTGATCCGCCCGGACTTCGGGTGCTCGACCTCGACTCTCATCTCGCGCTCGGTCGCGAGCGGGCTGGCGAACGCTTCGTCGATCCCGAGGATCGGCCCTGCCGGAATCCCGAAATGCTCGAAGCGCTTCAGCCATCGCTCGCGCGTGTCCCCCCTCAGGTGGCCCTCGATGGCGCGGACCAGCTCGGGTCTCGACGCCTGGCGCAAGGCGTTGGTTGCGAATCTGGAGTCGTCGGCAAGCTCCGGCGCGTGGATCGCCTCGCAGAACCGCACATACTGCGCATCGCTCGCGACCGCCACGTTGATGAACCCATCACTTACGGCAAAGGTGCCGTACGGGGCGATCGTCGCGTGGTGGTTGCCTTCCTGGCTCGGAATGTCTCCGGTCGCGAAGAACCGGCCGGCCTGGTACGTGAAAAGCGCCAGCAGCGAGTCGTTGAGCGCGATGTCGATCCGGCGCCCGCTGCCGGTCCTATCTCGCTCCACCAACGCGGCCAGGATCGCATTGGACGCAAACATCCCGGCGGTGATATCGCCGATCGGGACCCCAACCTTGGTCGGCGGGCCCTCAGGCGTCGCGTTCATGGCCATCATGCCCGAGGTGCCCTGGGCGATCTGGTCGTAGCCCGCCAGCGTCGGCTGGTTCTGGCCGAACCCGCTGATCGACGCGTAGACGAGCGCGGGTTTCATGCGCTGGAGCTTCTCCGCGTCCAGTCCCAGCCGGGCCATCGTGCCGGGCTTGAAGTTCTCCACCACGATGTCGCTCGCCATGGCCAGCTTCTCGCCGACGGCCAGCGCAGCCGGCCGCTTGAGGTCCAGGACGACGCTTCGCTTGTTGCGGTTGACGGACAGGAAGTAAGAAGACTCGCCATTGATGAACGGGGGTCCCCACTGCCGCGACTGGTCGCCAGAGGGAGGTTCGACCTTGACAATGTCGGCGCCGAGGTCGCCCAGCAGCATCGTGCAGTAGGGCCCAGCGAGCGCGTGGCTGAAGTCGAGCACGCGGATTCCCGAGAGCGGCAGCGGGGCGATGGCGTTCATCGCCTCAGGCCCGCTGCGCGTGCTCGCCGCCTTGGTCCGCCGGCGGACGCATCAACAGCTGAAAGCGGCCTCGGAGACCGTGCACGTGCCGGAACTTGGCTTCGCGGCGGGAAAGAAGGGTCTTGACCCCCACCTGGTCCAGGCTCGCCAGCTCCTCCACCAGGGCCCGCCGCAGCATGGTGGCGAGGACGTCGGGCGCTTCGTGCCCCGCCGGCTGCTCCGCGACGACGCGATCGACGAGTCTGAGTCCGAACAGATCCCGAGCCGTCAGCTTCAGCTGTCCCGCCAGCTCGTGGGCGTGGTCGGCATCGTGATAGAGAATCGTCGACGCAGCCTCAGGTCCGATCACGGAGAAGATCGCGTTCTCCAGCATGAGCAGGCGATCTCCCACTGACAGCGCCAGCGCTCCGCCGCTGCCGCCCTCACCGACGACCACGTTGACGACCGGGGTGCGCAACCGCCCAAGCCGTGCCAGCGACTCGGCCACCGCGCCCGTGATCCCACCGGCCTCTGCCTCGGCATCGGTCGCCGCCCCGGGCGTATCGACCAGGGTGATCAGAGGCAGAAAAAAACGCTCGGCGAGCGTGAACGCGCGCTGAGCCTTGCGGTAGCCGCTCGGTCGCGCCCGGCCACCGTTTGCGCTGTGGCGATCTTGCGCGACCACCACGACGGGCCGGCCCTGGAGCGTTCCGATCCCGGCCATGAAGGAGTCGTCATCTTCCCCACTCCGATCGCCGTGCAGCTCGAAAGCATCCTGGAAGATGCGGCGGGCAAGGTCGCGGCCCGTCGGCCGCGCCGGGTGCCTGGCCAGCTCGACGGTTTCCCAAACCGACCGGCCGGAACCGGCCAGCGGCACGAGTCTTGGTGCCGCGGGTTTTTTGGTGCGAACAGCCTGATGCGGGCGCAGCAGAGCGGCAAGATGGCCAAGCGTCGGGCGCAGGTTCTCACGCTCCACTATGGCGTCGATGGTGCCGTGTTGGAACGCGAATTCCGCAGTTCCGGGCGGGACTGCATCGCCGATTGCCTTTTCGTGGACACGCGGTCCCACGAACGAGATCCGGGCGTGTGGCTCGGCCAGGATCACATCGCCGAGGCTGGCGAACGAGGCAAGCACTCCACCCATTGTCGGGTCCGCGAGGACGGTCAGCAGCGGCACTCCCTGCTCGCGCAAGCGCGCCGCACCGAGGGTTGTCTTTGCCATCTGGAACAGCGCGACCATGCCCTCCTGGATTCGCGCACCGCCGGACGAGCACACGACGATCACCGGCAGTCGCTGCCGTCGCCCAGCGTCGAATGCGCGCGCAACCTTCTCGCCGACGACGGTGCCCATGCTGCCGCCCAGAAACCGGAAGTCGAAGACCACGATGACGACGTTGATGCCCATCACCCTCGCCCTTCCGGTCACCACGGCGTCGAGGAGCCCGGTTTCCGCCTGCGCCTTGGCGAGCTGCTTGTCATAGCTTTCGGCGCCGGCGGAGAAGTGGATCGGGTTCCCCGACCACATATGCCGCTCGGATTCCTCGAATGTGCCGCGATCCGTGAGCTGCTCGATTCTTTGAGCTGACGTCAGCGTGGCGTGGTGGCCACACGAGGTGCAGACGCGCAGTGCGTTGAGTGGCGCGCCACATTTGAGGCACACCTCCGGCGTTTTCGGGTGTAACTCCGCCGGTCGCTCAGGCGCGGGTGTCGACATCTTCCAGGGGTTCCGGCTGCCATCGCAGGAGCGAAACGTCGGCCACGACTTGCAGGTGGAGGCGCATCGCCTCGGCGGCGAGGGCGGTGCTCTTTGATTCGATGGCGGCAAGGATGCGGCGGTGCGCTTCAAGGGAGCGCAGTGGGCGCCCTGGCTCGCTGAGCGATTCGACCCGGCTTTCCTGGATGACCTCGGCCATGGCGTCGATCAGGTGGAGCAGGACCTGGTTGCGGGCCGCCAGCGCGATGGCATGGTGAAAAGCCGCGTCGCCTTCATTGCCCAAGCCGCCCGTGCCGATCTCAGCCTCCATCTGCGCGAGCGCAGTCCTCATGGCTTCGAGATCGTCCGGGGTGCGATGAGCCGCGGCGAGCTCCGCGAGCTTGACCTCGAGCGCCTCACGGGCCTCCAGCACGTCTGGCAGGCGCCGCCGGCGCTCGAGAAGCTTGGCCAGAGACTCCCCAAAGCCGCGTGTCCGGCGGAGGAACACACCCTCTCCGTGGCGGACGTCGACAAAGCCCAGGGCCTGAAGCACCACGAAGGACTGGCGCACCGAGGTCCGGCTGACGTGGAGCCGCTGGGCAAGCTCGCGTTCCGCCGGGAACTGGTCGCCACGCGCCATGCCCGACTCCCGGACGAACTCGCCAAGCCGCTCGCCGACGTCCTCGTAAAGGCGGCGGCTGCGCTCGAGCGGGCGAAGCGCTGTGGTGGACGTCGCGCCCATCTCGGGCAGTCTATCAGTCAAGGTCAAATAGGTCTAATGGTCCAACCATTGACAACGGTTCGGGCCTGGACTAATCTCGCCCGGAACCGGCTGACCTTTGGGCCTGGAGGGACGTCATGACCGTCAACCGACGAAACGTAGGTACCTGGCGCATGGTGGCGACCTCCGTCGCTGCGATCTTCGTGATCGCGGCGTGCGGCGGCAGCTCCAGCTCCTCCGGCAAGCTGCCCACCGGACCCGTGACCATGGGCGTGCTGTCGTGTTTCACCGGCACCCTCGCGAGCCTCGGCCAGGCCATGCTCCAGGGCTCGCAGGTGGCTCAGAAGGCGATCAATGACGCCGGCGGCATCCTCGGCCAGCAGCTGCAGATCAACCACGCCGACACGCAGTGCGACGAGGCCGACTCTGTGCCCGCGGTCCACCAGCTGCTCGGCGCCAGCAACGTGGTCGGGATCATCGGCCCCGAAACCCAGGAGATCAACGCAGTCGCACCGATCGTGTCGTCGGCCAAGATCCCGACCCAGTTCCAGGGCGGCAGCACCCTGTTCGACAAGAATGCCAACCCGTATCTCTGGAGGGACAGCCCCTCCGACTCGCAGCTCGGAGTCGCGATGGCGCTGTACGCCTACAACAAGGGATACCGAAACGCGGCTCTCGTCTTCTACTCCGACATCGCGGCGCAGACGTTCCCGCCGCCGATCACCAATACCTTCACGAAGCTCGGCGGCAAGGTCGTGAAGAGCATCACCATCGCCCCCGACCAGACGTCCTACCGGACCAATGTCCAGGATGTAATCAGCTCCAACCCCGATGTGATCTTCACGCAGACCGACGCGGCGACTGCCGCGGTGCTCTTCAAGAACTTCAAAGACCTCAACAACCTCGCCATCCCGTTCGTGGGCACTGACGTCACCGGCGGCGACGACTATCTGAAGGCGATCACGTACCAGGTGGCGCACGACCACCTCATCTCGGTCTACGGCACGTCGGTGTCGGGCGCCGCCGCGGATGAGTTCAACAAGCAGTTCGCCGCTGTCATCGGCGCGAACCAGCAACCGCTGGCCAACGCCAACTACGCATACGACTCGGTGATCAGCCAGGCGCTGGCGATCGACAAGGCCAACAGCATCAATGGGCCTGACATCAACGCGGCATTGGGCACCGTGAGCAATCCGCCCGGCACGCAGTGCTACACGTACAAGGCTTGCTACGACCTCATCAAGGCCGGCACGAAGATCAACTACGAAGGCGCCAGCGGTCCGCTCGACTACAACCAGTACCACAACGTGTTCGGGCCTTACGCTGCCTTCCAGCAGGACCCGGGCACCGGCCAGCAGGTGCAGATCCAGGTGCTGTCCGCCGCGGACCTGGCCGCCGCCACGCCGTAAGGCCGAAGCCGAGGGTCATCCCGTCGAAAAGTAGCGGGCGCACCATAAATCGATATCAAGCGTCGCTCGTAGGCCGGATTCATTCCGGCCGCCCCCGGCCTGCTTGTAATGCCACCGTGCGTCGCGGGGAGAAACCAATTAGAAAAATCCAAACCTGCAGGAAAAAGAGTCATGAGAGGAAACCTAGGTTTCCTCTCATATCAAGGGATGGTTAGGGCGTGAACGAGGCGCTGCTGACGCTTGGGTTCGCGCTGGTGACAGCGTCGATCCTCGCCCTGTCCGCCGTCGCGTTCACGCTGCAGTACGCGGTGACGAACGTCGCGAACGTGTCGCACGGCGAGATCCTTACCGTGGGAGCCTACGCGGCGTACCTGGTGCACCAGCGGACGGGGAGCGCCGTCGCCGCGGCGATCGGCGCCGCCCTCGCGGGGGGATTCGCGGCGCTCGCGATGCACTCGGCCGTCATCGGACCGTTCATCCGGTTTGGCGCGACTCCGACGATCATCTTCATCGCGACGCTCGGGATGTCATTCGTGATCCAGAACACGCTCGTCATCTTCTTCGGCGCCGCTAACGTCGCTTACACGCTCGATCCCGGCGCGCCCATGCACCTGGGACCTTTCCTGCTCACCCCGCTCGACCTGCAGATCATCGCTTCGGCGATCGCGATCACCTTTGTGCTCTACCTGATCATCTCGCGGACGAAGTTCGGCAAGGCTCTGCGCGCGGTATCGCAAAACCGCGAGCTCGCGCGCGTCACCGGCATCAACGCCACCCGGGTGGCGGCGGCGACCTTCTTTCTCGCGGGCCTGATCGCCGGCTACGCCGGGTTCATCCTGGCCGAGAGCGTCGGATCCTTCAACCCCTACTTCGGCTTCAGCTTCTTCCTGATCACGCTGACGGCCGCCGTGGCCGGAGGCCTCGGCAAAGCCTTCGGCACCATGATCGGAGCGGTGCTGGTGGGAATCATCCTGGAGTTTGCGGGAGGCTACATCAGCGCCAGCTACAACCTCGCGTTCGCCTTCGCGCTCCTTGCCATCGTGATCCTGGTCCGGCCGCGGGGCCTGTTCACCAACGCGCGGCGGACGGTCTTCGAATGAGCGCCTACCTCGTCTCTGTGCTGACCGAGGGCGCCATCTTCGGAATCATGGCCCTGGGCCTCAATGTGATCTGGGGATGGTCGGGTGACTTCGACCTCGCGTACTACGGCTACATCGCGGTCGGCGCCTACATGACGCTCGTCCTCACCATCGGACCGGCCGTCGCGCCGGCTCAGTACATCCTGGGCCTGACCCTCCCCTATCCCCTGGCGGTCGTGATCGCGGTCCTCTGTTCGATGGCGGTCAGCCTGGTGGTCGGGTCGATCGCGCTGCGCCACCTTCGCGGCATCTATTTCTCGATCGTCACGCTGGGCGCCGTCTACGTGATGTACGTCCTCGCCGGCCAGTACGTCCCGCTCTTCGACGGCTACAACGGCCTCTCCGGTCTCTTCGACCCGATGGGCGATTGGTTCGGCCTCGACTACCAGTCGTACCAGTACTTCTTGATGGGCCTGTGCCTGGTCCTGTTCGTCCTCGTCTTCCTGTTCATGTGGCGCATCTCGGGCAGCCGCTTCGGCATGGCGCTGCGCACGCTGCGAGAGGATGAGCGTGCAGCGGCCGCTTTCGGGCGCGACATCTACCGGCTGAAGCTGAAGGGCTACGTGCTCGGCGCGGGTGTGGGCGGCTTCGCAGGAGCGCTTTTCGTCGCGTACCTGAGCGCGTTCAACCCCTCGGCATGGTCGCCGGTCGAGATCATCGTCCTCTACGCGGCGGTCCTGGTCGGCGGGCGCGGAAACATCTGGGGCGTCGCCCTGGGAGTCTTCATCATGGGACTCATCGTCCAGGAATCAACGCGCTTTTTGCCCGAGGTACCCGGACATCCGCAAATCGTGCTCGCGCTGCGCGGCGTGATCATCGGCCTTGTGCTGGTCCTATTCCTCCGGTTCAGGCCGCAGGGTTTGCTTCCCGAGCGGCGGTACGTGGACGCCCAACCGAAACTCGAACCCGACGCGCGACCCGTTTGAACGCACCGTCCAAAACATTAGATAGGCCACCGGCGCTCGCGGTCCGCGGGCTGACCAAGCACTTCGGTGGCGTCTACGCGGTGGAAGACTGCTCGTTTGAGGCGCCGGCGGGACAGGTGACCGGGCTGATCGGGCCTAACGGTGCCGGCAAGAGCACGGCGATCGACCTCATCTCCGGGTTCAAGCTGCCAGACACGGGAACCGTGATCTTCAAGGACAGGGCGCTCGAAGGCCTTCCCCCCCATGTCATCTCCCGCCTGGGGCTGATCCGGACTTTCCAGGCGCCGCGGGAATGGCCGGGGCTCACGGTCCTGGAAAACGTCGTCATGGCTCGCTGGGACGCGGGCCGCGAAGGGTTCTTGCGCGGTCTCGTCGGCCTGGGCCTGACGCAGCGAGGCACAGCCGCGGACGAGCTTGTGAGAGCCCGCGAGATCCTGGACGAGTTCGGCCTGGCGAAGCTCCGCAACGAGCGCGCCGGAAACCTCAGCGGCGGCCAGAAACGGCTCGTCGAGTTTGCCCGTATCCGGATGGCCCAGCCGGAGCTCGTGATCCTCGACGAGCCGATGGGCGGCGTCAACCCGGTGTTGGGTGAGCGCATGGCGGTGGCGATCGAGGCGTTCATCGCGTCGGGTACCTCCGTCATCGTCGTCGAGCACAACCTGCCCTTCATCGAACGCGTAACCCAGCACGTCATCGTGATGGCACAGGGCACGGTGATCGCCGAAGGACCATTCGAGACACTGCGCTCAAACCGGGACGTGATCGACGCTTACCTGGGCGAGGTGGTGAAGCAGTGATGGAAGCAGTCCCCTCTCCCCATCGCGGAGAGGGCGAGGGTGAGGGGACTAAGCCCGCAACCGGCGCCTCAGCGCCAGTGCTCGAGGTCGAAAAGCTGACCGCCGGATATGGAGGCCCGCCAGTAATCTCAGGCGTCACCATCGAAGCCAGACGCGGCGCCATCACCGCCATCGTCGGACCCAACGGGGCCGGCAAATCAACGCTCCTGAAGGCGATCGCGGGGCTCATCCGCCCGACCGAAGGCTCTGTCAAGGTGAAGGGCGCGGACGTCACGGGACTCCCGGCCGAAAAGCTCGTCAGCAAAGGCCTCGCCTACGTGCCGCAGGTGGCGAACGTCTTTCCCGAGCTCACGATTCGCGAGAACCTGGACATGGGCGGCTACAGCCGCAAGGACGGCGTCCGCGAGAGGATCGAGGAGCTGTTCAAGCTGTTCCCCGACCTGGCCGCATCCTCCCAGCGCAAGGCGCACACACTGAGCGGCGGCCAGCGGACGATGCTGGCCCTGGCTCGCGGACTGATGGTCGATCCGGCCGTGCTCATCCTCGACGAGCCCAGCGCGGGGCTGGCGCCCAAGTTCCAGGGCCTGATCTGGGAACGCATCGAGGAGATCCGCTCGACGAATGTTGCAGTCCTCGTGATCGAGCAGAACACTCGCGAGACTCTCCGCCACGCCCAGTGGGCGTACGTGCTCGTGCTGGGAGAGAACCGCCTGGAAGGCCCAGGCCAGGAGCTGCTGGACGATGAGGAAGTGGTGAATCTGTACGTAGGCCGGTTGTCATGAGCCGGTCCCTCCTCCGTAGGGGGAGGGTGGCGCGCAGCGCCGGGTGGGGGGCGAAGGGGCCCGGTTGATCGTGGAATCGTCTGACAGAAGGATCGACGCCGCGATCGGAGCCATCGGAGGATTGGCCGGCGGATTGCTGGGGGTCGGCGGCGGCTTCGTCATGGTGCCGCTGCAGGTCATCTGGGCCCACCGCAGCCAACACCGCGCTACAGGCACCTCACTGGCGGCGATCTTGCCCATCGCGATCGTGGCCGCCGCCACCTACTACTTCGGTGCACGCTCACCGCAGACTGATCTGAGGGTCGCCTTCTTCCTGGCCGTTGGCGGCGTCGCCGGGGCCTTCGGAGGCTCCCTCGCCGCGCGCCGGATCTCCGACAGGACGCTCAGCATCATCTTCGCGATCCTCCTCGTTGGCGTCGGCGTGAAAGAGGTCTACGACGCGCTTGTCGGGGCAGCGCCACACCTGGCCGCGACGGCCATCACCGCGTTATCGCCATGGAGCTACGCGGTGATCACGGCGGGCGGTGTCGTCGTCGGCATCGCGAGCGGCCTGACCGGAGTGGGCGGTGGAACCCTGATCGTCCCGCTGCTGGGCCTGGGTTTCGGGATCGGGCAGCGCATCGCCCAGGGCACGTCTTTAGTCGCCGTCCTCCCCACCTCGGCGATCGGAGCGCTCACCCACCACCGCAGCGGCGACGTCGACCTCAAGGCTGCGGCCTGGATGGGGGCCGCCGGAGTGCCCGCGGCCGTGGCCGGGTCCGCTCTGGCGCTGTGGCTGCCTCAGAGGACCCTGGGCGGCGTGTTCGGCCTCTTCCTGCTTCTCGCGGCGGCGCGCATGTGGCCACGCGAAACCCAAGGACCCGCCGCCCGCGCCTGAGAGCCCGGTGGCTACTCCGTCTTGGCCGGCGGTTCCGGGGTCGTCACCACGGCGTGGTGCCGGAACTGAAGGTCGGCGGCCGGCTGGGCCGCCGCGCCTTTCGGCTTCTTTTTCTTCTTGGCTTCCCGTCCCTGCTTGTCGCGTCCTTTACCCATGGGCACCAGTTTCTATGACTTGGGCCAGTTCGCGCAAGAACGATTCCACGTCCGTGACCAAACCGATCGACTGCCAGCTGCCGCGATCCGCGAGCTTGGTGACCACCGCGGGGTTGATGTCAACGCAAACCGTCCGCACCCCGGCGGGCAGCATGTTGCCGGTTGCGATCGAGTGCAGCATGGTGGAGAGCATCAATGCCAGCCGCACGCCCGGCAGGGCCGCGCGCATCAGCCGCTGCGCCTCGACCATCTCCGTGACGACGTCGGGCAGCGGCCCGTCATCCCGGACGGATCCCGCCAGGACGATCTCGACACCATGCTCGATCGCCGACTTCATCACGCCGGATTTCAGCTGGCCGCTCTCGACCATCTGCCTCAACCCCCCCGCGGCGCGCACGCGGTTGATCGCTCGCATGTGGTGCTCGTGGCCGTGCTCGATCGGCATCCCGCTCTCGATGTTCACGCCGAGCGCCGTGCCGAACAGCGCGACCTCGACGTCGTGAACCGCGAGCGCGTTGCCCGCAAACAAAACCTGGACGAAGCCCAGCTCGATGAGTCGCGAAAGGTAGACGCCTGCGCCGGTGTGAACTACTCCGGGGCCGGCGACGACGAGAATCCGGCCGTTTCCGGCGCGGATCTGGCGCATCTCGTCCGCGATGGCTGAGATGAGAACCTTCTTCGGCTTCTCGGCCGAGACCTCGCTGCCCATGAAGCTGAAGATCTCGGTCTGGCGCGATCGCTCCAGCGGCGTCACGCGCACGCCCTGGTGTCCAACCACCACGTCCATTCCGGGCTTGGCTGCCTGGAAAACGATGCACCAGGCGCGGGCCGCTTTGCGATCAACCGCGATCGCGCAGTCCATCTCGATGTTGTCGACATGTATCCACTGACCATCGATGAGCAGGTCGGTGGGCAGGTTGCTCGTCGAGTAGAAGCCCTCCGGAAAAACCCCGTCTTTCGTGACCTTCTCGGTACGAGCCGGCTCTTCCGACTCGGCGGTCGCGCCAAGAGCTCGAGCTTGCCGGACGATGCGGTCGAGCTCCTCGGCTGAGCCTGCGGCCACCTCCATGCGGCAGATGGACGGGTCGGTCTTGTGCTGGCCGACCTTGAGCTCCTCGATCGTGAAGTTGCCGCCCAGGTCCATGACCATGTCCATCACCTGGGGCAGGATCATCGAATCGATGATGTGACCGGTCAGGACCAGGCGCGCGGTGTGCTTACGCTCGTCAAGGGGTCCCCGCGAACTCACGGCGGGAACACTCGGAGTTCGTGGGGATTTTTCGTGGGGTAATCGCTCACGCCCGAGCGCCCGCCGCTGCATTTAGCTGGCGTCTCAAGTTCTCGGCCTCGCGGCCTGGGCTCTTCGCGTACAGGATGCTGCGGCTCGCCGAAACCAGGCATGAGGCCGGATCACCATTCCACGCTCCGTGCACCGAGCCCTCGATGTCGCCGCCCTGCGCACCAACGCCCGGGATCAAAAACGGCAGGTCGGTTGCGCCGCGCACCTCGGCGATCTGCGCGGGCGCCGTGGCCCCGACCACAAGTCCAACGTTCCCTTTGTCGTTCAAGCGTTCGGCGAGCTCCGCGACATGCAGATACAGCGGCCTTCCCGCCGCCTCCAGGTGCTGCAGGTCCGCCGCCCCGGGATTCGACGAGCGGCACACCAGATAGACTCCGCGGTCGCCATAGTGCGTGAACTCTTCGATCGAATCCGAGCCGAGATACGGATTGACCGTCGCCGCATCCATTGCGAGAGTCCCAAAGACCGTCCGGGCATAGGCCTGCATGGTGTTGCCCATGTCACCTCGCTTGCCGTCGAAGAGGAAGGGCGTCTTGGGCGCCTCGTGGCGCAGCTCCATCAGCGCGGTCCAGCCATCAGGACCGTATTGCTCCCAGAAGGCGCTATTCGGCTTGAAGCAGCACGCGTGCTCCTCGGTCTGGCGGACCACCTCCTGGCAGTGCCGGAGCGCACCGGCGGCGCCGCCCTCGATCCTTTCCGGGTCCGGGTCGAGACCGACGCACAGCAGCGTGTTGCGATCCGTCGAGAGCGCGCGCAGACGATCGAAGTAACCCAAGCAGCCCCAATGCTAGTGTCTCGCTCCCTGAGGTCCGCCGGATATTCGCGGCATCGACGGGCGGAGCCAAGGAAAGGGTGGCGCCGCTAGGAGCGCATCGTAGATGCGTGACGACGCGGCGCCGGGCCCCTTGACGCAGGCTTCAGCGCCGTAGGCGCCCGCCCGTCTAGGCCGCGAAGATCCAAGGAACTTGGGGAGCGGGACACTCACCAGGGCGGGAGATCAAAATTGATTGCATGGGGCAATCGCTGAGGGTCGCGCTGGCGCAGGTGAACCCGGTCGTCGGGGATCTCGAAGGCAATGCCCGCCTCGTCATCGACTGGATTGGCCGCGCGCGAGAGCAGCACGCCGACCTCGTGTGCTTTCCCGAGCTGGTCCTCACCGGATACCCCCCGGAAGACCTGGTCCTGAAGCGCTCGTTCGTGCGCGACAACCTCGAACAGCTCGCACGGGTGACAAGAGCGACGAAGGGAATCACGGCGGTCGTCGGATTCGTGGACGACGACGGAGCGACATTCAACGCCGCCGCGGTCATGCACGATGGCGAGCTGAAAGCCGTGTATCACAAGGTCTTCCTCCCGAACTACGGGGTGTTCGACGAGCAGAGGTACTTCGAGCCCGGCCATCGATGCCCCATGCTCGAGCTCGACGGCGTGCGGATCGGAGTGTCAATCTGCGAAGACTGCTGGTACCCGTCCGGGCCCATGGCCTGGGAGGCGCATCAGGGAGCCGAGCTGCTGATCAACATCAACGGCTCGCCATACCACGCCGGCAAGCGCGCGCCTCGTGAGGCGATGGTCGCGGAGCGTGCCACGAACTACGGCACGTTCGTCGCGTGGGTCAATACCGTCGGCGGGCAAGACGAGCTCGTCTTCGACGGCAACAGCGTCGTGTTCGGCCCGCGCGGACAGGTGCTGGCGCATGCGCCGTCATTCGTCGAAGACCTGCTCATATGCGACCTGGACATCGACGCTGCTCGGGCGGTGCGGCCGCTGGAGAAGATCCGCCACGAGGCCGAAGGAGCGGAACATCTCGAGCTGGTCGTGAGCGAGGTGCCCCTACCACGGTCCGCCGCTCGCGCGGCCGGGCCACCCATCTCTTCGCGCATCGCGACGCCATTGGAAGGTGCCGCGGAGATTTACACGGCCGTCGTGCTCGCTACGCACGACTACATCCGAAAGCAGGGTTTCGAGAAGGTCGTCATCGGGCTGTCCGGCGGCGTGGACTCCGCGCTGACCGCGGCCATCGCCAGCGACGCGCTGGGCCCGGCGAACGTGATCGGTGTACGCCTGTCGTCGCGCCATACGTCGGCCGAGAGCCTGGAGGACGCCGGGCTCGTGGCCGAGCTGCTGGGCATCCAGCTCCAGGATTACTCCATCGAGCCGCCGCACCGAGGCTTCGAAGAGGTGCTGGCTCCGGTGTTCAAGGGCACGAAGCCAGGTGTGGCAGAGGAGAACCTGCAGCCGCGGATCCGCGCCACCATCCTCTATGCGCTGTCGAACAAGTTCGGCTACATCGTGCTGAGCACCGGCAACAAGTCAGAGCTTGCGACCGGTTACGGGACCCTGTACGGCGACCTGGCGGGCGGCTACGCGGTGCTCAAGGACATCATGAAGACCACGGTCTACGAGCTCTGCCGCTACCGCAACTCGCTGAGCCCGGCCATCCCCGAGCGCGTGCTGACCAAGCCGCCGTCGGCCGAGCTGAAGCCCGGCCAGAAGGACTTGGACAGCCTCCCGCCCTACGAGGAGCTCGACCCGATCCTGCGCGGCTACGTCGAAGAGGACCAGAGCCCCGAGGAGCTGGTCGCGGCGGGCCACCGTCCGGAGACGGTCGCCAGGGTGATCAAGCTGGTCGACCGCAGCGAGTACAAGCGCCGGCAGGCGCCGCCGGGCGTGAAGATCACGCCGCGGGCGTTCGGCCGCGACCGGAGGCTGCCAATCGTCAACCGCTACAGCCCCAACGGCGCGGGCAGAAAGGCTCCACCGGCATAATTTCCTTCGATACCTCGCAGGCGGGTGCGCCGGCGACTGGCTTTGCCAGTCACCCGCGCCTCAAAGGGGGGACTCCCCCCCTTCTCAGATGGCCCCGAGGGAAGCATTTGCGGTTCGCGGCATAATTTCCTTCGATACATCGTATAGATAGGAGCTATATGGCTGACTCCTTTGACGTCGTCGTGATCGGAGGCGGGCCCGGCGGCTACGTGGCCGCCTTGCGCGCGGCACAGCTGGGCGCCAGGGCGGCGGTCGTCGAGCGCGACCGCGTCGGCGGCACCTGCCTCGTCCGCGGCTGCATCCCGACAAAGGCGCTTTTGCAGTCCGCCGAGCTCTACACCCTGGCCAAGGCGGGCGCCCCGTTTGGCGTGGTGTCCGACAAGATCGTCCTCGACTGGTCGGCAGCCCTGGGACGGAAGACCGAAGTCGTCGACAAGCTCGTCAAGGGCGTCGAGGGCCTCCTCAAGGCGGGCGGCGTGACCGTGGTCCGCGGCACCGCCTGCCTGGCCGGGAAAGGCGTCGTCGACGTCTCCGGCGAGCGGATCCAGGCCAAGGACATCGTGATCGCGACGGGATCGGCGGTGGCCCGGATACCGCTCAAGGGCGCCGAGCACACGATCGACTCCGACCAGATCCTGGAGCTGAAGGACATTCCCGGCCGCCTCGCCATCATCGGCGGAGGCGTGGTCGGCATGGAGTTCGCTGCGATGTTCGCGGCGCTCGGCACCAAGGTGACGGTTTTCGAGATGCTGCCACAAGTCCTTCCGATGGTCGACGCCGACCTGGTCACCGTCTACAGCAAGCACCTCGCGGGACTCGGGGGCGAGATTCACACCGACGCCAAGGTGGAAGAGGTGGGCAAGCACAAGGGCGGCCTGCAGGTGCGATTCTCGTCGGGCGGCGAGGGCGGCTCGATCGATGCCGACCAGGTTCTGCTCGCGGTCGGCCGGGTGCCGTACACGCAAGGTCTCGAAGCCGAGAAGGCCGGCGTCAAGCTCGAGCGCGGGCGCGTCGTTGTGGATGAGCACCTGCACACGAGCGCTGACGGAATCTGGGCGATCGGAGACGTGATCGGCGGGATCATGCTCGCGCACGTTGCGTCCTACGAGGGCGTGTGCGCGATCGAGAACATCGTCGGCGGCGGTAACCGGACTCCTGACTACCATGCGGCGCCCAACTGCATCTACACCGACCCGGAGATCGCGCACGTCGGGCTTGGTGAGAAGGAGGCGAAGGAGAAGGGGCTCGATGTCAAGGTCGGGCGCTTCCCGTTCACCGCATCCGCCCGCGCGCTGACGCTGGGCCAGCCCGAAGGCTTTGTGAAGGTCGTCGCGGATGCGAGCACGGGGCGGCTCCTCGGAGCGCACATCATCGGTCCGAGAGCGACCGACCTCATCGCCGAGGCGACCCTGGCGGTCCAGAACGGGCTCACGCTCGAGCAGATCGACCTGACGATCCACGCGCACCCGACGCTGCCCGAATCGCTGATGGAGGCGGCGCTCGCCGCGCAGGGAAGAGCCATCCACATCACGAACAGGCGTCCGTCTCCCCTCACCCCAGCCCTCCCCCTGGCGGAGGAAGGGGCCACCAGTAAAGCGGTGCAGGCTCAGAATCATGAGCAGCAGATGACAGCGCCGGTCAAATCCAAGACTCCCCCACCCCCCGCTTCGATCACGCCGAAGGTACTCGAGCTGACGAAGCAGAACCGCGACTTCCTCCTCGGCCTGCACCGCGAGATGCAGCTCATCCGCCGGTTCGAGGAGCGCGCGCAGGAGCAGTACACCAAGGCGAAGATCGGCGGCTACTGCCATCTGAACATCGGTGAGGAAGCAACCGTGGTCGGCGGCATCCACGCCCTCAAGCTGAACGACTACATCTTCACGAGCTACCGAGAGCACGGACACGCCATCGCGCGCGGCATCGACCCGAAGGCGGTGATGGCGGAGCTCTTCGGCAAGGAGGCCGGCACGTCGCACGGTCGCGGCGGCTCCATGCACATGTTCGACTCGAACCTCCGCTTCATGGGCGGCTACGGAATCGTCGGCGGACACCTGCCTCTCGCGGTCGGTGGCGGCTGGGCGGTGCGCTATCGAAAAGAGAAAGACGTCGTCTTCTGCATGTTCGGCGACGGAGCCACCAACATCGGCGCCTTCCACGAGTCGCTCAACTTCTCGAAGGTCTTCAAGCTCCCGGTGGTGTGGTTCTGCGTGAACAACCGGTATGGCATGGGCACGCCCGTCGAGGCCGCTTCGGCGGTCGCGGACATCTACAAGAAGGCCTGCGCGTATGACATGGAGTCGATCCAGATCGACGGGATGAACATGCGCGAGGTGATGCTGAAGACGAGCGAGATCGTCGAAAAGACGCGCGCGGACTCCGAGCCGCGATTCATCGAGGCCCTGTGCTACCGGTTCAAGGGTCACTCCGTGGTCGACCCTGACAAGTACCGCCCCGCGGAGGACAAAGAGAAGTTCCGGAAGGCCGACCCCATCGTCGCCTTCGAGCACGAGCTCGAGACGAGCGGACTGGCCGACGAGGAGTACTTCAAAAAGGTCCGGCAGGAGGTGGATGCCGAGGTTCAGGAGATCGTGCGCTACGCCGACGAGAGCGCCGATCCCAAGCCCGAAGACCTCTACAAGTTCGCGTACGCGGGCGAGTGGGAGAACCGGCCCGAGCTCCGTGGAGACCCGCTGTAATGGCAACCCGCACGCAGGCGCCGGCTGCGACCGACGAAAAGCTTTACCGAGTCGCTCTGCGCGAGGCTCTCAACGAAGAGATGGAGCGCGACGACAGCGTGTACCTGATCGGTGAGGACATCGGCAAGTTCGGCGGCGCCTATCGCGTCACCGAGGGTCTCCTCGACCGGTTCGGAGCCCAGCGCGTCGTGGATGCGCCCATCGCGGAAGAGGTGATCGTCGGCTGCGCGATTGGTTCCGCCATGCTCGGTCTGCGGCCGGTTGTCGAGTTGATGACCATCAACTTTTCGCTCGTCGCCTACGACCAGATCGTCAACAACGCGGCCAAGATCCGCTACATGTTCGGCGGCGAGGCGAAGGTGCCGATGGTGATCCGCATGCCCGGGGGCGCGGGACATCAGCTGTCGGCCCAGCACTCGCACAGCCTTGAGGTGATCTACGGCCTGATCCCTGGTCTGCTTGTCGTGGCTCCGACCACGCCCGAAGATGCGAAGGGCATGTTGAAGTCCGCGATTCGCAGCGACAACCCGGTGATGTTCCTCGAGTCGATGAGCCTGTACAACGTGCGCGGCATCGTGCCCCCAGGCGACTACACGACGCCGCTTGGCAAGGCGGCGCTCCGCCGTAGCGGGAGTGACGTGACCATCGTCGGCGTTTCGAGGATGGCGGTCCTCGCGCACGAGGCGGCCAAGCAGCTGGAGGAAGAGGACGTGGACGCCGAGGTCATCGACCTCCGCTCGATCCGGCCCATCGACTGGGAGCCCATAGTGGAGTCGGTGCGCAAGACCGGCCGCTGCGTGGTGGTCGAGGAGGGCTGGTCAACCTACGGCGTCACGGCCGAGATCGCGGCCGGAGTGTCGGAGCGCTGCTTCGACTACCTGGACGCACCCGTGCGGCGCCTGGGCGGCGCGCAGGTGCCGATGCCCTACAGCCTCCCGCTCGAGAAGGCGTCGATCCCCACGAGCGAGAACATCAAGCAGCTTGTCCGCGCCGTCGTGGGTAAGTAGACCGATGCCTGACGTCAAGGATATGAGAGGAAACCCAGATGGTTTCCTCTCATCGCGGCGTCGGCAAAGCCGACCCGGCCTTCGGCCGGGCAAGCGCCGTTGCTCATCTTCCGGAGAAGGAATATGACTGATATAAATATGCCGAAGCTCTCCGACACGATGGAGGAAGGCACCATCGTCGAGTGGAAGAAGAAGACCGGCGACGAGGTGAAGCAGGGCGACGTGCTCGCCGAGGTCGAGTCGGACAAGGCCACCTTCGACCTCGAAGCTGAGAGCGGCGGGGTTCTCTCGATCCTGGTCGAGCAGGGAGTGCCGGCCAAGATCGGGGCTCCGATCGCGACCATCGGGGAAGCGTCCGCCGCGCCGGCGAAAGCCAAGGCTGCTCCCGCCAAGCCAAAAGAGGCCGAAGTTCCGCCGCAGATGGTCGAAGAGAAGACGGCCGCGGCCTCTTCCCCACCTCCCGCCGAAAAGGTCGATGAAGAGAAGAAGGCCGCCGCGGCCTCCTCCCCACCTCCCGCTGAAAAGGTCACTGAAGAACAAGTCACTGAAGAAAAGGTCGATGAAGAGCCTGACGAGCGAGCACCAGAGGGCCCCAGTCCCGACGGAAAGGGCGATGGCCTCATCAAGGCTTCCCCGCTGGCGAAGCGTCTCGCCGGCGAGATGGGCGTCGACCTCTCAACGCTGAAGGGCAGCGGGCCGGACGGCCGGATCGTCAAGGAGGACGTGCTCGCCGCGGCGGGTACGGGCAGGCCCGCGGAACGCCGCCGCCCGGCGGCCGCCCCTCGAGCCGCCGGGCCGGACGTCGAGGTCGTCGACCCCTCGCGGATGCAGGCGACCATCGCGCGGCGGATGACCGAGGCTAAGGCGACCGTCCCCGAGTTCACGGTCACGGTCGAGGCTCGCGTGGATGAGGCCGTGAGCATGCGGCAGCAGCTCAAGGAGTCGGTCCCGGGCGCCGACAAGGTGACGATGACCGACATGCTGGTGCGGGCCTGTGCGCTGGCGCTCAGGAAGTTTCCCGAGGTCAACAGCTCGTGGGTCGAGGGGCGCTTCCAGCGGAAGCGTGCGGTCAACATCGGCCTCGCGGTCGCTCCGAGCCAGGGCATGGGCCTGCTGGTCCCCGTGGTTCATGACGCCGACGCGAAGGACCTGATCCAGATCTCCATCGAGTCGCGGCAGGTCATCGAGCGCGCCCGTTCAGGGCGTCCCAACGAAGGCGACCTGAGCGGCGCGACGTTCTCGATCTCCAACCTCGGCATGTTCGGGGTCGACGAGTTCGTGGCGATCATCAATCCACCTGAGGCCGCGATCCTCGCCGTCGGAGCGATCAAGGACGTTCCCGTGGTCGAAGACGGACGCATCGTCCCCGGCAAGGTCATGCGAATGACGCTGACGGTCGACCACCGCGTTTTCTACGGAGCTACCGCCGCGCAGTTCATGGCCGAGGTCAAGCGGCTGATCGAAAACCCAGTGACTCTGGTGGTTCCTCCGGCCCGCTAGCGATCGGGTTCGGTTACTGCGACCGCGCCGCTTCGAACTGCCAGACGGTCGCCGAGATGGCGGCGATGACCTGCCACCCGCCCGTTCCTCCTAGTCCGTCGGTCATCACCACCAGGACGTAAGCGCCATCGGGGCCGGAGGTGACCAGGGCCGCGTCGTTTTCCACCAGGTCGATGGTCCCTGTCTTGTGCACGACCGTTGCGCCACCCACCCCCGCCGGGACGCCGCTCTCGGCCCGGGTGCCGGTCAGCATGGGATAGAGCCATGCCTGCGCCGCGGCGCCTCCCATGTCGCCCTGAGCCTCGGCCTCCCACAACGCGGCAAGGTCCGACGATGTGGTCGTGTTTCCGACGAAAAACTGCGAGCTGGTGGCTCCGACCGAGGCGGCCCACGCGTCGATCACGGCCGCGCCGCCGACATCCCGCACCAGCATGTGGCCGGCGGTGTTGTCTGAGTAGATGCCTGCACGCACGGCCAGCTCGTTCCGGCTGAAGCAGGCTCCCTCCTGATAGTCGTCGAACCAACCGCTCTCGTAGTCGTCGGTTTGAAAGCAAACCATGCCGCTGGGGTCCGTCTTGCCGGTGGCGATGTTCTCCGCCTCGAGCATCAGCGCCGCCAGCTTGTAGGTGCTCGCTGCCGTGAAGACTTCGCCGCCGTTCAGCGACCAATCGAGCGGGTCCACGCCATCGAGCTCGACCAGGGTCACACCCACCGACGCGCCGCTGGAAGCGATCACCACGTCGAGCGCGGTGGCCAGCTGCCTGACGTCCCGCACCGATGCAGGGACCGGTGCGAGCATTGCGGCCCCGTTTGATCCAACCTGGCTCGATCGTGTGCCCGCCAGGGTTGGATTGACGCCGGTCGTCGGGGACGTCGCGAGCGCGCCGGAGGAGGTGACCGCCTTCTGCTTGGCCTGGACGTCGATCGCGCCGATGGCCACCAAAGCCACGATCGCGATGCCCGCCACGCCTGCCCAAACGCGCTGACGTGGCACCATAGATCACACGCTGCGCGTCTCCGCTGGGGCTTCCCTGAGACGGAGTTGTGGACCTGGTGTGAATCCAGGTGCGCGTGCGCCTGGCCGGCTCGCCGCGCGCAGCGCCTAACTTGCTTTAGACACGGGCTCCGCGGCGGCGGCCGGCGGCTCGACGTGCGCGTCGTCCGGCTTGCGCGCCGCCGGCAGCAGCAGGTGTAAGCGCAAGTCTCCAGTCCCGTCGAAGTCGGCCCACAGCCTGCCCTTCATCGCAGCGGCCAGCTCCCGAGAGATGGACAGACCGAGTCCAACGCCGCCGGCGGCCGCCGAACGCGAAGGGTCGGCGCGGTAAAAGCGCTCGAACATCCTCTCGGAATCCGGCTTGTGGGCGGCTGTGGCATTGGCGACGATCACCTCCACCCCAGAGATGTTCGAGAGCGCCGAGATCCGAATCGGCGTCCCTTCAGGCGCGTACTTGACCGCGTTGTCGAGCAGGTTGTCGAGGATCTGATGCAGGCGCTCGGGGTCGGCCGCCACCGGCGCGATGCTCTTGGGTGCAGCGAGGTTCAGCTCGAGCCCGCGCTTTTTGGCGCGAGGCCGGATCATCTCGAGCTCCTGCTCGAGCTGGCCTCTCAGGTCCACCGCCGTGATGTGCAGCGAGATCGAGCCCCCCTCAACGCGCGCGAGGTCGAGCAGCTCCTGGGCCATGCGAAGTACGCGTTCGGACTCCTCGTGAATGATGGTTGCCGCCCGCGTCCGCTCAGTCTCGCTCCACAGACTGCCGTCCACCAGCGCCTGGCTGAAGCCAATCAAGCTCGTGAGCGGCGTCTTGAGCTCGTGCGACACGTTGGCGAGGAAATCGCGCTGCGTCTTGCGAGCACGTTCGACTGCCTCCGCCATGCGGTCGAAGGCCGCACCGAGTATTCCGATCTCGTCATTCCCGCGGATGCCGACGCGTCGGGAGTAGTTTCCCGCCGCGATGTCCTCGGCGGCCCCGGCGAGCTGTGTCAGAGGCCCGGTGAGCGAACGGCTCACGAGGAGCACGAGCAGCATCGCGACCACGAGTGCGGCGCCACCCGCTTCGAGCAGGCGCCCGGCCAGGTCGCCGGCGGCCGCGGTGGCCGCAAAGGCCTGCGGCTGCGCCACCACGACGTAGGTCGCACCCAGCGGGTCGCGCGCCGGCGCGATCTTCACGCCCGCGGCGATATACGGCTGGCCGCCAAGCGTGGTCCGCGCCTCGCCGACGTTCGCCACGCGCTTGGACGGCGTGATCGGGACCACGGTGACGAACATGTCGGTGCCGCCGCTGTCGTAGACGATCCGGCCCTGCGTGTCGAGCAGGAGCAAGCGGTTGCCGCCCAGAGCCGGCACGACCACTGCGTTCAACCGGTCCTCGAAATCGACCGGTATGTCGAGGCGGCAGGTCGCCGGGCCCGGGTTCGTCCCAACCGGTCGGGTGAAGCATTCCAGGTTCTTCACCTGAACGGCCGCCGGGCCGACCGCCCTGTCCAGCTGGTCCTGGACGCCCTGGAGCTCGAGGTCGCGGACGAGCACCCACGTGAGCAACCCGCCCAGGAGGAGGCTGACGGCGACGATGCCGGCGGCCGCGGCCAGGAGGCGGAGTCGGAGAGTCAGCTCGCTGCCAGCTCCAGCCGGTACCCGACGCCCCACACGGTCTGGATGCTCGGGTCGGTGATGCTCGCCGCCGCCAGCTTCTCGCGCACCTGCTGTACGTGCACGTCCACGGTTCGCGTATAGCCTGGAAAGTCGTAGCCCCAAACCAGGTCGAGCAGCTCGCTGCGCTGGAACACGCGGCCGGGATGCCGGGCAAGCAGGGCGAGGAGGTCGAACTCCTTTGGCCGCAGCTGCACTTTCGCCTTGCCGTGCCGGACCTCGTGGCGCTCGACGTCCACCTCGAGCTTGCCGGCGCGGACGACCTTGGGCTGGTCGGGTTCGACGCGCGCCCGCCGGAGCAGGGCCTTGGCTCGGGCGACCAGCTCCTGGGGGTGAAACGGCTTCGTGAGGTAGTCGTCCGCCCCCACCTCGAGTCCGACCACCTTGTCGGTGACCTCGTCCCGCGCCGTCAGCATGATGATGGGCACCTGGCTCTGCTTTCGGATCTCTTTGCAGATCGTGAGCCCGTCCGTCCCGGGCAGCATGATGTCCAGGATCACCAGGTCGGGCTTGAGCTGGCCAAACCTGGCCATCGCCTGGGCGCCGTCGCCGACACCCTCGACCTCATATCCCTCGCGCGTGAGGTACAGGCGAGCAAGCTCGACGATGTGAACTTCGTCGTCGACGACCAGGACTTTTGCGCTCATTTGAGTGGCCATACCATCAATAGATCACCACGCCGTCAGACGGGTGTCGTCGGGACATTAGCGAAATGTAATGCAGCGCGCGCGCCCCCACCCTGGCTCGTCCCCTGGGGGGAAGGGACGGCTACCTCCGTCACCCAGAGTCGGGCCGGCTACGTGCTGATCCCCTGAGCTCACTCGGGTGACGCTGGCGAGCAGGCCCAGCCCAGGCGGCCTGGCCCAACGCTGGTGGTAGACACTATAGAAACCATGATTCGGGCGGTGATCGCGGCTGGACTGTTGGCTCTCAGCCTGGTGTCCTGTACAAGCGGAAACCCAACCGCGAAGCTGGGGGGTGGGCTGGTCAATCCCGACGTCTGGGTGAAGAATTCTCACCCCGTAAGCAGTGAGGTGATTCAGGATTTTTTCGGAGCGGAGCACTGCGGTGCGCAGAATTCCAACTTTCTGCTCCTCGGCTGGCCGCTCGGCCATCCGGCCGCATCAGTCCAGGTCGCGCGCTGGTATGTCCGAAACCCGCAGGCTTTCCTGGGTCCGGAGCTGATGTCGACCTTTGCGACCGGCATCACCCTACCTCGCGACGCGCGGCCAACCGGATACCAAAACTCGACCTTCGAGCTATGGCTCGCGGCGTCCGGCCAAGATGTCGCGGCGTATGTCAAGTTCGGCGGCAACTTCGAGCGCTGGCCACGTGCTCGGCAGGCCTTACTGTGCGAGTAATACGAGCGGGGCAGGAGGGATTACTTCCCGCGCTTGGCGTCGGTTCGTACCGCCTGGCGGGTGGCGCCGGCACGCTTTTCGGTATCTGAACGAAGAACCAGCTTCAGGGGGTTGCCGATCAGCCCGAACCGGTCGCGGATCTTTCTTTCGAGATACCGCCGATAAGAGAAATGAAGCAGCCCGGTGTCGTTGACGAACATCACCACCGTGGGCGCTTCCCCGCTGGCCTGCGTCGCGTAGCCCAGCTTGAGTCTGCGGCCCTTGAAGCTGGGCGGCGGGTGCGATAGGAACGCCTCGCGCAGCACCCGGTTCAGCTCGTTCGGCGGCATCTTGATCCGGCGCTGGCCGACCACCTCGAGGGCGGCCGGGATGATCCCGCCGATTCCCTCCCTTGTCTTGGCGGACACCGCGACGACCGGCGCGAACGGGGCGAACTTGAAGTCCTTGCCGAGCACGGTCCGCCAGTGGGCCGGCTTGCGCTCGGCTAAATCGACAAGATCGATCTTGTTGACGACGATCACCAACCCTTTGCCGGCCTCCAGCGCGTAGCCGGCGACGTGCTGGTCCTGCGCCAGCACCCCGGCCGACGCATCGATGACCAGGAGCACGGTGTCGGCACGCTCCATGGCGTGGATGCCGCGCATCAGGCTGTAGCGCTCAATCTGGTCGCGGTTGGACGACTTGCGGCGGATGCCGGCCGTGTCGATCAGGACCACCGGGATCCCGTCGTAGATGAGCTCGGTGTCGATCGGGTCGCGCGTCGTGCCCGGGACCGGGCTGACCAGCGCCCGTTCGTCGCCCAGGAGTGCATTCAGCAGGGAGGACTTGCCGACGTTCGGCCGCCCCATGATGGCCAGCCGGTCGGCCTTTTCCTCGGTGGGCGAATCGAGCTCAGGCGGCGGCAGTGCTTCGAGCACCCGGTCGAGAAAGTCGCCTATCCCGATGCCGTGCTGGGCAGACACCAGAGACGGTTCGGCAAATCCGAGCTCGAGGATCTCGTGGGCGAAGTGGCGCTCTGTATGTGAGTCGGCCTTGTTGGCGGCCACGACCACGCGCTGCCGGGAGCGCCGGAGCAGCTGGGCGATCTCGCGATCGACCGGGGTCAATCCCTCACGGACGTCGAGCAGGAAAACGATGACCTGGGCCTGGTCTATAGCAACCTTGGTCTGAGCCTCGATGGCCGCTTGCGACTCGTCCTTCGCGCTGTCCAGGTCCAGGCCTGCGGTGTCGACCACCGTGAACTCGCGGCCGCGCCAGTCGGCGACACCGTAGAGCCGGTCGCGCGTCAGGCCGGATTGCGGGTCGACGATGGCCTTTCGCCAGCCGAGGATCCGGTTGAAGAGGGTCGACTTTCCGACGTTCGGGCGGCCGACGATGGCAGCGATCGGGCGGGGCACGAGGTCAATTAGACCTGAACGACAGGATGGCTACCGAAACCTACCCGGCCAGGACCTCGATAGGTTCTTCGATCATCTGTCTCGCTTCCCAGTCGGTGCGATAGAAGACCTTCTCCTCTTTCACCTCGCCGCCGATGCACGAAACGATCAGGTAGTAGTAGTCGGGCCAGGCCTGCTCGGTGTCGCGAATCGATGCATACGAGGCGTGGTCGGGATGGCTGTGGTAGTACCCGACGATGTCCAGGCCTGCCCGGTCGCACTCTTTCTCAATGGCGCGGTGCTCGCGCGCGTCGATCTGATACGTGTCGCGCGGCCGGTCCGTGTTCGCGTTGGTCGCGCGCCTGATCTCTGTCACGGCGCGGGTGCCCTTCGGCGCCACCAGCATCCCGCAGATCTCGTTGGGATAGCCCTCGGCCACGTGCGCATGCACCGCGTCGACCGCCGGCGCGCTGATCTTCATTACTTGCGTCCGTAGAGGCCGGTCGAGAGGTAGCGGTCGCCAGAGTCCGGGAAGACGGTGACGACCACCCCTTCGTCGATCGTCTCTGCAAGCCGATGCGCCGCCCACAGCACAGCCCCACTCGAATGCCCGACCAAGAGTCCTTCGGTGCGCGCCGCAGCGCGGGCCAGGTCGTAGGCGGGTTCGGTGGGGCAGCCCCAGATCTCGTCCGCGAGCGTGGGGTCCCAGATCCTGGGAACGATCGCGGTCGGAATGTGCTTCAACCCCTCGAGCCCGTGGAACGAGTCCTCGGGCTGGACCGCGATGGTTCTGATCGAGGGATCGTGTTCCTTGAGCCGGCGCGACGTGCCGACAAAGGTGCCGGTCGTTCCCAGGCCGGCGATGAAGTGCGTGACCCGTCCGGCGGTTTGCTGCAGGATTTCCACCGCGGTGCCGTCGTAGTGCGCGCGTGCGTTGGCGGGATTGGAATACTGGTCCGGGTAGAAGTAGCTGTCAGGGTCGGCGGCCACGAGCTCGCGCACGAGCCGGATTGCACCGTCGGATCCCTCGCCCGCGTCGCTGTAGACGATCTCCGATCCGTACGCGCTGATCAGCGCCTTGCGCTCGGCGCTCACGTTCGCGGGCATCACCAGCTTGACGCGATAACCCTTGGCGGCGGCGACCATCGCGTAGGCGATGCCGGTATTGCCGGAGGTCGAATCGATGATCGTCTTGTCGTGGGTGAGGGCGCCGCGCCGCTCGCCGTCCTCGATCATCGCCAGCGCGGCTCTGTCTTTCACGGAGCCGCCCGGGTTGAACCACTCGGCCTTTGCGTACACCTCGAGCCGCGGGAACTCCCGCTCGAACATGCGGATCCGCAGCAGCGGAGTGTTGCCGATCAGCTGCGTGATCCCCGCGGTCACGGTGTTCTGAGCCATCTTCAACAGGATAGAAAGCTCGCTAAGCCCAAGCTTGGCTAGCCCAAGCGTCTCAACTGCGGAAGTGGACCAGCACGAGTCCGCCGAGGACATATAGCGCCGCAAATGCGTAGCCGATGAGCGATCGCCGGTACACGCTGCCCCCTTCCGGCGCAAGGATGTTGAGGATCGCTTTCCCGATCAGGTAGCCGCCGCCGAGCAGCGCGATCGTCGGCGAGTTGCGGAGCACGCCGAAGAGCAGGATCGCGCTGGCGACGAGCGCCTCGAACAGCTGCAGCGCGGTGTAGACGGTCACGGATCAGGCGGCGAGCGCTTGTGCGAAGTCGGCGATGATGTCGTCCGCGTCCTCGATCCCGACCGAGACACGCACTGTCCCCGGCGTCACGCCCAGCTCGATGCGCTCCTGTGGCGTCAGCGATCGGTGAGAGGTGATCTCGGGGTAGGAGATGGTGGTCTCGACCCCGCCGAGGCTGGCGGCGAAGGTGACGAACCCGAAGCGCGACATCATGCCCTGCACGGCGGGCCTCCCGCCCTCGAGGTCGAACGCCATCATCCCCCCTGCTCCCCGCGGCAGCAGGCGCGTCGCGACTGCGAATGATGGCGAGCCGTCGAGCAGCGGATGGTGGACGCGCGCGACGCCCGTCATGGTCTGCATCGCCCGTGCCAGCGCGAGCGAGTTGTCGCTGTGCCTTCGCATCCTCACATCCAGCGTCCTGAGGCCGCGAAGCGCCAGCCAGGCGTCAAACGGGCCGAGAGTTGTGCCCGTGCGCACGGAGCGAGCTCGCGCCGCGCTGATCAGTTTCGCGGTCCCGACTGCCACCCCGGCGACGAGGTCCGAGTGTCCGCCGAGGTATTTCGTGGCGGAATGCATGACCGCCGTCGCACCAAGGTCCAGCGGCCGGCACAGGATCGGCGACGCGAATGTGTTGTCGACGAGGAATGGCACCCCACGTTCGTGGGCGAGGGCAGCGATGGCTTCGATGTCGGGCACGGCGCACAGCGGGTTCGTGATCGTCTCCGCGAGCACCAGGCCCGCACCGTCGATCGCCCGGCGCACGGCGTCGAGATCCGTGAGGTCGACGAAATGGGTCTCGTAGCCGGCCGGCTCGAAATCCTGGCGCAGGAGCGCCATCGTCCCTCCGTACAGCTCGCGCGAGGCGACGATGGTCACGGGGCGCGGCGCCAGGGCGAGCATCGCGGTGTGCAGCGCTGCCATGCCCGAGGCCGTGGCGAGCCCGGCCTCGGCGCCTTCGAGTTCGGCCACCGCCTGCTCGAGCATCTGGCGGTTGCTGTTCGAGTTGCGTC
Organism: Candidatus Dormiibacterota bacterium; assembly: GCA_003169845.1. Classification (GTDB taxonomy): domain Bacteria; phylum Chloroflexota; class Dormibacteria; order Dormibacterales; family Dormibacteraceae; genus Palsa-870. Next base: position 205,533 of record PNAG01000011.1, on the reverse strand, counting down.
CGTAGTAGTGCCCGGGGCGCTCGCCTCTCGCCACCGCGTCGTAGTCGTCCAGGTCCGTGTACACGTGGACCGCGGCGGTGCTGAGGTCAGGCGCGAGCGGGCTCCGAGCTTTGAGGTCGCGGCCGGCGTGCACGGCGCGCGACGGGGGCTTCATCCGGTCAGCGTAGCTTCGAACGACCGGCGTAGACGGCCGCCTCGCCCAGGTCCGCCTCGATCGACAGCAGCCGGTTGTATTTGGCAAGGCGTTCCGAACGCGCGGGCGCCCCGGTCTTGATCATGCCGGCGCCGGTGGCGACCGCGAGGTCGGCAATAGTCGTGTCCTCTGTCTCACCCGAACGGTGCGAGATGACCGAGCTGTAGCCCGAGTGGCGCGCCAGATCGATCGCGTCAAGCGTCTCGGTCAGCGTGCCGATCTGGTTCACCTTCACGAGGAGCGAGTTGGCCACGCCTTTTTCGATCCCCTGCCTCAGCCGCGCGACGTTGGTGACAAAGAGGTCGTCGCCGACCAGCTGCACGTTGCTGCCCAGCCGTTCGGTCAGCAGGCGCCAGCCGTCCCAGTCGTCCTCCGCCATCCCATCTTCGATCGACACGATCGGGTAGCGGGCGGTCCATTCGGAGTAGAGGCCGACGAGGGCCGCCGCGTCGAGCGACCGGCCTTCCCCTTTCAGCGTGTACTTGCCGTCCGCATAGAACTCGCTGGCGGCCGGGTCGAGGGCGATCGCCACGTCGCGGCCCGGCTCGTAGCCCGCCTTCTTGATCGCCTCCACGATCAGCTTGAGCGCGTCCTCGTTGGAGCGCAGGCTGGGCGCGAACCCACCCTCATCACCCACCGCCGTGGCAAGGCCTTGGGCATTGAGCACCTGCTTCAGCGCGTGGTACACCTCGGACACCGCGCGCATGGCTTCGGCGAACGTGGGCGAGCCGACCGGGCAGACCATGAACTCCTGCAGGTCGACGGAGGTGTCGGCGTGAGCGCCGCCATTGAGGATGTTGGCCATCGGCAGCGGCAGCGTGGTCGCGGCCTCAGCTCCGAGGTGGCGGTAGAGGGGCACACCCTTCGCCTGCGCCGCGGCGTGCGCCACCGCGAGCGAGGTGCCGAGGATGGCGTTGGCTCCCAGGCGGCCCTTGTTCGGGGTGCCGTCCAGTTCGATCAGTGCCTGATCGACAGCCTTCTGATCCATCACGTCGAAGCCGTGCAGCCGCTGGGCGATCTCGCCCGTGACGTGGCTCACAGCCTTCTTCACGCCCTTCCCGCCGTAGCGGTTAGGGTCGCCATCGCGCAGCTCGACGGCCTCGTGGACGCCCGTCGAGGCGCCGGACGGCACGATCGCCCGCCCGCTCCCCTTCTCCGTGTGCGCCGTGACCGCGATGGTGGGATTGCCGCGAGAGTCCAGCACCTCGAGCGCGGTCAGTCCAGTGAGCCGAACCACGCCCGGAAGTCTAGGGTTTGCTCGGCCCTAGGATTTGGCGGCGGGCACCGTCGCCCAGGGTCCGAATGACGCGTCGGTGCGGACGCTGAAGCCGTAGTTCAGCAGCAGCGTCGCGTCGGCGGTCGAATGGAGCGTGGCGTTGAGCACGACCACGATGAGGTGGCGCCCGTCTCGCGTCGCCGTGGCGAGCATGCAGCCGCCGGCGTTGTCAGTCAGGCCGGTCTTCAGGCCGGTCGCGCCTGGATAGCTCCACAGGATGCCGTTCAGGTTGTGCGGGTAGAAGGCCTTGTGGTCCGCGGTCGCGGGGATGGCGATGTCTTTGGTCGCCGCGATCGCGGCCAGCTCCGGGTAGTAGCGGTCGAGGTACGCGGCGGTGTGGACCAGGTCGTGCGCCGTCATCCCATGCCCCGGCGCGTCGAGCCCGCTCGGGTTGACGAAATTACTGCCGGTCAGACCGATGCTCTTGGCCTTCTGGTTCATCTGCCTGATGAACCTGTCGCGCGGCACGATCCCCTGCGCCAGCGCTTCGGCTGCGTCGTTTCCGGAATCGAGGAACAGGCCGTCGAGCAGCTGCCGCACGGTGAGGCGCTCGCCGGCCGACAGTCCCATGACGCTCGGCACGACCTGCGTCGCTCCGGGGGTCACCTCCACCACGCGGTCGAGCGAGCCGGCGTCGTCGACCGCGACCATCGCGGTGATCAGCTTCGTGAGGCTGGCCGGTGCACGCGTCGTTTCGGGATCCCGCTCCCACATCACCATCCGCGTGTCGAGGTCGACCAGGTACGCAGCCTGGCCGTGGATGGGGAGATCAGGCTGCGGATGCGTGGCGAGCCAGTAGTTCGAGAAGTTGAAATGGTCGAAGCTCACCGCCGCTGGCGCGGTCGCGCGCTCGAGGTTGAACTTGACCGGCGTGCGGCCTTTCGCGATGAAACCGGTCGTCACGACACCGGCGGCAGTCAGGCCCAACACAAGGCCGACTGCAGTCAGAAATCTGACGCGGTCTCGACGGCGGCGAACTCGGCCACGTGTCCGCGAGCTCCCGGTTTCTGGGACGTAAGCAGCGACGGCGGGACCCCCTGAGCTTTAGTTGGACGAGATTCTAACCGGTCGACTAGGCCGGGGCATGTTCAGGAGCGTAAGGCAGTGACGGCGGATATGCAGGCACCGGCGACGTGGTCGGCTCGTGCAAACGCGTTGCAAGCGTGTCGCTCGCGGCCTCCATGGTCTGCAGGGTTGAGGCAGAGTCGTTCGCGTTCATGAACACCGGCTGGCCGTAGTCGTAGCTGCGCACGGGCTTCCAGGACGCCGCGACGAGCTGCGTTCCGTAGAAGGTGTAGGTGCCGATGACGCCCTCTCGCGTCTCTTCCGACCACATCTGGTCGAAAACGAAGTTGCCGTGCGCGTACGTGATGAGCTTGCCCTTGTAGACCTCGACGCCCTGGTACCAGTGGGGATGGTTGCCGATCACGATGTCCGCGCCCCAGTCGATCGCCTCGTGGCCGATGTTCACCGGGTCGTCAGGTGTTGGTACGCCAGGGTCCGGTATGGGTTGGCGCTCGTACTCCTTGCCCCAGTGGAACTGCACCACGACGATGTCGGCCAGCTGGCGGGCGCGGGCAATACCCGCCTTCACGGCGTTCTGGTCGATCGCCCGGCCGACGCCGTTGAAGCCGATGAAGCCGAACTTGATCCCCCGCACGTCGATCACGGCCACGGGTCCCAGCCCCGAGGTCAGAATTCCGTGCGATTGCAGCAGCTGGTCGGTGGCGGTGATCCCCGCAGAACCGTAGTTCGACAGGTGGTTGTTCGCGAGGTTCGCCACCTTGGCGCCCATGAAGTTCAGCCCGTCCACGAATCGCGCGTCGCCGCAGAAGGTAAAGCTCGAGGCCGGACTTACGGGGCAACCCGCAAACAGCGGCGACTCGAGGTTGACATAGGTGATGTCCGCGTTCTTTGTGTAGTCGGCCGTCGGTCGGAACGGCCAAAGGAAGTCGTGCTTCACAGTGGCGAAATAGTTCACGCCGCGGGCGGGGATGATGTCGCCGGTCACCAGGAGGGTGCGGATCTTGCTCGGGTCCAGGGGCACGTTGTAGGTCGGATGGAAGAGCTCCTGGAGACTCAGGGCGGGCGGGCGGCCCGTGCGGGTGGCGAAGGATGGCTGGTCGGAGAAGTCCGGGGCGGCGACGAGGGCGCGCGCCGCAGTGGCGGCGGTGGTGCCGGCCAGTGGGCCGGCGGCGTTGTTGCAGGCGGCCAGCAGGAGTGCTGCCGCTACCAGGATGCCGGTGGCACCGTTCCCACATCCGGCGCTTCGCGCCGGACTCCCCCCACGGGGGGAAGCGAGTCTATTCATCTGACCGGCAATTGTGCCAGCAGGTCTTCGATTGTGATCAGGCGCGCTACGTAGGAGCGGACCGGTTCGCCCAGTTCCCCGCCGGCCCGGAACAGGACCTGGTTGCCCTCCGCCCGGCGCGTCTTGAGCATCTCGGCGTGGTTGGGGTCGAGCGCGCCTTTGAGCAGAGCCACCTCGACGATGCTCCCGAGCCAGGACGAGTACAGGGCGACTTCCTGGAGCCTTGGATCGTCACCCGTCCCGGGAAAGGGGCGATGGACGTGCTCCTCCCAGAGCCGGCGGAGCCTCAGAGCTTCTTCGTCAGCGCCTTTATCAAGGGGTCTCCGCGAAGTCACGCCGAAGGCTCTGACTTCGTGGTGTTGTCAAGCCCCCGCTTTCAGTTGCGCGACGATCGCGTCGGCCACCTGGCTGGTGCCGACCGCGGTGGTGTCGCCGCGCTTCTCCTTGAGGTCGTAGGTCACGTTCTTGCCGATGGCGATCACCTGGGCGATCGCGCCCTCGAGCGCATCGGCGGCGGCCACCTCCTCGAGGTGTCGCAGCATCAGCACGCCCGAGAGCATCACCGCCATCGGGTTCACCTTGTTCTGGCCCGCGTACTTCGGAGCGCTCCCGTGGGTCGCCTCGAACACGGCGCCGTTGGTCCCTATGTTGGCGCCAGGTGCCAGCCCGAGGCCGCCGATCATGCCGGCGCCGAGGTCGGAGATGATGTCGCCGTAGAGGTTGGGGCAGCAGAGGACGTCATATTCCTTGGGTCGCAGCACGAGCTGCATGCACATGTTGTCGACGATGCGATCCTCGAACTCGATGTCGGGATTCTTCTCGGCGACCTGACGTGCGACCGCGAGGAACAGCCCGTCGGTGTGCTTCATGATGTTCGCCTTGTGCACCGCGGTGACCTTGCGCCGCTTGTTCTTGCGCGCGTAGTCGAACGCGAATTCAACGATCCGCTTGGTCCCGCTCACGGAGATGGACTTGATCGAAAGTCCGCTGTCCGGCCGGATCGTTTTCTTAAGCAACCCTGAAATCTCGGTGATCAGGTGCTCGCAGTCGGGCGTGCCGAGCTCGAACTCGAGGCCCGCGTAAATGTCCTCGGTGTTCTCGCGGACGATGACGAAGTCGAGGTCGTCACGCAGGTTGCGCGCGCCCTTGTACGCCTTGATCGGCCGGACGAGCGCGAAGAGGTCGAGCTGCTGGCGGAGCGACACGTTGACGCTGCGAAACCCGCTGCCGATCGGGGTCGTTATGGGACCTTTGAGAGCGACCTTGTTTTTGCGAATCGAGGCGAGCACCTGCTCGGGAAGCGGAGTTCCGAATTCAGCGATGGCTGCTTCTCCCGCCTGCTGGACGTCCCAATCGAACTCGACACCGGTGGCTTCGAGCACGCGAACGGTGGCGTCGCAGATCTCAGGGCCAACGCCATCGCCGGGCAGGAGAGTTACCGAATGTCGCAATTTAGCCTAGCTACCGGTTTTTGAAATAGTCGGCGTTGATCTTGATGAAATCGCGCCACTGCTCCGGAACTTCGTCCTCGGGAAAGATCGCGTCGACGGGACACGGGTCCACGCACGCGCCGCAGTCGATGCACTCGTCAGGGTCGATGTAATACATCGTCGCAGCGTCGTCGGTGTGGATGCAGTCCACCGGACACACCTCCACGCATGAGGCGTCCTTGACCCCAACGCACGGCTGGACGATCACATATGCCACGGTCCGCAAGGGTACCATGCACCCGTGATGGCGGAGAGCGAGCCCAAGCCAAAGCTGATCGAGCCCGTAGCACCTGGAGCGGGCCAGGGGTGGAAAGCCGTGCTCAAGAACGGCAAGCCGGCCGTGGTCCACGAGATCCCCGTACCGCCCGCAGAAGCGGCGGCGGCGATCCCGCGGATCCAGAGGCTCGCCGAGAACAGGCACCCCGCGCTCTCGCCTGTCCTCGCCTGGGGCACCGACCCGAACGGGATCTGGGTTGCGGTCGAGCCCAATGAGGGCACGCCGCTCTCGACGCTCCTGTCACGTGGCCCGCTGACCCCTCCCGCGGCCGCTGCCCTCGGCGCGGCGGTGCTGTCGGGCGTGGCGGCGCTGCACGAGGCCGGCATCGCGATGGGAGGGTTTGGCGCCTCCGCGGTACGCATCACCGGGAACGGTGAGGTGAGGCTGGCTGGCCACCCCGCCGCAGCAGTGCGCGGGGCACCGTCCCAGAGCGACCTCAGGGCCGACGTGCGGTCTTGCGGCATGGCGGTCTGCGCCGCGTTCGGGGTCGACCCGGCCGGGGCGCCCGCGCCGCCCAATGTCCCTCCTGGTCTCGTCGTGACCATGCGATCCATGGCGAGCGGGGCCATGGGGCCGGCCGCCGACCGCGCGCAAGGCGCGCTCCGCGAGATGGCCTCGGCGATGCTTGCTCCGGACCGCGCGGTGGCGGCTCAGGCCGAGCTTGCCACGAGGGCCGGCGGACGCGAGACGCCTGGCGTGACGCCGTTCCTGCCCGGCGCGGCACCGGCACCCGCCCCCCCACCGCCCGCGCCCGCGCCCGCGCCCGCTTTTCCGGCGCCCTTCGTGCCGCCGGTCCCCCGGGACGAAACGCCCCTCCGGGCGCCCGCCTCCTACGATGCCCCGCCGCGCTCGATGCAGACGTATCCATCGATTCCGGCTCCGACCTATGCGCCGCCTCCGACCTCGGCAATTCCTGCGCCTCCGCCACCGCCGCAGGAAGCCCGGCCTGTACCGACCTGGTCCGAAGCTCCGCCCAGGAATCCCGCGCCTTTCGAGGCCCCAGCGGTGGCTGCAGCGGCTGCAGCGGCTGCGGCGGCTGCGGCGGCTGCGGCGGCTGCGGCGGTGACCCCGGCAGCTCCGCCGCCTACGGCGACCAACCCACCGGCGTCCTCCCCGTTCACCCCGGCCGGCACCCGCTCCCCTTTCGAGACCGCGGTCCCGACGCCGGCCATGACCACCAATCCGCCCGCGGCCGCGCCGCCGGCTCCGCCCCCATCTCCCGCCGTCCCCATAACGCCGCCCGCCCCTGTGCAGCAGACCCCCGCCCAAACGTCGACCTGGACGCCCGTCGAGCCTCCGGTCTGGACGCCTGGGAAGGTGGACACCGGGAGCACCCCGCCGCCGTGGGTGCCTGGAGGACGCGAGACCGCGCCCCCGTCCCCGTCCTCGCCCGCGTACACGCCCCCATCCGGAACCCCGACCCCGGACCAGCCCGTCCCCGCCGCACCCTTCGCCGTGGTGGCGGCGGCGGCGGCGGCCCCTGTCGCGCCGGCCCCAAACCCGTTCCGGGCTCCCGCCCCCGCTCCCGCCCCCACGCCCGCCCGCGCGCCGACCGTGGCTCGCAGGCCGGCCGGCGGCGGTTCTTCGGAGCGTCCGGTCTGGCTGATCCCGGCGATCATCGCCGTCGTCCTCATCCTGTTGCTGGGCACCGGTGGTTTCATCCTGGCCCACCGCGGCGGGAACTCAACCGCGGGCGTCACGACCTCGCCAGGCGCCACCTCATCGCCCAAGACGTCGCCCAAAACGAGCCCCAAGGCGAGCCCCAAGGCGAGCCCGACCGCGCCGCCGGTGCTGGCGGTGCCGAATTACGGCCCGGCCAGCGCAGACCCGATTACGAAGGTGCTCATCTGCAGTACGGACACACCGTGCAACATCGGTGCGGGCAGCCCGGCAGAGACCGCCACGAGCTGCGACCTGAGCTCCTGCCACGTGGAGGTGGCCATTTATTTCTCGGCGCAGCAGAAGGTTCCAGTTGCGTACATCCTCAAGTTCTTCGATCGCTGCACGGGCACGACCACGGACCTACCTGGGCCCAAGGCGTACACGCCGCCGGGCTTCATAATCGTGATCCCCACCGATAAATGGCCGGTGAGCATTCCGAGCGGGGTGAAATCCGGCGCGCTGGTCGCGGTCGCGCAGCAGCCGGGAGTCGCCGCCTCGGCGCCGCTCTTGCTGGGCGCCGACAGCTGCGCCTGAAGTCCTGACGAGATACACAACAACCTGACGCGCCGCGAGGCGCGCGAGCGATCCGGCCTCGTCTCGGTTCACCACTACGACGTGCGGTTCGACTTCACCACCGGGGACGACACGTTCGAATCCGACACGACGGTCACGTTCGGGTGCCGCAGGCCGGGGAGCGACACGTTCATCGAGTTCGGGGGCCCAACGGTTCATTCAGCAGAGCTCAACGGGCGCAAGCTGCCGGCGCGAACCGAGGGCGGCCGGTTGAAGCTGGAGGGGCTCGCTGCGGAGAACTCGCTGACGATCAAGGCGACGGGTTCCTACTCGCGCGATGGCACCGGGGTCTGCCGATTCAGCGACCCGGTGGACGGGCTTACTTACCTGCACAGCCAGTTCGCGGAGCACGTCACGTACCTCGGCTATGCGTGCTTCGACCAACCGGATCTCAAGGCGACGTTCGCGTTCAAGGCGACGACACCAGACAGCTGGGTGGCCGTTTCCAACACAGCCGGCGTACGCGGTGTGGATGGCACCTGGGCGTTTCCGGCCACGAGCGTGATGTCGACCTACATCACTGCAATCGTCGCCGGCGAGTACCGTGCGGTGCGCCAGGACCATCGCGGCATCCCACTCGGTCTCTACTGCAGGCAGTCGCTCGCCGAGTATCTCGACACCGATGAGATCTTCGAGATCACGCGCCAGGGGCTCGACTTCTTCGAGAAGCGCTTTGGCCACCGCTATCCGTTTGGCAAGTACGACCAGCTGTACGTGCCCGAGTTCGCAGCCGGAGCGATGGAGAACGTGGGCTGCGTGACGCACAGCGAGCGGATGATCTTTCGCTCGAAGGTGACTGAGGCGCAACGGATGCAGCGCGCCGAGACGATCCTGCATGAGATGGCCCACATGTGGTTCGGCGACCTCGTGACGATGCGATGGTGGGACGACCTGTGGCTCAACGAGAGCTTTGCCGAGTACATGGGATACCTGGGCGCAGCCGAGGCCACGCGGTTCAAGACCGTGTGGACAGAGTTCGCGATCGCGACGAAAGCGGGCGCGCGAACCCAGGACCAGCTGCCTACGACGCACCCGATCGTGGCCGACGTCCCAGACGTCGAATCGATTTCGCTCAACCTCGACGCGATCACCTACAACAAGGGCGCCGCGGCCCTCCAGCAGCTGGTGGCCTGGGTGGGAGCGGACGCGTTCTTCAAAGGAGTCGAGGCCTACTTCACGGCGCACGCGTTTGGCAACACCGAGCTGGCCGACTTCCTGGAAGCGATCGAACGGTCTTCGGGCCGTGACCTGGGGTCGTGGTCGAAGGCATGGCTCGAGACCGCCGGCGTGAGCACCATCGAGGCTGTGCTCGAGGTTGCGGACGGAATCATCGCGTCGGCGACGCTGAAACAGTCGGCGCCGGCCGAGCATCCGACGCTGAGGCCTCATCGCCTGCGCGTCGGGCTCTTCGACCTGGCCGGCCGCCGGCTGACGCGGCGCCGCTCGGTCGAGGTCGACATCAATGGAATTGACGGCGCTGTCACCCCCATCCCCGAGCTGGCCGGTGAGCGTATGCCCGACCTGGTGCTGCCCAACGACCAGGACCTGACGTACTGCAAGACCAGACTCGATCAGCGCTCGCTGGCGACTCTGAGGCGGCATCTGCGCGACCTCGACGACGAGCTGGCCCGGGCTCTCGCCTGGGGCACGCTGTGGGACATGACCCGCGACGCCGAGCTGCGCGCGCGAGATTACATCGCGATCTCGCTCGACAACATCGAACCCGAGACCGACGCATCGACGCTGGAATCGCTCATCGCCTGTACCGAACGCGCAGTGGACGGCTTCAGCGACCCCGGCCACCGGCCCACTGTGCGCGCGCTGCTGGCGCAAGCCTCCAGAGAGCACATGGCGCGTGCGCAGCCGGGCGGAGATCCGCAGCTGCTCTGGACGACCACTTTCATCCGTTCTGCCAGGTCGCTCGCCGACGTCGCATGGGTGCTGGGCCTGCTCGCGGGCACGAAGCGGCTGGAGGGCCTCGTCATCGACTTCGACCTCCGCTGGACGGCCGTCAAGGCGCTGGCGACCATCGGCGCGGCGGACGATGAGCTGATCAAAGCTGAGCTCCAGCTCGACTCCACTCACGAGGGCCAGAGACAGGCGGCCGCCGCTCGCGCAGCGCTGCCGCTCATGGCGGCCAAGCGCGAGGCCTGGAACGCGGTGATCCATGACGGGGCGCCGTCCTTCACGATGAAGCGCGCGATCGCGCGCGGCTTCCACCGCCCTGACCAGGAACGGGTGCTCAGCGCGTTCGTCCAGCCTTTTTTCGACAGCCTGATGCCGGTATGGGAGTCGCATGATTCCGAGGAGGCGATCTCGATCGCCCAATGGATGTACCCGCACGCGGTCATCACACAGGAGGTCGTGGACGCGACGGACGCGGCGCTCGCACAAGATCTACCAGGACCGATCCGCCGCACCCTATTGGAGTCTCAGGACGCGATCAAGCGAGCCCTGCGGGCGCAGGCGTTCGATGGCGCGGGAAGGGCGTGAGACCGCTCTCGGAACGCGCTGGTACACTCCGCTCGGTGGCAGGGTGCGCCGTCGGTAGCTCATGACCGACTCTCGCGCTTCAGCCCTCCGTCTCCAGATCCTGGAGCTGGTGCGGGAGTATTACGGCGCCGCCTTTCCAGAGGCTGAGTTCGTTCCCGGCGAGAGCTCGATCTCCTACGCGGGCCGCGTCTTCGACGATCGCGAGATCGTGAACCTCGTCGACTCGGGCCTCGACTTCTGGCTGACCACAGGCCGCTTCGCGGACGAGTTCGAGAAGAGCTTCGCGAAGTTCTTCGGACGCCGGCACGCTCACCTGGTCAACTCCGGCTCGTCGGCCAACTTGCTGGCTCTGTCCACCCTCACGTCGCCCAAGCTGGACGAGAGGGCGCGCAAGTGGGGCGGCCGGGCAGCCCTCAAGCCCGGCGATGAGGTGATCACCGTCGCGGCCGGATTCCCGACCACGCTGAACCCGATCATCCAGAATCGCCTGGTCCCGGTCTTCGTGGACGTCACAGTGCCCACCTACAACATCGACGTCTCCCGGCTGGAGGATGCGCTGAGCGAGCGCACCGCGGCCATCATGGTGGCCCACACGCTCGGCAATCCATTCGACCTGGATGCCGTGACCGCCTTTGCACAGCGCCACCAACTCTGGCTGGTCGAGGACTGCTGCGACGCGTTGGGGTCGACTTACAAGGGCCGGCCGGTCGGGACGTTCGGCGACCTGGCGACCGTCAGCTTCTACCCGGCTCACCACATGACCATGGGCGAGGGCGGGTGCGTGCTCGAGGACCGAGGGCTGCTCAAGATGCTGGTCGACTCCTACCGCGACTGGGGCCGCGATTGCTGGTGCGATCCAGGAAAGTCCAATACCTGTGGAAAGCGATTCGGTTGGGAGGTCGGCGAGCTGCCTTTCGGCTACGACCACAAGTACACCTATTCGCACATCGGCTACAACCTGAAGGTCACCGACATGCAGGCGGCGGTCGGGCTGGCGCAGCTGGACAAGGTGGCGGGATTCATCGAAGCCCGCCGGCGCAACTTCGCCCTTCTTTACGAACGGCTTGCGGACATGGACGAATACCTGATCTTGCCTCGAGCCACCGAAGGCTCGGACCCGAGCTGGTTCGGCTTTCCGATGGCGGTACGCGAGGACGCACCGTTCACGCGCTCCGAAGCCATCGCCCACCTCGAGAACAGGAAGATCTCCACGCGACTTCTCTTTGGCGGCAACCTGATCCGACAGCCGGCCTACCTGAACATCGAGCATCGGGTGGCGGGCGACCTGACCAACACCGACTTCGTCATGAATAACGTGTTCTGGATCGGCGTCTATCCCGGCCTGACCACCGCGATGATCGACTACATGGCCGAGAGCATCCGCCAGCTCCCCGCCCTGGCGACCGCTGCGCGCCAGTAGGCGGGCGTTCGTCACCGGGGCAACCGGCTTCATCGGCTCGCACCTCGTTCGCCACCTCGTCGAATCGGGAGACGCCGTGGCAATCCTCATGCGGCCCGAGAGCGACCCGTGGCGGATCGCAGACGTGCGCGACCGCGTCGAGACCATCGTCGGGCGGCTTTCCGAACCCACCGCCTTCAGGCAGCCACTCGCCCGCTTCAGTCCCGACGTCGTGTACCACCTCGGCTGGTCCGGCTCTGGACCGGAGGGACGTGACGACCCACGCCAGATCACCGAGAACCTGGTCCAGGCCCTCGAGCTGGTCGAGCTGGCGGCTCAGGCGGGTGCCGGCACGTGGATCGGGCTCGGGAGCCAGGCCGAGTACGGACCGACCGGCTCCGTGCTGGACGAGTCGACCCCGACCCTGCCTGCGACCGCATACGGCACGGCCAAGCTGTCAGCCGGGCGGCAGACCCGGGAGCTGTGCGCCACGCGGTCGCTCCGGCACGTCTGGCTCCGCCTGCTCACGGCTTACGGTCCGGCCGACAGAGCCTCGTATCTGATTCCTCACGTGATACTGAGCTTGCTGCGCGGCGTGCGGCCGGCCCTGACGGAAGGCCGCCAGCCAGGTGACTTTCTGCATGTCGCCGACGCATGCGCCGCGATTCGGGCGGCCGCCTGGACGGAATCGTGCGCCGGCACTTACGTGCTTGCCTCCGGAGAGCACCGCCCGGTTCGCGAGGTGGCCCTCGCGATCCGCGATATGATCGATCCTCGCCTGGAGATCGGCCTCGGCGAGGTGGTTCCGAACCTCTCGCCGGTTGGGCTTCGGGGTGACCCGCGAGCCCTCGAGCTCGCGACCGGTTGGTCGCCCAAGGTGGCTCTGGAAACGGGCCTCGCCGGGTGCGTCGAGTGGTACCGGCGAAACCTCAGCAGATATTCAAAGGAGAACGCCCCGTGGATGTAACTGCCGAGGTTGCGCTCGAGTGCCTCGAGCGGATGGTGGTCATCCGGGCGGTCGAGGAAGGCATCTGCGCCGAGTACTCAAACCGCAACATCCGCGGTCCGGTCCACCTCAGCATCGGCCAGGAGGCAATGGCCGTCGGCGTTCTCAACGTTTGCCGCCCCGAGGACGTGGCGGTCTCGACTCACAGGGATCACGCGCACTACCTGGCCAAGGGCGGCAGTGTCGGAGCCATGATCGACGAGCTGTATGGACTGGAGTCAGGCTGCAGCCGCGGCTACGGCGGCTCGATGCACCTGTTTTCAGGCGAGGCCAACTTCATGGGTGCGTCGGCGGTGCTCCCAGGCTCCACACCCATCGCGGTCGGTCTCGGCCTTGGCTGCAAGCTCGATGGGCGCCGTGCCGTCGCCGTCGGATTCTCGGGCGACGGGGCGAGCGACGAAGGTTCTTTTTTCGAGGCCCTCAACCTTGCCGCGGTCCTGAAGTTGCCGGTGCTCTTCGTCTGCGAGAACAACGGCCTGTCCACCAACACGCCGCTGGCCGCCAGGCAGGCGCAGACCGACATCTCGGCGAAAGCGCGGGCATTCGGCCTGGTCGCGGCGAACGCCGACGCGGTGGACGTGTTCGCAGTCCGGCGGGCGGCTGCGGAGGTCCTGGACCACGTACGCTCGACCTCTCAGCCGGCTGTCCTTGCGCTGACCGCTGACCGGCTCTGCGCCCACGTCGGGCCAGTGAGCACGATCGACCCGATCGACACGGGCGCGATGCTCGCCGAGGCGGCCAATGGCGCGACACGCGATCCCATCGCCTCCTGCGTGGGCGCCATCCTGCGCGACGAGCCGCAGCTCCGCGGCGAGTGCATCGAGATCCTGGAGGGTGTCCCAACGAGGATTGCGGCCGAGTTCCGGCGGGCGAACGCCGCGTTCGAAGACCGCAACGCCGTCGCGGGCCTGGTCGCCCCCCCACCCCCCAAGTCGCACACGGTTTGATGGTCAGCCCAGACACGTTGCGCGTCGACTACGCCGGCGCCGTCGTGCACGCGCTCAAGCAGGAGATGGAGCGCGACACGCGAGTCTTCGTCTACGGCGAAGGCATCAACGACACGGGCGCCTACCTCAACTCAACCGACGGCATCGCCGCCCGGTTCGGCGAGGCCAGGTGCTTCGACGTCCCCAACTGTGAGGACGCCCTGGTCGGACTCGGGATCGGGTCGGCGTTGATGGGCTACCGGCCCGTGTTTGTCAGCCTTCGGGTTGATTTCCTGATGCTGGCGATGAACCAGATCATCAACCACGCCGCGCGCTGGCCGGCGATGACCGGCTACCAGGCATCGGTACCGTTGACCATCCGGGCGCTCATCGGGCGTGGCTGGGGCCAGGCTGCGCAGCACTCGGGGGCTCTTTACTCCATGTTCGCGAACGTGCCGGGACTGGAGGTGGTGCTGCCCTCATCGCCGCTCGAAGGCGCCGGCCTGCTGCTGACCGCCCTGCGCTCGAACCTGACGACGATCGTGATCGATGACCGTGGCGTTTTCGCAGGCGCGGAGGACGTCCCGGCGGTGGTCGAACCCATTCCGTTTGGTGAGGCGCGAGTCGCGCGGGCGGGCACTGACGTGACGTTCTTCGCCATCTCGAGCATGGTGTCGTTCGCCCTTCGCGTCGCCGACCAGGTTGCCGCGAGCGGAATCTCCGCGGAGGTCATCGACCTTCGAACGGCCCGGCCGCTCGACGAGGAGACCATCCGCTCGTGCGCGGCTCGCACCGGCCGGGTGGCGGTCTTCGACATCGGCTGGCCAGGTTTCGGGTTGAGCGCGGAGGTGGCGCGCGTGATCTCCGAGGCGTCCCCTTTGCAGCGCCGGCTGCTCAGCGTGCACCGCAAGGATGAGCAGACGCCTTCGAGCGCCTTCTTAGAGGACGCGCACTACCCGAGGCTCGACGACGTGGCACAACAGGTGGAAGCGCACTTCAGCTGATTCGAGACGCGGCCATCAAGAAGGTTGGCCATGCATTTGGGATTACTCGGCGCCGTAGCTCATGAGCGAGGTCGCGTTCGATTCGTTGCAGATCACCGCGAGCTGACCCCCGCTCGTGGTGGTCACGAGCGCGCTTGCCCGTGTGCCGTTGGGCAGCCCGCCTGCCGGCTGATACAGACCCCAGAAAGCGTTGGGCTGCAGAGGCAGGCTCTGGGAACTTCCGACCTGGGCGCCGGTCGCGGTGTCGAAATACGTCACGGTGACGGTGGTCGCAGCGGTGCCCGCGTTCATGATCCCCTCGCCCGTGCTCCAGCCGTCCGCGCCGGCGCTCTCGACCAGGGGCAGATTCAGGCTCGAACTGCCGGCGTCGAAGGTGTCGTACGCGGTCGACTGCTGGGCGCTGGTGGTCGAGGCGGCGACCTCGTTCACGATCGCGTCGATCGCCACCGTGCTCGTCAGCTTGGCCGTGTATGCCCCATCGGTCGGAATGTCTGCGCCCTGGTAGACACCCACATAGCCGTTGGCCGCGATCGGATGGGTGGTCACGGTTGGGTTGCCGCTGGCGTCGTAGTAGGTGATCGTCACCGTGCCCGGGCCGCCGGTCGTGTTCTGGATCCCCATCCCGGTGTTGTATCCGCCGTAAGCATTGCGCAAGGCCGCCGGGGCGTACAGCGTGGTGCTGCCCGCGGGCACCGCGTCGTAGGAGCTGAACTGATTGCCCGGGCCGGTCTCGTTCACCACTGCGGCGAGGTTGCCGCCCGAGCTCGCGACGGTGGCCGTACCGGCAAAACCGCTGGGTAGGCCGGCAGCTCCTGAGTAGATACCCTGATAGGCGCCCGCAGCGACGTTGGGCAGGGTCTGCGTGGCGATCGTCGCCCCGGTCCCGTCGCGGTAGGTGACAGTGATGCTGGTCGGGCCTGTCGCGAGGCTGACCAGGCCGATGCCGGTGGTGTAGCCGCCATAGGCGTTGTTGGCGATCGCGGGCGCGTAAAGGGTGCTGCCGATGCCTGAGGTCACATTGATCGCGCTGTAGCTGGTGGCGTCCGAGGTGTTGCCGGGCGCGAACTCATTGACGAAGACAGCGAGTGGCTGGTCGGAGTAGACCACCGCGGAACCCGCCTGTGTCGCGGCAAGCGAATCCCCGTTGTCAGTGCGCAGCGTCCAGGTCGCGCCCGGCATCAGCCCGGCGACCGAGTTGCCGGAGCCCACACCTAGCCCTGAGGTGTCGAAATACTGGACCCGGATGTTCGCCGCGCTGCCGCTCGTGTTCTTCAGATAAGCGGTGGTCAGGTAGCCGCCGTACCCTTCGTTGCTCATCGCCGGGAGCACCGCGACCGACGGTCCCTGCGCCACAACAATCGGCGTGACAACGGCCGACGCCACTGAGGCCGGCCCGCTTCCGGCGGCGTTGATCGCGGCCACCGTGAAGGTGTATGGCGTGCCGTTGGTGAGACCAGTGACGGTTGCCGCCGGCACCACCGGACTCACGGTCGTCGTCGCTCCGCCAGGTGAAGCAACGATCGTATATCCGGTGATCGACGTGCCGCTCGGCGGCGGTGTCCAGGTTACCGTCGCCTCGCCGTCGCCAGGTACCGCACGCAGGCCGGTCGGTGCAGGAGGCGGGAGGGCGACCTTGACTATCCTGTTGCCCCCCGAGCTAGTGAACCAGATGTTCCCGTCCGGTCCAGCAGCGATGCCTCCGGGAGTGAAGTCGCCGCTCGGGAGAGCGAACTCGGTAATCGTCCCGGCCGTAGTTATGCGCCCTCCGAAACTAACACTGCCCCGTTCCGTGAACCACATGTTGCCGTCCGGTCCGGCGGCGATGTCCCATGGGCCGGTATTAGCCGTCGGGACCGTGAATTCGGTAATCACCCCCGCAGTCGTTATTTGCCCGATCTTGTTGCCGAATCTCTCGGTGAACCAGAGGTTGCCGTCCGGTCCGGCGGCAATTTCCCAAGGCACGCTGCTGGCGGTGGGGACCGCGAATTCGGTGATCGCTCCAGCCGGCGTGATCAGCCCGATGTTGTTGGAGGTTTCAGTGAACCAGACGTTACCGTCTGGTCCAGCGGCGATGCCCGCGGCTCCACCGGTCGGCACTGGGAACTCGGTGATGACCCCGCCGGTCGTGATGCGTCCGATGTTGTTGCATTCGGTGAACCAGAGGTTGCCGTCCGATCCGGCAACGATGTCAGGAGAGCAGTTGGTGGCATTCGGGATGACGAACTCGGTGATCACCCCCTGGGTCGTGATCCGCCCGATGTTCTGGCCCGCCCGTTCGGTAAACCAGAGGTTGCCGTCCGGTCCGGCTGTGATGCCCCATGGCTCGCTGTTAGTCGTGAGGGCAGCGAATTCGGTAATCGCCCCGCTGGTCGTTATCCGTCCGATATTGTTACCCGACTGTTCGGTGAACCAGAGGTTGCCGTCTGGACCCGGGGTGATTTCAACAGGATTGCTGTTGGCGGTGGGGATGGGAAAATCAGCGGTCGTGATCGCTGCAGCAGATGCTCGGGTGTCGACCATCATCGCGATGGTGAATGCGGCACCGCAGGCGACACCCAGGACCCGATGGTTTCTAGAACCCACCTTCTCCACCCCTCCTATCGCTGGCGCCAAACCCTCGGGCCTGCAAATCAGCCGGTCTCGGCCAGCCACGAGCCCACAGCACATGCTCTTAAGTGTCCGGCCTAACCAAACGATGCCTTCCTATCACCTTGGATTCAGCTTGTCAAGGGGAGTCAAATGGTTCTGGGGTAGTTCTGAGAAACGTCACCCTGACTGCATCAACAACGTCACTTAGGCGAGGTTTGTGTGCGCCGGCACCAATTCGTTCGACGGATCGGCGAAGAACTGCTTGTACCACTCGATGGTCTGCCCCATCGCCTGCTCCAGGCTGAACATCGGCTTCCAACCAAGCGTCTCGCGCGCCCTGGCAGCGTTCAGCGCTTGATATCCGATCTCGTTGGACGCATGGTTGCGAACCTCCGGCTCGAGCGAGCTGCCCATTAGACGGAGGATCAGCCGGGTGACGTCGAGCACCGAGATCTCCGCCTCGTTGGAGAAGTTGAAAGCCTGGCCCCCGAGCTCTGGGTTCGACGCCATGGCCTCCGCCAGCCTGATGTAAGCGGCGGCTCCGTCCTCGACGTAGAAGTAGTCCCGCACAGGGCTGCCGTCCGACCGAATCACCGGAGCCTGGCCGCGGAGCACCGACCGGATGGTGCCGGGGACGATCCGGTTCCAGTTGAGGTCGCCGCCACCGTAGAAGTTTCCGCAGCGCGTGATGGTCACAGGCAGCTTGTAGGTGATGGCGTAGGCCTGAGCGATCAGGTCGGCGCACGATTTGCTCACGTCATAGGGATGGCGTCCCCGCAGCGGCGTGTCCTCGCCATACCGTCCTTCCGTGTCGCCATAGGCCTTGTCCGAGGAGGCGACGACGATGTTCTTGACGGCCGGGCTGCGCCGCGTCGCCTCCAGCACCGACCACGTG
Organism: Candidatus Dormiibacterota bacterium; assembly: GCA_003169845.1. Classification (GTDB taxonomy): domain Bacteria; phylum Chloroflexota; class Dormibacteria; order Dormibacterales; family Dormibacteraceae; genus Palsa-870. The sequence goes on along the minus strand of PNAG01000011.1, from coordinate 187,439 downwards.
CCGCCAATGTTGGTCTGCAGGGTGCTGACCGGGTTGCGGTTCGCGATCCCGACGATCGTCTGCGCAGCCAGGTGAAAGACAGTGTCCACCTCGTACTCGCCAAGCACTCGTTCGATGAGCGCCTGGTCGCAGACGTCACCACGCACGCGTTTCACGCTGTCGATCAGGCCGCTGCGGACGAGGTGGCTCTGAGGCGACCAATCCCGGACGAGGCACACCACGTCGGCGCCCAGCTCGTGCAATCGCTGCACCAGCCACGACCCGGCGAACCCTGTCGCACCGGTCACAAGCGTTGGACGGTCGGTCCAGAACTTGCGGTCCCCGGTCTCGCGAGACGGCTGCGCGGGGCTCAGTCCCACACCTTCCATGTCGCCCGGCCGTCCGCCCACATTTCGTTCATATGCAGCACGTCTCGGTACGTGTCCATTCCCTGCCACGTGCCCGGATGCTGATAGGCCATCAGCTGTCCCTCGGCCGCAAGGCGTTCGAGCGGCTCCCGCTCCAGGACGCAGTCGTCTCCGTGGAGATAGTCCAGGACCTTGCGGTCGAAGACGAAGAAGCCCGCGCTGATCAAACCATCCAGCGACGGTTTCTCGTTGAAGTGGGTCACCGCCATTCCCTCGGTGTCGAACTCGAGGGTTCCATAGCGCGACTGAGGCCTCACCGCCGTCACCGTGGCGAGGCGGCCGTGCCGGCGGTGGAACTCGAGCAGCGCCTTGATGTCCACGTCGCCCACGCCGTCTCCGTAGGTGCAGAGGAACGTGTCGCCCTCGATGTATCGCTCCACACGCTTGATCCTGCCGCCGGTCATCGAATCCGCGCCGGTTTCGGCCAGCGTCACCCGGAAGTCCTGTTCCAGGTGCTCACCGTGATAGGTGACCTGGTGGCCCTGTCCGAGGGTGATGGTGAAGTCGCCCTTCATCGCCTCGTAGTTGAGGAAGAACTCCTTGATCATGTTCCCTCGATATCCGAGACACAGCACGAAGTCCTTGAAGCCGTGGTGCGCGTACAGCTTCATGATGTGCCACAGCAGAGGATGTCCACCCACCTCGACGAGGGGCTTGGGCCTGAACTCCGTCTCCTCGCGCAGCCGGGTGCCGAGCCCGCCGCACAGGATGACTACCTGCAACTCACAACCTGCGTCCAGGGCTCGCTCACGGCGCCAGTTTAGTCGTCGGTACCGGCCGTCGAACCGCGCTTGGCGTTGGTGACGGAGCCGACGATGTACTTGGGCCGCGCCTTGACCTCTTCGAAGATCTTGGCGATGTATTCCGAGATGATGCTGAGGCAGAGCAGCTGGACCGCGCCCAGGAAGAGCACCGCCACGAGGAGGGTCTGGAAGCCCTGCGGCACGCCGGGCCGGATGAAGTACAGGACCGTGTACACGACGATGGCGCCGGCAGCCAGGACCATCACGATGCCGGCCATCAACGAGATCAGCTCCAGTGGGGCGTACGAGTACGAGACCAACCCGGTGCTGGCCCAGCGGAACAGGTCGATGAAGCTGTTGCTACTGCGCCCCGCGTGCCGGGCGTCACGCACGTACGGGACACCTGACTGCCGGAAGCCGACCCATGCGCGCAGGCCGCGGATCAGCCGGTTGCGCTCAGGCATCGCGTTCATGATGTCGACCACGCGCCGGTCCAGCAGCCCGAAGTCGCCTGCGTCCAGAGGGATGTCAATGTAGGAAAACCGTCGCAGCAATCGATAGAAAGCCTTGTATGCCAACCTCATCGCCAGCCCGGCCCTCCGTCTGACCCTGTCGCCGTACACGACCTCGTAGCCTTCGAGCCAGCGAGCAACCAGCTCGGGGATGACCTCCGGAGGATCCTGCAGATCTCCGTCCATGCAGATCACCGCCGCGCCACTCGCGTACTCGATGCCGGACGAATACGCAGCCTGCGAGCCGAAATTTCTCGACAGCGAGAGCACGGTCACGTGCTCGTCCTTGGCCGCGAGCTCGGCAAAGGTCCGGCGCGACTCGTCCCGGCTGCCGTTGTCCACGAACACGAGCTCCCAGTCGGCGGTCACCTTGGCCATGACCGCGGCCACCCTCTCGTGGAGGGCCTCGATGTTCGCCTGCTCGTTGTAGCAGGGGACCACAATCGAGATCGATCGTTCGGTCAGCATTCCGGGTGAAGGATAGCTAGAGGCGCGCCTCTAGGCAGGCGCGGTTCGATGGCGCAGGAACAGATGGTCGCCGTGGCGCCTGACGCTCAGCAGCTTGCTCCAGGCGCCCCGGTCAGGCAGCAGCTCGACGCCTTCCACCATCCCGAGCCGCTTATCGTCCTTCCTGCCGGCGATCACAGGCGAGATGGTGAGGAAGGCTTCGTCCAGCAAGCCTCTTTCGATCAATTGACCGATCAGGTGGGGCCCGCCCTCCGTGAGCACGACGTTCTGACCGCGGCTGGTCAGTTCGGCGATCGCCTTGCCGATGTCCAGGCGCTTGCCGGTTCCGATCGCGACCACCTCACAAGATTTGGGCAGCCGATTCCCGATCGCCCTGGCGCCCTCGGCCGTGGTCATGACCAGCGCGCCTTTGACGATGGCCGGATGCGACGCATCGATGTCGCCGCTGGCTGTCACGACCACGAGCTGCGGCTCCCTGCTGCGACCCAGCGCGCTGCGAAGAGCGATGAACTCCGTGGCCAGGTCCGGGAAGACGTGGCCGGGAGTCCAGAGATGGCCCGGAGTTGCCCGCAGGGTGCCGGCGCCGATCAGCACGGCGTCCGCGCAGGCGCGCAGCAAGCCCATCAGAAAGCGGTCGGCCGGGTACTTCCCGCTGATGATCGACCCGGCGGAAGGTTTGGACCCCAGCGTTACGACGCCGTCGAGCGAGGAGACGAAGTTCGAGTACACGACGCGGGCGGCAAAGCCCAGGCGGCCGTAAAGGTGATGCAGGTCGGCCGGCAGCTTGTACTCGCGCAGGTCCGCCTCGTAGAGGACCTCGAACGGCTCCAGCGCCATCAGTGGCCTGTCTTTTCGACTGCCTGTAGAAATTCCGTCCGGAGCTGGGGGTCCTGCTCGTAGTTGCCGCGCCAGAACGACGTCCACGTGCGCGAGTGGCCCTCGCGGACGCCGCGCATCTGCGTGCACAGGTGCATCGCGTTCAGATGCACCGCCACGCCGTGCGGCTGGAGCACGCGCACCAGCTCGTCGGCGATCTCCACGCCGATCCTTTCCTGCACGGTGAACCGGCGCGCAAACAGGCGGACCAGCCGCGTCAATTTGGAGATCCCGATGATCTGCTCGTGCGCGATGTAGCCGATGTATGCGTGGCCATGGAATGGGAGCGCGTGGTGCTCGCACAGCGCGAAGAACTCGATCGGCCCTTCGATGACCTGGCTGATGCTGCAGTCAGGACCGCCGCGGCATTCCGTCGGGAAGGCAGTGAGGAGCTTGGAATCGCCTTCATAGCCCGAGGTGGCGTCGAAGAGCGCGCGCAGGTACCGGGTTGGAGTCGTCCGAGTGCCGGGCGTGTCTAGGTCCATGCCGAACGCCTGGAAGATCTCGGCGGCGTAGCCCTCGAACCTCTTCCACTGCTCAGGCTCGATCGTGCGCGGCTTGATCTTCTCCCACTGAGTTGTCTCTTCGGGGTCGAAGGCGAGGGTGGACATTCACGGACTCCTTGCGTAAGCGTCAGATGACGTTTGGAAACTGGCCTGGTTGAAAGTGTGAACCAACGTCCGGCCTGGCCGTGTTCCAGCCAAAATGACCGCTACCATTGCCGTCCGATGCCCGGAATCCTCCCGGTCGCCAACCCGCCCCTGACGGCTGGCGGTAGCTCCACAAAGTCTGCACAGACGCGTCTGCGAATGGCCCTCATCGCGCTCCCGGCCGCGGCCTTTGCTGCGGCAACCGCAGTGACCGCCTACCTGGGCTATCTGTTGATGTTTGCGGGTTTCCAGAACTACGACGACGAGGGCTTCATGCTCGTGTCGCTCCGCAGCTTCATTTCGGGGCATCCACTCTATGACCAGGTCGTTGTCCAATACGGACCTTTCTATTACGAGGTTTTCGGCGTGCTGGGCGCTCTTGGGGTGCCCTTCGACCACGACTCCGGACGCCTCGTAACGCTGGCGGTCTGGTTGGCGCTAGCTCTGCTGGCGGGCGTCGCCATTTTCGTGTTCACCGGCAGCCTCGCCCTTGGTCTCGGCACTCACGTGATCACGTTCGCGACCGCGGTGTCGCTGACGGGTGAGCCGATGCACCCAGGCGGCCTGGTGAGCTTGCTGGTCATCGGCGTCGCCGCGGTTGCTCTCATCAGCGCCAACCGTTGGTCAGCGCGATGGCCGTTCTTTATCACTGGAGCACTGGTCGCGGCGGCGCTGCTCACCAAAATCAATGTCGGCGCCTTTGCGGCAATCTCGGTCGGTTTCGCGTGCGTCGTGACCTTCCCAATCCTTGCTCGGACCTGGCCGATCAGGCTGGCTGCGGCCGCCGTGTTCGTTCTGGTTCCTTTTCTGCTGATGAAGAGTGATCTCGGCGCCGCGTGGGCTCAGCGGTACGCGATCCACGTCGCGATTTCCGCCCTCGCGCTCGTTGTCGTCACGAGCGCGTCGCGGCCGGATGTGAACCGCCACCTGTCAGAAATCGGCTGGCTGCTCGCCGGGGGCTTCGTCCTGGGGCTTGGTGTGATCGCGATCGCGTTGGTCGATGGAACGAGTCCGAACGGTCTCCTGCACGGAGTGATCCTCTTCCCCCTCGATCAGCGCCAGGCGTTCGAAGTTCCCCTCTCCCTGCCGGCGACCACCCTGATGTGGGACGCCATCAGCCTTAGTCTCGCGCTGGCATGGGCTCTTTACCGATTCTTCACTCGTCGCCCGGAAGTCGCCATACAGGGTTGGATCCGGCTTGGGGTCGGGCTGGTCGTCTGGGTCACGTTGCTCGGCCAGATCCACATTCCAGGCCTGTTCCAGGTGACGGCGCTGGACAACCGGCTCGCCCTACCGATTGCGTTGGCGTGGGTCGTGGCAGCGCCGCGCGCAAATGCCGATGGGTACGCGAAGCTGGATTTCGCCCGCGTGCTGGTGGCTTCCCTCGCCATCCTGCAATCGCTCCATGCGTTCCCTGTCGCCGGCAGCCAGACCCTATGGGCCGCCCTACCTCTCGTTCCGGTGGGGGCCATCTGTATCAGCGACGGCCTGGCACAGCTGGGGCTGGCGCGGGTTCGCTTGCAGCTTGCGACCTGGCTGCTGTTCGCGACATTGGCGGTTGGATGGTTGCCGCAGACCTGGCAGCAAAGCCGGGCCGCTTACGCTTCTGACGTTCCCCTCGACCTGGCCGGAGCGTCCCGGGTCCGGGTCCCGGCCGACCAGGCTGCGCTGCTGAGGCAGGTGACCCAGAGCATCCGCGACAACTGCGACACGTTCATCTCTCTGCCAGGCCTCGATAGCTTCTACATATTTACTCAGCTCGAGCCGCCGGGGAGTCCTCCGACGCGATGGATCTGGCTGATCGGCGATGCCTCCGCGCAGCAGGCCGTCGTCGACGCGAGCAAGCAGATCAACCGGCTTTGCGTGGTCGAGAACGACTACCTGATCGCCTCATGGAGCCAGGGCCGCCAGGTGCCGAATGGGCCGCTGGTGACATACATTCAAGCGGGCTTTGCGCCGTCGTACTCGTTCGAGCACTACTCCATCCTGACCCGCCGCTCTTGAGCCGAGCGAACTACAAGACCGGCCAACGGTGGCGCTAGAGTGATCGACCCGTCGCAGGGTTACCTTGGCGTTCCCGCCATGACCTTCTGATACCACCGAATGGTTTCGGCGAGGCCGGCCCGGAACGCGGTGGTCGAGCGGAAACCGAACTCCTTCCACGCGCGATCGACATTTAGCTTGCGGCGCGGCTGGCCGTCCGGCTTCGTCCGATCCCAGGCGACCTTTCCCTCGAATTCGGTCAGCTCCACGATCAGCTCGACGAGCTCCTTGATCGAGATCTCCTGCGAGCTTCCAATGTTGACGGGGTCGGCTTTGTTGTATTTCTCAGCCGCGAGGAGGATCGCTCGGGCGGCGTCCTCGACGTACAGGAACTCTCGAGTCGCGGAACCCGTGCCCCAAACCTCTACGGACGGGGCTTTGGCTTCGCGCGCCTCGAGGCTCTTGCGGATCAGAGCGGGGATGACGTGCGAGTTGTGCAGGTCGATGTTGTCGCCGGGTCCATAGAGGTTCACAGGGAGCAGATAGATCCCGTTGAACCCGTACTGCTCCCGGTAAGCCTGCGCCTGCACCAGGAGCATCTTCTTCGCCAGCCCGTAGGGGGCGTTCGTCTCCTCGGGGTACCCGTTCCACAAATCGTCTTCTGAAAACGGGATCGGAGCGAACTTCGGGTACGCACAGACGGTTCCGACCTGTACGAACTTGGTCACCTCGTGGTGGCGCGCCTGCTCCATGAGCTCCATGCCCATCATCGCGTTGTCGTAGAAGAACGAGCCGGGATTGTCGCGGTTGGCGCCGATCCCGCCCACTCGCGCCGCGAGGTGGATCACGATCTCGGGACGCTGGTCTGCATACATTCGAGCCACGTCAGCCTGCTTGGTCAGGTCGTACTCAGAGCTCGAGAAGGTCGTGACGGCGGCGCCCTGCGCTTCGACCAGCGGCACGACATGCCTTCCGAGGAAACCGCGGCCTCCGGTCACCGTAACCCGTTTGCCTGTCCAGAACCTCTTACCGGTGGAGTTGTCAGACGTATTCAAAGGGCCTCCTGATGTGGTCCGAACGGCTTGTTAGTCTACGCATCCGCGTCGGGCACTTTAGGAGCCCCGAGTCAGGAAGATTGAATGTGCGTCTGTGCTGCCGATCAGGTCGGCGCCTGGGTGTTGACTCGCATACGTCGTGGAATCGGGCAGATCCACAACCGCCAGCACGATTTTCTCCGCGCCTGTCATTCGCGCCTGGTGACCGAACAGGAAAACCCAGTCGTCCCGCACTCTCATCGGACGCCCATCCTTCTGCAGTTGGAGCCCCAAGCCGGCGGCAACAACCCACGTGTCAGGGGTGTACATGTCGACAAGGACCGGTCCCTTCGGCTCGCTCGCAAGGGCCACCGATGTCAGCGCCCAAGCGGTCTGGGTGTCCGGAGCCGCCGTCGGGACGGGGGGCAAGGTCAGAAAAGCCACTACATCCAGGATGCTCATTGCGATGACCGCCGCGGTCAGGAGAAGCACCCAACCCCTGGGCGCCCGTGCGGACACATGTCCCAGCGGCCTCGGTTGCAGGCGCGGAATGAGCGCAATCCATCCGACTCCTAAAACCAGTGGGAGGCAGGTCACCCAGAGCAGCAGGTAGGCGTAGACGGAACCATCAATGTCCCTGATCGACAACGTGACGACCAGGCCGCTCACCGCGACGACGGCTCCGATCGATTGGGCGAAGCGATCCCGCAATCGGGTGGCGACCACCACCAGGGCGAGCGAGCAAACCTCGAAGGCAACGGCAACGGCAATAAAGATTGGTGACACGCGGGAAATGTCAGGTGTTTGAAAGCTGCCAACCCGAGGCCACTCCAACGGCGTAACGAGCCTGCCGAGGACCGAAAGCGCCTGGACATACGGGTGTTTCGGATAGTTCTGCGTGAAGAATGTCCAGAGCAGCGTCAGGTTGCCCGGGTGGCCGGTCAATTCGTCGATCGCAGGTGGAATCCACATCAGGACGAACAGGAGTAGTCCACCCCACACCAGGTGTCTATCCCACCGACCTCTCGAGACTCTGGCGGCAGGAATCGATGTCGCCCACCGCGGAAACAAAACTGGTGCGAATCGCAGGGCCAGCATGATGGCCAACACTGCGGCTACGGTCGGGACGGTGCCGACGTGCACCTGGACTGCGTACGAACCGACCACCAGAGCTGCTGCGACCGCTGGAGTCGAGCCTGCGGCGCCCGCCGCCGCAACGACCATCAGCAGGAACATCGGCAAAACCACGGCATATGGCGGCCATGTATAGCGAAACATCTGCTCACCCAACAACGCCACATAGCCAACGAGAACCCCAGCTGTGAACAGTGCAAGCAGGGATCCCCTGGCGCGCCACACGACGGCGACGATCAACCCCAAGGCAATCCCGTTGATGAGCAGATTCGCGGCTACAAAGGACCAGCTGTGACCACCCAGCGATAAGTAGAAGGGCTCGAGCGCGTAATACCAGGCCGGCCCTGGGTGGCTCCATCCGAACCGGCCGTTGCTCCCGACCAGCTGCGCCAGATGACCGGCATTGATCAGCGCCAGCTCGTCTTTCGCCGGATCACCATCGAAGTAAATCGACGGCCGTTGCACAACCATCGCGGCAGCGGCGATCAGGGCCGGGGCTGCGGCCGCCAGGATGGCCACGACTCCCCAGCGGCGATCTCCAGTGCGATCACTTACGTCGAGTGGCCCAGCGGGCGATACCACTTTCGCAGCGGCGGACTTCTCCGCCACGGCACCCCGCCGGTCATCTGAGGAGATTGAGCTCATCCTCGGTTCATCTTAGGTGACGAGTTTGGAACGCCAGCCGAGCTCGGTCGGGTTCACGCCGCGGGGCCGAGCAGTACCCTTACCGACGATGGCGCGCCAGAGTCCCGCCAGCCCGGCCGTACCCCAAGAGGCCGACGCTCTCCCCACGTCACAGCCGGCTCAGCGCACCGGACGGCTTGTATTCCTGCCTCCCGACTGGCTGCCCCTGGCGCTGTTGGGCGGCGACGCCCTGATCGTGGTCGGCTCCATCGCGACCGCATATTCGTACTACCACAACCTCGATCCTCTGCGGAGGACCGAGGGCCTGGCGCTGCCATTCGGGCCATACATACCCGCCATGCCAATCGTCGTCGCCATCTACCTGGTCTCTCTCGCCATCAACCAGCAGTACCGATCGTGGCGAGGCCGGACACTGATGGACCTGCTGCTCGGCCTGTACAGCGGAATCGGGCTCGCGGCCGTGCTCGTCCTGGCGGCCATCTCAGTGACCAATCTCAGCGTTCACTACTCACGTCTGACGATCATCTACATGGTCATCCTGACGGCGGTGTTGATGACGGCCGAGCGATATCTGCTCCGCCAGTACGAGACGAGATTGCGACGCCAGGGAATCGGCGCCGAACGTGTTCTGATCGTCGGGACCGGCCCGGGCGCGGAAATGCTCGTGCGCCGAATGAGCATGTTCCCCCAGTACGGCTTTCAGGTCTGCGGTGTGCTCGACGACGAGCTGGGGCGCGGGACCTCCTTTGCGGGCGTCCCTGTTGTCGGCGGCGTCGACGAGTTGCCCGCACAGGCGCGAGCGCTGGCCGCAGACCAGGTGTTCATCGCGATGGCGACCCAGAACCGCGGCCGCCTCGTGCACCTGATCAAACTCTGCGAAGACCAGAAGCTCGAGTTCAAGGTCATCCCCGACCTGCTCGACATCATGAGCACCCGCACCGAGGTGAACTCCATCGACGGGCTGCCGATCGTCGGCGTCCGGCACAGCCGCCTGACCGGTGCGAACGCGGCCGTGAAGCGCCTCATCGACATCGTGGTCAGCGTCGTTGCCCTCGTTGTGCTCGCGATTCCCATGCTCGTGTTCGCGGTGCTGTTGAAGCTGACCTCACCCGGCGGACCGGTCATCTTCAAGCAGGAGCGCATCGGGATGAACCGGCGTCCTTTCATCGTCCTGAAGTTCCGCACGATGATCCCCGACGCGGAAGCCGCAACCGGTCCCGCCGTGGCTCTCCCTGGTGACCCTCGGACGACGTCGCTCGGGCGGATCATGCGCAAACTGAGCATCGACGAGCTGCCCCAGCTGTGGAATGTCATGCGAGGCGACATGAGTCTGGTAGGTCCGCGACCGCAGCCAACCTTCTTCGACGAGCGCTACAGCTCAGAGGTGCCGCGCTACCTCGAGCGGCAGCGTGTCCGTCCCGGACTGTCCGGATGGGCGGAGGTCAATGACCTGCGAGGCGCGGCGCCCATCGTCGATCGGACCATTTACGATGTCTATTACATTGAGAACTGGTCGCTCGTGCTCGACCTCAAGATCATGATTCTCACTGTCTTGCGAATGTTCTTCCAGCGCCACGCGTATTAGTTCCCACGAGTCAGCGGAACCTGGCGAAGGGGCTCGGCCGTACCGGCTGACGACTCTGCTGTGCGCGGTGACCTGCGCGCTGGCGCCGGCCTACACCATTCGCTGGCACATCGGCTTTTACCCGACCACGCTGCTCGAAGCGGCCATCGTCATCTCGCTGGTGGTCTTCGCGTGGGAGTCGAGGTCGAGCTGGCGATCGCTCTCGTGGCGCAGCCCCTTCTTGATTCCAGCGCTCGTTTTCTTGCTTGCGGGCGCAATCGCGGTGGTCACCGCACCAAGCAAAGTCGCCGCGCTGGGTCTTTACCGGGCTTACCTGCTCGAGCCGATGGCGTTTGGATTCGTGCTCGTTAACGTCGTCCGCACTCCCGCGCGAGCGCTTCTCATCGTGTCAGGACTGTTTGTGGGTGCTGCAGTCGCGGGCCTCGCCAACTCTGTCGTGGTCGCGGACGGGCTCATCCATCACACCTACCAGGTGACGCAGTCCCCGCCTGTCGTCATCTATTTGACCGCCAACGCCGTCGCGCTGTACGTCGTGCCGCTGGTGGCAGTCGCAGGTAGCCTCGCCCTGTACGGGCAGCGCCATGAACGCGCGATCGGTGCAGCCTTCGTGGCCGCCGGCCTCGTGATAACCGTGATGAGCTTCTCGCGAGGTGGCTACCTTGCCCTGGCCGCGGTCGTGTTCGCACTAGTGCTCTCGCACCGCCGCCGGATCCCGCTGCTGGGCCTCACCCTGCTGGGGCTCGCGATTCTGGCCCTCGTGCCACCGGTCCGGACGCGCGTCTTGATCGAGACGCAGAACGTTTACGGAAACACGATCCAGAGCCGCCTCGACCTGTGGTCCGCCACCATCAACCTTTTGCGCGAACGGCCGATCTTCGGCGCCGGCCTCGCGGGCTTCCCGGAACGGATCGTTCCGTTCTTCAGCCACTTCCACACGCTGGCGAATTTCATCGACCCGCACAACATCATCCTCAACTTCTGGGTCGAGACCGGGCTTCTGGGATTGCTGACCATGGCCTGGATCATCGGAGTCGGCTTCGCGGTCAACTGGCAGGGCTGGCGTCGCGGACCCGAGGGCTGGCGGCCTTACCACCTCGGAGTCATGCTGGCGCTCGTCGCGGTAATCATGCATGGAATGGTCGACGTGCCCTACTTCAAGAACGACCTCAGCCTCGAATTCTGGGCATTGCTGTCTTTGTCATGGGCGGGGCGCACCTGGGGCAGCCGTGGACCAACGGTTGCCGCCGTTTCAACAGCCAGGAGTCAGCCTCATCTGGGCTGATACAGCCCGACTCCGTCCTGGCTCCAGCTCATCGCGAATTCGACCCCATCCAGGAACATGCTCGAAGGCTGGTCGGACGTTACCGAAACGAGCATGCACGGCGTGGACCCAAACCGCGTCGCGCCTGCCGATGGGTTGTCGACGAAGACCTGGTCGATCCGCGCGTTGTCGCCGAATTCGTTGGTCAGGACCCAGAACGGGTATTCCCAAGAGTCAGGGCCGCCCCTCAGGGCGATCTCGTGGCATTGCTGGGCTGCGGCTTGCTTCGCGACTCTCACGTAGGGCGCCTCGAGCGATGGATCCTTCACGAAGTAGAGGTCGTTACGCGACGCATTGAATATGGTCTCTCCGGTCGGGACTAATCTCGGCTGAGGATTGATCGCGGTGGGCAGCGCGAAGCCAACCAAGGGTCGCGTCTGGTTATCGATCACCCATGGAACAGCTGCGAGAACGAGGATGGCGCCGAGGGCCGTCACAGTCGCAGTGTTTGCGATACGGCTGATGACCGCGGCTGAAAGCGGAGCGGAGGCAACAAGCAGCGGCAGCTCGAGACGGGCATGCCATGGCTGCCAGCGAAGGTAAGACGCGAACACCAGCAATGCCACCACGAGCCCGATCGAATAAATCGCCAGCAGCGGAGGCCCTCGCCGGAACGCGAGCCCGATCGCGGCAAGCCCCGTGACGATGGCCAGCAGTGCCTGGATCGGGTCACCGGCATAGTCCTCGTCGAACGACAGCGGATTCACGTGGAAGGTCGCGCCCGACCAGGTTGTGCCGGGATCGTTCAGGCCAATGTGGAGAAGTTGCGAGTGCACCCTGGCGACACCCCTCTCCAGGAAGAGATTTGCGTTCGGATTCGAGGTGCCGAACTGGAGGATCGTGTCTCGGACGACATTCGATAGGGTGACCTGCGGGTCGAACCTGGCGTTGGCCAGGTCGCCGGCATCTGTTGCCAGCGGGCTGTGAAAGATCGCCTCGTTTCGAATGTAGTAGCCCGCATTGATTGCGAGCGGTATGGACACCATGATCACAATCGGCGCGAGAGCCCGGCTTCGCAGACGGACCACCATCCAACCGCCGATGAGGAGGACCACAGGCGCGGCGAACACGTAAGCGGTCCCCTTGGTCATCATCGCGAACCCCAGGCTCGACGCGAACCATCCAGCTGCGCCTGGTTTGGGATGCGCGATGAAATCGAGCGCGAATGAAACGCCGCATACCAACCAGAAAGCCAGGACATAGTCGGTCTGGGTGCTGGTTGCCTGCAGAATGCCCATGGGAAGCGTTGCCACCACGACCGCTGCCAGTGCCTGGCCGTTGAGCGGCGATCCGAGCTGCTGTGCGATCAAAGAAACCCCGGCCACGCTGCCAAACATGCTGAGCCACTGAACGCAATTGGCAAGATGATCGCCCCCCGACAACAGTTGTAGATGGAGGACTGCATACTCGGCGAACGGCGGGTAGTACAGCTGACGAACCACGCTGGTCGGGTACGCGGCAACGGTACCGTCGGCAACCCAATGTGCAACCCGAGCCATGTGATACGTCATCGAGTCGTAGGTGTTGGGGGGCGCACTCCAGGCAATGACCCCGGTGGCGGCCAGGATGAGCCCAACGGGGACCCCGACTGCCACCAGGACTCGGCGGCTGGGACCCAGCGACCGGACTCGCAATCGTTGTGCAATCTGCGCCCGATCTCGCCATACCAGCATCACCGCCACGGCAGCGACGAGTATCCAGACGGCCACCAGAGCCGGAGCCGAAATCAGCCCAGGCAACGACAGTACCTCGGTGCTCGCCACCACCACGAAACCGCATATGACGGCGGCTTTCAGGAAGCCGGCACGCAAGTCGCCCCGTGACCCGAAGAAGAGAAGGAGCGCTACGAAGCAGATAGCTGGTAACGCGGCGAACATCGGTTAGGCCGGACGCTTGGCTTCGAGCAGCGATTCGTAGACCGCCTCGACTCGATGCACGACCGCCGGCCAGTTGAAGCGGCTCGCGACTTCGCTCCGGCCCCTCGCTCCGAGCCTCTCCCCGAGCGACGGATCGCCCACCAACCGCTCGAGCGCCCTGGCGAGGTCATCCACCGATCCGGGATCGACCAACAGGCCAGACTCCCCGTCGGTGACCACCTCGCTGACCGATGGGATCCGTGCGGCCACGACCGGTTTGCCCTTCGACCACGCCTCGACATAGATCCGTCCGAAGGATTCCTGTTCCGATGGCACACAGACGACGGTGGCAGCCTCGATCGCATCCCACTTCGTCTGGTTGTCGACCCTGCCCAGGACGTGGATCCACGGACGCCTGTGCCTGGCGAAGAAGGCGCGCGAGAATCGCGTGTCCGGGCCCAGGAACGCAAGCTCCACCTGCACACCGCGCGCCCGCAGAGCCTCTACGGCCGCGACGAGCAGCGGGACGCCTTTGTACTTGTAGAGCTGGCCGGCAAAAACGACCAGGGGACCGCCGCTCGCACCTATCCGGGCTCGAAAGCGTGCACCATCGGCGGGCATCGGCTGATCGCCGGCGCCGCCGATCACGTGCAGGCGCTCGGGCGCGACTCCAAGCCGCTCTAGCTCCCGCGCCTCAGCCCGCGTGAGCGTGAGGACCGCGTCGGCGGCACGGTAGACGCCGGTCCAGCCGCTGTACCGGTAGCCGTGCCACCTCGGATGGTGGTACGGGGTCAGAACAAACGGCATCCCCCGTTGCCGGGCAACTGCCAGCGACGCGAGGGCCAGGAACTCACGGCCGATGCGATGGTTGTGGATCAAAACCGGCTGGGGGTCGATCGCCCGATCCAGTTGTGAAACCATTTCCGCGGCGATTCGGCGGGCAGCCAGCGGCACGAGTGCGTAATAGGCGATCACCCACGGCAGCATGCGAGCGCGTGAACCTTGGGTCCAGCCGAGCGTTCGCACGCCGGCCGATCGGTAGTTGCCTTCTGTCTGGCGGAGGCGAAGGGTGGTGCCGAGCAGCCAGTCCGTGCGATGCGCGAGCCAGAGCGTGATCACATCGGCCTCGAAGCTCTGGAGTCCCGCGCAGAGCTCAAACAGATAGCCCTGCACGCCGCCGATGGAAGGCGGGTAGGCCGTGGTCGTCATGAGGACGCGACGCTTTGTCAACCAGACCGCACCCTCTCGAGGATGCGCTCCATCTGCGATACGGTCCGGTCCCACGTCCAGCGGGCCACCACATCGTTGCGCCCGGCCTTCCCCATCGTCGAAACGGCGCTCGAATCGGCGACGAGACCGCCAATGCCATCGGCCAGCGCCGCGGGCTCTGGGTCCACGAGGACGCCCGTGACGCCCTCGGTCACCGACTCCCTGAACCCTGCCTCGCGGATCGCTACCACAGGGGTGCCGCAGGCCATCGACTCGATCGCCGTCAGCCCGAATGGCTCCAGCCGCGAGGCGCAGACCGTGGCGATCACCTGCTGGTAGCGCTCGATCAGTGCCTGCTCGCTGAGGGCCACATCGATAACGAGCTCCACACCCTGGGCGCCGGCGAGCCTCTGGAGCGCCTCGGCACCGCCTGGTCGCGGTGTCACCATGCGGAGTGCCGGGCGGGACGTGGCCGGCAGCCGCCCCAGCGCTTCTATGACGAGCTCGTGGTTCTTCGCCCCGGTGGGCGACCCCACCACGAGCACCTCGCGGCGACGGGAAGGCTGCTGCGCCGGCGGCTTGAACAGTTCGGGATCGATGCCCAGGTAGCAGACCACCGCATTGCGGGCATACGCGGCCCAGGCCCTTTCGCGGCTGTAGATGGAATTGACGGCGATCAAGGTGGCGTGGCTTGCGCTGCGCGCATCCTCGTCGACCAACCTGCCGATGACGAGGCTGTCCTCGAGCGTGCGCGCCAGGCCGACACCGTAAGGCGTGCTCGCCAGGTGGCGACGATGCTGCTCGCGGACCGCACGCTCAGCGGTGACCCGTGGGGGTTCCTGGCAGTAGTACACGGTCGGGACGCCTGTGATCCAGCGGAGCACGTAGGGCGCGTATGTCATCGCGTCGGGGTGGACCAGGACCGCGTCATAGCTGCCCGAGCTGATTTCGGCGGCGATCCGCCGGTGCAATCGCCTGAGCGGTCCGAAAAGCGTGTACGAACGAGGTGCCAGGTGGCCTTCGCGGAAGCGGCTTTCCAGCGTCCCCCAGAGCGGACGGTATGACGCCACGTGAGTGGTCGCGCCGTGCTGCGCCAGGTCGAACGGGCCTTTCTCCGCGTAGGTGCTGAGACGGTAGAGGTCTAGCTGGTGACCTCTGCGCATGAGCCGGAGACCGATTTCATAAGACGTGCGCAGAGCCCCTCCTGGAGGCAGGTTCTCGTAGACGGCGAGCTTCACGATGGCAGCTCGTAGTGCTTCAGTCCCATCCCCTGCATGGCAATGGCAAAAAGGAACCAGGGGTTGTCCACGAGGTAGCGGCGCCAGAGGCGGCGCGGCTCGCTCGCCAGCCGGAACAACCACTCCAGGCCGGAACGCTGCATCCACCTCGGCGCCTGCCGGACCGCACCGCTGTGAAAATCGAACGCCGCCCCTACGCCAATCAGCACCGGCGCCTGCAGGAGGGGTCGCATGCGCGCCATCCAGTACTCCTGTTTCGGAGATCCGATGCCGACCCACACCACGTCCGCTCCCGACGAGTTGATCTCCGCCGCGGCTTCCGGCGTACAGAGCACATCGAGCGACGCGAACGGAGGCTCCATCACGCCCGCGACCTGCAGCCCGGGGAAGCGCGTCCTCATCCTCTCGGCCAGCCTCGCACCGACGCCGGGGCCACCGCCATAGAGGAAATGCCGGTGGCCGCTCACGACGGAGCGCTCGAGCTCGGCCAGCATGAGGTCCGGCCCGTAGACTCGCGCGACGTGCGGGTGGCCCCGGCGCCCGAGCCAGACCAGCGGCATGCCGTCGGGAGTGACCATTCCGCCCGAGTTGAAGATGTCCTTGAGGTCCTGGTGGCGCTGGCAGTCCATGACGCCATGGACGGTGCAGACGCAAACGTACTCGCGCGAGCGCGAGGCGATCCAAACGGCCATCTGGTCCAGGGCCTGCTCCATGTTGATCGCGCTCACGCCAACTCCCAGGACGTTGATGCGCTCCAGGGTTGCCATCACCCGGCGCGGGCCTCGGCGAGCACCGACCGGTACACGTCGAGGGTCATCGCCGCGCATCGCTCCCACGTGAACGTCTGCGCACGCTCCTTGCCCGCGCGCTTGAGCCGAGCCCGGAGCTCAGGTCGCGTGAGCACGGATTCCAGAGCATCGTTGAGTGCGCGCCTATCGGTCGGATCGACGAGCACTGCCGCGTCTCCGACGATCTCGGGTATCGAGCCGCGATCGGAGCCGACGGCGGGCGTCCCGACCGCGAGCGCCTCGAGCAGCGGAAAGCCGAAACCTTCCGACAGCGACGGATAGACCACGACGTGTGAGCGGGCGATCACGGACGGCATTTGCTCGGCGGGCACGTGGCCAAGCCAGCGCACCCTGGACGCGAGCCGAAGCGACTCGATCTGCGACACCACGCCTCGGAAGTCTTCTGGCCTGGCGCCTGAGATGTCGAGCCGGGCCTGTCCGACGGCCGTGTCGAGCGAGGCGGCAGCCATGCATTGAAGGACGGCATCGATGTTCTTGCGCGGCACCGGGGCTCCGGGGAACAGCATCGTGACAGCGTGAGTGTTGGACGTCTCGGAAACAGGCTCGAAGTACCGCGCGTCGACGCCGTACGGAATCACCACGACCCGGTTGTCGGGCAAACCGTATTCCTGGATCAGCTCGGCGCGCGCGAAGCTGCTGCCTGTGATGACCCGTGCGGCCGCACGCAGCCGGCTCGAAAGGATCGCGCGGTCGTAGAGGCGCCACTCGAGAGGATGGTCGGCTGGAAATCGTCTTCCGCCGGCGTCGTGGACTGTCACCACGAACGGCACCGGCAAGCGCCAGGGTGCGACAAAGCTGGGGCAGTGCAGGATGTCCGGCCTCCGAGCCGTGAGCGCTCGCCTCGCCCCTCGGACCAGCCAGCTCAGCGTGCCGGGGAGGTTTGATGCGGCAGGTCCGGCGATCTCCCAGACGGTCAGAGATTCGCGATTCCGCAGCGCGGCCAGCAGCGAGCGCGCGTAGACCCCCGACCCGCCACGGTTTCGATTGGCGAAGGTCATGTCGAGCGCTACGTCCAACGAACCCAGCTTCGTAGCCTGCGTCAAGCGACCGCCGTCTTCGACACGGTTCGCCCGAGGGCTATCGTCGCGCTCGCTCCCGCCGCCCACCAGAAGAGAAACGTGACCGAGAGGTCTCCCCACACATCGCTCGTGGCGGTGATCGGGAAGAGAGCCAATCCGCCGACAAATGCCGTGAGCGGAAGCGCGGCCCGAATGGACCGCGTGGGGACCATGCCGTACGCGCGAAAACCGTTCCAGATCGCGAGCAGGTAAAGGGCGACATACACCGCGCCGCCGGCGACGCCCAGGTCGCCGAACACTCCCAGGACGGCGCTCTCCCCCGTTCCGACCAACTGCCCATACCTCACCGTCGAGGCGCCCGTGCCCAGGCCGAGGGGGTGCTCTAGGTCGACCTTGAGATCCCGCAGGACGTAGTCGTAATGCTCCTGCGTCGACGTGTCGGCGCCAGTGCCGGTGCCGGTGATGATCCACTGCCATCCGCTCCGCTGGACCACGGCCAGGTCCCGGTTCACGGCCGGGCCCATGGACGAATATGGGTAGAAGATCGCGATCACACAGACGATGAGGATCGGGATGATCGCGATCAGCCAGCGGCGGCGCATCACGACGGCGAGAAGCACTGCCTCACCGAGGATCGCAAGCAGGGCAAGCCGAGTCACGGACAGCAGCACGCCGGCGGTCAGCAGAGTCAGCGCCGCTCCCGCGAGCCATCGCGCGCGCCGATCAGCCGCATAGTGGTCGATCAAGGCCACGCCCATCGGGAACAGCAGGATTCCGGTGTAGGCGATTCCCAGAGGGCTGATGTACGTCGACACCATGCGACGGAGAAGAGTGCCGTCGGGCAGCGTGACAAAGAAATTCTCAGGGAGACCCCTGGGCCCGTGGTACGTGAATCCCAGAAAGCTCGTGTACCGATTGACGCCCCAATCGATCCACACGCGGGTGGGCACAAACCAGAGCTCCATCAGGCCGAGGATCGCGACCACGGCGCCCGCGCCCACGCACAACCACACGACGATGAGCTGCACTCGGTCGCTCGCAGGAGCAAGCCGCCGCCCTAAGAAGTACATCAGCGGGATCAGAAATGCGATCCGGAGACCGACCAGGCGCTGGCTGAGGTTTGCACCGGAATGCAAGAGCGAGCCTGGGATCAGGAAGTAGACGATGGTGAACAGGGCGAAGACCACCGCCAACCAATCCGTCACTGTCAGCCTGGGCGCGGCTCCTTCGCGTCGCTCGTGCCATATCGCCAGCAGCACGTAGACGGTGAGCGCGACGATCAGCAGCTCCTTCCAAACCTGAAACGCACGCACCAACGCGGTGGGCGTGCCCAGGCCGAGGAGCACCATCAGCACGAAGCTGTGAAAAGCCATCCCCGCGACCAGCAGGCCGAGGCCGATGAAGGGTTGGCGCCACGCCCACCACAGCCCTACGAGAACCGCCGCCACGAGGATGACGGCGAGCGCTACACCTATGAATACCACCGGGTCAAGATCGTAACCGCCTAGTCGCGACCATCGCCACGGAGCGCTTTCCGGTAGGCCTGGAGGGTCTTATCGAGGGCTTCGGCCCACGTCAGGGACTCAGCCCGCAGTCGCCCTCGCGTGATGAGATCCCGCCGCAGCGTGTCGTCGCTGGAGACCCGCGTCAGGCACGCGGCCAGCTCCTCGGCGGACGCAGGTTCGAACGTCAGCGCGCACCCGGCGGACACCTCTTCCAGCACGGGCAGGCGGCTGTGCACCACAGCCGCTCCCGCGGCCATGGCTTCGGCCACTGGAAGTCCAAACCCCTCGAACAGCGATGGCAGCACGACCGCGGTGGATGAGCGGAAGAGCGACAGCAGCTCATCGCGCGTAACAAAGCCAAGGTGATCGACGCGGCCGCGCAGCAGCGGATCCGCCTCCACCTGAGACCGCAGGGCGGACACGACCGGCTCAGGCCAGTTCCCCGTGATGACCAGCTTCTCCGCCAGCTGAGGGCGGAGCTTCACGGCGTCCAGCAGCACCGCCAGGTTCTTGTGAGGATCCGGTGAGCCCACATAAAGGAAATATTTCCCGCGCGCCTGGGTCGGGGCCGATCCGGTGATTGGAGGAATGTCCACGCCTGGTCGGGCCACCACCACTCTGTCCGGAGGCACACCAAGCGTCGCCACGAGATCGTCCGCCGTCGACTTCGAAATGGCGAAGAGTGTGTGGGCGGATTGAAGTTTTCTCAAATAGCGCCGGTAGCCACGCGTCTCGCCGGCTGGCCCCTGGTGCAGTGGAATGAGGTCGTACACCGTGACCAGCAAACGACGCTTCCGAGGCGCGGCCAGTGCGTTGGGATCGGTGATGTGAACAGCCGCCGCCCGCGAAGCTTCCGCCCGCGCGAACATCGCAAGGCGCAGCAAAGAGGGAAAGCGTGTGCGTGGAATGCCTGCCCGCGGCAGCCAGATCGCGCGGTGCGGCGACCGTGGCTCGAAGGGCGGATCGTCACTCCAACCCCAGAACTCGATCGGGACGTCGTCCTGAGCCAGGAGCTGGGTCGCGAGACCGCGAACATAGGTGCCGATCCCCCGAAACCGATGTCCGTTCTGAAGGGGGGTTACATCGAATGCGACGAAGGAGTGTCGGTCCAGCTAGACCGCCCTCGCCAGCACCAGCGTCGCCACTCCAAGGTTCATTCCGGTGCCGGCCATGACGGTACGGTAGGTGGCGACCAGCCGATCTCGTCGCGGGCTTCGCTCAGGATAGTGGTCGTCTACGGTCGCGCGCTCGACACGAAAGCCTCGCGACTCCAACGTCCGCTTCAAGACGCGAACAGTGAAATGGCTGAGGTGGATCTCCTTGCCGGGTTCCAGCTCTTCGTAGGGCATGTACTTCCCGTTCTTTAGCCGCTGGAATCGCCATCTGGCGTCGGAGTCGTTTGGCACGGCCACCACCATCAAGCCGCCCGTCTTCAGCAGATCCCTGCACTGGGTTACAGCGTGCGACGGCGACGGAAGATGCTCGAGCACATGCCACATCGTGACCAGGTCGAACTGACCCGCCGTGGGGATGTCCTCCAGCTGGCCTTCGATGAGCGCAATCCCATACCGTTCGCGAGCGATCCCAATCGCGGACCTGGAGATTTCCGTGCCTGTGACGTCCCAGCCGTCGGCGTGGGCATGAGCGAGGAAGGTTCCGATGCCGGCGCCCACGTCGAGCAAACGCTTGCCCTTCGCGAATTGCTTGACCAGCGCCCAGCGCCGGCTCCACATGATTTCTCGTCCCGCGTCCTGCGCGAGCCAGCCGTCGTATTGCGCGGGCGCAGAATACGCCGCGGCGATTTCAGCTTGAGATGGCCTCGGGTTGGTGAATCGGTAGCCGCAACGCCGGCACTGCATGACCCTGGTTGCGGCGTCGCGAATCGCAAAGTCCTTTCCGCCGCACAGGTCGCACGCAACAAGCGTTTCAGAGAAGCTGAACGTCACTCTTGGTAATTCTATAAGTGGTAGACACGAGGCCCTGGCCGCGGCGAGCGTGATGCGCCCCACCTCTTAGACTTCCAATGACCCAGCATGCGTATCGCTATTTTCGAAAACCTTCCCCGCGGCGGCGCGAAGCGGGCGGCATTCGAGTTAGGTCGGTTCCTGGCCGCTAACCACGAATTGGACCTGTACCGGCTCAGCACCACGGAGTCAAAGGCACTCGACCTTGCGCCGTTTTGCAAGCGGCTGTACACGTACCGTTTCTCACCGCTCGGCGGTCGCCTGGATGAGCGGCTCGCCGGTGGCAAGCTCACGCCGCGCTCCTACACGATGTTCGGGCCCTTGAAGCAAGTGCACCGACAGATTTCCGCAGATGTCGATCGCCGCAACTACGACGTCTTGCTTGCGCACACCGACAGCTATACGCAGGCGCCCTACCTTCTCGGCTATCTGCGTCAGGTGCCGTCTGCTTACTTTTGCCAGGAGCCTTTCCGTTTTCTCGAGGAGCGACAGCATCTAGAGGTGCATCGAGCCGGGCTGAGGCGCCTGCCTCTCGGTAGGCTGCGTGAGGCCGAAGAGGTGTGGGCACTGAATCGAATGGGGCGCCTGGATACGCGGAACGCTCGGGCCGCGGATGCGATCGCCGTGAACTCCGTGCACTCCCGCGAACGAATCTGGGCCGCGTACGCGCGAAACGCGACCGTGTGCCCGCTTGGTATCGACATCACCCATTTCACGCCCGGAACCGGCACCGTCATCCGGCGCAACGAAGTGCTGTCCATCGGCATTCCATCGGTGATCAAGGGCCACGACCTGGTGATTCGGGCGCTGGCACGGATACCGCAGGCGAGCCGTCCCGCGCTGCGCCTCGTCATGCCGTGGCTGCGCGGCTCTGAACCCCTCGAACGCCTTGCGAAAGCGAATGGAGTCGAGCTCATCGTCGAAGCCGCCATCGAGGAAGCGGACATGCTCGATCGTTATCGCCGCGCGCTGGCCACCGTGTGCGCCGCGCGCCTGGAGGCTTTTGGGTTTACGCCGCTCGAGTCGATGGCATGCGGGACGCCCGTGGTCGCCATCCAGGAGGGCGGCTACCGGGAAACCGTTGTGGATGGCCTCACCGGATTCCTCGTGGAGCCCGACCCCGATGCAATTGCAGCAGCCATCGCAGCCCTGGCAAGCGACCCGTCGTTGGTGGCAAAGCTTGGCCTCAGCGGTCGCGAGCACGTTGTACGGTCCTGGCAGTGGGACAAGGGCGGCCAGGCCCTCGACAGCCTCCTGCGAAAAGTCGCCACGTCGCGAGAACCTGCATCAGAGCGACCCGTAGCGCACCCGGCCGGTTGAGAGCCTCAACCAAGAATGCCTGACCCACCCGCGCCGCAAGACAGCGCACCCGATCAGCCGCCAGTCCTGCGCGCCACAGGCCGGCGCACGGCCATGAACCTACTCCTCACCGCGGGCAGCTATTCCTGGTCCGCGGTTCTGCTGGTGATCAGCGTGCCGATTCTCGTCGGTGGTCTCGGGCCGGCACGGTACGGCGTCTTCGTGCTGGCCAGCCTGGTCCTCGGTTACGCGGCGCTACTCGATCTGGGGTTGACTCCCTCGCTGGTGCGCGCGATCGCCATGCATCAGGCAACCTCCGACCGAGCGGCCCTCAGCGCCATCGTGGGAACGGCTCTGACCCTGTTCATCGTGCTCGGCATCGTCTTTGGAGCGCTGCTGTTCGCGTTCACCCCATTGCTTGTAACTCATCTGCTGCACTTGCCGCCGGGCCTGGAAACCGACGCGGCTTTCGTCCTCCGTCTGACTTCGGTCGGATTCGCCTGCAACCTTGCCCTGACCCTTTTCATTGCCGTACCGCAAGGGGTGCAGCGCCTCGACGTTTTTGCCACCCGCACGATTTTCCTGGCCACGCTGTCCGCGGTCGGGCAGATCGCCGCCATCAAGCTCGGGTTCGGCCTACGTGGGGTTGCCGAAGCAACCCTCGCCGTCAACCTCCTCGGCCTGCCGATCTTCGTTTTGCTGGCCGTACGCCTGCTGCCCAACGTTTCGTTTCGGCCGCGGTTTCAGGTTTGGGCGGTGCGCCAGCTGGCCGGCTTCGGTGCCATGAAGTTCATCAGCCAGCTGGCCTGGTTGGTCACCTTCCAGCTCGATCGCGTGATCGTTGCGGCGTTTCTACCGATTGCGCAGGTCACCTACTACGCCATCCCCGTGACCATCACGCAGAAGTTCACTCTCGTACAGGCTTCGTTCGCGACCGCGGTCTTTCCCGCGGCGTCGGAGCTTCATGCCGTCAACGCCACCGATCGTTTGCAGCGCCTCTATCTGTCGGCCCAAAAGCTGATGCTCGTGCTGGCCCTGGGTCTGGTCATCCCGGTGGCGCTTCTGGCGCATCCACTCATGTCGACGTGGATCGGCCCCTCATTTGGCGACGCCAGCGCGACGATTCTTGCGGTGCTCGCCGTCGGCTACGGCCTCACGCTTCTGACGGGCATCCCGGCGCTGGTCGCCGACGCTACGGGTCGACCTCATTGGACGGCGGCCAGCGCTCTCGCCAGCGCGGTCCTGAACATCACGCTCACTCTGCTGCTCGTGCCGCGCCTGGGCGCCATCGGCGCAGCCTATGCGCTGGCGATCAACGCCTGCGTGCAGGGCATCGCTTTCGTTTTCATCGTGCAGCGGGCAATCCTCCGCCTTCCGTTGTGGCGATTTCTCGGGGAAGTGGTTCTAAGGCCGGCGATCGCCGGTGCCGGGTTCGCCATCTACGCCTTGCTGGTCAGAGGTTGGATCACCAACTTCGCCTTGCTGGTCGCAGCCGGAGTGGTCGGGCTCGCAGTCTATGCAGGCTTGATCCTGGCGGTCGGGGTCCTGAGTGACCAGGAGAAGAGGCTCGTGCTCGGCATGCTGCGGTCCGGGCGCTCAGGCCTGAGTGCCTTGCTGGCCCCCAAGGCGAGCGGTTAGCGCTTCAGGCTGGTGTGCCGGGCTCGCTCATGCGAGCCTTCTGAAGCAGCGCGAAAAGCAACAACAGCTCGAGCACCACGGCCGCCAGTCCGATCAGACGGTACTGCGACAGATGGGCCCAGTAGATATCCACGTCGCCGCGGAGCTGTGGTCGTCCAATGATGTCCGTGCCAGACCGGTGCTGCATCCACGACACGAACTGCACCGGCGGGTAGCTCTGCCAATCGAACGAACCCGACGCCGTTCCGGACTGCGAGCCGTAGCCACGCAACACGTCCAGGATCAGAGCCGGGGCGCATGTGATGAAGCCGACCGCCCAGGCCAGCGCGCCCACAACCGCCGGCAACCTGGACATCGCCACTCCGGCGAAGGCTGCCAGCAGCGGAATGCCCGGCAGCATCAAGCGAGGACCCCAGTCCAGCCCGCCCCACCAAACGGACCAGAATCCGGAGCTCAGGAGCAGAGCCACGCTGGCGAAAGCGCTGGCCAGGGCCAACCGCCGGTGACTGCGCCAGACGAACGCGACGCCGATCGTCGCCAGCAAGATCGCCGGGAACCACCACAGCAGGCCCCGCGCAGGACTCCAGAGCAGGCCGGCGAGCCCGATCGGAGACGTTGTCCAGCCCACGTTGGGGCCGTAACCCGATTGGATCGGCCACCCGAAGCGGACCAGGTCCACGAGGATGGTCGCGGCGAGGCCGGCGGCGCCACCCGCCACAGACGCGATCGAGGGCGAGAGCTTCGGCAGCACGAGGAGCAGGCAGGCAGCCGCCAGGATGCAGCCCTCGACAGGCCGCGTGAGGATCGCGTAGAAGACGGCAAACCCCAGCCCGGCCGTGTAAGCCCGGCCCGGTTTGAGCGCGCACACAAATGCAGCCACCCAGCACACGCCTTCGAGCGGCTGCGCAAAATCTCCCCGGGAGTAGATGAGCCAGGGCGACGCCAGGCCGCAGAGGGCCATCGCCCACAGCGCCTCGCGGCGCCCGAACCCCATCGCCAGCACAAGTCGCGCCACCAGCCACACCCCGACCACCGCGATCACCGCGTGGATGGGAGCGACGAAGCGGTAGATCGGGTCGTGATACAGCTCTTGCGTGTAGAAACCCCAGTCCGCCTGCCCGCCGGTGAGGGTGACGGGTGACAGCGGTACGTGTTGCACGAAGAGGCCGACTACGGCAACCACCGGTGCGTAGACGAGCGAGAGTCCGAGACCGTACGGGCTGTCGCCTATCGGCCCGAAGCCCCAGACCGGGTGGGCCAGATGGATCGAGTGATCGAACACAAGCGCCTCCGCCTGCCGGAACATGAGCATTCCGTCGGGACTGTAGAAACGGCCCGAATAGACGGTCGCGTAGAAGACCAGCAGCGCCAGGGCAGCCACGACCTCGCTCGGAACACCTTTGAGCCGAGCCATGAGGGTCACCGATCGGCTGAGGCGCCAGGCTCGCTTGAGATCTCGATGAGCGGATGGATGGTGGCAAGCTCGCGCTGGCGATCGCTGTGTCTGGACCTGTCGAAGCCGGGACCGAAAAGACTGGCCTCAGGCGCCATGCGCAGTCGCAGCAGCGTTGCCAGAGCGTGAACGCCGTCACGCCAGGTCAGCTTCTTACCCTGCTCGCGGCTCCGGGCGTAGTACCGGATGGGAACCTCGTGAATTCTGTAGCCGAGCCGGAGCAACCGAGCGGTGATCTCAGGTTCGATATCGAACCTGTTTCCCGTCAGGCCGAGCTCTTTCCAAAGCTCAGTCCGAATCACCTTGTACCCTGTCTCGACGTCTGAGATGTAGCAGTCGAAGAGTAGGTTCGCCATGAGGTTGACCAGCTTGTTGCCGACCACGAACCAGAAGCTGTACGAAGAGTGGCTTGCGAATCCTCGCACTCCATAGACTGCGTCAGCGCGCCCTTCCATCAGCGGCGCCAGCAGTGCCGGATAGTCTCGGGGGTCATATTCCAGATCGGCGTCCTGAACGATTGCGAAGGGACGTCTGATCTCGCTGATGGCCCGTCTTAGCGCCGCACCCTTGCCGGCATTAGTTTCCTGGCGCACGGCCGTGACGCGCTTGTCGCGCGCGGCGGCGGCCTGCAGAATCGCCCACGTCCTGTCAGTTGAGCCATCGTCGACGGCGATGACCTGACCTACCTCAGGCCGCGTCAGAACGTGATGGAGGATTATCTCGAGTGTCGCCTCTTCGTTGTACGCCGGCATGAGCACCGCGAGCGCGCCCGTGATCTGCCCCCTCTCCATGGCGGCAAACAATAAGTCTTGCGGGCTGGCCCGAGCGGGTTAGGCCTTACTGAATGCAGCTCGTGGTCAGCCGCCCCAGATGAAGGCGGCGATGTCCCAACCGAGCCAATAAGTAAAGCCGGTGATCGCCGGCGCACCCCCGAAGGGATGGATCCCACCGTAGCCGTCCAGCGTGTACCCGGCAGTCGCCGAGCCGGGCAGGAACCACAGGCTGCGGGCGATGTCCCAGCCGTACCAGTAGGCAGTCGAGATCGAAGGCGGCATCGCGCTCCCGTCGGCCGTCGGGTGGAAAGGGTGCATGCCTCCCCAGCCGTCCATCACATAGCCGGAGTGATTGCCGTTGCCCGGCACCAGCTCGATGTCGCGGGCGATGCTCCAGCCCGGCCAGTAGCCGGTGGTGGCGACCGCCGAAACCGGCGCAGGACCGTTGATGCCAAACGGATGCAGGCCTCCCCAGGCGTCCATGACATAGCCCCCGGTCCCGTCCGGGAAGATCACCACCTTGCGCGCGATGTCCCAGCCGTACCAGTAGGTGAAGCCCTGGGCCGCCAGCGGAGCTGTGCTGCCATTGATTCGGAAGGGATGCAAGCCGCCCCAGCCGTCGAGCACGAAGCCGCCTGAGCCGTCAGGCAGGAAGGCGAAATCGCGCGCGATGTCCCAGCCGCTCCAATAGACGCTGCTACTGATGCTGATCGGGGCGCCGTAGCTGTGCAGGCCGCCGTATCCGTCGAGCACCGCTCCCGACACCGGAGAGGTGGGGCCCGGCAGCGCGTGGACCCCGCGCACGATCCGCCAGCCCGGCCAGTAGCTGAAGCCGCCCAGCGGCGGGCTGTTGTCCGTATGGACCCCTCCCCAGGCGTCCATTGTGTAGAGGCCCTTGAACGGGTGTGAGGCCGTGGCGCCGGTCGAGACCGTGGTGACTGCATACGCCCACGAGCTGACTACTCCCCCAATCGAGTGGGTGCGCGCCCGTATTTGATAATCGTGACCCTGGAATCCCTCAGCGATGAGAGTGCCTGAACCACCCGACGGCACGGCCGTGCCGGCCGGGAACCAACCCTGGTTGAGTGTGACGTCGAACTGCTGAACCTCGTAATAGCCAACCGAGCAGCTCCCTGCTGTCAGCCCAACGCTGAACTCGGTGGTCGCCTGGGTCGCTGGAAGGTTGATCGTGACCGGGCAGGAGAAATACGTGCTCAGCGCCGACCAGAGCTCCGGCGCCCCACCACCGTAGTCGAGGGTGAAGAAGCCGACTCCGCGCAGGTTGTCTCGATTCACGAGGTCGTACTTGGCCCCGAGCGAACCAGGGTCGTCAAAGAATTGCAGGCGGTTGCAGTTCCAATCGGAGTCATACCAGGTGTCCCATTCGCTTACGCCGTCGATGGGATCTCGATGACCTGCAAAAGCGTAAACGCCCGTCTGGCTGGGGATCGTGGAAGCAAACAAGTACGTCGGAGCCACGAAGTTTGTATTCGGGATCAAGAGCTGGTGTGCGCTACCGAGATTACCCACGCATCCTCGCCGGCCGTAGTACGGCTGACCGAGGATGACCTTGCTCGCCGGCACAAGAGCCGTGTACTGCGCCATCGACGTGGTGACGTTGAACCGGTAGCCACTGAGTGGAGAGACGGGGTTCGTGCAGTACGCGGAGCACGACAGCGGCGGATTGAGCGAGTTCTCGTAATCCATGTCGTACGCCATGACGAACATCGAGTCGACGGAGGGCGCCAGGCCGGTGACATCGAAGAATTCCTGGTTGTCCTCGGCCGATCCCGTGAACGTATCGATCGACAGATAGCTGCCCGGCTGAGCAGCGGTCATCGCCGCCCTCAGGTTCGCTACAAAACTCGTCAGCTCACTTCGGTTGGTCTGCCCGTCGGCGCAGGTCGTGATCGTGCCTTCGTAGTTGACGTTGATGCCATCGATGCCCGCCCACTGCATTTGCGAGACCGCCCACTGCACGGTCTGTGCGCTATTGGCGGGGATGAGCCCGGTGCACACCTGATTGTTTGGATCTGTGCTGAAGTCGTGGAGGTTGATCGAGACGATGACACGCACACCGTGTGCGTGGGCTGTGTTGACGAAGTTCTGCATCGTCGTCGAGTGATAGACATTCCAGCCTTGACCGCTGCTGACCAGGTGTCCGTCTCCGCTGTTGACGCCTAGATCGAAGAAGGCGACTGTAGTCAGGAGGCTGAAGTCCCAACTCGGATAGCCGACGGTCGGGCTGCCGAGATTTCCAGCGTCGACGAACCCGAAAATTTCGCGCTGCGGGTGAGAACCCGACACTGCGCGAGGAATGACCGTGAGTGGTGTGAACTGGGCGGCCGCGAGCTGCGCGCTTGTTGCCGGCTGGGCAGCGAGGTCAGCGGCCACATCCATCACGCGAGGATGGGTCTGGTCGAGATAGCTCGATTGGATGGGTGCAGCCTGGGCCGGCTGCGAGTAGCTGAGAAGGGGAGCGCACCCGATCACCAGGGCCGTCACGCCGACCACGATTCGATGCATTGCTGTGAGGTTTAACACGAAATCACCAACGCTCCTGCGGTTTCTTCATCAGCCGCCCCAGATGAAGGCGGCGATGTCCCAACCGAGCCAGTAGGCGGAGCCGGTGATCGGCGGCGCACCACCGAACGGGTGGATCCCTCCGTAGCCGTCAAGCGTGTACCCGGCTGTCGCCGAGCCGGGCAGGAACCACAGGCTGCGGGCGATGTCCCAGCCGTACCAGTAGGCGGTCTTGATCGAAGGCGGCATCGTGCTGCCGTCGGTCGTCGGGTGGAAGGGGTGCATGCCTCCCCAGCCGTCCATCACGTAGCCGGAGTGATTGCCGTTACCCGGGACCAGCTCGATGTCGCGGGCGATGCTCCAGTTCGGCCAGTAGCCGGTGGTGGCGACCGCCGAAACCGGCGAAGGCCGGTTGATGCCGAATGGGTGGAGTCCTCCCCAAGCGTCCATCACGTAGCCCCCGGTCCCGTCCGGGAAGATCACCACCTTGCGCGCGATGTCCCAGCCGTACCAGTAGGTGAATCCCTGGGCCACCAGCGGAGCCGTGCTGCCGTTGACCCGGAAGGGGTGCAGGCCGCCCCAGCCGTCGAGCACGAAGCCGCCTGAGCCGTCAGGCAGGAAGGCGAAGTCGCGGGCGATGTCCCAGCCGCTCCAATAGACGCTGCTGCTGATGCTGATCGGGGCGCCGTAGCTGTGCAGGCCGCCGTATCCGTCGAGCACGGCTCCCGACACCGGAGAGGCGGGGCCCGGCAGTGCGTGGACCGCGCGCACGATCCGCCAGCCCGGCCAGTAGCTGAAGCCGCCCAGCGGCGGGCTGTTGTCCGTATGGACGCCTCCCCAGGCGTCCATTGTGTAGAGGCCATGGAACGGGTGCGACAGGCTGGCTGTGGGCGAAACCGTGGTCGAGAAGTTCGCCCACGAGCTCACCAGCCCGCCCGTCGTGTGCGCGCGCGCCAGGAATTGATAGGCGTGGCCCTGGAAGCCCTCCACGACCATCGACGCGGTGCCATTGGCCGGTGCGGCGTTGCCGATCGGGAACCAACCCTGGTTGAGGGTCGTGTCCCACTGCTGGACCTCGTAGTAGGCGACCGAGCAGCTCCCCGAAGACAGCCCGATGCTGAACTCGGTGGTCGACTGTGTCGCAGTGAGGTTGGCGCTGACCGGGCACGAGAAGTACGTGCCCAGGGCCGACCACAGTTCGGGCGCTCCCCCACCGTAGTTGAGCGTCCAGATGCCCACCCCTCGCAGGTTGTCCTGGTTGACCAGGGCGTACTTCTGTGAAAGTGACGAGGCGTCATCCCAGTACAGCTCGCGAGTGCAGTTGAGCGAGGTGTTGTACCAGGTGGCCCACGATTCCTGGCCGGCGGGATCGTTGGCATCGCGGTGCGCCACATAGCTTCCCGGCTGGACCATCGCGGCGGTCGACTCACCAGAAGCATCTAGATAGCTGTCCGCCACTACGCTGCTGGTCGGGTACTGGTTGGGCGAGGTTCCGGAGATACACGCCTTGCGACCGTAGTACGGAACCCCGAGTATCACTTTCGAGGCAGGTACGACCGCGGTGTACTGGCTTGCGGTGGACGTGTCGTTGTAGTAGTAGCCGGACAGCGGCGCCGTCGGCCCAAGGCAGAAGCTGCTGCAATTGAGTGGTGCGCGCTTGTAGTTCGCGTACTCCAGGTCATAGGCCATCACGAAGAACGAATCGACCGCGGGACCCAGGCCCGCGACGTCGAAGAATCCCAAGGGATCTGTTGCCGAGCTCGCGTACGTGTCGATGGAAAGGTATGAACCACCGGGCAGTTGACCGCGCAGCGCGGCGGCGAAGTTGTTGAAGTCGTGGCGCTCCCATGACGAGTCGTTGGTTCCACAGCTACCGTTCAGGCCTTCGTAATCGACGTTGACTCCGTCCACTCCCTTTGCCTTCACCTCGGCCACCGTCTGCGTGATCGTGGTTCCGCCGTGCATGAGGCCGGCGCACATGTGCGGGTTGCCCGCGGCGAAGTCCTGCAGGATGATCGTCAGGACAACCTTGGTTCCGTGCGAATGGGCCGCATTGAGCAGTCCGGTCAGCTCGCTCGAGTTCCAGACGCTCCAGCCGGAGTCGGCGGCAAAGGTGCCGTCATCCTGCACGTGCAGCCCGAAATACGCCACGGTGCTGAGGAGCGAGAAGTTCCAGGTCGGGTAGCCGACCGTGGGATCGCTGAGGCTGCTGGACAGGGCGAACCCGAAGACCTCCCGCTGCGGGCCTCCCGCGCCGCCGACGGCGGGCAGCTGGGCCGGGGTGGTGAAAGGCTGCAGCGCCGCGCTCGGGGCGGTCGCCACCAGGCTTGCCGCCTGCTGCATGACGGTCGGGTGAGCTGCATCCGGACCTGGTGCCGGGGATGGAGACGCCGCGGCGTGCACCGGCGAGATGGCACCGGATAGCGCCACAGTGATCAGAAGTGCAGGGACGAGGTACTTGATTCGTTGCATCGGCATATACAGGTTCTTGAGCGTCCGCACTCTACACGCCTGTTTCCGGGAGCGTCAAATGACCGATCTCCTTCAGCCGATGGGATTCGGCGCCGAACGCGGCACCGTGATAAAGGGCCTATGGGCCACAAGCGTTGAGGGCTGCGATGTTACACGACCGGCAGGGCGATCGCCGCCGTTAGGCGAACGCGTTGGGCCAGACCATAGACTTCTCTACTGCATGGCAAAAACAGCGCTGATCACGGGCATCACCGGCCAGGATGGCTCGTATCTCGCGGAGCTCCTGCTCGCCAAGGGCTACGAGGTGCATGGGGTCGTCCGGCGGTCATCGAGCATGAACCGCGGCCGCATCGACCACCTCCAGCACGCCAATCCCAACCACCCGGAGGGCTCGCTGTTCGTCCTCCATTACGGTGACATGACCGACTCGGGCGGGCTCAACCGCCTGGTCAAGACCGTCCGCCCGGACGAGATCTACAACCTCGCCGCGCAGAGCCACGTCCAGATCTCATTCGATCAGCCCGAATACACCGGCGACGCCGACGGCCTGGGCACGACGCGCCTGCTCGAGGCGATCCGGACGACTGGGCTTCCCACGCGCTTCTACCAGGCCTCGACCTCTGAGATGTTCGGCCTCACCCCCCCGCCCCAGAGCGAGACCTCGCCGTTTCATCCGCGCAGCCCTTACGCCGCCGCGAAGCTGTACGCGCACTGGATGACGGTCAACTACCGCGAGGGGCACAAGCTCTTCGCGTGCAGCGGAATCCTGTTCAACCACGAATCGCCCCGCCGAGGTGAAAACTTCGTCACACGCAAGACGACGAGGGGCATCGCACAGATCCTGGCCGGCAAGACCGACAAGCTCCGCCTCGGCAACCTGGACTCCAAGCGCGACTGGGGCCACGCGAGGGACTACGTGGAAGCCATGTGGCTGATGCTCCAGCAGGACGAGGCGGACGATTTCGTGATTGCGACCGGCGACATGCGTTCGGTGCGAGAGTTCGTGGATGCCGCCTTTGGCATGGTCGGCCTCGACTGGAACGACTACGTGGTGTTTGACGAGGCCTTCCTCCGGCCGGCCGAGGTTCACGAGCTCCGCGGGGATCCTTCCAAGGCGATGAAGCGCCTCGGCTGGAAACCGAAGACGACCTTCGACCAGCTCGTCCACGAGATGCTCGAGCACGACCTCACGCTCGAAGGGGTCGACCCGGCAAAGCACCTGAGAAAGGCGGCCGCGCCAAGCTAGCCGTATTGACCGTCGCGCTTGACGGTCCCTTATCCGACCACTAATGTGGCCAGGCCAGGGCGCTATATGAAACAGTGTCACCCATGAGCCGCCGGTTTACCGAGCGCAGGTCGATTGCGCGCGCCATAAACATCCTGCCCGCGGCGCCCGACAGTCCACGCCGGCCGTTCCTGACTGGCCTCGTGGTCGGCGCCGCCCTCTATGGACCAGCGTTCGTAGCCCAGGTCGGCTTCTTTTACCTGGCACTGGTCGTCGGTGACGTTATTGCGACCGGCCACACCGGGGATCGACAGCAGCTGGAGCTCGGGCTCGTCGTGGCCGTGGTGGCCATGGGCCTGGCCGAGGCCACGTTCCGGCTCTACAAGCGAGTTTGGGCGGTCGCCGGCATGTCGGACGCCATCGCTTTAGCCCTGGCGGTAATCGAAGCCTGCGCCCTCGTGACGCTGGCCGAGGCCCTGATCCCCTCCGTCTGGCGACCGTTCCCGATCGCCATCCCGGTTCTCGTCGCGCCGATCGTCCTGTCGGCCATCGGTGGGTTTCGATTGTTGCCCCGGCTTTTGTCTCGGCGGTCGATCGCGGAAAACCGCCTGCTGGTTGTCGTTCCAGATCGCTCCTCTTACGGAACGGTGAAGTCGCTCGTGCAGAACTCGAGCGCGCTCTGGTCCCCGATCGCGATTGTGACCGTCCAGCCGCTCGATGCCCGCAGAACGGTGATGGGCATTCCGGTCGTAGGCGACACGCGGAGCCTGGCGCATTGGGTCCAGGTCACCAATGCCGACGGAGTCGCCTTCGTGCCGGGCGACATGGCTCAGGCCGACTTCAGAAGGCTCCTCTCTACTTGCTTGAAGTTGGAGAAGCCCATCTTCATCGTCCCGACGGCAGAAGAATGGCTACGGTCGGTCGGCACCAACAGGATCAGGATGCTCACCGCCGACGACATAGTCGCTCGCTCGTCTGGAGAGCTGGACCTGCAGGGTGCCGTCGACACCATCGCGGATCGCACGGTCCTGGTGACGGGCGCCGCCGGGTCGATCGGCTCCGAACTGTGCAGGATCCTGGTCAGCCTCAAGCCGCGCCGGCTGGTGCTGGTGGACAACAACGAGAGCGGGCTCTTCGATATCGCGGCTCAGCTGCGCGGGTTGGCCAACATCGACCTGCGCGAGGCCCTGGTCTCCGTCACGGATCGAGAACTTTTGCTCACGGTGTTCACCGACGAACGGCCCGACATCGTTTTCCACGCCGCGGCGTATAAGCATGTCCCGATGCTCGAGAGTCACCCCGAGCAGGCGGTATCGGTAAACGTCATCGGCACCTGCAACGTCGTCGCGTGCGCGCAGGCAGTGTCGGCCGGCGAGCTCGTCCTCATCTCGACGGACAAAGCGGCCTCCACCCAGTCCGTCATGGGCTGCACCAAGCGGCTGTGCGAGCTGGTGGTGCTCAGCCACCGCGGAACGATGCAGTGCCGGGCCGTGCGCTTCGGCAACGTGATCGGCAGCCGCGGAAGCGTGGCGCCGATCTTCGAACGCCAGATTCAGCAAGGCGGCCCGATCACCATCACCGATCCTGAGATGACGCGCTACATGATGACCTCGCGCCAGGCCGCCTCATTGGTCATCAGCACTGTCAGCCTTCCGGCTGGCCACCTCTACATGCTCGACATGGGCGAGCCCGTCAAGATCCTTGACCTGGCCAACGCCCTGATTCGATCTCGCGGACTCAGGCCTGGAAAGGACATTGAGGTTGTTTTCACCGGCCGGCGACACGGTGAGCGGCTGAGCGAGGACTTGCTCGGACCCGGTGAAAGCTGGAGGTCGACGACGAATGCGTCGATCCGCGAGATCGTGACTCCACTCGCAGAAAAGCCCGAAGACCTAGAGTGGACGATAAATCGCTTGTGGGAGCTTGCCAAGGAACAAAGGTCAACGGAGCTTGTGCGCGCTCTGAAGCAGTCTGTGTGGGCCCGCGCCACGCCTGAGGTGCAAGAGCCGCAGATCGCTCGACCAAACGAAACCGCAAACGAGCCGGGGGCTGCGTCTTAGTTGCGATCGGCCGACCCGGTGGCGGGACCACCAACTCAACACTCCAGCACGAGCTGATCAATCCGCCCACCAGGCGATTCTCCCCGCGCATCATTGTCGCCCTGGATGCAGCAAGATCCACACGATGGCTGTCGGTCGCTGCCTGATCGACAGTCAGATCATTCGCGAAGCGTGATCGGTTGAGCCAGCCACAGGTTTCAGTCCTCATGCCCATCCACAACGGGGAGCAGTTCGTGGCGGAGGCGATCCAAAGCCTGATCGCCCAGACCCACACCAACTGGGAGCTCGTCGCTGTTCTCGACGGTTGTACCGATGAGACCGAGGCAGCTATTCGGCGCTTTCGCGACAGCAGGTTGCGAATGATCCCGCTGACGCCTCCCGGTGGTTTTGCCCGCGCCCTGAACTACGGTCTCGAGCATTGCCAATCGGAGCTGGTCGCTCGGTTGGATCACGATGACGTCAGCCTTCCCACACGCCTCGAACGGCAGGTCGACTATCTCACGACTCGCCCCCAATTGGCGCTGCTCGGGACCGGGGCGAAGATCATTGACGAGTCCGGAAAGGTGGTGGGGCTCCGAGCAGTGACCACGGGAGTCCGCTCCGTCTGCCACGGCCTCCTGTGGCGAAACCAGCTGATCCATCCATCAGTCATGTTTCGCCGCTCGCTGATCTCATCGTTGGGTGGCTACAACGGCGACGCGACGCCGATTCTCGAAGACTACGACCTGTGGCTAAGAGTCATCGGTTTCGGCGAAATCGATAACCTTCCGGACCCGCTAATTGCGTATCGCCGGCGCTCAGGGCAGATGTCGCGCGGATCCACGGTGTCGCGCCGGTCGATGAGAACCCTATCGCGTTCGCGCCATGGCGCTGCACGGCGGCTAGGGGTTCCGCGTGCGGCCAGCTACTTCATGGAGCTGATGTGGCTGGCAGCCCAAATGCGACACGAGATTCGCGTCGTCAATCGAAATCGCAGCAATCGTGCCTAGGCGAGTCCTGTTTGTGGCGAGCATCGGCACGACACTCCGACTTTTTGTCGCCCCTCTTGCCCGCAGCTTGCGGGCCGAGGGTATCGAGTCGATTGCCGCAGCCGGAGGCATCGACGGGGATCTCGCAGATTTCGATCGCACTTATCGACTACCCCCCTTCCGGCGCGGCTCGGCCCACGCGGTTGCAGCCGCCTACCGGGGCCTTCGCGCGGTTGTTGATCGCGAGAAACCATCACTCCTGCATCTGCACACACCCCCGGCATTGATTCTGGGTCGCCTGATGACGCGTTCCCGTGGGATCCCATCGGTGGCTGTTGCGCACGGCTCGTTTCTCGAACCGAAAGGCCCCCGAAGTCTCGTCTACGCCGCATTCGAATCGACTTTGGCGCGTCTGTCGGCAGCCACCGTTACAGAGAACGAGGAAGACGCTCGGTTCTACCGCCGGCACTGTCGGGCAGGAACCGTTTCTGTTGCGCCAGTGGGTGGAATCGGAATTGATTTATCTCGAATCGAGGCCGCGCAACGTGCGCCGAAGGTCTTAGGTCCTTCACCATCAATCGTCGTTCTCGGACGGCTCACGCCAGAGAAGAATCTTGATGTGATCGTGCGTGCATTCGCCAGGCTGCGGACCTTCCACCCCGGCGCCTCTCTTACATTCGTTGGCTCTGCTCTGCCGGGCGACCGGGTTTGGACGGTTCCCAGTCAACCTGGCGTGGCACAAGTCAACTGGCTAGACGACCCATACCCAATCATCGCGGGCGCGGATTTGATGGTGCTCGCCAGCCGGCGTGAAGGGTTCTCGATGTCCGCGGCGGAGGCTTTGCTGCTTGGCGTGCCCGTGGTTGCGGTGACGAACCGTGGTGTTCGAGAAATCGAGCGGCACAACGCAAAGGGCCTGATAGTCGTCTCCAACAGCTGGCAGGAGCTGGAGCGGGCTATGGATTCGGTTCTCAGTCGAACGAGTGCGTTCGAGCAAGATCGGCATCTCGCTCAGCGCTGGTCGCAAGCGTCGGCGATCGCATTTCACAAAGATGTGGTTGCGAAGACCCTTGGTGTCCGGGTGGACAGCTGAGTAAGAATCACCACGCAGGAACGTGATCGCCCCCGGGACTCATAATTGGACGGCTCGTGTCAAATGGGTCGTATCGAGGGAAGCGGATCTTCGACCTGGCCTTCCTCGCCCTTGGTGCTCCAATCTGGGGCTTGGGGTTGACAGTGTGCGCTATCGCAGTTCGCGTCAGCTCCGGACCGCCGATCCTCTTCAAACAGGAACGTGTTGGGCGCGATGGGAAGCCGTTCCAAATGCTTAAGCTCAGGACAATGAAGGATTCGCCTGGTGGGAATGCGGTCTTTCCTGATGATGCGGCTATCACCCGTGCGGGCCGCTTCCTTCGGCGCACGTCCCTGGATGAACTGCCTCAGCTCCTGAACGTGGCCGCCGGCGATATGAGCCTGGTGGGCCCACGTCCTGTGTTGCCGTACCAGGGGGCGCGCCTGACACCAAATCAGCGCCGGAGACTCTGTGTTCGCCCAGGACTTACCGGGCTTGCTCAGTTACGCGGACGAAACCAAATTCCTTGGCCGCAAAGAATTGAGCATGATCTTGAGTACCTGGAAATCCAGTCTCCGCTTGTGGACCTAAATCTCTTATGGCGAACAATTTCCGTCCCCTTTCGTGGGGAAGGAATAGGCGGTCATCCGATTGACGATCCCATCGCTGCGCCCAACGACCAGCCTCACCCTGACGCCTGACCTGCGATGTCTTTAAACGACCGGAACGAAAGACCAATCGGCCTGGCGAGATACGAGTGGGGTGAGGAGGAAATCGCGGCCATCCGCGAGGTTCTCGCCAGCGGCACATTGACCGGAGGCCCTCAAACGGCCCGATTCGAATCGGCCTTTGCTCAGAGGCACCATGTCGAGCACGCGGTGGCACTTGCCAATGGAACCGTGGCCCTGACCGCGATTTACCTCGCGCTGGGCATTGGACCAGGAGACGAGGTCATCGTTCCGTCAATGACCTTCGTGTCTTCGGCGACATCGATTGTGCATTGCGGTGCAACGCCGATTTTCGCGGAAGTTGACCCCGTGACTTTCAACCTGGACCCAGTTGACGTCGGCCGCCGAATTTCCAAACGCACCAAGGCGATCTTGTTAGTTCATTACGGCGGCCAGCCGGCTGACCTGGAGGCCTTGGTTGCAATGGCGGCAGATGCCGGAGTGTGGTTGTTGGAGGACGCTGCTGAGGCTCATGGAGCGTCTTTCAATGGACGGCCGGTTGGTGGCTTCGGAAAGGCAGCCATGTTCAGCTTCACACCGACTAAGAACATCACCACAGGGGAGGGCGGGATCGTAACGACGGACGATGCGGTGCTGGCGGACCGTATCCGGTTACTTAGAAATCATGGTCAGGTTGCTCCGTACCAGCACGCCAGCCTGGGCTTCAATTGGCGCATGACTGAAATGCAGGCAGCGATGGGTGTGGTCCAACTGGGACGTCTCGATGCAATTCTGGCTAGAAAACGGCGTAACGCTGAATGGATGAGATCACGGCTCGGTGACCAGCATGGGATCACCCTGCCCAGAGTGGCACCTGGGCGTGACCACACTTACATGCTCTACACGGTGCTCGTTCATCAGAACCGCGACGCGGTGATGGGACACCTCCAACGCCTCGGCATAGAGGCACGGCTGTACTTTCCTCCAGCTCACCTTCAGCCGATATTCCACGAACTGAAAGTAAGCCTGCCAGTTACAGAGATGCTGGCCACGCAAATGATGTCCGTTCCCTTTCACTCGCTCTTGACCGCAGAGGAACTGGAGGTAATCAGCCAGGCAATCTCCAGCGGCATCAAGTCATCCGCACATCAGAACCTCGCGCACGACAGTGTTCAAGCGTGAGATTCACCTCCGGCCGCTGACGCGCGCGCGTCAATGCCAGCTCTGCATCGCTCGGGGTCGAGACCAACATGGCGACACTGGTAACCGGCGCGACCGGATTCCTGGGCCGCCATCTGACCGATCGTCTGCTGGAGGACGGACGGACAGTGAGGATCGTCACGCGCCGGCCGGGCGACCTCCCCGTCGATTGGAAAGGGCGGGTTGAGGTCGTCAGCGGTGATCTGGCATCTCCCGAGGTCCAGCGGGTCGCCGTGGAGCACATATCTGAGATCTTCAACTTGGCAGGGGAGCACCGAGACGCGGCTGCGATGCGGCGGGTCAACGTCGACGCCGTCAAAGGTTTGGTCGAGGCCGCGAGCCTGGCGGGCGTCGAGCAGATCATCCATGCAAGCAGCGTCGGCGTCATCGGCGCAAACCGTGCAGGACCCGTTTCCGAAGAAGAGCCCTGTCGACCCCGAAATGAATACGAGCGAACCAAACTCGCTGGTGAACAGATTGGTCTTGAAGTCGCCCGTAAGACCGGTGTGCGACTGCTGGTTGTTCGGCCCACGACTGTCTTCGGCGAAGGTGCGGATCCTTCGAAGGACAGCCTCCTGGCGTGGCTTCGGGCGGTACAGAATGGGCGATTCGTTTTCATCGGCAACCGCGCAATTGCA
The DNA here is from genome assembly GCA_003169845.1 of Candidatus Dormiibacterota bacterium. GTDB lineage: Bacteria > Chloroflexota > Dormibacteria > Dormibacterales > Dormibacteraceae > Palsa-870. The sequence continues at coordinate 148,492 of PNAG01000011.1, read as the reverse complement.
AATTACGTCTACGTCAGTGATGTTGCTGACGCGATCGTGCAATTGGCAGGCATCAAGCACCAGGACTCAACAATCTTCACTCTCGGTGACCCGATACCGATGGGCGACTTCGTCGCGGCGATCGCCCAGGCGTTAGGAGTGCCTCCTCCGCGCCGCACTCTGCCGAGGTGGGCGGCCTACGCTATCGGTGCCGGCCTGGAAGGAGCACACCGATTGGTTGGAATCCCAGCACCTTTGACGAGACAACGGGTCCGAGCGCTGTCATCGGCCACGATGTTCACCAGCGCCAAGCTGCGCTCTCTAGGCGTGACGCTTCGCTCCGGGTACCGGGTCGGCCTGGATCAAACAGTCAAGTGGCATAGGGCAGCTGGTCGGCTTTAGCGAACCGTCCGTCATGCTACGAAACCGATGAGCTCAGATTGGAGACAGACTCCCGCGCAGTGAGACTGCTCAAGCGACCGTACTCATTACTTCAAAGCCGCATTGCGGCGGACTCAGGGCGAGTTCTTTTTGGCGCGGTCGCAGGGCGAGGGGCGACCCTCATCGCAGTCCTGGTGATCGCCCGCTTGATCAAGTCACAAACCTATGGACAGCTGGCGCTGATTCAGACCGGGACTTTTGCAGTGGGTGCAACCGCCGTGCTTGGTCTGAATCTGGCAACCACCAAGTGGCTGGCGGATGTGCGCAGTCAAGACCCTCCTCTTGCCGGGCGGCTGATTGGCACGGCGATGACGGCGACCGCAATTACTGGCATCGCTTCCTCGTGCGCATTGTTCATCCTGAGCACCCCTATTGCGGAGACCTTGCTCAGGTCCGGCAGCTCCGTCACAGCCATCCAGCTGGCGTCACCCTTGCCCCTGGTCATCGCACTGGAAGCCATTCAACTTGCTGTGCTCTATGGAGTCGCGGACTTCAGCGCCGTTCTCTGGTCAACGCTCATGCGTGGACTGGCGGTCAACCTACTGATGGTCGCGGGGGTCGTTCTCTATGGACTGTACGGAGGCATCGTTGCTTTGCTTGCCGGCGAGCTCGCCGCAACGTGCATAAACCTCTTTCTCGTCACCCGATCCATGCGGCGGCAGGCCATCAGGGTCCGCTACGTGCCCCGCATGCCCGAATTGCGACTGCTGGCCAGACTCGCCATCCCATCTGCTCTGTCGACCGCGCTCATCCAGGGTGCGTTATGGGGCGGCCAGGCGTTGCTGCTGACGTTGCCCAACGGGTACACCGAGGTGGCCTACTTCAACGTCGCATATCGTTGGCACGTAGCGCTTGTATTTATCTCGGGAGCACTCTCGCCGGTGGCACTTTCAGTGCTGTCCAACCTGCACGCGACTAAAGATTGGAAGGCTTATGCCAAGGTCCTCCGCTTCAACATCAATGCCAACCTGGCTGCGGTGTTGATCCCGTCGGTGGTGATCATGGTCCTCTCGAAATTCGTCATGATGCTCGCGGGCAGCACTTATGAATCAGCATGGCCGACCCTTTTCTGGCTTGCCGTCGCTGCAGTTCCCAGCGCCGCCAACAACCTTCTGAGCCAAACAGCGCTCAGCTTGAACCTGATTCGTCAGTGGCTCCTCAGCGATGTCGCTCTGGCGGTCACGCTTGGGGTGCTGAGCTTTGTTCTGATACCCCGGTTTGGGGCCAGTGGACTGGCCGTGGCTCTCGCATCCGCGATGACCGTGACTTGCTTGGTCCTGCTGGCTCCGATCGCCAGGGCCACACGTCCCCTGCGCAATGCGCAGCTGAACGTTTAGACGCAGGGCCGATAGATACAGACTCCAACGGCGAAGAACGCGTAGTTGGAAATGAGCAGGAGGCCCAGCCACGCAACGATGCCAACTTGGGCGAGCCGGCGCGGTAACCGGACAAGGAGACCGGTCAGGATGACCGCTAGCGGAGCAACGAACAAGTACAGCTCTCGCGTATCCGTCTCGTAAACGCGATCGAGGGCAATGATCAACGCGAGCCAACCCACGACGCCCGCCACGAGAGACGTGACTGCGATCGCCATCGGTCTCCACTCCTGGTCCGTACGGGCGGCAAGGGCTCGGACCGCACCGTTTACGGCGGCGGCCAGCAGCAGAATCGTCCCAGCGACAACGATGGTTATGGCCAGGACCTTCCCTGGTCCGCCAACGGTCCGCCATTCCCATGGTGTCCAGAAGAACCGAGCGAGGTTTGACGCGAGCTGCACGATTCCCGAGAACGACCTCGGAATCGTGAACGGCACGTCGAACAGCCTCTCGTAGTGACGAGTCGCCCACGGAAGCGGGAAGTGGTAGACGATGCCGCTCCATACGAGCCATGGGAGGCACACCACCAAGAAGCTGGCGAAGCCTGGCAGCATCCGCGCCCGAATGCCACCTGGCCTCGTCGCCCAGGCGAGAGCCACCGCCGGCCCCATCGCGACCGCCGTGAGTTTCGCCATCAGGGCAAGCCCGAATACTGCACCTTCCAAAAGCGATGACCGGGTGTTTGTCTTTTTCTCGGTCCTGAACAGGAGGTACAGGAGCACAGCCACGAGAAGTGCCGTGAGCACCTGATTGGTGACCTGACTGCTCCTGAGAGCGATGCCCGGCGGCAGCATCACAGAAAGCGTTGCCAGGGTAGCCAGCGCACGCCGAGTTGGAGCGACCGTTGCTGCCACCTGAGCCGCGACGAGAAACAGAACGGCGGATAACAGCACATTGATATACCGAAGGACCATCACCGCGAGCCTCAGGTCAAAATCGAGGAGGCGGTAGACGGGCGCCATCGCCACGTAATAAAGCGGGAACTGCGCAGATTCGTAGCTCTCGAGGTTGAAGAATCCAACGCGATCCGGGGTCAGCTGTGCATCGGTCGCATGCCCTGGGTACACGTGTACGAAGAGATCAAGCAAGCGTCGATCGATGAGGGCCTGACCATAGAGCGGTGGATGGCCCTCTTCCGCAATTGCGCGAATGTAGTCCGTGTGCTGAACCTCATCGACCGGGCTGAATATGGGTTCCCGGATCACCAAGGACGCTTGCAAGCCGACGAGGATCGCTACGCTGGCCACCGTGATGATCCGGTTTGCGTAGGTCTTCCAAAACCCAGCCAGACCGGCTGCCCGTTCCGATTGCAGATCGATCACTGTGTCAGCTGCCGGGCCTGGAAGCGAGCTGCCAGCGGTTTGCGATCCACTCGGGAGGCCCAAAGATACGGACGGACTGAGCACATCTCCGCACGTCTCCGCACGCCACGGCGATCCACAGCGGAAAACAATACCTTCCGCAGACCCGACCGAGCGGATCGACCAAGGCGAGCGTCGTGGGGGCGCTTCGCGCAAATTGGCCGTTTATTGTCCGTTACCTCGCCCTCGACGTGATGCCCCGTGCCCTAGCATGATCGCGCCTGCAAAATGACCTCGACACACGCGCTGCGCAGATTTCCGCCATCACCCGATTCCGATGGCACCTTGCCACGCGCGGTAATTGTGGGCCTGACATCAACCCTGTTGTTTGTATTCCTGGTCGCCGAAGTCTTTAGCGGGCAGGCGCAGCGGGTTCCAATGTTCGCGGTCGCCCTTTCGACCCTGATCGTGTCCCAGGTATTCGTCCCCTCGGCTCGCCCATCCCTGCGGTTTCCCCTCTCTCCGCGGAACTGGGCGATCTTCGCCTTCCTTCTGCAGTTGCTGGTGATTCCAGTACTCATCCTCCTCTTCGGACCGGCGCAGTCGGTGTTGCCTTACATGCCGAGCGATCGATCGATCAATGAGGGCCTTCTGCTCGAGGTAGCCGCATACGTCGGTTTGCTCCTCGGTCTTGTCACACATCACCGTCTACATTCGCCAGAGGTGTCGTCGCGCGTCTCGAAGCTGTGGGCGCCTCCCGCCTGGATTATTGGTGCGCTCGCAGCTGCCGGCCTCATAGGCGTCGGACTGCGCTTTGGAAGCTGGCAGGGCCTGGTCAACTATGTGCGATTCGATCCAAGCAGCCTCGGCGCCTTGTCCCCAGGGAGCGCCTCTCTTCGCGATGCTGCGGCTACCGTGCTGCTACCGCTGCTCGGCTTTGCAGTGATTCTGATCTGGTGCACTGTTATCGATACAGCGCTGCCTGGCCGCACCAGGCGGTGGTGGATGTCGGTGCTAGTCCTCTCGGCAGCAGTCGTCGTCGCCTCTTCGGTGTTCCGTTACGAGCGCGGCCCGGCGTTCGTCGCTGTCATCGGAATGCTGAGCGCATTTTCCGTGCGTATCAAACGTATTCCTTACCGAGCGCTCGTCGCCATCGCGGCCGTTGGACTGCTTTTGGTCCTGATGGCTGGCTCTTTGCGTTCGACCGTGTACTCCAAAGCGTTTGGTGTTAGGAGCGCTATTGGCGTGTCAGCGGTCGCTGCGAACCGCCAGGTTCAAATCTATGCGAACGGGGCGCAATTCGCGGGATTCACAATTGACATGGCCTCGACGCACCACCGCCTGTACCTGGGGGGAACGATCCTGCCGTCGCTTTTGTACCCCGTGCCCATTCTCGGCAAGCCCTTTCGATCTAACAGCGGGCCGACGATCTACAACAAGGATATTTACGGCAATCCGGTCTATTACGACCAGATCCTGCCATTTAGCTCAGAGCTGTATTGGAACTTCAATGTGCCGGGCGTGATCATTGGTTTCCTCATCATCGGGTACGCAATCGCGGCGTTGGACGGTGCGTTCGTCCGGTCAGCCTCGGCAAGAGATGCGTTCGTCTTTCAATATGTGGGCGTCTGGATCGCCTTCCTCATTGTTGGCTCGCTGGCTGTGGTGTCGCAGATGGCTCTGTACTTCATGTGGCCAATGGCTGCTCTCTATTTGACTCAGCGTCTGTATCGCAACCCCAAAACCGGGCCCGGTCTGACTAACACCGCTCAAGCACCAAGCCGGGCAAAAGGCCCAGCACGCGCCAACCCATTCGGATAGACGCATTTGCTGATACTTCACATCGCACACTCCTATCCGCCTGACGTATCAGGCATCGCAGAGATCGCCTATCAGACCTCGACGCGGCTCGCCGCCCGCGGCCACGAGGTCCACGTGTTCACCGGGCAGATCGCCGGGGCGCAAAGCGCCGAAGTTGTCGACGGGGTGCATATAAACCGATTTGACCTGTCCGGAAACGAGGCCCTCGGCATCCGCGGGAACCCCGAACCTTTCCTGCGGGAGGTTTCAAGTCGCCAGTGGGACGTAATCGCGATGCACTGTCTCCAGACCTGGAATACCGACCTGTTGCTATCTCGCCTGCCAGACATTCCCGGGCGCAAGGTGCTCATTGGTCAGGGCCGGCTGACGCCGAAAGATCCACGCTACCGCGCCTATTACAAGGCGTTGGAAAGCTACGGCGAAGCAATCGACGCTCTCATCACCCCATCGCCGGACCTCGATGAGGCGAAGTTTGCTTCTGCCCATCAACTATGCGAGTTGGAGCTAATTCCCAATGGGGTCGACCCGTCGCAATTCGAAGGCCCCACTACAGGAACCCGATCTCGCTGGAACAAGGTTGGATCTCCTTGGCTGCTGACAATCTCGAACCACAACCCCAACAAAGGGCACTTTCGACTTTGGCCCGTAGTACGCGGAGTCAGGGACCGCTTTCCCACCGCGGTCGCCTCCCTCATTGGCAACAACTATCCGGCGGCCAAGTATCGCCTCGGGGTGATCGGTGTCAAAGGCGGCTGTTGGTACGCATGCCGGCTAAGGCAAAGGACTCACAGCGGAGTCGATCTTCGACACGGGATTCCGAGACCAGACGTTATTTCGGCGTTGAAGGAGGCGGACGTAATTTTGATTCCCTCAACCTGGGAGGCTTCTCCCCTCGTAGCTGTGGAAGCGATGGGAGCGGGAACGCCATGGGTTGCCTTTGACGTAGGCGCAATCCGAGACCTTAAAGGCGGTTTTGTGGTGAGGACGGTAGAGGAGATGATCGCGCGAACCACTGATCTCCTTGCGAGCCCCGACCTGCGAGCGCAGCTCGGAACAGCCGGCAAACACGAAATCAAAGCGAAGTACGAGTGGGAGAAGGTGGTTGACGGCTACGAGGCTCTTTACCGGAGATTGCTCGCGACTAGATCTGTGATCGAGCCCTGATCAAGACTGAGCTCCAAGAGCTCTTGCCGGAACGCCGACGGCCGTAACCCCTTCTGGCAGATCGCGAACCACCACTGCGCCGGCGCCGACGGTGGTCAGCCTGCCCACAGTCACCCCCTGTATGAGCACAGCGCCCGAACCTATCGTCACATCTTGTTCTAGCGTGACACTGCCGCCAACGTTGGCGCCCGGCAGCACGGTCACGTAATCCTGCAAGTTGGCATCGTGCCCCACGGTCGCATTCGTATGAATCTGTACGTGTCGGCCGAGTTTGATGTTCGTCGTCAGTCGGGCGCCGGCCGCGACAATTGCCCCGGGACCGATAACCGTATGCGAGCCGAGGGTGGCCGCGGGATGAATCGCGCTCGCGGCGTGTCGCCCGTGCTCAATTGCGAACGCATCAATGCGGCGCCGCGGTGCAGCTGCGCCGATCGCAATGATGTACTCAGCATCCAACAAACCAAGCTGGTCAACCCGGCCGAGCACGGTCATCCCACGCCGAGCCAGTAGTTCGCGGTCGCCCCCCTTGTCATCCAAGAAGCCGAGCACCTCGTACGTGGGCGCACGTTCATTGATGGCCTCCAGTATGTCAAGCACTTCGCGTCCGAGCCCCCCCGCACCAACAATCACCACTCGACCCAATGTCATGACATGACAGACCTCAGTGCACGCACTGCTCAGCCCAGGCTCAGGCTCGGTAGCTGGGCTCGAGCGGGTTGGCCGCTCGTAAGACCGACCCCAGTCGCCGAGAACGATATGACCCTGTCCTGGGACAGATCGCCGCTTATCACGTAGTTGTGGCCGCTCCCGTCGTTCCACTTCACGGTCAGCGCGTCGCTGACGGTGCCCGGTTGCTTCTGCCAGTAGATCTGTCCCTCGCCTCTACCAACTGCAACCCACGGCGTGTCGTAGGTAAATACGGCCTCAGCAGAGTGGCCGTACCCGTGAAACAGTGGAACCCAGCCGTCAATCATCTTGGTGCCGGCGGGCGGCGCGGGGTTAGGGTATTTCGCACCCCTGAGATTGTCGCTCGTGGAGGACGCCGTGTCGGTGACGTAGAGCCTGAGATAAGCACTGTAGTACTCCTGGGGACGGTAGGCGAAGGGCATGTTGTCGGTAAGATCGATGGTCACCTTGTGGTGCAAGACCGTCCCGGCGCGCGTCAGTTCTACCGTGAAATGACGCACCACGAAGTAGTTCGCCTTCGTGCCGCCGAGGTTGCTTTCGACCTCCATCATGTAGTCATGGGCGCTGGTCGGGTTGAGTGTGCCCGACCAACCGAACTGCGTGACCTCCTTCTCAACGCTGTCATTGTTGAAATAGGTTTGCAGGTGACGCGCTGACGAGAGGTCGTTCAGCGCTCCGATGAGTGCTAGCCACTGCGATTGAGGTAGCGATGCCAGTCGGCTCATGAGCGGCCCGGCAGTGGCGCTCAGAATTGCCTTGCGGATAGGACTCGTGTCGAGGTCGTACTGAACAATCAGCGGGACAAAGTTGGCGCTAGTCACCGTAATCCCGTAACCAGGCACAGATAACGGTCCGGTGAGGTCGAGCATCCTGGCCACGGCGTAGTAATCGATTGAGATAACTCCGTCGATATGGCCCACATAGGGTTGGGCAAAAAGCTCTCCAGCAAGAGCGTTCGACGGGAAATCTGGGAAGAAGTTGGAATCTATGAAGCTCCAACTGGTGCCTGGTATGAACTCGTGGATTGGACCGGGAGGTGCGACATATCCAGGCTGGCCTGGAGCTGGACGTGTATTGGTGAGAAAACCCGGAACCAGGGTGACGGCGGTCCCGCTTGTAATCAACTTCAGCGCGCCCTGGTTGGTCTGCAGCACGCTGTACGTGCCGATGAATCCGCCCCCGGGCCGGAGCTCCGACGGGTTGACCTGCTCGATCAGGTAGGTTCGAGCGCCATTCCCTCCCAGTAATTCGGTGAGGATCGGCACGAGGCGCGTGAACTCGTCGACCGCGGCGATCGCTGAGGTTATCGTCCCCTTCGCCCTCATGAATGCCGCTGCCTGCGCGGCCGGCAGAACTCCAAGGTCGACCTTGGCGGCGGCCTTCTGTGCTGTGTCGAGCTCTTTGCGGACTATCACCAAGCTGCTGCTGGTCTGGCTGAGCACGGTCAGCAGAGTTCGCCCTTGCTGGCCACCCGCACTCGCGGGTTGGATCAGCTGCCCGTCGAGCTGGGCCAGCTCCAGGCCGGCGTCCGAGATCGCGACGCCCATGTCCGATATGCTGTCTACCGCCGCCTGCCGCGATGTTGCCTGTTCTCCAACCGCCGGCATGAGCTCAACCTGCTTCAGAAGCTGACTGCTGTCCGCCATCTGCTTGGCGACGGTGAATTGCAGCTTCGCGGTCCTGAAGTGAACGCTCGCGGTTGAGATGAGCTTCTCGTCGTGGGTCGAGTTGGCTGTCTGCAGGCTCGTCTTGGCCGCCTCCAGCTCGGCCTGACCGGAGACAAGATGAGTCGTCAGCCGCGCCTGCAGCTCGGTGGCCTGTGTCTTCACGGACGTGTAGGCAATGGCAGTTGCCATGCCGCCGCCGGCGAGCAGCGCGAGGATGATCGCGAGCGCCGGAAGGGCGAGGCGGCGGCGGCGCCTGCGGGCCAGACGCGCCGGCCGAATTCTGGCGACGTTGGCTTTGGAGCTCACGTGCCTCGCGGCCATGGCGACCGCCGGAGCATTCGTTGCATTGTCCCTGGTGAGATGGTGATCTTCATTGAATAGTGAATCGACGGGTTGACGCTGGTTGCGTCACCAGGGCCTGTCGCTCGGCCCCGGGACAGTTTACCGCCTTGTCAGTGGCGCTCCTGAGTCAGCTGGGCCTACCCTTCAACGGCGCCCTACTGGCCGTCGTAACTCATGAACGTGGTCGCGCTGCTCTCGTTACAGATGACGGCGACCTGGCCGCCGGTTGAGGTGGTGACCACCGCCGTTGCTCGCGTTCCGCTGGGCAGTCCGCCCGTCGGCTGGTATACACCCCAGAATGCATGGGACGCCAGGGATTGCAACTGTGCTGTACCGATGGCTGTGCCGGTGGCGGAGTCGTAATAGCTGACCTGGACCGTGGCGGATCCGGTACCGGTGTTCATGATCCCCACACCGGTGTTCCAGGGGTCAGAGCCGCCGTTCTCGACCAGCGGCAGGTTCACTGTGGCGCTGCCGGCGCTGAACGTGTTGTAGGAGGTCGACTGCTTGGCGCTAGTGGTCGAAGACGCCACCTCGTTGACGATCGCAGCGAGGGACACAGTCGAGCTCTGGATCACTGCGGTATACGCGCCCACCGCCGGCCCGTCAGTCGCGCTGCCCTGGTAGACGCCGAGGGAGCCGTTGGCGGCGATGCTGAAGTTCTTGACGGTCGGCGTCCCCGACGCGTCGTAGTAGGTGACCGAGACGGCGCCGGGGCTCGCCGAGGTGTTCTGGATTCCCATCCCCGTGTAGTAGCCGCCGAAAGCGTTGTTGAGCGCCACCGGCGCGTTGAGCGTCGTGCTGCCCGCGGGCACCGCGTCGTAGGAGCTGAACTGCCCGCCCGGTCCCGTCTCGTTGACGATGGCCCCCAGCGGCTGCGCCGCCGAGTTGGTGATCGTCGCCGTCCCGGCGAAGCCGGCGGGAAGCGCTAGCGCCGCGTCCCCGCTGTAAAGGGCCTTGTACGCGTGGGCTGCGAGCGCACTCACCGTCTGGGTCTTGACCAGGGCGCCACCGCCGTCGCGGTAGGTGATGGTCACGTCGGTGGAGCTGCCGCCCTGGTTGAGCAGGCCGATGCCGGTGGTGTAGCCGCCGTAGGCGTTGTTGACGATGGTCGGCGCGTAGAGGGTGGTACCCACCCCAGACGGCACCTGGACCCCGCTGTAGCTGGTGGCGTCACCAACATTGCCGGGTGGGAACTCATTGACGAAGGAGGCGATCGGCTGGCTGCTGTAGACGATCGCCGACCCGGCCTGGGCGGCATCCCCTCCGCTGGATGGGAATGAGTTGCCGTTGTCCTGGCGCACCGTCCAGCTTGCGTTCACCGGCAGGCTGTCCATGCCGTCGCCGGCGCCCACGGGTGAGCCGTTCTGGTTGAAATAGGCGATCCGGATGATCGCGGGCGCCGCTCCGATGTTCTGGATGGTGGCGGCGGTGATATATCCGCCGTAGGCCCCGTTGGCCATCGCCGGGAGCACCGCTGCCTGGCTTACGGTCTGCACCGTGGCCGAGTAGTCCCAGAAACCGCTGACTGCGACGAATACTTCAACCGCGAGCGTGGGGACTGGGATGGTGCCCGAGAACGCAAGGGAGTAAGAGCATGAAGTGACGCTAGGACTCCCGTTGATATAGGTCAGACCGGTGGAGGAATGGCCGGCGACGGTATACGTTGAGCTCGAGGGAAAAATGCCTGCGCTGCACGAACTAGCGGTGAGGGTGTAGGTTCCGGCGATCGCATCGTTCGGATTGGTGCTGGTGTCTGTTCCGGCGGCGGGCACCAGAGCCATCCACATCACGCTCCCGCCCGGGGGAAGGAATCCAGGCACCGTGAACCACCCGGTAACCGGCAGGCTGGTTTGGCCCAAGGGGTTGTTGCATCCGAGGCTCGTGTTCACGTTTACAGTCGAAGGCGCAGTGCACGGGCTGCCCGCCGCGCTCGCGGTGATTGGGGCTGCAGTACCGGTGGCTCCCAGCAGTACCAGCGACGCGGCGCAGGCAATGCCGGGTCGGACTATCGACGATAGCAATGAACTCTTGAACCTCATGTCGGAAATCTCTCCCATTGCGTCACTGGCCGTCGTAGCTCATGAAGGTGGTCGCGCTGCTCTCGTTGCAGATCACCGCCACCTGCCCCCCCGAGGACGTAGAGCTGGAGGAGGTAGTGATCACTGCCGTCGCTCGCATTCCGCTGGGGAGTCCGCCGGCCGGCTGGTACAAATCCCAGGATGCGTTTGGCGCGAGGGGCTGCGTCTGCGGTGTGCCTACGGCCGCGCCGGTCGCGGTGTCGTAATAGGTGACGGTGACGCTGATGCCGACCGCGCCGGTGTTCATGATCCCCTCACCTGTGCTCCATCCATCTGCCCCTGCGCTTTCCACCAGCGGCAGGTGCAGGCTCGAGTTCCCGGAAATAAAGGTGTTGTAGGCGGTCGACTGCTTGGCGCTTGTGTTGGAAGGCGCCACCTCGTTCACGATCGCGGCAACCGGCACCGAGCTGGTCAGCTTGGCCGTGTAGGCGCCGGCGGTCGGAATGTCGGTCCCCTGGTAAACACCGAGGTATCCGTTGGCCACGATGGGAGAGGTCGTTACCGTTGCCGTGCCGGTCGAGGTGTAATAGGTGATGGTCACCGTGCCGGCGGATGCAGTGGTGTTCTGGATCCCCATGCCGGTGTTGTAGCCGCCGTAAGCGTTGTTGAGCGCGACCGGGGCGAAGCTCGTGGTGCTGCCCGCGGCAACCGCGTCGTAAGAGCTGAACTGGTTGCCCGGCCCGGTCTCGTTGACCACAGCTGCCAGGCTGCCGGCGGAGCTCGTGATGGTTGCGGTGCCGGCAAAACCGTTAGGCAGGCCCGCGGTTCCGGAGTAAATGCCCTGGTAGGCGCCTGCCGCTACGTTGGGCAGATTCTGGGTTGCGCTCGTGACCCCGGTCCCATCGCGATAGGTGACCGTGATGTTGGTCGGGCTCGTGGCCAGGTTGACCAGGCCGATGCCGGTCGTGTAGCCGCCATAAGCCAGGTTGGCGATGGCCGGCGCGTACAGGGTACTGCCGACGCCTGAGGTTATGCCGGTATAGCTGGTCGCGTCTCCCCCACCTGGCGCGAACTCGTTGACGAAGGCCGCCAGCGGCTGGCTTCCAAGAATGACCCCGGTGCCGGCTTGCCCGGGGGCAAACGAGCGGCCGTTGTCCTGGCGCACGGTCCAGGTGCCGTTGGGCTGGATGACGTTGGAGTCACCGCTGCCGACAGGATTGCCGCCGGCATCGAAGTAGTTGACCTGCACCGAGGCCGGAGCGGCGCCCAGGTTCTGGATGTACGCGGCCGTCGTGTAACCGCCATACGCGGCGTTGCTCAGCGCCGGCAGGATTCCCTGCCGCGGCATGCCGGGATAGGTGTACGGCTGCGCGCTCCACGAAGCGCCGGCGTTGGAGGTGCCGAGAATCACCGCGGCGTCGATTCCGTAGGGGCCCTGCGCGCGAGCGACTCCGACCGCCCAGGCGTTCGTCGGGCTCGCGGCGGAGACCCCATCTAGGCCACTGACGCCTGCGGGGATGTTCTGAGAGACCCAGCTCGCGCCTGCAGCCGTCGACGCCGCGATGACGCCACCCGATACAAATGAGAAGCCGGCAACCCATCCAGTTGTGGCGTTTGCGAAGGAAACCGACTCGAGGTAGTCGGCGGATGTGACGGGATGTGCGGTCCAGGCGGCGCCTCCGTTCGCCGTGTCCAGGACCTGACCACCACCGCTGGCGACGGTGGTGTCCTGTCCAGCCTCCCAGCCGTTCAGTGAATCGGTGAAGTCGACTGCCGCGGGACTGCTGAGGGCGGGAATCGCCTGCGCTGTCCAGTTGGCGCCACCGTCGATGGTGACGAGTATCTGGCCGGCGTTCTGCGAGGCTCCGGCGGTTGCCCAGCCGTGCAGGGCGTCCACAAAATGTACCCCGTTAAGACCGGTGGTGCCAGACGGCGGCGCTTGCGATGTCCAGGTCAGCCCCGCATCGGAAGTCGTGAGAATCACGCCGTTGATCCCGGCGCCCGTACCGACCGCCCAACCTTTCGTCGCGCTGACGAAACTCACGCCGCCCAATGCGCCGACACCGTCGGGAATGTGGCTGACGCTCCACGTTGCGCCGCCATCATTCGTGGCAAGCGCGAGCGCGAGCGGCGCATATCCCCCGTTGTATCTGGAGCCCACGGCCCAGCCGTGGTTCCGGTCTACAAATGACACAGCTCCCAGGCCCACGCCGGCCGGCACCTGCGCGGCCGTCCAGGTGGCGCCGTCAGTTGTCCGGACGATGGCTGAGGACCCGCAGGAGTCGGTGCCCACCGCCCAAGCGTGAGTTGAATCGACCGACGTGACACCGCTGAGACCGGTCAAGATCGGAACCGGATTCAACGTTTCAGTCCACAGGCCTCCCCCGTTCGAGGTCGCCGGTATGGAGGGGTATTGGCAAGTTCCCGAGCCGACTGCAAACGCCTTTGTCGAACTCAATGCTGTCACGCCAGAAAGGCCCGTGGTTGTGCCGGGAGGAGTTTGAGAGGTCCAGGTGCCGCCCCCGTCCGTCGTCGCGGCGACGATAGGAGCTATTAAGGGGGCCCCTCCTTTGCCGCCCGCCGAGGAGTTGATTCCAACGATCCATCCCACGGTCAGGCTCGCGAATGCCACGCCCATGACCTCATTGATGGCGGCAGGCAATGTCTGCACAGCCCAGGTCCTACCGCCGTCACTCGTGGCTATGACCTGGCTGTATCCGCCCGCCCAACCGTGGGTGGAGTCGCGGAAGGTGATCGCGTCGAGCTCCCAGCCGGCGGGAACCGTCTCCAGTGCCCAATGTGCCCCGCCGTCGCCGGTGGCGATGACCGCACTTTGCAATCCTGTGTTGCCGGAGATCTCGCCGGCAGCCCAGCCGTGGCTTGCGTCCACGAAAGCCACGGACGAGAGCGTGACGACCCCCGACGGCACCACCTGCGAGGTCCATGTCGTGCCGCCGTCGGTGGTCGCCAGGATGGCGCCGGCACCGCTATACGAGCCGACTGCCCACCCGGTTGTAGGACTGACAAAGGAGACCCCGTTGAGGCTGTCGACGTTGGGAACGGTCTGCGCCGACCAGTGCGAGCCGTCGGTCGTGGCCATCACCACACCAGCGGTCCCCAGCGTGGCCGTGTTGACATACCCAACTGCCCAGGCGGTGGTTGAACCCGCGGCTGCAATGCCCTCGAATTGGCCAACGGACGACTTGGGGAACGATTGGTTGGTCCACGTGACGCCGGCGTTGGTCGTGGCCGCGATCAGACCTCCGCCGCCGGGGGTTGAGCCAACCGCCCACCCGTGATTGGCATCGCCAAATCCAATGGACGCGGTCCGCATCCCGACACCGGCCGCAAGTGCCGGCTGCGCGGTTGTCGCGACGTGGACTACAGACGCGCCCAGGCAGAGGGCGCACGCCAAACCAACAGCTACGAGCCTACGTCCCCGTCCCACCCCGCCAATAGTCTCCGGCATTCAAAACGCGGTGTCTACTGGCCGTCGTAGCTCATGAAGGTGGTCGCGCTGCTCTCGTTGCAGATCGCCGCGACCTGGCCGCCGGAAGAGGTCGTGATCACCGCCGTCGCCCGCGTTCCGCTCGGGAGCCCACCGGTGGGCTGGTACAGACCCCAGAAGGCATTGGGTGCGAGGGATAGCGTCTGCGGGCTGCCGACTGGCGCGCCGGTGCTCGTGTCGATGTAGTTGACCGTGACAGTGGTCGTGGCCGTGCCGGTGTTCATGATTCCGTCACCCGTGCTCCAGCCGTCGGCCCCGGCGCTTTCGACCAGCGGGAAATGCAGCGTCGCGCTGCCGGCGCTGAAAGTGTTGTAGGAGGTCGACTGCTTGGCACTGGTCGACGAAGCCGCCACCTCGTTGACGATCGCCGCGATGGCGACATCGCTGGAGATCTTGGCCGTGTAGGAGCCGTCGGCGGGGATGTCGGTGCCCTGGTAGACGCCGAGGGAGCCGTGGGCTGGAATCGAAGCCGTGGTCGTGGTGGGGGTGCCGCTCGAGTCGTAGTAGTTGATCGTCACCGTGCCCGCCGCAGCGGTCGTGTTCACGATCCCCATGCCGGTGTTGTAGCCGCCAAAGGCGTTACGCAGCGCCACCGGCGCGTAGAGCGTGGTGCTGCCTGCCGGCACCGCGTCGTAGGAGCTGAACTGCCCGCCCGGTCCGACCTCGTTGACAACCGCACCAAGCGGCTGCCCCGCAGAGCTCGTGATCGTGGCCGTCCCGGCAAAGCCATTGGGGAGGGCGAGCGTTGCATCCCCGCTGTACAGCGACAGATAGGCGTGCGCGGCAAGGCCGGGCACGGTCTTGGTCTTGATCACATTCCCGCCCCCATCGCGGTACGTGATAGTGACGTCGGTTGCGCTGCTGCCCTCATTCAGCAAGCCGATGCCTGTCGTGTAACCGCCATAAGCGTTGTTGACGATGGTCGGCGCGAACAGCGTAGTACCCACCCCATCCGCCACCTGCACTCCGGTGTAGCTCGTGGCGTCACCGATGTTGCCGGGTGCGAACTCGTTGACAAACGCCGCCACCGGTTGGCTGCTGTAGATGACAGCCGAGCCCGCCTGCGCGGCGCCGCCGCTCGAGGGGAACGAGTTGCCGTTGTCCTGGCGCACCGTCCAGCTCCCGTTCACAGGAAGATTGCCGATCGCGTCACCGGTGCCTACGGGCGCACCGTTCTGGTCGAAGTAGTCGATGCGAATGGCCGCCGCCGCGGTGCCGGTGTTCTGAATCGTGGCGGCCGTCGTGAAGCCGCCGTACGCGCCATTGGCCATCGCGGGCAACACGGCCACGGCGGCTGCTGTGATGACCTGCTGGGTCAGCGATCCGCTGGATGCTGTGAAGTTCGTGTCACCGCTGTAGTTCGCGGCGATGGAATGGCTGCCCACCGCGCTGTAGCTGGTCGTGCACGACGCCTTCCCCGTGCTCGTGTTGACGGTCACCGCCCCACAGCCGCTCAAAGTCGTTGCGTTGTCGGTGAAGCCTATGGTTCCGCCGTCCGGAGTCGGGGACACCGTCGCCGTGTACGTCACCCTGCCCCCCGTCGTGGACGGGTTAGACGATGAGACTGTGGTCGTGGTCGTGCCTCCTGCGTTCACCTGCTCGGTGATCGGCCCGCCGCTAGAGGCCGCGAAGCTCGCATCCCCGCTGTAGCTGGCAATGATCGAGTGGCTCCCGGTCGCGCCGTAGGTGGTCGAGCAGCTCGCCACCCCGATGCTGGTGATGACGGGCACCGCACCGCAGCCGCTGAGCGTGACTCCGTTGTCGGTGAAGGCCACGGTGCCGCCGTCCGGAAGCGGCGTGATCGTTGCGACGTAACTCACGCTTTGGCCCACCGTACCCGGGTTCGGATTTCCCTGGACCGACGTGACAGTTGGTGTCCCCGGGCCGGTCCCGGTGATCACGTTGCCGACGTTGTCAACTGCAACGCACAGGCTGTTGCTTGAACAGGAGACTCCAAACAGGGTTGTGGAGGCGTCTATTTGCGTGGCCGTCCACGTCGAGCCGCCACCAGCCGGATTGGTGGAGGTCACCGCATTTCCACCGCCGGCCATCCCGACGCAGAGAGCACTGCTCGGGCATGACATGCCGACCAGACCATATGTGCCGGAAATGGCGCTCGACGTCCAGGCCGAAGCGCCGCCCCTGGGGTTGGTGGAGGTGATCACGTTGCCGCTCCCATCCCCCGCGACACACAGGCTCCCGGCAGTACAGGACAGGCCGGTCAGGTTGTTGAAGGTGGAGCTGTCGACATGGGCTGTGGTCCACGCCACCGCGCCCCCTGCAGGGTTGCTCGAGGTGACCACGTTTCCGGCGCTGTCTCCGGCCACGCAAAGGCTGATGGTTGGACAGGACAGGCTGAAGAGGGCGTTGGACGGGTCGATGCTGGCCGCAGTCCAGGCCGTCGGACCTCCAGTGGGGTTGGTCGAGGTGAGGACGGTGCCGGCGCCGTCCACGGCCACGCAGAAGCCGGTGTTGGGACACGAGACCCCGCTGAGACCGCTGGCGCTGTCAACGTTGGTCAAGCTCCAGGCAGACAGTCCCCCTGTCGGGTTGGTTGACGTCGCCATGTCGCGGTATCCACCCCCAACTGCAACGCAGAGGGCGCTGGTGGGACACGAAATTGCGTTGAGAAACATGCCCTGCTGGGCCAGGTTGGTCACCGTCCAGGCGCCGGCGCCTCCGGTCGGGTTGGTCGAGGTGATGACGTCGCCGCTCGTGTCCGCGGCCACGCAAAGGCTACTGCTCGGGCAGGACACGCTTGTCGGGGAGTTGTTGCCGTCCACGTTGGTCACCGTCCAGGCACTCGGGCCGCCAGAGGGGTTGGTGGACGTCACCACGTTGCCTGAGCCGTCCCCGGCGACGCAGAGGCCGTTCGTGGGGCAGGACACGCTGAGGATGAAACTCTGGAAGGGGGTTTCTACGTAGTTGACGTTCCAGAGCGCTGCGGGCCCACCGGGATTGGTGGATTGGACGACGTTGCCGTAGCTGTCAACCGCAACGCACAAGGTGGTGCTCGGACATGAAATTCCATTCAAGGGGTAAAGGTTGTCAACGTTGACCACCGTCCAAGCCGTCGCGCCGCCGGTGGGGTTCGTCGAGGTGACTACGTTGCCGTTGGAGTCAGCGGCCACGCACAAGGTGGCGCTGGCACAGGACACAGCGCCTACGAAATTGTTGCCGTCGACTTTGGTTACCGTCCAGGCAGACCCGCCGCCGGTGGGATTGGTGGACGTGACCACGTTGCCGGAAAAGTCCCCAGCCACGCAAAGGCTGACGCTGGGACAAGAGATGGAAAACAAGCTGTTGCCAGGGTCGATATTGGCTGGCGTCCAGACCGGCGAGGCAGCGCCGGGATTGGTGGAGGTGAGGGCATTACCTGATCCATCCACGACCACGCACAGGCTGGTGCTCGGACAGGAAACGCCGTTCATTGGGTTGGAGCTGTCGATGTTGGAACCCGGCCATGCCGTCGGCCCTCCAGTGGGATTGGTCGAGGTGAAGATGGTGCCGCCCAGGCCCGCGCTCGTCGCGACGCACAGACCCGTGGTGGGACACGACACCCCGTAGATGCCCTTGCCGCTCAGGTTAGAGACGGTCCAACCGGTCGCCGGCCCGGTCGGATTGGCGGAGGTGAGCACGTTCCCGGCTGAGTCGACGGCGACACAGAAGCTCGTGGTGGGACAGGAGACGCCGTTGATGCCGTTGCCGGCAAACGGAGGCTGATGGTCGACCAGGACCGGGGCCGCCCATGTGATAGGAGAAGCACCTGCAAGGGCCACCGGGCTCACAAGAACTGTCGACGACGCAGCCACCAGGACGCCGCAGAGCACCACGCGCCAGTGTTTCACCGATTCACACCCCTCTTCGTTCTTGCTGCTGACGGTGGATGGCCGCAACGATGCGCCGCGGGCCAGTTTACTTCCCAATGGGCCTGCGTGGCCTTAACGGCTCGTTTTGTCTGCGATTAATGTCTTGGGCCTACTGGCCGTCGTAGCTCATAAACGTGGTCGTGCTGCTCTCGTTGCAGATCACCGCGACCTGCCCCCCGGATGAGGTGGTGATCACGGCCGTCGCCCGTGTCCCACTGGGCAGCCCGCCCGTTGGCTGGTACACACCCCAGAAAGCGTGCGGCGCCAGCGCCTGAGCCTGTGGTGTGCCGATGGCTGCGCCCGTGACGGTGTCGTAGTAGGTGACCTGGACCGCGGCGCTGCTGGTGCCAGTGTTCATGATCCCCTCACCGGTGTTCCAAGGATCCGAGCCCGCGTTCTCGACCAGGGCCAGGTGGAGGCTGCTGCTGCCGGTGCCGAAGGTGTTGTAGGACGTCGCCTGCATCGCGCTGGTGGTCGAGGTCGCCACCTCGTTGACGATCGCCGCCAGGGCCACGGTCGAGCTCTGGATGACTGCCGTGTAGGCGCCCACCGGGGGCCCGTCGGTGGCGCTTCCCTGGTAAACGCCTAACGAGCCGCTGGCCGGAATGGTGAAATTCTTGACAGTCGGTGTCCCTGCGGCGTCGTAGTAGGTGACGGACAGCAGGCCCGGGCTGCCGGTCGTGTTCTGGATCCCCATCCCGGTGAAGTAGCCGCCGAAGGCATTGTTGAGCGCTACGGGGACGTTGAGCGTAATGCTGCCCGAGGGCACCGCGTCATAGGAGCTGAACTGCCCGCCCGGTCCCGTTTCGTTCACAACCGCACCCAGCGGGCCCGCTGAGCTCGTGATCGTCGCCGTACCGGCAAAGCCGGCGGGCAGGGCCAGGACGGCGTCGCCGCTGTACAGGGCCCGGTAGGCGTGGGCGGCAAGGCTGCTCACCGTCTGGGTCTTGACCACGGCCCCGCTGCCGTTTCGGTAGCTGATCGTCACGTTGGTTGAGCTGCTGCCCTGATTGAGCAGCCCGATGCCGGTGGTGTATCCACCGTAAGCATTGTTGACTATGGTCGGTGCGTAGAGCGTGGTCCCAACGCCGCCCGGTACCTGCACCCCGCTGTAGCTGGTCGCATCACCCACGTTGCCAGGCGCGAACTCGTTGACGAAAGCCGCGACCGGCTGGCTGCTATAGACGATGGCCGAGCCGGCCTGCGCAGCGTCACCCCCGCTGCTCGGGAAGGATTTGCCGTTGTCCTGGCGGACCGTCCAGCCGCCATTCACAGGAAGATTGCTAATGGAGTCACCCACGCCGACGGGCGAACCGTTCTGGTCGTAATAGTCGATGCGGATGGCCGCCGCCGCGGTGCCCGTGTTCTGGATCGTAGCCGCCGTGACGTAGCCGCCGTAAGCCCCATTGGCCATCGCGGGAAGCACCGCCGCGGGCAACTGGATTGCAAAGCCGTCCGACCCGCCCGCGGCGATGGCGACGGCAGGTGGAAAGGCGCTCACCACAACCGGGGTGCTGCTGGTGGTGGTAGTGCCATCGCCCAGCTCGCCGTAGGTGTTGTCGCCCCAGGCCAGGACCTCGCCGCTGGAGGCCAGCGCCAGACTGTCGCTATAGCCTCCGGAGATGGCGGTGACGCTAGTCCCCGAGGGCAGGCTGACCGCCACCGGGGTGCTGCTGTTGGTGGTGGTGCCGTTGCCGAGCTGGCCCTGGCCGTTGTCGCCCCAGGCGAGCACCTGGCCGGTGGAGGTCAGCGCCAGGCTATGGATGTTGCCGCCTGCGACGGCGCTGACGGCCGTCGTCAAAGGCAAGCTGACTGGAAGAGGGGTGGTGCTGTTGAGGGTGGTGCCGTTGCCCAGCTCGCCCGACTCGTTGTCGCCCCAGGCGAGGACCTGGCCGAAGGAGGTTACCGCCAGGCTGTGGCTGTAGCCGGCCGCGATGGCGGTGACGGTGGTCCCCGACGGCAGGCTGACCGCAACCGGGATGCCTCTGTTGGTGGTGGTGCCGTTGCCCAGCTGGCCATAGTCGTTGTAGCCCCAGGCCAGGACCTGGCCGGTGGAGGTCAGCGCCAGACTGTGGTAGCCGCCACCGGCGATGGCGGTGACGGTGGTCCCCGAGGGTAGGCTGACCGCAACCGGGGTGCTGCTGTTGGTGGTGGCGCCGTTGCCCAGCTGGCCATAGACGTTGTAGCCCCAGGCCAGCACCTGGCCGGTGGAGGTCAGCGCGAGGCTGTGGAGACCGCCGCCGGCGATGGCGGTGACGGTGGTCCCCGAGGGCAGGCTGACCGCCACTGGGGTGCTGTTACTGGTGCTGTTGGTGGTGCCGTTGCCCAGCTCGCCGTCGAAGTTGTAGCCCCAGGCCAGCACATGGCCCGTGGAGGTCAGCGCCAGGGTGTGGTCTAACCCTGCGGAGATGGCGGTAACGGTGGTCCCCGCGGGCAGGTTGACCCCAACTGGGGTGAGGCTATTGGTGGTGATGCCGTTGCCCAACTGGCCCCAGGTGTTGTCGCCCCAGGCAAAAGCCCAGCCGGCGCGTACGATCGATCCGGCAGCCTGGGTCTCAATCGGTGATACCGCGATGATCGTCCCGAACAGCGTCAACGCCAGCGTCGCAGCCGCACTAAGCACAGCTACAGCCCGAGGTGCTCTGGTTCGAGTGATCATCGTGTCCCTCCTGGGCTCACTGCCCGTCATAGCTCATGAAGGTGGTCGCGCTGCTCTCGTTGCAGATCACCGCCACCTGTCCGCCGGATGCGGTCGTGACCACCGCGGTCGCTCGGGTCCCGCTGGGCAGTCCCCCGGTGGGCTGATACAGACCCCAGAAGGCGTGAGGCCCCAGCGTCTGCGTCTGTGGCGTGCCGACCGCTGCGCCGGTGGCGGTGTTGTAGTAGTTGACGGTGACCGTCGTGCTGGCGGTGCCGGTGTTCATGATCCCTTCACCGGTGTTCCAGGGGTCGCTGCCCGCGTTCTCCACCAACGGCAAGTTGAGGGTTGCGCTTCCGGCGCCGAAGGCGTTATAGGACGTCGACTGCATCGCGCTGGTGCTGGAAGGCGCGACCTCGTTGACGATCGCGGCGATGGCGACCGTGCTCGTGATCGTTGCCGTGTAAGCGCCAACTGCCGGCCCGTCGCTAGCGCTGCCCTGGTATACGCCCAACGATCCGTTGGCTGCGATGCTGAAGCTCTTGACGGTCGGTGTCCCCGCGGCGTCGTAATAGGTGACCGTCACGGTGCCCGGGCTCGCCGAGGTGTTCTGGATCCCCATCCCTGTGTAGTAGCCGCCGAAGGCGTTGTTCAGGGCCACCGGCGCATTGAGTGCGATCCCGGCCGAGGGCACGGCGTCGTAGGAGCTGAACTGTCCACCCGGTCCGGTCTCGTTGACGATCGCACCGAGCGGCTGTCCCGCTGAGCTGGTGATCGTTGCCGTCCCGGCAAAGCCGCTGGGCAGGGCGAGAGTTGTGTCGCCGCTGTACAACGCGTGGTAGGCGTGGCCGGCGAGCCCGGGCACGGTCTGGGTATTGACGACGGCGCCACTGCCGTCGCGATAGGTGATCGTCACATCGGTCGGGCTGCTGCCCTCATTCAGCAGGCCGATGCCGGTGGTGTAGCCGCCGTACGCATTGTTGACAATGGTCGGCGCGTAGAGCGTCGTCCCCAACCCACTCACCACCTGCACACCGCTGTAGCTCGTTGCATCACCCACGTTGCCGGGCGCGAACTCGTTGACGAAGGCGGCCACCGGCTGGCTGCTGTAGACCACAGCCGAGCCGGCCTGGGCGGCGTCCCCCCCGCTGCTCGGAAACGAGTTGCCGTTGTCCTGGCGCACCGTCCAGCTCGCGTTCACCGGCAGGCTGCCGATGGAGTCGCCGGCACCCACCGGCGCGCCATTCTGGTCGAAGTAGGCAATCCGCACGCTCGCGGGCACGGTGCCCGTGTTCTGGATCGTGACGGCCGTGACGTAGCCGCCGTAGGCGCCGTTCGTCATCGCGGGAAGCACCACCACCGGTGTGTTCACCGCATTCACCTGCTGGGTAAGCGACCCGCTGGACGCGTCGTAGTTCGTATCCCCGCCGTAGTTGGCCGTGATGAAGTGGCTGCCGACCGCGCTGTAGCTGGTCGTGCAAGTTGCGTTCCCGGTGATGGTGTTGACCACCGTCGCGCCGCAGCCGGTCAGTGGCGGGCCGTTGTCGGTGAACGCCACCGTACCTCCGTCCGGGGCCGGCGCCACCGTCGCCGTGTAAGTCACGCTGCTACCTGCCGTGGATGGGTTCGACGACGATGCCAGTGTCGTCCTTGTGGTCGCAGTGACCTGCTGGTTCAGCGACCCACTCGAGGCGCCGTAGTTCGTGGTACCGCCAAAGCTCGCGACGATGGAATGACTGCCCACCACGCTGTAGCTGGTCGTGCAGCTGGCCTTCCCCGTGCTGGTGTCGATCGCCACGGCGCCACAGCCGGTCAACGTGGTGGCGTTGTCAGTGAACGCGACCGTGCCCCCGTCCGGGGTTGGCGCGACTGTCGCTGTGTAGATCACGCTGTTGCCCACGGTGGAAGGGTTCGACGAGGACACCACCGCCGTCGTCGTCAGCGCCGCGTTCACCTGCTGGGTCAGCGACCCGTTCGAGGCGGCGAAGTTGGTGTCCGCGCTGTAGCGGGCGAGGATGACATGGCTGCCCACAACGCTGTAGCTGGTCGTGCACGTTGCCTTTCCGGTGCTGGTGTTGACCGCCACGGCGCCGCAGCCGGTGATGGTGGTGGCGTTGTCAGTGAACGCGACCGTGCCTCCGTCTGGGGTCGGCGCCACCGTGGCCGTATAGGTCACGCTGTTGCCTACCGTCGACGGGTTCGATGAAGACGCCGCCGTCGTGGTCGTCACCGTTTTCACCTGCTGGGTCAGCGACCCGCTGGTGGAGGCGGCGTAGTTCGTGTCACCGCTGTAGATGGCGACGATGACGTGGCTGCCCACCGCGCTGTAGCTGGTCGTGCAAATTGCCTTCCCGGTGAAGGTGTCGACGGCGACCGCAGCGCAGCCGGTTATGGTCGTCGCATTGTCAGTGAACGCGACCGTGCCCCCATCGGGGGCTCGCACCACTGTGGCCGTGTAGGTCACGCTGCTGCCCACCGTGGACGGGTTAGCCGATGACGCCACCACCGTCGTCGTCGTTGTGCTCGTGGCGTTCACCTGCTGCGTCCGCGTTGCGCTCGAGCCGGCGTAGTTCGTGTCACCGCTGTAGGTGGCGACGATGGTGTGGTTGCCCACAGCGCTGTAGCTGGTGGTGCAGCTCGCACTCCCCGTGCCGGAGTTGACCGCCACCGCACCGCAGCCGCTCATGGTCACGGAGTTGTCAGTGAACCCTACCGCTCCACCGTCTGGGGTTGGCACCACCGTCGCTGTGTAGGTCACGCTTCCACCAACGGTGGACGGACTCGCCGAGGAGGTCACGATTATGGTCGTCGTCGACACGATTGCCAGGCTGTGAAATCCACCCACGGCGATGGCGGTGACGACCTGCAATGCGCTGACCAGGACAGGTGTAGTGCTGTTGTTGGTCGTGCCGTTGCCCAGCTGGCCGGAGCCGTTGAAGCCCCAGGCCAGCACCTGGCTGCCGGAGGTCAGTGCCATGCTATGGAAACCGCCTCCGGCGACCGCGGTGGCGGTGGTTCCCGAGGGCAGGCTGACCGCAACCGGGATGCTGCTATTTGTGGTGGTGCCGTTGCCCACCTCGCCGTACTGGTTGTCGCCCCAGGCCAGCACCTGGCCGGTGGAGGTCAGCGCGAGGCTGTTTTCTTCGCCGCCGGCGATGGCCGTGGCGGCGGTTCCCGAGGGCAGGCTGACCGGAACCGGGCTGCTGCTGTCGGTGTTCGTACCGTTCCCCAGCTCCCCATAGCTGTTTGAGCCCCACGCCAGGGCCTGGCCTGTCGAGGTCACTGCCAGGCTGAAAGTGGTACCGGTGGCGATGGCAGTCACGATCGTCCCCGAAGGCAGATTGACAGAAACTGGGGTGGAGCTGTCCGTGGTGGTGCCATTACCGAGCTGGCCCTGGCCGTTCCAGCCCCAGGCCAGCACCTGGCCGGTGGAGGTCAATGCGAGGCTGTGGTGCGAGCCGCCGGCGACGGCGCTGACCGTGGTCCCGGAGGGCAGGCTGACCGCAACCGGCGTGGTGCTGTTGGTGGTGGTGCCGTTGCCCAGCTGCCCACGGTCATTCAAGCCCCAGGCCAGGACCTGGCCGGTCGAGGTCACCGCCAGGCTGAAGTCGAATCCCCCGGCGATGGCGGTGACGGTGGTCCCCGAGGGCAGGCTGACCGCAACCGGCGTGGTGCTGCCGGTGTTGTAGCCCCATGTCAGGACCTGGCCGCTGGAGGTCAGCGCGAGGCTGTGGCGGTACCCACCGGCGATTGCGGTGACGGTGGTCCCGGCGGGCAGGCTGGCCGCAACTGCGGTGCTGCTGTTGGTGAAGCTTCCGTTGCCCAGCTCGCCTTCGAGGTTGTTGCCCCATCCAAATACCGAGCCACGGGATCCCGACGGCAACCTTGGTAGCTGGATTGCCAGGCTGTGGTCGCTGCCGCCGGCGATGGCGGTGTACCCGTAGGGCAGGTTGACCGCAATCGGCGTAGCGCTGTCGCTGATCGTGCCGTTGCCCAGCTGGCCGGAGCCGTTCAAGCCCCAGGCCAGCACCTGGCGGGTGGAGGTCAGCGCGAGGCTGTGAAAACCGCCGCAAGCGATCGCTGAGATGAATGTTCCTGAGGGTGTGCTGACCACAACCGGGGTGGTGCTCGGGACGAAGCTGCCGTTGCCGAGCTGGCCGTGGTTGCCCTGGCCCCACGCAAGGACCTGCCCGGCGGAAGTGAGGGCCAGACTGAAGTACCGGCCGCTGGAGACGGCAGTCGCGATGGTGCCGGAGGGAAGGCTGACCTGGACTGGGATGGTGCTGTTGGTGTTGGTGCCGTTGCCCAGCTGGCCGGTGCTGTTGTCGCCCCAGGCAAGGACCTGGCCGCTGGAGGTCAGTGCGAGGCTGTGGAGGTAGCCGCCGGCGATGCCGGTGACGGTCGTGCCGGGGGGCAGGCTGACCGGAACCGGGGTGCTGCTATTCAGGATGGTGCCGTTGCCCAGCTGGCCATTCAGGTTGTAGCCCCACGTCAGCACCTTGCCGGTGGAGGTCAGTGCCATGCTCTGGTACAAACCGCTCGCGATGGCAGTGGCGTTCGTCCCGGAAGGCAGGCTGACCTGAACCGGGGTGCTACTGCTTGCGGTCGTGCCGTTGCCCAGCTGGCCATAGGTATTGTCGCCCCAGGCGAGCACCTGCCCGGCGGAGGTCAGCGCCAGGCTGTGGCTGAAGCCGGCTGCAATCGCAGTGACGGTGGTCCCTGACGGCAGGCTGACCGAAACCGGGGTGCTGCTGTTGGTGGTGGTGCCATTGCCGAGCTGGCCGGAGCTGTTGAGGCCCCACGCCAACACTTTGCCGGTGGAGGTCACCGCCAGGCTGTGGAACACGCCGCCGGCGACAGAAGCGAGGGTGATGCTCGGCGGCAGGCTGATCTGGACCGGGGTGCTGCTGTCGGTGGTGGTGCCATTGCCGAGCTGGCCGGCGTTATTGAAGCCCCAGGCCAGCACCCGGCCGGCGGAGCCCGAAGATCCCGCCGCCTGAGTCTCGACCGGCGATCCGGAGGTGATCGTCCCGAGGAGCGCCAGAGTCGCCGACGCACCCAGCACGACAAAGACCCGCCGCCATTCGCGGCCTCGACCAAATCGAGGAGCTGTGGTCCGCGCCGTCAAGCAGCGGCTCGACGGGCGGACACCCGAGCTCACTGCCCGTCGTAGCTCATGAACGTCGTGGAGCTGCTCTCGTTGCAGATCACTGCCACCTGGCCTCCGGCTGAGGTGGTGATTACAGCCGTCGCTCGCTTTCCGCCGGGAAGTCCGCCTGTGGGCTGGTACAGGCCCCAGAAAGCTTGCGAAGCGAGCGTCTGGCTCTGTGGTACGCCGATGACCGCGCCGGTCGCGCTGTCGTAATAGGTGACGGTGACCGTCGTGAAGGTGGTGCCGGTGTTCATGATCCCCTCGCCTGTGTTCCAGGGATCCGGGCCCGCGTTCTCGACCAGCGGCAGGTGGAGGCTGGCGCTACCCGTGGGGAACGTGTTGTAAGACGTCGACTGCTTGGCACTGGTGGTGGAGGGCGCCACCTCGTTGACGATCGCGGCGATCGCAACAGTGCTCGTGATATTGGCCGTGTACGCGCCCGCGGCGGCGAGGTCGGTGCCCTGGTAGACGCCAAGGGAGCCGTTGGCGGCTATGGGGTGGGTAGTCGTCGTGGCGGTGCCAGTGGCGTCGTAGTACGTGATCGTTACCGTGCCTGCGGTGCCAGTGGTGTTCACGATTCCCATCCCTGTGTTGTAGCCGCCGTACGCGCTGTTCAATGCGGCCGGGGCAAAAAGGGCCATGCTGCCCGAGGGGACCGCGTCGTAGGAGCTGAACTGCCCGCCCGGCCCCGTCTCGTTGACGATGGCGCCCAGCGGCTGCGCCGCCGAGCTGGTGATCGTTGCCGTCCCGGCAAAGCCGCCAGGCAGCGCGAGCGTTGCGTCCCCGCTGTAGAGCGCGTGGTAGGCGTGGGCGGCGAGCCCAGGCACGGTCTGGGTCTTGACCACGACGCCATCGCCGTCGCGATACGTGATCGTCACGTCGGTCGGGCTGCTCCCTTCGTTCAGCAAGCCGATGCCGGTGGTGTATCCGCCATATGCGTTGTTGACGATGGTCGGCGCGTAGAGCGTGGTCCCCACACCACTGGAAACCGGCACCCCGCTGTAGCTGGTCGCGTCACCGACGTTGCCCGGGGCGAACTCGTTGACGAAGGCGGCGACCGGCCCGCTGCTGGAGATCACCGCCGAGCCGGCCTGCGCGGCGTCACCTCCACTGGAGGGGAAGGAGTTGCCGTTGTCCTGGCGCACCGTCCAGCTCCCGTTGACGGGCAGGCTGCTTATTGAGTCGCCAGTACCCACAGGCGCCCCGTTCTGGTCGTAGTAGGCAATCTCAACCGTCTCCGCCTGGGAGCCGCTGTTCTGGATCGTGACCGCCGTGACGTATCCGCCGTAGGCGCCGTTCGATACAGCCGGCAGCACCACCGTCGGAGTCGCGTAAGCGTGAACCTCCTGGGTCAGCGATGCGCTCGAGGGCGTGTAGTTCGTGCTCCCGCTGTAGCCGGCGACGACCGAGTAGGTGCCGGGCGCGCCGAAGTTGACGGTGCAGACGGCCTGCCCGGTGCTTGTGTCGATCGGCACAGCGCCGCAGCCGTAGGCCCCGTTTTCCGTTAGGGTCACCGTTCCCGTGTCCGGGATTGGCGTCACGGTGGCCGTGAAGGTCACATTGCCGTACTGCTGGGACGGGTTCGACGAGGAGACCAACGCCGTCGTCGTCGTCACCTGCGTCGCGTTCACCTGGTGTGTCAGCGACGCGCTGGAGACTGCATAGTTCCCATCCCCACTGTAGGTGGCGACGATGGAATGGCTCCCGACCACGGTGTAGGTGACGGTGCAGGTGACCTGCCAGGTGTTCGTGCCAACCGCCAGGGCACCGCAGCCGCTCATGGTGGCGCCGTTGTCCGTGAAGCCGACCGTGCCCCCGTCCACGAACGGCGTCACTGTCGCCGTATAGGTCACGCTGCTGTTCACCACGGACTGGTTCGACGAAGCCGTCAGGGTTGTCGTACTCGTCGCCCTCGACGCATTGACCTGCTGGGTCAGGGATCCGCTGGAGCTGGCGTAGTTCGTGTCACCGCTGTAGGTGGCGACGATGGCGTGACTGCCTGCGGCGCTGTAGCTGGTGGTGCAGGTGGCGTTCCCGGTGCTGGTATCGACCGGCACCCCACCGCAGCCGCTCAAGACAGTCGAGTTGTCGGTGAACGTAACTGCCCCTGCGTCTGGGGTTGGAAATATCGAGGCCGTGTAGGTCACGCTGCCACCCACCGCGGAGGGATTCGCCGACGACACCATGTCCAGGGTCGTGGTCACCACGATCGCCAGGCTGTGGGCTTCACCGGCGGCGACGGCGGTGACGGCGCTCTGCAGTCCGCTGACCACGACCGGCGTGAGGCTGCCGGTGGTGGTGCCGTTGCCCAGCTGGCCCGACTGGTTGTTGCCCCAGGCCAGAACCTGGCGCATCCACGTCAGCGCCAGGCTGTGGAAGCCGCCGCCGGCAATCGAGGTGATCGTGGTCCCTGCCGGCAGGCTGACCGCAACAGGTGTAGTGCTCCCGGTGACGGTGCCGTTGCCAAGCTGGCCGGAGCTGTTGTCGCCCCAGGCCAGGACCTGGCCGGTGGAGGTCAGCGCCAGGCTGTGGGCGTCGCCCCCGGAGACGGCGGTGACCGTGGTCCCGGAGGGCAGGGTGACCCCAACCGGGGTCAGGGCGTTGGCGGTAGCACCGTTGCCCAGCTGGCCGGAGCTGTTGAGGCCCCAGGCCAGCACCTGGCCGTTTGACGTCCGCGCCAGGCTGTGGTTGGCGCCGGCTGCGATGGCGGTGACGGTGGTCCCAGATGGCAGGCTGGCCGAGACCGGAGCACCGAAGCCGAAGCACGTGCCCGTGCAGCCGCCGTCTCCGAGCTGCCCGTCGTGGTCTGCGCCCCAGCCCAGCACCTTGCCGG
Source organism: Candidatus Dormiibacterota bacterium (assembly GCA_003169845.1). Classification (GTDB taxonomy): domain Bacteria; phylum Chloroflexota; class Dormibacteria; order Dormibacterales; family Dormibacteraceae; genus Palsa-870. The sequence continues at coordinate 119,693 of PNAG01000011.1, read as the reverse complement.
CAGATGTCAGCGCCAGGCTGTGGTCGGCGCCGGCCGCGACGGCGGTGACGGTGGTCCCAGAGGGCAGAGTGACCGCCACCGGGGTGCTGCTGTTGGTGCCGGTGCCATTGCCAAGCTCGCCGAGGTTGTTCCGGCCCCAGGCAAAAACTTTGCCGGTCGACGTGACCGCCAGGCTGTGGGCTGGACCTGCTGCGATCGCGGTGACGACCGTCCCTGTGGGCAGGTTGACTAAAACCGGGGTGCTACTGTTGGTGGTGGTGCCGTTGCCCAGCTGGCCGTAGCTGTTGTCGCCCCAGGCCAGCACCTTGCCAAAGGGGGTCACTCCCAGGCTGTGGTTGCCGCCGCCGGCGATGGCGGTGAACCCGTACGACCCGTCCTGGATCGGGGTGCTGCTGTTGGCGGTGGTGCCGTTGCCGAGCTGACCGCTGCCGTTATAGCCCCAGGCCGAGGCTTTGCCGAAGAGTCCGGGCGGCCGCGTAGGTAGCTGGATTGCTAGGCTGTGGTCGCTACCCGAAGCTATGGCGGTCGCGGTGGGCATGCTGGCGAGAACCGGGGTGCTGCTGTCCGTGGTCGTACCGTTGCCCAGCTGCCCGGTGGCGTTCAATCCCCAGGCCAACACCTGGCCGGCGGAGGTCAGCGCCAGGCTCTGAAAGCTTCCGCCGGCGATCGCGATGACGGCGGTACCGGGCGGCAGGCTGACCTGAACCGGGGTGGTGCTCGAGGCGAGGCCGCCGTTGCCGAGCTGGCCGTGGTTGTTATCGCCCCAGGCCAGGACCTGGTGAGTGGAGGTCAGTGCCAGGCTGTGATACCGGCCACTGGAAAGGGCGGTTGCGATGGTGCCGGCGGGAAGGCTGACCTGGACCGGGATGGTGCTGTTGGCGTTGGTGCCGTTGCCCAGCTGGCCGACGCCGTTGTCGCCCCAGGCCAGGACCTGACCGCTGGAGGTCAGTGCCAGGCTGTGGAGGTAGCCGCCTGCGATGGCGGTGGCGGTTGTGCCGGAGGCCAGGCTGACCTGAACGGGAGTGGTGATGCACTGGCAACCGGTCGTGGTGGTCGTGCCGTTGCCCAGCTGCCCATTGAAGTTGTAGCCCCACGCCAGCACCTTGCCCGTGGAGGTCAGCGCCAAGCTCTGGTACAAACCGCTGGCGATCGCGGTGACGATCGTCCCGGAGGGAAGGCTCACCGCAACGCCGGTGCTGCTGCTCGTCGTGGTCCCATTGCCCAGCTGGCCGTAGGTGTTGTCCCCCCAGGCCCAGACCTGGCCTCCGGAGTTCAGCGCCAGGCTGTGGCTGAAGCCCGCGGCGATCGCGGTGATGGTGCCCCCAAAATTCATACTGACCTGGACCGGGGTGCTGCTGTTGGTGGTGGTGCCGTTGCCAAGCTGCCCGGAGCTGTTCTGGCCCCAGGCCTGCAGGAGGCCGGTGGAGGTCAGCACCAGAGTGTGGTACGCGCCACCCGCAACGGCCGCGACGGTGACCCCGGTGGGCAAGCTGACCTGGACCGGGGTGCTGCTGTCCGTGGTGGTGCCGTTGCCCAGCTGGCCGGTGCTGTTGAAGCCCCAAGCCAGCACCCGGCCGGGAGTGCTCGATGATCCTGCAGCTTGGGCCTGCAGCGGTGGTCCATAGATGACCGCTCCAGACAATGCAACGATCGCCACCGCAACCAATACCGCGAGAGCCCGAGGCGCTTTGGTCCGAGTGATCATCGTGTCCGTCCCTGGGCTCACTGCCCGTCGTAGCTCATGAAGGTGGTGGCGCTGCTCTCGTTGCAGATCGCGGCCACCTGGCCCCCGGAGGATGTGGTGATCACCGCCGTCGCACGCGTCCCGCCCGGGAGTCCACCGGTGGGTTGGTAAAGACCCCAGAACGCGTTCGGCGCCAGCGTCAGGGTCTGTGTTGTGCCGATGGATGCTCCGGTAGCGGTGTTGTAGTAGTTGACGGTGACCGTGGTGCCGGCCGTGCCGGTGTTCATGATCCCTTCGCCGGTATTCCAGGGGTCGCTGCCGGCGTTCTCGACCAGGGGCAGGTGGAGCGCTGCGCTGCCCGCGCTGAACGTGTTGTATGACGTCGACTGCTTGGCGCTGGTGCTTGAAGGCGCCACCTCGTTGACAATCGCCGCGACAGCAACCGTGCTTGAGATCTTGGCCGTGTATGGGCCGGCTGTAGCGATATCGGTGCCCTGGTAGACGCCCAGCGACCCGTTGCCCGCGATTGGATGAATGGTCGCCGTGGCGGCGCCGCCCGCGTCGAAGTAAGTGATCGTCACCGTGCCCGTAGTGCCGGTGGTGTTGACGATTCCCATCCCGGTGTTGTAGCCGCCGAACGCGTTATCCAGCGCCGCCGGTGCATAAAGCGTCGTGCTGCCCGCGGGTACCGCGTCGAAAGAGCTGAACTGCCCGCCCGGTCCGACCTCGTTGACGACCGCGCCCAGCGGCTGGCCTGCGGAGCTGGTGATGGTCGCCGTCCCCGCAAAGCCGCTGGGCAGGGCGAGGGTTGTGTCTCCGCTGTACAGCGCCTGGTAGGCGTGCGCGGCCAGGGCGGGCACGCTCTGGGTCTTGATCAAAGCGCCGCCGCCGTCGCGATATGTGATCGTCACGTTGGTCGCGCTGCTGCCTTCATTCAACAGGCCGATGCCGGTGGTGTATCCGCCGTAGGCATTGTTGACGATGGTCGGCGCGTAGAGCGTCGTCCCCACCCCACTCGCCACCTGCACTCCGCTATAGCTGGTGGCGTCACCGACGTTGCCCGGCGCGAACTCGTTGACGAAAGCCGCCACCGGTTGATTGCTGTAAACCACCGCCGAGCCCGCCCTGGCCGCATCGCCTCCGCTGGAGGGGAACGAGTTGCCGTTGTCCTGACGCACCGTCCAGCTCGCATTCACGGAAAGATTGGTGATCGAGTCCCCGAGACCGACGGGCGCGCCGTTCTGGTCGTAGTACGCGATGTGGACGCTGGCGGCAGCTGTGCCGATGTTCTGGATCGTGGCCGCGGTGACGTAGCCTCCGTAAGCGCCGTTGGCCATCGCGGGGAACACGGCCACGGCGGGCAGGGCAGCTCCGAATGTGTAGTTGTCGGCGGCGCTCGTCGCGCTGGTGCCGCCGGGGGTGGTGACCCTGACGTCCACGGTCCCGCTGCCGGCTGGGCTGGTCGCCTGCACAAGCGTGTCCGAGAGGACGACAAATGCGGCGCTTGCAGCGCCGAAGGTCACCGATCCCGCAACGTTCAGGCCGCTGCCGGTGATATAGACGACAGAGCCGGGCGAGCCCGATGCCGGGCCCACAGCTGACACCACCGGCGTGGGCGACGCGGTGTAGGTGAAGTGGTCGGCGGCGCTCGTCGGGCTCGTCCCGCCGGCGGTAACCACCCTCACGTCAACGACACCCGGCCCATTCGACGGGCTCGTCGCCTGGATCAGGTTGTCACTCATCGCTGAGGCGGTGGTGACGGCGCCGCCGAAGTCGACTTGCGTCGCTCCAAGAAAGCCGGTTCCTGTGATGGAAACCGTGGTTCCGATCGGTCCGGTGGCCGGACTGACCACGGTGACCGACGGCGTGGGAGAGGGCCCATAGCCGAACTTGTCGGCGTTGCTCAGCACGCTGGTTCCACCGGCCGTCGTGACGGTCACGTCCACATTGCTCGTCACGGCCCCGGGCGGACTGAGGACTTCGATCAGCGAATCGGCTATTGAGTTGTTGAACGAGAAGAAGGGATCGGTCTGAACCGAGGCGGTGGCCGTGCCGAACCGTACCGCGGACGCGTTGCGCAGGCTGGTCCCGGTGACGAAGACCAGTGTGCCCCCACTGGAGGGCCCTGCGCCCGGGCTGACGGACGAGACGACCGGCGCCGGCGTGGCCACGTACGTGTAGTGGTCGGCGACGCTCGTCGCGCTCGTCCCTCCGGCTCCGGTCACCGTGATGTCGACCGTGCCCAGGGCACCCGGCGGGCTCAGCAGCTCGATGGAGTTGTCAGAAAGCGCCTCGAAGCCGGATGTGCATGGCTGCGGGCCGCCGCCGAACCCGTTCAGAGGTCCGCGATGGCTTGTCGGAATCGATTGCTGCGCCAGGCCGACCGGCAACCTGTGGGCGGCGGTTGGCACCTGGGCGGTTGTGAAACTTGGCGCGCTTTTTCGACTCGACGACGCGGGGTAATGGATGGGCAGCCGGATCGTGGTCGGCGACTGGACAGAGCCCAAGCGGTTGGGTGACAGAGCGGCGGGCGCGGCTCCAGCTCCAGATGGAGTCAATGGACCGAAGAAGAAACACGGGGTGAGAACCGTGGCCCCGAAGTTCACCTGAGTCGCATTCGTGAAGCCTGTCCCGGTGACGAATACCGCTTGGCCGCCGCCGGTCGGGCCGCTGTTCGGTACGACCACGGTCACCGACGGGACGGGGGTCGGCGTGTACGTGTACTGGTCCGCGGTGGTGACGGCGCTCGTGCCTCCCGGCGTCGTCACGCGAATGTCAACCGGCGGACCTGCGGACCCGGCCGGGCTGGTGACGTCGATCAGGTTGTCGTCGACTGCCCCGAAACCCCCTCCACCGAACTGAGTCACTTGCGTCGAGCCGAACGACACGCCGGTGACGCCTGACAGCCCGCTTCCGGTGATGAAGACTTCGGTGCCGCCGCCGGACGGTCCATTGGCCGGCGCCACGTAGGTCACCACCGGCAGCGGCGCCGCGGTGTAGGTGAAGTGATCATTGACGTTGGTGGCGCTCGTTCCGTCCGGGCTTGTCACAGTCACATCGACCGTCCCGCTTGGGCCTGGTGGCGCGAAGACCTCGAGCAACGTGTCGCCGCTGCCAATGAATGTGGAGACAAACGTGCACACGGTGCCGAAGAGCGCGGAGGTGGCGTCCGAAAGCCCGGTGCCGGTGATGAAGACCTGTGTGCCCGCAGCTCCGCTGTTAGGGCTGACGGCGGTGATCGCCGGCGCAGGCGCAACGAAGTATGTGTACTGGTCGGCGGGCCCGACGGCGTTGACACCGGTCGGGGTGACGACTGTGATGTGAACAGTCCCCACGACGCTGGGCGGGCTGACGACGTCGATCTCACCGTCTGAAAGGACGCTGACGATGGCCGCCGCCGCGGTCCCGAAGCTCACGCCAGTCGCGCCGGCGAACCCGGTTCCGAACACCCTCACAGTCCTACCGCCGGTATTACCGCCAAGGTTCGGCGAGACCCCGTTGACGACGGGGACGCCTGGCGCGACGTAGGTGAACTTGTCCGCGTTGCTGGTGGCGCTCGTGCCGCCTGGGGTGACAACGGTGACGTCGACATTTCCGACTGGCCCCGCCGGCGAGGTGACGATGAGCTGCGTGTCGCCCACGAAGATTGGGAACACATAGTTCGACCCAAACCGGACGATGGTGGCGCCGCTGAACCCGCTGCCGTAGATGCTCAACCCATCGCCGCCGAGCGAGGTCCCGCTGCCCGGGTCCACCGCGCTGACGACAGGCAGTCCCGCGACATCGTAGGTGAAGCGGTCCGCATTGCCCATCGCGCTTGTGCCAGCCGACGTGACGACCTGCACTGCGACTGAGGTGCCGGCAGTTCCCGCCGGGCTGATGGCGAACGTCTGCGAGTCGGTGATAGTAGATGTGCTTTGGGCGGGGTTGCCTCCAAAGAGAATGGTGGTCGCGCCGCTGAAACCGCTGCCAAAGATGTTCACGCCCGTACTGCCACCGGAGGATCCGTGGTTCGGTTCGAGAGCGCTGATGACCGGAGCCACGGGGGCCGTGAACGTGAAGCGATCGGAATTGGACGTGGCGCTGGTGCCGGCGCCGACGATCACTGTCACATCGATGGTGCCGGCCGCACGGCTTGGGCTCACCACACTGATGTCCGTGTCGGAGGCCACGAAGATGTTGGTCGCCGGGGTGGTTCCGAACATCACGGCCGTTACGCCAGAGAAGCCCATACCCAGGATCACCACCGCTGTCCCGCCCGCCGCCGAGCCCTGGTTCGGCGCGATTCCGTTCACCTGAAGACCCGAAGGCGGCGGACCGCCAAAGACGAACGTGTCGCTGGCGGAGGTTGGACTGGTCCCACCAGGAGCGGTGATTGTGATGTTGACGGTCCCCGCGCCCGCCGGGCTGGTCGCGTTCATCAATGTGCTCGAAACGATGTTGAAGCCGGCCGGCGTGCCACCAAAGGAGACCGCGCTCGCCCCGTCGAAGTTCGTGCCGGTGATCCATACGATTGTGCCGCCGCCCACGGGACCAGTCCCTGGGCTGACATTGGTGATTGTCGGCGCCACGGCTGCGACATAGGCGTAGTGGTCGCTTGGTGTGATTGCGCTCGTTCCAGAGGGAGTGACAACCGTGACGTCAACGATCCCGGCGGACCCGAGTGGCATGCCCGTCACAAAGATGAGGTTGTCGTCCGCGACAGAGAAGGTTGCACTGTTGGGCCCGAAATCGACCGCTGTCGCACCCGAAAAGTTGACGCCGGTGACGTACACGGTCGTGCTGCCTCCCGCCGCCGAACCACTCGAGGGGCTCACCGCCGTCACGCTGGGGGCTGGGGGTGGCGACGAGGACGTGTATGTGAAGTGGTCATTGACAGTGATCGGGCTCGTACCGGCGGCTGCGACGACCGTGATGTCGACCTGGCCGACTGACCCCGCCGGGCTCGTCGCGCTGATCAGGTGATCGTCATTCACCTTGAACACCGCGCCGGCCGTGCCGAAATTGACCGTCGATGCGCCGGCGAATCCACTGCCGCTGATGTAGACGGTGGATCCTCCTGATGTGGGGCCACTCGAAGGGCTGACCGCCGTGATCGCGGGCGGAGGCGACGCGGTATAGGTGAAATGATCCGCGGAGGTGGTTGCGCTGGTGCCGCCCGCGGTCGTCACCGTCACGTCGACTAATCCGGTCCCTGACGGGCTCTGCAGCACCTCGATGAGGTTGTCGCTCAGCTCCAGCGGGTTGAGGACCCCGGCCGTACCAAAGCTGATATTCGAAACGCCGGTGAGACCTGTGCCGGTGATAAAGACCAGGGTGCCACCCGATGAAAAGCCGCTGGCCGGGCTGACCGCAGTTACCACCGGCGTGGGCGGCGTCACATATGTGAAGTGATCGGCTGGGCTGGTGCCGCTCGTCCCGAGAGGCGTCGTTACAGTGACGTCGACTAAGCCGGGGGTTCCGGATGGAACGAAGACGGTGAACTCCGTATCGCTCGTGGCGGTGATGCCGCTCGCGGCGACGGTTCCGAAGTGGACGGCCGTCGCTCCCGTGAAGCCACTGCCGAAGAGCTGGACGTAGTCTCCTCCGCCCCCCGTGCCGCTGTTGGGGCTGACAGCATCGACCGTTGGCGGACCCGGCGCCAAATATGTGTACCTGTCTCCGGCGCTCGTCGCGCTGGTGCCTCCCGGCGTGGTGACCGTGACGTCCACCGGACCCGCCGCCCTGGCCGGCGCGGTCACGCTGATCTGGGTGTCAAAGATCAAGCCGGGGCTGCTTGTGACGACGGTGGTGCCGAAGAAAACGCCTGTCAGACCCGTGAAGCCCGAACCGAAGATCTCTACTGAGTTCTGGCCTGAGGTGATCCCGCTGCTCGGCCCGATGCCATAGATGACGGGAGCCGGGGTCGCGAAGTAAGTGAAGTGGTCCGCAGTACCGGTGGCGCTGGTCCCGACCGGCGTCGTGATACTGATGTCCACCGTCCCCACCGCCCCTGGCGGGCTGGTGACGCTCAGGCGGCCGTCGTCGCCGACGCTGATGGCCGTCCCAGAGTTGGCGCCGAATTTGACGGCTGTAGCTCCGGTGAACCCTGACCCTACGAGATTCACGGTGGTGCCGCCGCCGGCTGGTCCTCGGTTTTCAATCACTGCTTTGACGACGGGCGCTGAAGGCGCCAGGTAAGAGAACTTGCTGGCGTTGGTCGCCACGCTCGTGCCGGCGGGTGTGGTGACCGTCACGTCAACCATCGTCGCCGCCGACCCGGGGGGTGTGGTGACGAAAATGTGGCTTTCATCACCAACGCTGAATGCACCGGCGCTCACGAGGGTTGTGCCAAAGTGGACTGCGGACGCCGCGGCAAATCCTGTCCCGACGATGGTTACCCCAGTCCGCCCGGCAGCCGTGCCCGAGTTAGGGGCCACCGCGCGAACCACCGGGATTCCGGGAGTCGTGAACGTGAACCTGTCCGCGATGCTTGTTGCGCTGGTACCCGCCGCATTGACGACCGTTACGTCGACTGTTCCTGCCACCCCAGGCGGGCTGAACACCTCCATGCTGGTATCGGAGGAGGGGAACGTATAAGTCGCGGTGGCTCCGAACATCACCCGCGTGGCGGTCGTGAAGCCGGTTCCGCTGATTGTCACCATCGTGGATCCATCGGTGGAGCCGGAGTTCGGACTGATTCCGCCGACAACAGCGACCGTTGAATTCACGTAGGTGAACCGGTCCTGAGCGCCGGTCGGGCTTGACCCGCCAGGACCCGCCACGACCACGTCAACTGCGCCGAGAGCGCCGCCCGGGCTGATGGCGGAGATCTCGGTATCGCTGACTGCATTGAATTGACCCACCCCGCCACAGTTCGTGCCGACCGTGCCGAAAGTGACGGCGGTTGCGGACGTAAACCCGGCGCCGTAGATGGTGACTGCGGTGCCGCCCCCCTTCGGGCCGCGGTTCGGGCTGATTGCGTAGACCGCTGGCGCGGTGACGCTCGCCTGGGCGATCCGGTGTACCAGCGCCTGGGCCGAGAGCGGCAACACGACGGCGCTGCTGCCCGCGAGCAGCGTGGCGGCGAGAAAAAGAGCACAGGCTCGCGACGTGCGAAGCCACTGCGCGAATCCCAAGCGGTACGCGTGATCGTGCGGCAGTCCCAGCTCTCCACTCCCCTCGAGAACCCCCTGCTGGACGGCTGGCGGTAGTCTAATCGGCTTCTGCAAAGAATCAAGCGTGATGTTTGGGCGGGGTTGAGCGGCTGACTAAACGCTACTGGCCGTCGTAGCTCATAAAGGTGGTCGTGCTGCTCTCATTGCAGATCACCGCCACCTGTCCGCCGGAGGAAGTGGTGACCACCGCCGTCGCACGCGTTCCGCTGGGTAATCCGCCGGTCGGCTGGTACAGGCCCCAGAAAGCATGCGGCGCCAGCGTTTGCGTCTGTGCTGTGCCGACGGCTGCGCCGGTGCCGGTGTCGTAGTAGGTGACGGTGACCGTGGTGCTGGCGGTGCCGGTGTTCATGATCCCCTCACCGGTGTTCCAGGGGTCGCTGCCGGCGTTCTCCACCAGCGGCAGGTGGAGCGTTGTGCTGCCGGCGCTGAATGTGTTGTAGGACGTCGATTGCTGGACGCTGGTGCTCGAGCTGGCCACCTCGTTGACAATCGCGGCGATGGCGACGGTGCTCGTGATCGTCGCCGTGTAGGCGCCGACCGCCGGGCCGTCGGTTGGGCTGCCCTGGTAGACACCCAACGAGCCATTCGCTGGAATGCTCAAGCTCTTGACGGTCGGCGTCCCTGAGGTGTCGTAATAGGTCACGGTCACCGTACCCGAGCTCGCTGAGGTGTTCTGGATCCCCATCCCTGTGTAGTAGCCGCCGAAGGCATTGTTCAAAGCCACAGGCGCGTTGAGCGCCGTCCCGCCCGCGGGCACGGCGTCGTACGAGCTGAACTGCCCACCCGGTCCGACCTCGTTGACGACCGCGGCCAGTGGCTGGCCTGCGGAGCTGGTGATGGTCGCCGTCCCGGCAAAGCCGCTGGGCAGGGCGAGGGTTGTGTCTCCGCTGTACAGCGCCTGGTAGGCGTGCGCGGCTAGAGCGGGCACGCTCTGGGTCTTGATCAAAGCGCCGCCGCCGTCGCGATAGGTGATCGTCACGTCGGTTGCACTGCCGCCTTCATTCAGTAGGCCGACGCCCGTTGTGTAGCCGCCGTATGCACTCTTGACGATGGTCGGCGCATACAGAGTGGTTCCAACGCCGCTCGCCACCTCGACACCGCTGTAGCTGGTCGCGTCACCGACGTTGCCCGGCGCGAACTCGTTGACGAAGGTCGCCACCGGCTGGCTGCTGTAGACCACCGCCGAGCCGGCCTGTGCAGCGTCGCCCCCACTACTTGGGAAGGAGTTGCCGTTGTCCTGGTGCACCGTCCAACTGGCGTTCACCGGCAGGTTGTTGATTGCGTCGCCGGCGCCCACCGGTGCGCCGTTCTGGTCGAAGTAGGCGATGTGGACGACCGCGGGCGCGGAGCCGGCGTTCTGGATCGTGGCAGTCGTGATGTAGCCGCCGTAGGCGCCATTGGACAGCGCGGGGAACACCGCCGCCGCGGGTAGCTGGATCGCCAGGCTGTGATTTCCGCCGCCAGCGATGGCAGTGACAACGGTCTGCAATGCGCTCACCACCACCGGCGTGCTGCTGCTGTTGGTGGTGCCGTTGCCCAGCTGGCCGGAGCCGTTGTAGCCCCAGGCCAGGACCTGTCCGGTGGAGGTCAGCGCCAGGCTGTGGTAACTGCCTGCGGCGATGGCGGTAACGGTGGTCCCCGAGGGCAGGCTGACCTGAACGGGGGTGTTGCTGTTGGTGGTGGTGCCGTTGCCCAGCTCGCCGGAGCTGTTGTGGCCCCAGGCCAGCACCTGGCCGCTGGCGGTCAGCGCCAGGCTGTGGAAACCGCCGGCGGCGATGGCGATGACGGTGGTCCCCGAGGGCAGGCTGACCTGCACGGGGGTGCTGCTGTTGGTGATGGTGCTGTTGCCCAGCTCGCCGTAGTAGTTGGAGCCCCAGGCCAGGACCTGGCCGCCGGAGGTCAGCGCCAGGCTGTGGTAACTGCCGCCGGCGATGGCGGTGACGGTGGTCCCGGAGGGCAGGCTTACCTGGACTGGGGTGCTGCTGTTGGTGGTGGTGCCGTTGCCCAGCTCGCCGTTATAGTTGTCGCCCCAGGCCAGCACCTGGCCGCTGGAGGTCAAGGCCAGGCTATGGTAATCGCCGCCGGCGATGGCGGTGACGGTGGTTCCCGAGGGGAGGCTGACCGCAACCGGGGTGGAGATGCAAAAGCAACCGGTGTTGGTGGTGGTGCCGTTGCCCAGCTGGCCGTAGTTGTTGAAGCCCCAAGCCAGGACCTGGCCGCTGGAGGTCAGCGCCAGGCTGTGGTACGCGCCGGCAATGGCGGTGACGGTGGTCCCGGAGGGCAGGCTTACCTGGACCGGGGTGCTGCTGTTGGATGTGGTGCCGTTGCCCAGCTCGCCGGCGGCGTTGTCGCCCCAGGTTAGGACCTGGCCGCTGGAGGTCAGCGCCAGGCTGTGGACGCTGCCGCCGGCGATGGCGGTGACGGTGCTCCCCGAGGGGAGGCTGACCGCAACCGGGGTGCTGCTGTTGGTGATGGTGCCGTTGCCCAGCTGGCCCTGCCCGTTGGAGCCCCAGGCCCAGGCCGAGCCGGGGGATCCCGTCGATCCCGCCGCCTGGGTCTCAATCGGCGGTCCGGAGATGAACGCCACCCACAGCGCCAGCGAGGCGGCCGCACCCAGCGCGGCGAGAGCCCGCGGCCCTTTGCGCGTCCGGCAAGCTCGAAGAGAAGTGGTCCTAGTTGTCACCGTATCCCTCCCATTCCTACTTCATCTCGTAGCTGGGTTGATCGCTGGTCGGCGAGAACGAACTCTGCGCGGTGGCCCGCCCGACGTCACCGGGCGACCGGAGCAGCTCCTCTAGGGGCGTACCGCAGATCTCACTGGCCGTCATAGCTCATGAAGGTGGTCGAGCTGCTCTCGTTGCAGATCACCGCTACCTGCCCCCCGGATGATGTGGTGACCACCGCCGTCGTCCTGGAGCCACTGGGAAGGCCGCCGGTGGGCTGGTAAAGACCCCAGAATGCACGCCGAGCCAGCGTCTGCGTCTGCGGCGCGCCTACGAGTGTGCCATCGAAAGCGTCGTAGTAGGTGACGGTGACGGTGGTGCTGCCAGTGCCGGTGTTCATGATCCCCTCGCCAGTGTTCCAGGGGTCCGAGCCGGCGTTCTCGACGAGGGGCAGGTGGAGGGTCGCGCTGCCCGCGCTGAAGGTGTTGTAGGAGGTCGACTGCCTTGCCGACCCTGCACCGGCCGGTGCCACCTCGTTGACGATCGCCGCCAGGGGTACGGTGGAGCTCTGGATCACCGCCGTATAGGCGCCGGCCGCCGGCCCGTCGGTGGCGCTTCCCTGGTAGACGCCCAGGGAGCCATTGGCGGCGATGCTGAAGCTCTTGGCGGTGGCTGTCCCTGAGGCGTCGTAGTAGGTGACAAACACCGTGCCGCCGCTCGCCGAGGTGTTCTGGATCCCCATCCCCGTGTAGTAGCCGCCGTAGGCATTGTTGAGCGCCACCGGCACGTTGAGGAGCGTGCTGCCCGAGGGCACCGCGTCGTAGGAGCTGAACTGCCCGCCCGGTCCCGTCTCGTTGACGATTGCTCCCAGTGGCTGGCCCGTCGAGCTGGTCATCGTCGCCGTCCCGGCGAAGCCGCTGGGCAGGCCCAGGCCAGCGTCCCCGCTGTACAGGCCCCGGTAGGCGTGGGCGGCCAGCCCGTTCACCGTCTGGGTCTTGATCACGGCGCCACTGCCGTCGCGGTAGGTGATGGTCACGTCGGTCGGGACGCTGCCCTGGTTGAGCAGGCCGATACCGGTGGTGTAGCCACCGTAGGCGTTGTTGACGATGGTCGGGGCGTAGAGCGTCGTCCCCACCCCAAAAGGTACCTGCACCCCGCTGTAGCTAGTCGCATCCCCCACGTTGCCGGGCGCGAACTCGTTGACGAAGGCGGCGATCGGCTGGCTGCTGTAGACGACCGCCGAGCCCGCCTGGGCCGCGTCCCCCCCGCTGGACGGAAACGAGTTGCCGTTGTCCTGGCGCACCGTCCAGCTCGCGTTCACCGGCAAGCTGTTGATGGAGTCGCCGACGCCAACGGGTGCCCCGTTCTGGTCGAAGTAGGCGATCCGGACGCTCGCAGGAAAGGAACCGGCGTTCTGGATCGTGGCCGCTGTCACGTAGCCGCCGTAGGCGCCATTGGATACTGCGGGGAGCACCGCTGCCGCGGGTAGCTGGATTGCCAGGCTCTGCTGATTGCCCCCGGCGATGGCAACCGCAACGGGGAGGGCGCTGACCGCAACCGGGGTGGTGCTGTTGGTGGTGGTGCCGTTGCCCAGCTGGCCGTAGACGTTGTAGCCCCAGGCCAGCACCTGTCCGGTCGAGGTCAGCGCCAGGCTGTGGCTGCCGCCGCCGGCGATGGCGGTGACGGTGGTCCCCGAGGGCAGGCTGACCGCAACCGGGGTGCTGCTGTTGGTGGTGGCGCCGTTGCCCAGTTCGCCGTTGCCGTTGTAGCCCCATGCCAGCACCTGGCCGCTGGCGGTCAGCGCCAGGCTATGGAAACCGCCGGCGGCGATGGCGATGACGGTGGTTCCCGAGGGCAGGCTGACCTGCACGGGGGTGCTGCTGTTGGTGGTGGTGCCGTTGCCGAGCTGGCCGTAGCCGTTGGAGCCCCAGGCCAGCACCTGGCCGCTGGAGGTCAGCGCCAGGCTGTGGCTGCCGCCGCCGGCGATGGCGGTGACGCTGGTCCCCGAGGGCACGCTGACCGGAACCGGGGTGCTGCTGTCGGTGGTGGTGCCGTTGCCCAGCTGGCCCTCGGAGTTTCGGCCCCAGGCCAGGACCTGGCCGGTCGAGGTCAGCGCCAGGCTGTGGCTGCCGCCGCCGGCGATGGCGGTGACGCTGGTCCCCGAGGTCAGGCTGACCGGAACCGGGGTGCTGCTGTTGGTGGTGGTGCCGTTGCCCAGTTGGCCGTAGCCGTTGGAGCCCCAGGCCAGCACCTGGCCGCTGGAGGTCAGCGCCAGGCTGTGGAAACCACCCGCGGCGATGGCGGTGACGGTGGGCCCCGAGGGCAGGCTGACCTGGACCGGGGCGCTGCTGCCGGTGGTGGTGCCGTTGCCCAGCTGGCCCTCGGAGTTTCGGCCCCAGGCCAGGACCTGGCCGGTCGAGGTCAGCGCCAGGCTGTGGCTGCCGCCGCCGGCGATGGCGGTGACGCTGGTCCCCGAGGTCAGGCTGACCGGAACCGGGGTGCTGCTGTTGGTGGTGGTGCCGTTGCCCAGCTGGCCGGAGCTGTTGGCACCCCAGGCCCAGGCCGAGCCGGAGACTACTACTGACGATCCCGCCGCCCGGATCTCTATCGGCGGGCCGGAGATGATCGTCCCGAACAGCGCCAGCGTCGCGGCCGCACCCAGCACGGCGAGAGCCCGCGGCCTTTTACGCGCTCGGCACGCTCGAGGAGCAGTGGTCCGATTTGTCACCCCATCCCTCCCATTCCTACTTCATGTCGGACCTGAGGTTGATCGCAGCTTCTGCGCGGTGGCTCCCCGGACGTCACCGGGGGACCAGAGCAGCTCCTCGAGGCCCGCCCTGTTACCGCCTCATCGTAACTGCTGAACGTGCTGGGGCTGGCCTTGTTGCCGAGGCGGCCGTGGCCACGTTTTTTGCCGCCGCCGAGCGCAAGGATCCGGCCGCCTATACCGAGCTCGTCCTGCGCACGCAGGTGCCCGACCAGCTCAGCGTCGAGCAGCGCGCACTGCTGCGGCGCGCAGGCGACATCTTCCAACGCCGGAGCAGGTCGCCTCAGTGGTCCACAGAGACGCAGAGGCCGCTGCTGGGACAGGACACGCTGTCCAGGATGTTGATGCCGGAAAAGGGCGGCTGATGGTCGATGCGCACCGGCGCCGCCCAAGTCAACGAGGAGCCGGCTGCCAGCGCACCGGGCTCACAATGTTGACCCTCCGGCCAACATCACGGCGCAGAGCACTCCGCGCCAGCGCTTCAGGTTCATCTCCTACTGGCCGTCGTAACTCATGAAGGTGGTCGTGCTGCTCTCGTTGCAGATCACCGCGACCTGGCCTCCGGATGAGGTTGTGACCGCCGCCGTCGATCGCGTCCCGCTGGGCAGTCCGCCGGTGGGCTGGTAAAGGCCCCAGAAGGCATGGGCCGCAAGCGTCTGCGTTTGGACCGTGCCCACTGCTGCGCCCGTGGCGGTGTTGTAGTAAGTGACCGTGACCGTCGTGCCTGTGGGGCCGGTGTTCATGATCCCGTCGCCGGTGTTCCACGGATCGCTGCCGCCGTTCTCGACCAGAGGCAGATGGAGCGTTGCGCTTCCGGCGCTGAAGGTGTTGTAAGAGGTCGACTGCTGGGCGCTGGTGCTGGAGCTCGCCACCTCATTGACTATGGCCGCTAGCGGCAGCGTGCTCGTGATCGTTGCCGTGTAAGCGCCGACCGCCGGCCCGTCTGTGACGCTGCCCTGGTAGACACCCAGTGAGCCGTTGGCTGGAATGTTGAAGCTCTTCACGGTCGGTGTCCCGGTGGCGTCGTAGTAGGTCACCGTAACCGTACCCGAGCTGGCTGAGGTGTTCTGGATTCCCATCCCGGTGTAGTAGCCGCCGAAGGCATTGTTCAAGGCCACCGGAGCGTTGAGCAGCGTGCTGCCCGATGGGACCGCGTCGTAGGAGCTGAACTGCCCGCCCGGTCCAACCTCGTTGACGACCGCACCCAGCGGTTGGGCCGGCGAGCTGGTGATCGTTGCCGTGCCGGCAAAGCCGCTGGGCAATGCGAGGGTTGTGTCGCCGCTGTAAAGCGCGTGGTAGGCGTGGGCGGCCAGCGCAGGGACCATCTGGGTCTTGATCAAAGCGCCGCTGCCGTCCCGATAGCTGATGGTCACGTCGGTCGCGCTGGCGCCCTCATTCAGCAGCCCGATGCCGGTTGTGTAGCCGCCGTAGGCGTTGTTGACGATGGTCGGCGCATAGAGCGTCGTCCCCACCCCACTCGCCACCTGCACTCCGCTGTAGCTGGTCGCGTCACCGACATTGCCGGGCGCGAACTCGTTGACGAAGGCGGCCACCGGCTGGCTGCTGTAGACCACCGCCGAGCCCGCCCTGGCCGCATCGCCGCCGCTGGAGGGGAACGAGTTCCCGTTGTCCTGGCGCACAGTCCAGCTTGCGTTCACCGGAAGGCTGGTGATCGAGTCACCGGCGCCCACCGGCGCACCGTTCTGGTCGTAGTAGGCGATGTGGACGCTAGCGGCTGCGGTGCCGGTGTTCTGGATCGTGGCTGCAGTGATGTAGCCGCCGTACGCGCCATTCGATACGGCCGGGAACACTGCCACGGCGGGTAACGAGACCGTCAGCACCTGTGACACTCGAGGCGCGGCGAAGTAGATCGCGCTTCCTGCCTGGTCAACATCCACAGTGCACGTCCCGGCCCCGGTGAAGTTGACGAATCCGCCGCTCGACACCGAGCAGGCTCCAGCCGTCGAGGTTGCGCTGAGGCTGAACAACACCGGGTTTCCGGAAGGCCCGCCGGAGGCCGTGGCCGTGTAGCTCCCGCCGGCCAATGGTGCGGTGGGTGGTGTTGAGGTGAAGGCTACGGCCTGAGGTGACTTGCCGATGACTCGGTCGGTGGTGAATTTGAAGTAGGACGAAAAGGCGGCCGCGGCGAGACAGGTTGAAAGAGGAACGATTGTCAAGGCCTTGTCCTTGCACGTGTTCACGACATGGCCCGCGCCGGCTGTAAGCAAATAGGGAGGCCCGGCGCCCGCCGCCGGAGCGGCCGGATCGACCGTATCCGGCTGCGTCACGTTTATCACAGGTACGGTGAAGACGGTGCAGCCGGATACGAGCACGTCAAGCCACGTATTGGTGCTCGTGTAAGCCTGCGCGCAAGGGTTTGGTCCCGACGTAAAGGCCGTCGGAATCGGAGCCGCCGCCAGGGAAGCAGCCGAGATGTTGCCCGTGAGCTGGCCTGCACTCATCGAACCAAAGCTTTGAAGCGACGGGTCGACCGCATCGCCGGCCGGGTAGCCGGGAGGAGAGTTGCCCGTCGAGGTCGAGGGATGCGACGTCGTCGTGGCCGTCATCGCGGCGACGTTAACGCTGGACATCTTTAGGGACCCGAGTGGTGAGGTCAGCTGAATGCCGGCGCCGCCGGCGGTCAAAGCATTGGTAGCAATCGAACCGTTCAGCTGAACCTTCGGCAAACCGCCGGCGTCAACTTCCAACGGTCGCGGCGCGTACCACCAGTCGAGATCCGAGTTGCCGTTGTAGGGCGGGGCGGTGCTCACTGGAACAGCGTTCACGACGCCCACTTGAAGGCTGGCCTGGTTGGTGCCCGTCAGATCGGTCAGCGTGGGCATCTCCAGCAGCACCGAGGTCGCGCCGGATGTGACGCTCGCGTCAACTATGGGTTGAACCTGGTTCAGCGCGGCTGTGGTGAACGCCCTTCCATAGGCATTTTTTGTCGCGAACGAGTCGATTCCGCTCTGCAGGGTCAGATGGTTGATGCGCTCGTCCTGCCGGAATGTCCCAAAGGCAGCAGCATCGATCGGCGGCATGATCGACGTCGCCACGCTAAGACCACCGACGAGTCCAACGAGCGACAGGCTCGCTACCAGTCGCGGCACCGGCCCCCGCTTACTGACCGTCATAGCTCATGAACGTGGTTGTGTTGCTCTCGTTGCAGATCACCGCGACCTGGCCGCCGGATGATGTCGTGACCGCCGCCGTCGCGCGCTGCCCGCTCGGCAGTCCCCCGGTGGGCTGGTAAAGACCCCAGAAAGCATGTGACGCCAGCACCTGCACCTGGGGTGTGCCTACCGCCGAGCCGGTCGCTGTGTCGAAGTAGTTGACAGTGACGGTGGTGCTGCCGGTACCGGTGTTCATGATCCCCTCACCGGTGTTCCAGGGATCGCTGCCAGCGCTCTCGACCAACGGCAGATTGAGCGTTGCGCTGCCGGCACTGAAGGTGTTGTAGGACGTCGACTGCATGGAGCTGGTGCTCGATGGCGCGACCTCGTTGACGATTGCGGCGATGGCAACCGTGCTCGTGATTGTCGCCGTGTAGGGGCCTGGGGTCGCGATATCAGTGCCCTGGTAGACGCCGAGGTAGCCGTTCGCGGCGATGGGCGCAAGGGTCGTGGTGGCGGTGCCGCTCGCGTCGTAGTAGTTGATGGTCACCGAGCCCGAGCTTCCAGTCGTGTTCTGGATCCCCATTCCGGTGTAGTAGCCGCCGAAGGCGTTGTTCAGCGCTACTGGGGCAAACAGATTCGTGCTGCCCGAGACCACCGCGTCGTAGGAGCTGAACTGCCCGCCGGGTCCGGTCTCGTTGACAACCGCCCCCAGCGGTTGAGCCGCCGAGCTCGTGATCGTCGCCGTCCCGGCAAAGCCGTTGGGCAGGGCCAGGGTTGTGTCTCCGCTGTACAGGGCGTGGTAGGCGTGGGCGGCCAGAGCGCTCACCGTTTGGGTGTTGACCACGGCGCCGCTGCCGTCGCGATACGTGATCGTCACGTCGGTCGGGTTGCCGCCTTCATTCACCAGGCCGATGCCCGTTGTGTATCCGCCGTAGGCGTTGTTGACGATGGTCGGGGCGTAGAGCGTGGCGCCCACCCCACCGGGTATCCCGAGTCCGCTGTAGCTGGTCGCATCACCCATGTTGCCGGGCGCGAACTCGTTGACGAACACCGCCACCGGCTGGTCCGAGTACACGATCGCCGATCCAGCCTGCGCGGCATCCCCCCCGCTGCTCGGGAATGAGTTGCCGTTGTCCTGGCGCACCGTCCAGCTCGCGTTCACGGGCAGGCTGATGTTGGTGTCGCCGGCGCCAACTGGTGCGCCGTTCTGGTCGAAGTACGCGATGTGGATGCTCGCGGCAGCACCGCCGGTGTTCTGAATCGTGGCGGCCGTGACGTAGCCTCCGTATGCGCCGTTGGATACCGCCGGGAGGACAGCCATCGCAGAGGTGAGCGAGTAGGCGACGATCGTCGAGTTGACCGGGACGAAGACATGCCCCGCGCCCGAAGCCAATCCGCCGTTGGGCGTAGTCGGTGCGAGTGTCGTGTGAAAGTCGATCGTGCCGGCGGCGGCATCAAGGGCGTAAACGTCCCCGCTTGCGTACAGGCTCCACACCTGGCCGCCCGTGACGATGGGCGTCCCAGCATTACCCGCCGGACCCGACCAGGTGGTGCTAAACGAGTTCCCATCCGAGGCCACAGTCAGCGCTACCAGGCCGTTGGTGCAGGGCACATAGATCACCGAGCCTTTGACGGCAACAGCGCCGGAGCCGGAGCCGCCCGGGCACGGGTGGCCGGAGTAGACCTCGCCTCCGACACCGCCCAGCGCGGCGCTGTTGAGCAGGTACCCGGTTCCGGATTGGCTCATCTCGAACACCCGGTTGCCACCTACCAGCACCGGCCCGGAGCTCAGCTCGATGTTGGTAGCGTCGAGCACCTGCCAGTTGGACAGGGTGAACCTGTCGACCTCGTTCAGGGCCGGCGTCAAGCGCAGGACGCTCTGGCCGCCGTCCGCAACCGTGTAGTTATAAGCCGGCCCCGTGGCGACCAGGAGGTCGCCCGTGCCTGGGTCGATGCTTGGGCCCGCCGCCCATGGGCCGTTGTCTGATCCGATGCCGGCGCCATGTCCAGTAACTGGGACGGTGTAAATGAGCAACGCGCCGTTGCCGTCCTCAGCCGACGCAACCACCCGGCCGGTGTAGTTCCCGCACGCGCCCCATCGACCACCGAACGGAACGTAGACGTTCCCCACCGATAGGGCCAGCGCGCCTTCCTGGTTGTGGTACGTGGGGTCCGCGCCCGGAGCATCGATCGGGCGCTGCCAGGCGGTGCTGCCGTCCGCGGTGCTCAGCGCGAAGAGCTGGTGGTGGAGCAGCGGTCCCGCGAGCAGCGCCACCACGTAAATGACACCCGTCACGGTATCGACGACCGGTGTGCTCGAGATTCCCACGACAGGACCGATGTCGCCACAGGGTAACGCTGAAGACAGCTCCGCCGCGCCAAGGTTTACGTGCCAGATGACAGCCCCTGTGGACGCATTGAGCGCGTAGACCGAATTGTTCTCGGTGGCCACGAGCACCTGGCCAGAGACGACCAGAGGTTGAGCCACGACCTGGCCATCAAGCGCCGGCGACGTCCAGCCGGCACCGACCCCGGTCACCACCGGCTGCGCCGGGTCGACACCCGAGATCTGGCCGTCGTGCTGAAACGACGACCACCCCGGATCGGATGAGACCAAGCTGGCGCGCACCGGTGCGGCTCGCATGAATGGAGCTGTGCTTGCGAGCGCAGTCGGGCTCGAAACCATCGTTGATCCTGCCGCCACCAGAGCGGCACAAAGAAGAATCACGCGCCCGCGCTTCATTGGTTCAAATCTCCCTTCCCTTCCCTTCCGACGACGGATTGTCGCATCGATTCGCGGCTCAGCGGTCCGATCGACCGCACGGGTCAATGTCTTGCGTTACTGGCCGTCGTAGCTCATGAAGGTGGTCGTGCTGCTCTCATTGCAGATCACCGCCACCTGCCCCCCGGAGGAGGTGGTGATCACAGCCGTCGCGCGCTGGCCTGTGGGCAGCCCGCCGGTCGGCTGGTAGAGGCCCCAGAACGCATTCGGCGCCAGCAACTGCGTCTGTGTGGTGCCGACTGATGCTCCGGTTGCGGTGTTGAAGTAATTGACGGTGACCGTGGTGCTGCCGGTGCCGGTGTTCATGATCCCATCACCCGTGTTCCACGGGTCGGTACCGGCGTTCTCGACCAGGGCCAGGTTGAGGGTTGCCTTGCCGGCGCTGAATGTGTTGTAGGAGGTCGACTGCTGGGCGCTGGTCGTTGAAGCCGCGACCTCGTTGACGATCGCCGCGATAGCGACCGAGCTCGTGATCTTGGCTGTGTAGGCGCCGTCGGTTGGAATGTCGGTGCCCTGGTAGACGCCGAGGTAGCCGTCGGCGGGGACGTTGAAGCTGTTGATGGTCGGCGTCCCTGAGGCGTCGTAATAAGTGATCGTCACCGTGCCCGTAGTGCCGGTTGTGTTCACGATTCCCATACCGGTGTTGAAGCCGCCGAAGGCGTTTCGCAGCGCAGCCGGCGCGTAAAGGGTCGTGCTGCCCGAAGGCACAGCGTCATAGGAGCTGAACTGCCCGCCCGGCCCGGTCTCATTGACAATGGCGCCCAGCGGCTGCGCCGCCGAGTTGGTGATCGTCGCCGTCCCGGCAAAGCCGTTGGGCAATGCGAGGGTTGTGTCGCCGCTGTAAAGCGCGTGGTAGGCATGGGCAGCCAGAGCGGGCACGGTCTGGGTGTTGATCACTGCGCCGCTGCCGTTGCGATAGGTGATGGTCACGTCGGTCGTGCTGACGCCCTCATTCAGCAGCCCGATGCCAGTCGTGTAGCCGCCATAGGCATTGTTAACGATGGTCGGCGCGTAGAGCGTCGCCCCCACCCCGGTCGCCACCTGCACTCCGCTGTAGCTGGTTGCGTCCCCGACGTTGCCGGGTGCGAACTCGTTGACAAAGGCGGCCACCGGCTGGCTGCTGTAAACCACCGCCGAGCCCGCCCTGGCCGCATCGCCGCCGCTGGATGGGAATGAGTTGCCGTTGTCCTGGCGCACCGTCCAGCTGGCGTTCACCGGAAGATTGGCGATCGAGTCGCCGGCGCCGACCGGCGCCCCGTTCTGGTCGAAGTAGTCGATCCGGACGCTAGCCGGCCCAGTGCCCGTGTTCTGGATTGTGGCCGCGGTGACGTAGCCGCCATAAGCGCCATTGGACATCGCCGGCAGCACAGCCTGCGCCACAGTGGGTGCATTCACAATCTGAGTAAGGGATCCGTTGGAGGTCGCGAAGCTCGCATCACCGCTATATGCCACGACGATGGCATGGCTGCCTGTCGCGCCGTAGCTTGTCGTGCAGCTTGCCATCCCGGTGGTGGTGTTGACCGCGACGGCGCCGCAGCCGCTGATGGTGGCGGAGTTGTCGGTGAAGGCCACCGTGCCTCCGTCAGGGGTTGGCGACACGGTCGCCGCATAGGTCACGTTGCCGCCCACCGGCGACGGGTTCGACGAGGACGCAAGCGCCGTGGTGGTTGCGATGGCGGTTCCGGTGACCACGTTGCCGCTGCTGTCCACGGCGACGCAGAGGCCGCTGGTGGGACAGGACACGCCCGACAGTTGATTGGAGCCGTCCACGTTGGCCACCGTCCAAGCCGTCGTCCCCCCGGTGGGATTGGTGGAGGTGACCACGTTGCCGCCAACGTCCACTGCCACGCAGAGGCCGCTGCTCGAACATGACACCCCGTTCAGGGGGCTGGTGCCGTCCACGTTGGTCACCGTCCAGGCAGCAGCCCCTCCGGTCGGGTTGCTGGAGGTGATCACGTCGCCGCCATTGTCCACCGCAACGCAGAGGCCGCTGCTGAGACAGGACACGCCTGCCAGCGATTTTGTACCGTCGACGTTGGTCACTGTCCAGGCCGTCGCCCCCCCGACGGGATTTGTGGATGTGACCACATCGCCATATCCGTCCACAGCGACGCAAAGGCCGCTGCTAGGACAGGACACATCTAAGAAGTCGGTGTACACGTTAGTCACCGTCCAGGTCGACGCCGCGGTGGGGTCGGTGGAGGTGAGCACGTTGCCACTGATGTCCACGGCGGCGCAGAACCCGATGCTGGAACAGGACACGCCTGACAGGTCCTTGAAGTAGGCGTCCACGTTGGCCACCATCCAGGCCGAAGATCCCCCGGTGGGATCGGTGGAGGTGACCATATTTGCGCCATCCACGGCTACGCAGAGGCTGCTGGTGGGACAGGACACCCCGAATAGTGCAGTGCCAGCTAAGTTGGTCACCGCCCATGCCGCCGGCCCCCCGATGGGATTCGTGGATGTGACCACGTTGCCGCTGCGGTCGACGGCGACGCAGAGGCTGGTGCTGGGACAGGACACGCCTGTCGGAAAGCTGGTTCCGTCCACATTAGTCACTGTCCAGGCCGCCGCCCCCCCGACGGGATTTGTGGATGTGACCACGTTGCCGATACTGTCTACGGCGACGCAGGGGCCGCTCGTGGAACACGACACCCCATTCAGATTGCTGGAGCCGTTCACGTTGGTTGCGGTCCAGGCGGCCACGCCCCCGGTGGGATTGGTGGAGGTGACGACGCGACCGCTGCGATCTACGGCCACGCATAGGCCACTGATTGGACATGACACGCCTGTCAGCGAGTTGTTGCCGTCCGCATTGGTCACCGTCCAGGCTCCCGCCGCCCCAGCGGGGTTGGTCGAGGTGACCACGTTGCCGCTGCCGTCAACGGCGACGCAGAGGCCGCTGCTGAGACACGACACGCCTGACAGGGCATTGGTGCCGTCCACGTTGGTCACCGTCCAGGCCGCCCCCCCGGTGGGATTGGCTGAAGTGAGCACGTTCCCGAGGCTGTCCACGGCTACGCAGAGGCTGCTGCTGGGACAGGACACCCCTGATAGGTGATGTTGGCCGCCCACGCCGCTCAGCGTCCAGGCCGCCGCACCCCCGCTGGGATTGATCGAGCTGACGACGCCGCCGTAGGCATCCACGGCAACGCAGAGTCCGACGCTGGGGCAGGACACGCCGAGCAGGTAGTTGGAGAAAACTCTGGCGACCGTCCAGACCGCCGCCCCGCCGGTCGGGTTGCTCGTGGCGACCACGTCGCTGCCGCCCACAGCGACGCAGAGGCCACTGCCGGGACAGGACACCCCTGTCAGACCATTGGTGCCGTCCGCGTTCGTCACCGTCCAGGCCGCTGCCCCCCCGGTGGGGTTGCTGGAGGTGATTACGTTGCCACTGCCGTCCACTGCGACGCAGAGGCTGGTGCTGGCGCATGACACGCCACTCATGAAATTACCAACAAACGGCGGCTGGTGGTCGACGCGCACTGGCGCGGCCCACGTCAGCGGTGAGCTGGCCGCCAGCGCAGGCGGGACCACCATCGTTGACCCTCCGGCCAACAGGGCGGCACAGAAAACCACACGCCAACTCCTCAGGTTCGTTTCCTACTGGCCGTCGTAGCTCATGAACGTGGTCGTGCTGCTCTCGTTGCAGATCGCAGCCACCTGGCCGCCGGAGGATGTGGTGATCACCGCCGTCGCCCGAGTTCCGCCGGGAAGTCCGCCGGTCGGCTGGTAAAGACCCCAGAACGCATGTGGCGACAGCGTTAGCGACTGTGGTGTGCCGACGGCTGCTCCGCTGGCGGTGTTGAAGTAGTTGACAGTAACCGTGGTGCTGGCGGTGCCGGTGTTCATGATCCCTTCACCTGTGTTCCAGGGGTCGCTGCCTGCGTTCTCGACCAGCGGCAGGTTGAGGCTGGCGCTGCCGGCGTTGAAGGCGTTGTAAGAGGTCGACTGCTTGGCGCTGGTGCTCGAAGGCGCAACCTCGTTGACGATCGCGGCGATGGCGACCGAGCTCGTGATCGTCGCCGTGTAAGGCCCGACCGCCGGCCCGTCGGTGGCGCTGCCCTGGTAGACGCCCAACGAGCCATTAGCGGAAATGCCGAAGCTCTTGACCGTCGGTGTCCCTGAGGCGTCGTAGTAGGTGACCGTCACCGAGCCGGCGGTCCCCGTGGTGTTCTGAATTCCCATCCCGGTGTAGTAGCCGCCAAACGCGTTGTTCAGCGCCACCGGCGCATTGAGCGCCGTCCCGCCAGAGGGCACGGCATCGTAAGAGCTGAACTGCCCGCCCGGTCCGACCTCGTTGACGACCGCCCCCAACGACTGGCCCGCCGAGCTGGTGATGGTCGCAGTCCCGGCAAAGCCACTCGGCAGAGCGAGAGTTGCGTCGCCGCTGTACAGCGCCTGATACGCATGCGCTGCGAGGGCGGTCACGCTCTGGGTCTTGACCACGACACCGTTGCCATCGCGGTAATTGATGGTCACGTCGGTTGCGCTGCTGCCCTCATTCAGCAACCCGATGCCCGTCGTGTAGCCGCCATACGCATTGTTGACGATGGTCGGCGCATACAGAGTCGGCCCCACGCCGCTCGGCACTTGCACCCCGCTGTAACTGGTTGCGTCACCGACGTTGCCTGGCGCGAACTCATTGACAAAGGCAGCCACCGGCTGGCTGCTGTAGACCACCGCCGAGCCGGCCTGGGCGGCGTCACCGCCACTGCTGGGGAATGAGTTGCCGTTGTCCTGGCGCACCGTCCAGCTCGCGTTTACCGGCAGGCTGCTGATTGAGTCCCCGGTACCGACGGGCGCGCCGTTCTGGTCGAAGTAATCGATGCGCACGGCTGCAGGCGCCATGCCCGTGTTCTGGATCGTGGCGGCCGTGATGTAGCCGCCATAAGCCCCGTTGGTCATGGCGGGAAGCACTGCCACCGCGGGCAAAAGGGTCCCGGTGTTGATCCGCCCGATTTGATTCGCGAACTGTTCGGTGAACCAGAGGTTGCCGTCGGGTCCCGCGGCGATGCCAGTGGGGAAGCCACTGGCCGGAAACTCGGTGATCACTCCGGCAGTCGTGATCTGCCCGATGTTCTGGCCGTAGTTGGTGAACCAGAGGTTGCCATCCGGTCCGGCAGCGATACCAATAGGGGAGCCTAAGCCGGAGGCGGTCGAGATGGGGAACTCGGTGATCACGCCGGCGGTCGTGATCCGCCCGATGTTGTTGGCGGTTTGTTCGGTGAACCAAAGGTTGCCATCGGGCCCGGCGGCGATGCCAGTCGGCTGACCGGTAGTGGTCGGGATGGGAAACGTGGTGACCACCCCGGCGGTTGTGATCCGTCCGATGCCTCCGAAGTCGCTAGATTCGGTGAACCAAAGGTTGCCATCGGGTCCGGCGGTGATGCCAGTGGGGAAGCCGGTGGCCGGGAACTCGGTGATCACGCCGGCGGTCGTGATCCTTCCGATGTAACTGCCAGTAGATTCGGTGAACCAGAGATTGCCATCCGGTCCGGCGGCGATGCCAGAAGGGGATCTACCCGCGGTCGGAATCGCGAACTCGGTGATCGCGCCGGTGGTCGTGATCCTTCCAACCTTGTTGCCGCTTTGTTCGGTGAACCAAAGGTTGCCATCGGGTCCGGCGGCGATTGCATTGGGGTGACTAATGACGGAAGGGATCAGAAACTCGGTGATCACTCCGGCGGTCGTGATCCGTCCGATCTTGCCCGCAGCTTCGGTGAACCAGAGGTTGCCGTCCCCTCCGGCGCTGATGCCACCAGGGTCCCCCGGAACGGGGAACTCAGTGATCGCGCCGCCGGTCGTGATCCGCCCGATGCTGTTGTCGAATCCTTCGATGAACCAGAGGTTGCCGTCAGGCCCGGCGGTGATGCCAATGGGGGAGCTGGAGCTGGAGATTGGGAACTCGGTGATCACTCCTGCCGTTGTGATCCGTCCAATGCTCCCCATGGTGCCTCCTTGGTTTGTCTCGGTGAACCAGAGGTTGCCATCGGGTCCGGCGGCGATGCCAGAGGGGAAGCCAGATGACGGGATGGGGAAGCTGGTGATCGCGCCGGCGGTCGTGATCCGTCCGATGGCGGTTGGTTCCGTGAACCACAGGTTGCCATCCGGTCCGGCGGCGATGCCAGAGGGCCCGCTGTAGCTGGACATGGGGAACTCGGTGATCGCACCTCCCGTCGTGATCCGTCCGATCGTGCCGACCTCTTCAGTGAACCAGAGGTTGCCATCCGGTCCGGCGGCGATGCCAGAGGGGGAGCTACCGGCGGTTGGAATCGGGAACTCGGTGATCGCACCGGCGGTCGTGATCCTTCCGACCTTGTTGCCGCTTTGTTCGGTGAACCAGAGGTTGCCATCCGGTCCGGCGGCGATGCCAGAGGGGGAGCTACCGGCGGTCGGAATCGGAAACTCGGTGATCACGCCGCCGGGCGTGATCCGTCCGATGCTGTTGGCGTACAGTTCGGTGAACCAGAGGTTGCCANNCATCCGGTCCGGCGGCGATGCCATTGGGCCCACCGGCGCTCGGAATGGGAAACTCGGTGCTCGCACCGCCGGTCGTGATCCGCCCGACCTTTCCACTTATGAGTCCGGTGAACCAGAGGTTGCCATCCGGGCCCTTGGCGATATCAGTCAGGCTACTGTTGCTGTTCGGTATCGGGAACTCGGTGATCGTGCCCGCGATTGTCGACATTCCATTGAGGTTCGTGCTCGTAAACGGCGGCTGATGGACGATACGCACAGGTGCGGCCCACGTCAGCGGCGAGCCGGCCGCCAGCGCGGGCTGGCCCACGAATGTTGACCCTCCCGCCAGCAGGGCGGCGCAGAGCACCACACGCCAGCGCTTCAGTTTCATCTCCTACTGGCCGTCGTAGCTCATGAAAGTCGTGAGGCTGCTTTCGTTGCAGATCACTGCCACCTGCCCCCCGGAGGAGGTTGTGATCACGGCCGTCGCACGCGTTCCGGTCGGCAGTCCACCCGTGGGCTGGTAGAGACCCCAGAACGCATTCGCCGCCAGCGTCTGCGTCTGTGGTGAGCCGACCGATGCGCCGGTGGCGGTGTTGTAGTAATTGACGGTGACCGTGATGCTGCCGGCGCCGGTGTTCATGATTCCCTCACCGGTGTTCCACGGGTCGGTGCCCGCGTTCTCGACCAGCGGCAAGTGGAGGGTTGCGCTGCCGGCGCTGTAGGTGTTGTAGGAAGTCGACTGCTGGGCGCTGCCGCTCGATGACGCCACCTCGTTGACGATCGCCGCGATGGCAACCGAGCTCGTGATCTTGGCCGTGTAGGCGCCGTCAGTTGGTATGTCAGTGCCCTGGTAGACGCCGAGGTAGCCGTTGGCCGGGATGTTGAAGGGCTTGATGGTCGGCGTGCCGGAGGCGTTGTAGTAAGTGATCGTTACAGAGCCGGCCGTGCCGGTTGTGTTCACGATTCCCATCCCGGTGTTGAAGCCGCCGAAGGCGTTGCGCAGCGCGACCGGGGCGTTGAGCGTCGTGCTGCCTGCCGGCACAGCGTCGTAGGAGCTGAACTGCCCGCCCGGTCCGGTCTCGTTGACGATGGCGCCCAGCGGCTGGCCCGAGCTCGCGATGGTCGCCGTCCCGGCAAAGCCATTGGGTAGGGCGAGGCTTGTATCGCCGCTGAACAGCCCCTGATAGGCGTGCGCGGCCAGAGCGGAGACGGTCTTGGTCTTGACGATGGCGCCGGTGCTATCGCGGTAGGTGAGGGTCACGTCGGTCGGGCTGCTGCCCTCATTCAGCAAGCCGATGCCGGTGGTATATCCACCGTAGGCATTGTTGGCGATGGCGGGGGCATAGAGCGTCGTCCCCACCCCACTCGCTATCTGCACCCCGCTGTAGCTGCTGGCATCACCGACATTGCCCGGCGCGAACTCGTTGACGAACACCGCCACCGGCTGGTCCGAGTACACGATCGCCGAGCCGGCCTGGGCCGCATCGCCGCCGCTGGATGGGAATGAGTTGCCGTTGTCCTGGGGCACCGTCCAGCTCGCGTTCACTGGCAGGTTGTTGATCGCGTCCCCAGCGCCCACCGGCGCGCCGCTTTGGTCGTAATAGGTGATGTGGACACTGGCCGGCGCCGAGCCGGTGTTCTGAACGGTTGCCGCTGTGGTGTATCCCCCATACGCACCGTTAGACACCGCCGGCAGCACAGCCTTCGCCACAACAGCTGCATTCACGGTCTGGGTCAGGGATCCGCTGGAGGTCGTGAAGCTCGCGTCGCCGCTGTAAGTCGCGACAATGGCGCGGCTGCCTGTTGCGCTGTAGCTCGTGATGCAGCTTGCCTTCCCGGTGGTCGTGTTGACTGCCACCGCGCCGCAGCCGCTGATGCTGGCGGCGTTGTCGGTGAAGGCCACTGTGCCTCCATCAGGAGTCGGGGATACGGTCGCCGTGTAGGTAACGTTGCTGCCGACAGTCGACGGGTTCGACGAGGACACCAGCGCAGTGGTCGTCCCCAGGCTTCCGACGACTGCATTACCCACAATGTCGACGGCGACGCAAAGGCCGCTCCCAGGACAGGACACTGCGCTGAGGCTGTAAAGGTTCACGTTGGTCCGCGTCCAGGCCGCCGCCCCGCCGGTGGGATCGGTGGAAGTGAAGACGTTGCCACCGCGGTCGACGATGACGCAAAGGCCGCTGCTGGGACAGGAGATTCCATTAAGGATCGTAAACGGGGGGCTTTCTACGTTGATCTGCGTCCACGCCGCTGTCCCGCCAGTGGGATTGGTGGACGTGACCACGTCGCCCACGGCGGCGACCGCCGCGCAGAAGTTGATCGTCGGACACGACACGCCAACCAGATATCCCTGCGGTTGGCTGTCCACCTGGGTCACCGTCCAGGCTGCCGCACCCCCAGTGGGGTTGGTAGACGTGACCACATTGCGGTTTCCGTCCACGGCGACGCACAGGCCGGTGGTGGGACAAGAAACGCCGTACAGGATACTGCCCGCATCCGTGCCGGCTGGGGTCACCGTCCAGGCCGCCGCACCCCCGGTCGGGTTGGTAGACGTGACCACATTTCCGCTTTCGTCCACTGCTATGCAGAGCGAGGTCGTCGGACAGGAAACGCCCGACAGCAAAGGGTACGCAGCGCTGTCCACGTGGGTCAGCGTCCACGCCCCCGCACCACCGGTGGGATTGGTCGAAGTGACCACGTTGCCGCCGCCGTCCACGGCGACACAGAGTGCGGTGCCGCTGCACGACACGCCATTCAGTCCGCTGCCCATGTCTACCAGGGCAGCAGACCAGGCAGCGGCGCCCCCGATCGGGTTGGTTGTTGTGACGACGTGGCCGGTGGCATCGACGGCGACGCACAGAGCGCTGCTGGGGCAACTCACGCCTGTGAGCGAGTCTGTGCCGTCCACGCTGGTCACTGTCCAGGCCGCCGCTCCCCCGGTGGGATCGGTCGAGGTGACCACGTTGCCGACGTCGTCGACCGCAACACAGAGACTGGTGCTGGGGCATGACACTCCGAACAGTCGATGGGTTCCGTCGACGTTGACCGCCGTCCAGGCCGCCGCTCCCCCGGTGGGATCGGTCGAGGTGACCACTGTGCCCCTATAGTCGACCGCCGCGCATAGGGCGCTGCTGGAACAGGACACTGAGAACAGACCGTTGGAGGCGTCCACTGTGGTCACCGTCCAGGCCCCTGCCCCGCCGGTGGGGTTGGTCGACGTGACGACATCGCCGTTCGCGTCGCCGGCTACGCAGAGGCTGCTGGTGGGACAGGACACCGAATACATACCGTTGAGTCCCGATACGTTCGTCGTAGTCCAGGCGGCAGAACCTCCGGTCGGGTCGGTGGAGGTGATCACGTTGCCGTACTGGTCGACAGCAACGCAAAGGTTGCTGGCTGGACACGAAATGCCGTCGAGGAAATTCAAGGTGCCGCTGCCGATGTTGGAGGCAGTCCAGGCCGAAGGACCTCCGGTGGGATTGGTCGAAGTGACCACGTCGCCGCTGAAGTCCAGTGCGACGCATAGGACGCTGCTGGGACATGACACGGCTCCCATCGCTGTGCCAACGTTGGCCACCGTCCAGGCCGCCGCACCCCCAGTCGGGTTGGTGGACGTGATCACGTCACCGGCTTCGTCCACTGCTACGCAGAAGCTGGTGGTGGGACATGAAACGGCAAGAATGGGATTGACGCCATCCACGTGGGTCACCGTCCAGGCCGCCGCACCCCCGGTGGGGTTGGTTGAGGTGATCACGTTGCCGTTGGTGTCCACGGCGACGCAGAGGCCGGTCGTGGGACACGACAGGCCACTCAAAAAAGCGCCCGTAAACGGCGGTTGGTGGTCGATGCGCACCGGAGCGGCCCAGGTCAGCGGTGAGCCGGCCGCCAGCGCGGGCGGGCCCACGAATGTTGACCCTCCGGCCAACAGCACGGCGCACAACACGACACGCCATCGCCTTAGGTTCATGCCCCGGACCCTCCCCACGCTTTAGTCGATGGCCGGATTGGCGCGCTGGACGCAAGTGTAAGTTGTCGAGGCTCCCTGTCAATGGGTAGCTCCGCGCCTGCCGCGATCAGCGAACCCGCCTACTGGCCGTCGTAGCTCATGAAGGTGGTCGTGCTGCTCTCGTTGCAGATCACCGCGACCTGGCCACCCGAGGAGGTGGTGATCACCGCCGTCGCCCGCGTTCCGCCCGGCAGGCCGCCGGTCGGCTGGTACAGGCCCCAGAAGGCATGTGGCGCCAGCGTTTGCGTCTGCACTGTGCCGACCAATGCGCCGGTGACAATGTCGCGATAGGTGACAGTAACCGTGGTGCTGGCGGTGCCCGTGTTCATGATCCCTTCACCCGTGTTCCAGGGGTCGCTGCCTGCGTTCTCGACCAGGGGCAGGTTGAGGCTGGCGCTGCCGGCGTTGAATGCGTTGTAAGAGGTCGACTGCATGGCGCTGGTGCTCGAAGGCGCCACCTCGTTGACGATACCGGCGATGGCGACCGAGCTCGTGATCGTCGCCGTGTAGGCGCCGGCCGCCGGCCCGTCGGTGGCGCTGCCCTGGTAGACGCCAAGGGAACCGTTGGCGGCGATGCTGAAGACCTTGCCGGTGGCCGTCCCGGAGGCGTCGTAATAGGTGACGGTCACGATTCCCACATTGGCCGATGTGTTCTGGATCCCCATCCCCGTGTAGTAGCCGCCGAAGGCATTGTTCAGCGCCACCGGCACGTTGAGCAGCGTGCTGCCCGCAGGCACGGCGTCGTAAGAGCTGAACTGTCCCCCGGGCCCTGTTTCGTTGACGA
Organism: Candidatus Dormiibacterota bacterium; assembly: GCA_003169845.1. Lineage (GTDB taxonomy): Bacteria > Chloroflexota > Dormibacteria > Dormibacterales > Dormibacteraceae > Palsa-870. The sequence continues at coordinate 88,266 of PNAG01000011.1, read as the reverse complement.
CCGCACCCAGCGGCTGCGCCGCCGAGTTCGTGATCGTCGCCGTCCCGGCAAAGCCGCTGGGCAGTGCGAGGACGGCGTCCCCGCTGTAGAGCGCATGGTAGGCGTGAGCAGCGAGCGCGGCCACGGTCTGGGTCTTGACGATGGCTCCGGTGCCGTCGCGATAGGTGATGGTCACATCCGTCGGGCCGCTGCCCTGGTTGAGCAAGCCGATTCCGGTCGTGTATCCGCCGTAAGCATTGTTGACGATGGTCGGCGCGTACAGCGTGGTGCCCACACCACCGGGAACCTGCACTCCGCTGTAGCTCGTTGCGTCACTTACGTTGCCGGGTGCGAACTCGTTCACGAAGGCGGCGATGGGCTGGCTGCTGTAGACCACGGCGGAGCCCGCCTGGGCGGCGTCCCCACCGCTGCTCGGAAAGGAGTTGCCGTTGTCCTGGCGCACCGTCCAGCTGGCGTTCACCGGCAGGCCGGTGTTGGCATCGCCGGCGCCTACCGGCGCCCCGTTCTGATTGAAGTAATCGATGACAACGTTGGCGGCTGCCGTTCCGATGTTCTGGATCGTGGCCGCCGTCACGTATCCACCGTAAGCCCCGTTGGACATGGCCGGGAACACTGCCCGCGCGGGTAGGGTCACGGAGACGTTTGCTGTTGCGTTTGCCGACTCGTTCGTAAAGGAGTCGGTCGCTTTATACGTGAACGAGTCGGGGCCGGTGTAGCCCGATGTGGGGGTGTAAGTGAATGACCCGTCCGATCCGAGGCTGACGGAGCCGTGCGCCGGACTCGAGACTATCGAAGCGCTGAGGCTTCCGCCAGTGACAGTGAAATCATTCTGCAGAACTCCACCGGACGAACCCACGGAGAGGGCGATGTTCTCGGGGGTCGAGTAGGAATCGTTCACGGCGTTGGGCAGGGGCGCCGTCTCCACCGCGCCGATATCGCATCCGGCACCTTGAGGGCGCCGCACCCCACGCTGGTCGTCCGGCGCCACGCCCAGCAAAGTGGTGCAGGCGCTGCTCGGGATTGCATCAATCAGGACAGTGCCTGCAGCGGGTGGCACGGTCTGAGTCGGACCCCCATTGTTACCAAAGGCCGCCATGGGAGCAATCGGCTGGCCGGTCAGGTCAGTTGACACCGGCACAAACCCGGCGCACGGGCCGATGAAGTTGTATCCGCCGGAGGACACGTGCGAGCCCGCCGGATTGGAACAGTCGCGCGTGCCGAGGGTCCCGGACGACGTATTTCCGGCCACGATAGTGCCCGCAAGATTCATGGTGGCAATGTTGTAGATGCCTCCGCCGTCGGTGTTGGATGAGTTGTTGACGACTGTGGAATTCGTGAACGTGGCGGTGCCAGCCGCGTTCCACATGGCTCCGCCGTAACCAGGATTCGTGACGTCCCCCGCCGTGTTGCCGTACAGCGTGGAATCGATGACAACCAACGTGCCCTGGTTGTCGACGGCACCGCTGCCGAGAGCTGCGCTGTTTCCGCTCACCGTGGAGTGCGTGAGCGTCAGCGAGCTGGCGAGCGCATTCGCGATTCCCCCACCGTAACCGGCTGGGGCAGCGTTACCGCTGACCGTGGTGCGCAAAACAGTGAGTGTTGAAAGGTTGTCGATGCCTCCCCCATCTGCGGACGCAGTTCCGCCGCTGATGGTCAGATCGCTGAGGGTGACATTGGCCGGACCGTTGATCACCAGCACTCGAGCGGAGACGCTGCCCCGCAACGTTGCGTGCGGCGCACCCGCAAGAGTCAGGCTCTTCCCGCTGATCGTGAATGCTGAGCCGGAGCTCGATCCCACGCACGTGCCGGAGATGAGAATCGTGTCTCCTGACGCGGCGCTGCTGATCGCGGTCTGCAGGTTCTGCGTGGAACAATTCACAGAGATCGTGGCGGCGGTAGCGATGCGCGCTGGAACCACGATCGCGCCGAGCACGGCGACGAGCACGACAGCTGAACGAAACCTGATCAGGCCCGGCGCTAACACACTAAATCCTCCCAGGCGGATCCTCGCAGCCCTTGCCGGACCTTTACTGCCCGTCGTAGCTCATGAAAGTCGTGGTGCTGCTCTCGTTGCAGATGACAGCCACCGAGCCCCCGGAGGAGGTGGTGATCACTGCCGTTGCTCGCTTGCCGCTGGGCAGTCCGCCGGTGGGCTGGTACAGACCCCAAAAGGCATTTGGCGCAAGCGTTTGCGTCGGTGCAGTGCCGATGGCTGCGCCAGTGACGCTGTCGTAGTAGTTGACGGTGACCATGGTGCTGCTGAAGCCGGTATTCATGATCCCCTCGCCGGTGTTCCAGGGGTCGGAGCCGCCGTTCTCAACCAGAGGCAGGTGGAGGCTTCCGCTGAGGTCGCTGAAGGTGTTGTAGGAGGTCGACTGACTTGCCGACCCCGCACCGGCCGGCGCGACCTCGTTGACGATCGCCGCCAGGCCCACGGTCGAGCTCTGGATCACCGCCGTGTAGGCGCCGACCGCTGGCCCGTCGGTGGCGCTGCCCTGGTAGACACCGAGGGAGCCGTTGGCGGGGATGCTGAAGCTCTTGGCGGTGGCCGCCCCCGAGGCGTCGTAATAGGTGACGGACACCGTGCCCGCGCTTGCCGAGGTGTTCTGGATCCCCATCCCGGTGTAGTAGCCACCGAATGCGTTGTTGAGCGCCACCGGCACGCTGAGCAGGCTGCTCCTGGCGGGCATCGCGTCGTAGGAGCTGAACTGTCCACCCGGTCCAGTCTCGTTGACGATTGCGCCCAGCGGCTGCGCCGCCGAGCTGGTCATCGTCGCCGTCCCCGCAAAGCCGTTCGGCAGTGCCAGGATTGCGTCGCCGCTGTAGAGCGCGTGGTAGGCGTGAGCAGCCAACGCAGTCACGGTTTGGGTCTTGACGACGGCGCCGCTGCCGTCGCGGTAGGTGATGGTCACGTCGGTCGCGCCCGTGCCCTCATTCAGCAGGCCGATGCCGGTTGTGTAGCCGCCGTAGGCATTGTTGACGATGGTCGGCGCGTAGAGCGGGGTGCCGACACCACTGGGCACCTGCACCCCGCTGTAGCTCGTCGCGTCACCCACGTTGCCGGGCGCGAACTCGTTGACGAACGCCACGACCGGCTGGAAGCTGTAGACGACTGCGGAGCCGGCCTGCACTGCGTCCCCTCCAGTGCTGGGGAAAGAGTTGCCGTTGTCCTGGCGCACCGTCCAGCTGGCGTTCACCGGCAGGCTGAGGTTGGCGTCGCCGGCGCCGACCGGAGCCCCGGTCTGGTCGAAGTAAGCGATGTGAACGATGGCGGTTGAGGAGCTCGTGTTCTGGATCGTGGCCGCTGTCACATAGCCGCCATACGCACCGTTGGACACGGCGGGGAGCACGGCCTGGATCGGCCCTGGCCCAATCAGCGGGAGCGGGGCCCCGCTGGTCTGATCGAGATCGGCAACCGTTGTGATGCCTGGCACGACGCCGGTGCCGCTCTTCTGCCAGATCCTGAAGCCATTGCCGCCCCAGTTGGTCGCGGGCACCTGCGTCGTCGGCGGCGGATTGGTCGCCCATAGGGCGATCCATAGGGGATCGGCGGTGAACGTCGCGTCATTGCCCACGCTGCCGACCCAGAACAAATAGGACGTATAGATGACCGGCCACACACCGAGGGCCCCGTGGATCACATTGACCGTGGTGTGGAGGTAGGCGGCGATGGTCGCGGCGCTCAGACCGTCGGTAACCTCAACATCGATCATCGGCGCCAGGTCCGTGGGCGTAAAGCCGGCGCCGTCCAACTGCTGAAGAAAGTAATCTGCCTCCACGGCGGGATCCACGTTGCCGCGCCAGAACATGTAGGCCCCTCGCGATATCCCGTTGGCTTTCATCCCGGCCCAGTTGGCTGAGAACGTCGAGTCGGTGAAGTTGTTGCTCTCGGTCGCCTTCGCGTATCCGAACGAGTACCCGCCGCCCGCCACCTGGCTCCAGTTGACCGTGCCGTTGAAATTGGACACGTCGACACCCTGGGGGAGGCTCGCGTGTACGGGTACAACCGTGAAAACCACGGCTCCTGTTGAGGCGATGACGGCTGCCAGCCCGTGCGACAGGAAAGCCGGCCAACCGCGCCACTTGGGACTGGACACCCGACCTCCTCCTTGGCAGCGGCACATGGGCCCCGACTCGTTGCGTTCGGACCGTGTTGGCTGCTGGCGCGTCATCTTATCTCCCACCAAGCCGGCCGCGAACCAATTACGACAAAACGTCAGGCCGGTTTGCGCGCCTCGCAGATCAGCGTGAGTCCGAAGAGATCGATGGCCGGCCGCAGGAGCGGCCCGCGCGCCAGGGTTCGCACCATGGGCGCCGACCACACCCAACCGGCCAGAGGAAGCAGCCTGCGGTAGTAGACGACGCCCGACCAGTTTCTTTCGCGGAGCGTGCGGTCGATCCAACCCGGGAAGTGCAACCGCGGCTCGAGGCCTGCCGCGCGAAAGAAACCCACATACGTCCGAGCCCAGTACAGGTGCTCACCGGCGGCCTCTCCCCTGCCGCCGAGGATCGGCGACTCATCGCGAAAAACCCCCTTCGCCGGCTCGTTCAGGGCCAGGAGCACACCGCCGGGCCGAAGGACCCTGGCCGCATGCCGAAGCGTCCGCACCGGGTCCGAAGAGTGGTGGAGCGCGGCCGAGGTGGTCACGAGGTCGAAGGCGCTATCGGCAAAAGGCAGCTGCTCCATGTCGCCGACGACATAGTCGACGGCTTCGCGTCCTGGTGCATCCAGCACATCCGTGACGAGCTCAAAGTCCCTGCCGGCGGCGCCGCCCTCGATTTGAGCCAGACGCTCATGAGGGTCCTCGATATCAAGAGAGACCGCCTCGAAGCCACGATGGCCCAGCTCGGCCGCCAGCCAGCCGCTGCCGCCGCCTAGGTCCAGGCTCCGGCCTCCCTGGATGCTGATCGCGTCGAGCGCAGCGCGGGCGTTGTCTCGGATCAGTCGGTTGTAGGTTGCGATTCCAATCCGGCTGATGTTTCGCCGGTAGGCGTCCTTCTCAGCGTCAGTGAGCTCGCCTCGCCTTTCGCGGGCGTTCTCGTCCAGCTGGCCCGCGATCTGAGGCGTCAGCTCGTCCAGCGTGTGAAGCACGCCCCGGCGCACCTCCAGCCGGTGGCCCTCCGGACACTCCACCCAACCCTCGTCGATCACGTCCTCGGCGCCGGCGGCACGCATCGGGTGGGCCCCACAGCGCGGGCAGATGAGAGCCGAGAGCAGGTGGCGCCTCATCGAGACGCGATTCTAGGTGCAGGCGCGTGAGCTCGTTCTTCGACTGTAACCGCCCGCCGTACTCACAGTGACCCTGACCTTCACCTGAGGAGGTGGCACTGATGCGCTTGCGCTCTGCTTCGTTGATGTTGGCGACTGCGTTGACCCTGATCGCTTCACCGGTCGCGGCCCAGGGCAGACCCCACCTCACCGGGGTGAACGGGCTGTCCGCCGTGCTGCCGGCTCTCATGAACTCCGCCTACGGCGGCTATACAACCGCGATCTATATCGAAGATGTGAGCCACTCAGCTCTGGCGGCCCACGTGTCGATCCAGTACTTCGACTCGAATGGCACTCTGACGGGTGCCGGCGATGTGACGCCCAGCGCGGGCATCCCGTTCTGGGGCGAGTGGACGGTGAGGCAAGACAACGGCAACTCCTTCATGCCTGGGGTCGCGGGCTGGGGCCAGGTGACAAGCAACACGGAAGTCGCCATTTTTGTGAATGAGTTCGCGCCTGGAGGCATGGATGGCAGCAGCTACACGTCCATCCAGATGCCGGTGGGCGGCGGCACGACGCTGTTTGCCCCCGCGATCGTCAACAACGCTTATGGCGGCTACACCACGGGCGTTGGGCTGAACAACACGAGCGCCACCATGACCACGGCGACCGTGACCTACAGAGACCAGTCGGGTACGGCGGTGAAAATGCAATCCGTTACTCTGCCCGCTCACGGTTACGCCGGCCTGTTCAGCGGCGACAGCACTCTCGCCTTGCCCAGTGGCTTCGCCGGCACAGCCACCATCGCAAGCGACGGTGGTGTGCTGGCGGGGATCGTCAACGAGGTCGGACCTGGCGGACAGTTCAGCTCCTACGACGCAGTTTCAGCCGGCGCTTCGACGCTCTACGCCGCGGCCGCCCTCAACAACGCCTACGGCGGATACACGACCGGCATGGGCATCCAGAACACGACCGGCACGGCCGGCATGGTCACGGTCACCTACTACGACGGTTCAGGCGTTAGCGCCGCTTCAGTCACCAAACCCATCGCGGCCAACGGCTACCTAGCCATCTATCAAGGCGGAACGGATGGCCCGCCCGCCAGCGCCACCGGATACACAGCGGCCATCACGGGCACGGTGGGCATTGCCGCCATCGTGAACGAGACCGCCCCGGGCGGAATGCAGTCAACCTCGTATAACGGCGAGCCCACCGCCTCGGGCTGGCTGAGCTTGGCGCTCGTCGAAAACGCCGGATCGGACGGCTGGAGCACAGGACTCGGCATCGTGAACGTCACGAACGCCGCAGTGACGTTCACGCTCGTCTACTTCGACGCCCAGACGGGCGTCCTCATCTCGTCGACGTCGCTCACCCTGGCTGCGCACGCCTACCTCGGCCGCTATACCCCTTCAGACCTTCCGGCGGGCAAGCGCGCCACCGCCTGGCTCACGGGCCCGGCAGCTCTGGCAGCGATCTGCAACGAGCAGAGCGCGAGCTCATTGATGAGCTACAACGGCCAGTAGCCGAACATCGCGCGTCATTTAATACGAGCGCCAGCCGGGATCACCTGGCGGGCGCCCTCGCGAGCCACGGAGGTCCGAGAACGTTGTAGCCTTCGGCGACGTCATGCGAGGATCTCACCGTTTGGTCGCCGTCGCCGCCAGCCTCGCGATGGCTTGCGGGTCCAGTGGCGGCGGCTCGCACCCAACCAGCGCAGGCGCTCAATCAAGCCACCCACCACCTCCGACCTCGTATCGGGCCACCACTACGTTGGTGGCTCGCGGCGTCGTGGCGGCGCTGCCTGCCGGAACCGTGTTCATCAGCGTTTCCGACCTGACAGCCCCGGCCGGCACCGCCGTCCAGAGCCCTTCAACCGCCGGCATTCTTTATGTGGTCACTGGCGCCGCCGGCATTTCGGGAGCCGCGCCGAAAGAACTGAAAGCCGGCGAGGCCGCGTTCCTCCTGCCCGGACCGGCACAGCTGGCCAACCCCGGGACGACCGGCGCCGAGTGGTACTTCATCACCGTGCAAACCGCGGCCGACCGTGGAGGTCCGGCACCCCTGGCGGGAGCGACGCGCATTTTCGCGACCGATGACCTGCCGCCTTTGCCTCAAATCAATCAGGCGGAGGCGCTGCAGCGAACGGCGTTGCAGGGCGGAGGCAGGTCAGAGGCATACCGACCGAATGGCGTTGAGTTGTTTCTCGGCGTCGATGGGACTACCGAGGTCCGGGCCGACGCGTTGAAAGGGTCACAGCAGCTGAGCCGGGGGAAAGTGGCCTACCTTCTCGAAGGCTCGGCGGTCCAGGTCTTGAACTCCGACTCGGGGCAGGTTGCCTTCCTCTCGTTCTTCCTCCTGCCCGACGGTTCGCCGCTGACTCGATCGAGCGCGACGTGATGGTGACTCTGGTCACATCTATACTTCGCACGTGCCCGCGCTGAATCGAATCGGTGTCGCCGCGGGAGCAGCGGTTGTTCTGCTCCTGCTGCTCGCCACCGACTCGACGTTCGCCTCGGGCCAGGCCGCACCACGTACGGCGGCGAAAGCGGTATCACGGCCCGTCACCCTGTCGGCACCGCTGACCGCCACCATCAATCCGGCGGTCACAACGCCTCCCGGTGGCGTCACGCTGACCCCCACCGGAACCAACATGGTCACCGCCGGCGGCGAGACCTGGACCTTCACCGGCATGAACCTCAAGCTCGAGCAGGCCATGTACTGGGGACCAAGTCCGTCCACGGTCGGTGACCCCGGCCCGATCGACCTTGCCTTCGACGGCACCGTCGACGCGATCGACGGAGAGGCCCTCAGCTACAACACGAGCCAACCTGACCTCGCGATCGGCAAGGCCTACTGGACCGGAACCGCGCCGTTCAACGGCGGCACCTGGAGCACCCACTTCACGCTCACGGTCACCAACAGCGCCGGCACAGCCCCGATTGCACTGACCGACGCCGCTGGTCTTGGGATCTCGGGCGCCGGGGCCGTCGTTCGCGTTATGGGTGACTTCCGTGCCAACCTCCTGATGCAGGCAGCGCCGCCCGCCAGCACCACGTACGCCGCGCCGGCGCCTCAGTTCGACGCCAGCTTTCCGCATACAACCGGGGCGTTGCTGAGCTCGTTCGACGGAGGCTTTTACGTCCAGCAACCGGCGCTCATCGCGCTGCCGGCGATGGCCAACGGCGCATATGGCGGCTACACCACAGCCACGTACCTGCAGAACGTCGGCTCCGGCACGGCCAACGTCGTCGTGGGCTACTTCGACCAGTCTGGCAACCCGGTCGGCGCCGGCGACAGCGCGACCATCGCACCCAAGGGTGCAGCCATCATCCGCCAGGACAACGGCCACTCATTCGCCAGCGGCCAGGCCGGGTCGGCCCTCGTGTACAGCGATCAGCCGTTGACCGGATTCGTCAATGAGTTTCCGCCCGGCGGCACCGGTGACGCGACAAGTTATACGGGTATCGCCTTCCCATCCGCGGTGGCCCCCACGATCTACGCGCCGGCGATCGCCAGCGCGGCTTACGGCGGCTACACGACGGGCATCGGCCTGATCAACCTGGGGACGACCGCCGCCAACATCACCATCACGTACAGGGATGCCACCGGGGCGGTCCAGGGCACTCCCCAGTCATTGACAGGCGTGGCGCCCGGTGCCTATCGAGGGGTCTACAGCGGAAACTCGGGATCGGGGACTGACGCCAACCTTCCCGCCGGGTTCGCCGGCACCGCGACCATCTCGAGCGACGCCTCACAGCCACTGGCGGCTGTGGTCAACGAGACTGGGCCGGGTGCTCAGTTCAGCTCGTACGACGCCATCTCCGCCGCCCGCACGACCCTTTACGCGCCGGTGGCTCTGCGCAACGCCTACGGCGGCTTCAACACCGGCATGGGCATCCAGAACACCACCGCCCTCGCCAGCCCCGTGACGATCACCTACTACGACTCGACGGGAACGGCGACCATCAAGACTTTCAACATCGCGGCCAACGGCTACCTGGGCGTTTATCAGGGCACGGATATCCCGGCTGACGGGGCTTACACCGCGGTGATCACAGCCCCGTCGACCGGCGCGGCGCTGGCGGCGATCGTCAACGAGGTCGCCCCCGGGGCCGGCCCAGCCTTTCAATCGACGGCCTACAACACCTCGCTCGGTGGGGCCGCCACCATCGAGCTTCCCCTGGTGGAGAGCACCGGGCCGGACGGATGGAGTACCGGCGAGGGAATCATGAACACCGGCAGCACCCCCACGACCGTGACCGTCACCTACTACGACACGACCGCCGGCACCGTGGTCGGGACGCCGCAGACGAACACCCTCGCCGTCAATGCTTTCTGGGGTCTCTATCAACCCGTCGGGGGGCTGCCCGGCGGTACTCGCGCCACGGCTGTGATCACGAACTCATCGGGAGGTGTGGTCTCGGTGATCGTGAATGAGTCGAACGCCAACACCTTCATGAGCTACAACGGGAGCTCTTAGCCAGCGACCCCAGATCGCCTTCTGAGCGCGGGAAGGTTTCGCTGAAGGTGGTTCCGGCAGTGGCTGAGGCCAGTCGCTCGTCACGACTCCGATCCGCGGCATGGTGGCTGCTGCCAGTCCTCGCCCTGGTGGCAATTCAGACCTACCTCGTGTTTCGCGAGCCGATCTTCTCGCCGGTCGACGAGCTGGAGCACACCGACTATGTGCGCACGATCGCCGAAACGGGTCACCTGCCGGTCTACGGCTCCGCGCGCATCGATCCCACGCTGCTGGCCGTCTACCTGCACGAGTATCCGGGTCCATTCGACACGACCCACTTCAATCTGCCCGCCGTCGTCTATTTCGACTACGAAGCGGTGCAATTCCCGGTCTATTACATCGCCGCCGCGCCGGTGTACGTGATCTTTCACCGAGACGCACGGGTCGCGATCTATGCGTTGCGGTTGCAGAACGTCCTGTATTCGGCTGGGCTCTTGCTGGTCCTCATGCTGATGCTGCGTTGGTTGTTTTCAGCCCGCCCGGAGGTCGCGGCTCTCGCCCCACTGACGTTTCTGCTGATGCCCGGCGTCAGCATGCGGCACAGCCAGGTCACCAACCAGGTCCTTGCCGCGTTGCTCCTCGCCGCGCTGTTTGCGCTCCTGCTCCAGAAAGGAAAGACCAGCCCTGGGCGGCAGGCACTGGCGGAAGGCGCTCTGCTGGGCATCGCCGTGATGACCAAGATCACGGTCCTGGGCGCCGGCCCGAGCGTTCTCGCCGCCTGGGCGACGCGCGCAGGCGGCATACGGCCACGGCTCCTTCCTGGCGCGGCCGGTTTTACGATCACGATGCTGCCGTGGCTGGTGTGGTCGCTGGCCGTCTATCACTCCCCCCTCCCCTGGGTGACCACCCACCTCAACGTGGCTATCTGCAACTGCGCTCCTCCCAACTCGGCAGCAGTCTGGAACGCGTTCGTCCGCGCGTTGTGGGTCAACTTCGTCTTGCCGTTCGAGTGGGTGGGCTCGAGCGGAGCCTGCACGCCGCAGTGCTACGCGATCTCTCCGCGCACCGAGATCATGAAAGTCGGCCTCGTGGTGGCGGGCGCGGTGACCGTGGCTGCCCTGGGCTGGGCTTTGTATGCACTCCGGCGGCGCGGCACGGACATATGGCGCCCGGCGTTGCTCGCGCTGCTCGCCATCGCCGGAGTGGTCACTGGGATCATCGGCCTCGACGTGTCTCTCAATCGGTTCTGGTCGACCGACCTCCGCGAGGTCTACGTGTTCGCCGCGCCGATGGTGTTGTTGCTAGGCGGGCTCGCTGCCCGCTTCGACCGGCGCTGGGTGGTGCTCGTGCTGGGCGCGGTGGTCATCCTGTGGCTCGTGATCGACTATCAGATCTACACGTCCACCAACTGCGCCGGGTGCCCTCCGAGCTATTTCCGAGTGCCCTAGCTCTCCTGCCTCGCCCGGCGCGGCGAGGGGGTTCGCCGACGTGGCCGTGTCAATCAACTGTTCGAGCTCCTGGCTGGCGGTATCCCAGGAGAAGCTGTTCGACCACTCGCGCGCCCTGGCTCCGAGCGCTTCGCGCTGCGCACTGTTGCGCAGGAGGCCGGTGACCTTGCGGACCAGCTCCCCGGTGTCGGCGCGATCGAACAGCTCGCCGGTCTCCCCTTCGAGGATCGCGTCGCGGAGGCCTGCCACCCGCGAGGCGACCGTCGGCACTCCACACTGGGCGGCCTCGAGGACAGTGAGTCCCCAACCTTCTTTCAACGAGGGCTGGACGTTGACCCAGCAGGACGCCACCACATCCCAGCGCTCGGCGTCGGGCAGGTAGCCGTGAAACGTGATCGCGTCACCACAGCCGAGATCCTTGGCCAGGCGCCGCAGACTCTCCAGCTCGCTGCCCGCGCCGACGACGTGCAGGCGCGCCTCGGGGATTTCGCGGCGAATCTCCGACAGCGCCTTCAGCAACATGTCCACACGCTTGTATCGCTTCAACCGACCGTAATAGAGGAGCGACGGGTACGAAGTCTTCGCCACCGATGGTTGCGGTATCGGTTCGTGGCGTCCGCAGTGGATGAGTTGAATCTGACCTGACTGGATGCCGTGCGCCGCCAGCTCGTCGGCCGTGCTCTGGGAGATGGCGATGAAACGCTCTTTGTCGTAAAAGTGAGCGAGGCTGAACGTTTCCCACCACGCCAGCAGCTGGCCTGTCGGAAACGGAAGATCGTTGCGGTAGACGTCACCAACCACGTGCATTGCCACGGCGATTCTCGGCTGGCGAACATAGAGCGGCGTCAGGAAGTGAAGTTGGCCCGTGTAGTCCACGATGACGTCGAAGTCGTCGCGATGGCGGAGGTAATTGATCGTCGACCACACCGCCGTCGTGAAGCGATTCCCTCTGCGGTGAATTTCGATCCCGTCAATCGTCTCGTGCCGGCGGGCCCCGTGATAGCCACCGCAGTAGAGCGTGATCCGATGTCCGCGAGCGGCCAGGCGGCGGAACAGTGCGTGGAGATGCTGCTCGGCCCCACCTGCGGAAGGATTTGCGATGTCGCGAAGGTTGAGCACCAGCACTCGGGTTCCTGGGGTCATCGCTCGGCAACCGCCCAGACATTGATGCCGAAAGTTTTCGCCAGCGGACCGATCGACGTCAGGGGCCAGCCACTCAATGCGACCCGTTTCAGCACCGACCGCCACTCGCGCAGCTCTTCGAAGCCGTAGATCCCGCTGCTCCAGACTCGGGCTCGGAAGCCTGATTGCTTCAGGACTGCTGCCAGCGAGTCGGGGCTCTGCTCGTTGACGTGCATCGCCTGGCGGTAGGGGCTGAAGGGTACGGGCGAACCCGTCAAAGCCCGTGTAAGGGGCCGGACCAGACGGCCCAAACGCGGAGATTCGAAAGCTCGTACGGCGAGCGCCGCGTAGTTTCGATTCGGCTCCGTGTGCACGATCAACAGTCCGCCTGGCTTGAGTACCCGGTGCGCCTCGACGAGTGTCTGCGCCAAACCCTCTGGATACAGGTGCTCGACGAGATCGAGCATGAAGATGCGGTCGAAATGCGCATCTTCGTACGCAAGCTTGCGCGAATCCATGGCAGCGAAGGTGCAGCGCTTTCGTACTTCATCTGGATATGAGCCAAGCGCCTCGCGAGCGATGTCGAGGGAACTGTCCGAGTAGTCGATTCCCACCGCTTCGGCGCCGGCCATCGCGGCGTGAAAGACGACCTCGCCCCGCCCCGTTCCGATGTCGAGACACCGCTGGCCTGGGCGGATTCGCGCCAGGCGGACGGCTCGCGCCAGGCGGGGCGGAAGTCTGCGGCCGTGTGTGGCGTCCCAGTCCTGGAAGCCCTGCACATGGCTGTAGTACTCCCGCGTGTAGAGCTTCGGACTGACCTGGCGATCTTCCAAGTCGGGCTGAGCATACATGACCGTAAGCTTGGCCCCCATGCCCGACGATCCCGCTTTCGAGGACCACCTGTGGACGCGCGCGGTCGAACAGTATGGTTCTCAGCTCGATGAGATCGAACGTTCTCACTGGTGGTTCGCGGGCCGCCGAGCCGTCATTCTTGCCAACCTGCGCCGGTTTGTCCCGCCAGGAAGCCGTCTCCTCGACTTCGGTTGTGGCGCCGGCGGCTTGACCGTCGAGCTCGCGCGCGTCTATGACGTGGTCGGCGTGGATTTCTCTGCGCCCGCGCTCGAGGTAGCTCGCCGGCGGGGCCTCACCGTGCATCTCATGCAGAGCTCCGATCCGCTCCCGACAGGCTTCGACGCCGTGTGCGCCTTCGATGTCATCGAGCACATCGACGATGACGTGGGCGAGCTGAGACGCCTGGCGACAGCTCTGCGACCGGGAGGAGTCGTGATGGTGACGGTGCCCGCCTACCGGATGCTCTGGGGCCAGATGGACAACGTCGCCGGCCACCGCCGCCGCTACCGGCTTCGCGGGTTGGAGCGGGTCATGAAGGCAGCAGGCCTGACCCGGCTTCACGCGTCCTATTTCAATACCTGGCTGTTTCCAGCCGTCGCGGCCGGCCGGCTGACAGGCTTCCCGCGTGAGAACCATGAGATCGATCTCCCTCCCGACTCGGTCAATTTCATGCTTCGCGCCCTGTTTGAAAGCGAGGCCCCTCTCGCCTCCCGGACCACTCTGCCTTTCGGAGTTTCGATCCTCTTTTTGGCCCGGACGTCACCGTGACGTCGTTGAAACGCGGATACCTTGCCCTCGCACTTGCGGTGGTGGTTGCGGCGGCGGTGTTCGCCGCCAACCCCACCGCGATCCAGGCGTCCTCCGGCGACATCACTGAGTTCGCGGTCCCAACCGCTATGAGCGGTCCCAACGCGATCACTGACGGACCGGACGGCAACCTGTGGTTCACAGAGCAGAGGTCCAATCAGATCGGAAGGTTGACGCCCAGCGGCGTGATCACGGAGTTCGCGATACCAACGGCCGGCGGTAATCCCTCCGCCATCACGACCGGGTCCGACGGCAATCTCTGGTTTACCGAAGTCACCACCACCGGTATTGACGACAACATCGGCCGCCTCACTCCCGCGGGCGTCTTCACCGCGTTCTCCGTTCCCAACAGCGTCCCCACCGGTATCACGTCAGGCCCCGACGGAAATCTCTGGTTCACCGAGAACAACACCGACAAGATCGGCGTGATGACAACCGCGGGTGCGCTGACGGAGTACTCCGTTCCGACTTCCGGCAGCGGCCTCAGCGGCATCACTGCCGGCCCCGACGGCAACCTCTGGTTCGTTGAGGGCGACAGCAACAAGATCGGCGTGGTCACGCCGGCAGGCGCAATCACCGAATACACCATCCCGACCGCCTCCAGCTTTACGCAGGAGATCACCAGCGGTCCAGACGGCAACCTGTGGTTCGCGGAGTTCAACGGCAACAAAATCGGAAAGATCACGCCCGCCGGTGCGATTACGGAGTATCCGACTCCGACGGGCGTCAGCCCCCTTGGCATTTCAAGCGGGGCTGACGGCAACGTCTGGTTCACCGAATCCGCCGGCAATAGGATCGGCAGCATGACGCAGGCCGGCGCCGTCACGGAATACTCGATCGCCACGGCGGGCAGCAATCCCAACGGGATCGCCACGGGGCCTGACGGCAACGTCTGGTTCACGGAGTCCAGCGCCAACAACATCGGCCGGCTTCAGCTCCCACTCCCGTCGGTGGCGGTGGCGCTGCCGGCCATGGCGAACGCGGCCTACGGCGGCTACACGACGGTGACCGAGATCCAGAACGTTGGCAGCGGGCCGGCTGGGGTCCTGGTTCGGTATTTCGACTCTGGCGGCGCTGCCGTCGGCAGCGGCGACGGGACCGCAAACCTTCCCGTCAACGGCACGTGGACGGTGCGTCAGGACAATGGGCACGGTCTTGCGGCTGGACAGGCCGGGTCGGCCGTGGTCTACTCGAATCAGCCGCTCGCATCGTTCGCTAACGAGTTTGCTCCAGGTGGCGGAGATGCGACCAGCTACACAGGGATCATTCCTTCCGTTGGATCCGGCACGGCACTGTATGCGCCCGCCATCGCCAACAACGCGTACGGCGGCTACACCACCGGGATCGGACTCGTCAACGTCAGCGCCGCATCTGCCGACATCACCGTCACGTATCGCGACGGCAGCGGCTCCATCGTTCAAGCCCAGACATTGAGCGGAGTCGCCGCGGGCGCGTATCAAGGTTTGTACAGCGGCGCCGCATCACTCCCCAACGGATTCGCCGGCACGGCGACCATCACCAGCTCCGCCGGCGCTTTAGCCGCGGTGGTGAATGAGACAGGTCCCGGCGGCCAGTTCAGCTCCTACGATGCCGTGCCCGCGGGCAGCTCGGCCCTGTTTGCGCCCGCCGCACTGCGAAACGCCTTCGGCGGATACAACACCGGGATGGGCATCCAGAACACGACCGGGACAGCCGGCACGGTGACGATCAACTACTACGACTCCACCGGGACCGCAACCATGACAACTTGGCCGATCGCGGCCAACGGCTACCTCGGCGTCTACCAGGGCACCGACATCGCCGCCGACGGGGCTTACACAGCCAAGATCACGGCCTCGATCGCCATCGCCGCGATCGTGAACGAGGTGGCGCTCTCGACCACGAGCGCCCAGCAGTCCACCGCCTACAACACGTTTGCCTCGGGCAGCGCGACCCTGCACCTGCCGCTTGTCGAGAGCGCAGGCAGCGATGGCTGGAGCACCGGCGAAGGGATCATGAACACGGGCTCGACGGCGACCACGGTGACCGTCACCTATTACGACACCGCAAGTGGAGCGGCAGTCGGTACGCCACAGAGCCAGTCCCTACAGTCAAACGCCTTCTGGGGTCTGTATCAGCCGGCGGGCGGGCTGCCGAACGGAGTTCGTGCCAGCGCCGTCGTGACCACGAGCGGTGGGCAGGTCGCGGTGATCTGCAACGAGTCCAACGCGACAAGCTTCATGAGCTATGGCGGCCAATGAATTCGGAGGCGCGGAAAGGAGTGAGAGAAAGTTGAGGAGACGCACACAGGCCCTGGTGATCGTCGCAATGTTGACGCCGATCCTGGCGATCCCCGCGCCAGTGAGCGCATCGGTCAGCGTGATAGTTCTAACGAACAGCAGCTGGGGTCCCGATGCGGGTGGTTTTGAGCACATCGTGGGCGAGGTGCAGAATTCGGGCACCGAGAACGCCGAGTTCGTCGAGATCGACTTCAACTTCTACAACTCCAGCAACACGTTGCTGAGCACCGATTTCACATTTACGGAGCTGAATGTTCTTGCGCCAGGCGAGCGCTCAGGCTTTACCGATATCTTCACGCCCCCGGCCGGCTACGACCATTACGCCATCACAGGTGTTCAGGTGTCGCCGGCGCTGGACCCCGTGAATCACAACTTCAACACCCAGGTGACCAACGTGTTCACGGATAGCGGGGGTTTCCAACACGTCGTGGGGACCGTCACCAACAACAACACGACCACGGACACTTTCGTCGAGGTCGTCTTCACCTTTCGCAACTGCTCGGGAACCGTGGTCGATACCGACTTCACATTCGTCAATACTCAAAACGGGGATCTTGGTCCGAGCCCGGCGAGCGCGAGCTTCGAGCTGATCCGATCGTCCGACGCGCCTCCTTTCAGAACTGCCTCGCTTGCGACGCAGTCTGGTGATGCGGCGAGCCCGTTCGCCCTGCCCGCTCCGACGGCGCTCTTCACAGCGCCCGATCCACCGTCAAGCGTCACGGCAACCGCGGGAGGCTCATCTGCTCGTGTCAGCTGGAGCGCGCCCGTCTGCACCGGCGGAGCCCCGATCACCAGCTACACGGTTACATCCAGTCCGGGCAACTATTCGGTGACTACGGGTCCCGGCACGACCTCGGCCACTCTGACCGGACTGCCGTCCGGCACCTACACGTTTTCGGTCGTGACCACCAACTCGGCGGGCTCAAGTGCACCGTCCGGGCCGAGCAATTCCATCATCATCCTCTCCGCCGTCGCGGTCTTGCCCGCGATGGCGGATGCGGCGTACGGCGGCTACACGACCGTCACTGAGATCCAGAATGCCGGCAGTGGATCAGCAGCGGTTTCCATCGCCTACTCCGGCAGCAGTGGAAGCTCGGTAGGAAGCGGTGACGCGATCGCGTCCCTGCCCGCCAACGCAACCTGGACGGTCCGCCAGGATAACGGCCACGGTTTTTCTTCCGGCCAGGCCGGGTCGGCCGTGGTCTTTTCGAACCAGCCGGTCGCGGCTTTCGTCAATGAGTTCGCGCCCGGCGGCGGCGACGCCACCAGCTACACGTCCATCAGCCTTCCGAGCGGCGGCGGGACCACGCTCTTTGCGCCAACGATCGTGAACAACGCGTATGGCGGCTACACCACCGGGATCGGGCTGGTCAACGTCAGCGCCGCGGCCGCCAACGTCACGGTTACGTACCGCGACGGCTCGGGATCCATCGTCAAATCCCAGACGACACCGGGAGTCGCTGCTGGCGCGTATCTGGGCTTGTTCAGCGGAGACGCCGCGCTTGCTCTGCCCAGCGGATTCGCCGGCACGGCGACCATAACGAGCTCTGCGGGCGCTCTTGCCGCGGTCGTCAACGAGACAGGGCCGGGCGGCCAGTTCAGCTCGTACGACGCGGTGCCGTCGGGCAGCACGAGCCTGTTTGCCCCCGCCGCCCTGCGAAACGCGTACGGCGGATACAACACCGGCATGGGCATCCAGAACACGACCGGCACCGCCGGCACCGTGACGATCAACTACTACGACTCGAACGGCGCCGCGACCACGAGCACCGCGTCGATCGCGGCCAACGGCTACCTCGGCGTCTACCAGGGCACCGACATCGCCGCCGACGGGGCTTACACAGCCAGGATCACGGCCTCGGTCGCCATCGCGGCGATCGTCAACGAGGTGGCGCCCTCGACCACCAGCGCCCAGCAGTCCACCGCCTACAACACGTTTGCCTCGGGCAGCGCGACCCTGCACCTGCCGCTGGTTGAAAGCGCCGGCAGCGACGGCTGGAGCACCGGCGAAGGGATCATGAACACCGGCTCGACGGCAACGATTGTCACCGTCACCTATTACGACACCGTGAGCGGAGCGGCCGTCGGTACGCCACAGAGCCTGTCCCTGCAGCCAAACGCGTTCTGGGGCCTTTATCAACCGGCGGGCGGGCTGCCGACCGGAGTTCGTGCGAGCGCGGTCGTGACCACGAGCGGCGGACAGGTAGCAGTGATCTGCAACGAGTCCAACGGCACGTCATTCATGAGCTACGTTGGCCAGTAGCTTGCCACTCAATCTCCGCCGCCACGCTTTGCCGTTGGCTGCGGCGGGTTCCATCGTGGTGGGCTCGATGGTTGCCCTTCCCAGCGTTGCGATGGCGAGTTTCGTCAACGACCTCACGTACCAGGGTCAACACGGTTCGGAGCACGCAAAGGCGATAGGCAAGACCGGCACTGTGGTGGGCACCGTGCAGCTCCTCGCGTGTGGCGGCCCCCCGCCGCTGGGCCCTCCCCGACCGTGCATTTTCCGGCCCGTTGCCGGCGCGCAGGTTGAGCTGGACGCCGGCAGCCGAAGCGTGACGAGCGTGATCACCGACGCCAGCGGCCACTATTCGGCCCGCGTCACGGCTGGCACCTACACGGTGCGAGTTGTTCAGCCGCAGAGCCTGGCTTTGTTAGGGGCCCCACAAACGGTGAGGGTCGAGCGTCGCGAGCTCGTGGAGGCTGACTTCCAGCTCGTGTTCCAGGCCGCCTGAGGCGAGCGCCATGGACTTAGATCAGTTACTCACCCAAGTAGCTCATGAACGTGGAGGCATTGCTTTCGTTGCAGATCACCGCGACCTGGCCTGAGGTCGTGACCACGGCGGTCGCGCGGATACCCGCCGCCAGGCCTCCGGCCGGCTGGAACAAGCCCCAAAAGGCGTTCGGTTGGAGCAGATTGCTCTGCGGCGAGCCGACCTGGGCGCCCGTGGCGGTGTCGTAGTAGGTCACCGTCACAGTGGCCGCCGCCGTGCCCGCGTTCATGATCCCTTCGCCGGTGCTCCATCCATCAGACCCCGCGTTCTCGACCAGCGGCAGGTGAAGGGCCGCGCTGCCCGACGCAAACGTGTTGAACGCGCTCGACTGTTTAGCGCTGGTGGCCGATGGCGCTACCTCGTTCACGATCGCCGCGACCGCAACGGTGCTCGTGAGCTTGGCCGTGTACGCGCCTGCTATCGCGATGTCAGTCCCCTGGTACACCCCGAGGTAACCGTTGGCCGGTATCGGATGGGTCGTCGTCGTTGCAGCACCGGTGGTGTCGTAGTAGTTGATCGTCACCGTGCCCGCGGTGCCCGTAGTGTTCTGGATTCCCATGCCGGTGTAGTAGCCGCCGTTTGAATTGTTCAGCGCGACAGGCGAGTAGAGGTTCGCGCCGCCCGCGGAGACTGCGTCGTAGGAGCTGAACTGTCCGCCGGGCCCGGTCTCGTTGACGATCGCGGCGACCGTGCCAGCCGAGCTCGCAATCGTGGCCGTGCCGGCGAATCCGGCCGGCAAAGCGAGCACCGCGTCGCCGCTGTACAGGCTGGCGTAGGCGTTGCCGGCCAGGTTGGGTACCGTCTGAGTTTTGATGAGGGCGCCTGAGCTGTCGCGATAGGTCACCGTGAGGTTCGTCGCGCTGGAGCTCAGGTTGATCAATCCGATGCCGGTGGTGTATCCGCCGTAAGCACCATTCGCGATAGCCGGCGCGAAGAGAGACGTCCCCGCACCGCCGGGCAGCTGAACCGCCGAGTAGCCGCTCTGATCGGCTCCACCGGGGGCCGACTCGTTGACAAAAGCAGCCAGCGGCTGGTCGCTGTAAATGAGCGCAGAGCCGGCACCGCCGGCGCTGAACGAGCTGCCGCTGTCCTGCCTCACCGTCCAGGTGGCGTTTACCGGCAACGATGCGTTGACGTCGCCGGTGCCCACCGCGAAGCCGGCCTGGTCGAAATAGAGAACGACGACTCGTGCCGGCGCGCTACCGGCGTTCTGGATGAGTGCCGAGGTGGTGTAGCCGCCGTAAGCCTGGTTCGCCATCGCGGGAAGCGCCGCACGCAGCACCGGAAGTGGAGGCGAAGGCGGGGTGACAGTGCCGAAGTTGAGCTCTCGAATCGCGGATGGGCTGTTCTGCGCCACGAAGATGCGGCCGCTGTCGGCGGCCGGCGTGTTGAAGCGCGCCGCGCTTCCCATCGCGAACGTGGTCTCAGTTCCATCAGCCGGGTTGATGCGGTGCAGGGTGCCTCCGCCCTGGTCAGTCGCCCAAACGTATCCACCCGCCACGATCGGCGGTCCAGGGGAGTAGCCGCCCGGCGTGACCCATGCTTCCGTGAACGTCTTGTTGACGGTGTCTGCGTTGAGGCCGACAACTCCATACCCGTCGCACGGGACGTAGATCTTCGTTCCATCCCATGCCGAGCTTCCGAACGCGGCATCGGCAGTCGGGCAGCCGGCGATGTGAGTTCCAACGGATCCGTTGATCGTGTTGCCGAGGTTGGTCGTGCTGAGGATCCATCCCTGGCCCGTCTTGGCCGACTGGAACAGCGTGTTGTTGGAAAGCAGAATCGGACCGATGGACCCCATGTCCTGGTCCGTCTGGTGCATCGTGCACCACGTGCTCGGTGCGAAATGGTCGAGCTCCTGCAGCGTGGGCGAAAGCTTGATCACCGCGTCGCCTTGGTCCCAGCCGAGGGCGCAGTTCCAGTTCGTCGGACCGTTGCCCGTGGCCAGGAAGATGTTGCCCGAGCCGTCGACGGCCATGCCACCGGAGGCCCAGATTCCGGCCTCCTGGCAGCTGCTGGTACTGCACGGAGGCCCAAACGCTGGGTTCTGGCCGTCCCACTCGGTCGGCGAACCGCCAGCGGCGGGCACGCTGATGACGATGGGGTGATACGGATTGCAGTCTCCAGCCCGACCCCCGAACGAGACGTACACGTTGCCGTTCGCGAAGCTGAGTGCGCTGCGCTGGCCGGCCGACCTTGGATCGATATCAGGGAAAACGAGATCGACAGGTGGTCCGAGAAGGCTCCCGTCGAGGATGCGCACCCGGTACAGCTGGTACTTCATTCCGCTCGGCTGCGCGAGGTCAGGAGTGAGGCCCACTGCGTAGAGGACCTTGGCGACCGGGTCGATCACAGGCGTGCCCGTGATGCCGACACCAGTGAGGCCGAGGTGGCTCCCTTCGCAAAAGAACGGGGCCGGGTACGGGTTGTAGCGAACCTGCGGCGCCAGGTTGCGCTTCCAGACCAGCGCCAGCGTGGCGCTCGACTCGTTGAAGGCGTAAATGGTGTTGTTTTCGGTCGCCGCGAAGACGAGGCCGGAATAGATGAGCGGCTCTGCCTGGACATTCTCATCGAGCGCGGATGACAGGATCGGCGACCCCTGCAGGGTTGTCATCGCAGGCTCGCCTACGTCGTTTCCCGTGTGGGCGTTGTCGTAGTGGTACATCGTCCAGCCCGTGCTTACGTTGGCGAGCACCGGTTGGACCAGCCTGGCCTGGGTTGCCGGGACCGCCACTCCGACCAGGAGCACGGCCCCGACAACCACCCGGACGATCTTCGACGACAATCGCGATCGCCGGCTCATGTTCCTTTTATTGCCCGCTGTAGCTCATGAAGCTCGTGCCGCTCTGCTGGTTGACGATGACCGCCAGCTTGCCGCCGTTGCTGGCATTGGTGACGGTCATGGTGGCCGTCGCGGTATTTCCGGCCGCGATGCCGCCGTCGCCGCCGGGCCCCTGGTAGACGCCGGCGAACGCGCCTGGAGCAAGGGTGAGCGTGGGACCGGTTCCGACCTGCACGCCGGTCACGGAGTCGTAGTACACGATCGACACGGTGGCTGACCCGGTGCCGACGTTCTCAACGCCGAACCCGGTGCTGAACCCGTTGACGGAGTTTTCGACCAGGGGCATATGCACCGTGGGGATGCCGGCCGCGATCATGTTGTAACTCGTGCCCTGGCTTCTGATCACTTCGTTGACGATGGCCACCAGGGGCTGGTCGCTGGTGATCACGGCACTGCCGGCGAAACCGTCCGGCAGCCCGGCCCCGTTGCCTGGTCCGTTATAGATTCCCGCGAACCCGTGGGGCGCCACCGTGAATGTCTCGCTGTATGTCGCCGCTCCGCCTGCATAGTTGATGGTCACGTTGGCGGTCGAGCTGCTGACGTTCTGGATCCCCATTCCTGTGAAGTAACCGCCATACGCGTTGTTGAAAACGACTGGGGCGTAAAGGGTGGTCGCGCCGGTGTTCGTCGCGCTGTACGTGAGGAAGCCACCGGGGCCCACCTCGTTGACGATCACGGCCAGGTTCTGCGCAGGAGATGAGGTGATGGTGGCCGTGCCGTGGAAACCCACGGACAGCGGCGTGCCTGTTTCACCCTGGTAGAGACCCCAATACGCGTTGGGCGCCAGGCTCTGGGTCCGCGTGGTCGCGACCGCGGAACCGTCCGGATTGCGATACGTCACAGTGACTGTCGTGGTCGCGGAGCCGGTGTTGGTGATCCCGAAGCCGGTTGTGTACCCGCCGTACGCCTGGTACATCACCGCAGGTGCAAACACGGTGGCGCCAGTGGCCGGATCCGGCAAGGCGCTGTAGCTGCTGCCGTCCTGGCCGGCGATCTCCTGGTTGACGAAGGCGACCACGGGAACCGACGTGTTCACACGCCCGGAGCCGGCCCCGCCCGGGACAAAGCTATGCCCGTTGTC
Source organism: Candidatus Dormiibacterota bacterium (assembly GCA_003169845.1). Classification (GTDB taxonomy): domain Bacteria; phylum Chloroflexota; class Dormibacteria; order Dormibacterales; family Dormibacteraceae; genus Palsa-870. The sequence goes on along the minus strand of PNAG01000011.1, from coordinate 65,393 downwards.
CTGTCGCACGCTCCAGACAGCGCCGTTGGCGAGCGCCGGGCTCGAATCGCCCGTGCCCAGCTGCGCTCCCGCCGTGTCGTAATACGTGATGGTGATCGCGCCTGGCGCCAGCGCCGCGCCGCTCTTGTTCTGAAGGTAGACGGTCGTCGTGTAGCCGCCGTATGCATTGTTCATGAGCGCGGGGAAGTGCAGGATCGAGGGCGTGACGAAGGTCTGCTCCGTGCCGTAGCTCAAGCCGTTGCTGGTAACCGCCACCGTCGTGAAGTAGTAGGTCGTGAACGGGGTCAGACCCGTCGCCGCAACTGTGATCGGCGCCGCTGTCGTGCCGCTGCCCATGGCCTGGATAGAAGTCGTGGTCGTGTACGTTCCGCTCGTGGTGCCGAGCCGGAAGTAACCGTTCGTGGTCCAGCCGTTTGGATTGACCGTTCCGTTCAAGGTTGCGCCCGTATCGAAGACACCGGTCGCGGGTGACGTGGTCGCCGCCGCGACGCCGGTCGGGTCGGCGCCGAAGCCGGCGGTTGCCGGCGCCATCAAGTTCGTCGACGGCTCGGGTACGCAGCTTTGCCCAGCGCTGACATTGATGGTATTCGCGCCCGTCGTGGTGTTGTTGTCAATGGTTGCCGTCCCGACCCACGTCATACCGTCGGACTGCCAACCGGTCCCTGACCGGATGGCCGTCACAGGGTGGGCGCCGGGAGAGTAGGTCACGACCGGCGTCACCGTCGTGTTCATCTTGCGGTTGAAGGTCAGGGTCACCGTCATGGTTCCGGAACCGAGCGACCCGTTCGCGTTCGTGTTGAGGCTGGTTTCCGAAAGGGAGACCGTCGGAGTAATCGAGGTCAGGGGGTTCGTCGAGTCGATGGCGCCCGGCCCGCCGGTCTGCCCGCCCACCGGCCCGCCGACCTGGCCCCACCAGTTGGAGCGCGCGAGAGTCGGATACGTGGCGTAGAGGTCGAAACGGCCGGTCCCCGTGTTGCCGAAGAGGTCGCTGTTGGAGATCTGGTTGCCGGTCGATCCGGAGCTGAAGCCACCCGCGTTGGCATGAATGCTGAGGCAGTCGAGAGTCAGCGATACCGGGCTGCCGGCGGTCACAGCGAAGTTGCTGGTCGTGGTGCCTCCGACGTTGGTGAACCGGCTGGTTATCACCGAGCTCGAGGTGCCGCCTTGAAAGACGAATCCGCTCTGGGTGACGTTCTGGACGATGTCGCCCACGAAGCTGTTCGTGCCCCCGGAGAGGTAGGCGGCGTTGCCGACGATCGTATCGAACGTGGAGCTGCTGACGGAGACCGACGTACTGCTTCCGTCGAGGCCGTCACCGCCGAGATGGCTCAAGGTCGTGGTATTCAGCACCAGCCCAAAGCCGGCGATACCGGCCGGGTTGGTGGTGGCGCCGCTGCTGATCGAGATGGCGGTGCTGTAGGTGTAGTGGATGCTGGCGTTGGTGAGGGCGGCGCTGCCTCGCGCCGAGGTCACGTTGTCCTGGGTGATGCTGATGCCGCCCCAGTCGTTGGTCGGCACGCCGCAGGTACTAGACACGAAGACGCTCGGACAGGTGATGAGGCCGGCCGGGTCGCGGAAGCTCGTGAAGATCTTGGGTGCGTTGACGCCGCTGGTGTCGGTCGCGTCGAGGATGGCCCCGTTCAAGTTCAAAGAGCCGCTCGAGAACTTGACCACCGAGCCCTGGGGCACGGTCATGGTCTTGCCCGTGACGAGGTTGATGCTGCCGCCCGCGAGGTAGCCGAGAGGGTGGTTGGCGCCACTGTTGGTCGGCGAGAGCCAGGTAAAGCTGTTGGTCACCGTGCCGGAGAAGACAAGCGCGTCCATCCCGTTGCCAGAACCCTGGTTGCCAACCAGCGAGCCGGCCACGTCTCCCGTGTAGTTGGAGAGGTCGATGGCCGGCGCCGCGTTGCCCGTCAGCCCGCTATTGGTGATCGTGTTGCCGCTCACGATGGGATTGACCTTCCCGCCGTACGCATAGATGCCGTAGCTGCCGGCGCCGCTGACAGTGTTGTTGGTCAGGATCGCCGTTTTGGTCGTGCTGCTGTCATAGAAGTAGATGCCGTCACCGGTCGCGTTGGTGATGGCGGCGCCGCTCACAGTCAGGCTGCCCTGGCTCGCGGTGATGCCGTTGCCCCCGGTGTTGCTGATGGTGCCTCCGGTCACCGAGACCGGCGTGGACGAGGCGGAGATCGCGTCGCTGTTGTTGTGGTCGAGCGTGGTGTTGTTCAGCACCAGCCCAAAGCCGGCGACGAGGGCCGGGTTGGTGGTGGCGCCGCTGCTGATGTAGATGGCGTCGCTGTAGCTGTTGCGGATGCTGGCGTTGGTGAAGGCGGCGTTCCCTTGCACCGAGGTCACGTTGTCAGTGGTGATGCTGATGCCACCCCAGTCATAGCTGATCGTGCCGCAGCTGGAAGACACGAACACGCTCGGACAGGTGGTGAGGCCGGCCGGGTCGCGGAAGGTGGTGAAGATCTTGGGCGCGTTGGCGCCGCTGCTGTCGGTCGCGTCGATGCTGGCCCCGACCGCGTTGAGGGTGCCGCTCAAGAACTTGACCACCGAGCCCTGGGGCACGGTCATGGTCGTGCCCGACTTCAGGTTGATCGTGCCGGTGGCGAGATAACCGAGTGGATGGTCAACTGTGCTGTTGGCCGGCGAGACCCAGACCAGGTTGGTGGTCACCGTGCCCGAGAAGGCGATGGCGTCCATCCCGTTGCCGAAGCCGTGGTTGCCGCCCACCGCGCCCATCAGGTCGCCCGTGTAGTTGGGCAGGTCGATGGCCGGCGCCGCGTTGCCAGTCAGCCCGCTGTCGATGATGGTGTTGCTGCTCACCGACGGGTTGGCCGCCGGATTTGAAACGTAGATGCCGTAGCCGCCGACGCCGACGATCGTGTTGTTGGTCACGCTGACGGTGTTCGCACTGTTCCCGCTGAAGTAGATGCCAGCCGTCGCCGCCGTATTGATGTTGGTTCCGGTCACGGTCAGGGAGCCGCTGTTCTGCCAGATCGCATTGCCACCGGAGTTGGTAATCGTGCTGATGGAGACGGTCAACGGCCCGGTGCTGGAGTAAACCCCGTCGTTAAGGCTGTGATCGATCGTGACGTTGGCGAGGGTGACGCCTGCTGCACTGCTGGCATTGATGCCGTAGCTTCCAGAGCTGACGCGAACGTTGTTCAGATTCGCAGTGCTACCTGACTGGAAGTTCAGGCCTGCCCACGAGCCTGGGTTCGTGTTGGGGCCGCTGAAGATAACGTTGTTGGCCGCTGAAGTGCCAGCCGTCGTGATGGTGCCGCCTGTGACCTGCAGACCTTGATAACCCACTGCCTGCACCTGGACCGGACCGCCCGACCCATCGAGGGTGACCGTGATTCCAGATGGGACCGTCACGCCGGTGGAGGAGCAAATCTGATACGGGCTTCCGGCGGCATTCCAGGTGGCGGAGCTCGCCAGGGTTCCACATTCAGGGGTGGGCCCGGCGGCGCCAACCGGCAAAGCCTGATGCTGGCCGAGCACGATGACGCACGCGGCTGCGAACACGCCGAATCCGAGCGCTTTTGACAGCCGGCGCAGGCCGGCGTTGCTGATCACTTGCACCACAGTCATCAATCCCCTCGTTCTCCCGGTCTGACGGGCAAACCCGACATCGAACCATTGGGACGCCCAGCCACGACGTCGCGACGAGGTCCCCCCTTCCACGGCTAGACACGCGCACACGCGCACCTGGGCCGCAGGCGGTAGCCTACCGCGTCACAACGATGTTGTCACGCAGGTTGGACCGCCGCTTCCGACCCGATCAAAATCTACCCACGGTGAAGCGGCTGGCCGCGGTTTGGTTGCGCTACCAGGGTCTGATCGCGCTCGGCCTCGGGGCAGCCTACGCGCTCATCTACATCACCCTGTCCGTGCTCCGCCACGAGTCCTACCACTCCTTTGGGTTCGACCTCGGCCTGTTCAACCAGGTCTTCTGGAACACCACCCAGGGACGTCCTTTCGAATCGACCATGAGCCAGGCGCTCCCCCTCCCCCACTCCCTGCTTGGAGATCACTTTTCGCCCATCTTCCTGCTCCTCATGCCGTTCTACTTCGCCTATCCCCACCCCGAAACGCTGCTCGTGATCCAGACCCTGGTGCTTGCGCTGGGCGCCTGGCCGGTCTATCTGCTCGCAAAGTTGAAGCTGCCCGACGGGTACGCGGCCTCGTGGGTGCTCGCTTACTTCCTGTTCGTGCCGCTCGCCTTCATCAATCTCTATGACTTTCACGAGGTCGTCCTTTCGGTGGCGCCGCTTGGGTTCGCCCTCTATTTCCTGGAGCGGGGCCGGCGAGGTTGGTTTCTGATCAGCCTGCTGCTCACATTCCTCGTCAAAGAGGAGATGGCGCTGATCGGCGCCGGCTTCGGTCTCTTCGTGCTGCTGGGCAAGCGCGACTGGAAGCTCGGCATTGGTGTCCTGCTCGGAAGCCTGCTTGCCTTCGCGGCGATCATCCAGGTGGCGATCCCGTTCTTTGCGAGCGGCCGCTCGTATCCGTACATCGGGATCCGCTACGCGGACGTCGGGGGCAGCCCCAGCGGAATCCTCAAGACGCTGGTGACCAACCCGGTCCGCATCGCGAAGGCTTTGCTCCAGCCCAAAAAGATTTATTTCCTGCTCGCCATCTTCGGGCCGGTGTTGGGCCTCAGCGCACTGGCCGGGTGGGCGTCCCTCGTGCTGCTGCCAACCCTGGGCTACCTGCTGCTCTCCAACTACGAGCCGCAGTACTCGTTCACCTCGCAGTACTCAGCTCCCCTCATCCCGCTGATCTTCGGCACCGCAATCCTCGCCCTGGCGCGACTGCACCGGCCAGCCCAACGGCCCGTGATGGCGGCGGTGATCGTGAGCTCGCTCTTCTTCAGCTGGGCTTTCGGCGACATGCCGTTCTCGCGCAAGTTCGACCCCGCTCTTTACACCACGCAACCGCGTTATGCCGCCTTCGTTCCGAAGCTGGCGCAGATCGCCCCCGGCGCGCGGGTGTCGGCCGAGAATGGATTCCCAAGCCACCTTTCGGAGCGTCGCTTCATCTACGACTACGGGTTCGAAGGCGTTCAGGACGCGGAGTGGGTCGTCCTCGACTACGAGGGCACGAACTACAGCCTTGGCGTTTTCGACGCACAGGTGGCCTCCGTCGAGGCTGCGGGATATGACCAGGTCGCCACCGGCTACGGTCTATCTCTGCTGCACAAGCACTAGTGCGTCTGGATGTCGATGACCAGGCGCGTTGGATTGGTGAGGAAGAAGGCGCGGTAGCAAGCCGACTTCGAAAGGCCAAGGCCCCACTGCACCGTGCCCTCGAAGTCCTGCACCTGACTTGCCTCGAGGAGTACCGGGTAGCCGGTCTGGAAGTCGAAGAATCCGACGTAGGCGGTGTGCTCGTCGGCGCCCTGGATGGTCAACAGGATGCCTGCACTGCCGGCCAGCGTGACTGGCGAGCCTTTGGGTGATTGAGTAAAGGTCGCGCTGCCCTGTTCAGTGAGCCCGATGTCCGTCGGGTGGCCCGTCTTGAACTCGATCGTCAGCCGGTCGTATCCGGTATGGGTGCCGGGCCGGACCGTAGCGACGAGAGCAAGGGGCGGGACCTGCGCAAAGTCGAAGTGTTGGGCGGACGACGAGCAGGTGAACGGGGGCAGGTTCGAAGCCGGGGTGGGCGAGGTGCTCGGGCTTGGGGTCCCGCTTGCACTCGGGCTCGCACTCGGGCTTGGCTGGCTCACCGGCACCACGCTGGTGGGGTGGCGGTTGAGGTTCGCCACCACCAGCAGGCCGACCACGATGGTGGCGATCAACGCCGCGGCAATTCCGGCGATCCAGAAGGGTCCTCTTCGCTCCGGGGGAACGGTGAGCGACGACCGCACACGATCCGGCAGCCCGGCGCTGGGCGACCCGGCCATCTCGTCGAACACATGACCCAGCTCTCGGCGGAAGTTATCGTTCGGCACCTCAGAAAACCTCCTCGAGGGTGAGATCAGAGCGCAGCCGTTTGGCCGCGCGGTAGATGCGTGACTTGGCGGCTGCCGGTGAGACGTGCAGGGCCCGCGCCACCTCGTCCAGCGGCAGATCGAGGTAGAAGTGCAGCACCAGCGGAAGCCTTTCCTCGCGGCTCAGCTTTAACAGGGCGCCGCGGAGATCGGAAGTCTCGCTCGGCTCCCGACCCGTCTTCGACGATGGAACATCGGCCACCTTCACCACCGACCACCAGCGCTGACGCCTTGCCATACGGCACTCGTTGGCGACGGTCGAGAGAAACCAGGGACGGAGCGAGCTCCCATCTCCACGCAGCTGCCGCAGCTTCCGCCACGCCTTGATCGAGGCCTCCTGGACGGCGTCCTCCGCTGACGATCGGTCGGCAAGCATCACGGCGGCAAGCCGGTAGGCGGGATCCAGCAGAGGTTCGATCAGAGCGGCAAACGATCCAGCATCTCCCGCCGCGGCGCTCACCATGAGCTGGGGTCTCTGCTCCGTCATTACAGCCAGCATGTTCCTGTCTGTTGGATGCCGGGAACGCCCCTTTGGTTGCAAGCGAGCCGGCACGTTGCCCCTGTTTGCGGTGGATGGGGCCCCCAAAGGTCGAGAGGCACGTTGGGCCGTCCCGTCGTAGGCTCAAGCTACGGGCAGGGAGGTCCTGGCCCGTAGGTTTGGCCGATCGTGTTGCTGGCCGATCGTGAATGGGGTGGGATCACTATGTTTCTTCGCGCAACCCGTATACAGTCGCCGCCCGACAAAGTCGGGACGGCGATCGACAACTTCGAGGCGAACATCGTCAAGAACCTTCGCTCGGCTCCAGGCAACCAGGGCGTGGTGCTGCTCGTAGACCGCCACAGCGGCTCAGCGCTGGGCATCACCTACTGGGAGTCGGCGAGAGCGCTGGCGGCCAGCGAGCAGACCGGAGCCCAGAGCCGTACGCAGGCGAGCAAGAACGTGGCCGGCACCCAGATCGTGAACGTAGAGCGGGCGGAGCTCATGATCATGGACCGCGAGGGCGCCCCCAAGCAGGGGACGTTTGTACGCCTGACCACGGTCAACGGCGATCCAGAGAAGCTGGACGCCGCGATCGTGCAGCTTCGCAACCAGGTGCTCCCCATTCTCAAGGCCCAGCCGGGCTACCGGGCGGCGATCGCCAGCGTCGACCGTCAGAGCGGCCGGCTCAACGTGTCGACCGTTTGGGAAACCAGGGTGGACCTCAACGCCAGCGAGGGCAAGATCGCTGGGTCTCGGGCCGAGGTGGCCAGGATCGCGGGCGCGAGCCCGAACGACGTGCAGGTGGAGATCTTCGAGACCGCCGTCGTCGAGTTGAGCGCGGCAGTGACGCAGACGGCTGCTCGGGCCTAGCTACACATACAAACGGCGACCGCCGCCCTTACGGGTGACGGTCGCCGCCTACGCAGAGCTCGGTGCGTCAGGCCCCGAAAAGGGTCCTGGCGATGTCCCAACCGAGCCAGTAGGTAAAGCCGGTGATCTGCGGCGCGCCCCCGAACGGATGGATCCCGCCGTAGCCGTCCAGCGTGTACCCGGCGGTCGCCGAACCGGGCAGGAACCACAGGCTGCGGGCGATGTCCCAGCCGTACCAGTAGGCGGTCGCGATCGAAGGCGGCATCGTGCTCCCGTCGGTCGTCGGGTGGAAGGGGTGCATGCCTCCCCAGCCGTCCATCACATAGCCCGAGTGATTGCCGTCACCCGGCACCAGCTGGATGTCACGGGCGATACTCCAGCCCGGCCAGTAGGCGGAAGTGGCTACCGCCGAGACCGGCGAAGGCCGGTTGATGCCGAATGAGTGGAGTCCTCCCCAGGCGTCCATCACATAGCCCCCGGTCCCGTCCGGGAAGATCACCACCTTGCGGGCGATGTCCCAGCCGTACCAGTAGGTGAAGCCCTGGGCCGCCAGCGGCGCGGTGCTGCCATTGACCCGGAAGGGGTGCAGGCCGCCCCAGCCGTCGAGCACGAAGCCGCCCGAGCCGTCCGGCAGGAAGGCGAAATCGCGCGCGATGTCCCAGCCGTACCAGTACGCGCTGGTCGAAATCGTGATCGGCGTCCCGTAAGGATGCAGGCCACCCCACCCGTCGAGCACCGCGCCCGACTGAGGCGAATTCGCGCCCGGCAACGGTTTGGCCGTGCGTGCGATCGACCAGCCATACCAGTACGCACTGGTGGTTACAGGAGGGCTGTTGTCAGCGTGCACCCCACCCCAACCATCCAGCGTGTAAAGACCCTTGAAAGGCATGACCGGAGGTGGACCCCCCGAGAGGGTGCTCCCCACCGTGAACGACCACGTGTACGGAACTGAGTTGACCGTGACTGCGACTGTGTAGGAGGTGCCGTTCTGCAGGGGCTGCTGAGGGAACACGATCACGCCGCCTCGCCACTTCAGATAGCTCGCGAAGGTGGCGTTGCTCGAGTCGATGACGCAGTTGGGCAGCGAGGTTGCGTTTGCGACCAAAGTGTGGACCGGGCCTGCCGCCGTGTTCACGTTGGCGCCAACTTCAACGAAGAGCGGCAGTCCGGTGTAGCCAGGACACGCCAGCTGCGGATTTGGAGATTCGTTCCCGCTGTACCCGGTTAGCGGCTCGGTGGAGTTGTTTCCCGGGAAATAGACCGGGTACGCGCCAGGGGCGGTCATGCCCTGGCTGACGTTCACGGCGGCTGCCATCTGCCAGGTGTACGCGGAGTTCCGATAAGAACCAAAACCCGTCGTCGCAAGTCGCGGGTCCATCATCGCCATCGCGTGGAAGGGCGCCCCCATCCACCAGTCAATCGCCTGTGAATCGGATGTGCCGGTGCTCCCGCTGACGAAGATGTTGCTGTTCTGCCCGGCGATGTCACCGGCGGTCGTGTACTGGGAGTAGGCGGTGCTTTCGCCATGGGTTATCTGTCCGGTCTGGACCATATAGGCGGCGTGAAGCACGTCGCCGGCGCTGTAGCTGGTGTTTTCGCTGAGAGCGGACTGACCGGCGTTCGCGCGCCACGCGTTGAAGCGGTCCAGCCAGCTGCTGCTCGCGGCGGGTGTCGTTGCCAGGTGGACGTGAGACGTGGCTGCGCCCGGCAGCGCCGGTATGACGGCGAGAGCCAGAGCGCTCACCATCGAGAACGCGAGGCCGCGTGATGCCTGCGATCTGAAGACAGCAGCGGCGAGCGCGCAAAAGGCGTGCTTGGGAGTTGTGGCTATCACGCCGAGTACAACGAATCAAGACCCGGCGATCTTGCAGGGGGCGCAGGTGGACGCCCGATAACGTAGGGTATGCCGGCTTGATCAGCGCGGCGGCGCGACTTGACCAGAGGCAGGCGACGTTCTCCGTCGCGGTGCTTGGCGTGTTCACGATCTGCCTCTTCGCGAGCGCCTTCCTGCTCTTCCTGGTCGAGCCGATGGTCGCCAAGATGGTGCTTCCCCTGGTCGGCGGAACGTCCGCCGTGTGGGCGACATCCGTCCTGTTCTTCCAGACCGTGCTTCTGATCGGTTATGGCTACTCGCACTGGCTTGCGATGCGGTTGCAGTGGCGGTGGCAGGCCCTGCTGCACGGGCTCCTTCTTCTCGTGCCGCTGCTGGTCCTCCCCATCCACCTGATCCCGGGCTGGAACCCGCCCACGACGGGGAGCCCGGCCCTGTGGCTGGTACTGCTGCTTTCGGTCACGGTCGGGCTGCCGTTCCTCGTCCTGTCCACCACGTCCCCGCTGATCCAGCACTGGTTCTCGCGGACGGGTCACGCGCATGCGCAGGATCCGTACTTCCTGTACCGGGCGAGCAACCTGGGCAGCGCGCTCGGCCTGCTCTCATATCCGGCGTTGATCGAGCCGCACCTGGGGCTGCATGCGCAGGCAGACCTGTGGCGCGCGGGCTACGTGGCTTTCCTCGTGCTGTCGGTGCTGTGCCTGGGGGCGGTGGCATGGTCGAGGTCGCGAGGAGCTTCGCCATCCGCCGATGCAGCCCCCTCCTCCGCCGGGGTGGGGGGCGATGGCGAAGCAATCACCTGGAAGCGAAGGGTCCGATGGGTCTTGCTGGCGGCCGTTCCCTCCACCTGGATGCTCGCCGTGACGTCCTACTTCACCACCGTCATCCGCCCCATACCCCTTCTCTGGGTGATCCCGCTGGCCCTGTACCTCTTCTCCTTCGCCGTCGTCTTTGCCCGCCGCCCGCTGATCTCGCGTTACTGGCTCAACCGCCTATTCCCGTTCTATGCGCTTCCGCTGCTCGGAATGGTCCTTCTGGGCGGCGGAGGTCCCTTGTGGCTGCTGGCGATCCTTCACTTCGGCGCGTTCTTTCTGGGCGCCCTCCTGTGCCACGGCGAGCTCGCGGCCGACCGGCCGGCCGCAGGCCACCTGACGGAGTTCTACTGGTGGCTCGCGGTCGGAGGTGCGACAGGCGGACTGCTCACCGCGCTGGTGGCGCCGCTCGTCTTCAACGACTTCTTCGAATATCCGCTCGCGATCATCGGCGCGGCGCTGCTGCGGCCGGCGCTGGCTCGCGGCGCGAGCCGTCGAGCTCGCGTTGCCGACTACTGGCTGCCTGCGACATTGTTGGCCGCGCTGCTGCTGGTGACCGGCCTCATGTCCGTGACCGGCGTCCTGGGCAAGCTGAATCAGCTGGTCCTGCCCAACGCGACAACCGGATCGGACCTGCTTCGCATCCTGATCGTTTTCGCGATTCCGGCCGCTGTGTCCGCGGCTTTCTCGTGGCGTCCCATTCGTTTTGGATTGGCGACCGCGGCCATGCTGCTGCTCGCGCTGGTACCGCTCGGGTCGCAGCCCGTCATCTTTCAACAACGCGATTTCTACGGGGTGCACAAAGTCGTGAGCGATCCTGCGGGCACGCGCCACGCGCTCATCGACGGCGGCACCATCCACGGTTTGGAGCTGTGGGACCCGCGCATGCGCGACATTCCGGCCTCGTACTACTCAGGCAGCGGACCGGTTGGTGATTTGTTCTCCGCGGAGCAACCGGCCGACGGGAACTGGAGTGTCGCGGTTATCGGGTTGGGCGCGGGGGCGATGGCGTGCTATGCCCGGCCGCAGCAGAGCTGGACCTTCTACGAGATCGATCCGGTGGTGGCTCAGATCGCGCGCGATCCATCGCTGTTCACTTTCATGCGCGACTGCACGCCGCAGGCGAACATAGTCCTCGGAGACGGACGCCTCACCATCGCGCGAGCTCCTGACCACAGCTACGACCTGATCGTGCTCGACGCCTTCGGCTCGGACTCGGTGCCCGTCCACCTGATCACGCGCGAGGCGATCCAGCTCTACCTGTCCAAGCTGCGACCGGGAGGAGTGCTGCTGTTCAACATCTCGAACAAGTACGTGGACCTGGCCTCAGTGCTGGCTGGGGAGGCGGCGAACCTCGCGCTTGTGGGCTACCAGCGCACCGACACGGACGTGACGGCGGAACAGGCGGCGGCCGGCAAGTTTCCCTCGGCGTGGCTGGTGATGGCGACGGCTGACGCAAACCTGGCCGGCATCCCGATCAACCCCACCTGGCGTGCCCTGCACGCCAACCCACAGCAGCCGGTCTGGACGGATGACTTCTCAGATGTGCTGACGGTGACGCAGCTGCGTTGAGATGACAGCGCTCACACATGGCGGCGAGGTTTGGACCCGCGACAAAGACGTCAGCGCCTTCGGCGCCGTAGCCATCGTTCGCCTATAGCCAACTCGAAGGCGACGACGGCTTTTCAGGGATAGAATCGGTGCCACCGATGGTCAGGTTGCGAGGCCGCCAACTTGGGATCCGCGGCTGGGCGGCCTTGCTGGGCGCCCTGAGCGTTGTCGCTGCCTACGGCTTCGCCGCCGTGTATACGCAGCCACTTGCTTCGGGTGAATCATCACTTCAATGGGTACCGGGCCAGCCGCCCGTCAGCAACTACCCCCTTGTCACGTTCAACTACGTCGACGGGGGTTTGGTCACCCTGGTCCTCGGGCTCGACAACCACGCAGTCGTTGGAATCACCGTCACCGGGATTGAAACCAGCTCGTCCGACTCACACGCACTGGTCAACGTCATGGAAGCGCGGCCGGCTGTATTTGCCGATCCGGGCGGCTGCTGCACTCTCAATGTTGACGAGACGTGGTCGGCCAGGGATTTTCGCCCGATCAATCTGAATCCTGGGCAGGCGGGAGCAGTCGCCGTTCACCTTCAGATGACCAACTGCGAGTACAACAGCGGCGGACAATTCGTGATCATCGACTCGATCAAAGTTCACTACAGCGTCTTGGGCTTCCCACACGATCAGAGTGCCGCGGTGGGACCGCTGTGGTTCAAATCGCCAGACTCGTGTCCACGATCGGGTCCTGCACGGCCCGCGTAACGAGCAGAACGGTTGGCGGAGCGGGAGGGAAGTGAACCCTAGCGATGTGCCAGCAAGGCACGTCGAGCGGGGCATCGTTGATGCCTTTCGAACTGTCGCAGCGGCAATGATCAGCTCATCACCCACCTGAACTTTCTGAACGTGCTTCCGCCGCCTGACCTCAGGCCCTGGGTTGCCTTCCCAATCCGCGAGCGATACCGCAGGTTGCTTTACGCAGGTTGCGGTATTGGGGAGAGATTTGTCTCCTCTCAACGTTCCGACTTCACCCTACCTACTGATCCCCTGAGGCGAGGCTCCTTGTCAGTATTGAAGAGCGCGCTTGGGGTGAGGCCAGCCGACGGTAGTGACTGCGGTCCGGCTCCCACGCGATTCGTCGCAATCACGTCGAAGGTGTATGTGGTGCCATTGGCCAATCCGTCGACGATGACTGTCTCCGGGACTGGCAACCCAGTGACAGTCCGCACCAGCGGAAGCTTCCCCGCCGCGTACGCGGTGACCGTGTAGGCCGTTACCGCAGCGCCTCCATCCCAGGCCGGAGCCGACCAGCTCACGGTCGCCAGCGCCGGCCCGGGAACCGCCGTGACCGCCACTGCTGGGTCGGGCACTTCCGCTGGCATCAATGATGTCTCTCCGATGACACTCAAGTAGGGCGCGGACTGGCCGGTGGCGCTTCTCAATGCGCTCCAGCTCTCCGCGCCGGACAAGGTCCCGGACGCGCCATCCTCGGACAACACCCCGGTGAACTGCATGCGCTCCAAACCGATGCTCTGGGCGTAGCTGTTGACACTCTGCCACTCGCTCGCGTTCACGGTGTTGTAGATCTCCGGTAAGGGGCAGGCGGGCGCCGCTTGCCACGCCACGTGGTAGACGGCGCCTAGCGACCACCCTGGCTCGTTCGGCACGTAGTCGCCATAGTCGACCATCAATCCAGTCCGGCTCGCAATGCACGGCTTGGACGCTTTGGATGCGGCCGCGTAGCCGTCAACCCAGGCTCCGGTGGTGGGGCCGTCATACCAGTTGCCGTCGCTCGACTGCTCGATGTCATTGCCGGCCCAGATCGCAACCGGTGCGGGAAGGGCGCGCGCCACGCCGGCGATTGGATTGACGACGGAGCCGAACCATGCCTGGCCGTGCGACGACATCTGCGCCGGGGTCATGGCGTTGCCGGGAATCGCAGCCGTCAGGCTGTTGCTGGTGCCCGCCGCGAGGATGTAGCCAGGTGAGGCGGACCCTTTCGGGTTCGTCTGGTAGCCACGAAGCCATGCCTGGGCAAGGAACACGAGCGCGCTGTCCGGGGTGCAGCTTTGGCTGTTGAAGAGCTGCGTGCCCCAGGCGAGCGTTGTCGGCTCAAAACAAGGAGCGCCGAAGTCGAGGATCGTGATCCCGCCTGTGGAAGCGGCCCCTTCGATCGCCCCGTCGTTGTAGAGCGGACATTCGCTCGTCGCGCTCAAACCGCAGACGTCGATGTACGAGCCGAAAACATAGAAGGACGTCGAGGGTGACGGCGCGCCTGCAGTCGCGCTTGCCGCTCGGTCACCTGCGACGGTGATGATCTCTCGGTTATTGCCGGTCCTGGTATCCGTCCCGTCCACGATGAGTGAGGTCGGCCCGATCGCTCGGCAGCTCGTCGGATGGATGATCAGGCGGCTTACTGGCACGTTCAGGCATAAGGCGGACCAGCTGCGCACGATCGGGTGCATGCTCTGCGACTGGCCGCCTGAGCCCCATATGGTCACCGCAGCGACCGCGCCGACGAGGGCAAGAGTTCGCGCATCGATCATCTGTAGTGATTGTGGCGGAGCGGGAGAGATTTGAACTCTCGAGGCACTTGCGCGCCTACGGCATTTCCAGTGCCGCGCCCTCGACCGGACTAGGCGACCGCTCCGCGAGCAACTGTAGCAATCACGGTTATTCGCCTAGTTCGGTCGAGTAAGCGCGCGACACCAGCATTTCATTTGTCCTGCGCGCTGTTCGGCCGTGCGACCGCTCCGCCGGAAAGTCTACCTACGACCCTCGGACCCTCTGGACCGGCGACGATCAGGGTGTCGGTCATCCGAACGAACAGTCCGTGCTCCACAACGCCCGCCGTCCTCTTCAGGGCATCACCGAATGACGCCGCGTCTTTGATGCCGCCCTCGACCAGCAGGTCGAGGATCAGGTTGCCGTTGTCCGTGATGTAGGGGGCTTCCTCCCCACCTCGCACCGTGAGGCTCGCGCCAAGCGCGGTCAATCGCTCTGCGGTGGTTCGCCACAGGAACGGCAGCACCTCAACCGGGAGCACGCCCACCCCCAGCTCCCTGACCAGCTTCGATTCATCCACCACGACGATGAAGCGCTTCGCAGCGGCGGCGACCAGCTTCTCGCGGAAGAGTGCGCCACCACGGCCCTTGATCAAATCGAGCGATCCGTCCACCTCGTCCGCCCCATCCACCGCGAGGTCGATCGGACCGACCGGCTCCTGCACGATGGGGATCCCGAGCTCGGCCGCCAGCTCAGCAGTCGCGCGCGAGGTCGGCACCGCGCGCAGCTTCATGCCCTCGGCTACCAGCCGGCCGACACCCTCGGTGAAGTACTTCGCGGTCGAGCCGCTGCCCAGCCCGAGCAGCATGCCGTCCTGGACGAGCTCCAGCGCCTTCTGGGCTGCGGCTTTCTTGAGCTCTTCAGTCAATCCAGGCCTTCCCCCTGGCGGGGGAAGGGTGCAAGGGCTTGTCGGATGGCCTTGATTCCCGCCGCAACGCCCTGCTTGAAAGCGAAGACCGAGCTGCCCGCGACCAGCACGGTCGCGCCCGCGCTCACCGCCAGCGGCGCCGTCCTGGCGTCGATGCCGCCGTCGACCTCGATCTCCATGTCCGGAACCATCGCGCGCAGCCGGCTGATCTTCTCCGGGCTGTGGGTGATGAACTTCTGCCCCCCAAATCCGGGCTCGACCGTCATCACGTTGACCAGGTCGATGTAGGGCAGGATCTCTCGGAGGTCCTCGAGCGAGGTCGCGGGGTTGATCGCAACGCCCGCTTTGCAGCCCAGCTCTTTGATCGACTGTACGGTCCGGTACAGCGACGTCGTCGCCTCCACCTGCACCTCGATCAAAGTCGCGCCCGCTCTCGCGAACGCCTTGATGAACAGCTCCGGCCGCTCGACCATCAAATGCGCCTCGATCGGGAGCTTCGTCACCCGTCGGACGGCTTCCACCACGAGCGGCCCGAACGTGAGGTTGGGAACGAAATGCCCGTCCATCACGTCGACCTGGATGCGGTCCGCGCCCGCAGCCTCGGCCTCGCGCACCTGGTCGGCCAGCCGGCCAACATCCGCCGATAGGATTGAAGGCACGATTTCTACGTGCGACATTGCCAGCTTAAGCCCCTCACCCTAGCCCTCTCCCCGACGGGGAGAGGGGAGATTGCCGGCTGCGGCGCGGTCGATGAACCACCTTGCACCCCCGATCATCCCGGATGGCACCTCGTGCCGTTTGGCTCGCGCGACGGCGTCAGCCTTGCCCACGCCCGTGGCGACGATGATCACCCGCCGCGCCGTCTGCAGGACATTTAGCGTCAGCGTGACGCGCTCCGGCGGGGGCTTGGGCGAGTTGCGGATGCCGACTGCGAGCCCGGTCGCCTTGAGCCCGGGATGGCCGGGAAACAGCGACGCCGTGTGGCCGTCCTCCCCCACTCCCAGCATGACCACGTCAAGCGGCGCGACCGCCGCGACCACCCGCGCATAAAGCTCCGCCCCCACGTCAGGTCCGAGCTCGGCCGGCATCCGGTAGACGGTGGCGGGCGCGACCCGATCCAGAAGCGACTCACGCGCCATCAGGTAGTTGCTGTCCGGGTGGTCGGGGCGCACGCAGCGTTCGTCTCCGAACAGGATGCTCACGCGCCCCCACTCCACCTCCATCTCAGACAGGAGCTCGTGGCACCGCCGAGGCGTCGACCCGCCGGCCAGGACAAGGCTGCGCGCGCCCTCGCGCAGAGCCTGGGCGACGTCGGCGGCAGCGGCCGCCGCGACATCCTCGGCCGAGTCCAGCACCGTGAAGGTGTCCATATTGCGCGGCCCCCCACCGTGACCCTCCCCCTTGCGGAGGAGGGGAGATTGCCCCACTAAATTGCGCTCATCAGCTCGGCTGCGGCTGTGAGCGAGCGCACGAAGACCTTGTCCTGCGCGCCGTGCGAAAGGATCTCCAGCAGAAGGGTCGCCTCGTCCTCGGGCTCGACCTGCTGCACGTGCCGCAGCGTGCCGGCCTCCCCGATCTCGATCAGAGTGAGCAGAACGCGCGAGCTGTCCTGTCGCCGCCGGTCGCGCACGAACACGGCGGGCGGCTGCGGCCGGTTGTCGCCCGGCAGGTCTCCGGTTGCCGTGTGGTGCAGCTGCTCGGAATTCTCCAGCAGCACGTCGCGGTGCCACTCCACCTTGCGCTGCGCGATCTCGAGCCCCGCCTCGTCCTCCCCGCCAGTGGGGTGGATAGGCCTGTAGCCGCCGGCTCCGACGTCCGGTCGCACGCTGCGCGCGCGCTCCGGGTCGCGCAGCACCGACAGGTTGAACGTCCTGCCCGCGGCGGCCCCCCCGATCCGGATCGCGCCGATCTCTCCCTGCGCCAGGTGCGTCCTGGGCACCGACCTCATGGCGACCTGCACCGGCCGCCAGCCTTCGGCGGCAAAATGCGCGACGACGGTCCCGCCCGCGCCTCCGGCCGACTTCTGCAGCGTCCAACCGAGGGCGGAGGCCATCCAGCCGATGAGCAGGGCCGCCGCCACTCGGTTGCCACGGCCTTCGCCGGAATAGTCGACGCCGATCTCCGAGATTCCTTTCAGAAAGGGAAGCCGGTCCGCCGGGGCGAAAAACTGCGCGACGCTCTCGCGCCACGGCTCGAGACGCGCCCACTGCAGGTCGCCCACCCCAAGACTCTGGTGGGACTGCGAAACCAGCGTGGTCAGCTCCAGAAACGACCGGTAAGGGGCGTCGAAGCGCGCGGAGTCGACGAAGAGCGCGTCGCAGATCTTCAGCACGTCATCCAGCTCGCGCTTGCCGAACGTCGGAGTGCCGACCCACCAGAGATAGTTAGGAACGCCACTCATCAGCAGCGGGTCGACGAGGCCCGACAGGTGCTCGCCCGCGGCGCCGCGCACGCGCAATGTGATCAGCTCGCACTGCATCGCGCCTCCGAGCTGCGGTCGCAGCGTGTCCGTCATGATCGTGGCGTCGATCCGTCTGCTCCGCAGCTCCGGCTGGTCGCGGACCACGATGACCTGCGCGGGGTGATGATTTCCGATCGCCCTCACAGCGCGCTGTGCCCTGCGTTCCTCCGCATCCGTGGACGCGACGGCGATCAGGGTCATGATGCAGTTGCGCGGGTGCGGCAGCTCCGTCTCGCCCACTTCCGCCAGGGCGAACTTCTTGCGGATGTTGCTCAGCGCCCCGAGCACCTCGTTCATGGAGACGCCCTCGCCACGCCACTCGACATCGGGTTCCGGTGCGATCGTCGTGCTCACGGCCGGTGCCACTCCCTACGGTCCTGCTGGACCAGCTTGTCCGCGGCGGGCGGTCCCCACGTGCCGGCCGCGTACATCGCCAGGGGCGGCCGGTCGTCGCGCCACGCCGCCTCGATCGGGTCGATCAGCCTCCATGCGGCCTCGACCTCGTCGGCGCGCGTGAACAGCGTCGGGTCGCCGATCATGCAGTCGAGCAGCAGGCGTTCGTAAGCCTCGGGCGTTTCGACGAGAAACGCGGTCATATATTGAAAATCCATCGTCACGCTGCGGATGCGCAGGCCGGCGCTGGGCACCTTCGCACCAAAGCGCAGCGAGATGCCCTCCTCGGGCTGGATGCGCAGGGTGATCGCGTTGGGGTCGAGCTCTCGCGTGGCGTCGGGTCCGAACGTCATGTGCGGCGGGCGCTTGAACTGGATCCGGATCTCGGTTATGCGCTTTGGCATACGCTTGCCCGCTCGAATGTAGAACGGCACGTTGGCCCAGCGCCAGTTGTCGATGTTCAGCCTGAGTGCCGCGAACGTCTCGGTCAGCGACCCGGGCGCGACATTCTTCTCATCGCGATAGCCCGGCACCTGCTCCCCCTGCACCCAGCCCTTCGTGTACTGCCCGCGCACCGTCGCGCGAGCCACCTCTTCGTCGGTGATCGGCTTGATCGCGCGAAGGACCTTGACCTTCTCATCTCGCACGGAGTTGGCCTCGAAGGCAAGCGGCGGCTCCATGGCGACGAGCGCGACCAGCTGCAGCGCATGGTTCTGGACGATGTCGCGCAGGGCTCCGGCCTTGTCGTAGTAAGTGCCCCGGCCTTCGACGCCGATCTCCTCCGCGACCGTGATCTGCACGGAATCGATGAGATTGGTGTTCCACACGGGCTCGAAGATCGAGTTGGCGAAACGAAACGCCATGATGTTCTGGACCGTCTCTTTCCCGAGGTAGTGGTCAATCCGGTATACGGAGTCTTCGTGGAAGACGCGCTGGAGAATTGCCGTGAGCTCGCGCGCGGACTTGAGGTCTGAGCCGAACGGCTTCTCGACCACGATGCGATGAAAGCCCGCGCCGGTCGCCATGCCCGCCGCCTTCAGCTGCTCGACGATCGTCTCGTAGGTCGGAGGTGGCGTTGCACAATAGAACATCCGGTTGCCCGAAACATGGCGGGTCGTGTCCAGCTCGGACAGGCGGCGCTGCAGGCCCTTGAAGTCGTCGAGCTTTCCGAAGTCGACCTTCACGTAGAAGCAGGCGCTCAGAAAGGCGTCGAGGACGCGCTGGTCGATCGGCTGTGTGCGAGAGAACTCCGCGATTTTTTCCGACGCGTGCTTGCGGAACGAATCGTCGGTCATGTCGTCGATCGCGGCGCCCACCACGGCAAAGCCCGCCGGCAGCAGGCGCTGCTTGGCGAGGTTGTAGAGCGCGGGCAGAAGCTTGCGGCCACTGAGGTCGCCGGTCGCGCCGAAGATGACCATCAGGCACGGTTCGCCGACGCGGTAGTCGTGAAGCCCCTCGGCTAATGGGTTGGTGGCCACCGGGGTTGAGGCCACGGCTGTCACCTGGGCTCGGCCCCCCACCCCGACCCTCCCCCTGACGGGGGAAGGGAATCAGCTTTCACTTGCGCGCCGCTTCTCCCGTCGCGTCGGTGATGACGGCGTGTCCGCCGAACTGGTTGCGCATCATCGCCAGCATGCGGTCGCCGAACGTGTTCTCCATGCGGCTGCGGAAGCGCGCGAACAGCGACTCGGCGATGATCGGCACGGGCACCGACTCCTCGATCGCCGCTTCGACCGTCCAGCGTCCCTCGCCGGTGTCCTCGACCCATCCCTTGATCGCCGAAAGCTCGGGATCCTGCTCCAGGCCGCGTGCGATCAGATCAAGCAGCCACGAGCGGACGACGCTACCCGTCCGCCAGGCTTCCGCGATCGCCGGCATGTTCATTCCCGGGAAGCTCTTGGAGAGCTTCATCACCTGGAAGCCTTCGGCGTACGCCTGCATGAGCCCGTACTCGACGCCGTTGTGCACCATCTTCACGAAATGCCCCGAGCCCTCAGGACCGGTGCGCACCAGGCCGCCATCGTCCGGCGCAAGGTCCTTGAGCAGGGGCAGGCAGTGATCGTAGATCTCCTGCTCCGCGCCCACCATCAGGCAGTAGCCGTACTCGAGTCCCCAAATCCCGCCGGAGGTCCCGGCGTCCATGTAGTGCATACCCTTTGCCTTGATCCGCTCGCAGTCCTGCATCGCGAGCTTCCAGTTGGTGTTGCCACCGTCGATGATGATGTCGCCGGGATCGCCCAGCTCGACCAGCTTGTCGATGGCCTGCGTCGTGGGGTCGCCGGCCGGGACCATCACCCACATCACTCGCGGCTTGGAGGTGAGCTTGGCGACAAATTCCTCCCACGAGCCGGCGCCCACCGCGCCCGCGTCCTCTTGACGCTTGACCGCGTCTGGTGAGAGGTCGAACGCGACCATCCGGTGGCCGCGCTTGAGCAATCGCAGAACCATGTTGCCGCCCATGCGGCCGAGGCCGACCATGCCCATTTCCATTGCTACTTCACCGCCGATCTGACTGCCGACACCAACGCCTTCCAGCCTGCGGCTGGATTTTTGCCCAGTGTCACGCGTACCACCGGCAGGCGGCGCGAGCTGAGCGACTGGAGATCGCCCAGGGACTGCGACTGCTTGAGGATGGAGAAGCTGAACGGCTGCCCGGGGATCGGCACGTCGCTCGTGTCCTGCTGAACCACCTGGAGGAACAGGCCCGTCTTGGGGCCGCCCTTGTGCAGCTGGCCGGTCGAGTGGAGAAAACGCGGACCGTATCCCGCCGTGGTCGCGATGCGCGTGCTGTCACGCACCGCAGTTCGAACGGCCGAGATCGCGGCCTCCGATGTCGCCGTCCGCGCCGTGTAGGCCATGATCGCGAAGTACGCGCCGGGCTTTGCCCGCGCGAGGAGCGCCTTGAGGCCGGCTCGCGCCTTGGCGGCCGGGGTGGACTCCGCCGGCGGCAACTTGCCCTTGCTCTTATAGATCGCCAGGACCCGCTTCGTGTTGTCCTTCGACTCCTGCACGTTGGGCTGATCGAAGGCATCGATGCCGAGTATCGAGCCCGCAATGGCCGTGGCGATCTCCCAGCGCAGGAACTCGCCGCCGAGGTCGAGCTTGTCACGCAGCGTCAGCGTCACCACCGGCTGGCCGGCCTTCTCGAGCGCGGCCACCGCGCGGTTGGGCGCGTCGGAGTCCATCCTGATGTAGACGAACAGGCGGTCGTTTCCATAGACCGGAGGCCTGCCGACCGGCTCGCCTTCCACGGGAACGATCCCCTTGCCCTGCTTGCCAGTACTCTCGGCGATCAGCTGCTCAACCCAGAAGCCGAACGTCGCGACCTTCGGAGAGGTGATGAGCGTGAGCTTGTTGCGTCGCTTCAACGCCAGCTGCCCCATCACCGCGCCCAGCCACACGCCGGGATTGGTCTCAGGCGGTACCGAATCCGCGCACGAGCTCGCCATCTCCATCGCCCGCTCCAGCAGCTCCTCCACGTCGACGCCCATGAGCGCGCCCGGCACAAGACCGAAGTAGCTGAGCGCCGAGTAGCGGCCGCCGATGTCGGGTGGATTCGGAAAGATCCAGCGGAAGCCGTGGTCCTTGGCGAGCTTTTCGAGGGAGGTGCCGGGGTCTGTGATCGCGGCAAACTGGCGGCCGGCCTTGGCGCCGGCGCCGCTGTTCTGCACCTGGTCCCAGAAGTACGCGAAGTGCGAAAGCGTCTCCGTCGTCTCTCCGGATTTCGATGCGACGACAAAGAGCGTCTTGCTGAGCTGGATCTTCCTGCGGGTCGCGAGGATCGTGGCCGGGTCCGTGGTGTCCAGCACGTGCAGCCGCGGATGACCCGGGAGCGGCCCGAAGGTGTTGCGCAGCACGTCCGGGCACAGGCTCGATCCACCCATGCCGAGTAGCACCACGTCTGAGTAAGCCCGACCGGCCTTGGCCACCTCGCGCAGCTGCGGCGCGTGCTCGAGCATCTTCTCCGCGACGTTCAGCCACCCGAGGCGGTCGCGAATCTCCTCGCGCTTTTTGGGATCCGGGCTCCACAAGGTCGAGTCCTTCGCCCACACGCGCCGAGGCGCATCCTCCTTTTGCAGCTTCGCGAGCTGCTGGTCGACCGCCGGCTGCAGCTGACCGAGGCTGTGCCACTGGCGCGGCCCCTTCCCGGCCTTGATGTCCTTCGAGGTCTTGGTCAGCGCCTCGAGCAGGCTTTCGAACGACTTCGTGAAGGCCGCCACGCCCTCGACCTCCAGCTCTTGCGTGACCTGGTCCAGGTCGATCCCGGCCTCGGCGAGCTGCTTCAGCTGGCGCTCCGCGGTCTCGAGGTTCTCGTCCAGGCTGCGGCGGACCTCGCCGTGCTCGCGGAAGGCCGCCAGGGTCGCAGGCGGCACGGTGTCCACCGTGTCCGGGCCGATGAGCTCCTCGACGTAATACGTGTCTGGGTAGCGGGGGTCTTTGGTCGACGTGCTGGCCCACAGGGGGCGCTGCGTGCGGGCGCCGTCCTTGCGCAGCCTGTCCCATCGTGCACCGCTGAAGAGCTGCTTGAAGTGCTCGTACGCCACCTTTGAGTTTGCGATCGCCGCCTTGCCGTAGAGCTTCTCCAACTCGCGCTGCTCGGCGGGACTGGGCGTGCCCTGAATCTTCTCCGCCAGCATCTTGTCGACCTTCGTGTCCACGCGGCTCACGAAGAAGCTCGCCACGCTGGCGACCTTGCTCAAGTCGCCTCCCTTCTTCTGCAGCTTCTCGAGTCCCGAGAGGTACGCCTCGACCACTTCGTCGTATCGATCGACGGCGAAGATCAGCGTGATGTTGATGTTGTGGCCTTTGGCGATCTGGTCGTGAATCGCAGGGATCCCTTCCCTGGTCGCGGGGATCTTGACCATGACGTTGGGCCGGCGGCAGCGTTCGTGCAGATCCTCAGCGAAGTTGATCGTGGCGCGTGTGCTCGCCGCGACGGTGGGCGACACCTCGATGCTCACGTAACCATCCTTGCCCTTCGTCTTGTCGTAGACGGGCCGGAAAACATCGGCTGCGGCCTGGATGTCCTCGACCATCAGGCCCCACAACATCTCCGACGGCGTCGCCTTTTCCCGGACCAGCTGGACCATCGCCTCGTCGTAGTCGGTCGACCCGCTGACGGCCTTCTCGAAGATGGTCGGGTTGGATGTGACCCCGGTCACGCCCTCGTCGCGCAGGCGGGCGAGCTCGCCAGAGGTGATGAGCTGGCGGCGGATGTTGTCGAGCCACAGCGACTGGCCGACCTGCTTGAGCTCCTTGATCGCGTTGTGTTTGGTTTCAGTAGCCATCACTTCGACTGTAGGAGCTTGGTGGCAGCAGCCACGATGTGCTTGGCCGAGATTCCGGCGGCGTTCATCAGCTCCTCGGGTTTGCCCGAGGTCGGGAGTCCTTTCACTGCCAGATGCGCGATCTTGACTGGGACGCCGTCACCGGCGAGCGCCTCCATGACCGCCGCCCCAAGGCCGCCTTCGGGGTAGTGATCCTCCACGATGACCAGCTTCCCCTTTGTGACCCGCACCGCCTCGCGCAGCGTCTTCACGTCGACAGGCTTAACCGAGTAGAGGTCGACGACCCGCGCGGGAATCTTCTTGGCCGCCAGCGCATCCGCAGCGGCGATGCAGTTGTGCAGCGTCACACCCGCGCCGATCAGCGTGACCCTGTCCTTCGGCGTCTGGCGCACCACCTTCGAACCGCCCACCTTGAAGCTCTCGTTGGGACCGTAGATCGTGGGGTACGCGCCGCGGGTGGTGCGCATGTAGACGATGCCCAGCGTGTCGGCCATCACGAGGGTCAGCTTCGCCGTCTGGTTGGGGTCGCACGGGTAGAGCACGATCGAGCTGTTGATCGCCCGCAGGGAGGCGAGGTCCTCGAGCGCCATCTGCGAAGGGCCGTCCTGGCCGATCTCCACACCGGCGTGCGAGCCGACGAGCCGTAGGTTGGCCTCCGAGATTCCCGCCATGCGGATGAAGTCGTAGGCGCGGCTGAAGAAGGCGGCGAAGGTCGAGGCGAATGGCCTGTACCCGCGCACGCTCATCCCCACCGCCGTCGCCACCAGCTGCTGCTCGGCGATCCACATCTCGAAGAACCGGTCGGGGTAGGCCTTGGCGAACTCGTCCGCGTGCGTCGAGTTCGACACCTCCCCGTCCATCGCCACAACGTTCGGGATCGCTCCGAGCGCCAGCAGGGCGTCGCCGTAGGCCTTGCGAGTGGCTACCTTGTCGTCTTTCGTATAGACCGGCAGGGTCACCGCCGGCGCGGGCTCGAGCCGCTTCGGCGTGCGGGGTGTTGCTTCGGGCTTGGCCGTCTTGACCTTGAGGTGGCGGATCCCCCCCAGCTCCTTGATCGCCCGCTCCGCCATATCAGGCGGCAGCACCTTGCCGTGCCAGCCCTCCTTGTTCTCGATCTCCGAGAACCCCTTGCCCTTGATCGTCTTGGCGATGATCACCGTCGGCTTGCCGGTCGACGAGAGCGCCTGGCCGTAGGCGCGATCGATCGCCGTCACGTCATGTCCGTCGATCACGATGGGGAAGCAGCCGAAAGCCTCCACGCGCCGCCTGTATACGTCAAGTGTCCAGCCGTACTCGGTCTCCCCGCGCTGCCCGAGCCGGTTGATGTCGAGGATCGCGGTGAGGTTGGCGAGCTGGTAATGGCCCGCCTTGTCGAAGGCCTCCCAGATCGATCCCTCGGCGAGCTCGGAGTCGCCACAGAGCGTCCACACGTGGAAGGGGAGCTTGTCCAGGTCCTTGCCGGCCAGGGCGACCCCGACCGAGATCGGCAGCCCCTGGCCGAGCGAGCCGGTCGCGACGTCCACCCAGGGGATCACCGGCGTCGGGTGGCCCTGCAGCCGGGAGCCGAACTTGCGGAAGGTCATCATCTCCGCGTCGGTGATCGCGCCGACCGCCTTGAACATCGCATAGCACAGCGGCGACGCGTGTCCCTTGGAGTAGATCAGGTGGTCGTTGTTCGGGTCTTTCGGCTTCGACCAGTCGTACTGCAGGTAGCGGGCGATCAGGACCCCGATCAGGTCGGCGGCGGACATCGACGAGGTCGGGTGCCCAGAGCCGGCGGCCGTGCTGCAACGGATCGAGTCGACTCGAAGCTGCTGCCCCAGCTGGCGGGCAAACTCGAGATCGGTAGTGGCCAGAGTCTCGGTGGTGACCGTCATCTCACTCCCTACCACTGACGAGTGGCTTCTCTCCCGCGCCGGCGGGCCCAGCTATGTGGATCTAAGTCTATCGGCTCGGTCTCTCCCTCCCCCTGAAGGCGGAGCCGAAATTAGGTCCCGGCCAGGCGCTCGATCTCGGCCACCATTCCGTCGAGGATCTTCAGCCCAGAGTCCCAGAACCCCGGGTCGGTGATGTCCATCCCGAGGCGCCGGACCAGCTCGTCCGGCCGCGTCGAACCGCCGGCGGCTAGGAATTCCAGGTACTCGTCCACGAACTTCGGGCCGCTCTCCAGGTACCGGTGGTAGACCGACAGGGCGAGGAGGTTCCCGAATGCGTAGGCATACACGTAGCCCGGCGTGTGCAGGAAGTGCTCGATGTAGCTCCACCAGACCTTGTGCTCGTCGGTGAGGGTGAGCGCGTCGCCGAACATCGGCTGCAGCTTGGCCTGGTAGATCTCGCCGAGCTGCTCGACGGCCAGCTCGCCCTCGCTCCGGCGGGCCGTGTGGCACGCATCCTCGTAACGGTTGAAGGCCACCTGGCGGAAGACCGTCGAGAAGGAGTCCTCGACCTGGCTGCAGAGCATCGCCAGCCGGATCTTGGGGTCCTTCTCCTCGGCCATGATGCGGTCGAAGGTCAGCGCCTCACCGAAAACGGAGGCCGTCTCGGCCAGCGTCAAAGGCGGATGGAAGTCGAAGATGTGCTGCTTCGAGGCCAGCCGGTCGTGCAGGCCGTGACCTAGCTCGTGCGCCAGGGTGAGCGCGTCGCGCAGCTTGCCGGTGAAATTGAGCATCACGTACGGGTGGTGGCGAGGCGTGACGGGCATGCAGTACGCCCCACCGGCCTTGCCCGGGATGACCGGAGCGTCGATCCAGCCATGGGTGAAGAAATCCTCCACCATGGCGCCCGCGCGCTTCGAGAAACGCTGGAACGAGCCCAGCACCAGCTCCTTGGCGTCCTCCCAGGACAGGTCGCGAGTCACCTGGCCGATCGGCGCGTAGCGATCCCACTCGTGAAGGTCCCCGACGCCGAGCAGCTGCTTCTTCACCCGGTAGTAGCGAACGCAGACGTCGTAGCGGCCCGTGACAGCTTCGACGAGCGCCTGGACCGCCTCGTCCGAGGTCTCGTTCGCGAGGTTCCGCGACGAGATCCAGCTCGGAAAATGGCGCAAGCGGTCGTCGATCGCCTTCTCCTGCAGGATGACGTTGAAGATGTAGCCGCGAGTCCGGATGTCGTGGCCGAGCGCGCCCGTGATGGCGTGACTCGCGCTGCGCCGAACCTCGCGATCGGGCTCGCGGAGCATGGTCAGCGCCTCCTCGAGGGCAAGCTCCCGCCCGTCCAGGTCGACTCGTATTCCCGAGCACAGCTCCTCGAACAGGCGGGTCCAGGCGGAGTTTCCGACCGGGCTGAAGTCCGTCAGGACGCGCTCCTCGGGCTCCGACAGCTGGTGCGGGCGGAACTTGCGCGCCTCCTCGATCGTGTGTTGGTACCGCGACGAGTCCGGGTGCGCGTAGAGCTTTGCCGCCTGCTCGTCGGTGACCTGGGCCAGCTCGAGCGAGAAGAAAACACCGTGACTCCCGCG
Source organism: Candidatus Dormiibacterota bacterium (assembly GCA_003169845.1). GTDB lineage: Bacteria > Chloroflexota > Dormibacteria > Dormibacterales > Dormibacteraceae > Palsa-870. The sequence goes on along the minus strand of PNAG01000011.1, from coordinate 38,813 downwards.
CTCCGCGGCGGCCTCGCGCACCCTTGCCAGCACTCTGCCCGCGGCCGCGTCCTGCGTGTCCTGGCTATGCAGCAGGTACGCGTACACCTCCGGCTTCGCCGCCTCTTCCTCGTCTTCCTCGAGCTCTCGCATCATCTCCGCGAACTCGTGCGGCTCGGCGGTCGCGACCTTGCCCTTGTAGGCGGCCTCGAAAGCCTTCGCTTTCTCCAGCGCCTGGGACAGAGTGGTCTCCAGCGCGGGGTCGGTCGGCGATGCGTACAGGTCACTGAGATCCCACCGCACTGACTCGGCACCCGTTTGCTTCAAGGCTTGGCCACGGCGGGTCAGGATAACGGGTGCCGTAACGGCAAAAGGCGCATACCGTTCACTTAACTGACGACGCTGCCTGCTTGCGCTGCTTTTAGTGACGAGTATCACGTGGTCGATCCCGCGACGGGCACGCGGCTCGCCACGCTTTGCGCCAACAGCCTCAGACCAGAGGGGCCGATTGAGCCCGCCGGAGTGTTTTGCTACGAGAGTCCCTTGGGCCCCGTGTTTCAACACTGGGACGGCAGTGAATTTGACGCCCCTGCAGCCATACCCAACCCGGACGATCTGAATGCCCTGTCTCCGGACGGAACCCAGGCGGCGGTAGGCGGCGATCCCATCCGGACCTGGGGTCCAAACAGAGGTGACGATCGGCAGACAGTGTCCGGGTACGTCTTGACGTGCCCCCGACTGGATATACAGCACGATTGAACTCGGACGGCCTCACCGCCCAGACCGGTGCGGCGGGCTAAGAGCCCCGTATTGGCTATAAGTGCATCAACTTGAACTCGGAGGTCTGCCAGAGGCACACCCAATCAACCCAACGTCGTGAAACCGGCACCCCTTGCTCCACGGTTCGCATTATTCCGCTACAGGCGGCCCCAGTTCTGTCTGGGGAGCGATTCGGAGCCCTCAATCGACGGCAAAGAACTCTCACCCGTTTTCCATGGGTCAAGGTGATGGCACCAATCGCTGGTTCATGGCGTTGTACAAGCGTTGGATGACGAACAGCGGCTGATCTCGCTGGCGCGGGAGGGCGACAACGGAGCCTTCCAGAGCTTGTTGGGCCCCTACGTCGAACCGGCCTGCAAGCTGGCCTTTGTGATGTTGGGCGATTGGCAGGAGGCGGAGGACGCTGTTCAGGAAGCCGCGCTCAAATCATGGCGGGCAACGAAGAAGCTGCGCGAGGGAACGTCTCGGTTCCGCCCATGGTTCCTTACGGTCGTCGCTAACGAGTGCCGTTCGCGACGCCGTGGTCGGTGGTTCAGGACGCTCCGTGTGGCCGAACCAAGAATCGCGACGCAGGCGGACGTGGCCGACGTGGCCGCTGGACGGGCCGACCTCGAGCGGGCGGTAGCAGCTCTCGACAGATCAGCTCGGCTGCTGCTGTTCCTCCATTTCTACCTAGACCTGTCGCATGAGGAGGCCGGCCGTGTCCTTGGCCTGTCAGGCGCGGCGGCGAAGACTCGGCTGTACCGAACCCTGAGGGCACTGCGCCCGGAATTGGAGTTGGAGACCGCCTTATGAATCGACCACTAGGTGACGACCTGCGACAGCTTTTCGAACGCGAGATTGGCGCCCCGCCGCCAGGGGCACGGCAGCGTGTCCTCGCCAGCGTCAGCCAGGTGGCGCGGAGACCAGCCAGACGCTGGCAGGCCGCGGCAGGTTTAGTCGCGGTCCTCCTGGCGGCTGCCATCGTGGCGACCCTGCTCGTCGCGCGCGAGAACCAGCGGACCGTACCGGGCAACAAGCCGACTGGTGTGATCCCATGGCTGCCGCTGCCGGCTCAGCTCCAGGCGCCTGTTGTTCCATCATCTACCCCGAGTCCGCTCCCAGCCGGGACCAAGCCCTGCACGTCGGCCCAGCTTCAAATCGATGTCCTGGGAAGCAATGGCGCTGGCGGCCACGTGTTCAGAAGCTTCGGTTTCTCGGGCCGCGGCACGACCGACTGCTTTCTGCAGGGCACTCCCGCGGTGGCGCTTTTCGATCGCTCCGGACATCTGTTGCCATTCCAGCCGCGAGCCCCTTTCTTAGGGTCGCTCTCGACCGGGCCGATCCTGGTGCAGCCCGGACCTTTGCCAGATCCCTACGCCAACTTGAAAAATGGTCAGGCTGCCCTGACCATCGACTGGGTCACGCAGCCAGAAGCGTGTGGTGGCAGCGCGAGTGTCCAGATTGCAACCGCCAGGATCACCCTCAACGGCGGCGGCGCAGCTCTCTCTGCCACCCTCCCGGATGACCCAGGGGCTTATCTGTGTGCGGGACTTGGCATCGGTACCTTCGAAGGCCCACCTCCGCCGGTCGAGGAGCCACCGGTTCTGCCGCTACCCGCGATTGCGCTGAAGGTCCCATCGAGCGTACGAGCTGGCGGGGTGCTCGTTTACCAGGTGACCCTGACCAACGGCACGCTGCAGCCCATGGATCTGATCGCGAACTGTCCCAACTATGGTGAAGAGTTGGTTCTCATTGACCCTAACGGCGGCCCGACTCGCGGGATCAAGCCCGCGTTCCAACTCAACTGCGCACCGGCCGGCACCATCCAGCCTAAGGCGAGCCTGACGTTCGAAATGCGACTCACGGTTCCACAGGATGAAGCCCCAGGCTTGTACAAGCTTTTCTTCGCGCTCGGTTACTGGAACGCGATGACGACACCGTCGAGCGCTCCCGTGACGATCAGCAAGTAGTGTGAGACCGCGACCGACAGTGGTCGCGGCCTCAGCCGGGGGCTTGGTTATTGGATTCGTCACGGGCAGGCTGACACTCCATTTGGGAGGATCGGCAGGAAAACGCTGACGACGGCTGTGACATCCGGGAGCTTTCCAACGGTGATGAGCTGATACGCTCCGTATGTCTGGCGCCTCTACGGAGACGGAACACACGGTGCCGTCCCAGTTGACACCGGGAGCTCGGCATCACTCCGTTCACAGGTCGTCGAACCCGGTGGCCGCGTATCAGGCGGCGTGACCTTCGACCACCTCGGGCGGCAGTTACGAATTGCCGGGAGCCGGACTCGGACCCGCTGGAGGTGGAAGGCGATGTCTTGACGTGCGCCCGACTGGATATACAGCCACAGGCTCCGTACACAACGTCAGGCCCCTTGCTGCGAACTCTATTTCCGGAGCCGCCGTGCCAGATAGATCGCGGTCAAAACTGGAAGCACCAACAACACCACGACGATCGCCACAAGACCCACATTGATTAGGTCCTGCTGCCACACCGGAAGTGCCAAAACGCCGGTGCACGAGTTGACGACATTTCCCCCAGAGTCGACCGTTCCGCCGCACGAGTTGGTAACGCCAGTGCCCATCAGCAAAAGCGCGGGCGAGAACAGGATGAACAGGTAGCCGCCCGGTGGCACGAGAGTACCGATCAGCTTGTCGCGCAGGTTCCAGGCCGGCGACAGCCACAGCAGGATGACCCCGGCCGGCCAGACCAATGGCGTCAGCACGAGGGCGAGCACCTCGATGGCGCCGATGCGCCTGCTTTCCTTAGCTTCATGACTCTCGTCGCCGTCATCGCGAGCCGCGGCTGCGAGCTCGGCCGGATCGCCAAGCCGGTCGAGGAGGTTGCGCAGGTCGGCTTCTGACTTGTTGTGGAGGAGCCCTCGTTCCTCTGCGATGTGCTGCGAGATCTCATCGAGTATCTCGTCGCGCCGAGTCCGAGGTACATCAGCGAGCTGCTCGTCAAGTCGACCCAGGTACTCGCTAACCAATTGGTCCGCCTGGTAAGCCGTCATCCTTGCGGCCCGCCCTCGTGTACGAAGACGTGATCGACCGTAGCCCGAAAACGTACCCACTCGCGCTGGAAGTCCGACACCGCCTGCTGGCCTGCTTTAGTCAGCCGGTAGTAACGTCGCGGAGACCCTCTGGGGGTCTCGCGCCACTCGGTGTCTACCAATCCGTCGGCGCGCATCCTGCTCAGCAGGGGGTAGATCGTGCCTTCGCTGGTCAGCAGGCCGTCCTGGCTTCGCATGAGCTGGATCAGCTCGCCGCCGTACCGGGGGGTATTGCGCAGCATCGCCAGCACGCAGTACTCAATGACCCCTTTTCTCAGTTGCGTCGCCAGGCCCTCTATGGGCATGCGGGCACTGTAATGCAAGGAGCCTTGCAATACAAGGATGGTCGGGGGGCCCCGTTTGCTGGGAGAGTCACGTACCTGGGTACCGTTGCCGGCCGCCGTCACATAGCGGCGCTCAAAGCCGTTTCGAAAGCTCGCGCACCGCGTCCGGGTCAGCCCAGCGCCCCGCGTAGGCGCCTTCATTCACCGCCTGGGTAACCTCGTCGAGCACCCCCAGCACCGGTCCGGGGCTCGCGCCACTCAGGTACTCCAGCGGGGTCTCAGGTGGCGCGCGGCGGCGCCGCAGCTTGCGCTGGACGCGCTCGTAGAGCCGCAGCAGCTCAGACTCGCCCGGCGGCGCCTTCGCTCCACGCTTCCATCGACGCGTGCGCATCCACGCCCAGGCGAAGACAACCAGCACCACGATCGCGACCGCCAGCGGGATCGCTGCCACGACGCCCAGCGAGCCGATCGCGCCGAGCGGCGCCCCGAGCTCGAGGTGAGGAATCAGGCGGGCGATCCCGCCCGCGGCCCAGTGCGAGGGAAACTGCGTCGCGGCCAGCGCCGAGAAGCCCGGCGACGGGTCTACCGGCACCCAACCGTGGCTGGGAAACCACACCTCGACCCACGCGTGTGCGTCGCGCTCGCGCACGACCGATTGGTCGAGCACAGGGTCGTAGGTCCCGGTGGAATAGCCGGTGGCCAGCCGGGCGGGGATGCCAAGGCTGCGCAGCATCAGCGTCTCTGCGGTGGCGAACTGCTCGCAGTAGCCGATCTTCACGTCGAACAGGAACCAATCGACCGGGTCGCGTCCCGCCGGGACGTGCCCAAGCTGCTGCGAATATCGGAAATTGGCCTGCATGTAGTTCGTCAGCGCCATCACCTCGTCGAACTCGGTGGTGGTGTGTCCACCCACTGCCGTGAGCGCGAGGCCGCGCGCCTGCTGCGACAGCTCGCCCGCGTCGAGGTAGATGGGGTTGATGAACTGCGCAGCATTCGCGACAGGCTCGTTCTGGAGCTCCTTGGCCGTCAGGTTGGGCAGGTAGGAAACAACGCTGTAGGTCTGACCCGGCCGCAGCAGGTCCGGCGTGAAGAAGGTCCCATAGGAGTCTTCGCGCAGCGACGTGACCGGCGCATACAGACTCTCGATCGGATAGGCGGCGTTGATCACCCCCGGGAGCGGGCGCAAGACGCGAAAGACCTGCACGAAGGTGCCGAGGTTGTTGGGCGGCGCCGGTGGAAACAAGCGCGGCGGGATGAAGGACTGCATCTCACGGAACCCGCGGGTGGACGCCGTCCAGATGCCGCCCTGGTAGGTGTCGAAAACCAGTCCGCGCCAGTAGGCCGGCGCGCCGGTGCGAACGTACATCACGGGGGTGTCGCCGAGACGGCCTCGAAAGTGAAGGTCGACGCTGCTCGTCGCGCCCGAAGGATCGCCGCTGATCTGCACCAGCGGCAGCGCCGGGTTTTCCAGCTCGCCTTTGAAGCTCACGAAGTTGGGCAGGGAGACCACGAGCGGAGTGGGCGCGAACGACGCCGGCTGCGGAATCAGCACAAACCCGGCGAGGCCGACCCCGAGCGCGCCGAGCACGACCGCAGCCAGCGCCGCGGGGGGAGCGCTCAGCCGCGCTTGCATGCGGCGCAGGTGCGAGGCCATCCAGAAACCTGCGAGGCAGACGGCCCAGAGCCCGACCAGGATCCCGAACGGATAGTCCCAGGCGTAAACCGCCGCCAGGTAGAGGATCGCGAGGCTGATCCACAGACTCGAGTAGCAGTTGCGACGGGTCTTGAGGTCGAAGCTCGTCACCGCCACGAGCGCGATCGCGAAGTTCGCCTGGGGCAGCACCCCTCCGAAAAGGGCGAGGACCGAGTCGGCGACGAAGTAGGCCAGGCCGGCAAAAACCAGGGTTGCCAGCAGCGCCTGGCCGAGCACGCTGCGTTTGCGCGATCTTCCCCTGTAGCTGACGACATGGCCGACGGCCGTCGCCGCGACGCCGGCCGCCGGCACGACGTAGTCCTGCCCGTAGAGGACGATCGCGAGCACCGCGACGCAAAAGCCCGAGAAGACGAACGCCCGGCCTTCGAGTGAGTTCTCGACCGGCGAGGCCGGCAGCCGGAGCCTCACAACGGCCAATCCGTGCCGACGTGCTGCACAGGTCCATCCAGGTCCAAATCCGTGAATAAATGGGGCGCCCTGCGCGCGCCCGGCTCAACCACCCAGGCGCGCACCATGCCTCCCCGACGCCTGACCATCTCGAGCGCTTCCACGACCTCTGGCTGAGCGCTGCCGGTGACGGCCACCGCCTCGGTGACCCTTGGCGGATCCGCGTCCTGGCCGGCGGCGGCCCGCGTGGGGTAGCGCGCCAGCCACTCGAGAGCCGCCCACAGCGAGCGGCCATCACCGCGCTCGCTGGGCGTGAGACCCGGCCCCCACAACATGACCCGGCCGCCATTGCGGATACAGTCCCACGCTTCCGATGCAGCCAGGCGGGCGACCTGGTCCGCCACTGCTGAGCCGGGCGGTTCGGGGTCGCAGAAGATGCCGAGCGTCTGGACGCCGGGCGGCTCGTACTCGCGCACGATGAGCTCTCCATGCCGGGCGCTTGATCGCCAGTGGATCCTGCGCAGAGAGTCCCCCGGCCGGTACTCGCGTACCCCGAACATCTCGGTGCCGGAACCGGCGCGCGGGGCCGCCACGCTCGCCTCGAGGTCCCGAGCCTGGGGCCGGCGAGCCAGCGAGGCAAACCGGGGGAGCACAAGCGCGACCTCAGCGTCGGGGTTGGCGCGACGGCTGCGGAACAGGCCGGCGAGGTCGCTCGACTCGAGGATCCACGCGCGGGCGCCGACCGGTCCGCGCCGCAGCCCCTGCAGCTCGACCGTATGCCTCCAGCCTGATCTGGGCACCAGCCCGGTGGCGGCGCTGATCTGCTCCGAACCGATGAAGCCGATCAGGCGGGCCGGACCTCGAGGGGCTCCGGTGGTGTCGAGTCCAACCTCCATCACGACGCCGTCGCCCTCGAAGATCGGCTCAGGCAGCGGCGAGTTGCGGAGCAGGTACTCGGGCAGGTCCCCGACCGGCGAGCCTGGTGCGGCGCTGGTGCCGTGCACGCTGAGGTGCAGCCGGAGGCCGGCGCGGTTCCACAGGGTGTAGACGAACGACGCCAGGCAGAGCGCGGCGATCCAGCTCGCGAGCAGGAACAGCCACGGGACCTCAGACGTCGTGCCGTAGTATTCGACCACTGCGGCAAGGGCGAGCGCGCCAAAAAGCCTGGGGGTTGGCCTCAGTGCTGCCTCAGGGGTGGCAAGGGAAGAGAGGCGACCAGCTGCTGGATCATCTCGTCCGCCCTGGCACGGCCGCGCATGCTCAGGCGGTGGGCCAGCACCGGCACGGCGAGCAGCTTCACGTCGTCGGGAAGGACGAAGTCCCGGCCTTCGAACAGCGCCCACGCCTGCGCGGCGCGCTGCAGGTAAACGCCCGATCGCATGCTGGCCGGCAGCAGGACGTCGGGCCGGGCGCGGATGCCCTGGAGCAGCGAGACGATGTAGGTCCGGATCGCCGGCGCCGCCACGACGCGCAGGCACGCGTCCTGCAGCTCGCGCACCTCACCCAGGTCGACCACGCCGGCGAGCTCGCCGATCGGGTCGCCGTGCTCGCGCCGAGCGAGCACCTCCATCGCCTCGGCATCGGTGGGCGCCCCCATCTCGGCCGACAGGATGAAGCGGTCGAGCTGCGATTCCGGCAACGGATACGTGCCGTGAAACTCGGTCGGGTTCTGCGTGGCGATGACGAAGAAAGGACGCTCGAGAGTCCTTGTCGTTCCCTCCACGGTGACCTGGCTCTCGCCCATGGCCTCGAGCAAAGCGGACTGGCTGCGCGGAGTCGCGCGATTGACCTCGTCCGCTAGCACGACGTTGGCGAAGATCGGCCCGGGTATGAACTCGAAGCTGAGCTCCTTCTGGTTGAAGATGCTGGAGCCCGTGATGTCTGAGGGAAGCAGGTCGGGGGTGCACTGGATGCGCCGGAAGGTCCCACCCACCGAGGTCGCGAGCGCGCGCGCAAGCATCGTCTTGCCCGTGCCCGGCAGGTCCTGCAGCAGGACGTGTCCACCGGCGATGAGCCCGGTGATGGCCAGCCGGACCACGCGCTTCTTGCCCACGATGACCCGATGGACGTTCTCTTCGATCCGGCCGAGGAGCTCAGCGGCGCGCTGAGGTTCGAGGGCCTGTTCCTGGGATGCGGACACTCGCAAAAGTCTAGAACCGGCGCCCGGGGGTTCCTGCCATCTGTTCTTAGGGGATCTACCTCAGAGCTGCCCGATCGCTCCGAGGAAGAGCGGGGCGTCGGTCGCGTTGTCGATCAAGGCGAGGGCGAATGGATGGTCGACGATGGTGGGGATTCGCAGCGCCGTCGCGACGGAGCCGCCAGTGGCCGCGGCGGCCGTCGTCCCTTTCTCGTCCACCTCGAGATGCGTCTTCTGCGCGACGCTCGAGATGAAGCAGCCCGAGCAAATGTCGGAAAGATCGCCGACGGGCATGCCCATGGCCACGAGGGATGGAAGGAGGTTGGCACTGTAGTCGAGCTTGAACTTCGGCATCACCAGCGACCCATCGCAGTCAACGTGAACGTCGGGCCCGCTTGCCCACGGCTTGCAAGACCCGCCCAGGGAGGGCCCCACGCTGTTATGAAGGTAGCCAAGAGCCTGGTCCCAATTGGTCTTGGTCAGGAGGCTTGTGAAGCCACCTGGCGACAGCACTTTCGGGGGCAGCAGCAGCACCATGCTGAACCGCCCGCCCTTGTAGGGAAGAACCTCCCCAATGTAGTCGGGCGTCCACAGCTCGGTGACGCTTTCATCTCGCTTCATCATCGGCACGCTCACGGTCGCGCCCGAGAAGGTGTGGAAATCGACAGGCTCGGAAGAGGTCTGGAACTCGGTCGCCCAAAGCGCGTGGAAGTAAGTTGCGTTGACGAGGTAGGCGACGGTGGCCGGATCGAACGAGTCCACCAGCTGCGGAATCTTGTGATGGGTCGCGTTGTCGACCCAGCGGTTGACCACATTCGGCGCATCGGGCGAGGTGAAGTCGAGGTTCGCGATCTGGGCGCGGTAGTCGCTGCGCAGCTTTGCGACGTATTCAGGGGTCAGCGGCAGGCCCTTTTTAGCCCAAACGGCCTGCGCAAGCTCGAGCTGGGCGTTGGCGTCGCTTTGCAGCAGACGGTCGATGGTCTGGCGGGCCTGGGTGCTCGGATCGACGGTCGGGTCGAGTCCCAGGGTCTTGAGGAAGGCGGTCTGGGTGTCATCGCGGGCAGCGGAAGCCGCCATGCTCAGCGCGAGCGTTGCGCTCAGCGGCGAGATGAACACGTTGCCGGCGTCGGGCGCGGCCAGCAGTCGATCCACCAGTTCGAGGCCGAACCCGGCCGACGCGTCGGTCAGGTTCATCGACACGTGTTGCACTACCGGGTCTGGCGGAGCCTCGCCACACGCCGCCAGGAATAGCGGGACCATCGCGGTCGAAACAGTCAGATGCCGCCACCGCCCGGGCATATCAGAGATGACGCTTCAGCGGATCAGAAGGTAACGGCTCAGCCTTTGACGTACGAGAGCTTTTCGGCAACCTTGCCGTCTCGCACCTTGAAAAGGTCGATCCCGCGAATGTGGCCATCGCCCCAGTCGAAGCGCCAGCGCACGGTTGCGCGATCGCCCGCGACCACCATCTCCTCGGTCTCGAACGCGGCGTGGGGTGAGTCGCGGAAGAACTGGTTCCAGAATTCACGCACTGCTTTTTGACCGACCTGGCGCTCGCCGTCAGGCGTCGGAAGCGTGTTCTCGAAGATGCAGTCGTCGGTCATCAGCGCCATCACAGCGTCGACGTCGTGTCGGCCGAACGCCTCGTTGAAAGCCGTGATGGTGGCTTCGGTCGAAGCGGTCACGCCTGGCCGATCATGCGGGTGATCACCTCACCCAGGTTCGGACCACCCTTGCCGAACGGCACCGAGTGCACACGGTGCGCGAACACCATCTCGGCGACATCGCCGACGTGGGTTACGGCGACCTTGTCGGCGCTGTCGTATGCGGCCTTCGCCTGCGCGGCGCGCGCGCACACGAGGTCCGAGCGGTGCCCGTCCACCTCGAGCGCGATCGAGATCTGCGCGATGAGGCGCAGGATCTCACGCGGCAGCGAGACCTCGGGGAAAGTCGCGATCGCTTCGGCGATCTGCGAGCGGACGCTCTGCTCCGACTCGGCGTGCTGTTGGTAGAAGAGGTTTGGGTCGTCCTCCCAGCCGGCGCGCTTCTCCACGATCGCCACGCGCTGGTCGATGTCGCGAATGCCTTCCACGTCGACGCACAGCCCGAACCGGTCGAGCAGCTGCGGTCGAAGCTCACCCTCCTCGGGGTTCATCGTCCCGACGAGGATGAAGCGCGACGGGTGCGAGACCGACACGCCCTCGCGCTCGACGGTGTTGATGCCCATCGCGGCGGCGTCGAGGAGCACGTCCACGATGTGGTCGTCGAGCAGGTTGACCTCGTCGACGTAGAGGATGTTGCGATTGGCCTCGGCGAGCACGCCCGGCTCGAATCGACGCGAGCCCTCTTTCAAGGCAGCCTCGAGGTCGATCGTCCCGACCACGCGGTCCTCCGAGGCGTTGATCGGCAGCTCCACGACCCGCATGCGCCGCGTGGTGACCGGAAGAGCGCCCGCGCGCGCCCGCTCGCGGCAGTCGAGACACCAGTCCTCGGGGTCGTCCGGATGGCATCCGAAGTGGCAGCCCTCGACCACCTGCTGGTCGGGCAAGAGCTTCGCCAGGGCGCGCACCGCGGTGGACTTGCCCGTGCCCTTCTCGCCGCGGATCAGCACCCCGCCGATGGACGGGTTGATCGCGTTCAAGACCAGGGCCAGCTTCATCTGTTCCTGACCGACGATCGCGGTAAAGGGATACGAGTAGCGGTCGATTGCCATCTCCAGTGATGTTACCGGGCCCACCGCCCCCCACCCCGGCCCTCCCCTGACGGGGGAGGGAATTAGCGGCCTCTGCTCAGCTCCCTCTCGACCGCCGAGGCGATCTCGTCGCGCGACAGGTCGTACAGGCCGTAGTAGCGCGCGCCCATCCGCTCCGCCAGGTCGGCGCACGCGTTGATGGCGTAGGTCTGGTACATCGGCGCGACCCTGGCGAGGTGCTGCACCGATGGCAGGTGGCTGTAGTCGCGCGCCGAGTCGATGACCAGGGCGTCGATGTGCTCCGAGTCGATCAGCGCCGCCACCTTCTGGGCCTCCACCAGCGGCTCCTCCTTGAACATCGAAATATTGCCGCGGCCGTCGCTGATGAGCACTAGCAGCGGGCGGATCGTCGGGTCGCGCAACAGCTCGGTCTTCACGACCTTGTATCCGGCCATCAGCCCATGCGTCAGCGGGGTGGTCCCGCCGACCGAAAGCTTCTCCAGCCGGCGGCGCGCGAGTGACACGCTGGAGGTGGGACGGAGCACGACCTCGGCCGTCCGGTTCTTGAAGATGACGACGGCCACGCGGTCACGCCGCACGTACGCGTCCTGCAAGAGCGAGAGGATGGCGCCCTTCGTCGCCGCCATGCGCTGCTCGGCGTCCATCGAGGCCGACGCGTCGACCACGAACACGATAAGGTTCCCGATCTTCCGCTCGCGGACCTTTTGGCGCAGGTCCTCGCGCTCGAGCATCAGCCGCTCGCCGGCGATGCGGCCGCGCCTCTTCTGCATCGGTGCGGCAGCTCGTACAGTCGCGTCGATGGCGAGGTCGTTGACCTTCGCCTTTGGCTCGGCGCGCACGTACCGTCCCCGCCGATCGGCGGTCTGGCTCGCCGACCGTTTGCCGCCCTGCTTGCGCACGCGGCGCTGGCGCGGCAGGTCGATCCGCTTCAGGTTGAACGTCTCGAGGGCGTCGGGCGACGATTCGTTACCGGCTGAGCCTCCGGTGGTCATCCCCTGGTCGCTTCCGGCGGTCTGCTCACCGCTGTCCGATGCGCTGGCGCTCGCCTCGGCGGACGCGTCCGCTCCGGACTCGCTCTCCGATGCCTGCGGATCCCCAGGTTCGGACTCCGACGGTTTGGAACCTTCCTGCTGCTCGCCCTGTTCGGGCGAGCTGGTCTCGTCCTGATCCCGGCGCAGCGGCTGCCTTGCGCGATGGGCGAGCGCCAGGGTCGCGGCGTCGTAGATGTCCTCCCGGCTTGGAGTGGCGTGCCGCCGATACGCGGCAAGGGCGCGCGAGGCGTGGTCGATGACGACGTCCGCGCGATGCCCGAGCACCGCCGCCTCGACGCAGATCGAAGAGATGAGCCGCGCGTGGCCGTGGGTGACCCGTACGTGCTTCACCGCGGCGATCGCCTCCGCCAGGGCGCGGGACAGGTTATGGTCGGCGGCGGCGAACTCGTTTGCGAATTCGTGGTCGCCACGCTTGAAAGCCGCGTCGCGTTCGGCGATCAGCACGCGCTCGTCGGGATCGCGGATGCCTTCGACGTCGACGCACAGACCGAACCGGTCGAGGAGCTGCGGCCGCAGCTCGCCCTCTTCCGGGTTCATCGTCCCGACGAGGATGAACCGCGATGGATGGGCGAACGACACGCCCTCGCGCTCCACCACGTTGACGCCCATGGCAGCGGCGTCGAGCAGGACGTCGACGATGTGATCGTCCAGGAGGTTGACCTCGTCGACGTAGAGAATGTTGCGGTTGGCGTCGGCGAGGACTCCGGGCTCGAAGCGCTTTGTCCCTGTGCGCAGGGCGGCTTCGATGTCGATCGTCCCGACCACGCGGTCCTCGGAAGAGTTGATGGGGAGCTCGACGACCCGCATGCGGCGCTTGTGTGATGGCAGCACGCCTGCGGCCTCAAGCCTGAGCCGGCAGCCGGCGCAGAGCGCTTCGAGGGCGGCGGGGTCGCAGCCGAAGTGGCAGCCCTCGACGACCTCGTGCTCGGGCAGTAGGCGGGCCAGGCCGCGGACGGCGGTCGATTTGCCGGTTCCCTTCTCCCCGCGGATGAGGACACCGCCTATCGTCGGCACGACAGCGTTGAGGATCAGGGCGAGCTTCATGGACTCCTGACCCACGATTGCCGTGAAAGGGAAGCTGTGCCGGTCGAGCGTGACGCTCATTCGATCAAGAATAGGTCGAAAGATTCCCTCCCCCGCCAGGGGGCAGGGCAGGGTGGGGGGCCGCCTCGCTGGAACTAGCTCGGGACCAGCTCCTTCACGAGGTCCCGCTCCTGCACCAGCTCCTCGGTGGTGATCCTGATCCGATCCTTGGCGGCGTCGTCGTGCTCCAGGCCTGGGACCACTTCCCAGCTGGTTCCGTCGGAGCGGACGGGGAACCCGAACTGAAGCCACTCCGGCACGCCGTACTCCCCGTGGCTGACCACGGCGAGCGAGTGCCAGTCCCCCCAAGGCGTCGCCGTGCGGATGCTGTTCACTGAGTCGATCACGGCGTTGGCGGCCGAAGCCGCGGAGGACAGGCCTCGGGCCTCGATCACCTTCGCGCCCCGCGTCTGGACGCTGCTGATGAACTCCTTCTTCAACCACCCGTGGTCGGAGACCACATCGAAGACGGCCGCGCCCGCGATGCGCGCGTTCCGGGCGTCGGGGTATTGAGTCGTCGAGTGGTTGCCCCAGATCGCCATGTTCGAGATGACCCTGACCGGAACCTTCGCCTTTTTCGCCAGCTGGATCTTCGCCCGGTTCTCGTCCAGGCGGGTCATCGCAAACCACCTTTCGGCCGGGATCTCAGGCGCGTTCGAGCGCGCGATGTAGCAGTTGGTGTTGCACGGGTTGCCGACGACGAGGATCCGCACGTCGCTCGCCGCCCGCTTCGCGATCGCCTTGCCCTGCGGTCCGAAGATCCCGCCGTTTACGGAAAGGAGATCGCCGCGCTCCATCCCGGCCTTGCGCGGGACAGAGCCGACAAGCAGCGCCCAGTTCGTGCCGTCGAACGCCTCCTCTGTCTTGCTGGTCAGCACCATGTCGTGCAGCAGCGGGAAGGCGCCGTCGTCGAGCTCCATCGCCACCCCTTCCAGGGCTTTCATCGCCGGCTCGATCTCGAGCAGCCGCAGCACGATCGGCTGGTCAGGGCCCAGCAGCTGGCCCGAGGCGATCCGGAAGAGCAGCGCATAGCCGATCTGCCCGGCGGCGCCGGTGACCGTAACCTGCAGCGGCTTGCGCGACCCGTCACCGAATGAGCTCATCGCTCCAAATGCTAGCCCGTCGCGGGATCCGGGGCGGTGGACCTAGCCTCCGCCGCAGCCACACGAGCCAGGGTCGAATGCGAGAGCGAGCGCGTGGCGAAAGATGAAAAGAGAGGCGCCGATGGCGAAGACGAAAGCTGCGACGACAGGCAGGGCCAGTAGCTTGGCGCGGCGCCTCACTCAGATGAAACGGCCCAGCCGCCCGCTAGGTTTCGGTGCTTTGCGCCTGCACCCCCAGCTGGAGGTACCACAGCAAGGCGGTCAGGCTGTATCCGTCCTGGATCTGACCCTTCCGGATGAGCGCCGGCAGCTCCGAGATGGGAATCCACTCGACCCGGTCGGATTCGCTCGAGTCCGGTGGCTCGCCAACATGCTCGGCGCCGCCGGCCAGGAAGATGTTGAACCGCTGGTCGATCAAGCCGATAGAGGGAAGGTAAGAAAAGAGCAGGGAGAGCGGACCTGGCCGCCAGCCGGTTTCCTCCAGCGTCTCCCGCCGTGCGGCCTCGATCGGGTCCTCGCCCGCCTCGACCCGTCCCGCCGGGATCTCCCAACCGGTCGAATCCGTGATGAAGCGGTGCCGGTGGATGAGCAGCACGCGTTCGCCGGCGACGGCCACGACGCCTGAAGCGTCGCCTGGCATCCGCACCACGTGGTGCTCGAAGCGCTCACCGCCCGGCACCTCGACGTCGACGAGCGCCACCGACACCCACGGGCTCTCGTACACCGCCCGCTCGCCGTGGACCACCCATCTCATCTGAAGCCCTCCCCCTCCGGCTCGAACAGCTCGTCCTCGGCCAGGCGGCGCGCGAAGCACAGGAATCCGCTGTGGGCGACCATCCGGTGGGACGGCCGCATGCTCCTCCCGCGCACGGTCCAGCCTCGCTGCAGCAGCTCGAAGACCTCGAGCATCCCGAAGCCGCGGACCTCGCGTAGGCAGTCGAAGAACCTCTGGACCTGGCTCACGTTGGGGCTGAATGCGAAGACGATGCCGCCCGGACGCAGCGCCAGCTTCGCGCCAGGCACCGCCTGCCATGGTTCGGGGAGATCCAGCAGCACCCTGTCGAGATCGCGCTCCTCGAACCCCAGGTAGGCGTCGCCCAGCTTCAGGGTGAGGTTGTCCGGCAGGCCGCCGAGGGTCTCTACGATCGCCTTCCTGGCCGCCTCCTGGAACTCCTCTCGCTGCTCGTAGCTCACCAGGTGCCCTTCGGAACCCACCGCTCGCAGCACCGCCAGCGTGAGCGCGCCCGTTCCCGTGCCCGCCTCCAGCACCTTCGCGCCCGGGTGGATGTCCGCCCCGATCAGGATGGCGCCGAGGTCCTTGGGGTAGATCGGCTGCGCCTGGCGCTGGCGGCCGGTGACCTGCTCGGCGAATGTCGGTCGAACGGCCAGCATCCGCGCGCCCATCTGTGTCGTGACGATCACGCCTTCAGGCCGGCCGATCAGCGCGTCGTGGTCGATCACCCCGTTGTGGAGAGAGTGTCGCTCGCCGGCTTTGAGGCGCACGCGGTGCCGGCGGCCGACCTTGTCGATCAGAAGTACGAGCTCTCCAGCGGCCAGCAGCCCGCGGCTCATCCCGGTTTGTGGGCGCGAATCAGGCAGTGCCAGTACGCGTGCCGCAGCCTCCCTTCGCGGCGCTCAGGGTGCAGCTGCACAAGCGCATCGCCTGTCGCCGCCTCGATGACGCCCGCGAGCTCCTCTGCCAGCGCCGGGTCGACCGCCATGTTGCGCATCCATTCGTCGTAGTCCCAGTCGAGCTCGCGCAGCGCCGCCCCCTCCATCTCGAAGCCCGCGCGCTCGAAGTGGCCGGCCCATTCGTCGACGGTCAGAGCCCTGACATGGGACGGGTCGCGCCGAAGCTCGACCTCGTGGAGCACCTCGCGCGCGGCGGCCGGCGGAGAGCAGTCGATGAAAGCGGCGTCGCGGCCGGGCTTGAGCACGCGAAACGCCTCATTAAGGAAGGCTTCGACGTCGGCGAAGTGATGCGGCGCCGCGCGAACCGTGTACAGGTCGAATGTGTCGTCCGCGAATGGCAGGTCCGCCACGTCGCCCAGCATCCAGTCCGCATTCTTGATCCCACGCTCGGCCGTGAGGCGCCGAGCCTGTTCCAGCATCTCGGGTGTCAAGTCGAGGCCGATCACACGGCGCACGTGCGGCGCGAGGGCGAACGCGGTGTTGCCAGTGCCCGTGGCCACGTCGAGCGCGAGGTCACCTGGTTTGGGCCGGGCGAGGTCCAGCACCTCCTGCAGGCGTTCCGACGACGCGTGGAAGCTCGAACGCGTGTAGTTGGCCGCGACCGGTGCGAAACGGGAACGTACGTCGTCAGGCATCGATGCCCGTTGAGTCTATTGGTCCCCGCCTCGCTAGACTTCCGCGGCAATGGCGGCGATCGCATCTGCCGACCACGTGCAGCGCAAGTTCGGCCACGTCCTCGCGCTGAGCGACGTCTCCTTCGAGCTGCAGAAGGGAGTCACCGGCCTTCTCGGCGCCAACGGCGCCGGCAAGACGACGCTGATCAGCCTCCTGCTGGGAGTCCTCCGTCCCGACGCGGGGAAGCTCGAGGTCCTAGGGATGGACCCGTTGAAGGCCGGCTACCGGCTGCGCCAGCGGATCGGCTATGCACCGGAGGACGACCGCTTCCCTCCTGACGTGAAGGCCAGCGAGCTTGTCAGGCACTTCGCCGAGATGCGTGGCATCCCGCATCGATCCGCGGTCGTCCGCGCGAGCGAGGTCCTGTTCGAGGTTGGGCTCGGCGAGGAACGCTTCCGGCCCATCGGCACCATGTCCACCGGGCAGCGCCAGCGCGTCAAGCTGGCTCAAGCCCTGGTCCACGACCCGGAGCTCGTGCTCCTCGACGAGCCCACCAACGGCCTCGACCCGATCCAGCGCGACGACATGCTCGCGCTCGTGCGGCGCATCGGCACCGAGCTCGGGTTCACGGTCCTCATCTCCTCGCATCTCCTGGGTGAGGTCGAGCAGGTGAGCGACAACATCCTGATGCTCGAAGGCGGCAAGGTCGCTCGCAGCGGCAGCGTGAAAAGTCTTCTCGGCGGCGAGACGCCATTGGTGGTCGAGGTGGTCGTAGGCGCCCAGCGCCTTGCGGCGCTTCTTGCCTCCAGGGGTTTCGCCGCCGCAGCCAAGGACGACCTTCGCCTCACCGTGCCAGGTTCCGCGGAAGGCGTCCATGACGCCGTCGTGGCAGGGGTCGTCAAGCTCGATCTCGAGCTGCGCCGGATGGAGCAGGGCGCAGCCACGCTGGGCGACCTCTTCGACCTCGAGGAGGCGCCGACTCGATGAGCGCCCAGGCCCAGATCGCCGATCGCAGGTTCCAGCACTACGAGGGCTCGCGGCTCGGGGTCGTCTATTCCTTCTGGACGCTGGTCCTGCACTCGATCCTGTGGGTCCTCGGGTTGAAGCGGAGCGCGCGCTACAAGATCGTCCCGATCATCGTCATCGCGATCGCCTACCTGCCCAGCCTGATCCTGATCGTGGTCGTCACCGTCGCCCCGCCCGGTACCCAGCTGCCGGGCTACCCGGACTTCTACCAGTTCATCACGGCAGCGATCTACGTCTTCGTGGCGCTGACCGCGCCGGAGCTGATCTGCCCAGATCGCAGGCACGGAACCCTGCGGATGTATATGACGTCAAACCTCGGCCCGACGACCTACATCGTCGCGAAGCTGGTCGCCGTCTGGGCCGTGCTGGCCATCATCACCACAGGCCCTGTGCTGATCGAGTTCGCGGGCTACTCACTCTTCGGCCATGGGCCCGACGGTCTGGTCAAGAGCCTCGAGACCCTCGCCGAGGTCGTCGGAAGCGGGCTGATGCTGGCCGTCTTCTTCGGGTCGGTCGCGGTTGCGATCTCGAGCCTCACCGACCGCAACTCATTCGCGGCGGCCGGGATCATCCTGGGCTTCCTGCTCACCGGTGCTGCCCTCGGCATCTTGCAGGGCCCGCTCAAGGCACCGGATTGGGTCGCCCTTCTCAACGTCAACCAGCTGCCGTTCCAGCTCGTCTTCCGTTTCTATCAAAGCTTCAGCACAATCAACGTCCCTACCTGGCAGATGGCCGCCGCCGCCACGGCATGGGTTCTGGTGGCGATCGGGTTGCTGCTCGTTCGCTACCGCGCGGAGGGACGCAGGTGATCGAGATCAAGAACGTGGCCAAGTGGTACGGCGGCGTGGTCGCACTGAGCGGATTGACGGCAACGATCGGACGCGGCGTGAGTTCGCTGCTCGGACCCAACGGCGCCGGCAAGTCCTCGCTGATCCGCATCATGTGCGGGCTCACGTCCCCCTCCCAGGGTTCGGTGCGGGTCATGGGCAAGGACCCGCGCACCTCGGGCGAGATCCGCAAGGACATCGGCCTTGTGCCGCAGCAGGAGCGCCTACCGCCCGGCGTGAACGTGCTCGAGTTCGTCGCCATGGCCGCCGCTCTGCAGGGACTGCCGGATCCAGAAGCTGCAGCCCGCACCGCGATCGAGACGGTCGAGCTGGACCCGAACGATGATCGGCACCTCAGCAGCTTCTCGAAGGGGATGCGCCAGCGCGTCAAGATCGCCCAGGCGATCGTGCACGGGCCGCGGATCCTTATCCTCGACGAGCCCTTGAACGGGCTCGACCCTCGACAGCGCTCGCGGATGGCGCAGCTGTTCATCCGGCTTGGTAGGGAGGACCGGTGCGTGCTCGTCTCGAGCCATGTGCTCGAAGAGGTCCAGGAGCTCAGTTCGACGGTGCTCGTTCTGGCCGAGGGCAAGCTCGCCGCCGAAGGCGATTTCCACGCGATCCGCCAGCTTCTCGACGACCGGCCGCACCGCATCCGGCTTCGTTCCACCGACCCGCTGCGACTTGCCTCAGGACTCATGGGTTCGGGCACGGTCTCCGCTGTTCAGACCGCCGGCGACAACGCGATCGTCATCGACACGTGGACGGTGTCGCCGTTCCGGCGCCAGCTGCCGCGCCTGACCCTGGAGCTCGGTGTGCGGCTGCTCGAGGTGGCGCCGCTCGACGACGACCTCGAGAGCGTTTTCAGGTATCTCGTGGCGAGGCGCTCGCCATGATCTCCCTCTACCGGATCCTGCTGCGAACATCGGTCACCCGCGGAAGGCTGCTCGCCTTCCTCGCCGGGGGCGCCTTGCTCGATCTCATCGCGTACGCGGTCCGCGTCAGCGACTACACGAACCGCGAGACGGACGTCTACGCGCTGCTCGACCTGGCCGCGCTGGCGCTCTACGTCCCGGTCGTCGCCCTTGTTTTCTCGACATCGTCGTTGGGCGATCTCGCCCAGGACGGAACCCTCGTCTATGTGTGGCTGCGGCCGGTCGCGCGCTGGAAGGTGGTACTGGTCGCCCTGGCCGCGACGCTGACCGTGGTCCTGCCCCTCACGCTCGGGCCGGTCTGGCTCGCGATCGCGCTGGCCGGTGCGGGCTGGCAGGCGTTCTGGGCCATCACAGCATCCACGGCTATGGCCGCCTGCGCGTACACCGCGGTGTTCACGGCCTTCGGGCTACGCGTGAGGCACGCCCTTATCTTCGGCCTGGGCTACGTCCTCATCTGGGAGGCGGGCGTTGCCAGCCTGGGCAAAGGCCCCGCCGCGCTTTCCATCCGTCACTACGCCGAGTCACTGCTGGCGCACATGGGCAACCAGACCGTGCCGGGGGCCATCGAAGCCGATCTGTGGCCCTCGGTGATCGTGCTCGCAGCCGTCACCCTGGCCGGCGTGGCGCTGACGACCATCCTGCTTTCTCGTCAGGATGTTGCCTAGAGATGGCGAAGATCACCGCCAAATGGGCGGGTCAGAAGGTCCGGTTCGACATCGAGTCGGCGTCCGGTCACTCCGCGGCCATCGATGAGCCGCCGGTCTTCGGCGACGACACCGCGATGCGTCCGACCGAGATGCTGCTCGGCGCGCTGGGCGGCTGCACCGGGCTCAACGCCGTGCTGCTGTTGAAGAAGTTCAAGCAGCCGGTCAAGTCGATGGAGGTCGAGGTCGAGGGTGAGCAGGACAAGGAGTGGCCGCGCGCGTTCAACAAGATCGACGTCACGTTTCACATCGGCTGGGATGGCAAGTTCGACAAGGACCTGGTTGAGAAGGCCCTCGACATGGCCTGCAACCGCTACTGCCCCATCCACGCAACGCTGTCACGCGGGACCAAGATTGAGCACCACCACAAGGACGCCTAGATAAGATCTAGACGAAATGGAGCCTTAGGCCGGATTCATTCCGGCCGTCACTCAGCCCTCCAATTCCAATCACCAACAGACACCGTGTCACTCCCCCACCGGGCAGGCCTGCCTGCCCGGTTTGTAGACCCTTATAGAATTAATCCCGTCCCCAAGAGCCCCACACCTGAGGCCGCTTCGGAAACTTGCTCGAGAGCTACGTCCCACTTTTGATTTTCGTCCTCATCGTTCTCGGACTCCTGGGAGCATTGGTGACGCTGAGCTTCGTGCTCGGCCCCTCCAAGCCATACAAGGCCAAGCTCAATCCATATGAGTCGGGCATCGTCCCCGACTCCCCGGCCCACCGCCGCATGTCGGTGCGCTTCTACCTCACGGCGATGCTGTTCATCATCTTCGACGTAGAAGCCGTCTTCTTCTACCCGTGGGCGGTACTGCTGCGCCAGCTCAAGTGGTTCGGCCTGATCGAGATGGGCGTCTTCATGGGCATCCTGCTCGTCGCTCTCGCGCACATCTGGCGCAAGGGAGGGTTGGAATGGGACTAGAAGAACTCGCCGAGTCGCTCGGACAGAACGTGCTGACGACCACGCTGGGAAAGCTGGTCGGTTGGGGGCGGGGCAACTCGGTGTGGCCCGCGCAGTTCGGCCTCGCCTGCTGCGCTATCGAGATGATCGCAACGGCGACGCCGCGCCTGGACATCGGTCGCTTCGGTTCGGAGGCGATGCGCGCTTCGCCGCGGCAGTCCGACCTGATGATCGTCTCGGGTCGCGTCTCACAGAAGATGGCGCCGGTGCTCCGAACGGTCTACGACCAGATGCCGGAACCGAAGTGGGTCATCTCGATGGGCGCGTGCGCATCGACGGGCGGGGTGTTCAACAACTACGCCCTCCTGCAGGGCGTGGACAAGATCGTGCCGGTCGACGTCTACATCCCAGGCTGCCCGCCGCGGCCCGAGGACTTGCTGAACGCGCTGATGATCCTGCAGGAGCGGATCAAAGCGCAGGGGATCATGCCGCGCCAGTGATAAACCCCACGAATTCAGAGGCTGCGCCGTGAATTCGCGGGGGCCCCTGTTGTCCGCAGAAACCCTCGTAGTCGAGAAGGGCGTGAGCGCTGGTGATTCTTGGATCACCGTGGACGCCGCCAACATCAAGGAAGCCCTCCAGTCGATGAAAGACGATGGCTACCGCCTGCTCGTCTTCCTCACGTGCGTCGACCACCTGGCCGACGCGTCACGCACGTGGCCGGGGCGTTACGAGCTCATCTACCAGCTGCGCAACATCGAGACAAAGGAGATGTTGCGCGTGCGCGCGTTCGTCGACGGCGATCCTCCGCACATCGACTCGGTGAGCGAGCTGTATCCGCCCGCCAACTGGGACGAACGGGAGACGTACGACCTCTTCGGAGTCGTCTTCAACGACCACCCCGACCTGAGCCGCATCCTCATGCCGGACGACTGGGTCGGCCACCCGCTACGGCGCGACTACCCGGTCGGCGGCGAGGTGGTCGAATTCTCGGAAGAGCATCAGACCTGGCAGACCGCCCCCGAGGACGCGTGACTGTCTCCGAGGGCGTGACGATCATCAAGACGGGCGAGCAAGGCGCATTCGGCGGAGAGCTGCTCACCGTCAACTTCGGGCCGCATCACCCATCGACCCACGGCGTGCTTCGCCTCATCGTCGACCTCGACGGCGAGCAGGTCCGCCGCGTGAAGCCGGTCATCGGCTACCTGCACACAGGGATTGAGAAGCAGATGGAGGCCCTGCGCTGGCAGCAGGGCGTGGTGGTCACCGACCGCCACGACTACCTCTCGCCTCCCATCAACAACCTCGCCTACGCGCTCGCGGTCGAGCGGCTGATGGGTGTTGATGTCCCACCCCGCGCGCAGGCGCTGCGCGTAATCATGTCGGAGCTCACGCGTCTGTCGTCTCACCTGGTCTGGCTGGGCACGAGCGGCCTGGAGCTCGGCGCCATGTCGATGCTCATGTACTGCTTCCGAGAGCGCGACACGATCCTCGACATGAACGAGGAGATCTCCGGCTTCCGGATGCATACCTCTTACATCCGGCCCGGTGGCGTGATGGCTGATGCGACTCCGCGCTTCCTCGAGATGCTCGAGGAATTCATCCGCGCGATGCCCGGACATATCGACGAGTACGAAGACCTGCTCACCATGAACCCGATCTGGCGTTCGCGCACGATCGGCATCGGCCGGCTGTCGCCGGAGGACGCGAAGGTGCTGGGCGCGAGCGGGCCCATGATCCGCGGCTCCGGCATCGCCTGGGACCTGCGCAAGGCCATGCCGTATTCGGGCTACGAGAACTACGACTTCGAGGTCGCTACTTCGGATGACTGCGACTGCTACGGCCGCTACCTGGTGCGGATCAAGGAGATGCGCGAGGCGGTCAAGATTCTGCGCCAGGCGCTGGACAGGCTGCCTGACGGGCCGGTCAACGTGGACGATCGCAAGATGCTCCCTCCGCCGCGTGAGGAGCTCGAGACCTCGATGGAGGCGGTGATCCACCATTTCAAGCTTTTCACCGAGGGCTACTCGGTCCCGCCCGGCGATGTCTATGTGGCGGTCGAGTCCGGGCGCGGCGAGAACGGGTGCTACGTCGTCAGCGACGGTACGCATAAGCCACGGCGTGTGAAGTTCAGGTCGGCATCGTTCGTCAACCTGCAGGCGCTCGAGCGCATGGCTTTGAACCACATGGTCGCGGACATGGTCGCGATCATCGGGTCCGCGGACACCGTGCTGGGGGACGTCGACAGATGAAAACGACGAGCGTGCTATCCGCTCACCTGATCGACGAGATAAAAGCACTACCCGCGCGCTATCCGCAGCCACGGTCGGCAGTGATGCCGGCGCTCGACCTCGCGCAGGAAGAGCTCGGCTATCTCACCCCCGAGGCGATGACCGAGGTTGCGACGGCGCTGCAGCTCGATGCCGGGTACGTCGAGGGCGTCGCGACGTTCTACACGCTGTTTCACCTCGAACCGATCGGCAAGCATCGCTTCTACATGTGCACGAACCTCAGCTGCACGCTGCGGGGCGCGGAGGAGCTCGTCGAGCACCTGCGTGGAGCGATCGGAGTGCACGAGGCGGGCGAGGTATCGAAGGACGGGCTCTTCTCCTACGAAGAGGTCGAGTGCATGGGCGCGTGCGAGTACGCGCCGATGTGCCGGGTAGACCACCGGTATCACTACGACCTGACGGCGGAGAAGGTGGACGGGCTGGTTGCTGAGCGGCGGTCGCCTGCCGCGGCAGCGCCACTTTCTTCCTCGCCCCTCTCCCCGACCCTCCCCCCTGAACGGGGGGAGGGGGACAAGCCCAAGCGCGCTCCCAAAAAGAAGAAAGCCGATGGCTGAGCAACGTGGGACCGTTGGCGGGCCGGTCTTGACCGAATGGTTTGCCAAGGCTGATCTGCACACGCTTGACGTATACGAATCGCTTGGTGGTTATTCGGCTCTACGCAAGGTGGTGACCACCATGACCGCGCAGCAGGTCATCGACGAGGTCAAGATCTCCGGTCTCCGCGGACGCGGCGGTGCGGACTTCCCGACCGCGATGAAATGGTCGTTCGTCCCCAAGGACCACCCAGGTCCCAAGTACATCGTGGTCAACGCCGACGAGTCCGAGCCCGGCAGCGCAAAGGACCGCTACCTGATGGAGAACTCCCCTCACGCGCTGATCGAGGGAGCCGCCATCGCAAGCTTCGCGATCGGAGGCCACCAGGCCTGGATTTACATCCGCGGCGAGTACGACCTCCCGTACGAGATGCTGCGGGACGCCATCGCCGAAGCACACGCCAAGGGCTACCTCGGCGACCATCCGTTCGGCTCAGACCACGCGCTCGACGTCCGGCTTTACCGCGGCCACGGCGCCTACATCTGCGGCGAGGAGACCGCGCTGCTCGAGTCGCTCGAGGGCAAGCGCGCCCAGCCTCGATCCCGGCCCCCCTTCCCGGCCGTCAAGGGTGCGTGGGGCCTGCCGACGGCCGTCAACAACGTCGAGACTCTCTCGACAGTGCCGTGGATCATCCGCCACGGCGGCGCCGAATACGCGAGCCGGGGCACCGAGAAGGCGAAAGGCACGCGCATGGTGACCGTCAGCGGCGACGTCCAGAAGCCCGGCAATTATGAGATCGAGATCGGCGTCACCTACCGCGACATCATCGAAGGCCTCGCGGGCGGAATGCTTTCGGGACGCGACCTCAAGGTGTTCTGGCCGGGCGGATCCTCGGCCAAGGTCCTTCCCGCCTCGATGATCGACACGTCGACAGACCTCGACGGCCTCAAGGCGTTGGGGACGATGGGTGGGTCGGGCGGCATCATCGTGATGGACGATTCGCACTGCGTGGTCAAGGCGGCCGCACGCCTACTCCGCTTCTACGCCCACGAGTCGTGCGGCAAGTGCACGCCGTGCCGCGTCGGAGGCAACTGGGCGGTGCGCACCTACGATCGGATCCTGGCCAACGAAGGGTCGCAGCTCGAGCTCGGCATTCTCGAGCGCGTTTCCGACGGGCTGCAGAACGGCCGCTGCCTCTGCGGCCTTGGCGACGCGGCCGGCTGGGTGATCGAGTCGACGATGCGCCACTTCCACGACGAGTACGAGGACCACTGCCTACGGCATACGTGCAACGTCGGCAAGGCACTCGCTCATGCCTGACATCAACCTGACCATCGACGGTCACAAGGTCACCGTGCCGGCCGGGACGCTCATCGTCGAGGCGGCCAAGACCGTCGGCATCGAGATCCCGGTCTTCTGCTACCACCACAAACTCGATCCGGTGGGCGCGTGCCGGCTTTGCCTGGTCGATTTCTCGCCGGGCCCGCCGCGCCCGCAGACCGCATGTACGACGCCGGTCGCTGAAGGCATGGTCGTGCGCACGCAGAGCGCGATGGCCGTGCAGGCGCGCGCCGACATCCTGGAGTTCGAGCTCGTCAACCACCCGCTCGACTGCCCGGTTTGCGATAAGGGCGGCGAGTGCCCGTTGCAGGACTTCACGTTCCGCCACGGATACCCGACGAGCCGGATCGACGGACCGCGCCTTCACTTCAAGAAGCCGATCCCGCTCTCCGAGAACATCGCCCTCGACCGCGAACGGTGCGTCCTCTGCTACCGCTGCACGCGCTACTACGACGAGATCGCCTGGGAGCAGGAGCTGACGGTCGCCCAGCGCGGCGTCCAGTCATTTATCACGAGCCAGTTCGACCAGCCGCTTCAGTCGAACTTCAGCGGCAACATCATCGACCTTTGCCCGGTCGGCGCCCTCACGTCGCGCGTGTGGCGCTTCGAGTCGCGACCGTGGGATATGACCCACACCGAGAGCGTTTGCTCCAAGTGCGCGGTCGGCTGCAACACGACGATGTGGCAGCGCCGCGGGCAGCTCGTGCGCATCACCTCGCGTGAGAACGACGACATCGACGAGGGCTGGATCTGCGACCGAGGCCGCTTTGACTACACGGACGTCAACGAGCCGTCGCGCCTTCGCACCCCGACCATCCGCGGCGCCAAGTCGACCTGGGCCGACGCCCTGGCGGCCACCGCGGGCGGCATCAAGGGCAAGGGCGCCAAGCTCGGAATCTCCCTCCCCGCCGACCTGACCAACGAGGAGGCGTTCCTCTTCCGCCGCCTGCTCGACGGCCCGCTGAAGGGAGCGAAGGTCAAGATGCACGGCCGGACGGCCATTCCAGCGCCCGCCGGACCGACCATGCCCATCAAAGAGATAGATGACGCGCGCGTGATCGTCGTCGTGGCCTCCGACATCGAGAACGACGTCCCCATCATCGACCTGCGCGTCAAGAAGGCCGTCAGCAAGCGCGGCGCCAAGCTGATCGTGATCTACCCCGAGGGCGTCGACCTCGATCGCAACCCCCACACGGTGCATATCCGCAACGCGAAAGGCGCCGCGGCGGAGGAGGTCCGCAAGCTCTCGTCGCACGAGCTGCTCCAGAACCCTGGCGGGCCGGTCGCGATCCTGTTCGGCGACGGCCACGGCAGTGAGGACATGAACGATCTTGCTTCCGCATGCGGCGCTCTCGCCGAACAGGTCGGCGGCAAGGAGATGCCTCTATATCGCGCCACCAACGAGCGCGGGGCGCTTGCGCTGGGAGTCGCCGGATGGGACTCGCTGGACGGTGTCGAGGCCCTGCTCAGCTGGGGCCCGCCGCCCACGGCCGGTGTCCCGACCTCCGTCCGCTTCCTCGCCGCCTGGGACCACCTGCCCCGAGACGGGTACGACAAAGCCGCGGTCGTGCTGCCCGCCACGACGTTCGCCGAGCGGCAGGGCAGCTATACCAACCTCGAGGGAACCGTCCAGTTTCTGCGACCGCCGGTGGCCATAAACCCGCCGCTGAAGGAAGCGTGGGAGGTGCTGAACGAACTCGGCGCCGCACTCGGGCTGGAGCTGGATTACCCGGGCATCTTCCCCATCCAGCGGGACGCGGCGGCTAAGACGCCGGCGCTGGCCGCCCTCGCGCAGACGCCCTCTCCGGAAC
This sequence comes from Candidatus Dormiibacterota bacterium, assembly GCA_003169845.1. Classification (GTDB taxonomy): domain Bacteria; phylum Chloroflexota; class Dormibacteria; order Dormibacterales; family Dormibacteraceae; genus Palsa-870. The sequence goes on along the minus strand of PNAG01000011.1, from coordinate 11,861 downwards.
CCGTGACAGGACCCGTGCTGGTCGGACCCGCCCACCCATGAGCCTCTACAACGACCCAATCGGCCACTGGGTCGTCGTCACGGTCGCGATCGCGCTCCTGCTCTTCGTCGTGCTGACGGCGACTGCCTACACGGTGTGGTTCGAGCGCGTGGCGCTCGGTCGCATCCAGCGCCGTCCCGGCCCCAACCGGGTCGGGCCCTTCGGCCTTTTGCAGCTCGCGGCGGATGGGATCAAGCTCGCATTCAAAGAGAGCTTCGTTCCGGCCGAGACCGACAAGCTGCTGTTCGTGATCGCGCCGACGATCGCGGTCGCGGCAGCGTTCCTGTCCTGGGCGGTGATCCCGATCGGCCTCTGGTACAACGTCCAGTACTGGATCGCCGACGTAAACATCGGGGTCCTGCTCATCTTCGCGTTCAGCTCGCTCAACGTTTACGCAATCGTCATCGGGGGGTATGCGTCCAACAACAAGTACTCGCTGCTGGGCGGCCTGCGCTCGGCCGCGCAGCTGATCAGCTACGAGATGGCATTGGGACTGTCGCTGGTGCCGACCTTCATGATCGTCGGCTCGCTGCGCCTGCGCGACATCGTCGAGTACACCGTGCACTGGGGTTGGTACAACGGCCCGATCCCGCTCATCCTCCTCACCCCGATCGGGTTCGTGATCTACCTGATGGCGGCCGTCGCGGAGACCAACCGCGCGCCGTTCGACCTGCCCGAGGCGGAGCAGGAGCTCATCGGCGGCTTTCTCACCGAGTACTCGGGCCTCAAGTTCGTCATGTTCTACCTGGCCGAGTACATCAACATGATCACGGTCTCGGCGCTCGCCGCCCTGCTGTTCTTCGGCGGCTGGTACCTGTGGGTGATCCCGCCGGTGATCGCCTTCTTCATCAAGATCGTGCTGTTCCTCTTCCTATACATTTGGCTCCGCGGCACCTTCCCCCGCCTGCGCTACGACATGCTCATGCGCCTGGGCTGGAAGGTTTTGCTGCCGCTCGCAATCGCAAACGTGATCGTCACCGGGATCGTCCTCGTGGCGACCCAGGGGTAGAAGTGGCCGACGAAAAGAGTTCCCAGCCCGAACATCCGACTCCGCTGAGGGGTCCGCGTGAGGGCGTTCCCGCGAAGCCGGAAGGGAAGCATCCAGGTGTGGCTGCGGACGTAGCCGCCCTCGCTGGAGGCCTGAAGACCACGCTGTCCGAGTTCTTTCGCCCCGTCGTCACCACCATGTACCCCGAAGATAAGACGGTGCGGTCGGAGCGGTACCGCGGACGCCACTACCTCCGTCGCTATGACAACGGACTCGAGCGTTGCATCGGGTGCGAGCTGTGCGCGGCCGCGTGCCCGGTCGGCTGCATCCTCGTGATCGCGGCGGAGAACTCGGACGAGAACCGGGTGTCGCCGGGCGAACGCTACGCGAAGACCTACGAGATCAACATGCTCCGCTGCATCTTCTGCGGTTACTGCGAGGACGCTTGCCCCGTACAGGCGATCGTGCTGGGCCCAGAGTACGAGCTGTCGGACACCAGTCGCGAGAAGTTCATCTACACCAAGGAGAAGCTGCTGGAGCCGATGCCGCCTGATGTCGAGGCGAGGTTGCGGGCTTCGGCCGCTCACCCTAGCCCTCTCCCCGATGGGGAGAGGGGAACCCCGAAATAGATTTGGCCATAGCAATCTTCTTCATCGCCGCCGCCATGGCCGTGGCGGGAGCCGTCGGCGTGGTTTCGTTCCGCGAGCCGATCCGCTCGGTGCTCAGCCTCGTGGTCGTGATGCTCGCGCTCGCCATCCTCTTCCTGCTGTTGAGCGCGCAGTTCGTCTTCGTCGTCCAGATCATTGTTTACGCGGGCGCGGTCATGGTCCTGTTCCTGTTCGTGATCGCGCTGTTCGGTCCCAGCCGCGAGCTGGCGCGGACCCGGCTGCGCTTCCAGTCGTGGCTCTCCGGGCTGTTCGTGCTCGCGTTGCTCGGATTGATCTGGGCCATGCTGCAGGGCGTCCAGTATCGCCAGCCGGACAAAGGCGTGGATCTCTCGGTCTTCGGCACCGTGCAGGCGATCGCTGTCGGGCTGTTCACCACCTACCTCTATCCGTTCGAGCTGACCTCGATCCTCCTGCTCGTCGCGGCGATCGGCGCCATCTACCTCAGCCGCAAGCGGATCGACGACCTGTGAAGACCCCACAAAATCCGAGGCTGCGCCGTGATTTTGCGGGGACCCTGTAGATGAACACGTTGAACATCGGCGGATCGCAGCTCGACGCCTCCTGGTTTTTGATCCTCGGCGCGATCCTGTTCACCATCGGCGCGGCCGGCGTGCTGGTGCGACGCAACCCGCTGGTCATCCTCATCTGCATCGAGCTGATGCTGAACGCGGTAAACCTCACGCTGATCGTTTTCTCGCGGCAGCTGCAGAACATGGAGGGCCAGCTCTTCGCTCTGATGTCGATGACGGTCGCGGCGGCCGAGGCCGTGGTGGGCCTCGCGATCCTCGTCGACATCTTCCACGTGCGCGACGTCGAGGACGTGGACGAGCTCAATGAGATGAAAGGGTGAGCACAAGCCAGCTCGCGCTGCTTGTTCTGTTGTTGCCGCTTGCCGGCATGGTGCTTCTCGCCGGGCGCGGGTGGCGCATGCCGCGGATCGTGACCGTGATCGTTGGACCAGGGGTGGTCTGGGCTTCATTCGCGGGTACTCTCGCCCTCTTCTTCGGCAATGCCCACGGCGACTTCACGTACTGGACCTGGATCAAGAGTGGCTCGTTCGAGGTGCCGTTCAACCTGTTGGTCGACAACCTCTCGATCTTCATGTGCCTGGTCATCACCGGGGTCGGCGCGCTGATCGTCACGTACTCGGTCGGCTACATGGAGCACGAGGACGGCCCGAGCTACGCGCGCTTTTTCACCTACATGGACGTGTTCATCTTCTCGATGCTGCTGCTCGTCCTGGCGGGGAACTTCGTGTTCCTCATCGTGGGCTGGGCGATGGTCGGCCTCAGCTCGTACCTCCTGATCGGCTTCTGGTACCAGCGCCGCTCCGCCGTGCTCGCGGCACGCAAGGCGTTCGTGATGAACGTGATCGGCGACGTCGGCATGATCCTCGGAGCCTTCGTCCTTTTCGTCACATATCACTCCGTGACCTATTCCAACGTCTTCGCACAGTTGAACTTCTGCAATGCGAGCCTGGGCTGCCACCTGAACGCCCACGTCGTCACCGACAGCCCGACCCTGGAGCTCGCCGCTTTCTTCCTCCTCGTGGGCGCCATAGCGAAATCCGCCCAGCTTCCGCTCCACACCTGGCTGCCCGACGCGATGGAGGGCCCCACCCCCGTGAGCGCCCTGATCCACGCCGCGACCATGGTCACCGCGGGCGTGTACCTCATCGGGCGGATGCACCCCATCTACGACATCGCGACCTATGCCCACGGCACCGTTGCGATCATCGGCGCGGTCACCGCGCTATTCGCCGCGACGATCGCTATCGTGCAGACCGACATCAAGCGCGTCCTGGCCTACTCGACGATGAGCCAGATCGGCTACATGTTCCTGGCGGTAGGCGTCGGCGCTTACGCCGCCGCGTTCTTCCACCTCCTCGCGCACGCCTTCTTCAAGGCCCTGCTCTTCATGGCCGCAGGCAATGTCATCCACGCCCTGCACGACGAACAGGACATGCGCAAGTACGGCGGCCTGTTCCGACAGCTGCCGCGCACGTCCTGGTCGTTTCTCATCGGCTCGCTCGCCCTGGTCGGCGTGATTCCGCTCGTGGGCTTCTTCTCCAAGGAGCAGATCCTCGGCGCCGCGCTGTCCAAGCCCAATGACTCGCTCGCGCTCGCGGTGTGGGTCGTCGGCGCCGCGACCGCCCTGATCACCGGCTTCTACACCGGCCGCATGTGGTGGATGGCCTTCGGCGGCAAGCCGTCGCCCGAGCGCGCCCTCGAGCGCCCTCACGAAGCACGCCTGGTGATGCTCGTGCCGGTCATGATCCTGGCCGTCCTCACGGTGGTCGGAGGCTTCATCCAGACCCGGGCCCTCGGCATCGGCCCTTCGGCCGTCTCGGACTTCCTTGCCTCGGTCGTCGGTCCCGTCGGTTGGGAAGAAGGCGCGGGGGTCGTCGTCGTCGGCCTCCTCACGATGGTGCTCGGCGCAGTTCTCTTCCTCGCCGCGTACCGCTTCTACGTCCAGCGATCGTGGAAGACGTGGAGCGCCCGGCTCCCCTGGGCGCAGAGGCTGCTCGAGCGCAAGTACTACTTCGACGAGATCTACAACGCCGCATTCGTGCGCCCGATGGACGCGGTCGCGGACCTTGGGATGCGCGACATCGAGGAGCCCGTCCTTGACGGCGCGGTCGTCGGCGCCGGGCATGCCGCGGTCGCGGGGGCGAGCAGCCTCAGCCTCACCCAGAGCGGCTACTTCCGCAACTACGTGCTGGTTTTCGTGGGCGGAGCGGTGGTGGCGGCTGTGCTGCTCCTCATCAGGGCAAGCTCATGACGCTGACCGTCATCTGGCTGCTTCCCCTGGTGGGTTCGGGGCTCATCGCCTTCATACCGCCGCGCTTCGCGAAGTGGCTCGGCGTGGTCGTCGCGCTGGCCGCCCTGGCGGTGGCCGCGGGCGTGGCGTTCTCGTTCGAGCCCGGCTATCGCGGCTACCAGTACTCGGAAGCGGTGCCCTGGATCCCGCAACTGCGCGTCTTCTATCGCCTCGGCGTGGACGGCATCAGCCTCTGGCTGGTCGTCCTCAATGCCTTCCTGACCGTGGTCGCCATCCTGGCCACGCCAATCGCGACGCGCCATCTGAACCGCTTCGTCGCCCTGATGCTCGCGATGTCCGCCGGTCTCGCGGGCGTGTTCATGGCCACCGACCTCGTCCTCTTTTATGTGTTCTGGGAGGCGATGCTCATCCCGGCCTACTTCCTGCTCTGGATCTTCGGCGAGGGCGACCGGCCCGCCCGCGCGGCGCTGAAATTCGTCCTCTACACGCTGGCGGGTTCGCTCTTGATGCTGGTCGGCGTGATCGGCGAGTACGTCTTCACGGGCAAGCAGACCTTCGACCTCGCCACGCTGGCCACGCTCGCCCCCTCACCCTCGATCCAGTTCGGCCTCTTCTCCGTCTTCGCGCTGGCATTCGCGATCAAGACGCCGCTCTTCCCCTTCCACAGCTGGCTCCCCGACGCCTACGCGGCGGCGCCCACACCGATGCTGATCACCTTCGCCGGCGTGATGGGCAAAGCCGGCGCGTACGGCTTCCTGCGCATCGCCGTCCCGCTGTTCCCTGAGCCGGTGGGCTGGTGGGACTGGCGCTGGGTCGTTCCCGTGCTCGCAGTTGCCGCGATCATCTGGGGCGCACTGATGGCGATCGCCCAGCGCGACATGAAGCTGCTGGTCGCCTATTCCAGCGTGAGTCACATGGGCTTCATCGTCCTGGGCATCTTTTCCTACAACGTGCAGGGCCAGCAGGGCGCGATCCTGCAGATGGTCAACCACGGAATCATCATCTCGGCCCTCTTCCTGATCGTGGCCTGGATCTCCGACCGCGCCGGGACGCGTGACCGCTCGGCCATGGCCGGCCTGGCCGCACGCATGCCTGTCATGGCGGGCGTGTTCATAGTCGTCACCCTCGCCGCGCTCGGCCTGCCAGGTCTCAACAGCTTCGCGGGTGAGTTCATGACGCTGCTCGGCGCGTGGCAGCGCGCGCCCGCTCTCGCCCTCTTCGGCGCCATCGGGCTGGTGCTCGCGCCGGTCTACATGCTGCGGCTGTTCCAGGGGGTGATGCAGGGTCCGCCGGCCGGCCCGGTGCCCAGGTCCGACATCTATATCGGACAGCTGCTGCTGCTGGCGCCGCTGGTCATCCTGATGTTCGTGATCGGGCTCGATCCGAATGCGCTCACGAGCCTGATGACGTCGTTGGGACAGGCGGGCCTCGCGAGATGAGCCCACTGCTCACGGTCGACCTCACCTACACGTGGTCGCAGGCGCTCGCCGACCTCAGCCAGATTGCCGCCGTCGCGACGCTGACCGGCTTCTTCCTGTTCGCGATCGTGGTCGACCTGGTGCTGCCGAAGCATCGCCGCGGCGGCGCGGTCGCCATGACCGCGGTGACCGGTTTCGCGTTCGCCCTCGCGACCGCGGCATACCGCTGGGTCTACGGACAGGGCGGGGCCTCCGCGTACCACGGGTTCGCCACAGGCGACAACTTCGCGCTGTTCTTCGAGATCCTGTTCGCCACGCTCGGCATCCTGACGGTCGCGCTCTCGCACTCGTACGTGAGGAAGCGCGGTTTGCTGGAGTCGGAATTCCACATCCTCATCATGGCCGCGGTGATCGGGATGATGGTGCTGGGTTCGGCGACGTCGCTGGTGACGGTATTCCTCGGTCTGGAGCTGCTCTCGATCGCGCTCTACATCGCGTGCGGCTTCGTGCGCACGGAGAGCCGCTCGCAGGAGGCCGCTGCCAAGTACCTGCTCGTCGGGGGGTTCGCGAGCGCCTTCGTCCTTTACGGCATGGCGCTGATCTACGGTGGCGCCGGGACCACGGTCATCCCCGAGATCGCGAAACGGCTGGACGCGACCTCCTCGGGCAACCCGCTGATCATCCTCGGCATCGTGTTGATGGGCGTCGGTTTTGCCTTCAAGGTCTCCGCGGCGCCGTTCCATATGTGGACACCGGACGTGTACCAAGGGGCGCCGCTCCCGGTGACCGCCTTCATGTCCGTCGGCACCAAGGCCGCCGCTTTCGCGATGATCGTGCGCGTCTTCTCGGGCGGCCTCCCACACCTCGCGCCCGAGTGGCAGGCGCTCCTCGCCTTCGTCGCGGCGACGAGCATGGTCGTGGGCAACCTGATGGCGATCGCGCAGACGAGCTTGAAGCGCCTGCTCGCCTACTCGGGGGTGGCGCAGGCGGGCTACATCCTGATCGGCGTGATCGCCGGCGGGCAGAGCGGGCTGTCGGCCGTCCTCTACTACCTGTTCGTCTACATGTTCATGAACTTCGGAGCGTTCGCGGTGATCACTCTGCTGGCGGGCCCGGAAGGCGACCGCGACCGCTTCTCGGACCTCGAAGGGCTCGCCCGGCGCAACCCCGTGATGGCCGTCCTGATGTCGGTCTTCATGCTGTCGCTCGCCGGCTTTCCGCCGTCGGTCGGATTTTTCGGCAAGCTGTTCCTGTTCACCGCGGGCGTCAGCGCGGGGTACACCTGGCTGGTGGTGCTGGCGGTGATCATGAGCGTCGTCTCGGTCTTCTATTACGTGCGCGTGCTGGTGCCGGTGTGGACGGCGTCGGCCCGCACCGACCGGGTGCCCGCCTCGATCAGTAGCCAGGGCGTGCTGTGGTTGAGCGGAGTGGCCTCGGTCGCGCTGGGCGTCTACCCGACGACGGTGCTCCTGCTGGGCCAGCTGGGCGCGAACCCGATCTCAGGTCCCTAGCAGACTCGTACTCCGGATTCCGCCATTCAGGAGCGCAATCTGGTCTGTGAACGCGTCCGGCAGCGCCCAGCGAGCAGCCACGCCGTTGCGTCGACGCTCGGGGACGCGGCGGCGAATTTGGGACCGCCCGGAGGCACATAGCCGTGGCTGGATAGAAAGAGCGTCCCGTTCCACGCGGACGGGACCTCGATGTCGTAAGCGGCTGCGCCAAGGCTGCCGGTCAGCGTCCTCGGATTGGCTTCTGGTGGTGTTGGACTCGTCTGCGTACAGCCGGCGATAACGGCCACGATCCGGCAAAGGGCAACGTTCAGATTCCGGACCGCGATTGCCCTCCATCGACCGCGATGATGGCCCCGTTCACCAGGCTCGCGCGGGTCGAGCAGACGAAAGCCACCATGCTGGCGACCTCGTCGACCGTTCCGAATCGCCCCAGGGGCATGTCCTGGCGGACGAACTCGGCGATTGCCTCCGGGTCTGCCTTCTGGCGGCGGTCCCATCCGCCTCCCGGCCAGAGGATGGAGCCCGGTGCGACGGCGTTGACCGTCACGCCCCTGTCCGCCACCTCGCGGGCAAGCGACTTGACGAAGCTGATCTCAGCGGCTTTCGCCGCGTTGTAGGCGGGCGCCCCGCCCGTCTCCCGCCCCCAAACCGAGGTGATGGTGACGATGCGCCCCCATCCACGCTCCAGCATGGTGGGCAGCACCAGCTGGGTCATGCGCACGCTGACCGCGACATTGCCTGCGAACGCGGTTTCGAACTCTTTGGGGCCGGTGTCGGTCCAGGACGTGCCTGCGCGAAGTCCGAGGTTGTTGACCAGGATCTCGATCGGCCCGAGCTCGGTGACGGTCGCCTCGACCGCGCGCCGGCCACCTTCTTCGGTCATCAGGTCCGCGGCGATGCCGAGCCCGCCAAGCGAGTCCGCAATGCGCTTAACGTCGCTTTCGGTCCGTGCAGCGATCGCAACGCGCGCGCCTTCGGTGGCCAGCGCCTGCGCGATGCCCAGCCCGATTCCGCGCGTGCCCGCCGTGACGAGAGCGACCTTTCCCGCAATGCCGAGGTCCACCCAGGCATCCTAATGAGGTGCTGCCGCCCGGGGCCATCAACGAAGGACCCCCTGTCACGCCGCGTCCGTCGGCGACGGTGCTCGTCGTCCGCGGCCGCGACCCGTGGGAGCTGCTGCTCGTTCACCGTCCTGGCGGGGCCGACTTCGCGCCCGGCGCCTACGTGTTTCCGGGCGGCACCGTTCACGCCGGCGACATGGGCTGGGGCGACGAGATCCGCATGGCGGCGGTGCGGGAGGTGTTCGAGGAGGTCGGCATCCTTTTGGCCCGTCGCGGCCGCCGCTTTGCGCGCCAGGCCGACAACGACCGGGTGCGCTCCATAGTCGAAAGTGGGAAGACCTTCGGCGAGGCCCTACGCGAGCTGCTCCTGGAGCCGGCGCTCGACCGCCTTGTGCTGTTCGCCCGCTGGGTCACGCCTTTGCCGCTGCGGCGCCGGTATGACGCCCGGTTCTTTCTCGCCCACCTGCCGGCCGGCCAGGAGGTGCGGTCTCAGGAGGGCGAGGTGACCGACTGGATGTGGGCCTCGCCCGAGCAGGCGCTGTCGAACCCGGACATCACGCTGGTGTACGCCACGCGCACGGTGCTCGAGTCTGTCGCGCCGGACACGGATGCGGCGAAGCTCTTCGATCGGGCGCGCCGGCTGAAAGAGGTTCCAACCGTCGAACCGAAGATGGTGCGCACCGAGAACGGCTGGGAGATCTCCGAGAGCTAGCGCCAGTGATTGCGCCAGCGGTCGTAGTGGATGACCTCGACCCCCGCCTGCCGCAGCACGTTCAGCCCCGCGGGGTCGCGATACGCCTCGCGGTAGTAGACGCGCCCGACGTTGGTGTTGATGATCATCTTGGCGCACATCACGCACGGCGAGGCGGTGACGAACATCACCTTGCCCGGCAGCTGGGCGCCGGCCTTGATCAAGGCGTTTTGCTCGGAATGGATGCAGCCGCAGCTCCCCGGCTCGGATGAGTCGCAGCGGTTGGGCAGGCCTCTCGCGTTGCCGTTGTAGCCGATGCCCAGCACCTGGGTCAGATCGGACGTGGTGATCACGCTGCCGACCTGGAGCCGGGCGCACGTCGAGCGCTTGGCCAGCTCTTCGGCCATGCGCATGTAGACCTCTTCCAGGGGGATGCGGTCGGGCGCTTGGTCGGTCTGGGCGATGGGTTCGATCTCGGCCATTTCGGTGAGGTTAACACCCTTGTCTATACCCCTTTCGCGGACTACAATGCGCAAGATGTCGGTGCTCGAACTCATGTTCGCCCTTCTGATGGTATGCCTCCTGGCCGCAATGGCCGGCGTGGCCTTCCTCGTGTGGAACCTGGTCCGCCGCGCGGACGGGCAGGCGCACGACGTCGCCGAGCTCAAGCTCCGGCTGGAGGCCGGCGGCCAGGCCCAGGGCTCGCAGGCCGCCGAACTCCGCGAGCGCCTGTCCCAAACGCAGTCCGTGGTCGAGGGCCTTCGCTCGGCCCTGTCCGCCAGGCAGCCGGTCGAGGACGAGGCCAGGGCGAGCCTGAGACGCCTGGAGAGCGTGATCGCCGGCAGCTCCACGCGGGGAGCGGCGGGCGAGAACATCCTCGAAGAAGCGCTCCGCCACCTTCCGCCCGAGATGCTCCAGCGCAACGTCTGGGTCGGCGGCAAGGTGGTCGAGCTGGCGCTTCGCCTCCCTGGCGGCAAGCTCTTGCCGATGGACTCCAAATGGGTGTCGAGCGGAGCGCTGGAGCAGCTTGGCGACCCGGGGCTGGACGCGCCGCGCCGGGCGCAGCTCACCGCCCAGGTCGAGCGCGAGGTGGAGCGCCGGGTGCGTGAGGTCAGCCAGTACATCGACCCGGGCACCACGTCGCCGTTCGCGCTGGCCGTGATCCCCGACGCCGCATACGACGTATGCCGGGGGGCGATCGTCGGCGCCCACAAGCGGCACGTGATGGTCGTCGGCTACGCGATGGCCCTCCCCTATCTGCTCACGCTGTACCAGCTGCACCTGCAGTTCGCGCGCACCGTCGACATGGAAAAGCTCCAGTCGGCGCTGATCGACGTGGAGCGCCACCTGGACACCCTCGAGGGCGTGCTCGAGAACAAGCTGCAGCGAGCCGTCACGATGCTCCAGAACGCCTATGGCGAGGGCAAGCAGGTGTCGGCCAGGATCCGGGCGTCGGCCCAGAGCGTCCAGATGACCGAGAACGCGTCCACAGATTCCTCCCCGCTTGCCGGGGAGGTGGCGCGCAGCGCCGTTGGTGGGACTGAGATATCCACAAGCCCCACCCAGCTCGCTCTCGTCGAATCAGTTCAGTAGGCCGGTTTTGCGCACTTTCCCACAGCTCTTGCGCACGATTTGCCCAATTCGGGAGCAGAGTTGTCCACAGGTAATCCACCAATATGTTGGGGGTAAAGGTGCGTTAAGGCCGAATATCTTGTGTTTTGGGTCTTGACAAGCCCAAAAGCGGTTCGTATCATTTGGGGCGTTAGTTTGAGGCCCTGGGGCATAAGTGGCGGGCATGCTCTGGGGCCTCTTCCATCCCCAAACGCACAAGTTCAACGACGCAGCTCACGTCCCACCAACAGCGCGAATACACCCTCACCGGGGATGATTGAAGGAGGCGTTCTCTAAAGAAGATGGCCAAGAACATTGCCGACCTCACCGGAGCCAGCTCGGGGGCAGACGGGCGCGCGCAGGGCGCGTCGCTCAAGACCAACGGGAGCCAATCCAAAGCAGGAGCCGCCGGGCGCGCGCAGGGCGCATCAACGGTGAAGGGGCTGCGCTTCGGCCGGCACTTCACACCTCCGGGCAGTCACGCATTCGACCTCGTGGAGTGGGAGCGGCGAACCGCCGCGATCATCGGCGAGAAGGGCCAGGTCATCTTCGAGCAGAAGGACGTCGAGGTTCCCCGCTCCTGGTCGCAGCTGGCCATCAACGTAGTCGCCCAGAAGTACTTCCGGGGCGGCGTGGGCACCCCTGAGCGCGAAACCAGCGTCCGCCAGCTGATCGACCGAGTGGTCGAGACCCTGGCCGGTTGGGGACGCAACGGCGGCTACTTCGCGACCGAAGAGGACGCAGAGAACTGGTCTGAAGAGCTCCGCTACCTCCTTGTCACGCAGCACGCCTCTTTCAACAGCCCGGTCTGGTTCAACATCGGTGTGCCCGGCCGCGCCCAGCAGGGTTCGGCGTGCTTCATCAACTCGGTGGAGGACTCGATGGAGTCCATCCTGGAGCTGGTCAAGACAGAAGGCATGCTGTTCAAGTTCGGGAGCGGCACAGGCACCAACCTCTCGGTGCTGCGTTCCTCCAAGGAGCAACTGTCGGGCGGCGGTACCGCCTCCGGACCTGTCTCCTTCATGAAGGGCTACGACTCGTTCGCCGGCTCGATCAAGTCGGGCGGGACGACCCGCCGCGCGGCCAAGATGGT
>PNAG01000007.1 GCA_003169845.1 Candidatus Dormiibacterota bacterium | reverse complement strand
TCTCCATGGCCGGCGGCACGGTCAGAGGGGGCGCGGGGGGAGGCGCATCCTCCGCGGGCGGCGCGGTGGCCGGCGGCGGGGTGGTGGCGGGCGGAGGCGCCGTCACCGGCGGGCGTGCCTTGGCGACTGGTGGCGCCTTCTGCGCGGGTGGAACCGTGGGGGCGGGCGGGGCGGTGACGGCGGGCGGCTTTGTCACCTCCGGCGCCGAGTCCATCGTGCCTGGCCAGCTTGAGATGCGCTCGGCTTCAGGGATGGGCTCCGTGACCTTGTTGCTGATGGTCGAGGACGGCGGCCAGGCGGGCATCGTGTGTTCGGTCGGCGGTTCCGGCGGCCAGATGTCCGTTTCTTCGGGAACCGCTCCCTGTGCCGGGGCCACGTCCTCTCGACCGGAGGCATCGCCCGGCACGAGCTCCGATTGGCTCTGCCGGCCGCCGGCTGGGGGCCAGGTCCGTTTTGAGGTCGTGGTGGGAGGCTCCGTCTCATCAAGAGGTTCGCCCGCGGGCGCCGGAACCGTCTGCGCCCACTTCGGCGCCGGCTTCTGCATCGGCACCGCCTGTTTGGGATCCGTCGCGTCCGCGGATTCAGCCGTCGTCTCGGTCTTCGCCCACTCGGGATCCGATTCCTTCTGCATGGGCAGCGCCGGCAGGGGGTCAAGCTCCGCGACGGCGTCGGTGGGGTTTTGCGTACCGTTGTCGCTCACAGGTGGCGCTACCGGCACGGTCCGAGCCCACACGGGAGTCGTCTCGTGCGTGGGAACGGCCGCAGCCGGTTCTTCAGCCGGCGTGGATTCCCGCGAGCTGCCGGGCTCTGATTCCAAGACGATGGTCAGTCTAGCCTTGCGATGCCGAGTTGTATCCGAGGTTCCGAATCAGAATGGTGCGCAATGCGCGCGCGTCAGACTGATGCGCCCTGCGCGCGCCCGGCGGCGAATACGTTGGTCAGCGCGTCTTCGGGGGCCGGGTCGGGCTGCTGTTCCGCCCAGTCGGCGGCGTCGGACGCCTCCCGGTCGAACCCATCCTGGATCTTTGCCGCTTCCTCGGCGGCGATCCATCGGCGCTCGACGAGCCACGCCACAAAACGCATGATCGGGTCGTGCTCCGACGCGTCGGCGATCTCCTCTTTGGTGCGGTACTTCAGGTGGTTGTCCTCCGAAGTGTGAGAATTCATGCGCCAGACCTTGGCGTCGATCAGGGTCGGGCCCTCTCCCTTCCGGGCCCGGTCGACCGCCTCGCGGCAGACCGCATAGCTGGCCGGCACGTCGGTCCCGTCCACGGTCGCGCCTGGAATCCCGTAGCCGGCGGCCCGGTCGGCGACATCGGGATTCGCCATCTGGAGCCGGATTGGCACCGAGATCGCGTAGCTGTTGTTTTCACAGACGAACACGACCGGCAGGCGGTGAACGGCCGCGAAGTTGACTCCTTCGTGAAAGTCACCCTGGCTGGTAGCGCCGTCGCCGAACGTGCACAGCGTGACCGAACCGTCGCCTACGAGCTTGGCCGCGTACGCGATTCCCGACGCTTTGGGAATCCAGCTCGCAACCACCTGCGAAACCGGCGCGATCTTGAGCGCGTGGTAGCTGAAGCAGCCTCCCGGGATGTTGCGCCCGGCCGACAGCGGGTCGGCCGCCTTGGCGAAGACCGCGAGCATCCACTCCTTCATCGTCAGGCCGCGCACGATCGAGTTGGCGAGGCCGCGATAGTGCGGGACGAGCCAGTCGTCGGCGCCGAGGGCAGCGGTCGAGGCGACCTGGATTCCCTCGTGGCCGCGGCTAGACCCGACGAACGGAGCCCGACCCTGCTTGACCAGGATGTGCATGCGGTCGTCGAGCGCTTTCGCCATGCACATCCACCGATGCATCTGGAGGTACTGCTCGCGAGTCGCCGCGTCGGTGTGGGTCGTGGTCGCCATCAATTCACCCTGTGATCGGCCAGAGCGCGGGCGATGTCCACCACCTCGTCTGCGCTCAGGCCCATGTGATTCAGGTGATCGTAGTACTGGCGCTGGAAATCTGAGAAGTCGCTGCGCTCGGCGCGCTCCTCACGGACGCGTTTGACCTCGGCGAGCACGGCTGCCACCAGCTCTTTGTCGGGCTTGATTCCCGCGTCGCGCAGGGCATGCTCGATGACCAGAGCCCCGGAGTGCTTGCCGTAGACGTAAGAGATCTCGGCGCCCAGGTCCGCCGGCGGGATGAATTGGTAGATCGCAGGGTGAATGAGCATGCCCGCGGTGTGGATCCCCGACTCATGGCTGAAGACGTTGAGGCCGATGCCCGGCTCGGTGGGCTGAACGGGAATCCCGCTGATCTTCTCCAGGTTACGTGCCAGCGCTCGCAGCTTCTCGTACTTGAAGCCTGGGATCTCGATGCCGAACAGGTAGCGAAGCTGCAGCAGCACCTGGTGCATCGGGGCGTTTCCGGTGCGCTCTCCGATGCCGTTCACGCTCGTCGTGAACACCTCGGCGCCAGAGCCGAGCGCCATCACGGTGTTCCAGGCGCCAAGGCCCAGGTCGTTGTGGAAGTGCACGACGAGCGGCGCGTCGGGCGCCGCGGCCTTGATCGCCGGGATGTACTCGCGAACCGCGAAGGGTGAGTAGCATCCGACGGTGTCGGGAGTCGAGGGTCGTGTGCCGCCCGCCTTCAGCCCCTCGCGGTGGAGCTCGATGATGTAGTCCACGTCGGCGCGGCTTCCATCTTCGCCTCCGAACTCGATGGACGTTGCGCCCTGCTCGCGGGCATAGCGGATCGCCTCACACATCATGCGAAGGTTCGCCTCCCGGTAATGGGACACTGGCAGCTCCAACCATTCGGACTCTGGGATCCCGTCGCGGTGAAGCAGCGTCTTGCCCAGTTTGTACTTCACGTGCAGGTCGGATGCCGACGTGAAGATGAAATATGTCACCTCGTCGCGTTTGTGGCCGAGCGAGTCGATCACGCGCATCGTCGCGTCGATGTCGCCCTTGGTCGAGCGCATCATGCAAACGACCTCGAGGTCTGCGCGCAGCTCACCCCGCTTCCTGCCCTCGAGGACGAGCCTCAGGGTCTCGCGCTCGCCCTCTGAGACGGAGGGAAACCCCACGTCCATGATGTGGACCCCGATGTCCGAGAGCATCCGCGCCAGCTGGTACTTGTCCGTTGGGGTGATCGAGACGCCTGGCATCTGCTCGCCGTCGCGGAGCGTGTCGTCGTAGACGCGAATCTTGTCCGACGGTGGGAACTTCAGGTCGTGGGAGAAGCGGGTCGGGTCGCGGGCTAGCTCCTCTAAAGGCTCCTGCAGCTCAACTGGCTTGATGTCATCCACGAGCTGTCGCAACGCGGCGGCGTTCTTCCAGCCGCTTCCGCACCCAGGGCACGAGCCCGCCCATGTGCAGGAGCTCGTTCATGAACTTCGGGAACGCCTCGCTGCGGTACTCATCGCCCTTGGTGAAGTTGCGCACGATGCCTTCCTCGAGGTCGACCTCGAGCTCGTCTCCCTCGTCGACCCCTTCGGCCGCCTGCGGCGACTGGAGGATCGGGTAGCCCATGTTGATCGCATTCCGAAAAAAGATGCGCGCGTAGGAGTCGGCGATGACGAGCGCGATGCCGGCGCCGCGAATCGCGACCGGAGCGATCTCGCGCGAGGACCCGCAGCCGAAGTTCGAGCCGGCGACGAGGATGTCGCCCTGCGCCACTCCGGCCGACCAGCCCTCCTTCCCGGGCACGCCTTCCATCGCGTGCTTGCCGAGCTCCTTCTCGTCGAGGGAGTAGATGGCGTACTTGGCCGGGATGATCTGGTCGGTGTCGATGTTGGCGCCGAACTTCCAGGCTCGGCCGCGAATGACCTTTGGGAGTGTCATAGGCCCCCTCCACCCCTCGGGGGGAGGGCCGGGGTGAGGGGCTTAAATTTGCTCATGCGATTCCAGCCGGCATCTTGTTGAGAACTTCTTTAGGGTGCGTGATCACACCAGTCACGGCGCTGGCCGCGGCCACCGCCGGGTTCGACAGGTAGACGAGCGCTTTCGGGTGGCCCATGCGGCCGGGGAAGTTCCGGTTGGTCGTGCTCAGGCAAACCTCTCCCTCACCGAGCACGCCCATATGGCCGCCAAGACACGCCCCGCAGGTCGCCGTCGTCCATGCCGCCCCGCTGGCGAGGAAGATGCCGATCAACCCCTCCTTCTCGGCCTGGATCGCAACCTGGTGCGACGAGGGCGTGATGATCAGGCGCACGCCCGGCGCAACTTTGTGACCGTCCAGCACGGCTGCCGCGCGGCGCAGGTCGGTGATCCGCGAGTTGGTGCACGAACCGATGAACACCTGGTCGAGCTTCGTGCCGGCCACCTCCGATAGAGGCGAGTAGTTGTCGGGCGACATGGGGCGCGCAACGCCCAGCTCCACCTTCTCGGCGTCGAACTCGAAGACCTTCTCGTACTCAGCGTCGGGGTCGGAGCTGACCGGCGTGTAAGCACGCTTCGCACGCCCGTCGAGGTACTGCCTGGTGACCTCGTCGAACTCCATGATCCCGTTCTTCGCGCCGGCCTCGATCGCCATGTTGGTCATCGTGAGGCGGGCCTCCATGTCGATGTGTCGAAGGGCCTCACCGGTGTGCTCCATCGCTTTCGATCGCGCGCCGTCGACGCCGATCTGGCCGATGACATAGAGGATGAGGTCCTTGGCCTCGACCCACTCCTTGAGCCGGTTGTGATAGACGAACTTGAGGGTCTCAGGGACGCGAAACCACAGCTCGCCCAATGCGAAGACGCACGCGAGGTCGGTTGACCCGATCCCCGTCGCAAAGTTGTTGAGCGCGCCGTAAGTGCAGCTGTGCGAGTCGGCGCCGACGACCAGCTCGCCGGGAAGCACCAGCCCATTCTCGGGCAGCACGGTGTGGCAGATGCCGCCCTGCCCGACCTCGAAATACCACTTGATCCCCATGTCGCGCGAGAACTCGCGGGTGAGCCGGCCGAGCGTCGCGCTGGCAGCGTCCTTGGCAGGCTGGAAGTGATCCTGCGTGACCGCGACCCGCTCCGGATCCCAGATCTTCTCCGCCCCCATCTGCTCGCGCATGATCTTGCCGGCGGGTGGGATCGTGAGGTCGTGGCCCATCGCGAAATCAACCTTGGCCAGCACGAGGTCGCCTGGGCGCACGCTGTCGCGACCGGCTCCGCGAGCCAGGATCTTCTCGGTCATCGTCATGCCCATGCGCTAATCCCTCAGCCTCTTTGCAACCGCATCCCCGCACTCACCTGTCGACAGGGTTCCGCCGAGATCGCGCGTGCAGTCGCCCGCGCGGATGGCCGCTTCGACCGCACCCTCGATCGCTTCCGCCATGTCTGCATGACCCAGGTGTTTCACCATCATAGAAGCGCTCAGGATCGCGCCGATCGGGTTGACGAGCCCGCGCCCGGCGATGTCCGGAGCGGTGCCGTGAACCGGTTCGAAGAGTCCGCGCCCGGTTCGAGGGTTGATGTTTCCGGAGGGCGCGATGCCCATGCCGCCGATGAGCTCCGCGGTCAGGTCGGAAAGGATGTCGCCGAACAGGTTGCCCGTGACGATGACATCGAACTGGCTGGGATCCTTGACGAGCTGCATCGCCGCCGCGTCGACGAACAGGTGGCGGGTCTTGACTTTGGGATGCCTGGCGGCGACCGCCTTCCAACGTTCCTGCCACAGGGCGCCCGCATACGTCACGGCGTTCGACTTGTCGACCATGACGACCTCCCGGCGCGCGACCTCGAAAGCGTATTCGAGGATCCGCGTGACACCGGTGTAGGTGTTGACGTCCTCCTGGATCGCAACTTCATGCTCGGTGCCCTTCTTGAAGCGGCCGCCCATGCCGACGTACAGGCCCTCGGTGTTCTCGCGCACGACCAGCAGGTCCACCGACCTCCGGTCCTCGCGGCGAAGCGGTGACAGGCGGTCGTCGTAGAGCTTCGCCGGACGCAGGTTGACGTAGAGGTCGAGCTCGAAGCGCAGTCTCAGCAGAACGCCCGCGAGATACTCGGAGTCCGGCACGCGTGGATCGCCAACCGATCCGAAGAGGATCGCGTCTGCCTTTTGGAGCTGGGACCATACGTCGTCGGGGATGGCGACTCTGGTCCGCAAATAGGCGTCCGCGTTGACGTCGAACTCCTCGAACTCGAAGTCCGCGCCTGCCGCGCGCAACACCTTGATCGCTTCCGGCACAACCTCTTTGCCGGCGCCGTCGCACGGGAGAACCGCGATGTGTCTCGGCATCAGGTCGCCGCCGGTTCCCGAACCGGCTCGCGCAGCTTGTAGCGCTGGATCTTGCCCGTCACGGTCTTGGGCAGCTCCGAGACGAACTCGATCACATGCGGGTACTGGAATCGCTGCAGACGCGACTTGCAGTGCTCCTGGAGCTGAGCCACGAGTGAGTCGCCGGCTACCGCGTCGCCTTTGGTGATCACGAACGCCTTGATCTTCATGAAGCCGTCCACCGAGATGCCGACCACCGCGCCCTCGGCGACCGCCGGATGCTCCATCAGCACTGACTCGATCTCGATCGGCGAGACCCACAGCCCGCTGACTTTGATCATGTCGTCGGAACGGCCCTCGTACCAGTAGTAGCCGTCCCGGTCGACGCGGTAGCGATCACCGGTGACGAACCATTCGCCCAACACTGAACGCTTGGTCTTCTCGTGCTGGGCCCAGTAGAGCGCGAGCGCGCTGTCGCCTTTCACGTAGAGATCGCCGGCTTTGCCCTGCTGGACGGGTTGGCCCGCGTCGTCGAGGATCTTCAGCTCGTAACCGGGCACCGGCTTGCCGCTCGAGCCTGGCCGGACGTCATCGAGCCGGTTCGAGCAGTAGATGTGCAGCATCTCGGTCGATCCGACGCCATCGAGGATGGTCAGCCCAAAGGCATCCTTCCAGCGCCGCCAAACTTCGGCGGGAAGCGCCTCGGCTGCCGCGACGCAGTGGCGGATCGAGGAAAGGTTGCGGCTCTTCGCCCCTTCGAAGTTGAGGATTGCGTTATAGAGCGTGGGCGCGGAGAAAAACAGGGTCGGGCGGCGCTTCTCGATCGTCTCCAGCACCGTCGCGGGCGTGTGGCGCCCGGCGTGCAGCACCGTCGAGGCGCCCACCCAGTACGGGAGCGTGAGGTTATTGCCGAACCCGTAGGCGTGGAAGAGTCCGGTGGTCGAGAAGGTCGTGTCGCCCTCGGTGATGCCGAGGACCTGCTCGCCGTAGGTCACGCAGGTGAAAGGGATGTCGTGCTGGAGGTGGACGACGGCCTTCGGCTTGCCGGTCGAGCCGGAGCTGTAGAGCCAGAACGCCATGTCGTCTTTGCGTGTCGGCGCGATCGTGGTCTCGGAGCCGGGCGTGATCTGGTCTGCGCGAAGGAGCCGGGGGGCGGTTGCGGCGCGATCCGCGGCGGGCGTCAGCTTCTCCTCGGTGTAGGCATCGACGACGATGACGCGGGCGAGTGAGTCCTCGATGTAGTGGTCGTAGTCCTCGCTGCGCTGGAGCAGGGGGTTGACGGGGACGGGAACGGCGCCGAGGCGGATTGCGCCGAGGAAGGCGGCGACCCAGCCGGGGCTGTCATAGCCGGCGATCAGGACGCGTTCTTCACGCCTGACCCCGAGGTCGTTCAGGGCACGGGCTGCCCCGCAGGCCAGCTTGAAGAGGTCTCCGTAGGTGAGGTCTTTGGTCGCTGAGTAGATCGCCACTTTGTTGTCGCGGCCGGCGGCGAGGTTGCGCTCGAGCAGGTCCGCTCCGACGTTGTAGCGCTCCGGCAGCTCCAGCCCACCCATGTCCATTCGTCAGTGTAGTTTCGGGCCCACGCTGGGGGTAGGTCCACGCGTGGGAAGGACTGTGAAGGGGGTGTCGGGGGCGGGGTCTGGAGGCTGGGAGGATCGTTGGAGGAGGGCTGGAAGATCGTCGGCGAAAAGGCGTGGTTTATTGGCACTTTTACGATCAAATCTATTGACTATCGAACGTTTGTTTGG
>PNAG01000018.1 GCA_003169845.1 Candidatus Dormiibacterota bacterium | reverse complement strand
GACTAGCCAGCGCTAACGGGACACGTCGGCACTAGGGCCGCAAGAGCTGTACCGCTGATTAGCCCGACAATCAACCACAGCCCGCCCATCTAAATCTAAAAACGCTGACTTGAGTTGTAGCGTCACATGACCAATGGCTACAGAATGGTCACAAAATGGCTACAGAGCGCGACCCCTAGAACGGACGTCGCCACTACTTCGAATTCGAAATTGGCTCCCGGACAGGGATTCGAACCCTGAACCTTGCGGTTAACAGATCGCTGCGCCACATTCAGAAATGGCGTCCCGAATGCACCGAGTACCGCCGAGCGCCACCAGTTGGCACGGTTTGGCACCGGCGTTGCTGTACGAAATCCGGGAGGCCAGACTAGTTGAACCCACGAGCGCGCCAGAATCTGCGGCCGCGCCGTGCTATAGGTGACACATGAATCAATTCTTCGATGATCTCGGTGAGCGGTGGGTGGCGGCGGCGCACCGTCGGGCGGCAGAAATCGAGGCGCCTACGCTCGACGCCAAGGTGGCGCTCGAGCTGTTGGAGCTCGCTCGCGTTGCTGCCCACACGCAAGAGCGGCGCTTCGCGCCTCTGTCCTGCTTTATGGCCGGGGTCGCGGCTGAGCGCCTTCGCGTGGCGAAGGGCAGCCTCGATGACGCAGCGGTGGCCGCTTTCATCCTCGAGGTCAGACAGGAGCTAGAGAGGGATACTCCGGCCGCCCCTACCGAACGTTGATCACCGGGAGCTGGCGGAAGCTCTGCACCGAGATGCGCGCAGCGACTGCCGACGCGACGTCGCGAAATGCTTTGGCGCCCGCTGTGTCTGGGCGCGAGACGACCACCGGGGCGCCCGCGTCAGCTTCCTCGCGAATCGTTTTCTCCAGCGGAATGCCGCCGAGGTAAGGGACGCCCAGACGCTTGGCAGCACGCTCCGCCCCGCCGTGGTCGAAGATGAAGTGCTCCTCGCTGCAACGACCACAGACGAACCAGCTCATGTTCTCGACCAGGCCAAGCGGGGGCACGTTCAGCCCGCGAAACATCTGCAGCGCCTTGACGGCGATGTTCAGCGCGGCAGCCTGCGGCGTGCAGACGATCGCGACACCCGCAAGCGGCACCGCCTGAGCGAGGGTCAGCGAGGCATCGCCCGTGCCGGGTGGGAGATCGATGACGAGATAGTCCAGCTCACCCCAGTGGACGTCGGTGAGCATCTGCTCGATCGCCCGCGCGACCATCGGTCCTCGCCAGACCATGGCCTTGTCGGCGCCGGCCAGGAAACCGATCGACATCAGCTTGACGCCGAAGGCTTCGAGCGGTATTAACTTCTGGTCAACCACCTTCGGCTGGTCCTGGATGCCCATCATTCCGGGTATCGATGGGCCGTAGATGTCCGCGTCGAGCAGTCCGACACTTGCCCCGCTGATGCCAAGGGCGCAGGCCAGGTTGATCGCCACGGTGGACTTGCCAACTCCACCCTTTCCGGATGCCACCGCGATCGCCTGCTTGACGCCCGGAATGACCTGGTTCGGTTGCCGCCCATTAAAGGCAGATCGGACGTTGGCGGTCATCTTCAGATCGACCGAGGTCACTCCCGGAAGGTCGCTGACCAGCTTGCTCGCCATCGTCTGGAAACGGTCGCGAACCGGACAGGCGGGCGTCGTCAGCTCGAAGGTGAAGCTAACGCGGCCGTCACCACTCACGACCAGGTCTTTGATCATGCCGAGGCTGACCACGTCGCGACCGAGGTCGGGGTCCTGGATCGCCGCTAGCACGGCCAGGACCTGGTCCGGACTTGGAGGGCTTCCGTTATTGGGCACTGAAAATCACTGCTGCGCGCAGCGCCAGCACCCCGAGCAGAACGAGGACGGACACGACCAGCGTGTCGGTACCTGCGCGGGCGATGACCGCCGAGCCGCCGGCGGGACGGATGCGCATGTGTCCCCTAGCCGCCACCAGTGGCGAGGCGATGCCGACGAGCGCGAGCACCCACAGCGGGAACCAGGGCAGGGTTAGGCTGGCGGTCCCCGCGGCGACGATCGTGATGAAGAACGCGACCAGCAGTACGAGCTCCAGGATGGAGAAATACCCATCGGCCTCGTTGAGGCGACCCAGGCTGAACACGGCATCTGCGCGATATCGCGTGAGGAGCGCGATCAGCGCCGCCGAGCCGCTCAGACCGGAGGCGAGAAACAGTCCGCCAAGCATCCACGTGTCGCTCCAGATCGGCTGGTTGCTGACGCTAAGGAGGACCCCTGTATAGGAGGCGAAGAACAGGGCGAGGATGCCGCCGGCGATGTTGAAGCCGCGGCCCAAGACGCCGCCCAGCGGTCGGGCGGGCCCGGCTGAGGAGGTGCTGCGCCCGCGCCTGTCGAGCACGAACGCCTCCAGGGCAGAAACTGCTGCGAACAAGCCGAAGACGAACAGCACCCAGGCGCCAACCGACATTGGCGACCCGTACGTGAAGTTGAGGCCTGGGTCGCCGGGGGTGACATTGACCAGCATGTGCCAGAACCTCGTCCAGACTCCGAGGTCGGCGGTCAGTAGCACCGGACAGACGAGCAGCGTCAGGAAGCTCGCGTAGAAGCCGATCCTCGCCGCAGCTTCGTCACGGGCATCGCCAACCAGACGCAGAAGTGTCGCCAGCGCATAAGAGCCGCCGCTGAGACCGGCGAAGAAGAAGTAGCCGAGGATGTACCACGTCCATTGCGGTGCTCGCACGAAGTGCTCCGCAGCGAGGTACATCAGGATGTTCCCCGCCGCCTGAAGGCAACGATGCCCGCGATCGTGCCGAGCACGGCGGTTATGAGTGCGGCGATGTACCCACCCAGGTCGTTGCGGCTAGGCAGCCCGGCATTGTCGGCGTTCGGAAGGCCATACGCCTCCGGCTTGTCCATCAGGAGGAAGAAGGCGTTCAGCCCTCCGTAGACCTTGTCGTCGCGGCCGTACAGCTCAGCCTGTGTGACCCCCTGCGAGTGCAGCGCGGCGAGCCGGACGTCGGCCGCTTGCTGGAGCTCGGCGAGCGGCCCGAACTGGATTGACTGGGTGGGGCATGCTTTGGCACACGCCGGCTGGAGGCCATCCTGAAGCCGGTCGTAACAGAGCGTGCACTTGTGCGCGGTGCCCGTCTTCGGATTGATGGCGATGACGCTGTACGGACACGCGGCTATGCAGTTTCGGCAGCCGTTGCAGGCATCCTGCTGTATGAAGACGCTGTTGAACTCAGTGCGGATGATCGCGCCCGTCGGGCAGACATCCATACAGCTTGCGTGCTTGCAGTGCTTGCAGACGTCGGACATCATCAGCCAGGCCTTGCCGTTGCCTGCATCGACCGACTGGTCGGGCACGTTGTCGATGAACTTCACGTGACGCCAGTTCTGGTCGTCGAGCTGGCCCGTGTTGTCGAAGCTGTCGGCGAGGAATTTCGGATCGTTGCCCTCGAGCTGGTTCCATTCCTTGCAGGCCACCTCGCACGCCTTGCAGCCGATGCAGATGCTGGTGTCGGTGAAGAAGCCGTAGGACTCGCCGGGCTTGATTGCGGATGCCATGGCTCAGAACCCCATCAGGTTGGGAGTGATCTTGGAGAAGCCCCGCTCCCTGGCGCACAGGTCGAGCGGGAGGGCGGAGAGCTCGTCGACGACAGGGACGGCGGCCGGGTCCGCCGCCAGGTCGACGTTGAGCAAATAGTGGCGACATTTGTCGCACGCTTCGATCCGAATGTGAGGGAAGACGGCCTTGCGCTCGGCGTCGCTATAACCCTCGAGCCTGCCCTGCAGCCCGCGCACGACGCTCCCACGCTCGCCGGACGACGTCCCTTCTTCACTGAAGATCGGGAGGAGCGAGCTCGAATCTTCGCCACAGCCAGGACACGTCATGCGGGCATACCCCCAGGCGCTGTCGCAGCGCGCGCAGAGGAGGAACCGGCCGCCGGCGGCAAGGTCTTCATCCGGGATGGCAAAGTAGCTGAGCTGCGGGGGACCTCCGCAGCTCGGGCAGTGTCGCCGGTCGCGCACTCCGATGCACGATGCCGCTGCCTCGGACCCCAATGCCTCGAGCACCGGGCCCAGAGCCGCCCGCGCCAGGTAACGGTCGACCATGACCTGCTCTTTGCCCTGAACCCAAGCGGCGACGAGGTCGCGAGGATCGGTGGTCTCGAGGCGGCTAGCCAAGGCTTCGCGCAGCTTCAGGGGACCGGCGGCCATGCTCACGTCCACCACGGCCGGCACGACCATCTCGGCCACGTATGCGACCAGGTCGCGGGCGCCGGGTCTCGCCAACCTCGCCTCCTCATGCGCCTGCTCCTGGACTCCCAACAGAGCGCCGTAGAAGTCCAGCACCTCGCGGGCGAATGGATACCGCACGAGGAGGTCTCGAGTCCGGCCGCGACGCTCTGCGTACGGACCCGCAGCGACGGCGGCCTTGGCCATCACAGCTTCTCCAGGTTGACGAGGAAAGCCTTGAACTCCGGCGTGCGCGAGTTGGCATCGCCGACAAATGGCGTGAGCGCATTCGCCAGCCAGTACCGCCCGTGGCCCGGATCGGCATCGGCCGGGATGCCGACGTAGCCCCAATGGATCGGGATGCCGATCTGGAACACCGTCTGTCCCGCGACCGTCAGCGCGCCGAGCCGCTTGGTCACCACCGCGAGCACCTCGACCTTGCCGCGCTTGGATGAGACGCGGACCTTGTCGCCGGTCTTGATGCTCTTGGTCTGAGCCAGCTCCCAAGGGATCTCGACGAACGGCTCGGGCTGCAGCTGCACCAGGTGCGGAACGTGCTGCGTGACGTAGTGCTCGTGCTCGGTCAGCCGGTAGCTGGTGGCGATGTACGGGAAGTCGGTCACGGTGCCGAACCGGTTGGGCCGTCCCGCGGCCTGGTCATAAAGGAACGCAACGGGCGACGCCGAGTTGTTCGCATGCAGCGGATTCGTCACCGGTGACTCGACCGGCTCGTAGTGCTCAGGGAGCGGGCCGTCGATCATGCTGTTGCTGAACAGCCGGCCGACGCCTTCGCCGTTCATGATGAAAGGCAGGTACGCCTTCGGATCGTGAGGGTCCATCGTCGGTGGGTAGTCAGGCACGTCGCCCACCCACTTGGTCCCGTTCCAGCTGATGCCCGGCCGCGCCGGATCCCAGGGCTGTCCGGTGAGATCGGCGGAGGCGCGGTTGTACAGCACGCGACGGTTGAGCGGCCAGCTCCACGCCCAGTTGGGGTAAAAGCCCATCCCGGTGGGGTCGTTGGTCTTGGGGTCCTGGATGCCGCTGCGACGCTTCATGAGGTTCCCAGCGTCCAGATAGCTCCCCGTGTAGATCCAGTCGCCGACCGTGGTCGTGCCATCATCCTTGAGAAGGGCGAAGCTGGTCATCTGCTTGCCGGTGGACAGATCCTTACCGTTGATCTCCTTGGCGATCTCGTCCAGGTCAGGTTTGAGCGGGTCCTTGTAAGCGAAGGTCAGGGCCATGATCGGGTCGGCGAACTTGCCGCCTTGCTGCTTGTACAGATCCTTTACGCGGTTGAAGAGGTCGCTCAGGATCCAGTGGTCGTGGCGAGCCTGCCCCTGGGGCGGGAGGACCTGGTCCTTCCACTGCGACCAGCGCCCGCTGTTGACGAACGAGCCGTCCTTCTCGATCCAGTGCGTGGTCGGAAGCATGAAGACCTCGGTCTTGACCTGGTTCGCGTCGATGCCGGGGGCGTGCCAGAACTCGGAGCTGGTCGTCGGCAGCGGGTCCATCACCACCAGCCACTTGAGGTTGGACAGCGCCTGCTGCACCTGATTTGAGTCCGGGCCGATGCTTGACGCGGTCATCCCGGACAGGATTACGCCCTCCATCTTGCCCTTGAGCGCCTGATCGAAGATCGACATCCACGAGGAGTTCTGACCGGGCTTGGGGATGTAGTCGAAGGCGAACTCGTTGGTTTTGGCCGCAGCGTCGCCGTACCAGGCCTTGAGAGTGCTGACCATGAACTTGCGGTAGTTGGTGCCGAAAAAGTTCCACGAATTCGGATCTGACTTCTTGGGCGCGCTCTGGGCAACATAGTCGTCAAGGTTCTTCTGGCCCGGCGCCGGGATCTTCAGGTATCCGGGGAGGATCTCCCACGAGATCGCGTGATCGGTGTTGCCCTGGATGTTGGCGTGGCCGCGCTCGGCATTCATGCCACCGCCGGGCCGTCCCATATTGCCGAGCAGCAGCTGCAGGAGTGCACCCGAGCGGATCAGCTGTCCGCCGGTCGTGTGGTGCGTCAGCCCGACCGCGTAGACGATCGTCATCACCTTGTCGGGCTTGCCCATCTGGCCGACCAGGTCCGCCACCTTGTTGAACTCGTCAACCGGAATCCCGCTGATGCTCGACACGACTTCCGGCGTATAGCGCGAGTAGAAGGTCTTCATGAGCTGGAAGACCGACCGCGGGTCCTGCAGGGTCATGTCGCGCTTGGCAAACCCGTCGCTGCCAACCTCGTAGCTCCAACTGCTGATGTCGTAGGTGCGCTTGCCCGGGTCGTATCCGGAGAAGAGTCCGTCCTTGAAATCGAACCCCTGATTGACGATGAACGAAGCATTCGTGTAGTTGCGCACGTAAACGTCCTGGAACAGGTTGTTCTGCAGGACGTGGTTGATCAGGCCGCCGAAGTACGCCACGTCGCTGCCGGTACGGATGCGCAGGTACATGTCGGCGACGGCCGAAGTGCGGGTGAAGCGCGGATCGGCGTGAATGATCTTGGCTCCTCGATCGAGCTTGGCCCGCATGAACCACTGGAAGCCGACCGGGTGCGCCTCGGCGGGATTGGCGCCGTTGATCAGGATGAGGTCAGCGTTCTTGATGTCGCGCCAGTGGTTGGTCATCGCTCCCCTTCCGAACGTGGCGGCCAAACTGACCACCGTGGGGCCGTGTCAAACCCTGGCCTGTTGTTCTAGGTGTACCAGTCCCAGGCCCCGCATCAGCTTGGTGGCGAAGTAGCCTTCCTCTGAGCTGAATGCGGCGCCGCCCGCGAAGGCGATGCCCTCGGTGCGATTTACTGTGTTGCCATTTCCGTCAGTGGTCACGAACGTGGCGTCTCGCGACGCCTTGATGTTCTGCGCGATCTTGCCCATGACGAAATCCCAGGAGACGATCGTCCAGCCTGTGGCGCCTGGGGCGCGGTACTGCGGCGATGCGACGCGCCGCGGCGAGATTGCGAGCTGCATCGCGGTGGCGCCCTTTGGACATAGGCGCCCTTCATTGATCGGGCTGTCGGGGTCACCTTCGATCTGAAGGAGCTGCACGCTGCCGTCGCTGTTCTGGCGGGTATAGGCGACCAGTGAACAGCCGACGGCACAGTACGGGCAAATCGAGTGGGATTCCTTCGCCCCGGCAATCCTCAGGTTTTGCTTGACCTTGGTGGACTCGGCGAACGCGACGTCAAAGCCGAGCCCGGTCACCGCAAGGGCGGCGGCCCCGGCAACGCCGAATTTCAGGACATCACGGCGAGTGACTGCCTGGATCGCAAAACCCCCGATGGAACTGGCCGGAACTGGCCCGAAGCTAGCTCACGGGAGACGAACTGTCAAGCTCGGTGATTGCTTTGTGTGGAAGTAAAGCGAATCTGTCACCCCTGAAGCGAAAAGCGAATCTGTCACCCAATCAGCCGGTGGCGATCAAGAGGTCGATGCGATCGTCCGGCTCGCCTGCGCCGCGCAGCAGGTCGATGAGTCGCGGATCCCACGACACCAGGATCCCCGTGGCTCCGGCGGCTTCTAATTCGGCGGTCAGGCTCGCCCAGCCTGCTCTGTCGGTCGGGACGGATGCGTCGACCCAGAGCTCGAAATCGTCCTGCGAGGCCCCCGCTCGCAGTGCACGAACGTCTTCAGCGCCCGCGGGCAGGATGACTCCGTCGGCCAGGGGCGCCGATCGCTCAGCCTCGCCATACGTGTCACAGATGGTGAGGATCGACGGCCGGCGTGGATCGGAGCCCCGGCTGCTCAGCTGCTGGACGAGCGCTTTCGTTTCGCCGGCAGGCCGCATGCCGACCACGACCCGACCCCCGCTCAAGCGTCCGAGGGTGTCCACGGCGGCCGGCCAACCGGCCGCGGAATCAACCCTCATGCCCAGCCGCACGCGATGCGTGACGGCGGCAATCGCTCCCAGAAGAATCCAGACTTCGGTAGGTGCCTCGGTGCTGGCGTCGATCCAGATCGAGTCCGCGCCGGCCGCCTCGAGAGCGATCACGTCCGCCAGGTAGTCGCCGATGCGACCGGTGGCGGCTGGAAGCTTGACCGCAACCCGGAGCATGAGCTCACTGTAGCTCGGCTCGTCCACCGGGTAGAGCGTGCCCGAGATTGATGACGCGCGCCCGCGAGAGCGATCATCCCCGCTGGGTCCACCGTTTCACGCCAGCCTGCACCCGGTTGAGGCCATCGGATCTCGTTATTGACACCAGTTCGGCTTATCCTCCCTAATACAGGTACCGGGCGGCTTGGGAAGTCGCGGCGCCAGCTAGGGGGACTAGGGGATGAGATGGGTTGCTGTTGCGGT
>PNAG01000016.1 GCA_003169845.1 Candidatus Dormiibacterota bacterium | reverse complement strand
ACACCCTCTTCACAGTCCTTCCCCGCCCGGCCCCGACCACAAGCCCTGCCCCCAAACCCCGAGCGACCCACAAAATCTGGTCCCGTTCCCGCCCGGCAGCCCTTATAATCCCGGCAGCCCGCCCAATATCTCTCTCTACGTTCCAGGAGGCATCCCAGCACACATTGTCACGGCGGAAGAAAACCGTCGGTCTCGACCTTGGCACCAGCCGGGTCGCCGTGGTCATAGCCGAGTCTGACGACCCCGGAGGGCCGGTCACGATCGTCGGCGTGGGTGAAAGCCCGTCCGAAGGCCTGCGCAAAGGCGTGGTCGTGAACCTAGACAAAACGATCGCGGCCATCCAGGCCGCCGCGGTGACCGCTGAGCGGATGGCCGGCCAGCGCATCGAGTCGGTCGTCGTCTCGCTCGCCGGCACCCACCTCGTGTCCCAGAACTCCACCGGCGTCGTGGCCGTGGCCCGGCCCGACCACGAGATTGGCGAGGACGACGTGCAACGGGTGGTCGAGGCGTCAAAGGCGATCAGCGTCGCCTCCGACCGCCAGGTGGTCCACGTCATCCCCCGCGGCTACACAGTCGACGGCCAGGACGGCGTGAGAGACGCGATCGGCATGACAGGCCACCGCCTCGAGGTCGAGACCAACATCATCACCGGCGCCCAGACCGCCATCCAGAACGTCATCAAATGCGTGCACGGTGCCGGCTTCGACGTCGAGGACGTCGTCTGCGCCGGGCTGGCGGCCGGGGAAGGCGTGCTCAGCCAGCAGGAGATCGAGTTGGGTGTCTGCCTGATCGAGATCGGCGCGGGCACCACCAACGTGGTCGTCTACAACGAAGGGTCGGCCCGCCACCTCGCTGTGCTTCCGGTCGGCGGCAACCACGTGACGAGCGACATCGCGATCGGTCTGCGTACGACGCTCGACGAGGCTGAGAGCCTCAAGCTCAACTACGGCCACGCACTGCCCGAGGTAATCGACCATGCGGAGAAGGTCGAGGTCCGGCAGGTGGGAGGCGACAGGATCACCGCCCTCCCGCGCCGCTTTCTCGCCGAGATCATCGGGCCGCGCATGGAGGAGATCTTCATGATGGCGCGCGAAGAGGTCCGCAAGACCGGCTTCGACCAGCTGCTCCCGGCCGGCGTCGTCGTGACGGGCGGCGGGTCGCGGCTGATGGGCACGATGGATGCCGCGCAGCAGGTCTTCAATACCTCCGCCCGCCTCGGCCAGCCGACGTTTCTCGTCGGCCTCGCCGACAAGGCCCAGGGACCGTCCTTCGGGGTTGCGTCAGGCCTGGTGAAGTGGGGATCGCGCGCGCCGGTCCGGGGTTACGGAACCCGCCAACCCGCGACGTTCGGCAACACGTATCAAAAAACTGTGAGGTGGCTGCGCGATTTTTTCTAGAGAGCAAACACGAAGCCAGCTGGAGCTCGCCATTGCCAGAGCAAATCCGGATCAGGAGGACGTAATGAAGGAAAGTTTGTTGCACGAAGGGCGAGCGCGAATCAAGGTCGTCGGCTGTGGTGGCGGTGGCGGAAACGCCGTCAATCGCATGATCTCGAAAGCGCTCAAAGTCGAGTTCATCGCCGTCAACACCGACAAGCAGGCGCTCGAACGCTGCCAGGCCGACGTCAAAGTCCAGATGGGTAGCAAGGTCACCCGCGGCCTCGGCGCCGGGGGCGATTGGACGCGCGGCCGTGACGCCGCGGACGAGAGCCGCACCGAGCTTTCTGCGGTCGTGCAGGACTCGGACATGGTGTTCATCACCTGCGGAATGGGCGGCGGCACCGGAACCGGGTCGGCCGCGATCGTCGCGGAGCTGGCGAAAGAGGCCGGCGCGCTCACGATAGGAGTGGTCACGCGGCCATTCGCGTTCGAAGGGCGCATTCGCAACGACACCGCGGAGGAAGGCATCAAGGCGCTGCGCAGCCAGGTCGACGCGCTGATCGTCGTACCCAACGACCGCCTGGCGCAGGTGGCCAGCTCCAAGACCACGCTCGAGGAGGCGTTCCGGATGGCGGACGACGTCCTTCGCCAGGGCGTGCAGGGCATCTCCGATCTCGTGACCCAGCCGGGCGTGATCAATCTTGACTTCGCGGACGTCAAGGCGATCATGGAGAACGCAGGCGAGGCCCTGATGGGCATCGGCCACGGCGCCGGCGACACCCGTGCCGAGGATGCGGCGAAGCAGGCCGTCTCGAGCCCGCTGCTCGAGACGTCGATCGACGGCGCCAAGGGCATCCTGTTCAACATCACGGCCGGCAAGGACATCACCCTGCAAGAGGTGCAGAAGGCAGCCGAGATCGTGCGTGCGGCGGCGGACCCGGGCGCCAACATCATCTTCGGGGTCGTCCGCGACGAGAGCATGCAGGGCGAGATCAAGGTCACCGTCATCGCCACCGGCTTCGGCGGCAAGACCCAGATCGAGGCGAAGCAGGAGACGATGCGTCGTACGATCGACCGACCCGAGTTCGGCGCGGAAGAGCTCGGCGACATCAACATCCCGGCGTTCCTTCGCAACCGGATGTAACCAAGGAGACAAATGCGTTGCCCGTACTGCGGTCATCACGACCTGAAGGTCGTCGACTCACGCGACTCGGAGGTCGGTGAGGCGATCCGTCGCAGGCGTGAGTGCCTGCAGTGCGGGCAGCGATTCACCACGTACGAGAGGATCGAGACGGTCCCGTTCTTCGTCACGAAGAAGGACGGCCGGCGCGAAGATTTCGATCCACAGAAGCTTTTTACCGGGCTGAAGAAAGCGACCGAGAAGCGCGACATCTCGCCCGAGCGCCTGCGCGCGATCGTGGACGACATCGAGGCGGAGCTCAGGCGTTCTGGTCGCGTCGAGATTCCGAGCGGGGAGATCGGCGAGATGGTGATGGACCGCCTGCGCGACCTCGACGAGGTCGCTTACATCAGGTTCGCGTCGGTCTACCGGGAGTTCATGGACCTGCAGCAGGTGAAGCGGGAGATCGAGCAGGTACTGAGCTCCCGTCGCTCGTAGTCTCATCGGCGTGATTCACACGCCGCAGGTGCTGAAAATTCATGAGCTTGACGATCCAGCCTTCGTCCACGGCTTCTCGACCATCGCGCTGGGCTCGGTCGGCCTGACGCACGCTCCGGATCCTGTGCCTGTGCTGGCCTCGCGCCGGGCTTTTGCCCGCGCGCTCGGCATTGACGTCGAGCCGCTGACCACGGTCGGCGCTGTGCACGGCTCGACGATCGCGCGCGTCGACATGAGGGGCGACCTCACGGTCGACGAACACAAAGACGTGGTGCAGGGCGTGGACGGCCTGGTCACCAACCAGCGAGGGGTGGCGCTGTTCGCGACCTTCGCCGACTGCTATCCGATCGTGCTCTGGGACAGCTCGCGGCGCTCCGTAGGCCTGGCTCATGCCGGGTGGCGAGGCACTGCCGCCGGCGTCGCAAAATCGGCCCTGAAGGCGATGCACGACGAGTACGGGTCCGCGCCCGCCGACATTCACGCCGGTATCGGTCCGGGGATCTGCGGTCGCTGCTACGAGGTGGGCGGCGAGGTTGCGGAGCAGTTCGAGGCGCGATTCGTCACGGCTGGCTCCGGCGATCGCTTCCTCCTCGACCTCGCCGCGGCCAATAAGGCCCAGCTCGAAGAGGCCGGCGCGACCGTCCACGTGATTGGAATCTGCACCAAGGAATCGGATTTCCTGCCTTCGCACCGGCGCTCCCCGGACGGCACGCGTTTCGGCGCCATCGTCTCAATTCGTTGAGCGAACCCACCGTAATCGAGAGGCTGGCGCGCATCAGCGCGCTCATCGCGGCCTCAGGCCGGAACCCGGACGAGGTCGCCATCGTGGCGGTCACCAAGGGATTCGGAGTCGAAACTTGCCGCGAGGCGCTGGCCGCGGGGCTGCAGATGCTCGGCGAGAACCGTGTCCAGGAGGCCCTCTCCAAGATGGAGGAGGTGACCGGTGGGCGGTGGCACCTCATCGGCCACCTGCAGACCAACAAGGTCAAGCTGGCGGCCGGGCGCTTTGCGCTCATCCAGACCGTGGACTCGGCCCACCTCGCGGAGGCCATCGCCCGCCACGCGCCGGCCCAGGCGGTCCTGGTCGAGGTGAACATCGCCCGCGAGCCCCAGAGATCCGGCGTCTCGGCCGAGGATGCGGTCGAGCTGGTGGCGACAGCATCGCGCCTGCTCGACGTGCAGGGGGTCATGGGCATGGGGCCGGCCGAGGGAGATCCGATGCCCGCCTTCAACGAGCTCCGCCGGCTTCGAGACGAGGCCGAGCAGCGGATCGGGAAGCCCCTGCCCGTCCTATCTATGGGGATGAGCGGCGACTTCCAGGCGGCGCTGGCCGCCGGAAGCACGATGCTACGATTGGGTCAAGCGCTTTTCGGACCTCGCGAGCCCGCGCGCAGGGCGCCCTTCTAACCAAGATGCTGATCGCAACCGTCCTCATTTACGCCCTCTACGCCCTCATCATCCTGATCCTGGTGCGGGTTGTCTTCTCGTGGACTAACCCCTATCCGAACAACTCCGTCTATCGCTTCGTCTTCCGGGCCACCGAGCCGATCCTGGCCCCGGTCCGGCACCGCCTCCCGCCCATGTCCGGGATGGATCTCTCCCCGCTGGTCGTGACGCTGGCCGCCTACTTCGTCATCGCAGCGATTCGCAACCTCACCGGCGCCTGACCATGTTCGAAAAAGTGGACCAGAAGGTCAGCTTTCCCGAGCTGGAGAAGCAGTTGATGGCGCGCTGGAAGGAGGAGGGCACCTTCCAGAAATCGCTCGACATGCGAGCGGGTAAGCCCAGGTTCGTTTTCTACGAGGGCCCGCCGACGGCCAATGGCAAGCCCGCTACGCACCACATCCTCGCGCGCGCCTTCAAGGACCTGTTCGGGCGCTACAAGACGATGAAGGGGTTCTACGTCGAGCGCAAGGCCGGATGGGACACGCACGGCCTTCCGGTCGAGATCGAGATCGAGAAGAAGCTCAAGATCTCGGGCAAGTTCGAGATCGAGAACGAGATCGGCATCGAGCGTTTCAACGAGCTCTGCCGCGCGAGCGTGCACGAATACGTTTCCGACTGGGTCGCGTTCAGCGAGCGCATGGGCTTCTGGCTCGACTACGACAACGCCTACTGGACCCTGACCCCGGAATACATTCAGTCCGTCTGGTGGGCGCTGAGCGAGATGTGGAAACAGGGCCTTGTGTACAAGGGCTTTCGCGTTGCGCCTTACTGCTCGCGCTGTGCCACGCCGCTCTCGAGCCACGAGCTCGCGCAGGGCTACCGCGACAACGTTCCCGACCCGAGCGTTTTCGTGCGCTTCCGTTTGAAGAACGATCCGCCGGGCGCGCGCAGGGCGCATGACTTTGAAAGGACATCGATCCTCGCCTGGACCACGACGCCGTGGACCCTGCCCGGCAACGTGGCCCTGGCGGTCGACAACGACGTCGACTACATCAAGGTGAAGGACGGCGACGATGGTTTTCTGATCCTGGCTGAAGCGAGGCTCGAAGTTCTGAACGAATCGCCGGAGGTCGTCGAGCGCATGAAGGGCAGCGACCTGGTCGGCCTCGACTACGAGCCGCTGTTCCCCTACTCCGTCCCGAGCGAGGGTCGCGCCCATTACGTGGTCGACGCGGACTTCGTTTCCACCGCGGAAGGCACGGGCGTCGTGCATACGTCTGCGCTCTACGGCGTGGACGACCTCAAGCTCTGCCAGGAGAAAGGCATCCCGTTCCGCCACACCGTGGGCCTCGACGGCAAGTTCCTGCCCTACGTCGAGAAATTCGCGGGACTGCATGTTAAAGAGGCGGACCCGGTCATCCTCGACGACCTCAGGGCGCGCGGGCTGCTGTACAGGTCCGAGACGATCCTGCACACGTACCCCGAATGCTGGCGCTGCCGGACGCCGTTGATCTACTACGCGCTCGACTCGTGGTACGTGCGCACGACCGAACGGAAAGACGAGCTGATCGCCAACAACGCAGCGACGAACTGGGTCCCCGCGCACATCAAGACCGGGCGGATGGGTGACTGGCTGGAGAATAACGTCGACTGGGCGATCTCGCGTTCGCGCTACTGGGGCACGCCGTTGCCCTTCTGGGTTTGCGACAAGTGCGATGAGCAGAGGTGTGTCAGCTCGTCGGCCGAGCTCGGCCTCAAAGAGGACACGGACCTGCACCGGCCGTTCATCGATTCGGTCACGCTGCCGTGCTCCAAGTGCGACGGTGTGATGAGACGCGTCCCCGAGGTGCTTGACGCCTGGTTCGACTCTGGCTCCATGCCGTTCGCGCAGCGCGGCCATCCTCGACGCGGGACCAAGGAATTCGAGGAAGCGTTTCCGGCGGATTTCATCTCGGAGGCAATGGACCAGACCCGGGGCTGGTTCTACTCGCTGCTCGCCATCTCGACCCTGCTCTTCAAGCAGAACGCATATCGCAACGTGATCTGCCTCGGCCTCGTGGTCGACCCGAAAGGAAAGAAGCAGTCGAAATCGCGCGGCAATGTGCTGGATCCGAACTTCCTCTTCGACAACTTCGGCTCCGACGCGGTGCGCTGGTACTTCTACACCGCCGCGCCAGTCGGAGAGAACTACCGCACTGGCGCCGACACCCTGCGCGAGACCGTGCAGCAGTTCTTCATCCCGCTGTGGAACTGCTACTCGTTCTTCGTCACGTACGCGCGCCTGGACGGCTTCGATCCCTCGAAGCCCGCCGTCCCCGTCGCCGAGCGGCACGTGCTCGACCGCTGGCTCCTGTCAAAGCTGAGCGGCCTGGTCGAGACGGTTACAGAGGGACTCGACAGCTACGACGCGAACGAGCCTTCCCGCCGGATCCATCGTTTCGTGGATGACCTTTCCAACTGGTACATCCGGCGCTCCCGTCGCAGGTTCTGGAAGTCCCAGTCCGACAGCGACAAGCTGGCCGCATACCAGACCCTGTACGAGACCCTGCGCACCGTGAGCCAGCTCATGGCGCCCTTCGCTCCTTTCACGTCCGATGCCATCTACCGCAACCTCTCGAACGACGAGTCGGTGCACCTCACCGACTTTCCCGATGCGGCGCCTCATCACGATGCCGAGGTCGAGGCGGACATGGCGCGGGCGCGGCAGGCGGTGGAGGCCGGGCTGTCCGCGCGCGATGGCGCGCGGCTGAAGGTGCGGCAGCCCCTGGCATCGATCGCGCTGCCGGGTGAAACCCTGCCGGAGGACATCGCCGCGATCGTGCGCGAGGAGCTCAACGTCAAAAGCCTCGTGTTCGGGGCGCCCGAGGTGAAGCTCGACACGGAGATCACCGAAGACCTGAAGCTGGAGGGGCTGGCCCGTGAGGTCGTGCGAGCGATCCAGGATCGCCGCAAGAAGCTCGGCTTCAACGTCGAGGACCGCATCGACGCGCGGTACGAGGCCGATGGCATGCTGGTGCGAGCCATCGAGCGCCACGCCGGCTACATCAAGAACGAAACGCTGTCCGTAAGCCTCGATAAGGGACGCGCCGAAGATTTCGACGGCGAGCAGCTGATGATCGAAGGAGAGCAGATCTGGATCGGCCTCAAGCGAAACTGAACACTGGCCGCATCGTCTTCGGCCTCATCGCCATCGGCGTCTTTGTGCTCGACCGGATCACGAAGAGCCTGGTCGTCGCGCAGGTGCCTTATGGGACTGAGGTGGCTGTAATCGGGCGCCTGGTGGGCATCACCAACGTGCGTAACTCCGGCGCCGCATTCGGACTGGCGCCCGCCGGAGCGGGGTTCTTCCTGGTCGCGGCGGTGCTCATCGCCGTCGGCCTTGTCGTCTACGTCGCGCGGAACCCCGGCGATCTCTGGACCGACGCGCCCCTCGGCCTGATCATGGGCGGGACGCTCGGCAACGGGTACGACCGGATCATGTTCGGGACCGTGACCGACTTCATCAACTTCCACTTCTGGCCCGTGTTCAACGTAGCGGACTCGGCGGTCAGCATCGGCGTGGTGGCGTTGATCGCCGGTTACCTGATACGCAAAGATCCCCGCGAACTCTGAGTGTTCCCGCCGTGAGTTCGCGGGGGCCCCTTAACGCCCACCGCCTGATCGCAACAGCCGCGGCCGCGCGGCTGGACCGCTTTCTCGCCGAGCACGCCGAGGACCTCAGCCGGTCGGCCGCCGCGCGCCTGATCAAGAGCCACCTGGTCCGGCTCAACGGGCAGGCCGCCGATCCGGCGGACCGCGTGGTCGCCGGGGACGTCGTCGACTTCGAGATCCCGGAGGCGTACGTCGCCGAAGCCGCCGGGGAGGCGATTCCCCTCGAGATCGTGTACGAGGACGAGGACCTGGCCGTCGTCGACAAGCCGGCGGGCATGGTCGTCCACCCCGCCCCAGGCCACCACACCGGCACCCTCGTCCACGCGCTGCTGGGACGGGGCGGGGGCTGGTCGGCGGTCGGTGGGGTGACGCGCCCCGGCATCGTCCACCGGCTCGACAAGGGCACGTCGGGCCTGATCGTGGTCGCGCGCAACGACGTGAGCCACCGAGCACTGTCGGCCCAGCTCAAAGACCGCTCGCTGAGCCGCACTTACATGGCAATCGTGCGCGGACGCGTGAAGGACGACGCCGGCGAGCTCGAAGGCCCGATCGGGCGAGACCCCAGGGACCGGAAGCGGATGGCCGTAGTCAGCGGCGGGCGCTTCGCGCGGACGCGCTACCAGGTGATCGACCGACGCCCCGGCCATACTCTCCTGCGCTGTGATCTCGACACGGGGCGCACTCATCAGATCCGCGTGCACCTGGCTGCGCTGGGCCACCCGGTGACGGGCGATGCCGAGTACGGCGGCGAGGAGGCCGGAGCCTCTCGGCCAATGCTTCACGCGTGGCGGCTGCGCCTGCGACACCCCCGCACCGGGGAGGAGATGAGCTTCGAAGCCGCTCCCCCAGCTGACTTCGACGAGTTCTGGGCGAGCCTGAAATGACAAAAAAGCGGGGCCTTCTGATCGTCATCTCGGGCCCGTCGGGCGTCGGCAAGGACACGCTGATCGAGCGCCTCCTCGAGCTCGATTCAAACCTGCGCTACTCGGTGTCCTGCACCACGCGGCCGCCGCGGCCGGGCGAGGTCGACGGAGTCGACTACTCCTTCGTCAGCCGCGAGCGCTTCCAGCAGCTGATCGACCAGGGCGCCTTCCTCGAAAACGCCACGTACAACGGCAACCTCTACGGGACGCTGACCGAACGGGTGGAGCGGGAGCGTGATGCCGGGCACGACGTCGTGCTGAAGATCGAGGTCCAGGGCGCCGAGCAGGTGCGCGCGAAGGCGCCCGACGGAGTGTTCATCTTCATCGTGCCGCCCTCGGTCGACGAGCTCGTGAGGCGGCAGGTCAAACGCAACACCGAGACCTCCCAGGACATGACGGCACGCCGGCTCATCGCCATGCGGGAGATGGAGTACGCCTCGCGGTACGACCACGTGGTGGTCAACGACGAGCTCGAGCGCGCGGTCGCCGAGGTGCTGGCCATCATCCGGCAAGCCCGGTCGTCGCAAACTTAGCCCATGCCGTTGGACAAGACCCCGATACCAAGTGAGCTGGTCGGCCTCCGTCTCGCCGTTCTGGTGTCCGGCGGCATCGCCGCCTACAAGGTGGTCGACCTGGCGTCGGCCCTGACGCAGGCGGGCTGCCAGGTCCGCGTTGCGATGACGCCGTCGGCGATGCGGTTCGTGGGCCCTCCGACATTCCAGGGCGTGACCGGCAACCCGGTGCTCACGGGCCTTTGGCCGGCTGACGGTGCGCCTGAGCCTCATGTGGCGCTTGGCGACTGGGCTCAGCTGCTCCTCCTGGCGCCCGCGACCGCCAACGTCATCGGGCGCATCGCGAGCGGCCGCTCGGACGACATCGTCACGGCCACGCTGCTGGCGGCCCGTTCCCCGGTGGTGATCGCGCCCGCGATGAACGACGCGATGTGGTCGAAGCAGGTCGTGCGGGAGAACGTCACTGCGCTCCGGCACCGCGGCGTCACCGTCGTGGAGCCTGAGACAGGACACCTCGCCAGCGGCCACGTTGGCACCGGCCGGCTGGCGGACGCTTCGAAGCTGCTGAATGCGATGGCCGAAGCTGTGCGTGCGCGCTACGACCTGGCCGGGCGACGGGTCGTCGTGACCGCGGGGGGGACCCGAGAGCGGATCGACTCGGTTCGTTTCATCAGCAACTACTCGAGCGGCAAGATGGGTTTCGCCATCGCCGCCGCGG
Source organism: Candidatus Dormiibacterota bacterium (assembly GCA_003169845.1). Lineage (GTDB taxonomy): Bacteria > Chloroflexota > Dormibacteria > Dormibacterales > Dormibacteraceae > Palsa-870. The sequence goes on along the minus strand of PNAG01000016.1, from coordinate 121,342 downwards.
CCGCCGACCGCGGCGCGCAGGTGACCCTCGTCAGCACCGCGGGCCACCCTTCCCACCACGGAGTCGAGGTCAAGGAAGTGGTCACCGCGGACGAGATGCTGGAGCAGCTCCGCTCCGAGCTCAAAGGCGCCGACCTGTTGATGATGGCGGCGGCGGTCGCTGATTTCCGCCCGGTCAAGGCAGCCGCGGGAAAGATCCGCCGCGAGGACACTCCGACCTTGACGCTGGAGCTCGAATCGATCCCGGATCTCATCGCCACGCTTGGCCGCGAGAAGGATGCCGCGAGCGTTTTTCGGGTCGGCTTCGCGGCAGAGGACTCCGACCTCGCCGGCAAGGGCCTCGAGAAGATGAAGCGCAAGGGCCTGCAAGGAATCGTCGCCAACGACATCTCGAGGAAGGACATCGGCTTCGGCAGCGACCACAACGCCGGCGTTGTCATATTCGCTGACGGATCACACCACGAGCTCGAGAAGATGACCAAGCGCGAGATGGCGGATCGCATCCTGGACCTGGTGGTCCCTCGTTTGAAAAAGACCTAGCAGTGTCTGGCGCCGGACACTGATGCTGTACGCCGAGGTGGCGGTCGAGGCGGCGCGCGGGTCTGGTCGCGAGACCTACACGTATTCCGTACCCGAGGGGGTGGACGTCGTGCCCGGCCACCGCGTGACGGTCCCTTTCGGGAGGCGCAGCACCTATGGCTTCGTGGTCTCTCTGGGGACCGAAGACCCTGGGGTGGAGGTCAAGCCGATCGCGACCGCCGGGAGCGATCCGCTGCTGCTTCCGCACCAGGTGGCGCTGGCGCGCCTCGTCGCCGACCACTACTGGCTGCCCTTGATCGAATGCCTGCGCGCGATGCTCCCGCCGCGCGTGCGGGCGACCGGCTCGAGCGGGTCACAGGCATCACACCGCCAGCGGCGGCACAGCCGGCTCGTGGAGCTCGCCACCGGGCCCGCGTCACCCATCGCGCGGCCGGAGCTTACCGATGAGCAGAAGGCGGCGCTCGATCTCGTCGGCGCGAACCAGGTCACGCTCCTTCACGGGGTCATCGCCAGCGGCAAGACGGAGGTCTATCTCGCGGCGGCCGAGCGAGCCCTGGCGGATGGACTCCGCGTGCTGCTGCTCGTCCCCGACATCTCTCTCACGCCGCAGCTCGTCCAGCGCGTTCGCGCTCGCCTGGACGCGCCCATCGCGATCCTGCACAGCCAGCTCACCGAGCTCGAGCGGGCGCAGCAGTGGTGGCGCACGCGGCGCGGCGAGGCGCAGGTGGTGCTCGGCAGCCGGTCGGCGGTCTTCGCCCCGATCCCCAGACTTGGGCTCATCTGCCTGGACGAGGAAGGCTCAGCCGCCTACAAACAGGACCGCACGCCGCGCTACGAGGCGGGCTGGGTCGCGCGCCGGCTGGCGTCGGTGACCGGAGCCCGGCTGGTGGCGGGCTCGGCGACGCCGAGCGTGGTGACCTACCACGAGGCGACGCAAGACCAGATTGCGCTGGCCAAGCTGACCAGGCGCGTGCGGGGCCGCGACGCTGAGGTGGATCTCGTCGACATGCGCGACGAGGCCGCGGCGGGCCGCCGCCAGCCGCTCTCGAGCTGGCTGGTTGAGGCGATCACCCTAGCGCTGGGGAACCAAGAGCAGGTGATCCTGTTCCTCAACCGCCGAGGCATGTCGACGTTCGTCTTGTGCCGCGACTGTGGAAAGTCCGTGCAGTGCCTCGGGTGTTCGGTCGCGCTCGTGCACCACGCCGAAATTGATGGGTTGGTCTGCCACTACTGCGGTTACTCCCGCGCCATGCCTTCCGTCTGCGACCACTGCGGGAGCCGCAACATCCGCGGGATGGGCATGGGCACGCAGCGCCTGGAGGGTATCGTCAAGAAGCTGTGGCCAAATGCGCGCGTGCTGCGCCTCGACAGCGACGCCGCGCGCGGGCCCGATTCGTACTTCGAGATCTGGGAGACGTTCAGCGAGCGTCGCGCCGACATCCTCGTGGGCACGCAGCTCGTGGCGCGCGGCCTCGACCTCCCGGCGGTCACCTGTGTCGGAGTCGTCGATGCCGACCTGCCGCTGCACTTCCCCGACTACCGGTCCGCCGAGAACACGTTCTCGCTGGTGGTGCAGGTCGCCGGGCGGGCGGGGCGCGACGGCCGGTCCTCGCGCGTCGTCGTGCAGACCAGCAACCCCGATCACTACGCGCTCCGGTCCGCGGCCGCCAACGACTACGAGGGCTTCTACGCCGCGGAGCTTCCGTCGCGCAAGGCGTTTTCCTTCCCACCCTTCGCGGACCTGGCGGTGCTCACGCGGACCGACGCGGACGACGCGAGGGCCGCGGCGTCGGCGGGCGAGGCGGCCGAGGCACTGGCCGCCGGCCTGTTGAAGGACGGGATCGAAGACATCCGCGTCATGGGGCCCGCGCCAGCCTTCATCCACCGCCTGCGCGGCGAATATCGCTGGCAGGTCACGTTGAAAGGTGACGGACTCGAACGCGCGCGCCACCTGGCGCCGCGGGGCAAGGGCTGGAGCTACGACGTCGACCCTGTGATGTGATTTGTTGAAGGAGGATGTGGGGTGAGTCGGAACTCGCCCTGGGTCCACAAGGGTTAGCGTGGATTAGGTTCAACCGTGTCGCGGGTAAAATCGAACTCGTGATCCGACCGATCCTGACTTTCGAGCACCCGGTTCTGCACCAGAAGGCGCGCAAGGTCGCGCGCGTCGACACGTCCATCCAGAGGCTGCTCGACGACCTCGCGGAGACGATGCTCGATGCGCCAGGCGCGGGCCTGGCGGCGAACCAGATCGGGGTGCCCCTGAGGGTATGCGTGGTCAAGGGCGACGAAAACCAGATCTGGGGCCTGGTCAACCCTGCGATCGTCAAGACCTCCGGCACCCAGGTCGGGTACGAGGGCTGCTTGAGCAAGCCGGGTTGGGTGGGAGAGGTCGAGCGCCACGAGGCGGTCGTGGTCAAGGCCCTCAACCGCCATGGCAAAGAGGTGCGCATCAAGTCCACAGGGTTCACCGCTCGGGCTTTCCAGCACGAGCTCGACCACCTCGACGGCATCCTCTTCACCGACAGGTTGACGAGCCTCGACACGCTGCACCGTGTGGAGGACCTCATCGGCGAAGAGAGGTACGAGGCCGAGGCCGTCGCGGCCGCTTCGGGCTAGGCGCTTTCCTGAAGATTGTCTTCGCCGGCACGGCCGCCTTCGCCGTGCCCTCCCTCAAGGCCCTGGTCGACGCGGGCCACCACATCCAGTTGATGATCACGCAGCCCGACCGTCCTGCCCGCCGGGGCATGAAGTTGACGCGGCCCCCGGTGAAGGAGGCCGCGGAGGAGCTGGGCCTCCCGGTGTATCAACCCGAGCGGATACGTGACCCGGAGGCAGTCGAGCGGCTCCGGACGCTGCAGCCCGACCTGCTGGTCGTGGTCGCCTACGGGCAGATCATCCCGCCGTCCGTGCTGGCGATTCCGAGGTTCGGGGCGATCAACGTTCACGCGTCCTTGCTGCCCCGACATAGAGGAGCGGCGCCGGTGGCGCATGCCATCCTCGCCGGCGACTCCGAGTCCGGCGTCACGATCATGCGTATGGACGAGCAGCTTGACCATGGTCCGATCCTCGCGGCGCGGGTGACCCCGATCGGGGAGGGCGAAGACGCCGCGGGGTTGACCTCGCGGTTGGCCGTCCTCGGTGCGGAGCTCCTCGTCGAGACGCTGGAGCGTCTCGAGGGGATCAAGGCAGTCGAGCAAGACCATGGGGCGGCCACTGTTGCGCGGAGCTTTCGCAAGAAAGATGGAGAGCTCGAGTGGGAAATTGGGGCGCAGGAGATTGATCGGCGAGTTCGCGCCCTTCAGCCGTGGCCTGGAGTCACACTGCCGACCAAGCGCGGCCGCGTCAAGGTGTTGAGCGGGCACGTCGACGGCGACCGGTATGTTCCGGACGTGGTGCAGGTGCCGGGGAAGCGGCCCGCGCCGGCGAAGCAGGTTTTAGGCGATGCCTGAAAAAGACGAGAAGCAGCGCGACATGGCGGTCAACCGTCGCGCTTACCACGACTACTTCATCGACGAGAAGATGGAGGCGGGCATCATGCTCACCGGCTCAGAGGTCAAGTCGGTGCGTGGCGGGCGGACCAACTTGCGGGACGGGTTCGTGCGCATAGATGGCAACGAAGCGTGGTTGGAGAACGTGAACATCTCTCCGTACACGCAGGCCAATCTCATGAACCACGAGCCGATGCGCCCGCGCAAGCTGCTGCTCCACCGCAAGGAGATAGCGAGCCTGATCGGCAAGGTGCGCCAGAAGGGGTACACGCTGATCCCCCTGCGGGTGTACTTCTCCCGGAACCACGCGAAGGTGGAGGTTGGGCTGGCGCGCGGAAAGAAGCAATACGACAAGCGCGAGGCGATCGCCGAGCGGGACGCCAAACGAGAGATCGCTCGAGCTATGAGGCGTGGCTGACGCACGCAAATTAAGGGAGGGGGCAATGGCGGGCGAGCACGCAGTTCCGGTCACTGGTGTCATCGAGATCACGCTCGAGCAGAGCGACATCGCCGCAGCTGAGGAGTTCTACGCCGGCGTGCTCGGGTTTCCAGTTGTTGAACGCTGGGCCGACGAGGCGGTGTGGGTCATGGCCGCCGGCCGGACTCGGATCGGTCTATGGCGGCCGCAGATCGGATTGGGCGGAGGTCGAGGCGGCGTGCACGTCCATTACGCCATGGGGATTCCGGCTGAGGCATATGGCGCGCTGATTGACCGCCTGCGCAAGCACGGGTACGAAGTGCTTGACCATGACCACGGCGGCTACGGTCCGCGTGGTCGAGGACGCGCCGCGTACGTGACGGACCCGGGCGGGCATGTGGTCGAGTTCTGGACGTGGGACGTCGCGGAGCATCTGCGGGAGTTTGCAGCGGGGGAGTCGCCGGGCTCGCGCTGACAGGACGGAAAAGAGGCCGGGAAGAGGGTGTTCGGGGTGGGGCTGGGTGGCTGGAAAGGACGGCCTGGGCTGGCGAGTTTTGTAAATTGGGCCTTGACATGCGAACATTAGTTTGGTAGGCTTGTCTCATGTCGGGGGAATGGGGAACAGCCCTCTCCAAGCTGCTGGATGCGATCCGCGAGTTCCAGGCTCGCGAGGAGCGCGGCGTGGATCTCCACGCTCTGCGCGGTGGCATCGATGCTCTGGAAGGTGAGTTCGCAGGTGAGGCCCGCGACGCGCAAAAGACCGGTGCTCACCTGGTCAACGGCAACATCACCGCCGCCTCCTGGATCGCTCGCACCTGCGGCATGTCGGTCACCTCGGCGGCCGACCGGATCTGCGTCGGTGAGCAGCTGGAGTCTTTGCCCAAGGTGGCGGTGGCGCTCAGTTCAGGCGAGATTTCTTACCAATCCGCCTCGGCGCTCTGTCACCTACGTGACAGGCTCGCCGATAAAGCAGAGCTCTTCGATGAAGACGAGATGCTCGGGCATGCTCGCGACTATTCAGTCTTTGGCTTGCGCAAGCTCTGTCGCTTCGCCTGGCATATCGCCAATCCGGACGGCTTCTTCAACGAGGCGGAGGCCGACTTCACCCGGCGCCGCTTCCACATCAGCCTGATGTCAGACGGCATGTACGCGGTCGATGGCCAGCTGGACCCGGTCAACGGAGCTGCGTTCAAGACAGCCGTCAAGGTCCTGGCCAAGCGCAAGGGACCGGAAGACGAGCGTAAGCACTCACAGCGGATGGCGGATGCGGTCGGCGAGTTGGCAATGCACGCGATGGACCAAGGCACGCTGCCTCGACGCCACAGCGTGAAGCCAAACATCAACCTGACCATGACGCTGGAAGCACTCAAAGGCGAGCTCGGCGTGCCGCCGGCCGACCTCGAGCTCTCGCTTCCCATCTCCATCCGGACTGCCGAGCGCCTCGCCTGCGACTGCACGATGTCGCGGGTGCTGCTGGCGGACTCGATGGTGATCGATGTCGGGCGGGCGACGCGAACTGTCTCGGCGCCGACCAGGCGGGCGCTGCGGGTGAGAGACAAAGGCTGCCGGTACCGGGTTGTGACCGGCAGGTCAACTGGACGAGTCCGCATCACCTCATCGCTTGGGCGCGAGGCGGGCCGGGCAGTCTGCCCAACCTGCTCCTGCTCTGTTACTACCACCATCGCCTCGTGCATGAGGGTGGTTGGCAGGTGATCAAGTCTGGCCGCGAGTTCAAGTTCCTGCCGCCTGAGCGGGTGGTGATGAGACGGGCGCGCGGACCGGGGATGCGCTGGGCGGCTTAGAACCGCCAGGAGAACATGAGCGGCTGGCTCTCCACGTCTCCGTCCGCCTTTCGGTAGGTCGCTGCGGCGGCTGCATTCTCGTCGTCGACCAGGACCCACATTCCGTAACACCCTTTTTCGCGGGCCACGTCGGCAATCGCCCGTACGAGCGCGGTGCCGATGCCGTGATGCCGGTGGGCGGTGTCCACGCCCAGCTCGTACAGGAACATCTCGGTCCCCTTGTCAGGGTGGGTCACCTCTACGCCCGACACGAAGCCTGCCGGCGTGCCGCCGGAGTAGGCGATCAACAGGTGATGTGTCGGGTCGCCCAGGAATCGGGCCAGGGCGTCCGGCAGCGGCTTGGTGTCGAAGAGGTCCGCGGCCTCGGTCACTCGGCCGTCATCGCCCGGTCCCATCCGCACGATTTCCACGGCGGGCCGGGGTCCGCGCTCAGGCGGCCAGGTTGATTCCAATCGCCCGCAGCCGCTTGTTCAGCGATTCAAACGCGAACTGGAGGATCTCGCTCTCGGTGTGTCCAAACTCGGTGATGTACCGAGGGTCTGGCGGGTCCAGGGTGCCCGCGACGAGGGGCAGGCAGTCCACCAGCGTCTTCTGGATCAGCGGGGCGAAGCGCTCCGGGTTTTCTCGAACCGCCTCCTGAAGCACCTTGATGCCAAAGCTCACGTGCCGCGACTCGTCACGCGCGACCGCGGTGAACCCTCGATAGAAGCCGCGGTCGGTGCTCCCCAGCTCGCGCATCGACTCGAGCTCGAAGCGCTGCCCGGTCAGAGCGATGGTTGCCTCGACGATGATGTGGTAGATCGTCACGCCTTCGATGAAGGCGTCGAAATCCTTGGGGTTGCTGGCCAGCCGCTGGGCCGCCGAAGGCAGGCGGTCGTAGAACAGCGTGTTGTATCCCTCGTTGGCACTGGGCCGGATTTCCGCCAGCAACTCCCCGAGGTCTTTCGCCTCGGTGCCCACGACCTCGTGCCACCAGCGCTGGAAGAAGACCGTGTGCCGCGCCTCGTCCACCATCTGGGTCGAGAGGAAGATCTCGATCTCCGGCGTTGGCGCGGCCCACACGAACGGTGCCAGCGTCGAGGTGACGCGCTCCTCCCCGTTGAAGAAGAGGCGGTGAGACCACAGGGTCGACTTGCGCTCGAGCTCGGTCGCCTTCAGCCAGTCCTCGCGGTCGAGCGTGAAGTCGAGGTCGGCGACCGCCCACTGCTGGGACTCCCAGCGCCGGTAGAGGTCCATGTAGCTGGGCATGTTCTCGATCCCGCGATCGATGAAGGACAGCACGTCGTCGATGCGGATGTCGCCCAGCTCTTTGAGGCTGGCACGGCCTATGTGGTCAAGGTTCACGGCCATCGGGATGCGTTCAGTGTAGAAGCGCAGCCCGATGGGTAGAATTCGATTGCAACCAAGTTCGGCCTTGTGGGGGTGTCTGGTCTCGACGGGGCAGTTGAGCTTCGGGATTGCGAGCCGAGGGCGCGCGCGTTACAGCGCAGGCGTTTTTACAAATGCCAACAAGACCAACGCTTTCGCCCTCGCTGCGTAAGCAGTAGAGACGTAAGCCCCGGGACTTAGATCCCGGGTGTCGTCCCGGTCAATCCGGCGGATCGGGGTACGGCATCACATAGACCGGATTGCCGCTCCAGGGGCGCCGCGGCCCTGGGGCGGGACATGCACCGCGGCTGGCTGAAGCGGATCCCGTCAGGAGGAGCCGCCGGGCGAGAACCAAAATCCTGGACACGCTCGTAGAGATCTCGGAGGAAGCTGCTTCGGACGCGGGTTCAATTCCCGCCACCTCCACCAGGCCGAGCCTGGTGCGGCTCAGTTGATGGCCGCTTCGATCGATCCCTGGTGCTGCTTCATGTGTCCGATCAGCACCTTTTCGACGCGCTCGGCGGCGGACATCGGGCCGGCGGGCGTGCTCCGCTGGATGTCGAGCTGATCATCCGGTATGGCGCGCACGGCACCGGCGATTCGGCCCCTGCTCGCGCGCAGGAGCCGCCGCACCTCATCCTTCGTCACGTTGGCGTGGGATCGTGCGTGTTCGGAGTTGATCGCGCGCATGTTGACCGGCGCCAGAGGTCCGCCTACGAGCATCGTCTGAATCCGCTCTGTGATCCAGTCTCCATTGGTTGCCACGTGGTGGGCGATGACGCCCAGCGGCCTGCCTTCGTCTTCATTATCGATGCGCTGCGGAAAGTTCTTGCCGGCGAGGTGCCACTGGTCGTCGTCCAGCGACTCGACGACACGGACGAACTCATCGTGGGCGGCTTCGTACTGCTCTGCAAGGAGAGCCGATCGGGCATTGCTCAAGTTCGGTGACCCATTGCCCCGGGACTATAAGACACGGAATGGACCCGCCGCTCCAGGCGGTATCACTTTGGAATGAGCACAACCTTTCAAGATTTCAACCGTGACCTGATCAAAGACCTTCGGGCCAACGGGAAGGCGACGTCCGGACCCTTTTTCGGAAGGGACGTACTGATTCTCACGACCAAAGGCGCGAAGTCGGGCGACGTGCGCGATAACCCGCTCGTCTACACCCGCGACGGAGACCACCTGGTGATCGTCGCCTCCAAAGGCGGCGCGCCCACGCACCCGGCCTGGTACCACAACCTCGTGAAGCATCCCGAGGTGACCGTCGAGGTCGGGAAGGAGAAGTTCAAGGCCCGCGCGCACATTGCGGAGGGCGAAGAGTACGAGCGGCTTTTCAGCCAGCACGCAGACATCAACCCGGGCTTCCACGACTACCGCAAGAAGACCACTCGCAAGATTCCGGTCATCGTGCTGGAGCGCATCCACTAGCCTGCGGGCATGCATTTCGCCCTGGTGCATGGCGCGTATCACGGCGCCTGGTGCTGGGATCGGCTCCGGACCGAGCTCGAGCGGGACGGGCACACGACAAGCGCTGCCGACCTCCCGTGCGAGGACCCCGAGGCGGGCGCCGAGCACTACGCCGAGCTGGTCCTCCGCGCGATTCCACTAGGGACCGAAGTCGTGCTCGTGGGCCATTCGCTCGGCGGGCTCACGATTCCGGTCGTGGCTTCGAGAACGCCGACCCTGATGACCGTTTACCTGTGCGCGCTGGTTCCCGTCCCGGGACTCACCTTCGACTCGCAGCACGCTCACTTCGGAACTGGATTCCAGCCGTCGGCACCGGCGATCGGCCATCCGGACGGAAGCGCGTCGTGGCCGGAGGCCGGCGCGCTCGAGGTGTTCTATCACGACTGTGATCCGCAAATCGCCAGGGACTCGGCCGCCCGCCTGCGCAAACAGCACTGGCGCGTGACCCAGGAGGTGACGCCGCTCAGTGAATGGCCGGCGGTCAGCGCCGCCTACATCCTTTGCACCGAAGACCGCATGGTGTCCGCCGACTACGGCAGGCGGGCGTCGCGGAGCCTGCTGGGCTCAGAGCCCGCCGAGTTGCCAGGGGGGCACTCGCCTTTTCTCTCTCGCCCGCGAGAGCTCGCAACCGTGCTCGAGCGGGTGAGCTCGGCGGCGGCTGGGGCTTCTCCCGGTTAAACAGCCCGTCTCGCTCCGGCAGCTGAATCGCTGGACCCTCGCCCGCCAGCTGCTTCTCGAGCGCGCGGACCTCGATGCCGTGACGGCGGTCGAGCGGCTGGCGGGCATGCAGGCGCAGTACTCCCCCTCGCCGTACATCGGCCTGTGGTCCAGGGTCCGCAATTTCAAGCGCGACGAGCTCGAGGTGGCGCTGGCGGATCACCTCGTCTACAAAGCCACGTTGATGCGCGGGACGCTGCACCTCGTCAGCGCGCGCCAGTTCGATCTCTTTCGCGTCGCCTCCAGGTTTCCGCGCCACGTCTGGTCGGAAGGCCCGAGGCAGCTCGCCGAACGCGGAATCGACGTCGAGGCGTTGCGTGAGGACATCCTCACCGCCCTCGACACCCGGGCTCTCAAGAAGCCGGAGCTCGAGAAGGCGTTCCGGCACCGGGTTCCGGCCGACCTGCCCGACTGGGTCGCGTTCAGCGTCATCGTTTCGGTGGGCGCCGCGATCAACCATCACGAGGACGCCAGGTTCGGACATTTCTCCGGCAGCCGCTACCGCCGTGCGCCCCTGCCCGTGGCGGACCCGGAAGACGCCATCCGGGCCGTGGTCACGTCCTACCTGGCCGCCTTCGGTCCCGCCAGCCGCGGCGACCTGGCCCAGTGGCTGGGGCGCTCGGTCGGCACCTTCTCGGCCGCGCTCGATTCACTCGACCTCGTCACGCTCGAGGCCGAGGACGGACGCAATCTGGTCGACCTGCGCGATGCGCCGCGTCCCGACCCGACAGTGCCCGCGCCGGTCCGCTTTCTGCCGAAGTGGGACAACCTGCTGCTGGCCTATGACCGGCGGGAGCGCGTGCTCCCCGAGGCGCTCCGCAAGACGGTGATCCGGAAGAACGGCGACGTGCTGTCCACGTTCCTGGTGGACGGCCTCGTGGCAGGCGCGTGGGAGGCGCCTCTGCGGGGCCCCGCGGTCATGACCCTCACCTCCTTCGGTTCGCTCTCGGCCAGGCACCGCCGTGCGGTCGAGCGGGAAGGCGAAGGCCTGCTGGACTGGCTTCGCCCGGGCACCCCCTCGGGCGGGGTCGCCTGGAAGCCCGAGTAAACCTCCGAAACACCGTTCAAAACGGGTAACCTTCGGCGGGTGCCCGACCTGAGTCACCTCTGGCAGCGGTTCCTGCTCGCTACCTCGCTCGTCGTGGGCCTTTCGCTGGGCGTCGCGGCAACCATCTTCGGCTACAGCAACCTTGCCACCGTCAACGTGCGGTGGTCCATCTTTCACCTCGACGGGGTCCCGCTCTGGACGGTCGCCCTGGTCCCGCTCGCGATCGTGCTGGTAGCCGGCACCCTGTATCACTGGATGGACGGCCTTCACCACTTCACCGAGCACATGCGGCACCGGCGCCGCGTCCACGAGCTCGAGGCGGAGGTGGCGTCGCTGAGGTCGCACCTCGACCAGGTGCTCGACATGCCCGACCACTCGACCTCCAGGCTGCCGCGAAAGGCGGCGACGGCCGAGGCTCTGGAGCCCGCGCCGGACCTGGGGACACCCGCGCTTCCCGAGCCCGAGCTTGCTCCTGCGCCCCACGCTGAGACGCCCTCCAACGGCGCCAGGATGGTCCATCACCGGGCCAAACGGGCCACGCTCGCCGTGGTGGCCGAACCGGCTGCGCCGGCTCGCCTCAACCCGGTCGTGACCAATGGCGGCCAGGAGACCGCAGCCACCGAATCCGCACCAGAGATCTAGGTCCCATGTCCGATCGCCGGAGAGCCGGCCGCCTTGTCGTTCCGACAGAGCAGGCGCCGGCCGACAAGGCGCTTCTCGAGCGCGACGCGATCGAGGAGCTCAGCCACCACGCCGACCCCTGGCGCGTGCTCCGCATCCTCTCCGAGTTCGTGGAGGGTTTCGACGCCCTCGGCGAGGTAGGTCCGGCGGTCACGGTGTTCGGCTCCGCCCGCTCCAAGCCGGACGACCCCTACTACAAGGATGGGATCCTCCTCGGGGCGGCGCTCGCCCGGCGGGGCTTCGCGGTCATCACGGGCGGCGGCCCAGGGATCATGGAGGCGGTCAACCGCGGGTGCCACGAGGCGGGCGGCCTGTCGGTCGGCTGCAACATCGAGCTTCCCCAGGAGCAGTCGCTGAACAAGTACGTCGACCTCGGCGTCGAGTTCCGGTACTTCTTCGTCCGCAAGAACATGTTCGTCAAATACGCCCGCGGGTTCGTCATCTTCCCAGGCGGCATCGGCACGCTGGACGAGCTGTTCGAGTCGCTGACGCTGGCGCAGACCGGGAAGATCGAGCACTTTCCGATCGTGCTCTACGGCACGAGCTACTGGAAGGGGCTGCTGGACTGGCTCAAGGACGTCGTCCTGAGCGCCGGAGCGATCGCCGCGGACGATCTCAAGCTGCTGAGCTTCACCGACGACCCGGAGGAGGCGGCCGAGATGGCAACCCGCCCGCTGCCGGTCAAAGACCCGGACCCGCGCGAGCAGACCGCGGAACCCAAGGCGGACGCACGATAGCCGCCACCAACCCGCTAGACGTCTTCTTCCTCAACGACGGGGGCCAGACCGCCGACACGATCGCGCAGCGGATGGCCTCGTTCCTCGATGGCGCCGCCAAGACGCTTGACATCGCTCTCTATGACCTCCGCCTCGAGGCGGCTCCCTCGAACACTTTGTTCGCCGCATTCGACGCTGCGGTGAAACGCGGAGTGGTGGTCCGCCTCCTCTTCAACCAGGACCACGCCCAGGCGATCCCCGTCCCGCCCCCGCCCGAGATCGACTGGGCGTTCATCGATCGGCTCAGGGCGCTCGGCGTTCAGATCAAGCCCGTCTCCGGCGTGCCCGACCTCATGCATCACAAGTACGTGGTGCGCGATGCCGGCACACCGCCGGCCTCTGTCCTGACAGGCTCGACAAACTGGACCAACGACTCCTGGACCCGCGAGGAGAACGTCATCGTGACGCTCGCCTCCGCGGAGATCGCCTCGGATTACCGTGCCGACTTCGAAGAGCTCTGGCAGAAGCCGGTGGTCGCCACATCGGGCCGCATCTCGGCGGGGTGGTTGACGCTGCCCGATGGCACGGAGGTGCGACCCTACTTCTGCCCCGGGCGCGCCGACAAGTTGGTCCACGCGATGGCGAGGTCGATCTCCACCGCGCAAAAACGCATCCGCATCTGCTCGCCGGTGATCACATCCGGCCCAATCCTGGGTACCCTCGCGGAGGTCGTCGAGCATCCCGGCATCGACATCGCCGGTGTATACGATGCGACTCAGATGGACGAGGTTCTGCGCCAGTGGTCCTCGCAGGGCACCACCTCCTGGAAGATCGCGGCGTTCCACTCGATCGTGGCCGCGGTCAGGTTCGGCTCCAAGCGCTCCACTCCATACGCCAAGGGGACGGTGCATGACTTCATGCACGCAAAGATCCTGGTCGCGGACGACTACGTGTACACCGGCAGCTTCAACCTCTCGCACAGCGGTGAGATGAACGCCGAGAACGTGATCCAGATTCATAGCGCCGCGGTGGCGGAGATGTGCGCCGCGTACATCGACCGCGTGGCCGCACGGTACGGCGGCGCGCCGCTCCCGGTGGCCTAGCTGCCGAGAAGCGCGCGGGTCCTCTGGCTGGTTGCGGCCGCAGTGGCCCTCGTGGCCCTGGTGCTCGTGCTCTTGCTGCCACGCGCGCAGCCGCCGACCGGGACGCTGCTCGTGGCGGTCGCCGGCCGGATCGATGGCTCGGTGACCAAGTCCCCGCTGATGGTCCACGGCGGCGGTGGGTGGGTCGCCCTCGGCGACGTCTCCGGCGCTGCACCGGCAGCTCCCGGCGAGCGCGACCTGACGGCCGTTTCCCTGGCTGCCGGCACATATGACGGCGTGCGACTGGGGGGCGATATTCAGAGCGTGTCGATCACGATCGCGGCCGGTCAGGTGGAACCGCTGCTGCTTGGGATCGACTCCGGCCATCTCATTCCCGGGGCGGCGTACGCGGGCAACGATGAGGTCAACCTCGGGCTCGGTGAGCTGGCCGGCAAGTTCGTGGCGCTGCCCTCGTACGACCTCGTCGACCAGGCGGGGCGTCAGTTCACGCCATCTGCCACCTCAGGTAAGGACCTTGTGATCGCCGCCTTTCACACCACCTGTCACGAGACCTGTCCGCTCTACACCGCCCTCTTCTTCCAGATCGAGCAGCACATGCCGGCCGGGGTCACGCTGGCCGAGGTTACGACCGACCCAGGCACCGACACACCGGCGGTCCTCACCGACTACGCGCATCGCATTGGCGCGCCCTGGACGTTCGCGACAGGCAGCGCGGATGCGCTCAGCTCGTTCTGGAAACCGTTCGGCGTGGAGCTCGCCACGGGCGACAGCCACGTCTCCACGCTCGCCCTGGTCGACCGCCATGGATACGTCCGCCTCGTCTATCGCGGGGTTCCAGACATCGGCAGCGGCATGCCGCCGGGGTTGATCACCGGCTTGAGCGCGCAGGGCCTACGCGACCTGGCTTCCGGCGGCGACGGCTGGGGCGCGTCCGACGTGCTCCAGGCGTTGGTCACGATCGCCGGTCCGCAGCAGCCGGCGGCGGCGGCCGCGGGCAGCGCGCCGCCCTTCACGCTGACCGGCACCGATGGGCGCCAGGTCAGCCTGACCCTGCTTGCGGGCAAACCCGCGGTGATCAACTTCTGGGCCACGTACTGTCCACCATGCCGGGCCGAGATGCCGCTGCTGCAGAGCCGCGTGGGGCCGCAATCGGGCGTGCAGCTCGTCCTGGTCGATGAGGGCGACGGAAACCAGGCCGCGCGAGATTTCCTCCATTCGCTTGGAATCAACCAGCCGGCGCTGCTGGACTCCAATCTCAGCGTGGGACACGCGTACGGCGCGATCGCCCTGCCCACGACGGTCTTCGTGCACGCCGACGGCACCATCGCCGCACGCCACATCGGCCAGCTCGATGACGGCGTGCTCGCGGCTCAGCTCGCGACTCTGGGAAACTAGGTCGCCCATGACCGGCGTCACCCTGTTCCGCCGACTTGCGGTCGTGACCGCGATCTTCGCCTACTTGCAGATCGCGCTCGGCGGGCTCGTGCGCGTCTCGGGCTCGGGCCTGGGGTGTCCCGACTGGCCCCTATGTCATGGACGGCCGTACCCACCCGCGAACCTGCACTCGATAATCGAGTACTCGCACCGCGCGGTCGGCAGCGTGACCGGCGTGCTCATCATCGCGACCGTTGTCCTCGCCTGGGTCGTCTGGCGCACCCGGCGCCCGGTCGTGGCGTGGCTTGCGACAGCATCTCTGATCGGCGTGGTGGGTGAGGGGTTGCTCGGGGCCGGCGTCGTCGCGAACGAACTCGCCTCCTGGCTCGTGCTCATCCACCTTGGCCTGGCGATGATCATCCTCGGCTTCCTCGTCGCGACCGCGGTGATGTCGATGACCCCATCCCCTGGCATCCCGGATCCGGGCTTCCGCAGGCTCGCCGCGATCGCGACAGGCGCGACCTACGCGCTGCTGCTGACCGGCTCGACGGTGGTCGCCAGCGGCGCGGACACCGCCTGCAGGTCCTGGCCGCTGTGTGGCTCAGGCTTCTCGCCTGACTTCAGCGGCTTCAACGCGTTCACGATGCTGCATCGTGGTTCGGTGCTGGTCATCGGGGCGCTCCTCGTGTTCGCGCTCCTGCGGGCGGCCACGATGCCCGGCCTCAGGACCGCCTCGGTCGCGACGCTCATGGTGTTCGCCTTACAGGTCGCGGTGGGAGCCGGGGCGGCCGTTACGGACGCGGCGTTCTTCAACGGCTTTCATGTCGCGCTGGCCACGCTGGTGTGGGGGGGCGTGCTGACCACTGCAGTGCTCACGCTTCCGCGTGCCGATCGTGACGCCCAACCTTCACGGCTGATCGTGGAGAAGGGGTCCGCGTGAGCGCTTTGACCACAGTTGCGCCAGGCAGCGCCCTGGGCGTTGCGCGCGACTACCTGAGCCTGCTCAAGCTGCGCATCGTCGCGCTGCTCGACGCGACCGCGGTCGGCGTTATGATCCCGGCCGCACACGGTCATCCACGATTCGCTGCGGTGCTGGCCGTCCTGGTCGGGGGCACGCTGGCGGCGGGCGGCGCGCACGCCATCAACTGCTGGTTCGACCGTGACATCGACGCCGAGATGAGCCGGACCCGCCGGCGCCCACTACCCGCGGGCCGCATCCCCGCGTGGCACGCGCTGGCGATCGGGATAGGGCTCAACGTGCTTGCCTTCGTGGTCCTGTGGGCTGACGCCAACCTGCTGGCGGCGGCCCTCGCCCTCGCGGGTACGCTCATCTACGTCTTCGTCTATACGATCTGGCTCAAGCGCTCGACGCCTCAGAACATCGTCATCGGGGGAGCGGCCGGGGCGGTCCCACCGCTGGTCGGTTGGGCCGCTGCGACAGGCCACCTCGACGCCACCGCTCTCGCGCTGTTCGGCGTGATCTTCTTCTGGACGCCGCCGCACTTCTGGGCCCTCGCGCAGATGATCAAGACCGACTACGCACGCGCGCACGTCCCGATGCTGCCCGCCATCGGCGGCGAGCGCTCGGCAAAGCGCCAGAGCATCGTCTACGCGGTTCTCACCGCGGCGGCGAGCGTCGTCCCGTTCCTCACGGGCTCGGCCGGCGCGATCTACCTGGCTGGGGCAGCAGTGCTGGGCGCCGGACTGGTCGGCCTCACGGTGCTGGATCTGAATGGGCGCCGGTGGACGAGACGAGTTTTCACCTACTCGCTCGTTTACGTGGCGCTGCTGTTCATGCTGTTTGCCGTCTCACCGTTCTTGCCGTGATGGAGATCGTCCGCCTGCACCTGGCGAAGATCGGGGCCCTCAACAACATCCCCGTGCACGGTTTCGTGATCAAGCATCCAACCGAGGGCGCGATCCTGGTCGACACCGGGGTGGGCTGGCCGACCGAGCTCGTCCAGGAGTGGAGGGTGGTCAACCGTCACGCCGCCGATGCGCTCGCCGAGCACGACCTCAGCCCGTCCGACGTGCGGATCGTGATCAACAGCCACCTTCACTTCGACCACTGCGGGCAGAACGCCGTGTTCAAGCACGCGCCTTTTTACATCCAGCGTGCGGAGCTGGATCGGGCTCGGCGCGACGACACGGTGACAGCTCAATGGTTCGATTTCACCGGCGCGCGCTTCGAGCTGATCGACGGCGACGCTCAGATCGCCGAGGGCGTGCGCGTCGTCGCCACGCCGGGCCACACCGTTGGCCACCAGAGCGTCATCGTCGACACGGCGGACGGCGGGGCGGTGATGATCGGAGACGCCGCCTACACCTCGGACATCTATCGCGAGGTCGATGACGCGGACCTGGCGACCTGGGATGGGCAGTACACGGATCGCGAGGCGTGGTCCGATTCGCTTCACAAGCTGCACGATATGCATCTGCACCAGGTCCATTTCTGCCACGACACGCGAGTTGTGACGCGATGACCTTCGGGCCGCTCGTCAGCGCCGATTGGCTTCGGGATCACATCGGCGAGCCCGACCTCCGGGTGATCGACTTCCGCTGGTACCTCCTCGACCGTAACGGCCGCGAGGAGTACCTGCGCGGACACATCCCAGGCGCCCTGTTCGTCGACCTGGAAGCGGTGACAGGCGCCAAAGGTGGGGGCAGGCATCCGCTGCCTGCGGCGTGGCAGGTGCAGGACGAGATGCAAAAGGCCGGAGTGGACGACGGAACCAAGGTGGTCGTGTACGACGACGCGGCCGGATCGGTCGCCGCGCGCCTTTGGTTCCTGCTCGGCTGGTTCGGCCACAGCGCCCGGGCGGTGCTCGACGGCGGCCTCCAGGCCTGGGGCGAGCCGCTCGAGACACGCGTCCCGGCCGTGACTCGCGGCGCATTTCGCTCCAGGCCTCCGGACCGCACGCGAATCCTCGACTTCGACGCCGTCAGCGGTCTCGAGGGCGTGCCGCTGCTCGATGCGCGCGCCGGAGAGCGCTACCGCGGCGAGAAAGAGCCTGTCGACCCCAAGGCGGGCCACATTCCCGGCGCGCTGAACGCTTCGTGGATGGACAACCTGGGTCCCGACGGGCGCTTCAAACCACCCGCAGAGCTACGGGATCGCTTCACCGATCTTGGGGCGGGCGACGGCGCGGTGGTGTACTGCGGGTCGGGGGTCAACGCATGCCATGACCTGCTCGCGATGGAGATCGCCGGGCTGCCGAACGGCCGCCTCTATGCGGGCTCGTGGAGCGATTGGTCGCACCACGACGCACCGGTGGCCACCGGCAAGGAACCCGGCTCAGTAGGCCCCACGAAGTCAGAGGCTGGGCCGTAACTTCGGGGGGACCCCTTGAACTAGGATTTCGGGCGTGATTCTCAAAGGCAAGAAAATCCTGATCGCGGGCATGTCCGACCGGCGCAGCATCGGCTACTCCATTGCGGTGGAAGCCCAAAAAGAGGGGGCCGAGCTGATCCTCACGAGCTTCGGCCGGATGATGACGATCACCCAGATGACCGCGAAAAAGCTCGACCCGGTGCCCGAGATCCTCGAGATGGACGTGCAGAAACCGGCTGACATCGCGGCTGCCGCGAAAGCAGTCGGGGAGCGCTGGGACAGGGTGGATGGACTCGTGCATTCGGTCGCGTACGCGCCGCCGGATGCGCTCGGTGGAAACTTCTTGAACACGCCATGGGAAAGCGTCGCCACCGCGCTTCAGGTGAGCGCATTTTCGTTCAAAGAGCTCGCGGCGGGCTTTCTCCCTTTGATGAAGGAACACGGCGGTTCGCTCGTCACTCTCGATTTCGACAATTCCACTCAGGCGTGGCCGAAGTACGACTGGATGGGCGTTTCGAAAGCTGCGCTCGAGTCCGTGACCCGCTATCTCGCGCGTGATCTCGGGCGCTACAAAATTCGCGTGAACGCGATCTGTGCCGGGCCGCTTGCAACGCTTGCCGCCAGCGGAATTCCGGGTTTCAAGGATTTCGAAGAGGTGTGGGAAAATCGCGCACCGCTCGGTTGGAGCCTGCAGGACAAATCGCCTGTCGGCCGAGCCGCCTGCGCTCTCCTGTCGGACTACCTGACCATGACCACCGGTGAGCTCCTGCACGTCGACGGGGGCTACCACGCGATGGGGACAGAGCTGCCTCCCACAGACTAGGGGGTCCCCGCGAAGAAGCCCCGCAAACTCAGAGGCAATGCCGTGAATTTGCGGGGACCCCTCTCACGGCGCAGCCTCGGAGTTCGTGGGGATCGTCGACTGATACCAGATGTTGTGCCCGGGGCGGGACAAGGGCGCAACATCATGCTAGGCTCTCTCAAATTCTCCGTAGGAGGGATGCAGTTTGCGGGAGTGTCTGGTGATCTACGTGGACGCCGCTCTCGACAAGAACGGCCGGGCCGGATGTGGCCTGGCCGTTTTCGTTAGGGGCCGCGCGGTGTATACGGAATCGTTCGGCTTTTCGCACCTCGGCGGCTCCGCTCAGCTCGAGGCGCACGTGTGCGCGGGCGCCCTCGATCTCGCCGCCGCGCGCTGGCCTTATCACCGCGTGATCGTGCGCACGGATTGCGCGCCGGTGGTGCGCAGTCGCATGCCGTCCAGTGACAGTTTTCGCATCGCGGTCCATGAAGTTCGGGAACGATGCCGGCGCGGTTGGCGCGTCGTCCGTTATGTGAGCCGTAAAGCGAATCCTGCACACGAACTTGCACGTGAAGGACTCAAGAGTTTGTCGAGACAGCAGGTGCTCGCGGCCGCATAGACTAAGGTCTTCCGGCCAGATTCTTTGAGGCACCAGGAGTCCATATGTCAGCAGACGACACAGCGCAGGGTCAGGGCACTCCGGCCCGTCGGGGCCGTCGCGGGCGTCCCCCCGGCGCGGGAAGCACAACCGCCACACGTACGCGACGCAAGCGACTCGGCGGTCCCGAGCTGACGGAGCAGCTGAACCACGTGGTGGCTGAGCTCATCAAAGAGAACCGCAACCTGAAGCGCCAGGTCCTGAAGCTCACCGAGCGTGGGACCAAGGTCGCCAGCAGCACGGTCGATCGGACTCTGCGCACGATCCAGCGCCGCGTGCAAAAAGCGCTGACCGCGCCGGCGAAGCGGCGCCGCAGGAAGACTGCTACTGCGACAGCGACCGCGCCGCGGAAGAAAGCCGTGACGCGGAGGCGGCGAAAAGCTAGCTAATTCAGGTGGGACGGCCGGCGCTGGCAGCCTGGGCTTCCATGTGCTTGGCCGTCCTGTACGCGTCGACGATGCTGAAGAGCCATAGCGTGCCGCCGCCGAGCTCCATGGGCACGCCGACCACCGCCCCGATGGCGGTGAGGTCCAGGTCAAACCCAAAGAACTGCAGGCCTCCGATGCCGAGCAGGTACGCGAGGCCTTTCATGTTGTGGCCGAGGTAGAAATGTCCGCAGCCGGGGATCACGGCCAAGGCCGCCGCAGTCAGCGGGCTCTTGCGGCTCCCCGTGACGGCGCCCTGGTAGCTGCCTGAGGCGGGCGCCCCACAGCGAGGGCACGGAGCGATCGGATTCGTGAGCACGGAACCGCAGCGACCGCAAAAAACGTCAGCTGCCATTCGACTATTAAACGATTAGACGCCGCCGGTAGGCCGGATCTACTCGGGCTGCCCCCAGCCTGTCCGGTTTGATAGCCTCCAAATCGTGGATCTGGGCTTTACGGCGGAAGAGGAAGCCTTCCGGCAGGAGGTCCGAACGTGGCTCGATCTCAACCTGCCGGCCGAGTGGCGGCATCGGGGCGTGGGCGGCTATCGCGAGGACGACGACACCGACCTCCAGCGCCAGTGGCAGCGGCGGCTGCACGACGGCGGATGGCTGAAGCTGGCCTGGCCTCGCGAGGCTGGTGGCCGTACCGCCACGCCCGTCATGCAGGCCATCTACCAGGAGGAGATGGCGAAGTCAGGAGCTCCGATCATCCTCGGCCGCCTCGGAGTCAGCCTGCTCGCGCCCACGCTCCTCGTGCACGGGTCGCAGTGGCAGAAGGATGCGTATCTCGACAAGATCCTGGGCGGCGAGCTGGTCTTCTGCCAGGGGTTCAGCGAGCCCGACGCGGGCAGCGACCTCGCAGGCTTGAGGACACGCGCCGAAAAGCGCGACGGCGGCTGGGCCATCACGGGCCAGAAGACCTGGTCGAGCGGCGCGCACTATGCGGACAAGAGCTTCCTGCTCGCCCGGACGGACCAGCAAGCCGAAGCTCACCACGGGATCGGCTTCTTCCTTGTCGACATGCACCAGCCGGGAGTCGAGGTCCGGCGCATCCGTCAGATGACGGGAGGCGGCGAGTTCTGCGAGATCTTCCTGTCGGGCGCCGAAGTCGATGAAAAGGACATGATCGGCGAACCCGGCGCGGGCTGGAAGATTGCCATGACCGTGTTCGGCTTCGAGCGCGGCGGCCTCGCGCAGGCGGCTCGATTCGAGCGGGCCGTCGAGCAGCTCGCGGGTCTCGCACGCGAACGCGGCGCCGGTGCCGATGCGAGCGTGCGCCAGCAGGTCGCACAAGCGCAGATCGAGGCTCATGTATTCCGGCTCATCGGCCTCCGCAACCTGACCAAGGCGCAGCACGGCCAGGCGCCTGGCGCGGATGCAAGCCTCACTAAGCTGTACTGGAGCGAGATGGACAAGCGGATCCAGGAGACGGCGGTCGGGGTGGAAGGCCCCTATGGCGCGCTTGCGCCTGACTCTCCGTTTGCGCTGGAGGACGGTCGCTGGCAGTACGGCTGGATGTGGGCGCAGGCGGAAACGATCTACGCAGGGTCTTCCGAGATCCAGCGCAACATCATCGCCGAACGCGTGTTGGGGCTCCCACGCGGCCGCTGATGGTTGCCAACTCGGTCGTCGAACGCCTGCGCGCCCGCATCGGGGTCGCTGCCCCGTCCACCGAGGCCACGGTTGAGGCCGGCCACGTGAAGCGCTTCGCGGAGGCGATCGGCGATGCCAACCCACGTTGGACAACGGAAGCGCCGCCCACGTTCCTGGTGGCGCTCGCGCCGGTGTCGCTGCACCTGGCCGAGGCCGAGGAATACGGCAAGGGCTGGCTCAACGGCGGTAACCGCTTCGAATACTTCGAGCCTGTGAAGGTCGGCGATCGGATCACCGCGACGGGTCGGGTGGCTGAGGTCTACGAGAAGACCGGATCCAGCGGCAGCCTGCTCTTCATCATCTTCGAGACGGACTACGTCAACCAGGACGGCCGTACCGTCGCGAAGCTGCGCGGGACCATGATCAGACGATGAGCGTCAAGGTTGGAGATGAGCTCGCTGACCTGGTCAAGCATCCGACCACCCGCCAGCTCGTCCAGTACGCCGGCGCGCAGGGCGACTTCTATGAGATCCACTACGACCAGGCTTTTGCGCAGGGCGTCGGGCTGCCAGGGGTGATCCTCCACGGCCTGCTCAAAGCCGGGTTCCTCGGCCAGCTCGTGACGGATTGGCTCGGCGACCGCGGCACGCTCAAGACCTTCGAGGTGAGCTATCGCGGAATCGACCAACCCGGCCGGCCCTATCGCTGCCGCGGCCGTGTGACGAAGGTCGACGGCGATCAGGTCGAGCTGGAGGTCTGGGGTGAGGATTCGGCCGGCAGCCGCACCACAGTCGGCACCGCCACGGTAGAGATGAAGGGTTGAGCGCGTAGCCAGGTGAGGGCGCGCATGGCCAGCAGCACCGAGGCGTCGATCACGCAGTAGCCGCCCGCGATCACCGACGGGGGATTGCCCGACGGGATGTGGGTCCACGGAGCGATCGGAAGCCACGCCCAGTTGCCGAACGAGGTGCCGAAGATCTCCAGCTCACCCGTCGCGATGAAGATGGCCGAGAAAAGCGCCCAGCGCGGCGAACGCAGCACGAAGTAGGCGAACACCGGCAGGCACAACGCGCCCTGCACGTCGACCCGTCCCGTGATCACGGGCAGGACGGTCAATCCGGCCAGGGCCCACGTGGTGGCGCCGGCCAGCACGACATGCGCCACGCGCTTTCCATACCTGAGCACCACCGGCGTGCGCGCCGCCAGCAGGCCGAACAGGTAAACCATGCCGTGGCCAGGAGGCACGAACAGGGGCACGTTGTGCAGGCGGTACCGGTAAACGCCCCAGATCAGCGAGCCGAAGATCTCGAAGCCGGTCGCCACGACGACACAGGTCCACACCTGAAGGCGCTGTTCCTTCGGCGCTTTGAGCGCCGCGAGGTACAGCACCGCGAACGTGAGCAATCCCAGCAGCCACTGCTGCCAGAGGGACGTGATCCGGCTGTCCGCGAACAGCAGGATCGGCGTGTAAGTCAGCAGGTAGGCGTGGAGCCAGTAAGGCTTGAGTCGCGCCGGGCGCGCGCAGGGCGCATCCACGGAAATCACCGACCGAATACTAATGGGGTCCCGCGTAGCGAGGCCGGTTGTGAGCCGGCCTCGCTTCGGGTGGTTACTTGATCGTGCCGCGCTCGTCGATGAGGCTGCCCTGGAGCGTCCAGCCCGTGCCGTTCCACGTGATGACCTGCTCCTGGGTGATCGGGAAGTGGTCGCTCGAGGTCGTCTTGACGACGACTCCGGGCAGCAGGAACGGATTGTTGGTCTCATTGAGGCCGCTCGTCGCGATGCTCACGACATTGGCCCGGGTCATGTTGGATCCGGCTTGCTTGAGAACGTCCACCATCGTCCAGGCCACGGCGGCTCCGTAGATGTTGAACCCGTCGTTCACGTTGCAGGTCGTGCAGTTCGCGATGACCGTCTTATAGAGCTGCATGCCCGCGTCGCTCGCCCAGCGAGGATCGGTCGGGTCCTTGATGTAGCCGACGCTTGTCACGTTCTTGAGCGCTGCGCCGTTCTTGGCCGCGATCCCCATGTAGACCTGTGGGTTGGAGACCGAGTTCAGGTAGATCGCGGGAGCCCAACCGAGCTTGGTCACGGTGACCAGGGCTGGAATCGTGAAGCCAGGCGTCGTGAACAGAAACAGCGTGTCAGCGCCGCTGGCCTTGAGCTTCACCAGCTGTGAGACGGTGCTGGCGGCGGTGACGTCGTAGCTTTCCGCGTCGACGATCATCGACGCGTTGGAGCCCAGGCCGTCCTTCAGGCCCTTCAGGTAGTCCTGGCCGTAGTCGTCGTTCTGGTACAGCACGCCAATCTTCGCTCCGGCGTGGTTGGCGAGGATGTCCTTGGCGTAGATACGCGCCTCGCCCTGGTAAGGAGGCTGCCAGCCGATCGAGTAGTTCCACTTGATCGACGCGTCGGCCGTGCTCGGCTTGCCGTAGTCCAGCATGAACGTGGTCGCGCCCGTGGCGACGAACAGCTGGGGCACCTTCTTGCTGTTCAGGTAGTCGCGAACCGCGGTCTGAGCCTGTGTGCCAAGGCCGCTGAACATGGCGAAGACCTGGTCCTGCTCGACGAGCTGCTTGGTCAGCGTGACCGTGTTGGCCGGGTTGTAACCGTCATCGAGAACCTTGAAGTTGATCTTCCGTCCGTTCACGCCACCCTGGGTGTTGTTGATGTACGTGAAGTAGGCGTTCTCGGCGTTGGCGATGGTCCCGTAGGCGGCCGCCGGCCCGGACTGAGCGATCGTGTTGCCCAGCAGGATCGAGTTGCTGGTGACTCCGACATCTGTTTGAGCGGTGGGTGTGCTGGAGCCGCCACAGGCGGCCAGGGCGACGAGAAACGCTGCGATCGCCGCGATGCGAGACCCGGTCTTTGTCATATATAAACCCTCCCGGCTTTATGGAGATGTATTTAAACAGTCTGAGGATCTGGCGGCATCTGTCCATTCTCCCGATCGGCCGCCCCGCGCAGACGTCTGCGCAGCCGGGCGTAGCCCGCGGTGACAAGACCCACGACGCCGTTGGGGGCGAAGATCATGATCAGGATCAGGACTACACCGTACGTGACGGCCGGCCCGGCCTTTTCCACCGTCGACGCAATCTGGCTTGGGATCCAGGTCTGGGCCGGAACCCATTGGTTTGACTCAATCGGGAGGAAGTAGGCGAAGATGGCGCCAATCAACGGTCCCGGGATCGATGCGAGACCGCCGACCACAGCGCCCACCAGCAGCTGGATCGAAAGGGAGACCGGGAAGGTGTCCGGACTGACGAAACCTACGGCCAGGCCGAAGAGGGCGCCCGCGATTCCCGCATAGAGGGCGGAGATGCCGAACGCGAGGGTTTTGTAGCCCGCGATGTTGACTCCCGATGCCGCGGCAGCGACCTCGCCGTCGCGGACGGCCCGCATCGCCCGTCCGGCGCGGTGGCGGACCAGGTTCCAGGCCAGCCAGAAGAGAACCAGCGCGAAGGCGAGCGTCAGGTAATAGATCCACTGGTCTGATGTCATCGGTGTCCCCGTCAACGCAGTGAATGCGGCGCCGGCGGCCGGCGGTGGATCGACTGGCGGAAGAATGATTCCCTGCACGCCGCCCGTCAGCTCGGCCGGTCGCTTGATCAGGCTTGGTGTGACGACGGCGAGGGCGAAGGTAGCAAGGGCAAGGTACAGGGCCGAAAGGCGCAATGCCGGCACTCCGAACAGGAAACCGATTCCCCCGGTCAGCAGTCCCGCGAGGGGGATCGCCACGAGGTAATTCATCCTGTACCGGTGAATGAGAATCGCAAATGTGTACGCGCCGATGGCCATGAATGCGCCGTGGCCGAGGGAGATCTGGCCGCTGTAACCGACCAGGATGTTGAGACCCATGATTGCGATGGCGAGGACGAGCACCTGCGCCCATTCGCTGGCCTGGAAGCTGCTGATGACGGTCGGCAGACCGATGAAGAAGAGGATGACCACGACAACGAGCCAGTAGCGAGGAGGCGAGTTGCGGATACGCGTCAGCACCGGTCTTACACTCGCCGGACGCTGGGGCGGCCGAACAACCCGTTCGGCTTCAGCACCAGGACACCAACGATGATCGCCAGGGCGACGGCAAGCTGAAGGTCGCCTCCGACAAACGGCAGGTACACACCGGCCAGGTTGACGGTGACGCCCACGATCACGCCGCCGACGACTGCACCGATCGGGCTCTCGATCCCTCCGAGGACGGCGGCGGCGAACGCATAGATGATGATCGTCTGCATCATGTTCGGCTGCAGCAAAAGGATTGGAGCGACCATGATCCCGGAGACGGAGCCGACCGCAGAGGCGAGGCCCCATCCGAGCGCAAGCATCCAGCTCACGCGCACGCCGAGCAGGCGGCTCGCTTCGGGATGGTGAGCGGCGGCCCGCATTGTGAGCCCGACCGTCGTGTGCTGGAGGAGCAAATAGATCGCCAGCAGCACCACGGCGGAGACCGCGATTACGCCAAGGTCCTGGTAGCTGGCCAGCGCGCCGAGAATGTTGACCGTCTGCACCGGGAACGGGCTTGGAAATGCACGCGGCACGTAGCCGAAGATGAAGCCGGCGAGCCCGTTGATCAGCGTCGCGAGGCCGAGGGTGACGATCACGAGCGTCAGGATGGGGGCGCGCTCGACTGGACGGATCACAACGCGTTCGATCGCGATGCCGCCTGCAAACGCGATCACCAACGTCACCGGGAAGGCGATCCAGTAGTTCATCCCGTGATCGATCAGCGCCAGCGCCACGAACGTCGCGAGCATGGCCATCTCGCCCTGGGCGAAGTTGACCAGGCCCATCGCGTTGTAGATGAGGACGAGGGCCAGGGCGAGGCTGGCGAAGATCCCGCCGGTGGCGATTCCGCTGACGACCTGCTGCAACAGCTCTTGCATCAGTAGCCCAGGTAAGAGCGGCGCACCGCGTCGTTTCCCGTCAGCTCCGAGCTGCTGCCTCTGACGGCGACGCGACCGACCTCCAGCACATAAGCCTCGCTCGACATCTCCAGGGCGAGGCGAGCGTTTTGCTCCACCAGCAGAACCGCGACTTGGTCCTCCGTGTTGATCGTGCGGATGATCTCGAAAATCGAGCGCACGATCAGCGGCGCAAGGCCGAGCGAGGGCTCGTCGAGGAGCATCAGGCGCGGCTTGGTCAAGAAGGCTCGCGCAAGCGCGAGCATTTGCTGCTCTCCGCCGGAAAGCGTGCTCGCCGACAGCCGGCGGCGCTCGCGCAGGACCGGGAAGTATTCGAACACGCGGTCGTAGTCCTTGCGGACCGCCGCGCCGTCGCGGCGAAGATGTGACCCGAGCTTCAGGTTCTCGTCCACGGTGAGCTCCGTGAGGATGCCCCGACCTTCCGGGACATGGGCGATCCCGCACCGCACGACATCTTCGGTGTGCATCCGACGCAGCGACCGGCCGGCAAAACGGATGTCGCCGGTCCACTGCACCCCGCCCGTGATCGATCGCAGCGTGGTGGTCTTGCCTGCACCGTTGGCGCCGAGCAGCGAGACGATCTGACCTTCGGGCACCGAAAGCGAGACGCCATGAAGAACTGAGGTCGGACCGTAGCCCGCCCGGACTTCCTCGAGCTCGAGCAGGGCCATCAGGCAGCGCCCAGGTACGCTTCGATCACCGCCGGGTTCCTCTGGACCTCGCCTGGGCTGCCCTCGGCGATCTTCCGGCCGAAGTCCAGGACGACGACCCGATCCGAGATGCCCATCACGAAAGCCATGTGATGCTCGACCAGCAGCACGCTCGTGCCCAGCTCGTCATGAATCCGGCGCAGCAGGCGGGCGGTGGCGTCGACCTCCTCGTGGCTGATGCCGCCGGCAGGCTCGTCCAGCAGGAGGAGTCGCGGTTTGGAGACCAGGGCGCGGGCCAGCTCCACGCGTTTCTGTGTGCCGAAGGGCAATCCTGCCACCGGTCTTGCCGCCACATCGTCCAGGCCCACGAAATGGATCATCTCCATCGCCCTGGTTCTGGCCCTGGCCTCCTCCCTCACGGTTCCAGGCAGCGGAATCGTCGACTGGAGCCACCCGCTTTTAGTCCTCGTGTGATCGCCGACGATGACGTTCTCGAGGACGCTCATCGATCGGAACAACGCGACGTTCTGAAATGTCCTCGCGAGGCCGTGGCGCACGACGTGGTGGGGAGGCATACGCGAGACCGGCTCGCCATCGAGGAGGACGCTTCCGGAGGTCGGTCGGTACACCCGCGTGACGACGTTGAAAAGAGTGGTCTTGCCGGCGCCGTTCGGGCCGATGAGGGCCACGACCTCGCCCGCGTCGACGGTGAAGGAAACGCGATCCAGCGCGACAACCCCCCCGAAGCGGACGCTCAGCTCGCGCACGTCGAGCAGCGTCATCAGCGCGAAAGTCTATAAGCGAACTGGTCGGCTTGCTACTAGTCTCCTGGCTCTGGCATGTCGGGAGGCTCGTCCGGAGCGGCAGGGAGGTCGTCGGGCGGCGTCGCCGGAGCCTCGTAGGGAGCGGACTCGGCGCCAGCCGAAGCCTCGGGCGGTGGCGCCTCGGGAACCGTCTCGGATGGAGCGGTTTCGGGTGGCGCTGTCGCCGCCGGGAGCGAGTCGGCCCAGGCGGACGGAGGTGGTGCGGGCTCCGCGGCGGCGGGCGGAGGGGTGCCGAAACCCGCGGCATAGTCCGGCCGTGTTGCGAGGTGGGCGACCGCGACGGATTTCAGAACCGTGGGCTTGGGACGCAACACGACGCTCAGGATCCAGTAGGTGAGTGCGATGGCCAGGCCGATGGCGCCGATGATCGGAAGGATCACAAACGGCGGTTTCAACATCACGTCGATGCCGTTGATCGTCGCCGCGACCGGCGTCGGGCTCACCGTGCCGGTGGTTGGGCTGTCGGACGGAGACGGCGAGGGGGAGGTGTCGGGCGAGGGCGAGGGCGAAGGCGAATCCTGCGGTGTCGGCGTGGTCGCCAGCGGCTGAAGGGTGAAGCTGGCGCAGGGATTGGGCTGAACGCTGGCGCACAGGCGGTGAACGCCCGGGGCGTCGCCCGCGAAAGGTTTGACCTTGGTGGTGAAGTTCCCGTTCACGTCGGCGTTGGACGCTCCGGCTACTTTTGCCGGCTGGTCCCAGTACAAGCTGGTCGATTCATTCGCCAGGAAAGCGGAGCCACTGACCGTGATCTGCGTGTTCGGGTCCCCGGCGGTGACATCTAGGGAGATGAACGCATTGACGGGCGTGGGGGTCGGAGTGGGGGTTGGACAGGTCGACGTGTCAGTCGCGGTGCAAAGCATGAGGATGTGGGCGTGTGCCATCGGCGCCAGAGCGACAAGCGCGACCGCTGAGCCGATGGCGCCAACGATTGGGGCGAGAGAACGCAGCCTCCGAGAGATACCGGAGAAACGCATTGAAACCCGCGAAGGTTACCAGCTACCTAAATGGGCGGCCAGGGCACCGACCACGCAGAGCTCGGTTCGGGGAAACGCCACGAAGCATCCAGCACGCCGCGCAGCCTGCGCTTCAGCACCCGGACCTCCGCGGGGCTCAGCAGCCCGCCGAGCGTCTCGGCCAGCCGGCCCTTCTCGACGTCGACGAGAGCCCGCTCGACGTCACCGCACAGCGCCTGCGGCAGAGGATCGCCCGAAAAGTCCCAGATCACCGTCCGCAGCTTCTGGTCGACGTGGAACGTGAGGCCGTGATCGATCATCCACACCTCGTCTTTCGCGTCGAACAGGCAGTGCCCGGACTTGCGGTCCGCGTTGTTGACGAGGACGTCGAAGAGGGCGACCTGCGCCCACGTCTTGCGCCGCGTCGATTGCTCTTCGAGGAAGTGCCGGCGGTCCGCCTCGATGAACAGCTGCACCGCTCCGACGCCGTGCGGGCCCTGCGGACGTACCACTGTGGGCGGGATGCGCGGCCAGCCGAGGACCTTGCTCAGCTCATACGCGGCAACCTCGCGCTGGTAAAGCGTCCCCGCCTCGAAATCCCACAGCGGCGACTCGCCGCGAGCCGGCTTGTAGACGGCGAGGAGACCCGCCGGCGGATGGGGCTCGAGCCGCGCGAGAAACGTGTAGTTCGACGAACCGTGGAGGAGGCCGAGCACCTCGAGGTCGGGAAGCTCGGCGAGCAGCCGCTCGGTCCGCTCGAGCGGAGCCCGCCCGGTCCGGTCAGAAGATCGGCCGCGCGCCATTGGAAACCGGGCATGGGTGGCCTGCTGGGTCCATGGGCAGCCCGCAGCGTGGGCAGAGCGGCCGGCCCGCGGTCAGCACCGTCTCCGCCTGCTTCGAGAAGGCGACCACCTGCTCGTGGCTGAGCCAGAAGCGCACGCTGGGGGCATCGTCGGCGGAGGCTTCCTCTTCCGCTACCGCAGCCTGGCTTGCGACCAGGACGAACATCCGGCGCGCCTCGTGATATCCCAACCCCATCTCTCCCACCCGCCATTCCGGCTCGCCCGGAACGAGACCGGAGGTCGCCCGCGCATGCTCGGCCGCAGGGATGCCCTGCGCCGCCATCATCTGGTTCAGGCGGACGAGCAGCGCCTGGACCTGGGTTTTCTCGCAGGCCAGCGTCAGCTGCCGCCCGGAGCCGGAAGCCAGGAGGAAGAACTGGCGTTGGCCCGGCGCGCCGACGGCGGCCACCGCGATACGGTCCACCGGGTCGAGCTCGAAGATCGCCACGCTAAAAGCCTAGAAGCTCGGCC
Organism: Candidatus Dormiibacterota bacterium; assembly: GCA_003169845.1. Taxonomy (GTDB): domain Bacteria; phylum Chloroflexota; class Dormibacteria; order Dormibacterales; family Dormibacteraceae; genus Palsa-870. The sequence continues at coordinate 91,139 of PNAG01000016.1, read as the reverse complement.
TCAAGAGGCGCGGCCTCTTTGCCTGTTTTGATGCCGCCGCCTCGGGGAAAGAGACAAACATAGAAATTCAAATCCGCGCCACGCCGCGCACCTGGAGGAAAAGCGACATATGCCGAAGACCGTAGGAATCGACTTGGGGACGACAAACTCCGTCATCGCCGTCATGGAGGGTGGTGAGCCGGTGGTCATTCCTAACTCCGAAGGTTCCCGGACCACGCCCTCAGTCGTCGCCTTCACGAAGTCAGGCGAGCGCCTCGTGGGCAACCTCGCCCGCAGGCAGGCGGCGGTCAACCCCGAGAACACCGTCTACTCGATCAAGCGTTTCATGGGCCGCAAGTACGCCGAGGTCGTAGAGGAGCGAAAGATCGTGCCCTACGAGGTCAAGGCGGGCAAGGACGACCGCGTGGTCGTTCAGATCCCGAACGCCAACAAGGAGTTCACGCCGGAAGAGATCTCGGCCATGATCCTCCAGAAGCTGAAGGCGGACGCCGAGGCATACCTCGGCGAGAAGGTCACCGACGCGGTGATCACCGTGCCCGCCTACTTCAACGACGCACAGCGCCAGGCGACCAAGAATGCCGGCCAGATCGCGGGCCTGAACGTGGTCCGGATCATCAACGAGCCCACCGCGGCCTCGCTGGCCTACGGGCTCGACAAGAAGGCGAACGAGACGATCCTGGTCTTCGACCTGGGCGGCGGGACGTTCGACGTCTCCGTCCTCGACGTCGGCGACGGCGTCTTCGAGGTCAAGTCGACCAACGGCGACACCCACCTGGGCGGCGACGACTACGACCGCCGGATCGTCGACTGGCTCGCCGAGGAGTTCAAGAAGCAGAACGGCATCGACCTGAAGTCGGACCGCCAGGCCCTGCAGCGCCTCACCGAGGCGGCGGAGCGGGCCAAGATCGAGCTGTCCAGCCGGCTGGAGACGAGCATCAACCTGCCGTTCATCACGGCCGACCAGACCGGTCCGAAGCACCTCGAGATGACGCTGACCCGCGCCAAGTTCGAGTCGCTGACGGCCGACCTGACCGAGCGCTGCCGCGGCCCGTTCCTGGCCGCCCTCAAGGACGCCAGCCTGACCCCGCAGCAGATCGACGAGGTCGTTCTCGTCGGTGGTTCCACCCGCATGCCGGTCATCCAGCAGCTGGTCAAGAACCTGCTCGGCGGCAAGGAGCCCCACAAGGGCGTCAACCCCGACGAGGTCGTCGCGATCGGCGCGGCAATCCAGGCCGGAGTGCTGAGGGGCGAGGTCAAAGACATTCTCCTGCTCGACGTCACGCCGCTTTCGCTGGGGGTCGAGACCCTCGGCGGCGTCATGACCAAGCTGATCGAGCGCAACACCACGATCCCAACCTCTCGCTCGCAGGTCTTTTCGACCGCGGCGGACAACCAGACCTCGGTCGAGGTCCATGTCCTTCAGGGCGAGCGCGAGATGGCGCGCGACAACCGCACGCTGGGCCGCTTCCACCTCGACGGAATCCCGCCGGCGCCGCGAGGCGTGCCTCAGATCGAGGTCACCTACGACCTCGACGCCAACGGCATCCTCAACGTCAAGGCGCAGGACAAGGGCACCGGGCGCGAGCAGTCGGTCACGATCACCGCGTCCTCAACGCTGGGCAAGGAAGAGGTCGAGCGGATGGTCAAGGAGGCTGAGGCGCACTCGGCCGAGGACCGCGGGAAGCGCGAAGAGGTCGAGCTCCGGAACCAGGCCGACCACATGATCCACCAGGCCGAGAAGGTCATGAAGGACAACGCGGACAAGATCCCTGCCGATGTGAAGAGCGAGGTCGAAGCCAAGCTCGAGACCCTGAAGTCGGCGGCCAAGGGTTCGGACACCAAGGCGCTGCAGCAGCAGATGGACGAGTTCAACGAGTCGCTCCAGAAGATCGGCCAGCACATCTACCAGCAGGCCGGTGCGGGCGGCGCGCCGAACGAGTCCACGCACACGGATGGCCACGAGCCGTCCGAGAAGAAGAAGGAAGAGGACGTGGTCGACGCCGACTACCGGGAAGTGAACTAACCAACCAACACCCGCCAACAAGGGCTGCGGCACTCGCCGCAGCCCTTACTTTTATGCCCGTGATCGCGTACATCCGGGCGCGACGGCGGGTTTGGCCGGCCGTCGGACTTCTCGTCGGCGTGATCCTGATCGGCTTCGATGTCTGGGCGGCTGCTGCTACGTACATCTCCCAGTACGCCGTGAGAAACGACTTCCGGCTCGTGTACGGGGCGGCGAAGGTGGGCATCGAGTCGGGCTACAGCCACCTGTACGACCTGGCGGCGCAGAAGTCGGCCATCGAGAGCCTGGGACCGGATTTCAACCCGCAGCCGTTCATCTCGCCGCCGCCGCTGGCCTGGCTGGCCACGCCATTCCTGGCCCTGCCGTTCGCGGCCGCGGTTGTGGTCTGGACGCTCGTGCTGCTGGCGGCGCTTGGTTGGACCTGGTACCTGCTTGCGCCTGGGACGAGCCTGGCGAAGGCCGCTCTCCTGGCCCTGCTGCTCGGCGTCTTCCCGGTCGCGTTCGGCGTGATGGTGGGGCAGCCGGGTCCCCTGGCCGCGGCCGCGGTCGCGACGGCCTGGTGGTTGATCCGCCGCGGCCACCCGGTCTGGGCCGGGCTGGCGCTGAGCGCGATCATCCTGAAACCTCAGCTGGCGCTGCTGGTACCCGTCTGCTTGCTCGTTTCCGGGCACGCCAAGACCTTCGGAGCGTGGTTGGTGGCGACGCTCGTGATCGGGTTGGTTGCGCTTGCTCTGCTCGGTCCGGACGGCCTGGCGCGCTATCGCGACGTTTTGGCGCAGACGCAGACGCCCGCGTGGGACATCACGCGGCGCTACTCCATCTCCGGTCCGCTCGGCCTCGGCCCGATCCTCACGGTGACGCAGGTTGCGGTCGTTGCCGTCGCGCTGCTCGCGGCCTGGCGGCGACGGGGAGGGGGTCCGGACCTTCCCATGGCGGCGGGGATCGTCGGCACCCTACTCGCCACTCCATACCTCGGCTTCCAGGATTTTCTGATGCTCATCGTGGCCGGCTGGCTGGTCCTTCGCGGGGGCGCCACCACCTGGCAGCTGGCTTTGATGGTGGTGGGTTACGCGCTGCTCGAGCTGGCGCTGGTTGTTCTGGCGATCCCGATCCTACTCGCCGAGGCGCTGCTTCTGGCCTCGCTGGCGTGGCCGGCCACAACGTCATCGAGCGAACAGAGACCAGCTGCCTCTTCGGAATAGTCCGTCTCCCCACTTGACCTCCCGCCGGAGGGGGAGGGCATTTGGAGAGCCGACGGTGAGATTCGAACTCACGACCTGCCACTTACGAGGCGGCTGCTCTGCCAGCTGAGCTACGTCGGCAAATTGGTCTGCGAAATCGCGCATAAGCCGCGCGCCTTCGAGGGCCCTTAGGCTAGCATCGAGACGATGAGGACTCTCGACGTGGAACGCCTTGCGGCCGGGGATTACGACCTCATCAAGCCCCTGCTCATCGAGCTGCACCTCGGCGAGCAGGTTCACTACTCAGACCACCCCCAGCTCACCCGCGGGGAGATCGAGCGCCAGCTGACCGAAGTGCCCGCCACATTTCGCGGCGAGAACGTCATCTTCGGGGTCCGGGATGAGATCGGGCAGGTTGTCGGCTTCTGCTGGATCGTTCTTTATGACCCTGGGACGGGCCTCGAGGGCGAGGTGGCGGAGGTGTATGTGGCGGCCGAGCACCGAGGACGCGGCATTGGCGAGATGCTCGTGCGGGAAGCCGTCCGGCTGTTCGACGAGCGCCGCGTGACGCTCGGATACGTCTGGACTCGGCCTGATAACGAGTCCGCGGTCCGGCTCTATCGATCGGTCGGCTTCGAACCGAATCGCCAGCTGGTCATGACCTGGTACCCCAAGGAGACCTCGACCAGCAACTAGCGGCTCCCGAACGGTCCACGGGTGTCATACCTAAGCTTGAGAGGTGAGACCGATCGTGCTCGTGGCCGCGGGCCTGCTGGTGACCGCCCTGGTCGCCGCCGGCGTGACCCTGGCCGTGCTGCAGCTCCAATCCCGCACCAACACCCAGCAGGTTAACCTCCGCTCGGGCGTCACGATCTCTGAAGACTCGGCGATCGTCAATGCGGCGGCCAAAGCCCGGCCCGCGGTCGTCAGCGTGGTCACACAGCAGCAGCCGACCGTGTCCCGCGGCTCGGGCTACCTCGCCACCACCGACGGTTACATCGTCACCAACATCGACGTCATTGCCGGCTCGGGGGCGATGACCGTTCTGGTGCCGGGCGATCCTTCCGCGCATGATGCCCGGCTGGTCGATTACGACTGCGAGACTGGGGTCGCGGTGATCAAGATCGACAAGGTGAGCGGCCTGCCGACGCTGGCCTTTGCCGACCCGACCGCGCTCGTACAGGGCCAGGTGATCGTGGCGGTCGGAGGGCCGTTCGAGGGTGGTGCGGTGACGCCGGGCTACGTCAGTGCCATGCACCGGGTCGTGTCGATCGCCAATCCCTCTTCTGCCCAGCGCGTGGTCGAGTTGAGCGACACCATCCAGACCAGCTCCGTGATCACCGCGGGGACCGCGGGCGGCCCCCTTCTCAACGTGGGCGGCCAGGTCATCGGCATCGCGATGCAGTCCCCACCACCGACCGGGACGAACGGATTCGGGCTCAACGTCGCGGACGTGCAGGACGACGTACAGCAGATCCTGCAGACGGGCCAGTTGGTCGTGTCGTCGCTCGGTGTGACGAGTACCGACGTGAGCCCGGAGCTCGCCTCGCTGAGTGGTCTGCCGGTGGGAAGCCAGCTCGCAACCCTGGACAAGGGCGGCCCTGCCGCCTCCGCCGGGCTGCGGGCGGGCGACGTAATCACGCAGCTGGACGACGTCAAGCTCGACGCGGCCCACCCCCTGCGCCTGCTGCTGCGGTCGCGATTCCACCCCAACCAGCGGGTCACCGTCACCTATTCGCGGGGCGGCGGCTCGAACCAGGCGCAGCTCACCCTGTCCGGCGAGCACCCTGCCTGCGTATGACGGGGAGCATCCGCCAGCGGCTGGACGAGGCCATGAAAGAGGCCGCGCGGGCGATCGGCGTCGACGGCGACATGCCGGACCTCGAGCTGGCACGGGCCAAGTCGGCCGACCGCGGTGAGTACGCGAGCTCCGCCGGGATGAAGCTCGCGAGGGCCCTCAAGCAGCCGCCGCAGCAGATTGCCAGCCGGTTGGCCGCCACACTCCAGGTTCCGGGCGGTGCGGCCCGGGTGGAGGCAGTCGGCGGCTATGTGAACTTCCGGCTCACGCCCCAGTGGCTGCAGGAGCTCGTGACGCATGTCGCCGCGATCGGCCCGCGTTACGGTGCCACGGACATTGGGCGGGGCGAGAGGCTCCAGGTCGAGTTCGCGAGCATCAACCCGACAGGGCCGCTGCACATCGGGCACGGTCGGGGCACGATCCTTGGCGATTCGATCTGCCGCCTGCTCGAGTTCACCGGCCACCAGGTGCAGCGCGAGTACTACGTCAACTCTGACAACACGCAGACGCGCCGCTTCGGTGCGTCGGTCTACGCCAGGCTCCATGGGAAGGTGCCGCCCGAAGGGGGCTACACGGGTGAGTACGTGATCGAGATCGCGGAGATGGCGCGCCGCGACCTTCCTCACATCGAGCAGCTGCCCGAAGAGGAGGCCGAGCCGCAGTTGCGCATGTACGCCATGCAGAAGGTCGTGGAGCAGATCAGGGCGACGGTCGCCCGCTTGAACATCAGGTACGACGAGTGGTTCTGGGAGAACTGGCTCTGGGAGAAGGGGCTCCCGCAGCGCGCCATCGACCGCCTGCGGGAATCGGGGTACCTGAAGGAGCGGGACGGGGCGCTCTGGTTCGGCCCCGCCCTCCAAGAACTCGAGGACGATGGGGCTGTACACAAAGAGCTGGCGGAAGAGGAGGACCGCGTCGTGATCCGCTCCAACGGCCAGCCCACGTACTTCGCGTCAGACCTGGGCTACCTGTTGAGCCGTTTCGAGGACCGAGGCTTCAACCGGGTCGTCGAGGTGTGGGGCTCCGACCACCACGGGTATGTGCCGCGCATGAAATCCGCTGCCGCCGCGCTGGGGATCGACCCCGCGAAGCTAGTGGTCATCCTCCATCAGATGGTCAATCTGAAGGAAGGAAAGATGTCGAAGCGCGCTGGGCGCTTTGTCACCTTGGACGAGCTGATCGACCGGGTGGGCTCAGACCCCGTGCGCTACTTCTACCTGCTGCGTTCGCCCGACACCACCATCGAGTTCGACCTCGAGCTGGCCGTCGCGCAGAGCAACGAAAACCCGGTCTACTACGCGCAGTACGCGCATGCCCGGCTGGCGAACGTTGAGGCGACGGCGGTCGAGAAGCATCCCCGCTTGCCGGAGCAAGCCGACGTTTCGCTTTTGGTCGAGCCTTGGGAGCTGGACGTGGCCCGTCAGCTTGCGTTCTGGCCCGAGGTCGTCGAGGACGCGGTCCGCCTGCTGGAGCCGCACCGCATTCCGTACTACGTTCAGGATCTCGCAACCGCCGTACATCGCTTCTATCACGCAGGCAACGAGAAGAGCGAGCACCGTGTGGTGGTCGACGATGAGAGGTTGACGCGCGCGCGCCTGGAGTTGTGCCGCGCGGCCCGTCACACTTTGAAGACCGCGCTCGACCTCATGGGCGTCAGCGCGCCCGACCGCATGTAAACCTTCTCCCTTCGGTAACAAGAGTCCCCTCTTCCCCTCGGGGAGCAATCAGTAAGTACCATCCTCATCGCCGCTTGCGCGAAGGGCGAGGGTGAGGGGCTTAAGCTGGCAACCACCACATTAATAAGGAGAGATAGTTGGACGTCACCTGGCTCGGACACGGCTGCTTCAGGCTTCGAGGCCGCGGCGCGGCCGTCGTCACGGACCCGTACCCGCCATCGATCGGACTCAAGCTATCGCGGCTCGACGCCAACCTCGTCACTGTCAGCCACGAGCACGAGAACCACAACTACACCCAGGTCGTGCGAGACACGTACGAGATCCGCGGCCCGGGCGAGTACGAGGTGGCGGGGGTCAGCGTGATCGGGGTGCCCAGTTATCACGACTCCGAGAAGGGTGTCAAGCACGGGCGCAACACGATCTATCTGATCGAGGTCGACGATGTGCGCATCTGCCACCTCGGCGACCTGGGAACCGCTCTGGACGACGCCGAGGCCGAGGCGATCTCTGCTCCTGACGTCCTCCTAATACCCGTGGGCGGGCGCACGGTGATCAACGCCGCCCAGGCGGCGCAGGTCGTCCGGCAGCTCGAGCCGCGATACGTGGTGCCCATGCACTACGCGATCCCGGGCCTGAAGCTCGAGCTGGACCCGCTCGACCGCTTCCTCAAGGAGATGGCCGTCACCGCGGCCGAGCCGCAGCCGAAGCTGTCGGTTCAGGCGTCCTCGGGCGAATACGAGACAAAAGTGATCGTCCTGGAACCAAAAGTAGAACCAAAGGCTTAACCGCTAGCTTTGCCAGGGCGGCCGGGCTTGGCCCGGTCGCAACTTTGTTTCACATCACTCCAAGCGTGCAAGGAGCCCTCTAATGAGGCGCGCTTGAACCGGGGTGGGGCGGAGGGAGAGTAGCCGCGTCGGCGAAGCCGACCCGGCGATGAGAGGGAACCATTCTGGGTTCCCTCTCATCCGTAAACCCGGTAGACTCCTTAAAACCGCCCTGGAGGTCTGAATGTCGAAGTACGTTTTCGTGACCGGGGGTGTCGTCTCCTCGTTGGGAAAGGGCATCACTGCGGCGTCGATCGGGAACATCCTGAAGGCCCGCCACCTCTCCGTCTCCCTTCAGAAGCTGGACCCATATCTCAACGTCGACCCCGGCACGATGAGCCCCTATCAGCACGGCGAGGTGTTCGTCACGGATGACGGCGCCGAGACCGACCTCGACCTCGGGCACTACGAGCGGTTCGTCGACGAGAACCTGACCGTCGCGTCCAACGTGACCACGGGCAAGATCTACCAGGAAGTCATCGCGCGCGAGCGGCGAGGGGACTACCTCGGCGCCACGGTGCAGGTGATCCCTCACGTTACCAACGTGATCAAAGAGAAGATCCTCCGAGCGTCCCGTGATCCGCAGGCCGACGTCGTGGTGGTCGAGGTGGGGGGGACCGTCGGAGACATCGAGAGCCTTCCGTTCCTCGAGGCGATCCGCCAGCTCAAGAATGACCTCGGTCGCCAGAACGTGTTTTACGTGCACTGCTCGCTGGTGCCGGTGGTGCACGGCCACGAGATGAAAACGAAACCCACTCAGCACTCGGTGCAGGCGCTGCGCGCGATCGGCATCCAGCCCGACGCGATCATCTGCCGCTCCGAGCTGCCGATCGACGCGGACCTCAAGGAAAAGATCGCGCTGTTCACCGACGTGTCGCGTGAAGCGGTCGTCTCCGTGCCCGATGTCGACTCGATCTATGAGGTGCCGTTGATGCTCGAGGCGGCCGGCCTCGGCAAGGTGATGGCAAGGCACTTCGAGCTCGACGAGGCGGCGCACGCTCCCGCCCTTGGTCCCTGGACCCAGCTGGTCGAGCGGATCAAGCACCCCAGGGCGACGGTACCGGTGGCGCTGGTCGGAAAGTACGTGTCCCTCCCGGACGCCTACCTGAGCGTCATCGAGTCTTTGAAGCACGCCGGGATTCACCACAACCTGGACATCGACATTCGCTGGGTGTCATCGGAAAAGCTGGACGCGGGCGACACTTCGCCGCTGATGGGGGTGGCCGGCATTGTCGTGCCCGGAGGCTTTGGATATCGCGGCATCGAGGGCAAGGTGCAGGCGTCGCGCTACGCGCGCCACAACCGCATTCCGTACCTTGGCCTATGCCTGGGTATGCAGTGCGCGGTGATCGATTTCGCGCGCGAGATGCTAGACGCGCCGGACGCAAACTCCACCGAGTTCGCCGCGTTCACATCGACCCCCGTGATTGACCTGATGCCCGAGCAGAGAAACGTCGACCAGATGGGCGGTTCGATGCGACTTGGCCTATACCCGTGCAAGCTGCTCCCGGGTTCGCTGGCCCACAAGGCTTATGGCGAAGAGGTGGTCTACGAGCGCCACCGCCACCGCTTCGAGTTCAACAACGAGTACCGCGAGGTGATGGGCGACGCGGGCATGGTGTTCAGCGGCGTGTCGCCCAACGGAAGGCTGGTCGAGATCGTCGAGCTCGCGAATCACCCGTGGTTCGTCGCGAGCCAGTTCCATCCAGAGTTCCGCTCCCGGCCCAACCGCGCGCACCCGCTGTTCCGGGACTTCGTGCGGGCCGCCTTCCTGCAGAGCGGCATCGACCAGATGGAGCTTCGCCCCGCGGAGCTGCTGGAAGAGACCGAAGGCTCCTAGGACCCGATCGTGGAGCAGCAGAGAAGGGGGATCCCCTCGTTCCAGGCGCGCGCCGAGCTCTCGCTCGAGCTCGTCCATGCCACGGAGGCGGCCGCGCTCGCATGCGCTCGCCAGCTGGGCAAGGGCGACCCGGACCGTGTCAGCGAAATCGCCGGGGAGGCCATGAGGCGCGTGCTGGAGGACTCAGGCCTGGGCGGCAGGATCGTGCTCGGGCCGCGCAACGACCCCAACCTCGCCTCCGGCGCGTCGCTGGCGGGAGGCGAACGCACCTTCGACTTCGGACTGTTCCCGGTCGAGGGCGCGAGCCAGGTGGCGAGAGGCTCCGCGAATGCGGTGTCGATCATTGCGGCGGTCGAGCCCGGCGGCTTCGCGCAGCTTCCTGCGGTCTGGTACGTCGAAAAGATGGTCGCCGGCCCTGGAGCTCGTGGCGCGATCGACCTGGACGATTCGATCACCGACAACCTCCGCCGCATCGCCTTCGCCCGTGACGCCCGCGTGCAGGACCTCACGGTGGTCATCCTCGACCGCCCCCGGCACCAGGAGATCATCGCGGAGGTCAACGCCGCCGGCGCCCGCGTCCGGACGCTCGAGGAGGGCGACGTCGCAGGAGCGGTCATGGCCGCCGTGCCCGGCACCGGGATCGATGCCGCGATCGGGATCGACGGGCTGCACGCGACCCTGATTGCGGCCTGCGCGGTGCGCTGTCTCGGAGGAGAGCTCCAGGCCAGGCTCTGGCCGCGCAACGAAGAGGAGCGGGCCCTTATCGGTGAGCTCGCCGGCCGCACCTACGGCGTCGCCGACCTGGTGCCCGCGGCGGACGTGGCGGTTGCGATCACTGGCGTGACGGGCGGCCAGCTTCTGCCCGGAGTGCTGTTCGGCAGCGGCTACGCCGAAACGTCATCGCTCCTCATGTCGAGCCGCCACGCCACCATCCGGCGGCTGACCACGCGCCACCATGTGGTTGGAACCACAAACTGAAGTCACGCTCCATCTCCCCCTCGGGGAGAGGGCCCAGGGTGAGGGGCTTAAGCTGGGTTATCGCTGGACTCTTACTCGTCGTTGGGTGTAGTACCTCACCCGTCGCGGCGCATCCCGTGCTCTCACCGACACCTCTTTCGACACCGTCGCCGTCCCCGAGCCCTCTCGCCTGTGCGCAACCCGTGGCGCGACCGGTCGCCCCGGGCGTCTCGTCCGCCAACCCGGTGCTCCTGCTCGCCTCCGGCTTGAACGGCCCCGACGACCTGCTGTACACCGACGACGGCACCGTGCTGGTCGGCGAGCACACGGACGGGCACATCGCGAGGGTGGGCGGAGCGGCCGGATTGGTTCGGCTGCCCCAGGTCGTGCCGGAGGCGGAGGGCATCGCGCAGGTCAACGGCACGACCTACATCGCCGATCAGTTCAACGCCCGGGTGGTGGCGCTCACCGGCACCGGGGTGCAAACCGTCCTGCAGCTGCAGGCCGTCGCCAGCGGCGAGAACCTCGACGGGCTGAGCTCGAATCTCAAAGGCGACGGGCTGATCGTGCCGGACAGCCCCCATGGAACCGTCCTGCAGGTGGGCGTTGCCGGCAACGTGGTCAGCCGCGTCGGTGGTTTCGCGCGGCCGGCCGGCGCCTGGCCCGACCCCTCGGTTGGTGGATACCTGATCGCGGACGAGAACGCGAGCGCGGTGTTCGAGCTGACGGGGGGGACGGTCAAGCGGCTGGCCGGCGGCCTCCCGGGAGTTGACGATGCGATACGCACCGACGCCGGCCACGTCCTGGTCATCCTGCCCGCCTCGGGCCGCCTGCTCGACGTCACGACCGGCACCAACCTTGCTTCCGGCCTTCGCAACCCCCAGGGTCTCGGCTTCGACGGCGCGCAGAACGTGCTGGTGACCGAGAGCGACAACGGGCGCCTCGACCTTGTGGTCAGCACCTTCGCGATCACGACGCCCCCGGCGAACGTCCAGCTGGCCCCCGGCCAGCCCATTTGCTACGGGATAGTGCGAGCGCCCGGCTTCACCGACCCGGTGACGATCCAGGAGGTGGTCAACGGCCTGCCCCTCACCGACCCTTCGGGCGACACACCGGGCCAGCTGATGCCGGGGCGCTGCATCGACCCGAGCTGCACGGTGACCCTGGTCCTCAAGAGCGGATCCAAGCTCGAATACGCGTCGATCACCTATCGGGATTAGCTGTGACCGGGGGCGGGTATCAACTAGTGAGGAAATGAGCCAGAACGATCCGTTCCTTCCCGGTCAAGGCAACGAGCTGCCGCCCCCGCCACCGGCATATCCGGTGACGTCCGACATCCCGCCGCAGTCGCCGTATCACTACTCGCCCGCGCCCAACCAGGGCTCCAGGCGAGGATTCGGTGGCTGGCTGGGCGGAGCTTTGGCCGCGGTATGGGCTTTCGTCAAGTTCGGCGGGCTCTTGATCTTCAAGATTCCGGCCGCCGGCACCCTGATCTCTCTTGTGATCAGCTTCGGCGGCTACGCCCTGTTCTACGGGCCGTGGTTTGCCGTGGCGCTCGTGACGATGATCTTCGTCCACGAGATGGGTCATGTATTCGAGATCCGGCGCCAGGGCATGCAGGCCACGGCTCCGATCTTCATCCCTTTCATGGGCGCGGCCATCTTCCAGCGGTCGCACCCCACGAGCGCCCTGAAGCAGGCCGAGATCGGCATTGCGGGTCCGATCGCGGGCACCATCGGCGCCACCGCCGCTTTCGCGCTTTACGGCTCGACGCACCAGCCGGTCCTGCTGCTGGCCGCGCTGATCGGGTTCTACATCAACCTGTTCAACCTGATTCCGGTCTGGCAGCTCGACGGCGCGTGGATCCTGGCGCCGGTCTCCAAGTGGTTCCAGGTCGCCGGGTACGGAATGGTCGTGGTCGCGGCGCTGTTTCTACATTTCGTCAGCCCGCTGCTGATCATCATCGCGGTGCTTGGCGTTCCGACTTTGATCAAGCGTTTCCGCGAGGCGAGCAACCCTTATTACACCTCCGTTCCGCCCGCGGCGCGGTTCGCGATGGGAGCCGCATGGCTCGCGCTGGTCATCTATCTAGGAGTCGCAAGCCTTCAGGCGAGCAGCTTGCTGACTACGTTCGCCCGGTAAACTACGTTTTTGGAGTCAAGACCTTGAAAGCACAGATTCACCCCACCTACTACGAAGACGCGGTCGTCACCTGCGTGTGCGGAAACACGTTCACGACCGGGTCGACGCGCAAGGAGCTCAAGACCGAGATCTGCTCCGTCTGCCACCCGTTCTTCACGGGCACGCAGCGGATCGTGGACACCGGCGGCCAGGTCGAGCGGTTCCGCAAGCGGGCTGCTAAGACCCGGTCCTAGATGGCCGCCCCGGAGGTAACCGCTCCGGAGGCGGGATCTCCCAAGCCGCCCGCCAAGGCTGAGCAGCCATTTTTCTATGGCGGCCAGGCCGTGATCGAAGGCGTGATGATGCGCGGCAAGCGCTACTACGCGGTCGCGGTGCGACTGCCCACGACCAAGGAGATCGTGGTCGACCGCGGGGAGCTCAAGGCGTCCATCTACGTCAATCCGATCTGGAAGCTTCCGTTCGTGCGCGGCCTGGCGCTGATCGGCGAGCAGCTGCACCTGGGCATGAAGTCGCTGATCTGGGCGGCCAACATGAACGCCGGCGGCAAGGACATCGTCATCGGCAAGAAGGAGATCACGGGCTCCGTCGCGGTCGCCGGTGTCTTCGCGCTCACGATCTTCATCGCCCTCCCGCTTCTGCTCGCCGGCGTCACGGTGCATCACAGCGGCAGCTTCCAGTTCGTGCTGGTCGAAGGCGTGATCCGGGTCGCGCTGGTGCTCGGCTATCTCGCCGCGATCGCGCTTCTGCCTGACGTGCGGCGCGTCTTCCAGTACCACGGCGCAGAGCACAAGACCATCAACGCATTCGAGTCCGGCTGGGCGCTCGACGTCCCATCTGTGCGGCGAGCGAGCACGCTTCACCCGCGCTGTGGAACCGGGTTCCTGATCGTTGTCATGGTCGTGAGCGTCCTCGTTTTCAGCGTGGTGGCGATCTTCCACCCGAACTGGTTCTGGCTCATCGCAAGCCGCGTCCTGGCAATCCCGATCATCGCCGGCGCAGGCTTCGAGGCCATCCGCTTCATGGCGCGGCATCGCACCAACCCGGTGATCAAGGTCCTCCTTCTGCCTGTGCTCGGGACGCAGAAGTTCACGACCCGCGAGCCCTCCGATGACATGCTCGAGGTCGCCATCACCGCCTTCAACAGCGCTCGCGAGGGTGAGGAGGAAACCGCCGGAGCAGCGGCTTGAAAAGGCACAAGGGGTGCCTGGCCCCCCTTGTCTGCAACCCCCAATGGGTCGGATTGTCGTTTCCGACGTGCTGCGGGGGTGACCTGGCGGAGACAGGTCACGCGGAGAAGCGGAATTGATAGACCGGCTGGACGGTATCGCGCGGCGCTACCGGGAGATCGAGGCCGAGATGGGCCGGCCGGAGGTGGCCTCCGACCACGCACAGCTGACCAGGCTGGCCCGCGAGCAGCGCGCGCTGCGCGACATGGTGCAGACCTACGAGGCCTACCGCAAGGCGCGCCAGGAGCTCGAGTCGGCGCGCGAGCTTCAGAAGAACGAGCGCGATGCGGAGATGCAGGAGTATTTGAAAGCCGAAGAGCATCGAGCATCCGCTCAGGTCGCGGAGCTCGAGGAGAAGCTCAAGGTGCTGCTGCTGCCCAAAGACCCGAACGACGACCGCGACGTCGTGGTCGAGATCCAGGGCGCGGAGGGTGGGGAGGAGGCGGCACTCTTCGCCGGCGACCTCTTCCGCATGTACACGAAATGGGCCGAGCGCAAAGGCTGGAAGGTGGATGTGGTCGAAGAGTCGCCGACCGAGAAGGGCGGCTTCGACAAGGTGGTGTTCGAGGTACACGGCCACGGCGCGTACTCGCAGCTGAAGTTCGAGGGCGGCGTCCACCGCGTACAGCGCGTGCCGAAGACGGAGGCTCAAGGCCGCATCCACACCTCCGCCGCCACGGTGGCGGTCATGCCCGAGGCGGACCCGGTCGAGGTCGAGCTCAAGCCGGAGGACATCGAGATCAAGACCTCGACCTCGCAAGGGCCCGGCGGCCAGAGCGTCAACACCACCTACTCGGCGATTCGCATCACTCACAAGCCGACCGGGCTGATGGTCAGCATCCAGGACGAGAAGTCGCAGCTGCAGAACAAGGAGAAGGCACTGCGAGTGCTGAGGGCGCGGCTATACGAGATCAAGTTGGCCGAGCAGCAGGCGGCGATCGGCGCGCAGAGGCGCGGCATGGTCGGAACCGGGAGCAGGTCGGAGAAGATCCGGACCTACAACTTCAAGGAGAACCGCGTCACCGACCACCGGATCAAGCTCACGCTTCACCGGCTGGACTCGGTGATGAACGGCGACCTCGACGAGCTGATGGCCGCGCTGGTCAACGCCGAGCGCTCGGCGCTGCTCAACGGAAATCCCCCCGACGCTGAGTGACCGTTCTCGAAGTCCTCAAGCTGGCCTCAGACCACTTTCAGAAGCGCGCCTCCGACTCACCCCGTCTCGACGCCGAGGTCTTGCTCGCTCATGCGCTCGGGCTGCGCCGCCTGGACCTCTACTTGAAATTCGACCGGCCGCTGACCGAGGCTGAGCTCGGCGTCTATCGCGAGCTGGTGGCGAGACGCGCAAAGGGGGAACCGGTCGCCTACCTCGTGGGGCACAAGGAGTTCATGGGACTGGATTTCGCCGTCACGCCGGCAGTCCTGATCCCAAACCCCGACACCGAGGTGATGGTGCAGCGAGCGGTAGAAATCGCACGCGAGGCGGACCGCCCGCTGCGCGTAGCAGACGTTGGGACCGGCAGCGGATGCATCGCCATCGCGATCGCTCACTACGCGCCGAATGTCGAGGTGGTGGCGTCCGATGTGGCGCCCGACGCGCTCGAGGTGGCGGCGCGCAACATCGCGATGCACGGCCTGGCCGGACGCATCCAGCTCGTGTGCGGCGACCTGATGGCGCCGTTCACCGGCTCCTTCGACCTGGTCTGCGCAAACCTCCCTTACGTCGCTGCCGGATCCGACCTGGCTCCTGAGGTGGTCGCCCAGCCGGCCCGGGCGCTGTTTGCGGATGATCAAGGGGCGGCGTTGGTGACCCGCCTGCTGGCCGAAGCGCCGGCGCGACTCAACCCGGGCGGCCGCGTGCTGGCGGAGCTCGATCCGTCGATCGCGGCGCTCGCGGTCGACGCCGTGAACCAAGGGCTCGCCGGCCACCGGATCCACTGCGACCTCGCGGGCCATCAGCGCGTTCTCGAAGCATGGTCCTCCATCCCCACGAACTCAGAGCCTTCGGCGTGAGTTCGCGGGGAACCCAGGTGTTGAAACCGACGCGGGCGGGGTTCACCCGCGCCGCGCAGCTGATCCGCGGGGGGGGCGTGATCGCATTTCCAACCGACACGGTCTACGGCCTGGGTGCGGCAGCGGACGACGAGGTGGCGACGCGCCGCGTCTTCCACATCAAAGGCCGGCCGGTCGGGCTGCCGCTCATCCTCATGGTCGCCGCCGAGTCACAGCTGGAGGGATTCGTGCACGTCGACTCGCGGTCCGAGGCGATGATGCGGCGCTGGTGGCCCGGCCCGCTGACCCTGATCCTGCATGCCATGGGTGGCGGAACCCTGGGCGTGCGAATCCCGAAGCATAAAGTTGCGCTCGAGCTGCTGCGAGCGGCGGGTCCGCTGATGACGACCAGCGCCAACCTCCACGGCCTTGAGGCGGCGATGACCGCCCGCGAGGCGGAGCTGCCTGGCGTGATCGCTGTGCTGGACGGCGGCACGGCGCCGGGCGGCGTGGCCTCGACGGTGCTCGACCTCACCGGCCCGGAGCCGCACGTGCTGCGCGAGGGCGCCATCACGACGCCGGAGCTGCTCGGGCCGCCGCCTCGACGTTCGGGCTAGCACCGGCGGCGATGGTGACTTAAGGCCCTGCGCGCAAAGCGGCGATAAGGATGGGACCTACTGATCGCACCCAGCCTGCGCGCAGAGCGGCGACGAGGATGGGACTTGCTGATCGCTCCCCGAAGGGGAGAGGGAATAGCATCTTTTCGTGGCTTCTCCAATTACGACCATGACCTTTCGGGCCCTCGATCGTGAGGACCCCGAGATCGCAAACCTCATCCGCAGGGAGTTCAAGCGCCAGTCCGAGACGCTCGAGCTGATCGCTTCCGAGAACCTCACGAGCCCAGCGATCCTCGAAGCCCTGGGCACTCTCCTGACCAACAAGTACGCAGAGGGTTATCCCGGGCGCCGCTACTACGGCGGGACCGGCGAGGTCATCGACAAGATCGAGCAGCTCGCGATCGACCGCGCGAAGAAGCTCTTCGGCGCCGACTACGTGAACGTCCAGCCGCATGCCGGCTCGCAGGCCAACGCCGCCGTGTACATGGCCGTCTGCCAGCCTGGCGACCGCGTGATGGGTATGGACCTGTCGGCGGGCGGGCACCTCACCCACGGCAGCCCTGCGAACTTCAGCGGGAAGTTCTACGAGATCCATTCGTATGGCGTCGACCGCGAGACCGAAACGATCGACTACGACGCGATGGCGAAAATGGCCGAGGACGTGCGGCCGAAGATGATCCTCGGCGGGTTCTCGGCTTACTCGCGGATCGTCGACTGGGCGCGCATGCGGGAGATCGCCGACTCGGTCGGCGCGACCTTCTTCGTCGACATGGCCCACGTGGCCGGGCTTGTCGCCGGCGGCCAGTACCCGTCGCCGATTCCCTATGCGGACATCACCACCACGACGACCCAGAAGACGCTTCGAGGCGCGTGGGGGGCGATCATCCTGTGCCGCGCCGAGCGCCAGAAGGCGATCGACTCGGCGGTCTTTCCCGGCATCCAGGGCGGACCGCTCATGCACGCGATCGCGGCCAAGGCGGTCTGCTTCGGCGAGGCCCTCAAACCCGAGTTCAAGGTTTACACGAAGCAGGTCGTCGTCAACGCAAAGGCCATGGCCGGCCGCCTGATGGAGCGCGGTTTGCGCCTCGTGAGCGGCGGGACGGACAACCACCTCATGCTCATCGACCTCCGCCCCCAGAAGCGGACCGGCAAGCAGGTGCAGGACATCGCGGAAACCGTTGGGATCACCCTCAATCGCAACTCGATCCCGTACGACGAGGCGTCCAAGTTCAACCCGAGCGGGGTGCGGGTCGGTACGCCTTTGGTAACCACGCGCGGAATGCGCGAGCCCGAGATGGTGGTGATCGCCGACTGTATCGCCGACCTGGTCGAGCGCATTGACGACCCGGCGACGCTCGATTCGGTGCACGAACGCGCGCTGGAGCTCTGCCGGAAGTTCCCGATCCCTTATTCGTTTGACTGACTTCTTCGGAGGCGGCGCACTCATCAGCCTGCGCGATCACCTGCTCCCGGGCCTGTGGCCGATGCTGGTCGCGTTCGCCGTCTGCGCGTTGGTCGTGCCCGTCGCGATCGTCCTGTCGCGCCGGACCGGGCTGATCGCGCAACCCGGCGGGCGCCACGCACACGCCAACCCGACGCCACTGCTGGGCGGCCTGGCGATGTACGTGGGATTCGCGGTCGCGGTGCTGATCTTCCTGCCCAACTACCAGTACATGCCGGGCGTGCTGGTGGTCTCCGGCCTCGCGGCCGGGCTCTTGATCCTCGACGACCGGCGCTCGATGAGCCCCTGGGTGAAGCTCGGCGTCCAGGTCTTCCTATCTCTCCTTGCGGTGGTCGTGTACGGCATCGAGATCAAGGCGGTCAGCCTTCCCGGCCATCACATAGTCGAGCTTGAGCTTCTGATCACGCCCGTCTCCATGTTCTGGCTGCTTGGCATGCAGAACACGGTCAACTTCCTCGACGGCGTGGACGGCCTGGCCGCGGGCGTGATCTTGATCGTCGCCCTGATCCTGATGCTGGCCGCCGGCGAGCTGCAGGACATCGAGGTGGTGAAGCTCAGCGGGGCGCTGGCCGGAACGTGTGCAGGTTTCCTGCTCTTCAACTTCCATCCCGCCAGGATCTTCATGGGTGATTCCGGGGCACATTTCCTGGGCATCGCCCTGGGCATGATCTCGATCCTCGGCGTGGCCAAAGTCGCAGTCGCCTTCGCCCTGGCCGTCCCGGTGATCGCCCTGGCCGTGCCGATCGCCGACACCGCGTGGTCGATCCTGAGGCGGCGGCGGCAGAAGGCGTCTGTGGCGACCGGCGATCTGCTCCACCTGCACCACCGCCTCCAGTCCTTTGGGCTCGACCCGCGCCAGACCTGCTACGTCTTCTACGCCGCCAGCGCCCTGCTGGGAGCGCTTGGGCTCACGCTCTTCGGCCACGGCCGCGTGCTCGCGGTGGTGGTGGTGGCCACCGCCGCCCTGGTTTCGACCGTGGTCGCGGACCTGCTTCAGCACGCGGGCTGGCGCGTCCCCGCGCCGTTCATGCGCCGCCTCCTTGGCACCTCGGATTCCCGATAGAATTCAAAGGGGCATGACGCCCCCCTCAAATTCAGGCCCCTCGGTCTCGGATCTGGCCGGAATGGGGATGTATCTGGCTGCTGTGATCCTTCTACCGCTGCTTGGGGGCGTCTGGCTCGACAGCGCGTTGCACACGGCGCCCGTTTTCGTTCTGATCGGTCTGTTTGTGGGCCTCGCCGCGGGCGCGGCGGGGGTGTGGTTGAAAGTGAGGAACCTCTCTAAGTGAAGGCGGGCAGCATCCAGCAAGAGACCCTGGTTACGTCATTGATCCTTGCCGGTGCCCTGTTCGTCGGCGCCGGCCTGGCGGGCCAGCTTCTCCTTGGAGCGGGTCTTGGTGTCGGCCTCGTCGTCGGCTCGCTCAACGGTTTCATCATCAAGGCCGCGCTCGACCGGCGAGCGCCGATGCTGGTCACCAGCTTTCTTCGACTCTCCGTGTTCACTCTTCTCGGCCTGATCGCCGCTCGGATAATGGGGGGCTCGATCTGGCCGGTCGTCGCCGGCATCGCGGCGGCGCAGCTGGTCATGGTCGGGATTGGCGTGCGCCAAGGGATGCGAGCGTGATTCGAGCCGATGGGGGCCTCGGCTCGCACCCAACTATCGATCTGGGCTGCGGCACCCTCTGCACCTTCAACTACGACAGCCTTATCTCGAGCGCCATCGCGATTCTCGCGACGCTCGGTGTGGCGTTCTGGCTGCGATCGAAGTTGCGCGATGGCGAGCCTGGCAGGGTCCAGGCCGTCTTCGAGTTCGGCTACGAAGCGTTGCGCGACCTCATCCGGACGAACGTGGCGGACGACGCGATCTTCATCATCCCGCTGGCGCTCACCCTCTTCCTCTTTATCCTTGTTGCCAACTGGATCGAGTTCCTGCCTCTCGGCCTGGTCCCGATTCTCCACGGCGCGAATGCCGATCTCAACCAAACGCTGGCGATGGCGCTCGTCGTGATCGTGGTCGTGCAGTGGTACAGCATCCGCGTGCTTGGGTTCGCCGGCTATCTACGACGGTTCACCAAGCCGTTTGAGCTGCCTTGGCCCGCGCGCGTCTTCTTCACGCCTCTCAACATTCTTGAAGAGTTGACCAAGCCGGTGACGCTTGCTATGCGGCTCTTCGGGAACATCTTTGCCGGCGCCGCGATCATCGGCCTGATCGTCGGCTTTGCAACGCTGTCGCTGCCGGTCGTCGGTACAGTTGGCGGAACGATCGTGGGCACCATCCTGCTGATCGTTTGGAAGGCTTTCGACGTCCTCTTCATCGGTTTCATCCAGGCGTTCATCTTCATGTTGCTGACGGTCGTGTATTTCGCCGCTGCCCGCGAGGGTCTAGAACATCAACAACAACATCACTAGGAGGAAGTTCAGTGACTGACCACGGAATCGGACTTGCCGCGGCGCTCCTCGGGTTCGGCATCGCGCTAGGAGGCGCCGCCATCGGAGCGTGTATCGGTGACGCTGTCGCCGGCAACGCGTTCCTCGGCGGCATCGCGCGTCAGCCGGAGGCGCAAGGCCGCATGCTGCCATGGCTCTTCGCGGTGATCGGTCTGGTCGAAGGCATGTACTTCGTCACCTTCGGACTAGGTTTCGTCCTGCTCTCCCAGGTCCACTAATGATCTTTCTGGCGGGAACCGCCGGCGTTGTCACCATCGACGGAACTGTGATCGTCGAGCTGATCGCGTTCCTGGCGATGCTCGCCATCCTGTCCCGCTACGTGTATCCCGAGGTCGTGAAGGTGGCTGAGACGCGGCGCCGCGCCATCGCTGAGCAGCTGAAAGAGGCCGAGGAGGCGCAGGCGAACGCCGAAGCGCATCTCAAGCAGGCTGAGGCCCAGCTGGACGAGGCCCGCAAGACGGCACAGGTCCTCATCGATGCGGCCACCAAGTCTGCCGAGCAGCTACGACAGGAGATCAAGCAAAAGGCTGAAGAGGAGTCGAAACGAACCGTCGAAGCAGCTCGTAAGGAAATCGAGGCGGAGCGCGAGCGGGCAATTCAGTCGGTGCGCAGCGAGGTTGCGAACCTGGTCGTGGCGGCCACGGAGAAGGTCATCGGCGAGACGCTGGACGACAGCAAACATCGGCAGCTGATCGACCGTGCGATTGCGGAGGTCGCAAGTGGCAACGGCAGCAGGTAGGCGCTACGCGAAAGCGGTCTTCCAGCTCGCCGAAGAGGAAGGCAAGGTGGAGGAATGGGCGACGCGCGTCAACGCCGTGCGTATCCTCCTGTCAGACCCTGAGATAGCCGCGGTGCTGACCAACCCGACCATCCCGGTAGACAAGCGGATGGCGCTCATCTCGGACGCGCCGCACGTGCTGGACCCCGAAACGACCAATCTCGCGAAGCTCCTCATCGAGTCGAACCGCGTCGAAGACGCGGCCGAGATCGAAGGTGAGTTTCAGCGGCTCGCCGACGTGGCGGCCGGCCGCGTGCGCGCGACCGTCACGACTGCGGTTGAGCTCACCGCCACGGATCGCGATCGGGTCGAGGAGGAGCTCTCGAAGCGCCTCGGCAAGGAGATCCGCATGCAGGTTGTGGTCGATCCCCGGATCCTCGGCGGCCTGAAGCTTCAGTACGGCGATCGCCTCGTCGACGCCAGCGTCTCCACTCGATTGCAGCAATTGCGCCGCCGTCTCGCGGCCTCATAGGAGTTACCGAAGAAGTGGGAATCAGCACGAAAGAGATCTCCGAAGTCATCAAGGAACGGCTCAAGCACTTCGAAGCCAGCCTTGTGTCGGCGGACGTGGGACGGATCGTCGCGACCAGTGACGGCATCGCGCAGATCTACGGCCTTCAGAATGCGATGGCAGGCGAGCTGCTCGAGTTTCCCCACGAGACATACGGCATGGCGTTGAACCTCGAGGAGGACCAGGTCCGCGCCGTGATCCTTGGAGATTACGGTCATCTCCACGAGGGAGACGAGGTGCGAACGACCGGTCGCCTGCTCGAAGTGCCTGTCGGCGAAGCGTTGATCGGCCGCGTGGTCAACCCGCTCGGACAACCGCTGGACGGTAAGGGGCCGGTCAAGACCACCAAGACGCTGCCGATCGAGAAGATCGCTCCCGGAGTCATCACGCGCAAGCGCGTGGACAGTCCCGTCCAGACGGGCATCAAGGCGATTGACGCGATGATCCCGATCGGCCGCGGTCAACGCGAGCTGATCATCGGCGACCGCTTCACTGGAAAGACGACCGTCCTGCTCGACACGATCATCAACCAGAAGGGAAAAGACCTCATCTGCATTTACGTCGCGATCGGGCAGAACGCGGCCTCGATTGCTCGGGTCGCGGCGACGCTCGAAGAGAACGGCGCCATGGACTACACGATCATCGTCGCCGCCACCGCATCCGATGCCGCGTCGCTCAACTTCATCGCACCCTACGCGGGCTGCGCGATGGGCGAGTACTTCATGGAGCAGGGCAAAGAGGTCCTGTGCTGCTACGACGATCTGACCAAGCAGGCGTGGGCTTATCGCGAGCTGTCACTGAACCTCCGGCGGCCGCCCGGCCGCGAGGCATACCCCGGCGACGTGTTCTACCTGCACTCCAGGCTGCTCGAGCGTGCGGCGAAGATGAGTCCGGCTCACGGCGGCGGTTCACTGACCGCGCTCCCTGTCATCGAGACGCAGGCGAACGACGTGTCGGCCTTCATCCCGACGAACGTCATCTCCATCACCGACGGGCAGATCTACCTGCAGGCTGACCTGTTCAACGCCGGCCAGCGCCCCGCGCTCAACGTTGGCATCAGCGTCTCTCGCGTCGGTGGCGACGCCCAGACCAAAGCGATGCGGCAGGTGAGCGGCCAGCTGCGCCTGGACCTTGCGCAGTACCGCGAGCTGGCGGCCTTCGCCCAGTTCGCCTCCGACCTCGACACGGCGACCCGAAACCAGCTCGAGCGCGGTGCGCGCCTGACCGAGCTGCTGAAGCAGGACAAGTATCAACCGGTGCCGCTGGCCGAGCAGGTATCGGTGCTATATGCCGGCACGCAGGGCTTCCTGGACAAGGTCCCGGTGGCCCGGGTCCGAGAGTGGGAGGCCGGCTTCGTCCGGTTTCTCAAGAGCGAGGAGCCGGATTTGCTCGCCGAGATCGAGAAGCAAAAGGCGCTCGATGACAAGCTGTTCGAACGCCTGAAAGCCGCGATATCGACCTTCAACCACCAGTTCGGAGTCGAAGCCGACAAACCGGCTGAAGGCAAGCAGCAGACAGCCCCTCCCCCTTCAGGGGGAGGGCAGGGTGAGGGTGGACCCAAGCCCGCAAAAGCGTCCGGAGCCGAAACGAAGGGCCAGGCGGCAGCAACGGCAGAAATGGCTCAAGCGCCCGAGAAAGCCGAGAAAGCCGAGAAAGCCGAGGCGCGTCCGTCTCAGCTCAACCAGATCCGAGCCGCGGTAGCCGACTCGCCCGCCAAACCGGCGCCGGCAGCCGGGCCGGCCCCGCTCAGCGGTGAAGGCCCGCGCAGCGACGAAGAGGACACCGAATCGAAACCAAAACCGAAGCCTAGAAAGCCAAAGGCGAACTAAGTGCCGGCATTCAGGGACATCGTCCGGCGGATCGACTCGATCCGGAACACGCAGAAGATCACCAAAGCGATGCAGGTGGTCGCGGCGACGCGACTGCGACGCGCGCAGGCGGCGGTGCAGGCGACGCGTCCGTACTCCGAGAAGATGCTCGAGGTGCTCCAGACGGTGGGCGAGAGAGCAATGGAGTACAAGCATCCCTTCCTGGTACGGCGCGAAGGCAAGCGTGCGGTGATGATCCTCGTCACAACGGACAAGGGCCTCTGCGGTGCGATCAACGTGAACAACATCCGCGCCGCCACGCGCTACTTGAACGAGCACTACCCAGAGGGCCAACGGTACGTCACGATCGGGCGCAAGGGCCGCGATTTCCTGCTCCGCTACCGGCGCGACGTAATCGCGGAGATCAGCGGCGTTGCGGATCGCCCGACGGTGGCGGAGGTGTTGCCCGCGATCAGCGTCGCCCTGGAGGAGTACACGAAAGGCAATACCGACGCCGTGCTGTTGTGCTACTCGAAGTGGATCTCCACCATGAAGCAGGAATCGACCGTCACCGTGCTCATCCCGGCTGAGATTCCACAGCGCGAGGCTGAAGGCAAAGGACCCAGGGCCGACTACATCTACGAGCCCGACCCGGAATCGGTGCTCGACGGCCTGCTTCCACGCTACGTGGAAACGCAGGTCTTCCAGGCGGTGCTGGAGAACAAAGCGAGCGAATACTCGGCCAAGATGATCGCTATGCAGAACGCGACCAACGCCGCAGGCGACCTGATCGACGCGCTCACTCTCTACGCGAACAAGGTTCGCCAGGCCGGTATCACGACAGAGTTGATGGAGATCGTTAGCGGCGCCGAAGCGATGCGGGCGTCGAGCTGAGGGAGGCACAAGTGGCAAAGACAAAACACACACCGAAAGCAGAGAAGCAGACCAAGGACGGCCACGTCAGCCAGGTCATCGGCGCCGTCGTCGACGTCCAGTTTCCGCCTGGCGAGCAGCCCGAGCTGTTCGAAGCGCTGGAGGTTACGAAGCAGGACGGCGGCGTGGTTGTGCTGGAGGTCGAAGGCGCGATTGGCGACAACGTGGTCCGGACGATCGCGATGGACGCGACCGACGGCTTCCGCCGCGGCGACCCCGTACACGCGACTGGCAGTCCGATCTCAGTTCCGGTCGGTGTGGAGACGCTCGGGCGAATGTTCAATGTAATCGGGGTGCCGATCGACGATGAGCCTTCGCCAGAAGGAGTCACGCGCTGGCCTATTCACCGGCCCGCACCGCCGGTCTCGGAGCAGCAGGCGAAGGTGGAGATCCTCGAGACCGGAATCAAGGTCGTCGACCTCATCTGCACTTTCGCGAAGGGCTCGAAGATCGGGCTGTTCGGCGGCGCCGGCACGGGCAAGACTGTGATCGTGCAGGAGCTGATTCGCAACATCGCGTATCAGCACAAGGGTCGATCCGTCTTCGCCGGCGTGGGCGAGCGCACGCGCGAAGGGAACGATATGTATCACGAGATGCAGGACGCCGGGGTGCTGCCCCAGACTGCGCTTGTCTTCGGGCAGATGAACGAGCCGCCGGGGGCCCGCGCGCGGGTCGGCCTCACCGGCTTGACGATGGCCGAGTACTTCCGCGATGCCGAAGGCGCCGACACGCTGCTTTTCATCGACAACATCTTTCGCTACCTGCTCGCGGGGTCAGAGGTGTCGGCGCTGCTCGGGCGCATGCCGTCCGCCGTCGGATACCAGCCCACGCTCGCGACCGAGATGGGCGAGCTCCAGGAGCGCATCACATCCACCAGCAAAGGCTCGATCACATCGGTCCAGGCGGTCTACGTCCCGGCCGACGACTACACGGACCCCGCGATCCAAACCGTGTTCGCCCACCTGGGCGCAACCGTGCGTCTCGAGCGGTCACTGGTGGAGATCGGCATCTATCCGGCCATCGATCCGCTCGGTTCTTCGAGCCGATTTGTCGAAGCTTCGATCGTCGGGCAGGACCACTACGACACCGCCCAAGGCGTGAAGAAGACCATGCAGCGTTACAAGGATTTGCAGGACATCATTGCGATCCTCGGCATGGAGGAGCTGTCGGATGAGGATAAGCAGGCCGTGTCGCGGGCGCGGAAGATCCAGCGCTTCCTCTCGCAACCCTTCAACGTGGCGCAGCGATTCACCGGACGAGAGGGCAAGTCGGTGCCGATCGCGGAGACTGTGCGCGGCTTCAAGGAGATCCTGGAGGGGAAGCACGACGACCTCCCGGAGCAGGCGTTCTACATGGTTGGCACGATCGACGAGGCCCGCGCGCAAGGCGACGAGATGAAGAAGCGTTCTACCTCCTAGATGAAGATCTCCTCAACGTCCCCCCACCCGGCGCTAAACCCCACGAAGTCTTCGACTTCGCGGGGCCCTCTAGAGCGCGCCGACCTCCCCCTCGCGGGGGAGGCGAAGTGAAGTACCCATTGCGAGTGGTGAGCGTCGAGCGAAGCCTGTTCGAGGGCGAAGTCGAGTTCATCATCGCCAACGGGGCAGACGGAGAGCTCGGCGTCCTCGCGCGCCACGCGCCGCTGATGACGATCCTCAAGCCCGGGCCGTTGAGAATCCAGGAGGTCTTCGGCGGCCCCGAGCAGGTGCTCTTCGTCGGAGGGGGCTTCCTGGAGGTTCTCCCGGACCGCGTGACGGTGCTCGCCGACGTGGCCGAGCACGCCGACGAGATCTCGATCGAGCGCGCCGAGGAAGCGCGCCGCCGCGCGCAGGAGAGATTGGCCGGAACGCTCACCACGGCCGAAGAGACTGAGTTCCAGAACGCCCTGGCCATGGCCGAAGCGCGGCTGCGCCTGGCGCGCATGCGCCGCGGCTAGGTTCCCGCCATTGGGCGGCGAGCAGCAGCGCGCGCTGCGGATCACGGGCGGAGCTCAGCTGGCCGGCAACATCTGCATCAGCGGCTCGAAGAACGCCGCCCTTCCCGAGATGGCCGCGGCTCTGCTGACCAGGGAGACGATCAGGCTGAACAACGTCCCCAAGGTGAGCGACACCTTGGTGATGGCTGAGATTCTGACCGCCCTCGGTGGCACGAGCCAGGGCGAGGGCAACGTGAGCCTCGACATGGCCGGCGCGCAGGCGAGCGAGGTGCCCGCCGATCTCGGCCGCCGGATGCGGGCGACGATCGTGCTGCTCGGCGCTTTGCTCGGGCGGTTCGGACATGCGCGACTGCCGCGGCCGGGAGGCGACGACATAGGTGCGCGGCGCGTGGAGCAGCACCTCCGAGGCTTGCGTCAGATGGGCGCGCACGTGGTCGAGACCGACACGGAGATCATCGCCGAGGCCGAGCGCCTGCGGGGCAAGCGGATCGTCTTCGACCTGCCCACAGTCACGGGCACCGAGAACATCCTGCTGGCTGCCGTGCTTGCCGAGGGACGCACAGAGATCTTCAACGCCGCTCGTGAGCCACACGTCCAGGACCTCTGCCTGCTGCTCGTGAAGATGGGCGCGCGGATCGAGGGAATCGGTTCGGAGCGGCTTGTGGTCGACGGAGTGGGGGAGCTCGGCGGCGCCGAGCACACCGTCATCTCCGATTACCTCGAGGCGGGCACGTACGCGCTGGCGGTGGCCGCCACCGGCGGCGAGCTCCGGCTTGACTGCAGCCGGCCCGAGGATCTCAACCTGGTCCTGCTCAAGCTCGAGCAGGCGGGGGCTCGCGTCGAGGTGGGCGAAGGGTGGTTCCGCGTCGGGCGCCAGCCGAAGTCGCGGCTGAGGCCCAACGACATGTCCACGTGGACATTTCCCGGATTTCCCACCGACCTGCAGGCGCAGTACATGGCGCTGATGACCCAGGCCGACGGCAAGACCGTGATCTCTGAGTACGTGCACGAGAATCGTTTCCAGCACGTGGCTCAGCTGGCCAAGATGGGCGCGGGGATCACCGTCGAGGGACGGCTGCACGCCGTGGTCCACGGCCCTTGCAGGCTACGCGGCACCGACGTCACGATCCCTGACATCCGTTCCGGCGCCGCGCTCGTGATCGCGGCGATGTGCGCCGAGGGCGAGAGCCTGCTTCGCAACTCATGGCATGTCGAGCGCGGCTACGAGGACATGGCGGGGAAGCTCGCGTCGGTCGGCGCGCAAATCGAATCGGTCACCGTCGAACAGGAGTCAGGGCCCTCCGGCAATACTTACGAGTGACCTTCGGGCTCGAGGTTGTCGTCGACGGGTCTGGGCTCGAGCGGCCGCGCGCCGGTGTCGGCGTCTACACGACGCAGATCCTGCACGCGATGCACGTGGACCGGCCCGACTGCCGCCTGACCGTGTTCGGCCCTCCGGGCGCTTTCGTCCACGTACCGCACGCCGCGTACCGCCCGCTCCCTCGCACGCGGCTCATCGGACGCCACCTCCAGTGGCCTGCCCGCATCCGGCAGCTCAAACCCGACGCCTACTTTGGCCCGGCCGGCGTGCTTCCGCTGGGCGACGTCGGGTGTCCGTCGGTGATCACGGTCCACGACCTCGCGATCTACCGCAACTCGGGGTGGTTTCCGGGACGCCAGCCGCTCAGCACGCGTTACGTGGTGCCGCGCTCGGTGCTGCGCGCGGACATCGTGATCGCCGTATCGGAAAACACCGCCCAGGACGTCGTCGACGTCTTCGGAATACCGCGGTCGCGAATCGAGGTCGTGCCTCACGGGGTCGCCACGACCTTTTCGCCGATGAGCGCAATGGACCTGGCCGCGGCGCGCACCCGGCTCAAGCTTCCCGAGCGGTTCATCCTTTTCGTCGGAACGATCGAGCCGCGCAAGAACCTCGAAACGCTGCTGGAGGCGTGGGCGATGATGCGCGACCGGCCCGACCTGGTCGTGGTCGGCGCGTGGGGTTGGCTCTACGAACCGATCCGCGAGCGGATGGCGCGCATGGGCCCCAGCCTGCACCACATCGACGGCCTCGCCCCGGCCGACCTGCCGGCCGTCTACAACCTGGCCCGCGTCCTGGCCCACCCGGCCTGGTACGAGGGCTTCGGCCTGCCGCCCCTCGAGGCGATGGCGTGCGGCACCCCGGTGGTGGTGTCCGACCGCTCGAGCCTTCCCGAGGTCGTGGACGGCGCCGGACTCGTCGTGCCGGCGGACCAACCGGACGCCTGGCGGAAGGCGCTCGAGGCGGTCGTGGGCGACACCGACCTTGCCGCCGACCTGAAAAGGCGCGGCATCCTGCGCGCCGCGCGGTTCAGCTGGGCGAGAGCCGCGACGCTGACCTGGCAGGCGATCGACCGGGCGATCGGAAAGGTATGAGGGAAAACCCGGAATGGTTTTCCCTCATCGGCGGGCGCTTCGCGCCGGCCTGCTCCCATTCCGGTATATGGATGGGACCTAATTGAGAAGAGTGCAGACCTCGCGACGCAGGGCAGACACCTGGACAAAGCCATGGCCGGGGGGACCCCGGCCAACCCTGCGAAACTAGTTCTGATGGGCAGCTCGCTAGATTAATTCTCGGATGACTTCGGCCACGCCGGCCGCCGTGCGTTCCCACGTGTACTGGCGAGCCCGAGCGCGCGCCGCTTTCGCCAGGGTCTTGCGGAGCGTCTCGTCGCCGAGAGCAACCTCGAGCACCCTGGCGACCTGCTCCGGGTCTGCGCCGTTCTCGAAGTAAAGGGCGGCGTCCCCTCCGACCTCGGGTAGGGATGAGGCTTTGGCGGCGACGACCACCTTGCCGCGGGCCATGGCCTCCAGCAGCGGCAGGCCGAAACCCTCGTACAGGCTTGGAACGATGACCGCGGTCGCGCGCTTGTAGAGGAGCTCCAGGGTCGGCTGGTCGACACGCCCGAGAACTCGGCAGCGGTCCGAGTCACGCAGCCTGGCCGCGAGCGCCGGATCGCTCTCCGGACCGGCCACCGCGAGGGTGACGCCGTCCAACCGCTCGACTGCCGCCAGCGCGGCGACCTGGTTCTTGCGGGTCTCGATCCGTCCCACCTGCAGGACGAAGTTGCCGTTCAACCCCAACTGTGCAAGGCGCGATGTGGGTGCCGGATTCACAGCCGGCTGGGAGACGCCGAGAGGCACCACCCGGATTCGCTCCGGCCGCAGGCCGTAAACAGACACGAGGTCCGCCTTGGTCGACTCCGAAACGGCGATCAGGAGCGGGCAGCGCCGCGCCGCCCACCGGGTGGTGAGGCGGAGGTACGCGCGCTCGAAGGCCGAGTACGCGCGGGGGTAGCGCTCGAAAGCGAGGTCGTGCACCACCGTCAGCGCCTTTCCCGGCCAGGCAAAGGGGACCGCGTGGGCGGGTACGAAGAGCAGGTCCGGCCGTTCGGCCGCCAGCGCTATGGGGAGGCGCACCTGCGACCACAGCCTGCTGAGCGGGACCACCATCACGTCGACATGGAGGCCGGCCCGAGGTCGCGAAGCGAAGAACCGCCAGCGCAGCTCGGGCGCCGCGCTCGCCAGTCGCGAGCTGACCTCGCGGGTGTACACCTCAGTTCCGGTCATCACGGCGCGGGTCGCGGGGTTGACGTCGACCGCGACCGTCTTCAATTTCGGCTCCCTCACCTTTCGTACGACCTTAAGCTATCGTCGATGGTGAGCAGCGTGCGAGCGGCGGCCATCCTCCTGACGGTGGCCGCGACGGCATACCTCCTTCAGCTCAGCGACCAGGTGGTCACCTCGAGGGCTGTTCAAGCACCGCTCCGGCCGGCGATTTCCGCTCAGCCTCTGGACGCAGCGTCGGCGGCGTCCAACCGCGAATATTTCCTTTCGCGCATGCAGGTCGTCCCCGTGGGGCGGCGAAACATCACGCTGCCGATCCTCATGTACCACTACGTCCGCACGCCGCCCTCGTTGAAGACCGACTGGCTCGGCTACAAGCTGTCGGTCTCACCGGCTGATTTCAATGCGCAGATGGACTTGCTCTCCCGGCACGGATTTCACCCGGTCGACTTCAATGATGTGCGGGCCTACTTCGCGGGCACGGCACCGCTGCCGGCGAATCCGGTCGTGATCACGCTCGACGATGGCTATGCGGACCTCTACACGAGCGCATATCCGATCCTGGCGGCGCACGGCTTCAAAGCCGTCGCGTACATAGTCAGCGGATTTGTCGGTCAGCCTCGTTACGCAAGCGCGGCACAGGTGGTGCAGATGGACGAAAACGGCATCGAGATCGCCTCCCACACGGTCGACCACGCCAACCTGGCGCGATCCTCGTACGCATCGGTGATGCACGAGCTGGTTGATTCCAAACTCCGGCTCGAGCGTCTGGTGGGTCATCCGGTGCTCGACTTCGCATATCCGTCGGGGCAGTTCAGTGCGCAGGTGGTGAGTGAGGTAATTCGGGCCGGCTATGACACGGCGGTCACGACGATGACTTCAGTCGACCACAGCGTCGCCGACCGGTATTTGTGGACCCGAGTGCGTGTGGGTGGCGGCGAATCGCTGGCCGAGTTCGCACAGGGTCTTGGAAGTCCGATGCCCAGCACCACCATCACCGCTCTGGATATCGAATCCGCGGAGATCCCACCGCCGCCACTCTCGAGGCCGACGCTGCTGTTCTGGAAGTGATGCAGGCTCGGGTCCTGGACGTGAGGGTCGATTGCCTCGACATGCCGGCCACCCTCGATCGCATCGAAAGGCTCGTCGACGCGGGCGGCCATCACCTCATTGCGACGGTCAACCCTGAATTCATCATGAGGGCCCATCGGGACCGGAAGTTCGCTGCCGTGCTCGAGTCCGCCGACCTGTGCCTGGCCGATGGCACGGGGGTGGTCTGGGCCGCGAGGCGGCAGGGCTGCTCGATGAGTGGTCCCGTGACTGGGACCGATCTCATCCCTCCGCTGGCGGCGCTGTGCGGCGGCAGGCACTTCCGGCTTTTTCTTCTTGGCGCTGCGCCTGGCGTCGCGGCGCAGCTCGCATCGCGCCTGCGGGCCGAGCATCCGGGGCTCGAGGTCGCAGCTCACCCGGGCTCTCCCGATGCCGCGTCCGACGAAGAGACTCTGGCGCTGATTCGTGCGCACCGAACGCAGGTCCTGCTCGTCGCGTTCGGCGCCCCGAAGCAAGAGCTGTGGATCGACCGGTTGAAAGACCGCCTCGACATCGGGGTGGGCATCGGGGTCGGCGGAGCCTTCGATTACCTCACAGGTCGCGTGCAGCGCGCGCCGGCGTGGATCAGGCGGGCCGGTCTGGAGTGGCTGTACAGGCTATTCCAGCAGCCGTGGAGAGCCCGCCGCATGGCCGTGCTGCCGGTCTATGCATTCAAGGTTCTCAGCGCGGGCAAGTAGGATGGCGCATCGAGGTGGGGACGGAAGCATCGCCGGAGCTGAGCATCGTCGTCCCTTGCTACAACGAGGAGCAGCGGCTCCCTCGCACCATCGAGCAGATCGAGCGGTATCTCGCCGGCACCATGGCCTCGTACGAGCTGATCCTCGTCGACGACGGCAGCTCCGACGGCACGCGCAAGATCATGGATGCAGCCGCCGATCGCAATCGCTCCATCCGGCTCGAAGCGCTTCCGCACAATCGCGGTAAGGGTCGCGCGCTGGCAGAGGGGGTGGCGGTGGCCAGGGGCGCGGAGATCCTCGTCACCGACGCTGACCTCTCCACGCCGATCGAGGAGCTCGACAAGCTGCAGGCTGAGCTTCGCGGCGGGGCGGGTGTGGCCATCGCGTCGCGGGCGATGAAGAAATCACGAGTTGAGGTTTCGCAGCCCATCTATCGCGTGCTCATGGGCAAGGCGTTCAACCTTCTCGTCCAGGCCGTGCTGCTGCCGGGCATCTGGGACACGCAGTGCGGGTTCAAGCTGTTTCGGGCGGACGTCGCCCACGACGCGTTTGCCCGGCTCACCACCGATGGCTTCGGCTACGACCCCGAGGTGCTCTATCGCGCCAAACGGCGAGGCGTCAGGATCGCGGAGGTCCCAGTGATCTGGCGCAACTCAGCGCCGACGAAGGTGAGCCCGATCAAGAGCTCGCTCGACATGTTCAGGCATGTGCTGAGAATCAGGTTCGGCCGGTGAGCAACGAGACCCAGCCGCAAGCCCTGACCGAGCGCACCACGCCGCCGACGGAGGTCCTGGTCGTGCTGCCGACCTACAACGAGAGCCAGAACCTGGAGAAGGTCGTCGCCGGAGTGAGACATTTCGGGCACGACGTGCTCATCGTCGACGACGCATCGCCGGACGGAACGGGGGAGCTCGCCGACCGCCTTGCCGCCGCCGACGCCGGGGTGCGCGTGCTGCACCGGCCGCGCAAGCTCGGGCTTGGCAAAGCCTACGAAGACGCGTTCCGGATCGGCCTCGCCGATGGTTCGGCCCTTTTCGTCGAGATGGATGCGGACGGATCACACCTCGCGAAGGATCTCGAGAGCATCGTCGATGCGGCGCGCGGGTGTGACGGCCTCGCGATCGGCTCGCGGTACGTACGTGGCGGCGAGATCGTGGGATGGCCGGCTCATCGCTGGCTTCTGTCGTGGGCGGCGAATCTCTACTGCCGGGTCCTGCTGGGACTCTCCACTCATGACTGCACGTCGGGATACCGGTGCTACACCAGGGACCTGCTTCTCCAGATCGATCTCGATGAGGTCATGTCCCAGGGCTACTCGTTTCAGATCGAGATGGTGCACCGGACCCGCCGGCTCGGCTTTCCGATCGTCGAGGTGCCGATCCGCTTCGAGGACCGGGTGGCGGGCGCTTCAAAGGTGTCGCGCGGCGAGGTGAGGCGGGCCCTGTGGACGGTGCTGCGCCTGAGCCTGAACAAATGAAGGGGGAGGCAAAATCCCTCTCCCCCTTCAGGGGAGAGAGGTGGGGGGAGAGGGGCAAGGAAGAAGACCGGAGCTGGCAGCTGTGGTGGAAGGATTGGCGCCTGCCCCTGCTCACCGGCCTCGCCCTCGCGATCGTCACCGCGGTGCCGTATCTGTACGCCTACGCAGTCCAGCCCTCGGGCCACGTTTTCATGGGCTTCTTCTATCTCGGTGACGACGCGAACACATATCTGGCCAAGATGCGCCAGGGCTGGGAGGGCTCGTGGGCCTGGCAGAACCGCTACACCACCGAGTCGAGCCCGACGGCCTACCTCTTCATGTTCTGGATTGTGCTCGGGCACCTCGCCGCCCTGCTGAAGTTGCCGCTGATCGTGGTTTTCCATCTCGCCAGGGTGGCCGCGGCCTTTGCCCTGATGGCCGCCGCATGGTTCATGATCTGTCACTTCATCGAGGACCGCGCGGCCAGGCGGTTCGCCTTCTTCTTCTGCGCGGTGGGCCTGGGGATGGGCTACGTGATCCAGGCCCTGAGCCAGCCGGTGATCTTCGGCCACCAGACCGACACCCTCGACTGGCGCATGCCGGAGCTGACCGCGTTCTACTCGGTGCTTGCGCTGCCTCATTTCGCGTGGTCAGGAGTCTTCGCGGCTGCCGGCATCGGCCTCACCTTCAAAGCCATCCAGCGCGGAAGCCTCGTACTCGCGGTCCTCGCCGGCCTGGCCTGGCTCGGGCAGGCGTCGATCCATCCGCAGATGCCGATCCTCATGGGCGGCGCCACAGCCGTGGCGCTGGTTCTCCGCCCGGCTGGACGCCGCGGCTGGATCGCGGCCGCGATCGCTTTCGCGATCCCGGCGCCCTACATCCTTTATTCCTATCTCGCCTTCGTCGGCAACCCGGAGGTGCAGCGCTGGACCTTCCATTCCAAGAACGCGCTCCCACCGGAGAGCATCAGCCTGCTCTTCGCCATCGCGCCCCAGCTCCTCCTGGCGCTCGTCGGCCTACCGGGCGCTCTTCGCCGCCGCACCCGAGAGGACCTGTTCCTGGTCGCCTGGCTCGTCCTCCTCGCCGCCATCCTTTATCTACCGAACCCGGCGGGCGACCTGCGGCGGCGATTTCTCGACGGCCTGTATCTCCCGCTCGTGATCCTGGCGGCCCGCGGCATGTACGAGACGATTCTCCCGCGCCTGCGGAGCGCGCGAGCTCGGGCGCTGGTGCCCTTCTCCTACGTTTGCTTCGCTGCCATAGGCAGTGCGTTTCTCGTCCTGGCGCCGATGGCAGTGGCCGCGAACCCGCAGTACTCCGTGACTCGCGCCGAGTACGACGGGCTCACCTGGCTGGGCAACGAACCCGCCGGACGCGTGCTCGCGATGCCCGGGGTCGGTCTCTACATTCCCGCGTACAGCCCCGACACGGTTTACGTCGGCCATTACGACGAGACGTTCGACTACGTCAACAAGACCCAGGCGGCGCTCGCGGTGTTGACCGGGAAGAGCGACCTCGAGCAGTTCATCCAGGCCAACCACATCCGATACGTGGTGTGGACGAGTGACCTGCCGACGCCGCCTCCGACCACCCTGGGAACGCCGTCATACGATTCGCCTGCGTTCAAGATCTGGAAGCTGTATTAGCGGCGGTACTTCCCTCTCCCCATCCGGGAGAGGGATGAAGGGTGAGGGGCTTAAGCTCGCAATCAGCCCGGAGCGGTGCGAACGTAGATCACCGCCACCGAATCCTCATAGACGAGCTTCCAGTCCGCCTGGGTCGCCAGGACGTTCGCCAGCGCCTCCCCTCGGTTGTAAACGACGTAGTCGACCCCGTACTGGTCGAGCACCTGCTTCCAGTCGGGGCGCAGGGTCTGCACGTCCTCGTACTGGTTGAGCAGCGGATCGCCCATCAGCGCGGCCTCGCCGAAGATGAAGACCCGCCGGTTCTGTTGCGGGTAGAAGCGATAAGCCAGGTAGCCGCCCCACCCGTACTGGTTGTACATCCGGGTCCCGACCTCCGGATGCGCGGCGAGCCAGTCGGCGGCGCCGACCGGATAGCTCGACGCATCAAGGCTCTGCTGCCGGCTCGGGCTGATGCTGTCGGCGATCCGCAGCGAAGTCGCGAGGGCGATGATCACGAGCACCACAACGGTCACGACGGCAAAGACCCGCCGCGGCGGCAGAACCAGCTTCCAGCCGCGAGCCGCCGCCAGCTCCCTCCAGTAGGCGGAGTAGCAGTTGATCATCACCGGCGTCGCCACCGCCACAAAGAGCACCACGTTGCGGACCGACTGCAGGGCCAGCCCAAGCGCCACGAGCGTGAGGAGGAACTCGTAGAGCTGCGGCCGCCGCAACGCGAAGCCGATGATGACCAGGAAGATCATCGCCTCGAACGGGCGCAGGTAGACCTGGTGGAAGTCAGGTGAGAACCACTCGACGATCAGCCTCTGCTGCGCGACGCTCCCCTCGGTCTGGAACGGATAGGGGTAGAGGCTGAAGCCGTGCGGGGTGGCCGCCACCGCCACCAGCGAGAAGACGGTGATGATCGCGAGGAACCGCACGTGCTTCCTGTGGGCAGGGTTGCCGCGATCCCATGCCCAGCCGATCAGCTCGGCGGCCAGCGCCACCCCCAGCCAGACAAATCCGATCACCCAGCCGCCGTGGAGGTTGGCCCAGAGCACCATCACGAGGGGAAAGAGCTGCAGCCCCCGGCTGCGTCCCGCGAGGTATCCCTGCAACCAGTAAAGCTCGAGGCAGCTCATGAAAAACGTGATCATCTGGGCCCGCGGGCCCCAGATAGGCGATCCGGCGACCGCGCCGATCGCAAGCCCGATGCCGACGATCACCCAGGGCTGCCGGCGGACCTGGCGGTACATGAGCCAGAACGCCGCCCACGTCAGCAGGCCGAAGGCCAGGCTCAGCCCGACCACCCCCGTCGACCGGTAGGCCAGCCACATCAGGATCTCGGTCAGGTACTCGTGGTCGGTCCAGACATGGGCGGGCACGGTGAACGTGTACAGGTCGATCGACGGCAACCGGCCGTTGTCGAGCATCCACCGGCCGGTCCGCAGGTGCCACCAGAAGTCAGGGTCCTGCTCGCTGGAGATGAAAAGCGACAGGGTCACGATCATCACGCCACCCAGGAGCAGCGTTTTCGCGCCGAGCCGCTCGGTCAGGCGCCTCCCAGGACCGATCAGCTGCGTGCCTTGAGCGGGTTCGGAAGGTAGCGAGGCACCCGCCGGGCATAGTTCGGGTAATCGCCTGGGAAAGCCCGCCCGAGCACCCCCTCCTCCCAGCGGATGCGGAGCAGCTCGCACGAGATGAAATAGACAACCGCGAGCGCGCCCAGCCAGCCGGCGGTGGCGAGGTTGATTCCGATGGCGGCGATGACCTCTCCCAGGTACACCGGGTGGCGGCTGAGCGAGTAGGGCCCTCCGGTGACCAGGCGTCGCGCCTCGGGGATGATCGAGAAGGAACGGCGGAGGTAGGCCAGGCCCCAGACCGAATAAGCCAGCCCGAATGTGGCCAGGAGGTCCGCCACCAGCACGAGGCCTTCGCGCCGGCTGCCGCCCGGCAGGAACGGGGCCGCGATCGCCGAGAACGTGCCGGTGAACGCGATGAACACGACGGCCGCCCGGTGGTCCGTCCCGCGTTTGGGAAGCCGGGTGGAGTAGAGGACTACCAGCATTGTGAAGTAGGCGAGCGCGAGGAGCTGCTGCAGCACGAAAAGGTAGTCGGACGGATGGTGTATCGAGCCAAGCCCGTCCCATACGAACAGCAGCTGGCGCGCGAGGAAGATGCTGAAAAAGAGAGCCGGGAGCAACCGGCTGAAAACCAGGTCGCGCCAATATGCCCCTGGGCGCTGCTGCACATCTTCTGCGACGCCGGGGCCGGACATTTCCGACGAAACTTATCCTTTTGGACGCTGCGCGGGCGAGGTTTGACCCGGGTCGGGTGCGGCTGCGCTCTCTCGCCAAAGGTGTTCCGGCGTCAATTGGGAGGTCGGCGATGGCCGTTGCCGGTGGCGGCGATCAGCCGGGGGCCGGCTTGCGTTATCTCATTGACCTGCCCGGGACCGCCCGAGTAGGATCACCGCCGCTGACGGCGGAAAACCCCCGCAAGAATCGTGAGCGAGTGCCGTCATCTAGATCAGACGCTGTAGTTCCGGAAAAAGGAGGTGAAATGCAGATGTTGAACCTTTACATGAAGCTTCGGAGCCTTACGACCCGTCAGGAAGGGCAGGGAATGGTTGAGTACGCCCTGATCCTCGTGCTCGTTTCAATCGTGGTCATCGTCATCCTTCTTACGATGGGCAACCAGATCAAGAACGTGTTCTCGAACGTCGTAGCCGCTCTCGGCTAACGAGAACCAAACGTAGTAGCACCTTCAAAGGAGAGCCCCGACGAGGGGCTCTCTTTCTTTACCGGATAGCAGGGGACGATCGCGGTCCCCCTCGTTACAATTGGCGGCACTCTTGCGGAACATTCATTCGGAGGTGACTTAAGTCTTGGCCGTCGCACCAGCTCCAGCACGATCGCGACCAGGCGGTGGACGTCTGTTCATCATCGTCGGCTTGCTGCTTGCCGTCCTTGCGGGCGCCGGGGTGTTCTTCCTCGGCAACCTCACCGGCGGTGGGTCAATCGGCGGCGGACCGACCACAACTGTGGTTATCGCCAAGCAGGCCATCCCCGTTCGTCACACCATCACCGATGCCGACCTCGACACCGAGAAGGTGTCGGGCACCTTCACGAGCGCCAACAACACGTACCTGAACAAGAGCGATGTCCTGAACCTGATCGCCGAGATCCAGATCACAAAGGGTTCAGTGATCACGTCGGACATGCTGGCCAAGGACGTTGGCCTGGTGCCCGCGGGCGCGGCGCCCGCGTACCTGCCGCTGGCCAGCGGATATGTCGCCATGACCATTCCAACCGGTGAGCAGCAGGGCGTGGCCGGCCACATCACCCTGGGCGACTACTTCACCGTCATCGCGTCCGGCAACATCACGATCATCACGCCGCCCAAGATCACGGTTGGCGGAGCCAGCCAGACCTCCGTCGTGAGCAAGACCGTGTTCACGAACGTCCGTGTGATCGGTCTAGGACCGGCCACTGCCAACGTCCAACCGGCCGGCGGCGCCACCACGGTGGGAGGCACCGCGGCGGTAGGCGGTGTCGTCTCGAGCCTGACCATCGAGCTGACGCAGTGTGACGCTGAGTACTTCACGTGGTTCATCAACAACATGACGCTCAAATACACGGTCGAGTCGTTCCACGACTACCTGACGGCGCCGGTCGCGCCAGACCCCACCTGCCCGACCGTGCTGTCGGCCCAGGGTGTCACCAACAAGCAAGTCGACGCCAGGTACCATTTCTCGGCCTTGTGACGTCCGGCAATAGCTGAGATGGGTCTACTCGACAGGGTCAAACAGAACCAGACGGTCCCCCCGCCGGCGGCCGGGGGGACCAACGGTCCCGCCGTGGGAACCATCGCGGGCGCAGCTACGACCTACGGGCCGACCACGTCGATCCCCGTCGCGCAGACGGCCGCGGCGACGGCCCCGCCCGCGCCGTCCCTGTCGCAGCGCGCGGCAGCCGCCGGCACCGCCGCCGGCGACCTCACGCCTGCCTTCACGGCTGCGAAGGTCCAGATCCACGCCCGCCTGATCGAGAAGTACGCCGACCAGATCGACTCCAGCAACAAGCCGGGCGTTCGCGAAAAGATCCTGGAGCTCGCCGAAGAGTATTTCCGCTCCACAGCGATGACGATGACCAAGAACGACAAGGAGCGTCTTGTCGACTCGGTCCTCGACGACGTGTTGGGTCTGGGTCCTCTGGAAGCTCTTCTGGCCGACCCGGCCATCACCGAGATCATGGCCAATCACCCGAAGCAGATCTACGTCGAGAAAGCCGGCGAGCCGACCCTCTCGGCCGTGACTTTCGAAAGCGAACGCCAGATGCGCCAGGTGATCGACCGCATCGTCAGCCTGGTGGGCCGGCGAGTCGACGAATCGACGCCCATCTGTGACGCCCGGCTGAAAGACGGATCGCGCGTCAACGTCGTAATTCCGCCGATCGCCCTCAAGGGCCCATGCCTCACGATTCGAAAGTTCGCCAAGGAGAAGTGGGGTCCGGCCGATGTCGTGAATCGATTCAGGTCGTCAAGTCCCGAGCTCATGTCATTTCTGCGCTCGTGCGTGCGCGCGCGGTTCAACATCCTGGTCTCAGGAGGCACCGGCTCAGGTAAGACGACGCTGCTGAACATCCTCTCGTCCTTCATCCCGGAGACCGAGCGATTGATCACATGTGAGGACGCCGCGGAGCTCCAGCTCCAGCAACCGCACTGGATCCAGCTCGAGTCACGTCCGCCGAACGTCGAAGGCAAGGGCGCCGTGCCGATCCGTGAGCTCGTCAAGAGCTGTCTGCGTATGCGCCCGGACCGAATCATCGTCGGTGAATGTCGTGGCGGTGAGGCGCTGGACATGCTGCAGGCCATGAACACCGGACACGATGGTTCGATGTCGACCCTTCACGCGAACAACCCTCACGAGGCCCTGGTGCGCCTCGAGACCCTGGTCCTCCAGGCCGGACAGGACCTGCCGTCGCGCGCCATCCGGGAGACGATCGGCGCGGCGATTCACATGATCGTCCAGCAGTCCCGGTTGCGTGGTGGAGTGCGCCGCATCGTGAGCGTGGCGGAGATCACCGGCATCAAGGACGGCGACGTGCAGTTCCAGGAGCTGTTCACGTTCAAGCAGATCGGAGTCAACTCTGAAGGCAAGGCTGTCGGTTACCACACGGCGACCGGCGTCATACCGATGCGAATGGAACATTTGAGGGCAGAAGGCGAGGAGGTTTCCGAGAGCCTTTTCAAGCCCACGCCGCAACCGTCGCCGGATAAGCTGTACTGACCGTTTAGGAGGTCTAGATGTCGATCCCCGTGGTATTCGGGCTCATAGCCTTCGCCGGAATTTTTCTCTTGGTTCTCGGACTCAGCCAGATGCGCCGCGCAGCCGGTGGCTCCGATGACTTCCAGGCGCGCCTGGCCGCATACGGCGTCACCACCGCGGGGGCGGCCACGCTTCCGCCCACGACAGGTTTTCGTGACTCTCTGAACCGGTTGTTTCAGCCGGCCGCCGACCGTGTCGGGCGCGGCAACTCAAAGAAGGGAAAGCCGTCTGTGGCCGAGCAGCTGCAGAGGGCAGACCTGAGGCTCCGCACCTCTGAGTTCTTGATGATCCAGATCGGCAGCACGGTGCTGTTCGTCCTCATCGCGATTGTCCGCTTCGGGCTTCCCCTGGGCGGGCTCATCCAGACGATTGTCTTCGGAATCATCGGCTACCTGGTGCCAAGCTTCTACGTGAAGTACCGGATCAACAAGCGCCTGAAGGCGTTCAACAACCAGCTCGGCGACACGCTGACCTTGCTCTCCAACGCGATCAAGGCTGGCTACTCGTTCGCACAGGCGATCGACACAGTTGCCAAGAACGGGGTGCCACCGATTTCAGACGAGTTCGGACGCGCCGTGCGCGAGATGAACCTCGGTGGTTCACCTGACGAATCGCTGCAGAACATCACCAAGCGCATCGTGAGCGCCGACTTCGACCTCGTCGCCACCGCGTACTCGATCCACCGCACCGTCGGCGGAAACCTCGCCGAGATCCTCGACAACATCGCCTACACGATCCGCGAACGGGTCCGGATCAAGGGTGAGATTGCCACCCTGACGGCGCAGGCTCGCGCCTCGGGAACCCTGATCACGTTCCTGCCGATCGTGCTTGCCGCCTTCATGTATTTCGTCACCCCCACCTACTTCCGGCCGATGTTCGAGAGCGTCATCGGGTGGATCCTGCTGGTCATCGGAGGATTCATGATCTTCGTCGGCAACCTGATCATCCGGCGCGTGGTCGCGATCGAGGTATGAGATGAGCCCAGCTGTACTCGCACTCTTCGCCGGCCTCGGAGTGCTGTTGATCTTCATCGGCCTCGCCCGAACGCCCTCGCGGAACACCGCCGAGATGGTGGCGCAGCGCCTCTCCGTCTATGGCGGCGAGAAGCCGTTGACACTGGAAGAGGTCGAGCTGCAGCGACCGTTCAGCGAGCGCTTCCTTCGCCCCGCAATCGAGCGACTCGGCTCGATCATGTCCCGCTCAACGCCGCAGAAGGCCCGTCAGAACCTGATGAACCGGCTCGACCTTGCGGGACGTCCCGGCAACCTGACGCCGGAAGACTTCGCCGCAGTGCGCATCGTCGCCGCGGCGGTGATGGCGGCCGTCGGCCTGCTGATCGGCCTTCTGCTCGCGAACCCCGTCTACCTGGTCATCTCCGTGGCTCTCGGAGCGGTCCTCGGCTTCTACCTGCCGGTACTCTGGCTGAAGCAGAAAGTCGATGCGCGTCGGGCCGAGATCCAGAAGGGACTCCCGGACGCCATGGACCTGCTGGTCATCGCGGTCGATGCGGGCCTTGGCTTCGATGCTGCTCTCGCGCGGGTCACGGACAAGTACAAGAACGCGCTCTCGGACGAGTTCGCCAAGGTGCTGCGTGAGGTCAGCCTCGGACGGCCGCGCCTCGAAGCCATGGACGAGATGGGCCGGAGCAGCGGGGTCGAGGACCTCCACAACTTCATCCAGGCCATCATCCAGTCCGAGCAGTTCGGCACCGGCATCGGCAAGATCCTCCGCATCCAGGCGGACGAGATGCGGCGCAAGCGCCGCCAGCGAGCGCAGGAAAAGGCCGCGCAGGCGACCTTGAAGATGATGCTGCCGATGGTGGGCTGCATTTTCCCGACGCTGTGGATCGTGCTGCTGGGCCCGGCCGCGCTGATCCTCATGAAGCCGAGGTCGTAAGGCACGCCCTCCTTCCTCCAAACGAGCATCCCGTGGTGGGAGTTCGTGCTGCGGTCGGTACTCACGTACGGCGCGTTGCTGGTCGCCCTTCGGCTCTTCGGCAAGCGTGAGGTAGGACAGTTCACGCTGTACGACCTGGTCTTCGTCCTCCTCGTCGCGAATGCGCTTCAGCCCGCGATGACCGGACCGGACACATCGCTCACCGGCGGCTTTGTG
Organism: Candidatus Dormiibacterota bacterium; assembly: GCA_003169845.1. GTDB lineage: Bacteria > Chloroflexota > Dormibacteria > Dormibacterales > Dormibacteraceae > Palsa-870. The sequence goes on along the minus strand of PNAG01000016.1, from coordinate 49,075 downwards.
CTGATAATCGCCCTCGTTGGCACGAACTACCTGGTCGGCAAGCTGGACCGCATGCCTCGGTTCCACCAGCTGTTCACGGCCTCGCCGGCCATCATTGTCCGGGACGGCAAGTACCTCCAGGATGTGATGAAGAAAGAAGGGGTCGACCAGCCGGAGGTGGAGATGTCGATGCGAGAGCACGGCATCACCGACATGAAGGACGTGCAGATGGCCGTGCTCGAGCCGGACGGCACGATCTCAATCGTTCCCACGGGAACGGCAATAACCCGGACCAAGCACCGGATCCGCTACCACCACCGGGCGGGCTAGACAACCCGACTTCTTAACAGGCTGGGTTGCCAGGCTGCTTGATTCGACGTAAGTTCGAGCGCAGTTGGTGTTGCTAGGAGCTGGGGGAGGGGCTCCGATAAGGCGGGAGGGCCCTCGCAGAGGTCTGCTTATTCGGCGGCGAGGAACTCGATGGCCGCCTGCTTGAACTCCCGCGCCGGCACCGCGCTCATATGGTCACGGCCCGGAATCGTGACCAGGCGCGACGACGGGATCAGCTCCACCAGCTCGGGCGCGCCGTGGGCAATGTCATCTCGCTCCCCGACCACGACCAGGATCGGCGTCTGGATCGCAGAAAGCTCTCGTGGGTCCGTCACGGGTCGCAGCCCGGTGATGCATGCCGCCAGCGCTTTCAGATCGTTGGTCGGCCGCGCAGAGGCGAAGCGATAGAAGCTCTGCGCGATGGGGTCGTCGGTCGGCTCGCCGCGGAGAAGGGATTCGGCGATCGCCTCGGCGCTCTCGATCGCTCCCGCCGTGCCGAGGCCGCCCAGGACTGCACGCTGGACGCGTCCGGGAAAGTCGATCACGACCTGCAACCCGATCCGCGCACCCATGGAGTACCCGAGGTAGCGCGCCGAGCGAACTCCCAGGTGATCCAGAAAGCGGATGACGTCGCCAGCCATGATCTCCATCGCGTAAGCCTCGCGGTCGTGCGGTTTGTCACTGTGACCGTGCCCGCGGCAGTCGAGCCCGAACACTCGAAAGCCTGCGGTGGTCAGAGCCTCCTGCCACCTCGTGCCGACCCAGTTCAATCGATAGTCGGACGCGAAACCGTGCACCAGCACCAGCGGCACGCCGTTACCGGGACCGTGGACCTCGTAATGGAGGCGGATGCCATCGCTGTCGAAGTCCATGTGGCCTCATTAGGTTACTGTCCAACGCTGTGGCGGGACGGCGCGCGGTGCACGAGCGGACTGGCAAGGTGCTTGCTGAAGACCTCGAATTGGCCACGTCGTTGGTTGCCCTGACAGCGGGCCTGATGTTTCGCCGCACGCTCGAACCAGGCCGCGGTCTGTGGCTCAATCCCTGCAACGGCATCCACATGATGTTCATGCGCTTTCCCATCGACGCCGTGTTCCTCGACAGCAAGGAACGCGTGAGGAAGGTCTACCGCAGGCTGCCGCAGTGGTGGGGCATGGTGTGGCTGGTGTGGGGTGCCCGCAGCGTCCTCGAGCTGCCTTCGCGCTCAACCGAGGCCATCGACCTGCAGCGCGGCGATCAGATCGTCATCTCCTAGGTATCCGTCCGGATGCAGCGCGGTTAAGGCGGTCTTGACAGTCGCACGTAGCCTCAGGTCGTGCGCAGTCGGTTGGCGGACATCATCCTTCCGCCGAGGTGCGGCGGCTGTCGGAGGGTCGGCTCGTGGCTGTGCGGCGCCTGCCGCGCTCGCATCCGGCGCCTCGAAGAGCCGCTCTGCGGTCGATGCGGAGCCGAGGTGGAGTCCGCGCGCAAGGATTGCGGCTGTCGCGGCCGGCTGAAAGCACTCTCGAGGCTGCGTTCCGCGGCGGCCTACGAGGGCCCGCTGGAGGTCGCCCTTCAGCGGTTCAAGTACCGCGGCTGGAGGCGGCTGGCGGGGCCGCTAGCCCTGCTGATGGCGGAACGCCTGGTGGTGGAGGGGCTGCCGGCTCGCTGGGCGATCGCGGTGCCGCTCCATCGCTCCCGCGAGCGCCAGCGCGGCTTCAACCAGTCCGAGCTCCTGGCGCGCGAGCTGCGGCGCCGCCTGGAGCTGTCGAAACCGCCCGGCGAGCTCGTCCGCACACGCCCCACGCCGCCCCAGGTGGGTCATGACCGCCGCTGGCGCCTCGAGAACGTCCGGGAGGCCTTTGAATGGCGCGGACCGCCCCTGCACGCCCATTCGATCTTGCTGATCGATGACGTGGCCACCACCGGGGCCACTCTCGAGGCCTGTGCCACCGCTTTGAGGGCGGGCGGATCTGGGCCGGTAATGGGGGTCTCAGTGGCGAGGGTTAACGTATAGTTGGCAGCCGGTTCAATCCCGAAGCGGAGGCTAGCCAATGGCAGTTCGGATCCCCGGCATCAACATCGATGAGTACTACCAGCAGCTAGGGCCGATCGAGCCCCTCATCCGCGACGACCGCGTGACCGAGATCATGGTCAACGGCAGCGACCATGTGTACGTCGAAATGGCCGGCAAGGTCGTCTTGACGAACATCAAGTTCGTGGATGAAGACCAGCTGCTCAACGTCATCCAGTTCATCGTGCGCACCGTGGGCCGCCGCATTGACGAGCGCCAGCCGCTCTGCGACGCGCGTCTCGCCGACGGTTCCCGCGTCAACGCCGTGATTCGGCCGCTCGCGTTGAACGGTCCGTTGCTCACGATCCGCAAGTTCTCGCGCGACCCGTTCCAGGTCGAAGACCTGATCCGCTTCGGGAGCTGCAACGAGGCCGGCTTCGGCTTTCTGAAGGCGGCCGTCCTCGCCAAGGCCAACATCATCATCTCGGGCGGCACAGGCACCGGGAAGACGACGTTCCTCAACGTGCTCTCCGGCTTCATTCCGGTCGAGGATCGCATCGTGACCATCGAGGATGCGGCTGAGCTTCAGCTGCACCAGGAGCACGTCTGCCGCCTCGAGACCCGTCCAAGGGACATCAACGGAGAGGGCGAGGTCACCATCCAGCGACTCGTCATCAACGCCCTGCGCATGCGCCCGGAGCGCATCGTGGTCGGTGAGTGCCGCGGTGGCGAGGCGCTCGACATGCTCCAGGCCATGAACACCGGTCACGACGGCTCGATGACCACCTTGCACGCCAACACCCCGCGTGACGCCCTCGCCCGGCTCGAGACGCTTGTCTTGATGGCGGGCGTGGATCTGCCCGTGCGGGCGATCCGCCAGCAGGTGGGAAGCGGCATCAACCTCATCATTCAGCTGAACCGTCTCCGCGACGGCTCCCGAAAGGTGACCGCCATCTCCGAGATCGTCGGCATGGAGATGGACATCATCACCATGCAGGACATCTTCATGCTCGAGCAGAAAGGCGCGACCGCCGATGGAAAGGTGATCGCGGAGTTCAAGCCGACCGGCCTGCGGCCGAAAATTCTTGACCGCATCTTCGCTCAGGGAATTCCCCTACCGAAGGAGATCACGGTGCTGTTCCCGCCGCCTCCCGGATACAAGCCCTCAGCCCACTAGTCGGGGCCGCGGTTGAGTCATATACTCGGGTTGTGAAGGTCGTCCTGCACGACCGTACCGACGGTCTGGGGCAGGAGGTGCGGGAGAACGCCGAGCGCAAGCTGGCCCGCCTGGCTCGGCACTTCGGCAAGGTGGCCGGCGCTGAGGTGGACTTCTCCGAGGAGCGCAAGCGCAGCGGTCTGGCCACGATCGTGTGCCGGATCAACATCCACATGGACGGTCGCCGCACGCCGGTCCTCTCCGCGCATGAGAGGGGCGCTGACGCGCTCTCTGCCCTCGACCTCGCTCTGGACAAGATCGACCGGCAGGTCGTCAAGTTCAAGGAGAAGGTCACCCACCGCAAGAAGCCGGTGTCCCCGGTCCGCGTGCCTCCGCACGATGGGGACGAAGCCCGGTCACCCGAGCCGGAGAGGATACGAATGAAGCTGCGCCCGATGAGCGTCTCCGACGCGGTCTCCGAGCTCGAAGCCGACGGCCAGGCCTTTTACGTCTTTCTCGACGAGGATTCCGGGGCGATCCACATCCTGGCCCGCCGGGCAGACGGTTCGATGGCCGTGATCGAGCCGATCATCCCCTAGCTCCGCAACTGCAGCTATCCCCTTCCCGGCAGGGGGCAATCAGTAGGTTCCCTCCTCATCGCCGCTTGCGCGCAGGGCCACGGTGGCGGGCGGCGCAGCTGGCAATCAGGCCGGCGATCAGATTTGAAATCCGCCTGTCCGGGTACCCTAGATTCGTGCTCTCTCCGCTTACCAGGCTCCTCGACCCGAACGAGCGCGAGGTCAAACGCCACCTCGCCGTGGCCACCGCGATCACTGCGCTCGAGCCCGAGCTCAAGGAGCTCGACGACGCCGACCTGCGTGCGCGCTCGGACGAGCTGCGGGAGCGGGCCAAGGGGGGCGAGGACCTCGACGACCTCACGATCGAGGCGTTTGCGCTCTGTCGCGAGGCAAGCCGGCGCACGATCGGACTTCGCCATTTCGACGTCCAGCTCGTGGGAGGCCTCGTGCTGCACCAGGGCAAGATCGCCGAGATGAAGACCGGCGAAGGCAAGACGCTGGTGGCGAGCCTGGCCCTTTACCTGAACGGCCTGGCCGGTAAGGGCGTCCAACTGGTCACGGTCAACGACTACCTCGCGCGGCGCGACGCAGGCTGGATGGGCCCCATCTACAGTCTCCTCGGCATGAGCGTGGGCATCAACGTCGGCACGGCCGGCACCTACGTCTACGACCCCGAGTACCTCGATGAATCCCATACCGACCCCCGCCTGCAGCACATGCGACCGGTGACCAAGCGCGAGGCCTACATGGCCGACATCACGTATGCCACCAACTCCGAGCTTGCCTTCGACTACCTGCGCGACAACATGGCCCGCGACCTGTCGCAGTGCAACCAGCGGCCGCTGAACTACGCGATCGTCGACGAGGTGGACTCGATCCTGATCGATGAGGCGCGCACGCCTCACATCATCTCCGGCCAGTCCGACGAGTCCACCGAGAAGTACATCGAGTACGCCCGCTGGGCGGCGCGATTGGTCGTCGATGAAGACTACGACGTCGACCTCAAGCACAAGTCGGCGTCGCTCACCGAGGCCGGGATCGCGAAGATGGAACGCTGGACCGGAATCAAAAACATCTACGACCTGGAAAACGTCATCGAGGCACATCAGATCAACCAGGCCCTCAAAGCCAAGACGCTGTTTCACCGCGACCAGGAATACCTGGTCAAGGACGGCGAGGTGATCATCGTCGACGAGTTCACCGGCCGCACCATGCCCGGCCGTCGCTGGTCCGACGGACTGCACCAGGCCGTGGAGGCGAAAGAGGGCGTCAAGATCCAGCAGGAGCAGAAGACGATCGCGACGATCACGGTTCAGAACTATTTCCGGCAGTACGCGAAGCTCGCGGGCATGACCGGCACGGCGTTGACCGAGGCGGAGGAGTTTCACAAGATCTACGGGCTGGACGTGGTCGTCATTCCGACTCATCGCGCGATGGTCCGCACAGACAGCCCCGACGTGATCTACAAGACCGAGCAGTCGAAGTTTGAGGCGGTCATCGACGAGGTCGTGGAGATGCACAAGGAAAGGCGGCCGGTCCTCGTCGGCACCGTGTCGGTTGAGAAGTCCGAACGCCTGGCGCGGATGCTCGAGAAGCGAGGCGTGAAGCACAACGTCCTCAACGCCAAGCAGCACGAACGCGAGGCGGCCATCGTTGCGGAGGCGGGTCAGCCGGGCGCGGTCACCATCGCCACCAACATGGCCGGACGAGGCACCGACATCGTTCTCGGCTCTGGCGTCACACAGGTGGGCGGCCTCCACATCATCGGCACGGAGCGACACGAGAGCCGGCGCATCGACAACCAGCTGCGCGGCCGAGCCGGTCGCCAGGGCGACCCGGGCTCGAGCCGCTTCTTCATCTCGCTCGAAGACGACCTCATGAAGATCTTCGGTCCGGCGGCCGATCGGATCGGCAGGCTTATGGACAGCCTGGAAGTCGAACCGATTGAGCATCCGTGGGTGGCGCGATCGATCGCCGGCGCTCAGAAGAAGGTGGAGGGCATGCATTTCGACGCCCGCAAGCACGTGGTCGAGTACGACGACGTGATGAACCAGCAGCGTCAGATCGTCTACGAAGAGCGCAGGAAGGTGCTCGAGGGCGCGGATGCACGCGGGAACATCCTCGCCTACGCGAAGGACATCATCGCCAAAGGCATCGAGCAGCACTGCCAGAGCCGGCACGCGGAGAACTGGGACCTTGAAGGCCTGATCAAGTACCTGAACGCCTACCTGCCGATCGCGCCTGATTCACAGATCCCGGAGGAGGCTCTGGCCAGCGGTCCCGAAGGTCTGCAGGAGCATCTGTTTGCAGCCGCATCGGACACTTACGACAAGAAGGTCGAGGAGGTCGGCGCGGACCTGATGCCGCTGGTCGAGCGCGACGTGATGCTGCAGACCATCGACTGGCAGTGGATGGAGTACCTGACCCAGATGGAGCATTTTCGCGAAGGCATCGGTCTCCGCGCGTACGGCCAGCGCGACCCGCTGGTTGAGTACAAGAACGAAGCCTTCGAGATGTTCAACGAGTTGCGCGAACGGATACAGGCGTCGATCGTGGCTCGAATTTTCAGGGTGCAGGTCCAGCGCAACGCGCCGCCTCCTCCGCCGTCACCGCTCGTGCGGCAGGTCATGGAGAGCGGGCCGGCCGAGGTCGATGGCGCCGACGGGGCAGGCCGGAATGGCGCGCCCAAGCAGCGACGAGCTGCGCCGGCACTGAGCGGAGCGCCGGCCGGGGCGGCGGGCGCTCAAGGTAAGATCGGCCGCAACGATCCGTGCTGGTGCGGGTCGGGTAAGAAGTACAAGAGATGTCATGGACGATAGTCGCAAGGGGGACTACGTCCCCCTTACGGGAAACCCCCTCTCCATGCCACGTTTGGTTTGGTGGTGAGATGCGAAGGAGAAGTAATGGACGCTGAACTCAATCCCAAAGAGCTCCTGGAACGGATCGTGCAGCTGAAGGAGCACCTTTGACCTTCCAGCCAAGAAAAAGCGTGCCGACGAGCTCGACGCTCAACTGGTGCAGCCCGGCGTGTGGGACGACCCTGCTCGCGCAGGGCAGATGGCGCGTGAGGCGGCCGAACACCGCCAGCTGATCGCCGCCTGGGACCGCCTGGAAAGGCGTGCCCGCGACCTGATCGAGCTCGATGAGCTCGCGCACGGCGACCCGGACCTCGACCGCCAGCTGGCGGAGGAAAGGGCCGCGATCTCCAGCGAGCTGCGAGCACGCGAGCTCGACCTACTGTTCACCGACCCGTACGCGAACCACAACGCGGTCGTCACCCTGTCGGTGGGACAGGGAGGGGTCGAGGCGCAGGACTGGGTGGAGATGCTGATGCGCATGTATCTGAAGTGGGCCGAGCGCAAAGGCTTCGAGACCGAGATCATCGAGACCTCGCCCGGCGAGGAAGCGGGGCTCAAGAGCGCAACGTTCATCGTGCGCGGCCCACGTGCCTACGGGCTTCTGCGCTCTGAGCACGGCGTGCACCGACTGGTGCGCATCTCACCGTTCGACCAGAACCACCGCCGCCATACGTCCTTTGCGCTGGTGGAGATCATGCCCGAGCTCGAGAGCTCGGACGAGAGCGCGGTCGTGATCAACCCTCAGGATCTGCGCATCGACACCTACCGTTCCACGGGAGCCGGTGGCCAACACGTCAACAAGACCGACTCGGCGATTCGCATCACGCACCTGCCCACCGGCATCGTGGTCACGTGCCAGAACGAGCGCTCGCAGATGAAAAACCGCGAGACGGCGATGAAGGTTTTGAAGGCCCGGCTCTTCCAGCGCCAGCAACAGGAGGCCGCGGCGCAACGCGACCAGATCCGCGGCCAGATCATGCCGGCCGAGTTCGGGTCGCAGATCAGGAACTACGTGCTCCAGCCCTACACGCTCGTGAAGGACGTCCGGACCGGGCTCGAGGTTGGGAACACGCAGGCTGTGCTGGACGGTGATATCGACCCGTTCATCGAGAGCTGGCTGCGCTGGCGCCTGGGCCAGAACGGGGCCGTCGCAAGCAACTCGAAACAGCCCCGTTAAACCTCCGTGGTTGGCACTTTCGGAACGGTTTGGACTATCTGGGGGCATCGGGTATACTGCCCGCGACCTAGCCACACGCGCCCTCCGGCGCGGAACGTCACAGCAAGAGTCGCACCTTATGGTTCTAACACCAGATTTCGATACACGGCCGGTGATCAGCTTCCAGCACGTCTTCAAGACGTATTCGACTGGAACTGAAGCTCTCCGCGACGTCAATCTCGTCGTCCCGGAAGGGGACTTCCTTTTCCTCGTGGGCCCGTCGGGCGCGGGCAAATCCACCCTCGTCAGGCTCCTGATCCGCGAGGAGAAGCCCAGCAAGGGCAAGATCTTCGTCGACGGGGTCGAGCTTGGTCGGATGAAGCGGAGGCAGCTTCCCGGTTACCGGCGCAAGGTCGGCCTCGTGTTCCAGGACTTCAAGCTGCTGCCCAATCTGACGATCTACGAAAACGTCGCCTTTGCCCTGCGCGTGCATGGCGAGGCCGAGAACATGATCCAGTCCCGCGTGGCGGAGGCGTTGGACACCGTGGGCCTGTCGGGAAAGGACAATACCTATCCAGCCAACCTTTCCGGTGGCGAGCAGCAGCGCGTCGCGATCGCCCGGGCGCTCGTCCACGCGCCGCGGTTCATCATCGCCGACGAGCCGACCGGAAACCTCGACCCGGCCACCGCCTGGGAGATCATGCAGCTCTTTCTGCGCATCAACGCGCGTGGAGCGACCGTCGTCATGGCGACCCACAACCGAGAGATCGTCGACCTGCTGCGCCGGCGCGTCATCGCCATCGACGCCGGGCAGATCGCCAGGGACGATCGTTCAGGCAGATACCACGATGATTTATCGAAACCTCAGATTCGCGCTCAATAGCGCCTGGCAGAGCTTCTGGCGCAACCTCGCGGTCAGCACGGCCGCGGTGTTGTCGATCACGCTCATCCTCGTCCTTGCCGGCATCAACCTGCTGGTCGGCCACGCCTTCTCGCAGGTGCTGGACGGCTTCAGGGCCAAGGTCAGCGAGATCTCTGTCAACGTCGCCGACGGCACGCCGCTGCAGAGCGTTTACGACTTCCAGCAGCAGCTGGCGGCCGATCCGCGGGTGAGCAACGTGCAGTTCATCACCAAGGACCAGGCGCTCGCACAGTTCAAGGCAGACCCCAACAACGTGGTGCTCGCGCAGCAGATCAGCGGGAACCCTCTCGACGCGAAGCTCGAGGTACGCGTCGCCAAGCTCGACGACGTGGCCGCCATCGACACGCTCGCGCGCCGCTGGTCGGGGGTGGACCCGACCGATCCGACGAACTACCAGGGTGATTTCGTCAACCGGATGCTGCAGCTGTCAGCGTGGTTGGGCATCGCGGGCGTTGGATTGCTGGCGATTCTCGTCGTGGTTTCGATCGTGATCGTGATGAACACGATTCGCACCGCCGTCTATCACCGCCGCAAGGAAATCGAGGTGATGAAGCTCGTCGGTGCGACGGAATGGTTCGTTCGCGGGCCGTTCGTCATCGAAGGGGTGATGACAGGCCTCATCGCGGCATCGTTCGCCCTGGCCCTGTTGGTGCTCGCGTATCAGCCCGCGGTAGAACGGTTCCGCGCGGATGTCGCCTTCATCCCACTTTCCTACGATCCGGCTTTCATGGTGAGCCTCGCGCAGGACCTGCTCATCGGAGGGGCGCTGCTCGGAGCCCTCGGCAGCTACATCGGCGTCCGCCGCTACGTGAGGATCTGACGTGAGGGTGCGCGTCCTGGCCGCCCTGGCGATCGCCACGCTAGCGTGGATCCCGCTGTCGGTGCAGCCTGTTTCCGCGATTTACTGCTACTCGGGCGATCCGCCTGCTGTTTACCAGGCCTGCCTCTCCTACAACGGCGGCATCGGCCAGCAGGTCAACAACCAGAACCAGCTGTCGAATATCCAATCGCACATCAACAACGTGACGCTCCAGATCAACGCAATCGACACGCTGATCAACAACTTGAAGAACCAGATCGCGGCTCAGCAGGCGCTGATCGCCCAGACGCAGACCGCCATCGACGACCTGAACCGGCAGATCCGGTTCGGCGAGGCAGACCTGACTCGACTGGTGGCGAACACCAGCGTGCGGGACGAGCTCTTGAATCAGAGGCTGCGGTACATCGACAGCCACGGAGCGCTGAATTACGTTCAGCTCGTGCTCACGGCCAGCAACTTCAACCAGATGATGGATCGCATGGTCGCGGCCCAGCAGGTGGCAGCCTCGGATCGAAAGCTCCTGGACGACCTCGCGCTCCAGCACTCCCAGGTCGCCATCGCCAACAGTGCTCTTGACGCACAGAAGAGCCAGGTGACGGCGCTCCTGGAGCAACAGAAAGCCACCGAGGCGGACATGCAGAGCAACTTGAAGGCGCAGGCCGCCGCGCTCGTTTATGAGCAGCAGCTGGAGGTCCAGCTCTCAGCGCAATACGCCGCGGTGCAGGCCGAGCGCGCCGCGATCGATGCGCAGGTCGCCCAGCTCGCCGTGCAGTACCAGGTCGCGGCGGCGAAAGCCGGTGGCGGTTCGGGCGTGTTTGCCTGGCCCGAGCCCGCATGCGGTCCCAACTGCATCAGCCAGCGATTCGGCTGCTCGAGCTTTTACCTGGAAGTCCCGGACCCCAACTGTCCGTGGCCGCACAAGATTCACACCGGCCTCGACATCGCCGGCCCTTATGGAAGCAACATCATCGCGGCGGACACGGGCGTCGTGTACCTCTACCCGGGGAGCATCGGTTACGGCAACCTCGTCGTGATGATTCACGGCAACGGGTATTCGACCTACTACGGACACACGGCCGGCTACGCTCCCGGGCTGAGCAGCGGCCAGGTCGTCGCGCGCGGAACCACCATCGCCTTCGAGGGCTCGACCGGGTGGTCCACAGGGCCTCACCTCCATTTCGAGGTCCGCATCAATGGCGTTTACAAGGACCCTTGCATCTGGCTCGGTTGCTGACGCAAGCGATTTCGTTAGTCTGCTGATATGAATCGCCGCGCCGCCCTCAGGGGTGGCGCCGTCCTCGCCATCCTGATCGTGACCTTCGTCGCGGGTGTCTATGTCGACCAGGCGTTTCCGGAATACGTACCGTACTTCGGGCACCGCTCGGTCGGAAACGTGGACGTGTCCGAGCTGCAGCAGGCGATCAGGCTCATCCAGGCCGACTACGTCGACGCGAGCAAGGTCGACTCGGCCAAGCTGTCTCACAGTTCGGTGCAGGGCCTGATCTCCGGCCTGGGCGATCCCTTCTCGGCCTACTTCGACCCCACCCAGTACAAACGCCTCCAGCAGAGCTACCAGGGCCTCTACTCGGGCATCGGCATCTACCTGAGCTTTACGACGGGTTACCCGGTCATCACGGGAACCGTACCGGGATCGCCGGCGGCGTCCGGCGGGCTGCAGGCGGGCGACCAGATTGTGAAGGTGGGGGACAAAGACATGAAAGGAGTCACCTCAGACCAGGCGACAACACTGATCCAGGGCCCGGACGGAACCAAGGTGACGCTGGAGATCTCGCGCAACGGACAAACATTCTCCGTGACGATCACTCGCGCCGAGATCCACGTGGCGACCGTTCGATCGGCCGAGATAGGCAACCACGTGCTCTATGTCCGGATCTATCAGTTCGGAACAGACACCTCCACTGAGTTTGCATCGGCGCTGGCCAGCGGGCTGCCGGGCAAGACGGGCATGGTGCTGGACCTGCGCGGAGATCCGGGCGGTTTCATCACGGCGGCCGACGACGTCATCAGCCAGTTCGTGGCGAGTGGCGAGACTTTCGAGCTCCGCGACCGCAGCGGCACGGTGGACCGCCACATGGTGTCGGGCAAGCACGCGGCGCCGTCGATTCCGCTCGAGGTCCTGGTGGACGCGAACAGCGCGTCGGCGTCGGAGATCGTGGCGGGCTCGCTGCAGGTGCACCAGCGGGCGAAGCTGGTCGGGACGGTGACCTTTGGCAAGGGCTCGGTGCAGCAGGACTTCGAGCTCGCGGATGGTTCGGACATCCACCTCACGATCAAGCGTTGGTACCTACCGAACGGCCAGACGATCGACCACAAGGGACTGACGCCCGACGTGGCGGTGACCCTGACGAGCCCCACCGACGAGTACGACGTGACTGCTCCGTCTCAGGGCTACGCAAAGGACGCGCAGCTCAACGCCGCGCTCGCAATGCTGCCTGGGTAGACTGGCTGTTCGCGAAAAAAGGGCGGTTAGCTCAGTTGGCCAGAGCGCCTCGCTTACACCGAGGAGGTCGGGAGTTCGACCCTCTCACCGCCCACCAGAGATCTCAGAGGCGGCTTACAGCGGTCTTGGCGAGCTGCTCGATGGCGCTCGAGCTGATGGCCGGCGTCACCGAGATCATCATCACGACGTTGGACTTGAACACAAAGATGATGATTCCGCCGGCTCCTCCGCCCGTCAACGTTGATTCGATCGCCTTGTCTCCGATGCCGCTGACGGCTTTGGCGTTCGAGACTCCGTAGCCGCTATTCATCGCGGCCGCGATCTGGTCCGGCGAGACTGCATCAGCGGCGGAAGCGTCCGGGTACGACTGGGCAAAGACCAGGACGGTCGACTTGCCGTCCGAGCTGCCGTAGATGCAGGCCCCGGGGATCTGGACACCGCTCGCAGCGCCCATGTTCGAGACCGCTGTCCCGGCGGCGCCGGATGCCTCGGCCACGGTTACGAGCGAGCATGCGTCGACATTCGTGATCAGCTTTGCTGCCGGAGGCGGCGTCGGCGAGGGGCTCACCGATGAAGCGGTGGGCGAGCCGGACGACCCGCACGCGCCGACCAGGAGGCCGACCATCGCCACGAGGGCGATCGTGCCGCCCGCGCGAACGGTACCGGCCAAAGCGGATCGAATGTGGGCCGCGCCCGCAGGGCTCACTGGAGCCTGTAGTCTCGCAAGGGGCCGACGTGCTGTCAACTGGCGCCGATAGAATTACCCGCCGTGCCGAGGTAGCTCAGCTTGGTAGAGCACTTGACTGAAAATCAAGGTGTCGGCGGTTCAAGTCCGCCCCTCGGCACCAGTCCTGCCACTTCGAAGCGTCATCGCGCTGGCTGGCCGTTAACAGCCATTTTCTTCGTGCAGCCTTGCCAACAACTCTGGGTCCGGGGCTTATTGGCTCGACGAGATCCTTGGTTGAATCCTTCACCGGATGTAGTCGGCGGCCAGGGAGGCGGCGAACAGGGCCAGGCCGACCCACCCGATGGCGAAGGCTTTCAGGGCCACAGGGTCCTGCCGCAGGTGAGACCAGTTGTTGATCGCACTCGCCAGGACCAGGTAGAGGTATGCGACCTCGCCGGCCATCACGAAGAAGTGAAACTGCCCGATGTCGCTCCAGTGAAAGGCAAGCGGCATCGACCAGTTGACCAGGTCGAGCCTGCCCTGTGCGAGGAACGCGGCGGTGGCGGTCGCAAAGCCGAGCAGCAGATAGATCGGCAGGCGTTTCCATGGGATCCCCGGCGCCAGCTGGCGAAGGAGCACGAATGCCGAGACGTTGACGGCCGGTATCAGGATTCCATCGCCCAGCACGCCCGAGTAGTACCCGAACACCGTGTGCAGATGGCCGTGGTAGGTGAGGTAGAAGGCCCACTGGTATCCGAACAGGAAGAGCCAGCTGATTGCCGCCGGCACGGCGGGTGCCAGAGCGCGATCGCGGGCCAACCGAAAGGCAGCGGCCACAACGGGCCGATGTTATCCGACTCGTCCGAACGCGGCTTCAGGAACGCCGCATACTAACCGGCCGTGACCATGCCCCGTCCGTTTCGATTTGGCGTGGAGGAGCACGGCGCCCCCAGCGCTAAAGCCTGGCGCGACAAGGCCCGCCTTTTCGAGGCGCTCGGGTACGCGACGCTCTTCCTACCCGATCACTTCGGTGAGCAGGTGTCGCCGATCGCAGCTCTGATGTCCGCGGCAGACGCGACCACCAGGCTCCGCATCGGCTCGCTTGTCTTCGACAACGACTACCGGCATCCTGTGGTGCTCGCGAAAGAGGCGGCTACGCTGGATCTGCTGTCCGACGGCCGGCTGGAATTCGGCCTGGGCGCCGGCTGGTTGACCTCGGATTACGAACAGACCGGAATCCCGCTCGACTCAATCGGAATTCGGATCGAGCGCATGGCCGAAGGCCTCGAGATCATCAAGCGATTCTTTGCCGGAGGGGCGGTGTCCTTCGAGGGCAAGCACTATCGGGTCCAGGGCGTCGACGCATTCCCATCCGCGGTGCAAAAGCCGCACCCGCCGATCCTCATCGGAGGTGGCGGCCGGCGGATGCTGAGCCTGGCGGCGCGCGAGGCCGACATCGTCAGCGTCAACTACAAGCTGACCGAGGGGCAGATCAATCAGAACCTGATCAGCACCGGGCGTGCCCAGGCGACGGACGAGAAGCTGAAGTGGATCAAAGAAGCCGCGGGCGAGCGCTTCTCGCAGATCGAGCTGTGCGCGACGGTGTTCGTCGCGAGTGTCACTGAGGACCGAGACGGAATGGCGGCGCGGCTCGCGTCTTCGGTCGGGCTTGAACCTCGTGATCTTCTCGACATGCCGCACTTTCTGATTGGGACGATCGACCAGATGATCGAAGACCTGCAGGCCCGGCGTGAACGGTATGGGATCTCCTACGTCGTCCTACCCGACCGGGCCGCCGAGAAGCTGGCTCCGCTCGTAGAGCGGCTGACGGGCACCTGAACCGCTCCTGTAGATTGGGTGGCGATGGCCACCGCTGAGCAGTTCGTTCTCAAAGGTCCCAACGAGGGGCGGTCGACCGAGGTGCTGACGCCCGAGGCGATGGCCTTCGTCGCCCGCCTTCAGCGTGAGTTCGGTCAGCGCCGCCTGGAGCTGCTGAAGTCTCGGGACGAGCGCCAGGCGCGGCTTGACGCGGGCGAGCTGCCGCAGTTCCTGGCGGACACCCAATCGGTCCGCAAGTCCGACTGGATGGTTGCCAAGGCTCCCAAGGACCTGCAGGACCGGCGCGTCGAGATCACCGGTCCCACCGACCGCAAGATGCTGATCAACGCTCTCAACTGCGGCGCGCGCGTGTTCATGGCGGATTTCGAGGACGCGAACTCTCCCACCTGGGCGAACCTGGTGGAAGGTCAGGTGAACCTGATCGACGCCATCGAGCGGCGGATCGATTTCACCAGCCCGGAAGGAAAGGAATATCGCCTCAACGATAAGGTTGCGACGCTGCTTGTCCGCCCGCGCGGGTGGCACCTGGAGGAGGAGCACGTCGAGGTCGACGGAAAGCCCGTCTCGGGCAGCCTCTTCGACTTCGGCCTTTACTTCTTTCACAACGCGAAGCGGCTGCTTGGAAAGGGAAGCGGCCCCTACTTCTACCTGCCGAAGCTCGAGAGCCATCACGAAGCGCGGCTCTGGAATGACGTGTTCAACTTCGCCCAGGACGACCTTGGAATCCCGCGCGGCACGATCCGCGCCACCGTTCTGATCGAGACGATTCTGGCTGCGTTCGAGATGGAGGAGATTCTCTACGAGCTTCGCGCCCACTCGAGCGGTCTGAATGCCGGCCGGTGGGACTACATCTTCAGCATCATCAAGAAGTTCCGGAACCGGCCGGAGTTCGTGCTGCCGGACCGAGCGCAGGTGACGATGACAGTCCCGTTCATGCGCGCTTACACCGAGCTGCTCGTCAAGACATGCCATCGTCGCGGCGCGCATGCGATGGGCGGGATGGCGGCATTCATCCCTTCGCGTCGCGACCCTGAGGTCAACCGGATCGCGCTCGCCAAGGTCAAGGAAGACAAAGACCGCGAGGCGGGTGACGGTTTTGACGGGACCTGGGTCGCGCATCCAGACCTCGTGCCGACCGCGACCGAGGCCTTCGACCGGGTACTCGGTGACCGCCCCAACCAGCTCGAGCGCCAGAGGCCCGAGGTGGCTGTCACAGCAGGTCAGCTGATCGAAGTTCGCGTGCCCGAGAGCACCATCACCGAGAACGGCCTGCGCCTGAACGTGAGCGTGGGCATCCAGTACGTCGAGTCGTGGTTGAGGGGGGTCGGTGCAGCGGCGATCAACAACCTGATGGAAGATGTGGCCACGGCCGAGATATCCCGATCGCAGGTCTGGCAGTGGATCAGGCACTCGTCTCGACTCAGCGACGGGTCGGTCGTGAACGCCGACCTCGTGCGCGAGATCGCGGACGACGAGCTTGCCAAGATTCGAGAGCGGCTGGGAGAAGACGGGTGGGCCAAGAGCCGCTTCGACGACGCACGCGCCGTGTTCGAAGAGGTGGCGCTCGCCAGCTCTTTCCCCGCTTTCTTGACCCTGGTGGCGCAGCGCCACCTCGACTGAGGTTGGGCTAGGGGACTGGTCTCGGCGTGGCGGGTGGCTTACCGGGCAGCCTCCGCCACTGACGGGGGCCGACCCCGTTGTTCGGGTTTCCCGGCACGAACTCGACGGCAGAAGGCTGCACCATGCAGTTGTCCTTTCGGACGACGCTTCGCTCGCCGCCCTCCTGGTGCTCGATCACGACCGTCCGCTCGAGCACCGCGCGAACTCGGACCTGCTTGCCGTCGACCATCGCATTGAATCCGCCGCTGACCTCGTGGTTGAGGGGTGGGACGATGCTGGCCAGAGACACGAGATCAACGATCTTGCTCATATGTTGGCTACCCCTAGACCTGATAGGCGGTTTCAAGCCGCCGAAATGGAAAAAAGCCGAACCAAGTTCGGCAAGAGGGGACTTTACCAGACCTTAAGGTTTGCGCCGATCGTAGGACGAGTTCAACGAGCGGTACCGAGCGCTAAGCCGCGGAGCTGTGCTCCTGCATACGCAGTTGCCGGGCGGCCTCGCGCCCGCGGCGCGCCGCTTCCTTGCTCGCCAGGTGGCGTACTCGCAGGTGGTCGGGGTTGACCATCAGGCGGCCACGGTTGACCAGCACCTTGGGCTCGCCGGGAGCGGGTTCCACCACGGCAGTCCGCTCGAGCACCGCGGTCACCCAGACCCGGCGCCCATCCACCTCGGCCTCGAAGTCCGGGAGGATCTCGTCGTCTTCGTCCATGGAGACGCTGTTCAGGTGAACCAGCTCACTGCGGCTGGTTGACGGCGTCTCGAGGCTCTTTCGGTTTGAAGCCATGTCTATATCCGAGATACCCGATCGCGAAGAGGATCAAACCCAGAGCCAGCCAGGGGATCAGCTGTCCGGGGAAGAGGGAAAAGAGATTTCTCACTGAAGGTCCGAGCCGACGCCCGATCTCGAGAAAGACGGCCGCCCAGATCGAGGCTGAGATCAGAACGCACGGTATGAATACCCTGTAGGGGACGTCAAGTATTCCAGACAGTGCGGAAAGGACGATCCGCATCCCTGGGATCTGCCGGCCGACGATGATCGCCCACGGCCCCCAGCGCTTGAAGATCCGTTCGGCCCGGACCATGCGTTCGTCCGTGATGCCGATATATCGCCCAAATCGCTGGATGAAGGGCCGGCCGTAACGCCGGCTGATGGTCAGGTTGCAGGCGCTTCCCAGGACCGCGCCAGAAACCACGGCCGCGAAAGCCAGCGGGTACGGGATTGCGCCGGTGGTCGTGAGGTAGCCGCCGTAGATGATCGCCACATCGCCTGGCGCCGGCAGTGGCACTCCAAGCTCTTCAAAGAAGATGACGAAAAATAGGCCGCCGGCCTGGTGGTCGAGCACGAACGCGCTGATGAAGTGAGTCAGGGGCCGCCACCAGGTCGGCTCGCGCAGCCAATCGGGCACGTCGAAGTCGAGAAACGCGGTCAGCGCCGGTATGGACAGCGCCATCCGATCTCAGCGCGCCAGGTTCGGCAGAACCTTCTGGGCGGAGCCCCACTCGATCTCGACATCGAAAATGCTCGAGAAATGGTCTGCGTAGGCGCGGGCCGCGGCTTGCGTCTCCACCTGCTTGCGCGTGATCGCCTCCACCGAGGTCGGCCGCAGGTCGGCGTGCCCGCACGGGACGATGCCGTCGAAGTAGGCGAGATCGGTCGTCAGGTTGAGCGCAAACCCATGGCTGACGATCGACCGGTTCAGCTTGATGCCTATGGCCGCGACCTTCTCACCCTGGGACCAGACGCCCGTGAGACCGGGCTCGCCAGGCTGGGAGTCGACGCCGAGGTCGTGCAGGTAGTCGATCACTGACAGCTCGAGCTTCTCCAGGTACTGCGGAATCGAGAGCTCAACGCGGGCGAGGTCGAGGATCGGGTAGCCCACCAATTGTCCCGGGCCGTGATATGTGGCTTCGCCCCCGCGGTCCGACCAGATGACGTCCACGTCGCGCCGCGCTCGTTCCGCTTCGTCCCACAGCAGGTGGTCGGGCCTCGCGGCCTTGCCCATTGTGAAAACGTGCGGATGCTCGAGCAGAAGCAGCGTGTCGGGCGCATGGCCATCGCGCAGGGCAGAGACGAGCTTCGCCTGCAGGTCCCAGGCCTCCCGGTAGGGAGTCCTACCCAGCCAGCAGGCTCTTACGGACCGGGACCTGTTCATCGGCGTGGTAGGA
Source organism: Candidatus Dormiibacterota bacterium (assembly GCA_003169845.1). Classification (GTDB taxonomy): domain Bacteria; phylum Chloroflexota; class Dormibacteria; order Dormibacterales; family Dormibacteraceae; genus Palsa-870. Next base: position 30,529 of record PNAG01000016.1, on the reverse strand, counting down.
GGAGCGGACGAGCGGGCCGGCTTCGACGTGGCCGAAACCCATCTCGAGCGCCTGCTCCTTGAGGCGCGCGAACTCTTCGGGGCGGTAGTAACGGACAACCTCCGCGTGCTGTTTCGAGGGGCGCAGGTACTGGCCCACTGTCAGCACGTCGATGTTGTGAGCGCGCATGTTGCGGAAGACGTCGAGGAGCTCGTCCTCGGTTTCCCCAAGACCGACCATCAGGCCCGACTTGGTGACCATGTGCGGCGCAAGCGATTTCACGTGCCGTAGGAGGGCGAGGCTGTTGGCGTATACGGCCTTAGGCCTGATTCGTGAATAGAGCCGCGGCACCGTCTCCGTGTTGTGGTTGAAGATTTCCGGCCCCGCGTCGACGACCGTCCGCACCGACCCCAGGTCACCCTGGAAATCAGGCGTCAGGACCTCGATCGTCGTACCCGGGCTGCGCCGGCGGATCGCGCGAATCGTGCGCGCGAAGATGCCCGCGCCCCCGTCTTTCAGGTCATCGCGGTCCACCGACGTGATCACCGCGTGCTTCAGGCCGAGTTCGGCGACGGACTCGGCCACGCGCAGCGGCTCGCCGAGGTCGAGTTCGGTCGGCCTGCCCGAGGTCACGGCGCAGAACCGGCACGCGCGGGTGCAGACGTCGCCGAGGATCATGAAGGTGGCCGTCCGCCGGTTCCAGCAATCGAAGATGTTGGGGCATCTCGCCTCTTCGCACACCGTATGCAGCCGGCCGCTGCGCACCATCTGCTTCAGGTCTTTGAAGTTCTCACCTTCGGTCACACGGATGCGGATCCACTCCGGGATTGGCGCGGGCGTCAGCGGCTGTGTGGCGCTCACAGGCGGATGCTACCGGGCGTCCATTCTTCGAGGCGCTTCTTGATCGCGCCGAGGAACTGTCCGGCCATCATCCCATCGACGATGCGATGGTCGAAGCTAAGGCACATGTTCATGATCTGGCGCACCGCGATCCCGTCATTGACCACGACTGGGCGCTTGACGATCGATTCGGTGGTCAGGATCGCCGCCTGGGGCTGATTGATGATCGGCTGGCTCGCGACCGACCCGGTTGCGCCCGTGTTGTTCAGGGTGAAGGTTCCGCCCTGCACGTCCTCGGTTTTGAGCTGCTTGTTCCGTGCGCGCTCGATCAGGTCGTTGAGGGTGCGCACGAGGTCGGTGAATCCGCGCTGGTCCGCGTCCTTCACCACCGGCACGATCAGCCCGTCCGGAATCGAGACGGCGACGCCCATGTTGATGTAGCGCTTCAGGACGACCCCTTCGTCCGTCCAGGTGGAGTTCAGCCATGGGTACTGCTTGATGACCTCGCATACCACCTGCACCACGAACGGCAGGTAGGTCAGCGCCGCGCCGTGTCGCGCCTTGAAGCTCTCCTTCTCGGCGTCGCGATAGCGGACGAGGTTGGTGACGTCGACCTCCTGCAGGGTCCAGGCGTGAGGAGAGGTGGCGAGGCTGCGCACCATGTGCTCGGCGATCGAGCGGCGCATGACGCTGAGCTTCACCAGCTCCTCGCGGGCGCTGTCGTCACGGGCCGGTTTTGGCGGTGCGGTGGGCACAGGAGCAACGGCAGCAGCGGGCGCCGCCGTCTGGCCCGATCCGACGGCAGCGAGGACGTCGTCGCGGGTGACCCGGCCGCCCATTCCCGAGCCGCGTAGCGCCGCAGCGTCGATCCCGTGCTCGGCAGCCAGCTTGCGCACGGCGGGGGAGAGGCGGGCGCGCTCCCCGGCACCGTCGCCGCCCGCGGACCCCGCCGCCGGCCCCGGGCTGCCATCCGGTTCGGTTGGGACCTCCGTGTGCGCCACCCCGGCCTCTGGAGCCGGACCGGAAGCGGGCGCGTTGGCGGGGGCGGCTGCAGCGGTCGGGGCGCCTGCGCCGGCGACCTCGATCTCCGCGATCACGGCGCCCACGCGCACGGTCTCGCCTTCGGTGGCCGAGATCTTGACCAGCTTGCCTTCGAAGGGCGACGGGATCTCGGCGTTCACCTTGTCCGTCACGACCTCGACCAGCGGCTCGTCGCGCTTGACGAAGTCGCCCTCGTGCTTCAGCCACTTGTCGACCGTTCCCTCGGTGACCGATTCGCCGAGCTGCGGCATCTTGATCTGGGCCAGGCCCATTGATCGAGTGTAACGGAGGTAAACCTGAATTCGGGACAAGCGCGTTCCCAAGCCGATTCCAAGGGAGAGGTGGTATTTTCGGCGCAATGGCCCAGCAACCGTTCGAAGCCATCGAGCAGCGCGACCGGGCGATGCAGAAGCTGCACGACCTTACCTGGGCCTGCTTCATGTGGGCTGCCGGCTTGGTGGCGGTGTTCTCGGTGATCGCGGCCGTCACGCTTCCGGGCCAGAGTCAGAGCAGCGCGAACACCGCGCCTAGCTTCGATACCTCGAACAGCTCCGCGCCCACTTTCACGGACGACGGGCAGCTCCAGCCGCCCGCCCAGGGGTCATTCCAATCCGGTGGCGGCAGCCCGCCGCTGGTCGTATCGGGCGGGTCTCACTCTCACTAGCCGCCCGCCTCTGGGGTAGTTGGAGGCGACGCCCAGAATCGAACTGGGGATGGAGGTTTTGCAGTTCGCCTCGACCTAATCTCAAGACCTCGCCGCCCCTGTCTTTGAGTTCTTGCTGGCGGCGGTTATCTCTAGTGGAAAACGACTAATCCAGTCGGATGGCAGTCAGATTGGCAGCCAAACGGCTGCATCCGCCGCTTGGGGCCGTGTGAGCAGCTTGGCCAGGCGCTTGGCCGCGCCTGGCGCTTCTCGGTCCGACATGTGGGGCGTACCCCTTCGTCGAAGTCTCGAAGTCGGCGGCCATCTTGCGCCTAGCCTAGAGGTCCACGCTGGCCGCTTAACATAGGGCAGAACAGAATGCTCGATCGCGAAAAGCTCCTACTCACGTTCCTAGGCGTCCAGGCGTCGCTGCTTTCGCCGCCGCAAGGGCACCTGATCGCCCCAGCGGCACTTGGCGCCAAAGACGTGTCGACCATCTATGGCGAACTGGCCAGATATGGCTTCGCGAACTTCCAATTAGTCCCAGGCGGGGGGCAGATGGCAACTGCCGATGGCGTGTCCGTTCTTACATTGACTGGTGCTGCAATGGCGTTTCAGGAGGATCTCAGCCGATCGGCCTTTCCCCTTGCGACAGACAGGCTGGGCGTCGCGATGACTCACTTCAGGGAGAAGCTGCCTGAAGGCACCTTGATGATGACCCTGTCTGTGGATTTGCAGGCGCAGTGGGAGGGTTCAGGAATACGCTCAGACGAATTCGTGTCTCAGATATATCTGAAGGATGCGGTGCGAAGGCTGGGCCAGGAGATTCCCAACCTTGAGTACCAGGGGAGCGGAGTCCGTATTACGTTGAATCGGCCAGCCGAGGCCCCGCTACCACCTGGGGTCACAATGGAAGCCGTGCCGGGCGGGTTGAGGGATGCCTTCGACATTCGAATAGAGCCCCTGTTTGCCGACAAGACTAAGCTGTTCTTGCAAGTTGTCGGCATGTTCGCCGTCACTAGCGACATGAAGTCTGTCGTTCCTCGGATCCAGGAGGTTCAGCGGTTGCTTTACGACACGGTGGCGCCTAAGATCGCACTACTCGGCTAGGAGGTTCGCGTGCAGACCTTGAGTCCACCCGACGTGAAGAGCCCCAGCGACACCTACCTGTTTCGCGCGCCAGTGCCGATAGACTCGCACGCGGCGGGTGCTCAGAAGTCCGCGATCGCCATGTTGCCGGCGGCAATCGACGTCGAGATATGGCAAGAGGACGACGGCTCGTGGGCGGCCCACGCTGAGCTCCTGGGTATCACGGCTGTAGCAGACACAGAGCCAGACCTGATTAGTGAGTTTGCAGAACAGCTCAATGAGTTCTGGAACATCCTCAATGAGAAGTACGAGACGCTCGGCAGCGATCTACAGCGCCTCTTGGACCTGAGAGGGCAAAGCTTCCGCTTCGTCAAGCGCTAGCTCGGCTCGTGCTGTCGCCGGGCCAGGCGATCGCCGCATTCAAACGCTTGGGATGCAGCGAAGACCCTAAGCACAGTCGGAAGAACTATGTCTGGTTGGAGCTGACAGACGACCAGGGCCACCAGATAGCAATTTTCAACGTGCCCACCAGCAAGAACCCGATACGGCCGGGCACCCTGGAGAAAGGTCTCCTGCGACCAAACGGGATTCGTGATGAGGAGCATCTAAACGAACTACTGGATCACGAGAATCCGAGGGCGGCCTTTCTCCACGTCCTGCCTCGCCACGGACCACGTTATAGGCCCCGCGGCCAGTAGGCAGGTTGGCAGTCGTCAGGGCAGTCAAAATGCCATACCGTCATCCACCGGTCCAGCTCGTAGCCCTGGATTCGCATTCGGGAAATTGGAGGCGACGCCCAGAATCGAACTGGGGATGGAGGTTTTGCAGACCTCTGCCTTGCCACTTGGCTACGTCGCCGCGCTTCGGACTCGATTCTACCTTCGCCGCTTGAGCCGTCCGGCGCAGTTAGGCTGAGGGCTGTTGCAAGACCACGACTTTCGAGACGTGATGGCGCGCGTGCCGGCCGGGGTCGTCGTCATCAGCGCGCGCACGGAGAACGGCTACCGCGGCCTGACCGCCAGCAGCCTGGTCTCGATCTCGATCGACCCTCCCATGGTCCTGGTCGGACTGGAGCGCGAGGCGGCGACGCGAGCCGCCGTCGCCGAGGGGAAAGCATTCAACGTGAACGTGCTGACCCGCTCGCAGGAATTCATCGCCGACCGGTTCGCGGGCCGCGCGCCCGCGATCGATCCCACGTGGGAAGGGGTGCCGCATCGCTTGGGAGCCAACGGCATTCCCTTGATCGAAGGCTGCGCCGCCTGGCTCGAGTGCCGGCTCGTCGAGATCCACCCGGCCGGGGACCACGATGTCTGCGTGGGTGAGGTGACCTCAGCCAGCGCCGGCTCCGGCGACCCCCTCATCCTCTGGGATCGAGCCTTCTGGACTCTCCGCTAGTACGGCAGGTCGTCCTCGTCCATGCCGAAGTGATGCCCGATCTCGTGCAGGATCGTCCGCCGCACCTCCTCCACGAGCTCGTCGATCGAGTCGGTGGCCTGCTCGTGCGCCCGCTTGTAGAGCGTGATGCGCTCGGGCATTCCAAGGACGGAGAGCGCGGTCGCGCCCTCATACAGTCCCATCAGGCCCTCCGGCGAGCTCTCCTCGATGATGAAAACGGTGTTCTCGAGATAAGACAAGAATTCGTCGGGGATCGAATCTACGGCCGCCTGCGCCGCCGCCTCGAATTGCTTCATGCTCACTCGCATGCATGAATTGAAGCGTGTGCTCGTGGTTGGCGCTGGGACCATGGGCTCGCAGATCGCCCTGCAGACGGCTATTTCCGGGCGCTATGACGTGATCCTTGTCGATTCCGCGCCCGGCCAGCTCGAGCGCGCGCGGGCACAGAACCGCCGCCTGCTCGACCGCTCCGTCGAGAAGGGGCGCGTCAGTGAGGCCGCCGCGGCTGAGGCCCTCGCCCGGATCCAGGACTCGAACGATCTCGCTTCGGTGGCGGGCACTGCCGACCTGGTGATCGAGGCCGTGATCGAGGATTTCGCCGCGAAAAAGAGCGTGTTCGAATCACTCGGCAAGCACGCAAAGAAGGACGCGATCCTCGCGAGCAACTCGAGCACCATCGCGATCAGCCGGCTGGCCGGGTTCACCGGACGGCCCGAGCAGTGCTGCAACACGCACTTCTTCCACCCGGTCACCGTGATGCAGCTGTGCGAGGTGGTCAGGGGTCCCGCGACCTCCGACGCAACCATTGAGACCGCGATGGAGTTCGTGCGCAGCATCGGTCGCACCCCCGTCCTTCTTCAAAAGGAGATCTGGGGGTTCATCGTCAACCGCATCCTGTTCGCGGCCTCCGAAGAGGCCATGCGCCTTCTCGAAGGTGGCTACGCCAGCGCGGAGGACATCGACGTCGCGGTTCAGAAAGGCCTCAACTGGCCCATGGGTCCCTTTCACCTGCTCGATTTCAGCGGCCTCGACATCTTCTATGGGGCGATGAAGGACCGCCAGCGCCAGGGTGAAGGCGGGGACGCGCCCGAGGTTCTCCGGGAGCTGGTGGAAGCAGGTCATCTCGGCCGCAAATCGGGCCAGGGCTTTTTCGAGTACCCGAAGTAAGGGCCGGGCAGGCCAGAATTGGTTTGCCCCCGTAGCCCAATGGCAGAGGCAGCCGGCTTAAACCCGGTCCAGCGCGGGTTCGACCCCCGCCGGGGGTACTCGCCTCCTACAATCGACTGGAAATGAGACTCCGGTCTGAAGAAGATCCATACGAGGAACCTGACGAGCCGGATCAGCCGAACCATCCCGGCGACGGCATGGCGGCGGCGACGCAGACGGTGCCCTCGGTTGGACTTCCTCTGCGCGAGTGGGAGTTCTCGACGCAGGTTCTCACGGTGGCTCAACTGGTCGACGGCGTCACCCTTGTCAAGCTGCTGAAGGAGGCCGGCGCGGACGGATGGGACCTCACCGACGTCATCGACGGAGGGGAGAAGCGCGTGCTCCTGATGCGGAGACCCAAACGCTCACTGCGTGAGTCGCGGCGGGTGGGTTTCGCGCCTCCGAAGCAAAACTGACCACAGCGCCCGCCCGTCGCAAGCGGCGCATCCTGGTCGTCGAAGACGACGCACCGATTCGCATGCTCGTCGCAGAGGTCTGCCGGCTCCAGGGCCATGACGTGCTGGAGGCGGCAACCGGCGCGGAGGCGATCGAGCTGGGAACAGGCAGCCAGCCCGACCTCGTGCTCGTCGATTGGGTGCTGCCGGACATCAGCGGCACGGAGGTCATCCGCGAGCTTCGCCGCCAGGGCCTTCTCAGCCCGATGGTGATGTTGACCGGCCGCACTACAAAGATGGACGAGGTGGTCGGTCTCGAGGTCGGCGCAGACGACTACATCACCAAACCTTTCGACTCGCGAATCCTCGCCGCGCGGATCAACGCCCACCTGCGGCGTTCGGCGCTGGCCGAGGCCGGCGGGGGGCGGGAGGGCGTGCTCAGCATCGGGGCGCTCCACATTGACAATGCCGCTCGCAGGGTGAAGATCGCCGATGAGGAGATTCCGCTCACGATGACGGAGTTCAACCTGCTTGCGGTCCTGGCTGCGAACCCGGAGCGCGTGCTCACCCGCGCGCAGCTTCGGGACAAGGTCTGGGGATATCCGCACGACCTGGACGACCACTCGGTGGATCCGCACGTGCAGCGGCTGCGCCGCAAGCTCTCCGATCATTCGAGCTCGGGCGTGAGCCTGGAGGCCGTGCCCGGGCTGGGTTACCGTCTGTCGGTCAAATCCGTTTGACCTTTCGGATGCGTTACTTCTGAGGATGGGCGACCAGCGCCCGATTGGGATCTTCGACTCAGGCGTCGGCGGGCTCACGGTGCTCAAGGAAATCCGCGAGCGGCTTCCGCTCGAGCCGACCATCTACGTGGCCGACCTGCTGCACTTCCCATACGGTCCCCGTTACCAGGACGAGGTGCGGGGCTTTGCGATCGACATCATCCGCTACCTCGAATCGCGCGACGTCAAGCTCGTCGTCATCGCGTGCAACACGGCAACCGCAGCGGCGCTCAACCAGGCGCGCGAGCTGTTCGAGCTGCCGATCATCGGGGTCATCAGTCCTGGCGCGCAGGCTGCGGTCGAGGCGACCAAGAACAATCGCATTGGCGTCATCTCCACCGAAGGCACGATGCGCAGCCAGGAGTACCTGCACGCGATCAAAGAGATCGACCCGATGGTGGGCGTGTACCAGAAGGCATGCCCGGAGCTCGTCGAGATCGTCGAAGCCGGCGAGGCCGACTCGACGAGGGCGGAGCGAGTCCTGCGCGACAACCTCGCTGACATCGTCCAGCTCGGCGCCGACACGCTGGTCCTCGGGTGCACGCACTACCCACTGCTCAAGCCAGCGATCAACCGTGTCTACCCGGGAAGCTTCGCGCTGATCGATTCCGCCACGACGACCGCATCGAAGGTCGAGCGGCACCTCGAGCACTCGCGACTGCGTGCGACCGACGGCAGCCCTCGTCACGAGGTCTTCGTCACGGATTTCCCGAAGCACTTCGACGAGATCGCGGCCAATCTCTTTGGAGAGGCGATCGAGGCTGAGGAGGTCCACATCTGGGAGCCGCAAAAGACGTAGAGATTTTCGGCCCGGTGGTCGCCGACCTGGCGACCATAGAGGCGGCGCTGCGTGAAGAGATCCGCCGCGATCCCACAGAGGTGTCCGCGCCCATGGCCGACCTCTTCGCCGCGGGAGGCAAGCGAGTCCGACCGGCGCTCGTGCTCTTGTCCGCCCGCTGCGGCCATTACGACCTCGGCCGCGTGACGCCCGCCGCGATGGCGGTAGAGCTCACTCACGCCGCGACTCTCGTGCACGACGACGTCATCGATCGCTCGCCGGTCCGGCGTGGACGCCCGACCGTAGCGGCTTCGCTTGGCGACGAGCCCGCCATCGTGGTCGGAGACTTTTACTTTGCCAAGGCCTACGAACACGCCGCGCGCACGGACTCGACCGAGGTGGTCGGCATCCTCGCACGCGCAGTCATGGAGATCTGCGCGGGGGAGGTGCGGCAGCAGGCGATCCGTTATCGCTACAGCACAGGCGTCGAGGAGTACATGCAGCGCATCGAGGCGAAGACGGCGACGCTTCTCACCGCGTGCTGTGACATCGGTGCGGTGCTGGGTGTTCTGCCGGATGTCCAGCGGTCCGCGCTGCACGCTTATGGCCGCCTCCTGGGTCTCGCGTTCCAGATCGCGGACGACGTGCTCGACTATCTCGGCAGCGAGGGCGAGATGGGCAAGCCGATCGGCCAAGACGTCACAGAAGGGTTCGCGACCTTGCCGCTCATGATCGCCCGGGAAGACAAGCGCGTGAGCGGCAGGCTCCAGGGGGTCCTCGAGGACGGGCGCAAGCTAAGCATTCAAGATGCGCAGGCGGTGGTGGAGATCGTGCGCGAGAGCAACGCCCCGCAACGAGCAATCGCGCAGGCTGAAGATTGCGCACGGCAAGCACGCGAACAGCTCCGTGCAATCGATGCGGGTGAAGCCCGCGATGCCCTGGAGGCGCTCACCGGCTACGTGGTGACCCGAAAGCTCTAACCTGTCAGCGTGTCCCGGGTGGGGATGGTGACATGAGCAAGGTCAAGCTCGTCGGTGTCGGACCTGGGCACCCAGGCTTGGCCACCGTCCAGGCAGTAGAAGCGATCAAGGACGCTGACGTCATTCGTCACAGCGATGGTTGTGGCGTTGGTCTTCTGCACCTCGCCGCAGCGACCGCCGACGTGGGACCCCTTCAATCCACCGACGAGATCGTGCTCCTCGCTCGGGCCGGGAAACGCGTCTCCGTGCTTTTTCCTGGCAACCCGTACGCGTTCTCCAACGGCAGCGAGGTCGCCGAGAAGCTTGAGCGTGCCGGCGTTGATTTCGAAGCAGTGCCGGGGCTCATCGTCGAGCTGGCGGCTCCCGTGATGAGCGGAATCCCGCTCACCATCGAAGGTCGCTCGGCGTCGATCGGTTTCGGGCTCGTCAAGGGCGCCGAGACAGTGGTGCTGAGGCTCGCCTCGGGCTGGTGGGAATCCGGCATCTCCACGCTGCTCGCCGATGGTAGGGACTCCGAGACGCCGGCGGCCCTGATCCTCAACCCAGGTCAGCCGGGCCAGCACCGCGTGAGCGCCCCGCTGGGCGAGCTGGCGCGCAAGGCCGCCACCTATGGATTGCGCGGCGACGCCCTGCTCGTGCTGGGACCCGGCGTGGTGATGGCCGAGCGCCTCGACACGATGTCGAAGCGTCCGCTGCACGGCCGGCGGATCCTGATCACGCGAGCGCGGCACCAGGTCGATCCATTCCGCCGTGAGCTGGTCGACCTGGGCGCATCAGTCGTGGAGATCCCGACGATCGAAATCCAGCCGATGCCGATGGATGACCGGGTGAACAAGGCGATCTCGCACCTGGAGGTGACAGCGCTGGTCATCTTCGCGTCTGCCAACTCCGTCGACATCTTCTTTCAGATGCTGCTGGCGTCTGGTAAAGACGCGCGCGCGCTGCACGGCTCGAAGCTCTGCGCGATCGGCCAGGAGACCGCTGAATCGCTCGAGGGCTACGGGCTTCGACCGGAGCTGATCACGTCCGAATACACCGCCGAAGGGCTGGCCAAAGCGCTCGAAGGCTGGGAGATGGACGGCATGCACGTACTGGTGCCGCGAGCAGACGTCGCGCGCGACGCACTACCATCGCTGCTTGCCAACCGAGGTGCTGAAGTCGAGATCCTTCCCGTCTACCGAGCCATGTGTCCAGCAGGGGCGGGCGACGCGCTGCTGCGCCTGTTCAACAACGAAGGCGTGGACGTGATCACCTTCACCAGCTCATCCACCGTGGTGAACTTCGTACAGGCATTTCAGGACGACCGCCTTCCGGCCGTCCTCGGCGACGCGGAGATTGCATGCATGGGCCCGGTCACCGCGGACGTTGCGCGCAAGCTCGGTCTTACAGTCTCGATCGTGGCACGGGAATACACGACGCACGGTCTGGTGCAGGCCATCGCCGAATCGGCCGCCCGGAAGTGACCAAGGCCAAGATCGCGCCGGGCCGGCCCGTAGCCGCCGAGCTGGACGCGGCTGAGCTTCCCGAAGCATGGCGCGGGCGGCAGTGGGCGCCGGTCCTTATCGTCGCGGTCGTGATTGGCGCCGTGCTCGGCACGGGCCTGCTTGTGGACAAGGCGCTCCAGCCCCAGGTACCGGCTGCCCTCGCGGGCTGCAGCACCTCGACCCAGATCGCGCCGCACGAGTTCATCGGTCCTCAGCCGATCTGCATCACAGCGAACCACACGTACCAGGCGACCGTCAACACCACGCAGGGGGCGATCGTGATCCAGCTTCACCCCGAGATCGCGCCGGTCACGGTCAACAACTTCATCGTGCTCGCGATCCATGGCTACTACAACGGCCTCAATTTCTGGAAGAGCGAGACCTGGGTGGTGCAGGGCGGCGACCCTAACGGCAGCGGGACAGGCGGTCCCGGCTATTCGTTGCCGGACGAGCCCAGCACCGATCCGTGGGGCCTGGGGGCGGTCGGGATGGCACGGCCGCCCGGAGGAGCCGTGAACGGGAGCCAGTTCTTCATCCAGAAGGCGGACTGGCCTGCCCCCGGGCCGACGGCCGCCTACAACCGGTTCGGGACCGTGATCTCAGGCCTGGACAAGGCCCAGCTGCTCCAGGCGACTGACACGATCACCTCGATCACGATCAACGTTTCTTGACAATTCGCTGACCTTGGGCTGATCGGCAGTCCGCCTATAATCGGGTCGAGATGCTAGGTTCCCATTGGCTCTGGGTCATCATCCTTCTGGTCGTCGTCCTGATCATCTTTGGTCCCGGCCGGCTGCCTGAGCTTGGTGGCGCGGTGGGAAAGGCGATGCGCGAGTTTCGCAAGGCGACCTCCGAGCTGACCAACGAGGTCACAACGGCTGCCCAGGCCAAGCCTGAGCCCCCGGCCCCCTCTGCGGCGGCCAGTTCCGAGAGCGTCGCCAAGGGCCCGACGTCCGAGGCTAATCCCCCGCCGAGCTGAGGCTGGCTTCCCTGTGGCCTTGCTGAGCAGGGTTATGCAGCGCGCGCCGCGCTCGCGCGCCCCGGTCGAAGAGCACCGGATGTCCGTGATCGAGCACCTCGAGGCGCTTCGCCGCGTCTTCATCGTTTCCCTGATCGCGTGGGGTGTGGCGACCGTTGCGGCCTTCTTTGTCGCACGCCCGGTGATCGGATTTCTTTCCAACCAGGCCGGCATCAATCATTTGATCTACCTGCAGCCCGCCGGCGGAGTGATCATCGAGGTGAAGGTCGCGCTCTACATCGGCGTGGTGATCGCGGCGCCGATCGTGATCCAGCAGGTCTGGTGGTTCGTCAGTCCCGGCCTTCACGCGCACGAGCGTCGCTTCATCCTGCCGATGATCGCCGCGACGATTTGTTTCTTCGCGATCGGGGTTGCTGTGGCGGTCTTCGCGCTGCCTCTATACATCAGGATCCTCAACTCGTTCGCGCCTCCCAACACCGTCTACCTCGCCGACGTCGGCGGCTTTATCAGCTTCGTGCTGCTCATGACCATCGGCTTCGGGCTGGTCTTCGAGCTGCCCGTGGTCCTTTTCATGCTGGGAATGCTCCGCATCATCAGCTCGGGCTGGCTGTACAAGAACCGGCCCTACTGGTTCCTCGGGCTCGGACTGCTCGCGAACTTCTTGACGCCCGGTGCTGACCTGGTGACACCGATGATCATGTTCGTTCCGCTCTATCTGTTCTTCGAAGTGACCGCCTTGTTGCTCAAGCTGCTCAGGCGATGACAGAGTCGTCACGGTCAGGCGGGCGCCAGCCCGACGAGCTCCGCCCGCTGAAGATCGAGCTCGGCGTCAACGTGCACGCGGAGGGCTCGTGCCTCATCGAGATGGGGCGCACGCGCGTGTGGATCACCGCAAGCGTGGAGGACCGCGTGCCCCCGCACCGCCGCGGAACCGGGCAGGGATGGATCACGGCCGAATACTCGATGCTCCCCCGATCCACTCATGACCGCAGCGCGCGTGAGGCGAGCCAGGGCCGGATCGGCGGACGGACGCACGAGATCCAGCGCCTGATCGGTCGCTCGCTTCGCGCCGCCGTGGACATGGGGAAGATCGGCGAGCGGACGATCACCCTCGACTGTGACGTGCTGCAGGCCGACGCCGGGACACGAACGGCTTCGATCACGGGAGCGTTTTGCGCCCTGTACATGGCGATCAAGAAGATGAAGGACGCGCGGATGGTCGCGGAGGTGCCCGTGCGCCAGCACCTCGCCGCGGTCAGTTGCGGCATCATCGATGGCACGCCGATGCTGGACCTCGACTACGCCGAGGACTTCCACGCATCGACCGACCTCAACTGCGTGATGACCGAGGACGGCCGGCTTGTTGAGCTCCAGGCCACTGCAGAGGGCGCGCCGTACTCGCGCGCGGAGCTGGACTCGATGCTCGCGCTCGCGAATAAGGGGATTAAAGAGCTGATCGTCGGACAGAAGCGAGCCATCGCAACGCTTGGCTGATCGCCGGCGGCTCGTCATCGCTTCCGGCAACGCCGGCAAACTGCGCGAATATCGAGAGCTTCTGGCGGGCGCGGGATTCGAGCTCGTGGCGTTCGACAGCGAGGTCGAAGAGGTGGGGGCGACCTACGTCGAGAATGCGCGCCTGAAAGCCGAGACTGCGTGCAACCGGTCGGGCCTACCGTCTCTCGGAGACGATTCGGGCGTGGAGGTGGAGGCGCTGGGCGGTTTCCCAGGCCTGCACTCAGCACGCCTCGCGCCGACGCAGGAGGCTCGCACCGCGGAGCTCTTGAGGAGGCTCGAGGGCAAGCCTCGGCCCTGGAACGCGCGCTTCGCGTGCGTGGTGGCGCTCGCTGCGCCGGGCGGTCCGACCCAGTTCTTCGAAGGCGAGTGTCGCGGGGAGATCGTGCCGGAGTGGCGGGGCAAGGCGGGCTTCGGCTACGACCCCATATTTCTCGTGCCCGGCACGGGGAAGACCTTTGGCGAGATGCCGCCGGAAGAGAAGCGTCTTTACAGTCATCGAGCTGGCGCCGTGCGCGCGCTGCTGGAGTCGGGTGCGTTGAATCGCCTGCCGGCTTGAGGTCCGCGTGCGAACGATGCTGCTTGAGGTGGCGTCGGTCCTGGTGCAGACGTGGTAGCCTCAGGCCGTACCTGACTAGAATGAGCGCCGCCGAAAAGCGACAAAGGCGGGCGGTGGCTTAGCTCGGTAAAGCGCCTGGTTTGGGACCAGGAGACCGCGAGTTCAAATCTCGCCCGCCCGACCAAGCCGTTCCTGCGTTCCGGGCCCCCGAATACACTGCGCTCATTGGCTTCTGAAGGCTCTGGCAGCTCGCAGTTCCGTACGACCAATCGCCTCGCTTTCATTTTCGGCGCGGCCGCCATCGCTGCTGTGCTGCTGTCCGTTTTCGTGATGGCATCGAGGCCTTGGGGTTGCTCAGCGAATAGCCAATCGCCAGTGGTGACTTGCGACTGGATCACGTCCAGGGTGATCGCCGTCTTCTGGCTCGTGGCCGCCCTGGCCGTTTGCTTTGTCTCGTGGAGGCGATGGAAGCTGCCGTTGGCGATCATCTCGGCCACGCTGGTTGCGATCAGCCTGATTTCCGTGATTGGCGTTTTCTCGCTGGCTCCCGCGGCACTATGGCTTGGATGTGCCATTTGGCTTTGGGCGCGGGGCAAGGGCTCTTCGATTCTGTTGAGTGGACTGGCCAGCGTCGTGTTGGTCTATCTCGCCGCGACGGGTGTGATCGCATTGCTGTACCTGTACTCCACACCCTTTGAATGAGCTTGACTCAGGCTCCCGTGTGATATCTGATCCGGTTGTCGATGCGGCGCGGCAAAGCGCACTCATGGACGAGCTGGCCATAACTCCGTCGAGGAGACGCGCCATGAGGTCTACGGTTCCACTGCTCCTTTTTGGGGCGGTGGCGGTGGCTCTGGGCGCATCCACAATTCTGATTGGCCCAAGGACCTCGACCTCGGTCGAGGCATCAATCGTGCTCGCGATATTGCTCGCACTTGGTCCTCTTGGAATCGCCGGATTCATCTGGTTGTGGACGCGCAATACGAAGCTGTTCGTTGGGCCGCGCTACTTCGGATACACCGATGTCTTCGGCCGGCGAAAGGTGTACCCGCTGTCGGCGTTGCGCCGCGTGCTCGAGCGACAGGTGATCATCAGCGGTCGCCGCCCGATGCCCGTTATCTATCTGTTGGACTCAGACAACCACTCACTGTTCCGTATGAGCCGGCCGTTTTGGGACTCGGTGCGGGTGGATGACTATCTCCAGCGGCTCGGCGTACCGGTTGAAAGCAGTCCTACTCCGATCAAGTCGAAGCACCTGGCTAAGGAGCTCAAGGGATCGAAGGCGCGCTAGAAGTCGGTTAAGGGGTCGGGTTCACCTTGTCGCTGTCGTATGTAATCCGGTCGCCCACGGTGGATGGCAAGGCTTCGAGCGCCGGGTGCTCGAGGATTTCTTCGATCAACTCGGACGAACCGCCCACGAACGTGTAGGCAAGGTCGATCTCCGAGGCCACGCACCAGGCCCGATCGTCCGGCCACCAGATGTTCGGCCCGTCCTGCCAACCGGCAGCCTTCGTTATCGGTCCACTGAACAACAGGTAGGAGCGCTGTGGGTTTGGTATCACTCTCTTGGCGGGAATCCGCTGGAGTTTGGGTCTGCTGAACTTCACGTCCACATGTTCATGGCGCCATCGCGCCCACCGGCCCGCCAACGAATCCCTGTAGAAGCGCAGCTCGATGATGCCGCCTTCGTTCAAATAGCCCTGACCCTCCCATAGGCAAAACCAGCAGCTGTTCGGGGTAGCAGTGTGCTTGGATAGCAGCCCAGCCAACGCGTGCACCTGTGGTTCCGCGAGAACTCCATCCCGCGGCGGATTCATGAATGGCTCAAAGCCTGGCCGGGGCGGCACCAGCGCATGAAACTGCACTTCCGGATGGATCACCCGGCCGCTCCACTCGGCCACCTCCGACCATCTCACCTCCTGTGCTCCCCTGGAGGCGGGGTGCAGGATCCGGGCGTAGGCGGCGAACCCTGTAGGAACGACGGCACCGACGTCGTACGCGTTGAACGGATGCAGCCGCGAGGCGATCCAGTCAGCGTTCTCGACGGCCTCGCTCGGGGTCATCTCCTCCCAACCCACTCGCCAACTATGGCGCCGGTCGGGCGGTAGTACGCTTTTCGACGGCATGATCCAGGCGTCGGTCGGCGGGTCGGTGGCAGCGGGCTTCGAGCCTGTCCAGGAGGCGTTCGCCGCCAACTTCGAGCGCCACGGCGAGGTCGGCGCTGCGTGCTGCGTTCACCTCCACGGCCGGCGCGTGGTCGACCTCTGGGGCGGCGTCACGGTGCCAGGCGGCTCCGAGCCTTACACCGCCGACACGCTGCAGATGGTCTGGTCCACCACCAAGGGCGTGGTCGCGATGGCCGCGCACATGCTGGCCCAGGAAAGCAAGCTGGACTTCGACGCGCCCGTCACGGACTACTGGCCCGAGTTCGGTGCCGAGGGCAAGGCCACGATTCCCGTGCGGTGGCTGTTCTGCCACAAGTCCGGGCTCGCAGCCGTCGACCGTCCGCTACGCCTGGACGACGTGGTCGCCTGGAACCCATGCGTCGAGGCGCTCGAAGCGCAGCGGCCCTACTGGGAGCCCGGCACGGCGCACGGCTACCACACGTGGACCTATGGGTGGCTGGCGGGCGAGGTGATCCGGCGAGTGTCGGGCGTCACCGTGGGCCAGTTTGTCGCCGAGCGGATCGCCAGGCCCCTCCAGGCCGAGTTCTGGATCGGCCTTCCCCAAGTCTTGAACTCGCGTGTCGCACCGGTCCTGCCTCCGATCCCGCCGGCGCCTGGCACGCCGCCCGATCCGCACGCCGCGCGTATCGCCGACCCCAACTCGCTCGCCCACAAGTCGTGGGCCAACCCGGCCATCCCGCCGGCTGCTTTCAACGAGTTCCCGTTTCGAGGGGCGGAGGTGCCTGCCGGCAACGGCATTGGGACGGCCCGCGCCCTATCGCGGCTTTACGCCGCCTGCATCGGAGAGGTTGACGGGGTCCGGCTGCTCGAGGCCGAAACTCTCGGGCGGGCCACCCAGACCCAGGCCCGAGGCGAGGACCTGGTCCAGGGCTATGAGACGCATTTCGGCACCGGCTTCCAGCTGGCGTTCCCGTTCAGGCCGATGGCCGGCCCGGGATCGTTCGGCCACTACGGCAGCGGAGGGTCGGTTGGCTTCGCTCACAACGAGCTCGGCATCTCGTTCGGATACGTGATGAACCAGATGCGTCCCGTATACGGCAAGGATCCGCGTACATCAGGGCTGGTGCAAGCACTGCTCGACTGCCTGCGGTAAGCCGTCTGGCGGCCTAACATGCAACTCGGGTGGTAGGGCATGGGCGCGGCTGATCTCGTATTCGGCGTCTGCCTCCTGCTGGGGGGCGGCCTGCTGCTTCTGACCCTGGTCGTCGACGATATTTTCGGCGGGCTACTGGGCGCCATGCACCTCGGTTTTGACGTCGCCGGCGTCTCGCCGACACCTCTCCTGCTTGGTTTTGTCGCCATGTTCGGCGCAGGCGGCTTGTTCGGCCTCCACAGCATCAACGCCGGGGTGGGCGGCTCCACGCTGATCGCCACCGTGGCGGGCTTGCTCGGGGCAGGTGTGGCGTTTGGGGCTTATCGGGTCCTCCAGCAGGCCGAGTCGACCGACACCTTCAGCCTCGAGGACATGGTCGGCTCGACCGGTCGTGTGTCGGTTGGAATTCCGGCCAACCATTTCGGCACGGTTCTCATCAGCTTCGCCGGCACGTCGCACAACATGACCGCCACGGCCGATTCGGAGATACCGGCCGGACGCGTCGTCAAGGTGGTCGGCGTCGCCGGCGGCAATCTTGTCGTTGCCCTCAACCCAGTGACCAGTACTGAAGGAGCTCGATCCGATGCCTAATTTCGCGTCGTCCTCGCCATTTCTCGTCGTAACCGGCGTCGTCATCCTCATCCTGATCCTCGCGTTCGTCGCAAGCCGCTACAAGGTGGCGGGCGCCAACGAGGCGATCATCGTCGCCGGCTCCCGCGGCGCCAAGGTGCGCGATGAGCACGGCAGGGTCGTTTCGTCCCCGGGCGACAAGGGTGTGAAGGTGGTGGTCGGTGGCGGCACGATCGTGATGCCCCTCCTCAACCGCATAGGGCGGCTCAAGCTGACCGCCCGGCAGATCAACGTGCAGCTCAGCGACGCCGTGACCAGCCAGGGCATCAAGGTGCAGGTCCAGGGCGTGGCCACGTTCAAGATCGGGCGCGACGTCGAGTCGCTGCGCAACGCGGCCGAGCGCTTTCTGGACGCGAAGCCAGAGCAGGTCGACTCCATCGTCAAGAACGTGCTCGAGGGATCGCTCCGCTCGATCGTCGGCACGCTGACCATCGAGGAGCTCATCCGCGATCGCCAGAAGCTCCTCCAGCAGGTGCAGGACGCGGCCAAGGGCGACCTCGCCACCAGCGGCCTGCAGATCGACGCCTTCACCATCCAGAGCTTCTCCGACGAGTCGAACTACATCGAGCTCCTCGGCCAGCAGAGCGTGTCCACGATTACGCGCGACGCGCGCATGGTGAAAGCCACGACCGACCAGGAGGCGGCGGTTCGAGAGGCGGAGTCACAGCAGATCAAGATCAACGCCGGGCGTGACGTCGCGCTGCGAGAGGCAGAGACGAAGATGCAGGTCACCGCCGCGCAGGCCCGCGCCGACCAGGCCGGACCGCTAGCGCAGGCCGAGGCGCAGCAAGAGGTCGTGCGCAAGCAGACCGAGCTGGCGCAGCTCGAGGCGGACCGCAAGGAGAAGGAGCTGCTTTCAACGACCGTCAAGCCGGCTGCCGCGGAGGCGCAGGCTGTCATCGCGCGCGCGGAAGGTGACAAGCGTGCGCGTATCGCGTCTGCCGAAGCGGACGCCGAGACGACCAGGCTGGAAGGTGGGGCAGAGGCTCAGATCGTCCTCACGAAAGGCGAGGCGGAAGCCAAGGCGCTCGCGATGCGCGCCGACGCCTACAAGCAGTTCAACGAGGCCGCCATCATCCAGACGGTATTGGCCGCGCTGCCCGAGATAGTGCGGGCGGCCGCTGAACCGATGGGCCACATCGATTCACTGACGGTGATGAGCGCGGACGGCGCCTCCGACATCGTGAAGAACGCAACCCGCGCAATGATCGAGTCGACGACCGCGATCAAGGGCCTCACAGGGCTCGACGTGCCAAACCTTATCGGCGGTGCGCTGGGCCGAGGCTTCGGCGAGCGCCTGCGAACCGGAGACGGCGACCGCAGCAGCGACCCTGGGAGCGCGGCCGACCGGATCAGCGAGATCGCGGGCCACGGGCTGAGCGCGCTCAAGGCGCAGACGGCAGCGGCAGCGGCAAAAGCTGAGGCGGAGGCCGAGGCGGCCAAGGAGAAAGCCGCCGAGAAGGCTGCCGAAGAGGAGGCGAAGGCAAAGTCAGTCGCCGGGGCACTGAAGGCGGCCGGGGTCGCGGAGAAGGCGGCAGTCGAGTCGAAGGTCGCCGCGACCGTGGCCAAGGTTTCCCCGAGCGACGGCAACGTCGCCCAATGGGCGAAGTGGATGGCCGACCAGCTCCACCAGATCGCCGATATCAGGGTCTACGACGCGCTTCGGCTATCAGACCTGGCGAGCAAGGGCCCGGCGCCGGCTCGTGCCATCTGGGCGACCGCGCAATCAGTGCTTGCAAAGGACTACGGCCATGTGACCGTGGGCGACCTCTTGAAGCAATTTCACCCATAGACCGGGAAGCCCGGTTACACAAGCGCTTGCATAAAAGCGGGAACCCGGCCTGCGCGAGTGACCTCTTAAAAGCGGGAAGCCCGCTTGCGCGAGCGACCTCTTTAAAAGCGGGAAGCCCGCTTGCGCGAGCGACCTCTTTAAAAGCGGGAAGCCCGCTTGCGCGAGCGACCTCTTTAAAAGCGGGAAGCCCGCTTGCGCGAGCTTCCCAAGGCTGGGGTGGGGGCGTGATGTTGAATTTGGGGGCCGGGTTACCGGCCGCCGATATGGTAGCACAAGGTACATGCGTCCACAAGATATAGACACCTGGGGACAACTCCCTTGAAACTGCCCATCGCGCTCGATATGGAGCCGATGCTGTCTGGACCCGCCGAGGGGGGGATCCCGAAGGGCGACGGCTGGGAGTACGAGCCGAAATGGGATGGCTTCCGCACCCTGGTCTTCCGCGACGGCGACGACGTCGCGCTCATCAGCCGCGGCGCCAAACCGATGACGCGCTACTTCCCCGAGCTCCTGCCGGCCTTCCGCGGGCTGAAGGAGTCAAGGTTTGTGCTGGATGGTGAGCTCGTGGTCGTGTCGCAGAGCGGACTCGACTTTGGCGCCCTGCAGCAGCGCATACACCCGGCGGACTCGCGGGTCCGGATGCTCAGCGAAGCGACGCCGGCGTGGTTCATCGCCTTCGACGTCCTGGCCGAAGGGGAGACTGACCTGCGGAAGCTGCCCCTGGGCGAGCGGCGTAGGCGCCTCGAGCGCCTGCTCAAGGGGGTCAAGCAGCCCATCTTCCTGACGCCGTACACCCGCGACCGCCCCACCGCCGAGAGCTGGTTCGAGCGTTTCGAGGGCGCGGGCCTCGACGGCGTGATCGCCAAGTCATGGGACGGCGCTTACGTCCCCGGCAAGCGGCTGTGGGTGAAGATCAAGCACCAGCGCACCGCCGATTGCGTCGTGATCGGATGGCGCAAATCGAATGACGGGTCCAGCCTCGGCTCCCTGCTGCTCGGCCTCTACGACAAGAAAGGCACCATGCACTATGTCGGCCATACCTCATCTTTCAACGCGGCCGAGCGTAAGGAGCTGATCGCCAAGCTGAAGCCGCTCACGACCGAGATTCCCGAGTCGGAGTGGAAGGCGAACCCGGGACGCATGCCGGGAGGCGTGAGCCGGTGGTCGCGAGGCAAGGACGCGGAGTGGGTTGCAGTGCGCCCCGAGCTGGTGTGTGAGGTCGCCTACGACAAGCTCGAAGCAGGCGAGCGGTTCCGCCACGCGACACGCTTCCTGCGCTGGCGCACCGACAAGCCGCCGCGCAAATGCGGCTTCGACCAGATCGCGTTAGCGGCCGAGTTCGACGTGCGAGGGATCTTTGGGAGCAAGTAGCAGCGGACGCGCGCCGAGACCGCCCGGCCCGTAGTACTTCATCGCGGCGCGGCCAAGGCCTGTCACCGCGAGCCAGTCGAAGCCCGCGCCGACCGCGACCCCCACGCCGAGCGGCACCACTCGCGCCGCGACCTTGGCCACGCCCGAAGTCGCAAAGCGGGCAAGAATGCGCGTCAGGACGCGACCACCACCGTGCGTGAGCAGGAGAGTGGGCACGTGGCGGACGGCGGCGATGCGCTCTCCGCCCGCGACGAGCACATTCTCGCGTAGCTTCACGGCGCCGGAGGTGATTCCGACCACAACCAGCGCCTCGATCACGCGCTCATCCGAGTCATCGAGCTCGTGGCCGAAGATCATCGCGATTCCCAGCACGAGCTCGACCTCTTGTTCGAGCGCGTAGAGCGTCTGGCTCGTGATGGTGCCGATCGCGAGCAGCGTGCCGAGGCCCGGCGCGATCGAAACCGCGCCGCTGAGAGCGCCGGTCGCGGCAACTCTGCGGCGCGTGGAACGGATGAAGGCCAGCGCCAGTTGATGACTGTCGTAGGTCGCATGATTTGTCCGCAGGTGTTCGACGGTGGCCCGGATGGCGGGTTCGCGGCTGCTGACCGCATGGGTGAGGACGCCGAGAACCGATCGCAGCTGGGGTGGAAGGCTGTCGAGGTTCATCCGCGAAGCGTACCTCGGGGTGCCCTGTCTACTCATAGTGAGAAGGAGTCGCACATGGAGAGAGGCGATCTGAATACCAACTTGCGACAGAGTCGCAACAAGCGTTAGGGTCAAGGCATGGCATCCATCGGCTCGCTCGTGCGTGGGTCTTTCGACCGGGGGGAACGCAAGCGCCTGGCCGCGTTCTTCGGCGGGGTGGGCCTGCTTCACGTCGCGGGCTGGGGCCTGCTTTTCGCGGTCGCCGGTGGCCAGCCGACGATCCTGGCCCTGGGCGGTCTCGCCTACACGTTCGGCCTGAGGCACGCTTTCGACGCTGACCATATCGCGGCGATCGATAACACGACACGGAAGCTTCTCCAGGACGGCCGCAAGCCGGTCGGTGTGGGCTTCTTCTTCTCCCTCGGCCACTCCACAGTCGTTTTCATCATCGCCGCGGCTTTGGGCTTGACGGTCAAGTGGATCGTCGACGGGGTGGCCGGCAACGGCGGTCAGCTCAGGAACGTGGGCGGCATGCTGGGCACGGTCGTGTCGGGGGGATTCCTGGTGCTGATCGGCGTCCTGAACCTGGTCATCCTGCTCGACATCGTCCGCGTCTACCGGCGCCTCAAAGGGGGCGGGTACGACGAGCAGTCTCTCGAGCTCGACCTCACCGCCGGCGGCTTGATGAGCCGGATTTTCGGCCGCCTCTTCCGGGTCATCCATCACAGCTGGCAGATGTATCCGATCGGTTTTCTCTTCGGGCTTGGTTTCGATACTGCCTCGGAAGTGGCGATCCTGGCGATCTCAGCAGGCGCCGCGGCCAAGGGCCTGCCGTTCGTCGCAGTCATCGCGCTCCCGCTCATCTTTGCAGCCGGAATGTCGCTGATGGACACGGCCGACGGAGCGTTCATGGCCAAGGCGTACTCGTGGGCATTCACCAGCCCTATCCGCAAGGTGTTCTACAACCTGACGATGACGAGCCTGTCGGTTTTCGTCGCGCTATTCATCGGCACGATCGAGCTCATGCAGGCGCTCATCCAGGCGTTCGGTTTGAAAGGCGGGGTGTTCGCGGCCATCGCCGGCTTCGACCTGATCGGGCGGGCAGGCTACTTCATCGTCGCCGCGTTCGTGGTGGCGTGGGGAGCGGCGCTCCTGATCTACAAAGCCCGCCGCATCGACGAGCGATGGGGTGAGAGGATTAGCCGCGTCGCCTAGCTGAACCGCCTTAAGCTTTCGGCGCCATGAGTGCCGACGAAGAAGACAGCCCGCTCATCGACTTTTATCCCTACCGCGCTCGCTTCAAGACCTATGAGCGGCTCGAACCCGACGGGAGGGACCACCAGAGCATCCTGGACGAGCTGGCGACGATGGCCCATGAAGAGGACAGGATCGCGGACCTCGGCCGGGTCTCCGGATCGATCTACCACGGCGGGCACGATCACTACGCCTTCCTGACCGAAGCCTTCCGTCTTTTCGCGCACGCGAACGTGCTGCAGCGCGACATGTATCCGAGCGCGACCAAGCTGGAGGCTGAGATCGTCGCGATGACCGCGGCCATGCTGCACGGCGACGCCGAGGTCTGTGGCGTCGTGACCTTCGGCGGCACGGAAAGCTTGATCAACCCGATGCTCGTCTACCGCGATCGCGGGCGCGCCGAGAAGGGGATCACCGAGCCGGAGGTGATCATCCCGGTCACCGCGCACGTCGCGCTCGAGAAGGCAGGCCACCTGCTCGGCATCAAGGTCCTCAAGGCGCCGCTCACCGCCGACTGGGTGGCGGACGTCGACTGGATCCGGGCGCACGTGACCAGGAATACCGTCGCCCTGGTCGGATCGGCGGCGAACTATGCGCACGGCCTCATCGACCCGATCGAAGAGCTCGCCGAGATCGCGCTCGAGCACGACCTCGGCCTGCATGTCGACGGCTGCCTGGGCGGCTTCATCCTGCCGTGGGGCGAGCGCCTCGGCTACAAGATCCCGCGCTTCGATTTCCGCGTCCCCGGTGTCACTTCGATCTCCGCGGACACTCACAAGTACGGGTACGCGCTCAAGGGGACGTCGGTCCTCCTGTACAGGAACAGCGGCTTGCGCAAGTACCAGTACTTCAACTTCACGGATTGGCCGGGCGGCATCTACTTCTCGCCAGGGCTTTCTGGGAGCAGATCGGGCGGCATCGTGGCCGCGACGTGGGCCGCGATGGTGAGCCTGGGAGAGCGTGGCTACCTCGAGGTCGCAAAGGGCATCTTTGAGGTGGCCGCGACGATCCGCAAAGGCATCGACACGATTCCGGAGCTGGAGGTCATCGGCCAGCCCACGTTCCTGGTGGCTTTCCGCTCGCCTGGCCTGAACATCTACCACGTCAACGATCACCTGATCGCGAAGGGCTGGCGGGTCAACGCCCTCCAGCTGCCGGCGGCGCTGCATTTCTGCGTCACCCGCCCCAACACGGCGCCGGGTGTGGCGGATGCGTTCCTGGCCGATCTTCGCGATGCGGTCGAATACGCCAAGCATCCGGCTCGGTCGGAACCCAAGAGCGGAGCGCTCTATGGACTGGGCGGCACGCCGGAGGGAAACGAGATCCTCAACACCCTCTTCACCGCCGCGCTCGATGCGATGTATGAGGTGGCGCCCACCGAGGCCCGGGCCTGAGCGTGGGCCGGGCGCGCGCAGGGCGCATCTCTCTGGTCGAGCCCTGGATTCTGGCCGTGGACCTCGGCACCGGAGGGCTCAAGACCGGCGCCGTGTCCCTGCGGGGCGAGATGCTGGCGCAGGCGATCGGTCATCTGCGGACGAGCTACCTGCCCGACGGCGGCGCCGTGCAGGACCCCGAAGAATGGTGGACCAGGCTCAGGGAAGGCGTGCGGTCAGTGATCGATAGCAACGCGGTTCGGCCGGGCGACCTGGTCGGGATCGGGCTCACCGGCCAGTGGGGATCGACCGTGCCGGTGGACGCCGAGGGTCGCGCGGTGGGTGAGTGCCTGCTGTGGTCGGACACGCGTGGCGGTCGCTTCTCCGCGAAGGCGATGGGCGGCCAGGTGTCGCTGTTCGGCTACTCGCCCGCCAACATCCTGCGGTGGGTCCAGCTCACAGGCGGCGCACCATCGCCCAACGGGGCCGATCCACTCGGCCACGAGCTCTACCTGCGCAACTGCGAGCCGGAGGTCTATGCCCGGACGCGCACCCTGCTCGAGCCGCTCGACTATCTCGGCCTGAAGCTCACCGGCCGGGTGGCGGCGACGCCTGCTTCGATGATCCTGTCGTGGCTGACCGACAACAGGCCGGGTTCCAGGCCGACCTATGTGCACGAGCTTGTAAGGCGCTCGGGACGCGATCACGCCCGGCTGCCTCAATTGCTCCCCACCGGCTCAGTACTCGGAGCGCTGGAGCGGGGGGTGGGCGAGGAGCTCGGCATCCCATCGGTTCCGGTCGTGTGCGGCGTGCCTGACCTGCACACGGCCTTCATCGGCTCGGGCGCGGTGGCGCCTTATGACGGGCACATCACCATCAGCACGACGTCGTGGATCGCATGTGAGGTGCCCTTCAAGCGCACCGACGTGATCCACCAGATGGCGACCGTGCCCGGCCTGCGCCCGGGCGCCTACCTGGTGGCCAACAACCATGAAACGGCCGGGCTGTGCCTGAAGTGGTTCAAGGACTCGGTCCTCGGGTCCGATTCGTATGAAGAGGTGGTCGCCGATGCCGCCACGGTGCCACCTGGGTCAGGCGGAGTGATATTCACTCCGTGGCTCAAGGGAGAGCGGACCCCGGTCGAGGACCGGACCCTGCGCGGAGCCTTTCTCAATGTTTCGCTCACGACCGGTCGGGAGCACCTGAGCCGGGCGGTGCTGGAAGGCGTCGCATTCAACGCTCGCTGGCTGCAGGACGCAGTGGAAGGCTTCGTTCGCCGGCCATTCGCGAGTCTGAGAATTCTCGGCGGTGGGGCGCAATCAGACCTGTGGTGCCAGGTTCACGCCGACATCCTGGGACGCCGCCTCGAGCGGGTGGCTGAACCCACGTACGCCAACCTGCGCGGCGCGGCGCTCTTTGCCGCGATCT
Source organism: Candidatus Dormiibacterota bacterium (assembly GCA_003169845.1). Lineage (GTDB taxonomy): Bacteria > Chloroflexota > Dormibacteria > Dormibacterales > Dormibacteraceae > Palsa-870. The sequence goes on along the minus strand of PNAG01000016.1, from coordinate 5,098 downwards.
CGTTCGGCCTTCTGTCGCTCGATGAAGTTCGCGAGCTGGTCCGCGTGACCGACACGTTCGAGCCGCAGCCGGAGGCTCGCTCGATCTACGAACCGATGTATGCCGAGTTCAAGCAGTTCTATAACCGCCTGCATGCGAGCTATGCGCGCCTCAACCGGCGGAGCACTGCGTGACGGCGACGGCTGTTGCGACCCGTGCGTCGGGAAGGCGCTGGGCCGTCCTGGCGGCGTATGCGCTGCTGGCCGCCTGCACCCAGCTGCTCTGGCTGACGTTCGCCGCCGTAGACACCCGAAGCGCCTCGGTGATGAAGGTCGATCTCGGAACAGTCGGCGACCTCGCCGCGATCTTCCCGTTCATATATGTCGTCCTGGCGCTTCCCACCGGTCGCTGGCTGGATGCGCGGTTCGGCCAGGCGCTGGGCGCGGGCGCGCTGCTGACTGGCGGCGGCGCTCTGATCCGTGTCGTTTCCCCGGCGTCGTTTGGCTGGCAGCTGGCCGGACAGCTGGTGATCGCTGCTGGGCAGCCTCTGGTGCTGAACAGCATCACCAAGGTGGCCGCGCGCTACTTCGCACCCGCCGAGCGAGCCACCGCCATCTCGCTCGGAACAGCGGCCCTGTTCGTGGGCATTCTCGCCGCGGTGCTCATGGCCGGCCCGCTGTTCGACGCGGGCGGCCTGCCGCTGCTCCTGGGCGTTCAGGCGGTGCCGGCGGTGCTCGCGACCGTGCTCCTTCTGATCGCCCTGCGAACCCCGCCGGCCTTCCGGGACGACCCTTCGGTCTCAGTGAGCCTGCGCTGGCTCACGGGCGATCGTTTCATGTGGGTCCTCGCCGGGCTCGTCTTCATCGGCATGGGCACTTACAACGCGGTCGCGACGTGGCTCCAACCCATACTGGCGCATTTCGGCGAGGGTGGAGCCGCCGGCAACCTCATCGCGGTGATGACGTTCGCGGGAATTCTGGGCGCCGCGGTGCTGCCGGCTCCGATCTCGGCGCGGAATCGCCGGCGAGAGATGCTGCTCGCGGCGCTCGCCATCTCTGCCGTTTCATTTCTCGCCATCGCTTTCAACCACAACATCCTTTGGCTCGGCGCGTGGCTCTTCGCGCAGGGTTTCCTGCTCCTGGCGAGCCTGCCGGTCGTGCTCGACTGGTCTGACGTACACGCGGGTCCCGAGCGCCAGGGCGCCGCGGTCGGCTTCCTGATGATGGCGGGCAACCTCGGAGGGCTGCTGCTGGTGCTGGTGATACAGGCGCTGATCGGCAACGCCTACCTGGCGCTCGGAGCCCTGGCGGTGGTCGCCGTGGCGGGATTCCCGGTCGCGCTCAGACTCCCGTCTCGGCCCCTTCCTTGAAAAGGCCTTGCAGGTCCAGCTGGCGGCCACTGAACGTGAGGTGTCCCTCGGCGTCGCGGGGCCACTGATCTTCGGGACGATCCCAGGCCAGCTCGAGGCCGTTTTCGTCCGGGTCGCGAAGGTAGAGCGCCTCGTGCGTGCCGTGGTCGTTGACCCCGTCCAGGGGCCAGTCCGCCGCGACCAGCCGCCTTAGTGCATCCCCCAGCGCGGCACGGGTGGGGTACCGGATCGCGACGTGGTACAGGCCGGTGGTGCCGGGCGGCGGCGGCGTGCCGCCTTTCGACTCCCAGGTGTTGAACCCAAGGTGGTGGTGGTAGCCGCCGGCCGACAGGAAGAGGGCGTCCGGCATCCGGAACACGACGTCGAAACCGAGGATCTCGACGTAAAAGTGATGTATGCGGTCGATGTCCGCCGTCTTGAGGTGGACGTGGCCGATGTCCACGCCGGGGTCGATGGGTCGCGAGCTTTGTTCCCGCGGCGCAACGCCTGGAACTGGTCGAACTGACGGTTTGGTGCTCACGCTCACTCCTCGGGCGGTCCAACGAGCTTCCAGCCGTTCTGCCACGGCCAACTGTGCTTGACCTGAAGCATGACGATCAAAAGCCCCATGCCCTCGAGCGCGCGCGCCATGACAAGGGGGCCGGCGTCGATCGGCCGGTACCCGATCGACTCGACGAACTCGAGCACCTTGTCCTTGGCGGCCTGGTCGTCGCCTGCGACGAAACCGTCCAGGCGCGTGCCATTCACGGACGGCTCGGCCATCCGGGCGGCAAAGGAATAGTTGAACGCTTTGACGACATGTACCTTGGGGTGACGTTTCTGGATCTCTTCGGCGTTGGAGATGCCGTTGAGAACCTCGCCGGGGTTCTGCATGTTGATGTGGTTGGTGACATCCACGACAACCTTGCCGTCGACTGCGGTCCCCAGTCCGCGGAACACCTCGCCCAGCTTCTCGTACGGCACCGCCACGATCACGATGTCGGCGTCGGTGACCGCCTCCTGGTTTGAATTTGCGGCGTGCGCGCCGGTCGCCTTGGCAGCTTCGGCAGCTTTCTCCGCGGTCGTGGCGGTCATGGTGACCTTGTGACCGGCCTTCACGCTCGATTTGGCGAGCGCCTTGCCGACGTTGCCCGAGCCGATGATCGCAATTTTCATAAACTCACCTCCCTGAGTGAACGTTACGTCGGGCCTGGTTTATTCGCCTCGAGTTTGGGCGTCCGCGGCGCGCTGCGCTCCACGCGCCGGACAATACTTCACGACCTATGCCTGGACTGAATTGGAAGTCAGCACGCCTGCCTCAACGTATACCGCTGAAAGGAGCCACGGTGGTGCTCGAGCCGGTCGATCCGGCCCGCCACGCCACCGACCTGTTCTCGGCCTCTGAGGGCGCGCCGGCCATTTGGGACTACCTGGCTTACGGGCCGTTCGAGAACGAGCGCGTGTTCACGGATTGGCTCAAGGATCGCGCGGCCTCAGATGATCCGCTGTTCTACGCGGTACTCGATCTCGCCTCGGGGCAGGCTCGCGGTATGGCCAGCCTGATGCGCATCGTGCCCGAGCACGGCGTGATCGAGGTCGGGCACATCTGGTTTGCGCCCGTGCTGCAGCGCACGCGCCAGGCGACCGAAGCGATCTACCTGCTGGCGCGACACGCATTCGACGATCTGGGCTATCGCCGCTTCGAGTGGAAGTGCGACTCTCTGAATGAGCCGTCCCGGCGGGCGGCGGAGAGGTTCGGCTTCGTCTTCGAAGGCGTCTTCCGCCAGCACATGGTGGTGAAAGGTCGCAACCGGGACACCGCCTGGTACGCGATCACCGACGGCGAGTGGCCGTCCCGGCGTGCGGCCTTCGAAGCATGGCTGTCCCCGGATAACTTCGAACCCGATGGACGGCAGCGCCGCTCGCTTGCCGAGATCAGGGAGAGCCTGCGTTAGGCACTCGGAATAGAACGGACCGCCGGCGGTTGAAAACTTAGAGATGACAGCCACTACGGAAGAGATCGACGGGGCGCTTCAGGGCAGCCAGACCGTCGACATCACCACGACCGGCCGTAGCACCGGCCAGCCCCGAAGGCTGGAGATCGTGTTCCACAACCTGAGTGGGCGGATTTACATCAGCGGCATTCCGTTTCCAAATCGTCGTAACTGGCTCGCCAACCTCGATGCGGATCCTCACCTGACGCTCCATCTCAAAGGCAAGGTGCGCGCGGACCTGCCCGCGACAGCGCGAGTGATCGAAGACGAAGCCGAGAGGCGAGCCGTTCTTCCGCACATAGCTCGCATTTGGGGCCGCAAGGACCTTGAGGCTATGGTCAAGCAAAGCCCTCTGGTCGAAGTGACGCTGGAGCGCTAGCGAAGGCAAAAGAAAAGGCCAGCCACGAGGCCGGCCTTTCGTTCTTGTATCCAGGCTAGATCAGCTGCAGCCGGTGGTCGCTCCGCAGTTCAGGCACTTGTAGCACGAGCCTGAGCGCACGGTGATCGCGCCGCAGTCCGGGCATGCGGGTGCGTCGGTGTTGATAAACGCGATTTTCTGCACACCGCCACCGTTGCCGTTGGTCGTCGGGTGGGCGATCACCTTCAGCTCCGTCTGCGAGGCAACCGGCCTCGCGTTGTCGGCAACGCGAGAGGGCGCCGGTGCCGGCTCGACCGGCGCAGGCTCACGCCTGACGACGCCCGCCTCGTCCTGATCCTCAACCGGGAGGAAGTGGCTCGCCATCCAGCGGAAGATGTAGTCCACGATCGACTTCGCAATCGGGATCTCCTTGTTCTTGGTGAACCCGGAGGGCTCGAATCGCATGTGGCTGAACTTGTCGACCATGAACTTCAGCGGCACACCGAACTGAAGCGCATAAGACGTCTGGGTCGCGAACGCGTCCATGAGGCCCGAGATCGTCGAACCTTCCTTGGCCATCGTGACGAACAGCTCGCCGGGCGTTCCGTCGTCGAACAGTCCGACGGTCAGGTAGCCCTCGTGGCCCTGGATGTCGAACTTGTGGGTGACGGCCTTGCGCTCGTCGGGCAGCTTGCGCCGCAATGCTCGGTACTCGATCTGAGGAGCCTTGTCTGTTGACTTTTCTTGTTTCTCCTTGTCGAGCGACGTGGACAGCGGCTGCGAGCGCTTGCACCCGTCGCGGTAGATCGCGATGCACTTGAGCCCCAGCTTCCAGGACTCCATGTAGGTCTGCTCGATGTCTTCCACCGTTGCCTCGGTCGGCAGGTTCACCGTCTTGGATATCGAACCTGACACGAACGGTTGGACGGCAGCCATCATCCGCACGTGGCCCATCGGCGCGATCGACCGCGAGCCGTTGACAGGCTTGAACGCGCAGTCGAAAACCTTCAGATGCTCGTCCGTCAGATGGGGAGCGCCCTCGATGGTGTCGTTCTCGTCGATGTACTCAACGATCTCCTTCACCTTCACCTCGTCATAGCCGAGCTTCCTCAGCGCGGCCGGCACAGTGGTGTTGATGATCTTCAGCAGCCCGCCGCCGACGAGTTTCTTGTACTTGACGAGAGCGAGGTCGGGCTCGACACCCGTGGTGTCGCAATCCATCATCAAACCTATAGTTCCGGTTGGAGCGATGACACTGGCTTGTGCGTTGCGATAGCCGTGGGCACGGCCGAGCTTGACCGCTTCGTCCCACGTTTCACGCGCCGCGTCCACGACCTCGGCCGATTCCGGCGACGTGGAGAGCTGGTGCGCCGCCTGGCGGTGCTTCTCCATCACCCGCAGCATCGGCTCGCGGTTCTT
>PNAG01000024.1 GCA_003169845.1 Candidatus Dormiibacterota bacterium | reverse complement strand
ACGCGGCGGTTGCCGAGGTGGTCGATGTCGTCGGGGATCTGCTTCTCGCGCGGTGAGTTGTTGAGCTCGATCAGCTTGCGAAGGAAGGCAATGAAGTCGCCCTTCTCCAGGATTCGGAGCTCACGCTGGCGCACACGCGCGAGGATGTCCTCCTCATCGCGACCCAGGCGCTTGTCGACCTTGTAGCGGCCAACGCGGCCGAGGTCGAACCGGCGCGGGTTGAAGAACAGGCTCTGGAGCAGGTTGCGCGCGTTGTCGACGGACGGGGGATCGCCCGGCCGGACGCGGCGGTACAGCTCGAGCAGGGCGTCCTCGGTCTTGTTGGTGGTGTCCTTGTCGAGCGTGGATTCCATGTAGCGGTGCTCGGGGTTGTTGTCGACGTCCCCGAACATCTCCATCAGCGCGCGCTTCTGGGCCTCGCGGTCGTTCTCGGTGCCCTTGAGCTGCGGCAGCTCCAGGGCCTTGAGCAAAACGGTCACGGGGACCTTGCGCTTGCGGTCGATCTTGACCGTCAGCAGGTCCTTCGCCGAGGTCTCGATCTCCAGCCATGCGCCGCGGTTTGGGATGAGCTTGGCGCCGAACAGCTTGCGGCCCGTGTTCGGGTCCTCGGCGGCGGTGAAGTACACGCCGGGAGAGCGCACCAGCTGCGACACGACCACGCGCTCGGTGCCGTTGACGATGAACGTGCCCTCGTCGGTCATCATGGCGAAGTCGCCCATGTAGACCTCGGACTCCTTGATCTCCCCGGTCTCCTTGATGGTGAGGCGGGTCTTGATCCGGAGCGGTGCGGCGTACGTCATGTCACGGTTGCGGCATTCCTCGACCGAGAACTTCGGCTGGCCGAACTCGTAGTCCAGAAACTTCAGCTCGAAGTTCTTGCCCGTGTAGTCGGTGATCGGGTTGATCTCGTCAAAGAGCTCCCGCAGACCTTCGGACTTGAACCACTTGAACGATTCGAGCTGTGTTGCTATGAGGTCCTTCAGCTCGACGAGGTTGGGAATACGGCCATAGCTAAGACGCGCGGGAGCTCTCATCTCTGAGATCATTCGGTTCTCCTTGGAAAAGGGCGCGCTCAGTTAATGGGCAGAGTGAGCGGCCGGGCGTGCACGAACCGCGAGTATACGACGAAACGGCCCCCGCGTGGGGACGTTTCATCGAGGCCGGGCGACCCGCTCGCCTGACCGAGGTTTCGAGGCAATATAACACCGCTTGGCCTCCACCGCTAGCCTGTTACGGATGCCGGACTGGAAGGCGCTCCGGGCCGAGTTTCCGCTCCTCGACAGGTACATCTACCTCAACGCCTGCTCGCTGGGTCCCCTCCCCCGCGTCGGCCGGGCGGCGCTGGCCCGCTACGCCCAGGATTGGGACGAAAAAGGCACCCCGGTCTGGTTTTCGGACTGGCTTCCGCTGCTGGAGCGCTTCCGAGGGCGGGTCGCCGAGCTGCTGGGGGCCTCGGCCGGCTCGACCGCCATCGCGCCCTCGGTCTCGGTGGCCCTCACCACGCTGGCCACCGGCCTGCCCCTGCCCGAGGGCCGCCGGAAGGTGCTCATCGGGGAGCTGGACTTCCCGACGATCGGCCACCAGTGGCTGTCCCGCCCGCAGTTCGAGGTCGAGTTCGTCCCCAGCCCCGACGGCATCGCCATCCCGCCCGAAGCTTTTGCCGAGCGGATCGACGAGCGGACGGCCCTGGTGGTGACGACCCATCTCTTCTACACGACCGGCTACCTGCAGGACGTGCGCACGATCGCTGACGCCGCCCACGCGGCCGGCGCCCTGTGCGTGATCGACGGCTACCAGACCTGCGGCTGCGTGCCGCTCGACGTCGAGGCTATGGGTTGCGACGCGTTCGTCGGAGGGTGTCTCAAGTGGCTGAGCGGAGGTCCCGGCAACGCCTTCCTCTACGTCACGCCTGAGCTGATCCCCCGCATGCGCCCGCAGGGCACCGGCTGGTTCGCGACCCGCGACCCGTTCTCCTTCACCCTGCAGGAGCTCGTCTTCGCCGGCGACGCGCGGCGGCTGGAGACCGGCACGTGGGCGGTGCCCTCGCACTACGCGGGCCTGGCCGGCCTGGAGCTGATCCTCGAGGTCCGCGTGGCGAACATCCAGGAGCGGCTGCGCGACCTGACGGATCGAATCCTGGAGCGCTGCGACCAGGCCGGCGTTCGGACATTCACCCCGCGCGAGCGCCAGCTGCGCTGCGGAATCGTGACCCTCGAGTGCGAGCGCCCCGAGGAGGTCGAAGCCCGCCTCCACGCCGACGGCGTGATCGTCGACTCACGCCCAGGCCGAATCCGCCTCTCCCCCCACTGGTGTGTGACGGAAGAGGAGCTGGAACGGGGTATGGACCTGGTCCTCCACCACCTCGCACTCCCCACTCCCCGTTCAGGGGAGCAACGAGTAAGTCACGCGACCTGATGGCCGGGGCTTCTCGCCGGGTGCGTCAGGTCGAGCTGCGGCGGGATGGCAAGCATTTTGCCGTCGTCGGTCTTGACCAGCTGCCACCTGCCCTCGTGAACCATCCAGTGGTGGCGATGGCAGAGAAGAACGAGGTTGGGTAGATCGCCAGGCCCCCCTCTGGTCCAGTGGACCAGATGATGGCCTGAGGTCCAGGTCGCCGGCCGGTCGCAGCCCGGAAAGCGGCAGCCCTTGTCCCGCGCCTTCAGCGCCCGCCTTTGCGAGGGCGAGATCAGCCGCCTGGACCGGCCGACGTCGATTACCGCGGAGGCGGCGCCCAGCAGGATGCGGGTCACGTTGCAGTCGCAGGCCAACCGCTCGACCGCCTTGGCCGAGATGGGCAGCGAGAACTCGAGGTCACCGGCCGGTGCACCCGTGCGCTGCAGCAAAGTCTCCAACGTGGTGGTGACCTGCAGGTGCGGCCGCTGGTGCCCGCGCGGCGCAACCAGTCCGTCGTCCAGCGAACGGTTGGCCAGGTCCACCACTGCGTCGCCGAGCCGGCGATCGCGCTTGCGGTCATCATCTTTTCCATTGCGCTGCGCCAGAGGCTCCAGAGCTGTGCGCAACACGGCTCCGCCTTCGGGATCCAACACCCCCCGCAGCCAGACCATCCCGCCCTCGCCGGTTTTCAGCGTGAGCGAACGGGCCTCGACAGCCCGAGCCTCCTCAGCGGCATATCCCTCGGGGTCGGAAGCGTGGCGCATGTGATGGCAGAAGTCGATGAAACGTCCGACTGTCAGGTCGCGCGCCTTCTCCAGCAACGATGTCTCATCAAAAGGCTTGTTGGTCCCCGTCTCTTGAATGGCCGCGGCCGTGCGTGCCACGTGGGCCAGGTGGGCGAAGCCTATCTCGCCGCCGACCATGCTCTGCCCGCTCTCGGGAATGCTCTGGAGCTGTTCTCCGACGGCGACCCGGTCGGCCGCCGCTCCGCCAGTCATGTGGCAGTTCAGCCGAATCCAGTGGATGGGTGAGTAGCAGCCTTGCCGGTAGTACTCATCGGTTTCGGCAAAGGCCGCAGCCCCTTCCGAGAACCTGAGGTCGAGCCTGTCGATCAACGGCCGCAGATGAAGCAGAAAGCAGGAAAGCGCCTCCCCGCCTTCAGGCAGCGGGCCCCCGCAGAATCGAGCAATCGCGGCGTTGAGCCGGGCGATCTCGACAGGCATCTCAGGGGCAGCGGCCAGAGGCTCCATGCCACCCATCCTACGAACGCATGTTTGGAGCACAATGCCCTTAACAGGTGGATTTCTACCGGTAAAAGAGAAGAGCCGGGCCCGAGGGCCCGGCTCCCACTCTCAACCTTGGGTTTATCTCTTACTTCATGTCCGCGGTGGCGCCGGCTTCCTTGAGCCGCGCGACAGCCTTCTCGGCGTCGGCCTTGCTGACGTTCTCGAGCACCGGCTTCGGCGCCGCGTCGACCAGGTCCTTGGCCTCCTTCAGGCCGAGCTGCGTGAGCTCGCGGACCGCCTTGATCACGTTGATCTTGCTGTCCCCGACCGCGGTCAGGTTGACGGTGAACTCCGTCTGCTCCTCGACCGGCTCGGCATTCGCGCCGGCCGCAGGTGCAGCCGCGACCGTCGCCACGGCGGCGGCCGCCTTGATGCCGAACTCGTCCTCGATCGCCTTCACAGCCTCGACGACGTCGAGGATGCTCCAGTCCTTGAGGGCCTCCACGAAGTCCTTCGGGGTGAGCTTGGTTGCCATGTCTACGCTGCCTCCTTTTTAATCCGGGGTCCCCGCGAGCTCACGCCGTAGGCTCTGAGTTCGTGGGGCTGAGTTTGGTTTTGTACGCCTCGAGCACTCCGAGGAGCTGCTGAAGCGGTGTCTGCATGATTCCGACGAGCTGGGCGACCGGTGACTGAAGCGTGCCCAACAGCTGGGCGATCAGCACTTCGCGGGACGGCAGATCAGCCAGCTGCTTGACCTGGTCCGAGGAGAAAACTCTGCCTTCGACGAGGCCGCCGACGATGTCCAGCTTCAGCCGGGTCGCACGGACCCATTCGTTGATCAGCCTGGAAGCGATGCTCAGGTCGTCGTAGCCGAATGCGATGGCGACGGGTCCCTTGAGCTCGTCCTTCAGCGCCGGGTAGCCGGCCGCCTCCACGGCACGCCGTGCCAGCGTGTTCTTCACGACGCGGTACTCGACATCGCCGCCCCGGAGCTTGCCTCGCAGGTCCTGGATCTGGCTGACCTTGAGCCCACGGTAGTCCGTGAGCACGGCGACCTTCGCCTTCTTCAGTTTCTCGGTCAGAACGTCGACCTGTTCGGCCTTCTGTTCCTTTCGCGCTTTCGGCAAATAAAAATCCTCCCCGCCCAAACCAAAAAGGCAGGAAGGATCCAGCGTCCTTCACTTCAGATGCCTCTGTAGGAAATTGAGCGGGCGTGGCACCCGCACCTACGGTCTAGGGCAGGTCGCGAATTATACCGACCGCGTGCGCCCGCGCTTGGCACCGGCCGGCCCGGCACGGTGGGCCTTCTCCCAGTCCACGCGCAGGACTTCCGTCATCACGTGGTCCCGCCACTTGCCGTCGACGAACATGTCCGCGTGGTGCCGGCCGATCTCGCGGTAGCCGGCCGCGGCCTGTGCCCGGGCGCTGGCCACGTTCCCATCGATGTAGGCGGACTTGAGCTTGCGCAGCGGAAGCTGCGTGAACGCGTACCGCGCTCGCAGCTGCATCAGCTCGCGGCCGAGTCCCTTGCCCCACACGGACTTGTCGCCGATCGCGGTGCCCGTGATGGCGGACCCGTTCTTCCAGTCGATCAGGTGGAGGGCCGTCGTTCCCACCGCGGCGCCGTTGTGCTCGATGACCCATACCACCTCGTCCGGGTTCCTCGCCGTCCGGTCGAGCCACTCCTTCTCCATGTCGATCGAAGGCGGATGGCGCAAGAGAAGGAAGCGGGTGACCTCCATGTCCTCGAACCAGGTGAGCATGACCGAGGCGTCCTCGGGCTTCGGCGGCCGCAGGCGGACGAGCTTGCCCTGGATCACGGGGCCGTACATAGCCCGAAAGTGTATGAGAGGGAACCCGGATGGTTCCCTCTGCGCGGCAAGCGCGAGCAGGTTCGGCCGGCCGCCCCTGCGACGCGCAGCCTAACCCGCGGCTAGTTGCTGGTGTGGAGCTTGGCCGCTTCCTTGACGTCCACCGGCACCGACGGTCCCTGCGTCGCGGTCAAGAAGAAGGTGCGCAGGTACTGACCCTTGGAGGTCGCAGGCTTGTTGCGGATCAGGGCGTCGACCAGCGCCGCCAGGTTCTGGTGCAGCTGGTCCGAGTCGAACGAGACCTTGCCGATCGGCGCGTGGACGATCCCGAACTTGTCGGTCCGGAACTCCACCTTACCTCCCTTCACCTCTCGCACCGCACGGGCGACGTCGAAGGTGACGGTCCCCGACTTGGGATTCGGCATCAGGCCGCGAGGTCCGAGGATCTTCCCGAGGGGGCCGACTTTCGACATGATGTCCGGCGTCGCGACAGCCGCGTCGAAGTCCGTCCAGCCTTCCGAGACCTTCTTCACCAGGTCGTCGCCGCCCACGAAGTCGGCGCCGGCCTCCTGGGCTTCCTTTGCCTTGTCAGCGGTGGCGAACACGGCGACCCGCACCTTCTTGCCGGTCCCGTTCGGCAGCACGACCGACCCGCGCACCATCTGCTCCGCGTGGCGCGGGTCGACCCCGAGCCGGATGTGTGCCTCGACCGTGGCGTCGAACTTCGAGATCGAGGTCTCCCTGGCCAGCGCGACCGCTGCCGCGGGGTCCAAACCCCCGTTGCCGTTGCTCGCGACAGCCGCCTCGACCTTCTTGGCGGCCTCGATGTACTTCTTTCCTCTTTTCTTCGGCATCTACTCGACGATCTCCAGGCCCATCGAGCGCGCGGTGCCCTCGATCATCTTCATCGCGTGCTCGGCGTCGTAGGCGTTGAGGTCTTTGCGCTTGACCTCGACCACCTGGCGCAGCTGCTGACGCGTCACACGGCCGACCTTCTCCCGGTTCGGCTTGGCCGACCCCTTCTCGATCCCGGCCGCGCGCTTCAGCAGGTTGACCGCCGGAGGAGTCTTGAGCACGAACGAAAAGCTGCGGTCCTCGTAGATCGTGATCTCCGCGGGCACGACGTCGCCGGCCTGCGCCTGCGTGCGCTCGTTGTAGGCCTTGGTGAACTCCATGATGTTGATGCCGTGCGGCCCTAGCGCGGTGCCTACCGGAGGCGCGGGTGTCGCCTTTCCGGCTTGCAGCTCGAGCTTCAGGATGACTCGGACCTTCTTCTTGCCCATCTGAGTGTCTTCTCTTCCTTACTTATCTGGTGATGCGGTGGCTCAGTGGACCTTCTCGACCTGCAGCAGGTCGAGCTCAACCGGCGTCTCGCGTCCGAACATGTTGACCAGGACTTTCAGCTTGCCCTTCTCAGGGTTGATCTCGTCGACCTTGCCGTGAAAGTCCGTGAACGGCCCGTCGACCACGCGCACGGACTCGCCGACCTGGAACTCGACCCGGATCTTCGGCGCTTCCTGCTTCATCTGCTTCTGGATCGCCCGCACCTCTTTTTCCTGGAGGGGAACCGGGCTGTTCGCGGAGCCGACGAAGCTCGTCACGCCGGGCGTGTTGCGGACGACGAACCACGACTCGTTCGACATGACCATCCGGACGAGGATGTAGCCGGGGAAGATCCGCTTCTGCACGTGGCGGCGCTTGCCGTCCTTGATCTCGATCTCATCCTCCATCGGGACGAGGACCTGGAGGATCTTGTCCTGCATGTCCATGGACTCGATCCTCTTCTCGAGGTTCTTCTTGACCTTCTCCTCATGGCCCGAGTACGCGTGGACCACGTACCACTGGGCTTCCTGCTCGGGCGCGGCGCTCTTCTCGACCGCCATCAGTGCGCTCCGTTGTAGATCACGCGCTTGGCGAACTCGCCCAGCAGATAGTCGGTGCCGCCGATGAACGCACCGAGCAGGATCACGGTGAAGATCACGACCAGCGTGTAGCGGTATAGCTCCGGGCCCGTCGGCCAGACGACCTTGCGGAGCTCCTCGTAGACCTCGCGCAGGAATCGCGCCGGAGCGAACTCCGACGACGGACGCTGCTCTGCTCGCTTGTCGGCTGTGACTGCCATTACTTGGTTTCCTTGTGCTCGGTGTGCTTGTGGCACCACTTGCAGTATTTGCTCAGCTCGATCCGGTCCGGATCGTTCTTCTTGTTCTTCACGGTGGTGTAGTTGCGCCGCTTACACACGCCGCAAGCCAGGGTGATGATGTCTTCCATAGTTGGCTCTTTTGGTGGGGGCTGAAAAGAAAAAAGCCTAGGTTACCTAGGCGCTGTCAATAATAGCAGACCCCTCACAATCATCCTGTGGCCACCACGATAGCCGTGCTGCACGGGGACCAGACCGGGGAGGAGCTGCTCCGGGAGGCGCTGCGCCTGCTCGAACCCGACGTGCTTGGGCTCAAGATCGAAAAGCGCGATTTCGACCTCTCCCTCGAGGAGCGCCGGAGGACCCGTAACCAGGCTGTCCTCGAAGCCGCGGAAGCCCTCCGCGAGCTCGGATTCGGGATCAAAGCCGCCACCATCACCCCCGAACGGGCGGGTGACGTAGGCAGCCCGAACGCCATCCTTCGCAAGGAGATCGACGGCCGCGTGATCGTGCGCACCGGCCGGCGCATCCCCGGCGTCCGGCCGCTGGCCGGGGTCCACGCGCCCATCTCGGTGATCCGCATGGCCGTGGACGACGCTTACGGCGCCAAGGAGTGGCGCGAGGGCCACGAGCTCGACGAGTGGGCATACCGGACCGAGAAGATCAGCCGGCGCACGTGCCGCATCGTCGCCGAATACGCCTTTACGCACGCCAAGCGCATCGAGGCCAAGGTGTTCGGCGGACCGAAGTTCACCGTCAGCCCCGTCTACGAGGGGATGTTCAAGGAGGAGCTGGACGCGGCAGCGAAGCGCCATCCCGACGTCCGCTATGACCCGCAGCTGATCGACGCGACCTACGCGCTCCTGGTCGCCACGACCGGGGAGTCGCTGGTCATCCCGGCCCTCAACCGGGACGGCGACACGCTGTCCGACCTGGTGATGCAGATGTTCGGCACCATCGCCGGCGCGGAATCGACGCTGCTCGCGTTCGACGACCGCGGGGCGGTCAAGGTCGTCATGACCGAGGCGCCGCACGGGACGGCGCCGTCGCTGCAGGGCAAGAACGTCGCCAACCCGATGGCCATGATCCTCGCCATCGCCTCTCTGCTGGGCTACATGAAGGAAGACCAGGCGCGCAACGCATCGCGCACGATCTACGAGGCGGCGCTCGAGGCGGTTTCCGACGGCATCAGGACCGCCGACCTCGGGGGCGACGCCTCGACCACGGACTTCACGGACGAGGTGATCCGCCGCGTCCGCACCAAAGTCGACGTCTGGAGCGCATTAGCTGACGTCGAGCGCTGATTCCGTGCAGTACCTTGCCCTTGGCGACTCGTACACGATCGGCACGGGCTCATCCGGCTCCGAGCACAGCTGGCCCTCGATCGTGGCGACTCGGCTGGCGGAGAAGACCGGCCGCAAGCTCGAGCTCACCAACCCGGCCGTCAACGGCTTCACGACCCTGGACGTGATCGCCAAGGAGCTTCCCCACCTCCGGCGACTGAAGCCCGACCTGGTCACGATCCTGATCGGCGTCAACGACCTGGTCCGCGAACGCACGCCGAGCGACTACCGCGCCTCCCTCGTACAGATCTATGACGCGGTCGGGACAGACATGCAGCCGGACGGGCGCGCGTTCGCCATCTCGATCCCCAACTGGTCGGTTGTGCCGGCCGCCCGTGAGTACGGCGACCCGGAGCAGATCCGCGACCTGACGGACACCTACAACGACGTCGCGCACGAGGAGGCGACCTCGCGCCGGTTCGGGTGGATCGACATCACCGCGGCAAGCCTCTCCGGCTTGGGCACACCCGGCTGGATCTCATCTGATGAACTCCACCCAGGCGACAGCCAGTACGCAGCGTGGGCCGAGGTGATCTGGCACTCAGTCCGAGAAGCGGTTAAACGGTGATCCTCTTGAACGACTCCGCGTAGCGGAAACCGCCCTTCTTCCCAACCTCTCGGTGGCGCTTGCGCATGAACTTCTCGAAATCCCACTCCCGGCCCGGCTTCGCAACCTGGCTCTTGTGCTGGCGCAGCGCCGCGATCTTCTGGTCGAGGGTCGAGCTGATGTCGACAAGGTGGTCGCCTGACGTCCAGAACGGGATCCAGACCTCCTTCACCTCGTGCGGCTGCAGCCCCTCTTTGAGGAGGCTGCGAAAGGCGCGCGGATTGCGCGAGTCGGGATAGACCGCGGCCATCGTCGCCTCACCGACGGCCAGGTGATCGGGGTGCGAGCCGCCCATCGGCGCATCCAGCACCCGCCCGGGGAGGTGTGTGATCACCAGCTCGGGCTTGTACTTCCTGATCATCCGGACGATGTCGTGGCGCAGCTTCAGGTCAGGCGCGAGATGCCCATCCTTGTAGCCCAGGAACTCCACCTTCTTGACCCCGAGCACACGCGCGGCGGCCCTCTGCTCCTTCTCGCGGATCGCGATGAGCTCGGAGTCCTTCTGCTTGGGGTCCTCCCCACCCTGCGAGCCGTCGGTCACGATCGCGTAGGTGACGCGCGCCCCGTCCCTGGCAAGCTTCGCGATCGTTCCGCCGGCGCCGAAGTCCGGGTCGTCCGGGTGAGCGGACACGACGAGAACGCTCTTGAACTTCGGGGCGTGAGAGTTGCTGGAACTGCTCCTGGCCGACCTGTTCGTCGTTTTCTTGATCGTCGCCATCTCTCGTTGAATGTAAGCGATCGAAGAAACGGACTGTTCCCTTATCTCCCTCCCCGCAAGGGGGCAATCAGTTGGTCCCATCCTCATCGCCGCTTTGCGCGCAAGGTCGAGGTCGAGGGACGCGGAGTTTTGAAGCCTCGGCCGCCCGCCTAGCGCCGTACCCGGGCGGGCGCGCCCAGCGATG
Source organism: Candidatus Dormiibacterota bacterium (assembly GCA_003169845.1). Lineage (GTDB taxonomy): Bacteria > Chloroflexota > Dormibacteria > Dormibacterales > Dormibacteraceae > Palsa-870. Next base: position 89,403 of record PNAG01000024.1, on the reverse strand, counting down.
CGAGCGGGATCGCGCCCTGTATCGGCTTCCACAGAGCTTCCAGCTGATCCGCCGTCAGGCGCGAGCGCGACGCGATCACCCGGCCGCCGAACGCCGCCGTCTTCACAGCCGCCCACCCGACGTTCCCGGCCATGCGCATCGGAACTGTCACCACCGCGGCCAGCGCCGCGGCCTCCTCGGCCGGTCTGGCGCTACCGTCGACCGTCGCTTTCGACAGCGCGTTGGCGGCTTCTTCGTCGACCTGCCACTGTCGCGCCATCACGGCGCACTGGCTCGAGCCCAGGCGACCCACGGCCGTGATGTATCGCGAAACCATCGCACCGAGCGAGCGTGGATTGGTGACGGGAATCGCGGAGGCAAACGGCGCGTATGAGGCGGCGAACTTGATCGGGGTCAGGTGATGCCGCCGAACCAGCGCCGAAACCGCATGCCAGGCCGCCACCGCCTCGTCATCCGACCGGCCGCCGAAGAAGTCCACCAGCGCATCTCCCGCGTTGACCAATGGCGCAACCGCCTCCTCGTTGGCTGCGGGACCTTCCTCCGCGATCCTCTTCCAGTCGTGCTTGCTGAGCGACGCCACTCGGCGTGCGAAGCCGCCCTCGTTCGCCTCATCGAGCGGTATCGAAGCCTCGAAAGGCGCGTACATCTGCGTCGCCTGCTCGACCTTCATGCGACCCTCCGACTCGATCGCGTAGCCGGCGCGCTCGACAGCGGCGAAAGCCCGGCAGCGGGTGAAGGTGTCGAGCTCACGAGTCCCTTCGATGGTGGCCAGGATCGACCGCACCACGCCCGCGGGCTCGTCGCTGCTGTCGCGGGCGACGCTGGCCACCAGCGTGCGCCGGTCCAGCACGCGAAGCCACTGGATCGGCGCGAGGTCCGTGACCGCCTTGATGAAAAGCGCCACCTCGGCGCTGTTGGCTCCATACGGAGCGGTGACCTTTGCCGGGACGGCAGGCGCGAGGCGCTTCCTCGGCGCTTTGATCGTGCGGATCGCGCTGCTCACCGCAGCCTTCACCCTCTCCGCCGCGGGTTGGTTTTCGTCCTCCACAAGCGAGGCGAATGGAATCACCGCTTCCAGGGGCGCCCACAGCTCGGTGACCTCTTGCGAGCTCAGGTCGGAGACACATCCCAGCACGCGCCCACCGTGAACGGCAGTGCGGACGGCGGCCCAGCCCGAGTCGCCCGTGATCTGGGCGGGAATGACCGTGAGGGCGGCCATCGCCACTGACTCCTCACTCTTGACCTCGGGGTGCTTGGCAACCGCCTGGAGCAGGCTGCGAGAAGCAGCGGGCTCGACCCGCCAGCGGCGGGCCAGGCCTTCGCATTGCTCGGCGGACAGGCCTCCGAGCTGGGCCATGAAGCGCAGCGTCAGCGGTTCGAGCACGTCCGAGCCCGACACCGGGATCAGCGCCGCGAACGGGGCGTAGTGGGCGGCGAACTTCAAAGCCGAGAGCTGGTGCCGCGTCACCAGTGCCGACATAGCCTGCCAGGCCGCGACCTGCTTTTCCTCGCTCTTCCTCGCGAGCGTGTCGAAGAGGATCTCGCCCGCCTTGGACATGGGCTCCGACATCCGCCCGTCGCTGCTCCGGATCGCGTCCTGGATCAAGCGCGAAGACTCGCCCGCGCCTTCCTTCGTCACGGAAGCGACCAGGCGCCGTGCCGCCAGGACCTGCCGCCACTGCCACGGGGTGAGCTGGGCGACTGAGTTGATGAACGCCTCCACCTCGTCGGTGTTCGGCCCGAAACGCCGCGATGCGTCATCGTTGGCACGCTGAATCCGGCCGAGCAGTCCGTGAGAGGCCCCCACGCCCTCAATTTTGGCGGGACGAGGGCGCTTTAAGGCCCGCTTAGACAGTCTCGACCTTGAGCAGGTTGGTCTGGCCGGCCAGGCCGACCGGCACACCGGCCACGACCACCACGGTGTCGCCCGCCCGGACCAGGCCGCTCAGCCGGGCGGCCTCGGTCGCGTTCGCCACCATCTGGTCGGTGTCCTTGCCCGGGCTGACCAGCAGCGGGATGACCCCTGAGTACAGCGCGGTCCTGCGCAGGACCTCCGGGTGCGGGCTCGCCGCCACCACGGGCACGCGCGGCCTCGCCTTGCTGCACCTCAGCGCGGTCGTCCCGGACTCTGTGAACGCGATGATCACCCGCGCGCCGAGCTCGTCGGCGGTCGTGGCTGCGGCGTGGGCAATCGCGCTACCGACCTGTCCGGGCTCCCGCCACAGCTGGCGAGCGCGCTGGTAATCCGGGTGGCGCTCCGCCGACTGGCAGATCCGCGCCATCGCGCGAACCGCCTCGACCGGGTGCGCGCCGACCGAGGTCTCCTGCGACAGCATCACGGCGTCGGTCCCGTCCCAGATGGCGTTCGCCACGTCCGACGCCTCGGCCCGAGTCGGGCGGTTCGAGGTGACCATCGACTCGAGCATCTCGGTCGCCGTGATGACCGGGACGCCGGCGCGGTTCGCGCGGTCGATCACGTCCTTCTGCACAGCGGGGAGATCTCCCAGCTTCAGCTCCACGCCCAGGTCGCCACGGGCCACCATCACGGCGTCGGCGACCTCGAGGATCTTGCTCAGGTTGCGAATCGCCTCCAGCTTCTCGAGCTTGGCGATCACCGGGGTCTTACAGGCGAGCTCCCCCAGGTGCTTCTGGCAGAGAAGGACGTCTTCTGGCTGGCGCACGAACGACAGCGCGACCCAGTCCACTTCGAGCTCGACGGCAAGCTTCAGGTCCTCGAGGTCTTTCTCGGTCAGCGCCGGCATCGGCACGGGGCGGCCCGGCACGCTGACCCCCTTGCGTTCGCCGAGCAGTCCTCCTCGAATCACGGAGCATTCGGCCTGACCGCCCGCGACGCTGCGCACCACGAGCTCGATGCGGCCGTCGTCCAGCAGCACGTGGTCGCCGCGCTGAAGGGCCTCGACGAGCTCAGGGTGGCTGACTTCGATGTGATTGTCCGTCTGAGCCGCGCCCTGGCTCGAAGGCGCGTCATGAGCGCGCCTGGTCCGAGATTCGCCGGTCAGGATCACTGTGCGCCCGCGCACGAGGCGCTGAAAAGCGGCCTCCAGCGGACCGGTGCGGATCTTCGGGCCCTGCAGGTCGCCCAGCAGCGCGATCGGCCGGCCCGCCGCCTCGGCCGCCTCGCGCACGTCGCCGGCGACCTGGCGGTGCGTCGCGTGGTCGCCGTGCGAGAAGTTCAGGCGGGCGACGTCCATGCCGGCCTGGATCATCGTGCGAAGGATCGCCGGCGAGGCGCTCGCGGGCCCGATGGTGCAGACGATTCTCGTGCGGCGCACCTGTGTCATTGGTAACGCTTTACCCGGCGGTCCATCTCCGCCTCGGCATCCAGGACGCGGCGCTCCAGCTCGAGCGCGCTGATCACCGCCCCGCCCATACCCCGCACGAGGTCACGCTGGAACCGATCAGACGTTGCCACGGTGATCACGTCGCCCACCTCGGACGCGGCGTAGGCGATGCGCTCGATGGCGTGGTCGGCCGAATGACCCTTGCGCGTGAACAGCACGTGCACGCCCTCAATCAGCTCCTCGCTGTTGGAGCGCGCCGCGGAATGATGTGCGTCGAACACGACCGTCACGTCCGCTCCGGCCACCATGCCGAACACCGACAGGCGGTCGATCAGCTTTTCGCGAGCGGCCTCCAGCGTAGCCTCGCCCATGAGCCGCTTGAGCTGCTGCCAGGCGTGGATCACGTTGTACCCGTCGACAACCACCCGTTCCATCAGTGAAGCCGCATGTTCGAGCGGCCGAAGTCGATCAACTGCGGGTCGATGCCAAAGCTGCCTGTGATCTGGTAGATCGACTGGAAGAAGCCCTGGCTGACCGGCGCGACAAACCACAGCACCGCAAAGACCGCAAGGATGCCGATCTGCCCGTATTGATTCGCCAGGCCCTGCACGGCGTAGGGCAGCCAGGGCCGGATGATGCCGAACCCGTCGAGCCCCGGCACCGGCAGCAGGTTCAAAACGAACGCGATGGCTTCGATGAACCCCAGGAAGGCGAGCGCCCCGAAGAAGCCGGCGTTGGTCGCGTTGAGCCACCCCGCGTTGCCCGGCACCAGGAACGGAATGGCGACGAGCAGGCCGCAGAGCGCGGTGCCCACGGGGCCTGCCACCGAGACCGCCGAGTCCCAGGTGCGGCTGCGGAGCGCGCCGCGGTCGATATAGACCGCTCCGCCCGGAAGGCCGATGCCGCCGAGGAGCAGGAAGAGCACGGGCATGACCAGGCTCAGCAGGATGTTGGTGTAGCGCAGCGGATTGAGGTCGAGGTAGCCGGAGGCTCGCACGCTCCGATCGCCGCCGAGGTAGGCGACCAGCGCGTGCCCGAACTCGTGCACGCAGACCGAGGTGATCCAGCCCGCGGTGACGAAGAGGATGGTCAGCGGTCCGACGAAGGCGGGAAGGATCCCAAACCACAACATCACCCCGGATGCGGCCGTGGCTGCGATAAGGCCGAGGAACACGGGGCTGACCTGGATCACACCGCGCATCGACGGCAGCGGCTTCCTGCGCAGGGCGGCGTCGGGCCGGGACCTTGCGGGCGCAGCCGTCTGGTTCGACCGCGCAGGCTGCGGCTGGGACCGGCCGCCCTGAAGCCGGTCGGATTCCCCCGGCTGGAAGTCCACCTTGGTCCCGGCCTGAAGGTGGCGGCGGAGGTCGTAGAGCGTCAGTCCCGCCTTCTGAAGCGGCGCGGACGTCTCTCGCGTGTCGCTGTAGAGCATCGCAAGCAGAAGGTGGATCGAGTCGACCTGGTAATGGCCCAGCACCTGGGCTTCGCGGTTGGCGTTCACCAGCAGCTGGCGGATCGGGATCGGCTCCACGCCGGCCACGTCGGGGGGAAGCAGCTGCGAGGTGATCGACGAAGGGTCGATGCCAAGGGCGCGGATCGCCTCGTCGGCCAGGCTGCCGCGGCTGGACAGGATCGCCAGCAGCACGTCGGTCGGGCTGGCGCTCGCCCCACGCGCCTTCGCCGAAGCGGCGGCTCGCTCGAGGATCTCACGGGCAGAGCGGGTCAGCGGTATGTCCGCGGCGGCGCGCTCGAGCTCCAGGGTGGCGTCAGGCACAGCGAACCAGTCTAGGAACGGCCAATGGTCCGCTGTCTTTCGACCTCGTACAGCAAAGCGGCCGCCGCGGCCGACGCGTTGAGGCTCGCGATGTGGCCTTTCACCGGCAGGCGCACCCGCGCATCGCAGCGCTCCTTGACCAGCCGGTGCACGCCTTCGCCCTCGCTGCCGACCACGATGCAGACGCGCTGGGTGAAGTCGAATTCCCAGGCGTAGATCTCGCCTCTCGGGTCGAGCGCGACACACCACAGGCCGGACCGCTTGACCTCCGCGACCGCGGACGGCATGCCCGACACCATCGAGATTCGGAGGAGCTCGCTCGCGCCGGAGCTCGCCTTGACCGCCGCCGGTGAAAGTGGCGCGCTGCGATGTTCCGGGATGATAGCGCCGTCCGCACCGGCGACCTCCGCGCTCCGGAGGATGGCCCCGAGATTCTGCGGGTCCATGATCGAGTCGAGCGCGACCAGCAACGACGGATCGGTCGCCAGCAGCTCCTTCAGGGGCCACTCCTTGCGAGGCTTGAGCTCCGCGGCAACGCCCTGGTGCACGCCGGGGGCGATCACGTCGAGCCGCTCGGCCGGGACGACCTCGACCCGAGCGAGGCGCGCCAGCTCGTCGAGGCGCGGGTCGTGACCGAGGCCTGCGGCCTGGTAAACCCTGACGACCCGCCCGGCGCGCGCCGCCTCGAGCACGGCATTGCGCCCGTGGATGAGCGCAGTAGCCGCAGTGAGGACGTTTCGCGCGCTCTCATTTCCAGTGCGGCGCGCGGTGGTGTTCCCCGCCGGCCGATTTGGACCGCGAGGCGCTCGAGGCTTCATCGGACGCGGCGCCAGCGCACGCCTTCCTTTGAGTCTTCCAGCGCGATCCCCTTCTCCCGAAGCTCCTCGCGAATCTGGTCGGCCCGCCCAAAGTCACGGCCCTTACGCGCCGCCTCGCGCTCGGCGATCAGCCGTGCCACCTCTTGCGCAAGGCCCGGCTCCTCCGAACGGACGATGTCGAGGTGCGCGTCGAAATCGTCGACCAGCAGCAGCAGGGCATCCCGGCTGCGCTCGCCGACGCGTCCTGAGTCCATCGCGGCGTTGGCTTCTCGGGCGAGCTCGAACACCAGGCCGACGCCCTGCGGCAGGTTGAGGTCGTCGTCGAGCGCCTCGCGGTAGCCGGTGCGAACCTCGCCGATCCGCCGCAGCAAATCGCCATCGTCGACATCCGAGGGCGTCGATCGCTGCACCCGATCCGCAAACTCGCGCAGGCGCCGCACCTGCTCGGCCGCGGCGTGAAGCGATTCCGTGCTCAGACGCAAGCGCGTCCGGTAATGGGCGCTCGCCAGCAGGAAGAAGCGGACTGCGACCGGGTCGTGGCCGGCATCGGTGAGGTCTCTCAGAGTAGTGAAGCCGCCCGCGCTCTTCGACATCTTTTCGCCGGTTGCATCCGCGAGGTGCTCCGAGTGCAGCCAGAAGCGCGCGAACTGTTTGTGGTTGGCGGCTTCCGATTGAGCGATCTCGTTCTCGTGGTGCGGGAACATCAGGTCGACGCCGCCGGCGTGGATGTCGAGCGTCACGCCGAGGTAGCGCTTGCTCATCGCCGAGCATTCGATGTGCCAGCCGGGCCGGCCGCGGCCGAACGGTGCGTCCCAGGCCGCGCCCAGCTTCTCGTCGTCCGGCTGGGCCTTCTTCCATAGCGCGAAGTCGCTGACCGACTCCTTGTCATATTTGTCTTGTCGAATGCGGGAGGACGCCCCCCCTGGCACGGGCTCGGCGGAGCCCAGCCCGCGGCCCCCCTGTGCAATGCGCGCACCCGCGCGCAGGCCGGCGCGGTCGAGGTGCGAAAGAGCTCCGTAGGTGGGAAAGCTGGCGATCCGGAAGTACACGTCGCCGTCGGCGATGTATGCGTGCTGGTTTTCGATGAGCTCGGAGATCATCTCGACCATTTCGGGAATGTGCTCGGTCGCGCGGGGATAGTGCGTCGCAGGCTGGGCGCGTAGCGCTCCCATGTCCTCGAAGAACGCGGCGACGTAAGGCTTCACGTAGTCGCCGATCGTTACGCCGGCGTGCATCGCCTGGTCGAGGATCCTGTCGTCGATGTCGGTCAGGTTCATCACATGCGTCACGTCATAGCCGCTGACCTGCAGGTGGCGCCGCACCAGGTCGTAGACGAGGAAGGCGCGCAGGTTGCCGGCGTGGGCATAGTTCCACACCGTCGGCCCGCAGGTGTACATGCCGACCTGGCCCGCTGCGACCGGCTCGAATACGTCCTTGGTGGCGGTCAGCGTGTTGTGAAGCCTGAGCGTCACGTTTCTTCCGTTTGATCGTCGAGGCGGTGAACCGCCTCGATGAGCGCGATGGCCTGCGCCGCGATGCCATCCTTGCGGCCCAGCGCGCCGAGCCCTTCGGGTGACGTGGCCTTGACACTGACGCGGTCGATCCCGAGCTTCAACGAGTTGCCGATGTTGTCCCGCATCTGATGCAGGTGCGGGTGCAGGCGTGGTTCCTCCGCAATCACCGTCGCGTCGACGTTCCCGATTCGATAACCGGCCGCGCGCACCGCCTGGGCAGCCGTCGACAGCAAGCCAAGGCTCGAGGCGCCTTTGTATTTCGGGTCGGTGGGTGGGAACAGAGTTCCGATGTCTCCGAGGCCTGCGGCGCCGAGCAGCGCGTCGATCACGGCGTGCGTGAGCACGTCCGCATCCGAATGGCCGTCGAGTCCCACGGGGTGACCGATCGGCACTCCGCCGAGGATGAGATCGCGGCCGGCCTTCAGGCGGTGGACGTCATAGCCGATGCCGACCCTCATTCGGCGGCGGCATGGGCGGCGGCCTCCTGCTCCCTGATCAGCGCCTCCACCACGCCAAGGTCCTCCGGGGTCGTGAGCTTGATGTTGGCCGGCTCACCCTCGACCACTGTCACGGCATGGCCTGTGGCGGCCACCAGCTGCGCGTCGTCGTCGCCGACCAGCCCCGCGTCGGCAGCCTCGCGGTGAGCGCGGGCGAGGAGCTCGTAAGCAAATGCCTGGGGCGTCTGCGCCAGGACGATACGCGTGCGGTCGAGGCTCTCGACCAGGCGGTTGCCCTCGACGCGCTTAACCGCGTCGCGAGGAGAGATCGCGGGGAACGCCGCCCCTGACTCCATCGCCGCGGCAAGCACCCTGCGCACGAGCGTCGCGGTCGCCAGCGGCCGCGCCGCGTCGTGCACGAGGACGAAGTCGCACTCACCGAGCGCGGCCAGCCCCGCGCGGACGGACTCCTGCCGGCTCTCGCCGCCGGCCTTGACGATCACCGGCTTGCGCGGATGAAGCGATTGCACCTCGCGCTCGGCGTTCTCGAGCCGGCTGGGCGGACCGACGACCACGATCCTGTCCACCTCGTCCAGGGCAAGGAAGAGCTCGAGCACGCGTGCGAGCGTGGTCCGGCCGTTCAGCTGGACCAGCGCCTTGCTGCCGCGCCCGAGCCGCGAGCCCGAGCCCGCGGCCGCAACGATGGCTCCTACCGTCGTCAAGTGGGCCGTTTTCTCCCATTCGGCGGCCGGGAGTCCGGTCCGGCCGGCTCGGCGAAGATCATCCGGCCGGCCGAGGTCTGGATCACCGACGTGACGGTGGCAGTGATGGTCTGGTTGAGCAGGCGGCGGCCGTTCTGGATCACGACCATGGTGCCGTCGTCGAGGCTGCCGACGCCCTGGCCCGCCTCCTTACCCTCGCGGGCGACCGTCACCACGATCTCCTCGCCAGGGATCGCGACCGGTCGCATCGCCTGCGCCAGCTCGTTGAGGTTGAGCACGCCGACGCCTTCCAGCCGCGCGATGCGGTTGAGGTTGAAGTCGTTGGTCATGATCGCCCAGCCCTTGTGCTTTGCGGTGCGCACGAGGTGCGCGTCGATCTCTGTGCCGGGCGCAGTCTCGTCTTCGGTCACCTGCAGGTTGATCGAGGTGTCTTTCTGCATCTCGGTCAACACGTCCAGGCCACGCCGTCCCCGTCGCCGGCGCGTTGCGTCCGCCGAATCCGCCACCATCTGGAGCTCGCGCAGCACCGAGCTGAGGATCACCAGCGGCATGTCCACGAAACCGGTCTTGGCGATGTCCTGGATGCGCCCGTCGATGATGACCGACGTATCGAGCAGCACCGCGCTCAGGCGATGTTCGTCTGACTCGCGCGCGCCACCGAAGAATAGAGAGGCCAGCTCCGCGCGGCGCGTGAGCCCGATCGAAGCGCCCTGCGCCGCGAGCAGGAGGGCGAGCACGAACGAAAGCGCGATCCCGTACGGGGCGACAAGGTCGCGAATGAACACACCGATGAGAACGGCGATGACAAGGCCGACGACCATGCCGAGCAGACCGCTCAACAGGTCGGGCAGCGGAGTGCTCGTCAGCCGGAAGTTGAACGTTCGCCACCCGCCGAGCACGTAAGGCGTGCCCAGGTAGGCGAAGATCAATCCTTCCAGCGTGGTCAGCCCGATGATGATGTATCCGGGGTGCGGGTTCCCCACACTGCGGACCATGAAATAACCGAGGGCAAAACCACCGACCACTCCGAGCCCCGCCCCTAACCACCGGGCGAGAAACTCGGAACGCTTCACGGGTTACCTCCTCAAGAGACCGATACCTCGGCTCCTGCGATGAATGCGCCAGACCTCATAGGTGTAGAAAACGCGGCGGAGGCCGCCTCCGCCAGAGTCCGTACCTCGACGACCTCGAGGCCGGAATGCCGACCGGCTTTGGCGCCGGCCGGAATCAAAGCGCGCGTGAGTCCATGCCGAGCCGCCTCCTGGAGGCGGCGTTCGAGCTGGCCGACGCGGCGCACCTCACCCGTCAACCCCAGCTCACCGATGACAACCAGGCCGTCTGGCAATGGCCTGTTGTTCTGGTTGCTGACGATCGACAGGGCAAGACCGAGATCCGCGGCCGGCTCCGTCACCCGGATGCCGCCCGCGACGCTGACGAAGATGTCCGACTTACCGAATTTGTAGGTGAGACGCTTTTCCAGGACCGCCAGGATCATGTGGAGGCGGTTGACGTCGATCCCGTTCGCGATCCTTCTCACCATGCTGTTCTCTGTGCTGTTCACGAGGCTCTGGATCTCGACCAGCAGGGGCCTGGTGCCCTCGAGGGCGGCCACGATGGCGGTGCCCGGCGATGAGGTGGCCGCCGCACCGAGCAGAGCGGCCGACGGGTCTGGCACTTCCTCCAGGCCGGTTTCGCCCATTGCGAACACGCCGATCTCCTCGGCCGAGCCGAAGCGGTTTTTCATCGCGCGGAGGATGCGAAGCTCCTGCCTCCGGTCGCCTTCCAGGTACAGCACGGTGTCAACGATATGCTCAAGTACCCTGGGTCCGGCGATCGAGCCGTCTTTCGTCACGTGTCCCACCAGGAAGATCGGAACCCCGATCTCCTTCGCCAGCCGCATCAGGCGCGCGGCGGACTCGCGGACCTGGGTCACGCTGCCCGCGCTGCCCTCGAAGCCGGCATCCGTCACGGTCTGGATCGAGTCGATGATCACCAGGGCGGGCGGCTCGGCCGAGATGGCATCGCAGATCACGTCGAGATCGTTCTCGGCCAGGAGGAAGATGCCCGCTTCCACGGCTCCCAGCCGCTGCGCGCGCATGCGGATCTGCTGGGCCGACTCTTCGCCGGACACGTAGAGCACCGAATCGCCGCTCTGTGCGACCTGGGCGGCCGCGTGCATCAGCAAGGTCGACTTGCCGACGCCCGGCTCGCCGCCGACCAGCACCAGGCTGCCCGGCACGATCCCGCCCCCGAGCACGCGGTTCAGCTCGTCCCACGCGAGCGTCCGGCGCGGGGCGGCCTCGCTGGCGATCTCGCTCAGGGCGACCGGTTTTGCGGAGCCGGCCCGCTTGACTTGCGACGCCTGTTTGCCCGCGGCCGCCTTGCGGACCTGGAACTCTTGAAGCGTGTTCCAGGCGTTGCAGTGCGGGCACTGGCCGGACCAGCGGAGGCTCTCGCCACCGCATTCCGTACAGACAAAGGTGATCGTGGATTTGACCATGGGGAGGGATTACTCTCCCACCCACGGTAGGGATTTACAAGTGCGCGCGTAGCCTTTTACCGGCTCAGGCGTTTTATTACTTGAGAGGAACGGAAGTAGACCCCCCGGCTCCTTGAAGCGTGAAGGCGCCGCCCTGACTACCCCCGGGGCGGCGTCCCGTTCTTTTCCCTCTCCCCTTCGGGGAGAGGGCTAGGGTGAGGGGCTTAAACCACCATCACCGGCTACGAGCGTTCGAGATCGGCCAGCCGATCGAGGGCGGCGAGGGGCCCGCTCTCCGCGAAGACGTCGGGAAGCGCGGTCCGCAGGCTCGACTGCACCTGGGTCGCAAGCTGGACCCTCACCTGCAGCGAGAGCTCCGGCCGCCGCCTCGCGTATGAGGTCACAAAGCGGCGCAGCTCGGGTTCGAGCCGGCGCAGCGTGAGCTCCGCGGCCGACGCCGGCGCGTACGCGACCGGCGGCGGCGCCGGGCCCTGTGCCCCTGGCACCTGCCAGAGCCAGACGTGATCTGAGTCCTTGACCACGATGGTCCCCGCCGCCAGGTCTCCGAGCCGCTTGCCCTTGCCGTTGGCGAACAGCACGATCAGCCCGACGCCGTACGCGTAAGGAAGAAAGTCGACGATCCGCACGATGTTGCGGATCCCTGCCTGCGCGAACGTGAGCGGCTCGCCTCGATCACCCACCGCCCGCAGCCGGAACGCCTTCTTCCCCACCGTCTGCCCAGACCAGAGCGATTCGCTCAGCCAGAAGTAGCCGAAGATGACGACGAAGGCGCCGATCGCAAAAAACAGAATGGCAATGCTCAAGCCGGCGACGGACACGGCAATGGCGACGAAATAAACGGCCGTGAGGATGAAGCCGACGATCAGAAGATCGAGGACCTGCGCGATGGCTCGAGTTCCCAGGCCGGCGATCTGGTAGTCGAAAGAGACCCGCTCAGGCGTCGCGACGACGAGATCGCTGTCCGGCAGCGGTTGCATGTCAGGTAATTTTGGGCGTGAGGTGAGTCAACTGCATTGAGAGCGGAGGATTTCGTGGCCCTGCGGCGCGACGACTGGAACCGCCTCGAGAACCTGATCGCCGGAGCCGGCGGCGGGAACCTCAACGGTCTGGGGCCGGCGCAGGTGCTGACGCTGGCCGCCCTGTACAGGCGCGCCACGGCAGACCTGGCGCGTGCTCAGCGCGACTGGCCGGGCGAGCCCGTCCATCGCTACCTCAACGGCCTGGTCGCCCGCGGTCACGGCACCGTCTACCGCCGCGGTGGCGAGGTCTGGAAACGCATCCGCGCCTTCTACACGGAAACCCTTCCGCGCACGTATCGGGAGTCGGCGCCGTACCTGCTCGCCGCGGGAGCGCTGATGTTCGTGCCGGCGATCGTGAGCTATTTCGTGGTCCTGGCCAACCCTGACGCGGCTTATGCCATCGCGTCCCCGCAGCTGATCGATTCGGTTCATCACCATCAGCTGTGGACCCACATCCCGGCCGATACCCGCGTCGTGGCCGGGGGGCTGATCATGATCAACAACATCTGGGTCTCGATGCTGGCGTTCGCGCTGGGCATCTTCTTCGGGCTGCCGGTGATGTGGGTGATGATCACGAACGGAATCAGCCTCGGCGGATTGTTCGGGCTGACCCAGGCTTACGGATTGAGTGGCGGCCTGTTCGATTTCGTAATCGGACACGGCGTGCTCGAGCTCTCGATCGTGATCGCGCAGGGGGCGGGCGGCCTGATGCTCGGCTGGGCGCTCATCTCTCCAGGCAACCGCAGCCGGTCCGACGCGCTCGCCATGGCGGCACCGCGGGCCTTCACGTTGCTGCTCGGCCTCGCACCCCTGCACGTGGTCGCGGGCACGATCGAGGGCAACATCTCACCGTCAGGTGCGCCGTTCCCGGTCAAGCTGGCGATCGGCCTGACGACTGGACTTCTCTTCTATTCGTATTTGCTGCGCAGCGGGCGGCCGGCCGGGCGCGCGCAGGGCGCACATTCAATCAATTAGAGAAGAGCCCGTTCTTTCAGCTCCAGATAGCGCTCGACCAGAGCGGGGCTGAGGCTGCCGGCGACGACGTCGAGGCCGAGCACGCCGCCCCGCCGCAGCAATTCGAAGCTCTCGCGGCGGCTCGCCACAAACTGTTCCGCGGCGGCCCATTCGTACGCGCGCGCCGAGGTGTCGATCGCGGAGTCGCGGGCGCTCAGAACGGCCGGGTCGGACATCGCCACGACCAGCACGAGGTGCTTGGCGGAGAGTCGAAGGCAATGCGCGACGAGCTCCTTCGAAGCCTCCGGGTCCTGCACGTCCGTCAAGACCACGACCATCGAACGGCGGCCCAGCCGCAGAGCCAGGTGCGTCAACGCATGGCCGAAGTCCGGTTCGACGGACTGTGACCTGATGGAGTAGAGCGCCTCGGTCAGCCGGCGAATCTGCGAGCTGCCCCGCTCAGGCTTGAGGAAACCAGTGACGTGGTCGTCGAACGTCATCAGGCCGACGCGATCTCCGTAAGCGTGAGCGACCCAGGCGAGCATCAGGGCGGCGTTGACCGCATGGTCGAGCTTGTCGAGCTCCCCCGCCGGCGCCGTCATGAGCCGGCCGCAATCGATCGCGATCATGACGTTCTGGCCGCGCTCCGCCTCGACCTCCACGACGACGGGATGGTCGCGCCGGGCGGTCGCGGTCCAGCTCACCCGGCGCATGTCGTCTCCGCGCACGTAGTCGCGCAGCCCGGCGAATGCGGTGGATGCGCCGGGCGGGCGGGCGCGTCGCATGCCGGCCATCGCGCGCAGGCCTCGCCGCAGCGTCAGCTGGATGCGCTTGATCGCGACCACGTTGGGAAACACCGCCACCTCGTCGGGTTGCTGGAGGCGGACCTGCCTGCGCCACCAGCCCTCGTCGCGCCAGACCTGCAGGTCGACTGGGCCAAACGGATAGGCCCCGCGTCGCGGCGAAGTCGTCTGGTACACGACCTGCAGCCGGCCGCCTGCATCGAATCGGCCGCTGAGCTCTCGAGGCTGAGGCTTCAGGCCCGCGGGCGCGTGATCGGCGACAAGAGCGTTCAATCCCGCCGCGGCCGGGTTGTCGACCACGACGGTGACGTCCTCGCGCTCGCCGAGCGAGAAAGGCTCGGGCATTGTCCGGCGGACGCGGTAGCCGGAGCGGCCGGGCAGAAGCGCCAGGTCTCGCGTGGCGATGATGACCAGGCCGGCGTGATAGACGACGGCGACAAAGCCCAGGACCGGTGAGACGATCGCAAGCGCGATCAGGCCGGCGCCGATGCCGACCGCCCAGAGCAGTCGGGGCTGTGGTGCGAGCCCGCGTGTCATGTGAACAGGTTGGGCTGGCCGGTCAGCGCGGAGGGACGACCCGGCCGGCCACGGCTTCCAGGACGCTGTCGGGTGTCTGGCCGCCGACCTCCGCCTCCGGACGGAGGATCAAGCGGTGGCGGAAGGCCGGGGCGAGCAGCGCCTTCACGTGGTCGGGCGTTACGAACGGCTGACCTTCGAACGCCGCATACGCGCGGGCGGCGAGCATCAGCAGGACCTCGGCACGCGTGCTCGCGCCAAGGGCGATCTCGGGCGCCGTGCGGGTGGCCGACGCCAGCTCGACCACGTAAGAGCGGATCTTCTCGTCGACGACTACCTTCGCGACCTCTTTCCGGCACGCCTCGATGTCTTCCGCACCCAGCACGGGCTCGACGCCGGCTTTGACAGGATCGCGCAGCTCGATCCCCGACTCCCACCGGCGCAGCACCTCCATCTCATCCGCGGCCGATGGATAGTCGAGCCGCACCTTGAAGAGGAAGCGATCCTGCTGTGCTTCCGGCAGCGGGTAGGTGCCCTCGTACTCGACCGGGTTCTGAGTCGCGAGGACGAAGAAGGGAGCCGGGAGCGCCAGCTGCTGGCCTTCCAGGGTCACTCCGCGCTCCTCCATCGCCTCGAGCAGTGCCGACTGAACCTTGGCGGGTGCGCGATTGATCTCGTCAGCGAGCAGGACGTTGGTGAAGATCGGCCCGCGCCGCAGAGCGAAAGTCCTATTCGTGAGGTCGTAGACGGAGGTGCCCACGATGTCGGCCGGCATGAGGTCGGGGGTGAACTGGACACGCCCGTATTCGAGCGCGAGCGCGCGGGCGATCGATTTCGCGAGGAGAGTCTTGCCGGTTCCGGGAACGCCCTCGAGCAGAACGTGGCCTTGAGCCACGAGCGCAATGGCGCAGAGACGGATCGCGTCCTCCTGGCCGACCACGGCCTTGACCAGCTGCTCACGCAGCCGGGCGTAGAAATCGGGTGCAGCAACTGAAGTTGTGCCGGCCATCAGGCCACCCTATCCGACGCAGGTGTCCGCTCGCGCGCTCCCACCGCGACCGGGTGGGCGATGCGATGCAGCCGCTGGGCCGCTTTCAGCAGGTCTGCCTCGCTCGCCGCGGAAGCGTAGAGGGCGTTCTCAGCCTCCGCGAGGTCAGCGGCCAGAGCGGGCACACGCACCCACAGAGCATTCCAGAAGCGCTCGCGCGGCTGCAGCGGAATGCCGGTCCGAGCGGCGACGGTACGCTCCGTTGCCGTGGCGAGAAGGCCGAGCGTGACGGCGCGCGCACTCGAGCGGCGAAGCAGCTGGCCGACCGCGACCGCCCACTCCACGTCGGCGCGTGCCGCCTCGGCCGGCCGCGCGATGCGCGGGCCGAAGGACCGGCCCCGAAGCACGAGCCCCGCAAAAATCGCGACCAGCAGCCACAGCAGAGCGGCGCCCCAAGGAGTCGTGACCCAGGCCTGGGGGCTGAAGTCGCTGAGGATGACGCCATGGTGATACTCGTCGAAGAGAACGGCTGCGCTTGGGCTCGCAAGACCCAGGAGGTCGGCCAGCAGGCGGCCGTTGTCGCGCTTGTCGAGGTAGCCGTTGCAAAGCACGAGCGGGTCGGCCAGGACGACCACGGCGCCTGACGAGATTCGCTGTAGGTAGCCGGCCACCAGGCCGTCCGGAGTACGCAGAAACGGGACCTGGTCGGGGCCGGGATCCAGCGGCATCACGACCGAGGCGCCCGCGACGTTGGAAACTCCGGGAACGACGGGATCACCGATCTGAACGCTTCCATCTGTGTAGCCGCCAAGCCGAGTCACCCCAAAGGCGCGGTCCAGCTCAGGGTCTCCCTTCTCAGACGCGTAGACGAGAAGGCCGCCTGAACGGACCCACAGTCGGGTCCTTTCCGCTTCGTCGGCCGTGTAGGGGCTGGTCGGGGTGAACACGAACATGACCCCGAAGGGCTCGGGGAGCGCGAAGGCCCCGCTGACCTGGTCGGTCGGATGACCCATGGCCGCGGCGAAAAGACGCGCCGCCGAGGTGCCGTTGGCGGCATCGCTGTTCGAGCTGTGTTCAGGTGAGTCCTGATGCGGCTGGACCATGAAGGCGAGAGCTGCGATGGCTACAGAGATCAATCCCGCGACCACCCACCCCCGTGCTCCTCTCATGCGGCCAACTCCGCCGGCTGGCGGAATGGTGCGGCGACCGCCATCGCCCGCTCGTAGGTCGCAGCGTCGACATCTCGACCGCCATAAATGGCGGCCTCGAACGGCACCAGCAGCGGGTGCAGGCGGGCCGGGTCGGGGGCGGCCTGGAAGATCTCTCGCACGGTCAGCGGGCTCCCCTCCCACGTGCGCTCGCCGGCCAGCGTGGCGGCCACACCCGCACACAGGTTGCGAATCGCACCGACCCGGTCGCCCCTGGCGGCGAGACGATCGGCCTGCGCGAAATAGTCGGCCGGAGCCCGGGGACCGCTGGGCTGGTTCGCTATCAGTCCCTCGATGAATCGCCCTCGCGTCGAACGAAACACGATCACCGCGACCGCCGCGAGGACCGCCGCGCCCACAAGGTAAAAGAACCATCCCGGGGCGTGGGCTCCCCCACCGCCGAAGAGAAGGTTCAACAGCTGGTCGATCCGATCGCGCACCCACTGAGAGAAACGGTCGAGCAGCGAGGGGGGCCTGCGCAGCGCGTCGTAGCGATGCATGGCCAGCACGTCGTGCAAGCGCTGCTGCGCAAGCTGCGGGTCGGACGTGTCGGCCGGCCGATCCAGTGCGGCCAGGAGCGCAAGCAGGCGGGCCTTGGCGTTTTCGAAATCGGGCGGCTGGCGTTGAAGGTCGGACAGGATCTCCAGCTGCGTCGTGCCGGTGCCGGCCTCGAGGGCGCTGACGGCGTTGCGCGCGCTCGCGTTGTCATTGGGCGCGGCAGCCCGAACCAGGTTGTACGCGTCCTCGACCGCTTGTCTGTAAGTGGGAGGGGGCGGCGGGTCGGCCGCCGCCGGTGTCGCAGTCACGAATGAGCACGCGAGGAACAGCGAGGCCAGGACAGTGGCGGGCGCCGGGATGAGGCGCTTCAGCGGGCGGGCGCCAAGGTAGGAGGCGGCGGCGGAGGTGGTGCTGGCAGTGCTTGCGCAAGCTGGAACAGGTCCAGCCCTTCCCGCCGGACGCGCAGGTCGAAGTAGATCAGGACGATCGCGATCTGGAGGATTGGGTTGACGAGTGAATCGACGATCACGCTCGTCGCTCCCGAGATCCAGAGGACCACGACCGACGACACGACGAGCTGCAGCAGCGTTTGGCCCAGCGCGATGAACGCGCTGAGCGCGATGCGCACCGCGTAAAAGAGGATGAACATCAGAAAGAGGATCAGAAATGTGCGCCACCAGCGTCCCTCGACGAGTCGCCAGCTGCGGCCCATCGCCGCTCCGAGGCCGGCGTTTTCGATGAACATCACCGGCACGACCACGACCCAGCCCACCCAGATCCAGATCCAGAGCGGAAGCAGGCAGAACACGACCGCCATCAGCCCGATGAGTAACCAGTAGCCGAACAGCGGGAAGTACCTTCGGAGCACCCCCATGAGCACGCCGGGGGCCGTGACCGGCCGGCCGAGCGCCGACTCGCAAGCCGCGTAGGTGACCGCTCCGTAGAAGAAAGGGAGCAGCGCAAGGTCGACGACGAGGAAGATGCCGGCCAGGACCAGGGACGATTGGATGTTCGCGAGGTTGGGCGCCTGGCCGTTGGTCGTCTCCTGAAGAAACTCGGTGAGCAGCGTGCCCGTGACGATCCCCGAGAGGGCTGCCGCCGGGATGGAAAGGAGTACCGACAGACCGGCGAACAGAACAAAGTGACGCCGGTACATCCGGAAGGTTTCGTCGAGCAGATCGCCGATCTCGAGCGGGCGCAGCCTGAGCGGGGGTGTGGCGCTCACCTTTCGTCAATTGTGGGCCACGCCCGGAGCCTGGTCGGTGCAAACGTTGGCTCGGCCAGCAGCCAAACCGGCCGCGCCGCGCCAGCAGACCCCTGGCGGGGCCGTCCCTCCTGTTTGGCTCCCCTGCGCGCAAACCGGCGATAAGGATGTGACCTACTGATTGCCCCCGAGCCGGCAACGCCTACCGCGAACGAATCTATCGGCGGCGTGCGGGCGTTGCCAACCCAGGTTGTCAAGACACCGAGACTCTCGCGGCGAGAGCTAGGGTTTCGCTGCCGCCCCTGTGCCCGCGGGTTCCTTGTGGCGGTGCTTGACCGGCGTGAACTTGAGGCTGTCCTCGCCGTCGACGTCGATCTGCACCGTGTCGCCACGCGCGATCTTCCCGCGAAGCAGGTGCTCGGAAAGCTGGTCCTCGATCCGGTTCGTGATGACCCTCCGCAGCGGGCGGGCACCGTAAGTCCGGTCATAGCCTTCCTTGGCGAGCAGGTCCTTCGCCGCGTCCGTGACCTCGATCGTGATCTGCTGTTCGACCAGGTGCTTGCTGAGCTTGTTCAGCTGCAGGTCCACGATCTGCCGGATCTGTCCGGTCGTGAGGCTCTTGAACACGACGACCGCGTCCACACGGTTGAGAAACTCGGGGCGAAACATCCGCTTGAGCTCCTCGTCGATCTTCTCTTTCGTGTTCTTGTGGCGGCGCTCGACCTCTTCCGACTCATCGACCACGGCCGGCTGGAACCCGAGTGAGGTGCCCGCCTGGTTGACGTCTCGAATGCCGAGGTTGGAGGTCATGATGATCACGGTGTTCGCGAAGTTGACCACCTTGCCCTTGGCGTCGCTGAGGCGCCCGTCCTCGAGGATCTGCAGCAGCATGTTGAAGACCTCGGGATGCGCCTTTTCGATCTCGTCGAAAAGGATCACGGAGTAAGGCCTGCGGCGGACCGCTTCGGTCAGCTGCCCGCCCTCGTCATAACCGACGTAACCCGGAGGCGAGCCGACCAGTCGGGCGGTCGTGTGTCGTTCCATGAACTCGGACATGTCGAGCTTGATCAGGTTGTCTTCTGAGTCGAACAGGTACTCGGCAAGGGCGCGCGCCAGCTCGGTCTTCCCGATTCCGGTGGGCCCGAGGAAGATGAACGAGCCGATGGGCCGGCGCGGGTCTTTCAGGCCGGCGCGTGCGCGGCGCACGGCCTGGGACACAATCTTGATGGCTTCGTCCTGGCCGACCATCCGGTTGTGGAGCTCGTCCTCCATGCGCAGGAGCCGCGAGGTCTCCTCTTCGACGAGCCGCGACACCGGGACGCCGGTCCACGCCGCCACGATCTGCGCGATGTCCTCCTCCCCAACTTCGGGGACGGTCTCACCGAGCTTGTCGCGCCACGCCGCTTCCTTGAGGGCAAGCTTGTCCTGGAGTTTCTTGACCTTGTCGCGAACGCTCGCGGCAGCCTCGAAATCCTGCTTGTTCACAGACTCGTCCTGGTCGGTCTTCTGCTTCTTGATCTCCTTCTGCAGCTCCTTGAGCTCGTCCGGAATGGTGGTGAGCTTCATACGGACGCGCGCGGACGCTTCATCGATCAAGTCGATCGCCTTGTCCGGTAGGGCGCGGTCGCTCACGTACCGGTCGCTCAGCACCGCCGCGGCGTGCACGGCAGAGTCGCTGATCGTCACCCGGTGGTGCTTCTCGTACAAAGACTTGACACCGTTGAGGATGTCGATCGTTTCGGCGAGCGTCGGCTGGTCGACGAAAACGGGCTGGAACCTGCGCTCCAGAGCGGCGTCCTTCTCGATGTACTTGCGGTATTCGTTGAGCGTGGTGGCGCCGATGCACTGGATCTCGCCACGTGCGAGGGCCGGCTTCAGGATGTTGGCCGCGTCGATGGCCCCTTCCGCCGCGCCGGCACCCACCAGGGTGTGGAGCTCATCGATGAAGAGGACGACCTCGCGACTCGATCGAATCTCGTCGAGGATCTTCTTGAGCCGCTCTTCGAACTCTCCACGGTACTTGGTGCCCGCCACCAGCGCGCCCATGTCGAGCGTCAGCACGCGCTTGTGCTGCAGCGATTCGGGGACGTTGCCCAGGATGATCTGCTGCGCGAGACCCTCGGCGATGGCGGTCTTGCCCACGCCAGGCTCGCCGATGAGGGCGGGGTTGTTCTTGGTCCGCCTGCTCAGGATCTGGATGACGCGCTCGATCTCTTTTTCGCGCCCGATCACCGGGTCGAGCTGGTTCCGGCGCGCCAGCTCCGTCAGGTCACGACCGAACTGGTCGAGCAGCGGCGTCTTCGATGGTTTCTTCGGCGCCGGCTCGGCCTCGGTCTCCGCGCTCGAGTCGTGCAGCAGGCGCTCGATCTCGGATCTCACCTTGTCGAGGGTGGCTCCCAGGTCCTCGAGGACGTGGGCGGCAATGCCCTCGCCTTCGATGAGCAACCCGAGCAGCAGGTGCTCGGTGCCGACGTAGTTGTGGCCCATCCGTCGCGCTTCCTCGAAGGAGATCTCGATCACCTTCTTCACGCGAGACGTCGGGATGATCTGCTGGATGATGATCCGCTCGTTCCGCCCGAGGACCGACTCGATCGTCTGGCGGACCTTGCCGATTTCCACGCCAAGGTTGTTGAGGACCTTGGCGGCCAGGCCTTCACCCTCGCGGAGCAAGCCCAGGAGCAAGTGCTCTGTACCGATATAGCTGTGGTGGGAACGTTCTGCTTCTTCTTGAGCGAGTGTCAGAACCTTCTTGGCTCGCTCAGTAAATCTCTCAAACGGGTACAAGGTCTATTCCTCCTGGATTCCTACGCCTAGGGTGGGGCTAGCACCTCCTCGAACGTTGCTTGGGTACGCCGAGGTACCTCTGCACCTAATATAGCGTCCAACTCGGCCAACGGATTTCTTTGGGCGGAGGCGCCATGAGACCGCTTCTCGGGCGCCTTGGTAATTACCTCCCCGCGGTGGTCGCGCTGGGCCTACCCACCGCCTTTATACCCATTGCCAAGGATTCATTCATCCTGCCTCGGGCCTCGATCGTCATCGTCGGTGCCTGTCTCGGGATCGGGATCGCCCTGCTGGCCCCGGGTGGCCGCGCACTCGGAAGGCTCAAGTGGCCTTTGCTCGCTGCCGCCGGGACAGCCATCCTGGCCTTCCTTTTCTCAGTTTCCTGGCCGCTGAGCCTGGCCGGGTCGTACACACGATACGAGTCCCTGCCGGTGCGGCTCGCTTACCTTGGCCTGTTCGCGATGGCGGTCTGGCTCTTGCGCGACCGACGCTCAAGGGAGTGGGTGGTGGCCGCATTGGTTTTCGGGACAGCCGGCGCATGCCTGGAGGCGCTGGTTCAGCTATCCCAGAACGTCCCCTACCGCCCGGATGGGGACCTGGGCAACGCCAACCTGCTTGGGGCGTTGATCGCGATGGCCTTTCCACTCGCAGTCTCACGGGGACTTCGGGGTGATCAATTTACGGTCGCGTGGTGGCTCGGCGCCGCGGTTCTGGCGGCCGGCATCTATCCGACGACATCACGGAGCGGTGGCCTCGGAGCGCTGGCCGGCGGGCTCGCCGTGATCGTGTTCTTGCTGCGAGGCCGTGCCGCCGCGCTGGCGACTGCCGTCTCGGCGGCAATTCTCGCGGCTGCACTTTACCTGATCGTGGCGGGCCCGTTGAGCCAGCTCAACAATGACCCGGCCCGCAGCCGCGTCCTGCTCTGGCGTGACGCGCTTCGGATGATCGCCGCCCGGCCCGTGACCGGGTGGGGCGAGGACGCAACGGGGCTCACGTTCGGTAGGTTCCTGAGCGGCGACTGGTCGCCGGGCGTGACGTTCGACCGAATTCATTCCGGTCCTCTCGACATCGCGGCGACGCAGGGCATCCTCAGCGTCGTCGCGCTAGGCGTCGTCCTGGTCGTGCTGTTGCATGGCACCTGGCGCGCGCGCTCCGGCGGCGAGACCGGCGCCCTGGCTGCAGCCTGCATCGGATACAGCGTGTGGGTGCTGCCCAACTTTGATTGGGCGCCTGCCACTGGCGCCTTCTGGCTGATAGCTGGAACGGCATGGTCGGCGGTCAGAGCCTTTGACGTCGCGCGCGCTCAGCCGCAGGAAATACCGTCGCCGGCAGTCGCGCGGCCGGCGGCATGGCGCGCTGTCTTGGCGATCGCTTTGGCAGTCGCGGCCATCGCGCTGGGAGCCTTACCGGTGCTGGCGGACGTGTGGTACTTGCAGGGCCGGACCGAGCTGGCGGTTCGTGTCGATCCGCTGCAGGCCCGCTATCACTGGGCGCTGGGCCAGGCCCTCGTAGCCCAAGACCAGAAGGCCCGTGGCGTGGATGAGATGCTGCGAGCCGCAGACCTGGGCGAGTCCGAACCCGGCCTCTATGTCGATCTCGGCGACGCGGAGGCGCAGCTAAACCGGTTCGCGGACGCTCGCCGGGACTACAAGCGAGCCCTGAAGATCGACCCTTACTACGCGCCCGCGAGCGAGCGCCTGGCTGCCATGGGAACCTGAAGCCGCCAGAAGGGCGGTATTTAGGTCGGGCCCACCCTTATCGATTTGGCTTCCCACCCCCAAGCCGTCGCACCGTACCGCGGCCAGCTTGAATCAAACCTAAAAGAAGGTCAACCCAGCCTGTAAAGAGCCGCCGTCGTCGGAGCTAGGACTCGTCCTCGACGTCGTCGTATTCGGCCGTGCGCTGCTCGGGACGCCCGTTGGCCAGGGTGGCCGGCGGCGCCGACAGCTGCTTCAGGCTCAGCGAGATGCGCCGGCGGGCGGTGTCGATTCCGATCACCTTTACCTGCAGCGTCTCCCCCACCTTCAGCACGTCCTCCGTCCGCTCGACGTGGTCCCACGACAGCTCGGAGATGTGGAGCAGCCCTTCGATCCCCTGCATGATCTGAAGGAAGGCCCCGTACTTCTTGGTCTTCGTGACCTGACCTTCGACGATCGAGCCGATGGGCATCGACTGGACGAGCCTTTCCCATGGATCCTGCTGCAGCTGCCGCAGGGACAGGGAGATTCTCGTCTGCTCCGGGTCGAGCTTGATCACCTTCACGGTGACCTCTTCGGCGAGCTGCAGGACGTCGGTCACCTTGGAGACCCGATCCCATGACAGCTCGGAGATGTGAATCAATCCATCGGCGCCGCCGATGTCCACGAACGCGCCATAGCTGGTGATCCCAGAGACGGTCCCCTTGACAGTGGCCCCGGTCTGAAGCCGGCTGAACAGCTCTTCCCGCTTGCGGGCGCGGTCCTCGTCCTCGGCTGCCTTCTGGCTGACGATCAGCCGGTTGCGCTTTCGGTTGACCTCGAGAATCTTCACGGGGATCCGCTGGTTGACCAGCGACTCCAGGCTCCCCGCGTAAGCGCGCGCGACCTGGCTCGAGGGCAAGAAGCCGCGAAGGCCGAGGATGTTGACGATCAGGCCGCCCTTGTTCTGCTCGCGGACATCGGCTTCGATGACCGAGCCGTCGGCCTGCTTCTCAGCGGCGACGATCCACGTCGTCTCCGCCCGCGCCCGGCGCAGGCTGAGGACCACGTTGCCTTCTTCGTTCTCCGGCTGGAGGACGTAGACTTTGATCTGGTCGCCGGGCTCTAGCCCGACCGAGTCCACGTCGCCACGCAAGCCGAGCTCTTTGCTCGAGATGACACCTTCGGCCTTGGCGCCGATGTCGACCAGCACCTCATCCGCGTCGACCCGCACCACGATTCCATCGACGATGTCCCCGTGGTTGGGGGTCTTGAAGGCCTCCTGGTCGTAATGGAGGTAGTCCTCCATCGTCATCACGTAGGATGAGTCTTCGGGCGCCTCCTTATTTTCTGTCAGGACAGCACCGGACTCATTGGACAACGCACATTCCCCCTAAGGTTTATTGGTGTGGTGTTGGTCGTCATAACGGCCTCCGCCAATACGAACCGCAATTGTAACTCAGAACCGGCAGTTATCCAGGAAACTCCTTGGAGAGATCGTGGTTGTCGATCAACCGCGTGGCCCCGATCCGGACGGCAAGCACGGCCAGCGATCCGGGAGGCCTGAAAGTCTCCGGATCCACGACCTCGGCGTATTCGACCCGGGCCAGCGGCTCGGCTTCGAGCCGTCGACAGAGCGCCTTCCGAAGCTTTTCCGGGCTTCGCTCACCATTCGCATAGGCGGACGCCGCCAGTGCTAGCGCTGAGCTGAGGCATGCTGCAGCCACGCGTTCCTCGGCGCTGAGGTAAGCGTTGCGCGAGCTCAGAGCCAGGCCGTCCGGCTCCCGGACGGTCGGGCCAACGCGGATCTCGACCGGAACGTCCAGGTCGAGGGCGAGCCGTTTCACCACTGCGACCTGCTGCGCGTCCTTCTGTCCGAAGTAGGCTCGATCAGGCTCGACGGCAGCGAACAGCTTGCTGACCACAGTCGCGACTCCCTCGAAGTGCCCGGGCCGGGCGGCCCCCTCGAGTGGATCCCCCACGCCGCCGACGTGCACGCGCGTGCTGGACCCAGGCGGATACATGACGGCCACGGACGGCTGGTAGACCGCGTCTACGCCTGCCCGCCTCAGCAGGTCCGCATCGCGGTCCGGGTCGCGCGGATAGCGCGCGAAGTCCTCGCCGGCTCCGAACTGGATCGGATTGACGAAGACGCTGACGACGACGATCCGGTTTTCGCGGCGCGCGTGTTCGATCAGGCTGAGGTGTCCGGCGTGGAGGGCCCCCATCGTCGGCACCAGCCCGATGTCGAGACCCTCGCCGCGCCACCGCCGCGACGCAGCGAGCATCGCGGCGGGAGCTTCGAATACGGCGATCGGACTACCCGGCGCCGTACCTGACCTCTTCTTTTTCTCCGCTTGGCGGCGGGGTGGATCCGTTGGCCGAGTAAGCGTGCTCTGGGCCTGGGAACTCGCCGCTGGCGACCTCTCGGGCGAACCGCTGAGCCGCGTTCGCGATCTCTTCGGCCAGGTTGGCATAGCGCTTGACGAACTTGGGCGCCTTGCCGGTAGTCAGGCCGAGCATGTCGTGAAAAACGAGCACCTGGCCGTCGGTGGCCGCGCCGGCGCCGATTCCGATCGTCGGGATGTGGAGGGCCTGCGTGACCCTTGCGGCGAGGTCGCCCGGCACTCCCTCGAGCACGAGGCTGAACGCGCCCGCCTGCTCGAGCTCCTTGGCATCCGCCAGGATCCGGGCGGCTTGAGCCTGGCCCTTGCCCTGGACCTTGAAGCCGCCCATCTGGTGCACGAACTGCGGCGTGAGCCCGAGGTGACCCATCACCGGTATCCCCATCTCCGTCAGGCGGCGGGTGATCCCGACCGTGCGGCCGCCGCCTTCGAGCTTCACCGCGTGCATGCCGCCTTCCTGCAAGAACCGGCCGGCGCTCGCGATGGCCTGCTCCTCAGAGACGTGATACGACATGAACGGCATGTCGCCGGCCAGCAAGGCCTGCCGGGAGCCCCGAGACACGGCTTTGGCGTGATGGATCATCTCGTCGAGGGTCACGGGGAGCGTGGTCGGGTAGCCGAGCATCACCATCCCGAGGCTGTCGCCGACGAGCAGGACCGGAATGCCCGCCTCGTCGAGGATCCGCGCACTGAGGTAGTCATAGGCGGTGAGCATGGAAAAGCGCCGGTGCTCATCCTTGAATCGCTGTACGTCCAACACCGTTGTCATGCGCGACGTCTCCTTCGGGTCGCTGCCGCTTTTTCGGTCAACGCCCTTTGCATCCGCTCCACCGCCGCAGGCTCAAGGCCCGCCTCCACTGCGATCTCGAGCGCGATCAGGGCGAGCATACGATATATGTCCGCGATCGACGGCCCCCGCCCGGCGCGGCGGGCGCCCGCGAGCCCGGAGAGCGCCGAGAGGTGGCGCTCCACGGTGGTCACGTCCCCCCGGCGCACGGGCCCGGTGAGCGCCGCCACGGGACCACGCTTGCGCACGCTGGCAAGGGTCCCCTCCGCCAGGGCGAGCAACCCTGACGTCGCATCTTTTGCGCTCCAGCCTGCGGCTTCGAGCAGCTGGACGCCTTCGCTGAGCAGCACGTCGAGGTAGTTCGAAACGAACACGGCCGCCGCGTGGTACAGCACCCGATCGCCGTCGCCAACCCGCCTCGGCCTGGCGCCGAGCGTCCGCGCGAGGCCGGCGAGACGCCGCCTCAGCAACGGGCTGCTCGCGTCCACCGCCACGACGATGCCGCGCAATGATGCCGGGGGCAATGGTTCGGGGAAGGACTGCAGCGGGTGAAACGAACCGATGGGGTGCCGTGCCCTCAGGGGCTCGAGGGCATCCAACGGCATCGCTCCCGAGAGGTGGACGAACGCGATCGACTCCGGGATCCGCTTGCCGGCGGCCGCCAGGAGCCTCGCCGTCGGCAGGACCGAGTCATCGGGAACCGCCAGGAACACGATTGCGTCCGGCGAAGATCTCAGGCTTCGGACAAGGCCAGGAATACCTTTCTTAGCGGGCCGGAGCTCCGTCCGGCGGCCGGCGGCCTTGAACGCCCGTGCCAGCGTGCGACCCAGGTTTCCCCGGCCGGCTACGAACAGCGGGTTGGGGGCCGGCGTGCTGGCTAGGAGGCGGTGGAGCTGGCGGCCGGCGCTTGCGGCGCCCCGCGCGCGAGGATCTCGTCCAGCTGCCTGCCGTCGAGCGTCTCCACCACCTTCAGCTGCTCGACCACGATGTCCATCTGGTGACGCTGCTGGGTGAGGATCGCCTTCGCCGTCTGGTAGCCGTGGTCGACGATGCTCCGAATCTCCTCGTCGATGATGGCGGCCACCTCCTCCGAGTAGTTCCTCTGCTCTCCAAGGTCGCGACCGAGGAACACGAGCTCTTCTCGGTGACCCATAGCCACGTTGCCCAGCTTGTCGGACATCCCCCATTGGGTCACCATCCGGCGGGACATCTGCGTCGCCTTCAGGATGTCGTTCTCAGCGCCGGACGTGATGTCGCCGAAGACGATCTCCTCGGCGACGCGGCCGCCCATGATGCCGGCGATCTGATCCATCAGCTCGTCTCGCGAGATCAGGTACTTGTCCTCCTCGGGCAGGCTCATCGTCCAGCCCAGGGCCATTCCGCGCGAGATGATCGACACCTTATGCACCGGGTCGGTGTGCGGAAGCGCCTTCATCACGAGGGCATGACCGACCTCGTGGTAGGCGATGATCTCCTTTTCGTGGTCTGAGATGCGCCGGCTCTTGCGCTCCGGCCCGGCGATCACCCTCGCGATGGCCTCCTCGAGCTCGTCCATCCCGATCACCTTCTTGTTGGCGCGGGCGGCAAGGATGGCGGCCTCGTTGATCAGGTTCGCGAGGTCGGCGCCGCTGAAGCCTGGCGTCTGGCGGGCCAGCACGTCGAGGTCGACCGTCGAGTCGAGGGGCTTGTTGCGCGCGTGCACGTCGAGGATCGCGCGGCGGCCCTTGATGTCCGGGCGGTCGAGCGTCACGTGGCGGTCGAAGCGTCCCGGTCGGAGCAGCGCCGGGTCGAGCACGTCGGGTCGGTTCGTGGCCGCGATGACGATCACGTGCGTGTTGGTGTCGAAACCGTCCATCTCCACGAGCAGCTGGTTGAGGGTCTGCTCGCGCTCGTCGTGGCCGCCGCCAAGGCCGGCACCGCGTTGGCGCCCGACCGCGTCGATCTCGTCCACGAACACGATGCAGGGCGAGTTCTTCTTGGCCTGGTCGAAAAGGTCGCGGACGCGGCTCGCGCCAACACCGACAAAC
The DNA here is from genome assembly GCA_003169845.1 of Candidatus Dormiibacterota bacterium. Taxonomy (GTDB): domain Bacteria; phylum Chloroflexota; class Dormibacteria; order Dormibacterales; family Dormibacteraceae; genus Palsa-870. The sequence goes on along the minus strand of PNAG01000024.1, from coordinate 61,467 downwards.
ATCTCGACGAACTCCGAACCGGAGATCGAGTAGAAAGGCACGCCCGCCTCCCCCGCTACGGCCTTGCTGAGAAGCGTCTTGCCTGTGCCTGGAGGCCCGACCAGCAGACAACCCTTCGGGATGCGTGCACCAAGGGCCACGAACTTCTCGGGATATTTCAGGAACTCGACGATCTCCGAGAGCTCCTGTTTAGCCTCCTCCACGCCTGCGACGTCCGCAAATGTGATCGCGGGCTTGTCTCCGGCGATCAGGCGGGCACGCGACCGGCCGAACGACATGGCCTGGTTGTTGCCGCTCTGGGTCTGGCGGAGCACCCACCACATGAAGGCCCCGATCAGGATCACCAGGATGATGTTCGGTAGGAGCACCTGGAGCAGATAGCTGCCGCTGCTGTTCTTGTCAAAGAAGACGTCGACGTGATCCGTATTCACGAAGTCGACGAGCCATTGCGGATTGGTGCTCGCGTCGGGCACGACGACGTTGTGCTTGTGGCCCTGCGAGTCGATGGCGATTCCATCGGTACCGTTGATCTCGAGAGACTTGACGTCGCCCTGTTGGGCCTGCGTCACCAGGGTCGAGTAGTGCCAGTCGCCGGAGTTCTGTCCACCTTGGAACGATGTCCACGTGAACCAGAACACCAGGCCGAGCACGACGACCAGTGCGAAATAAAAAAGGCTGGAGCGGGGAAAACGACTCAACTCGACTCTCCTCGAGGGCTGTTCGGCGCTCTTAGCCTAGCAACTTTGGGCCCCCAACAGTCCGGCATGGGTGAGATCGCGACATGAACAGACGGCTCGCCGGCAACTCTTTCGAGGTCGGCGTCCACCGCGATCCCCGGGACCCAGGCGAGCCGATCGCCGGCGAACACCAGGGGCCATGAGTCGCGTTCCTCTCGCGGCACGCGCGCGTCGACCAGGATGTCCTGCAGCTTCCGTGAGCCAAGCCCGCCGGAGGGCCGCATGCGCAGGCCCGGCCTGCGAAACCCGACGTGCAGGCGCTCGCCACGCCTCAGGTGGACGGCGTTGGAATCGTCGCAGCCGCCGCAGCTCTTGACGTCAAGCCGCGGTCGACTTTCGACTCGGGCACCGAGGTCCGGCGGCGCAATGACTTCCATGTAGGAGCCCACGATACGAAAACGCCGGCCGCGAGGAAGATCGACTCCTCGGCCGCCGGCTCCGCCGCGGACAAGGCGCAGCATCGCGCTCAGGTGCGCGCGCGAGAGTCCGGGCTGCCAACCGCCGGCACGTGCATACAGGACTTTCATCAGCTCAGCGGCCAGTGGTTCAGGCAACCCTGCCACTTCAGACCTGGTCGGGGTTCCCGCATCGACAAGGGCTTGAGCCTCTCGTTCGACGGCCTCCTGCAGGGTCGAGGCCCGTATCGCGGCACCGTAGAAGCGGCGACCGATGCCGGGGCGGTCCCGCTCGAGGGCGGGAAGAATCTCATGTCGCACGCGCGCGCGCGTGAACTTGAGGTCGGCGTTCGCGGGGTCTTGATAAGCGGTGATTCCGCAGTGCTCGAGGAACTCGACGACCTCGCTTCTCCAGACCGTGAGCAGCGGGCGGACATAGGCGCCGCGGCTGGCGGGCATGCCGCGCAGGCCTGCGATTCCGCATCCGCGCATCAGGTGAATCACGACGCCTTCGACCAGGTCGTCCGCGGTGTGAGCAAGTGCGACCAGGTCCGCCCCGGCTTCGGCTCGCGCCCGCTCGAGGAACTCGTACCGGAGAGAGCGCGCGCCGGCCTGCACCGAACCGCGCGGCAATGGCGATTCACGCCGTCCGGCCACCAGCGGCACGCCCAATCCGGAACACAGGTCGCGGACCTGTACCGCGACCTCCTCCGAACCGGCCCGCAATGCGTGGTCGAAGTGCGCAGCCACCAGGTCGAAACCCAGCTCGTTCATGGCGACCAGCAGAGCGGTCGAGTCGGGACCGCCCGATACGCCAACCAGCACGCGACGCCCCGGTTGGATGAGCTCGCAGCGGCGGATGGCTTCGATGAGTCGGTCGGGAAGGTGTTTCCGCTGCATGGTGGTGCCGGCTGGACTCGAACCAGCGACAACGCGATTATGAGTCGCGCGCTCTACCACCTGAGCTACGGCACCGCGCAAGCCGGGCGCGACGTGGGCGCCCTCAGAGGAGAAGATCCTATCTTGCGGTTTGTGCCCGCGCCTTGTGCTTGCGCTTCTTGGTGCGCCGCTTGGCCAGCGCCACTCGCTTCCTCTTGTTCACGTCTTCTCCAAATGTGGCGGCGCCAAGCGTGGCTCCGTGCTTGAGTGCAGGATGGTTGCGGAGGTCGGATTCGAACCNNCCTTCGGGTTATGAGCCCGACGAGCTGCCGCTGCTCCACTCCGCTTTCAAAGTATACCGCCGGGCTTGGAGCCGGCCGGCAGCCTCAGTGAGAGTGCGGCGACGCTGAGGGTGACGGCGACGCCGGCGGCGTCGGGGAAGGCGATGGTGCCGCCGTGACGAGGTAGAGACGCTCCTGCGGCTTGGCGTAGCCGTTGAGCCTCGCCTCCTCCTCGTCGCCCGCGCCGGACGTGATGGCCTGGACGTCCTGCTTATATCCCTGGTTTTGCGCGCCGAGAACCACGTTCTGGGTGCGCAGATCCGCCACCTGCTGGCTGAGCTTGTGCCCGATGTACGCCTCCTGTGCGTAGGCGACGCCGGCCCAGCCAAGCACTCCGAGGCCAATCGCGATGACAACCGCATGGCGCATGCCGAACGCGCTGGTGCGCAAGGTGCCGGAGGCGACGAAGACTCTGTTGTATCTCATGGTGGATCGTGATCAGGGACTGTTGCCGAAGAGGAAGCCGACTATAGCAAACGCCCCCCGGCTATCCGCTTTCCTCCCAGCGCAGCTCAAGCTGCTGAGGATCAAGGTCGCGGAAGGTCTTGCCCTCTTTTCGCAACAGCGCTTCCGTCCTGGAGAAACGATCGCGGAAACGCTGGCCTGCAACCCGAAGCGCGTCCTCGGGGTTGACCTTCAGGCGCCGGGCCAGCGAGACGATGGCGAAAAGCAAATCCCCCATCTCATTGAAGGTCTGCTCCGCGTCCTTGGCGTCCGCCAGCTCCTTCGCCTCCTCGGCGATAGCCTCGGCCGCCTGCTTTGGAGAAGTGAAATCAAACCCCACGCGCGCCGCGCGCTTCTGCAACCCCAGCGCCCACGCGAGCGCGGGCAGCGTCGCCGGAACACGGTCGACAACTGATTCGTCGTTGCCGGCCTTTCGAGCCTCATGAGCCTTCTGGTGCTCCCAGTTGCGAAGCACCTCGTCGGCGTTGGCCACGGAGGTCTCGCCGAAAACGTGCGGATGGCGCTTGACCATCTTTGCCGCGACCGCTTCCGAAACCTTTGCCGCGTCGAAACGATTCTCCTGGGCCGCGATCTCGGCGTGCATGGCGACCTGGAGCAGGACATCGCCTAGCTCTTCCATCATCTTCGCGTCGTCTCCCGAGTCGATCGCCTCAAGGAGCTCGTACGTCTCTTCGAGCAGGTAAGGCCGCAGCGATTCGTGCGTCTGCTCGCGATCCCATGGGCAGCCGTCGGGCGCGCGAAGCCGCGCCACGACCTCGAAGATCGCCTCGATTCCAGGCGAGTATGGCTTCTCGCTCGAGTCAGACACGGGCTCTGATTCTGGCACTAGCCATGTGGCACCGCGATTGCATCGTGTGCCGATCCGTACAGCTCAGCCATCTCGTCGAGCAGCTGCAGCAGATCCCTCTGCCAACCTTCACCTTGCCTTCGCATCTTCAAACGATTCGGCGCCACCGCGATCCTGCCGGCCATCCGGCGCGACAGCTCGTCGACATCGAGAAAGCGCTGCGGGTCGACCCGAATCACGATGTCGTGGCCTTCGGCCACCACGCCGCGCAGCCCCATCCTCTGTCCGCGGAGCTTGATCCGCAATGAGTACGCGAGGTTGTCGAGCTGCGACGGACCGGGTCCATAGCGGTCCTCTAGCGACCGCAGCACAGCGTCGAGCTCCTCCTCATCTTCGGTGGCGGCGAGCTGCCGGTAGGCGCCCAACCTCAGCTTCTCATCGCGAATGTACGAACGGGGGATGAAGTGGTCGAGTGGCAGGTCCAGGTTCATCTCGGTGGTGGATAGAACATCGCCGACCGCGGTTTCCTCAGATCCGCTCCGCATCTTCGAAACCGCTCCCTGGAGCATCTGCAGATACATCTCGAAACCGACCGCCGCGATCGCACCGTGCTGCTCCGTCCCGAGCAGGTTGCCGGCTCCACGGATTTCGAGATCTCGAAGCGCGATCTTGAAACCCTGTCCAAGCTCGTGCAGCCCCGAGATCACGTCAAGTCTCTTGTCGGCCTGCTCCGTCAACGAGCGGCGCGGGTCATAGAGGAAATAGGCGTAGGCACGCCGCCCTGATCGACCGACGCGGCCACGAAGCTGATAGAGCTGGGCCAGGCCGAATCGGTCCGACCGCTCGACGATGATCGTGTTCACGTTGGGAATGTCCAGCCCGGACTCGATGATGGTGGTGCACACGAGCACGTCGTATTTGGCGGATTCGAACTCGACCATCACGTGCGCAAGGTCGTCCTCGCCCATCTGGCCGTGCCCGATCGCGACGCGGGCGTCGGGGACCAGCTCCTGGATCCGTTCGGCTGCCTTCTGGATGGTGCGCACCCGGTTGTGGACGTAGTAGACCTGGCCCCCTCGCTGCAGCTCTCGCGTGATTGCCTCGCGGACCAGCTCGTCCTCGTCCGCGGTGACGTAGGTCTTGATCGGCTGGCGTTCTTCGGGCGGAGTCTGGATGACGCTCATGTCTCGGATCCCACCCACCGCCATGTGCAGCGTCCGCGGGATCGGAGTCGCCGACAGCGAAAGCACGTCGAGCTGGGTGCGCAGCTTCTTCAGCCTCTCCTTCTGCATCACGCCGAACCGGTGCTCCTCATCGACGATGAGCAACCCGAGTCTTTTGAAGCGCACGTCACGCTGAAGCAGGCGATGGGTGCCGACGACGATGTCGACCTGGCCGGCCTTGATGCCTTCGATGGTGCGAGCCTGCGTCTCATCGTCCACGAATCGCGAGAGCATCTCAACCACGACGGGAAACTTGGCAAGCCGTGCGCGAAAAACGTGAAAGTGCTGCTGGGCGAGCACCGTCGTCGGCGCAAGGAGCGCGACCTGTTTACCGCTCATCGCGGCCTTGAACGCCGCGCGAAGCGCCAGCTCGGTCTTGCCAAACCCGACGTCGCCGCACAGCAGCCGGTCCATGGGTCGGTCCGACTCCATGTCCGCCTTGATCTCAGCCAGGGCGGCGACCTGGTCGGGGGTCTCCTCATAAGGAAAAGACGCCTCGAGCTCCGCCTGCCAGGCGGTGTCGGGAGCGAACGCGATGCCCGGCCGCGCCTCCCGCAGCGAATAGATTTTGAGCAGCTCGTCGGCGACATCCTGCACGACCTTGCGCGCCCGGCCACGCGCTCGGGTCCAGTCGCTCGTCCCGAGCCGGTGGAGCGAAGGCTGTCCTTCGCCGCCGAGATATTTCTGGACGCGATCCAGGTTCTCGACGGGCACGAAAAGGCGGTCTCCCTCCGCGTACTCGAGCTCGAGGTATTCGCGGTGGGCGCCTTCCGACTCGATCAGCCTCATTCCTTTGAATAGAGCGACGCCGTGATCAACATGTACGACAAGCTCGTCCGTGGAGAAGTCGAGGGTGAATTCCTTGGTCAGGTTCCTCGCCTGAGTCCTGCCCCGAGAAGCGCGCGACGGCCGGCGCAACCGGCCGAAAAGCTCAGCGTCGGTGACGAGGTGGAACCCTATGTCCCCCTGCGAGCAGCCTGCCGCGATGTCGATGTCAGCCCGTCGAAGTGCCGGCTCGAGCTCGAGATCAAGGTCGAGCTCCGTCTCGACGACCGCTGCTCTGACTCCGCTCTCATCGAGGAATGCTCTCAAGCGCTCGTCCTGTTCGGTCGCGAAGACGACGGTCGACCTCTCACTCAGCACTGCCAGGTCAGCTGCAGCTCGTGGCCGGCTCACCAGCGGCTCAGACTCTGTCCAGCCAAGGTCGATCGCGTCGGCAGCGGCTTCGCCGGACGTCACCAGAAGACGGGCCCGGCCGGCAAAATCGTCCAGCCGGTCCACTCCGACGATCGGTAGTGCGTACCCGCGCGGAAGCTCACCGCCCTCGGATTCCGCGGCCGCCAGCATCTCGGCTTCCTCGATCACCGAACGGGCATCCACGAGCTGTCGATTCGGATCGAAATCCAGCACCGCCGCGCCGGCCGGCACGTGATCCAGCAGCGACGGGCGCGCAGGGTCGAGATAGCCGGCATAGAACTCGACGCCTGGAAATGCGGATCCGGATTCGAGCCGCACGAGCTCGTCCTCCCACTCCGAATCGACGTCTGCGCGCAAGCTGGCAAGCGAAACGGCTTCGCGGAGGCGGGCCACCGCTGCCGCGCCTCGGCCCGGACCGAGCAGCAGCTCCCGACCGGTCCTGATCGAGGCCTCGGGCACGGCCATCACGGAGCGCTGGTTTTCGGGGTCGAACAGGCGGAGCGTCTCGATTACATCTCCCGCCCACTCCGCGCGCACGGGTGCGTCGGCGGCCGCGGGAAACACGTCGAGGATGCCACCTCGCAGTGAGAACTGGCCGCGGTCCTCGACCAGCGGTTCTCTCGAGTACCCGAGCTCGACCAGGCGGAGCGCCACTGCTACCGGGTCCGGTCCTTGCCCTGGCGTCAGCAGGACAGTTCCTTCCTCGAGGTCCCGCGGCGAGATGGTCTGCCGGGTGATCGCGCGCCGCGACGAAACCACGACCATCGCAGGCTCGTCGTTCGCCCGCGAGAGGGCCGCCAGCGCCTCCAGGCGCTTGTTGACGGCTTCGTCGAACGCCGGCGGCCGGTCGAGGAAAGAGATACCGACTTCGGCGAACACGTGGACGGGAGGATTGCCCGCCAGCCACGGTCGCAGCTCGTCGGCGAAGCGCTGAGGCGCTGGAACCAGGATCAGCACCGGCCGGCCCAGCGCGGCGCAGGCGCGGACCACCGCACCGGCGACGATCGGCCACGCGGCGCGAGGCAGGCGACCAACGGTGAGCTCGCCCCTGGCATTGGCGATCCAGCGCTCCAGAGGCGGCGCCGCCGCCAGGGCTCTCTTCCCCAGCGAGCTCATGCGAGCTCCTCGCACCCGAGCGAGCCGGCGCGGTTGTAGCGATCCATCGCCCTCTCTACACCTGCTTCCAGCGCCAGCTCCAGAGCGCTCGCGACTCCGTCGATGACAGCCGGGAGGCGCTCGGCTTCCGCTTTCGTGAACCTGCCGAGGACGTATTGCCGCCCTGGCGACGAACCCTTTCGCGCCGGCTTCCCGATGCCTACCCGGAACCGCACGAAGTCAGGCATCCCCAACGAGCTGATCAGCGACAGGACCCCGTTGTGCCCGGCTCCGGAACCACCCCGCCTGATCCGCATTCGGCAAAGTGGAAGGTCGAGCTCGTCGTACACGACCCAGACGTTCTGAGGAGGTACCTGGACGTCGCGTAGTGCTTTTGCCACCGCCTGGCCAGAGAGGTTCATGTAGGTCTGAGGCATGACCAGCCAGACGCTGTGGGCTTCCGAATGCCCGACCAACGACTGCCAGCGCTTGCGGTCGATCCGCACGCCAAGCCGGCGCGCGAGCTCACGCACGCACGCGAAGCCAAGGTTGTGGCGCGTGTCGGCATATTCCGCCTCGGGGTTGCCCAGGCCGACGATCAGGCGCGTTTCGACTGAGGGGCCTTCCGTGACCGTGTCCTGGTTAAGTGAGGTCTCTTGTTTATGTGTTTCTTGCATCCAAATCCAAATAGACGCACCTAGGCCCGCGGCGAGTGCCGCAGACCGGTGTTGAGTTTACCGGGAGCCCGTCCGACACAATTTGGCTGATGTTCACGGTCGAGTACCGCCGCCGCGTCCGCGAAGGTCTCCTGGAGAAGGCCCGCTCGGACAAGCGTGTGGTGGCCGGCGCTGAGGTCGGGTCGACGGCTGTCGGCGGGGGTGACCGCTGGTCAGACCTGGATCTTGCTTTTGGGGTTGCGGATGATGTGGACATCACCGCGCTGCTCAGCGATTGGACCGCGGAGCTTGCGGAGCAGTTCAGCGCAATCCACCTCTTCGACGTCAGCCTCCAGTCAAGCATCTACCGGGTATTCGTCCTGCCCGGAAATTTGCAAGTAGACCTGTCGTTTTCGCCGCGAGCCGAGTTTGGCCCCGTCGGCCCCAAATTCACTCTGTTGTTCGGCACCGCGGTCGCAAGAAACGTCGTTGAGCGTCCGAGCGCCGACCACATCTTTGGACTGGGAGCGCACCATGCTGTGCGGGCGCGCATTTGTATCGAGCGGGGTCGGGTGTGGCAGGCGGAGTACTGGATTAGCGGTGTTCGCGATCAAGCGTTGGCGTTGGCGTGCCGGTTGCGGGGTCTCGAACCCGGCAACGGCAGGGGCTTTGACGACCTGCCCGCGGACATCCTCGATGGCCTTGATGCGGCGCTGGTGCGCTCATTGGAACGAGAAGAATTGATGCGCGCTTTGAACCGAGCTGTCGACGGTTTGCTCAGCGCAGCCGCCAACCAAAAAGACGTGGGACCCGGGATCGAAGAACAACTGCGTGCGCTGACTGCGGACGCTTGATCTGTTCGAAAGTTCAGTCGATGCGGCCACGCTTGAGAGTCAGCCCTGACAGCAAGAGCGCCGCGTGCGTGAGGCGGTTCATCTCTCTTCGCTCGGGCGCGACGATGTGGTCCCAACCCAGCAGGTGGAGCAGCCCGTGGACGCAAAGGAGCCCGAGCTCTGTCTCCTCTGCTTCATCGAACTCAGCCGCCTGCCGAACCACGGTCGCCCACGAGATGGCCAGATCGCCGAGGTGCTGATTCGAGCCCGCGAACGAAAGGACATCTGTCACCGAGTCGTGGCCCGCGAACTCGCGGTTCAAACGTCGCAGCTCCTCGTCGGTGGTCAGCCGCACTGCGATGGAGGCCGCGCCCGCCGGTAGGCGCGCCTCCACCTCGGGCATGGCGGCCGCCCGGCGCAGGACTCCACGCACGAACGCCGGTGGAATCGGTACGCGAACCGCCTTGACGACCTCGACCTCCAGCCGCGCGCGCTCAGCCACCGTCATCAAGTAAACCCGTTACAGTCCAGCCCGTGCGAATCCTGGTGAGCGGCGGGGCCGGGTTCATCGGCTCACACGTCGTCGACGCGTACGTCGCGGCCGGCCATGAGGTCGCCGTGCTGGACAACTTCAGCACCGGCCGCGCGGAAAACGTGAACAGGGCGGCTGCTGTCCATCGGGTTGACCTGCGCGACCAGCCGCTGGTTGAAAAAACCGTTTCGACGTTCCGGCCGGAGGTGGTGAACCACCACGCCGCGCAATCGGAGGTGCCGAAGTCCGTCGCAGACCCCGCGTATGACGCTCAGGTCAACATCGTCGGTGGGCTGAATCTCCTCAAGGCCTGCGCCGACCACCGCGTGCGCAAGGTGATCTTCAGCTCGACCGGCGGCGCGCTCTACGGCGAGCCGGATGTTGTGCCGGCCGACGAGAACCATCCCGTGCGGCCGCTGTCGCCGTATGGGACAAGCAAGTTCGCGTTCGAGCAGTACCTGGGTACCTTCAGGCGCACCTTCGGCGTGGACTACACCGTGCTGCGCTACGCCAACATCTATGGCTCGCGGCAGGACTTTCACGCCGAGGAAGGTCGGGTCATCGCCATCTTCGCCAGCCGGATGCTCGAAGGCAAGCCGGTCGTCATCGACGGGACCGGCGAGCAGTCGCGAGACATGCTTCACGTCGGCGACGTCGCCACGGCCAACCTGGCCGCGCTGGAGAAGGGGTCGGCAGGCACGTTCCACGTCAGCACCGCGATCCCCGTCACCGTCAACGACCTGTTCAGGAAGCTCGCCTTGCTGACCGATTACCGGCTGGAGCCAGGCTACGGGCCCTCACGCAAGGGTGACGTCTACCGCATCGCGCTCGACAACGAGCGCGCCCGTCACCAGCTTGATTGGGAACCTCGCGTCAGTCTCGAAGAGGGCCTGAGCCTCACGGTCGACTACTTCCGCGAACAGGTCGCGCAACCCCGCTCTTGATCAGGTTCCACCGAGCCAAGGCCGGCTGATGCAAGTTCTGGCCGCCCTTCACGGCGTCGGCGCCCGCGCCCTTCTGATCTTCGCGCTCGCGCTGGCGGTCTGGGGCACGTATGGGTACTTTCGCCACGCCGAAGTGTCCGGCGGGTTTCGATCCAGCTACCTGATCATGGCCGCCCTGACGGCGCTCCAGGGACTCGTCGGCCTTGCCGCCTTCGCTTTCGGAGGCCGCCCGACCGTGCTGCTCCATCTCGTGTACGGAGTGTTTGCGGTCCTGTTCCTGCCGGGCGCCTATCTGTACGCGCATGGAGGCACCCGACGCCGCGAGGCGGTGATCCTGGCCGGTGCGGCGTGGGTCGTGAGCATTGCTTTCTTCCGAGGCATTGCCACCGGCTGAGCCTCAGCTAGGCGCGGAACAACAGGCCCACACCATATGTGAGTGCGGCGACGACGGATCCCACGGCGAGCATCTCCAGGCCCGACCGGACACCGCCCTTTCCCGTGAAGAACGTCCGCGCCGAACCGATCGCGAAGAGGAAAACGGCGCTGACGGCGAACGCGATCACCAGCGCCGCGAACCCATTCACAGCAGACCCGAGCAAAAGCCGGCCCAGCAGGTAGCCCGCCACGGGGATGACCCCCCCGATCAGGGTGGAGATCCCGGCCACGACTCCCTCGCGCACGGGGTTCTCGAACTGGGCGACATCGAGGCCAAGCTCCTCGCGCGCCTGGGTCTCGAGCCAGACCTTCTTGTCCGAGGTGATGCGCCCGACGATAGTTTCGGCTTCCTCCGGGGTCAAACCCTTGGACCGGTAGATCTGGACCAGCTCAGCGCGCTCGAGGTCTGGCATGGCCTCGATCTCAGCCGCCTCGCGAGCCAGCTGTCCCTCGAAAACCTCGCGCTGCGACTTGCTCGCGAGGTAGGCGCCGCCGGCCATCGAGACCCCCGAGGCGACCATGGCCGACAGCCCTCCGATCAGCACGACCCGTGGGTTGACGCTCGCCCCACCGACGCCGGCAAGCACCCCGAGGGTTGCGGTCAGACCGTCGTTGACGCCGTAGATCACGTTGCGGATGCTTTCGACTCCGCCGCCATGCCAGTCCTCGGGCGCCGGCACCGCGCCGTCCTCGTCTGCGTCCTCGGCCAGTCGCCTGGATTCGATCGACTCGCCGGCCACGCCCTCGGCCGACTGGTGATCGAGCTCCTCGGGAAGGACCTTGCGCAGCACGCCCTGCGCCCGTTCGTCGGTCACCGTCGAGACCTGGTTCAGGTAGGACCGCAGCACCTGCCCTTCGGCCGCGCCGGCCAACGCCAGCGCCGGGCCGATCCCGGCCACGCGCGCGAACGCGGCGAGCAGGCGGGCGGTCAGTTGCGGTCGGTGGTCGTCAGGTTTCGACCCGGTGGAATCCAGCAGCGCCGCCCAGGCGTCCGCATGCCTTGTCTCAGTCACCGCGAGCGACCTCAAGCGGTGTTTGAGCCGGGCATCCGCCGTGACGCCCGCAAGCGCCTCATACACGTCCGCCAGCCGAACTTCGCTTTCCCAGTTGCGGCGCACCGAGCGTATGTCCGGGGCGGACATCGACCGTTCGGGGGGTGGCACCCGTCTATGGTAGGGACGGGTCAAGGGGCGCACCCGAAATCGCAGCTGGCAGCCGCTCCAGGGCGACCCTGCTCGCCTTTTGATTGTCTTAACGTTGGTGCCCCCGATGGATCCGACCTCACTGATGAAGGAGCCCAAGACGTTCTCGCGAATCGAAACGCGACCTGAGCCCGGCCCGGCACCCAACGCCGGCCGTCGGGTTCTCATCACCGGCGGCGCGGGTTTTCTCGGTGTCAATGCGGCAGTCCACCTCATCGCAGACGGATGGCACGTCACGCTGCTCGACAACCTGAGCCGCCCGGGGACTGAGAGAAACCTCAAGTGGTTGATCACCCAGCACCCGACGCGGACGACCTTCGTCAAGGAAGACGTCAGAAACGCCAGTGCCCTGGCCGAGCACGTCGAGAACCAGGACGCGATCCTGCATCTGGCGGGGCAGGTTGCGGTCACGACCTCGCTGGTCGATCCGACCACCGACTTCGAGGTCAACGCGGCTGGCACTCTCAACCTGCTGGAGGCGGTGCGAAAGCACAACCCCAAAGCACCGTTTCTGTTTGCATCGACCAATAAGGTGTACGGAAAGCTCGACCGCAACAACGTTGCCTGTAAAGAGAGCCAACCGATCGACTTTCACAGCCCTTACGGCTGCAGCAAGGGCGCCGCAGACCAGTACGTGCGGGACTACGCGCGCTGCTTCCAGATGAACACCGTCGTGCTGCGGCAGAGCTGCATCTACGGGGCCCACCAGTACGGGACCGAAGACCAGGGCTGGGTTGCGCATTTTGTGCACTCGATCCTCAATGACCGCCCGCTGACGATCTACGGCGACGGAAGCCAGGTGCGCGACCTTCTCGACGCGCGTGACCTCTGCGCGCTGTACGCGACCGTGATCGATCAAATCGACAAGACGCGCGGTGAGATTTTCAACGTGGGCGGCGGACCGGAAAACCAGAGGAACCTGCTCGAGGTCATCAACCAGATCGGCGAGCTGACCAATCGCAAGCCGCAGTTCAGCTTCGCGGATTGGCGCGAGGGTGATCAGACCTATTACGTCAGCGACATCGCCAAGGCAAAGCACGAACTTCGGTGGGAGCCGCGAATCCCCTTCGACCGCGGGTTGAAAGACCTGATCGCGTGGGCGGGCTCCGTCAGCTAGACACCGGAACGCGTTCGCACGTGAAGTGACCGCAGCCTCCCGGCATCGCACGCAACAGGCGAGCCTCAGCCCACGCCGCTGATGCCACCGCGCGGCTCGTCGCGCGCATCAGCTGCCCAGCAACCCCGCCGTGCGTGGCCGACATGTCCTCGACTGAACCCGCAACAGGCCCCCGCCAGTCGAGCCACGAGAAGTAGACGAGGTCGATCGCCTGGAGCAGGACGTGATAGCTCCATCTGGTGCGCGTCACGCGCAGGCCGCACCTCGATGCGGTCGTCCTGAATCGATCCGCCGAGAAAATCTGGATGTGCCCGCACTGCCTGATCTTCGCCGTCCATCGAGTACCGCATCCCACGAGCCGGTACAGGGTCCAGGGTTGGCCCTCGAGCGGGAGCACGATGTGGAATCCACCACCGGGCTTCAGGACCCGGGCAACCTCGCGCAGCACGCGATCCGGATCCTCCACATGCTCGAGCACGTCGAAGATCCACACGTAATCAAACGTCCCGTCCTCGAACGGGAGCCGCTCCGCGGTTGCGAGTCGAAAATCGACGCCGTCCGGCGATGCGCCGGCGATCCCCAACGCTGACTCGCTGATATCGCAGCCGAAGACCTCGAGGTCCGGCCGCTCGCGCTTGACCGCCTTGGCGACCGACCCTCCCCCGCATCCGACGTCGAGCACGTGGCCCCGAACGGCCGAGAGATCGTCCAGCAGGTAGCGGAGCTTGAGCCCGTTCATGTACCAGGGTTTGGGACGCACCGCCGCCGCGCCCCACCTCTTGGCTTCGTAGTCGAACGAGCCAGGCGGCTTTACCGCCGGGTGTTCATCCATCCTCTGAAGTCCACGCTTCGGTCCGCCGGTTCCACCAGCCGCCGAGCCTACCGCGGAGCGGGCTGCGCCACCGCGGCCAGCTGATCAGCGCGATCAGTGCGACAACGGACACGGCGATGCCCGCCCAGTCCGCCGGCGATTTCTCGTAGCGCCACTGGACGGTGGCCGGGAACCTCGAGTCATTCGGAAGCAGGACGTACATGAAGCCCGGGCCGGCTCTAAGGACGTTCACCTCGCGTCCGTTGACGAAAGCGTGCCACCGGTCGAACCAGCTCTCCTTGAACAAAACCCCTCGAGCTTGAGAGTCGACCGAGACCGTGACCTGCTGCGGTCCATCGCGGCTGGCAGAAGACATGGCCGTCGCGGCATTCTGTGAGCGACTTGCCCAGGCCACCGCCGTCGTGAGAAACCGGGACTCTTCGGCACTGCGGTAGCTGTCGATGTGAAACGGAAGGTTGAGTCCGGACCACACAACTCGACCCTGGCCGAGCTGGCCGGCAACCACCACGCTGTCCGTTCCCGATCGCACCACCGTCTGTGCCCAGCTTCTAACCCCGCTCGCGGCCGCCACGGTCCATGGCCCACCGTTGTAACGGGCCGGGCTGAAGCTGGAAAAGTCGATGCCGTCTGTGATCGGGGAGCTCTCCGTATTGAATCGCCAGTCGCCCGCCACTCCGCGGCCTACGGTTCCGGTGATTGGAAACGGTTCGCTCAGGCCAGGACCCGAGGCCAGGGGAGAACCGCTTGACTCGACGAGCAGCCCGCCGCCCGACCTGACGTAGCCATTCAGCAGGTCGACAGCCCGTGCGTTGTCGTGCGCGCGCCCGCCATAGATCAAAACTTCATCGAATCGCGCGAGGTCTTGGGCCGTGTAGTCGTCGACGTAGGGACCGCCCTGGACCGGTATGGCGTGCGCCGTGTCGAAATCGCTGTAGGACAGGTCGCGAAGCACGACCTGATAGTTCTCGGGCTGGCCGATCACCAGAATTGCGGGCGCGTTGGTGGCCACGGCGATCGGGGTTGGATGTAGATACGAAAATGTCAGGCTCGCGGCGGCGCTGGTGGAGGGCACCGCCGTGTAAAGCTCGGGGTGACCGGTGAGCTTCGCCACCACGTCTGCGGTGCTCAGCATGTAAGGGGCCGGCACGTAGACCCATTTGACGGCATACCAGTCGAACAGGAAAGATCGTTGTTCTTCGCTGGCAGCCCCGTTCCAGGCCGTCGAGTCAAGCCAGAACTGCCAGTCGGGATTGGTGATCTGAGGGCCGGCCGCATAGCCGCGGGTCTGCGGTACATCGTAGACCGCATTGAACCAAACGGAGAGGTTGTCGGACGGGCTCGCGACACGAAAGTTGGTTTCGGTCGGATCGATCGGCTGCCAACCCGCAAGCGCCGTTTCGGGACTCGCGGCATTGCGCACCATGGCCTGCGTGATGAATGGAGCCACAGTCAGGATGGCCACGAGCGTCGCGGCCACCAGGACAACCGCGGCGCTGTTTCGCTGCCAGCCGGCAACCTGGACTTTGATGGACCCTAAGGCCAGGCCGGTCAGGGCAGCCAGAAACCAGGACAGAAGAAACACCATGTCGGCGCTGCGGAGTCCGACGACGCGAGGCAGCGGGGCCAGGGCATAAACCAGAAGAACGGCACAGACCAGACCGCACACGAACATGAGCCTGGTGGTGGCCGCCACGGGGGGCTGCGAGCGAAACCGGATCCACCCGATCACGGCGAGCAGGGCGACGGGCAGCAACGGGACGAGGGACGGATCGCCATAAGCCGTCGCCGGCGATACCAGGCTGCCGACCCCGATGGCGGGATACACAGCGGTCAGCTGGCCGCCGGACTGAGAGTAAAAAGCCAGAGGCAGGTAGTAGTACGCGCTCAAGAGAATCGGCGGGACGAGCAGCGCCGCGCGCCACGGGCGCGCGCGCCCGTCGCCGCCGGGGACGAGAACCACGACCAGCCCTACGGCGAAGATCGCCAGCGCCCCGAGCACGACATGGCTGTTCAAGGCGCCCCAAACCGCCGCCACGCACATCAAATACCGCACGGCCGTGGGGCGGCGCAGATACAGAGCCGCCAGCAGCACGGCCAGGGACGTGAAGCCCATTCCAAAAACCCTTGTGTACAGCCCGTCCTGGACGAATGGCGTCCACAGCGCCGGCGTCGCGAGCAGCAAGCCGGAAGCAACAACTGCCGCCGCCCTCGAGCGTGTGACCACCCACACGAGGCCGTAGAGGCTCAAAGTCATCGCGATGTAGCTGAAAGCGATCAGAAGGTTCATCGCGACCATGCCGTCCAGTCCCAGCCAGGCAAGAGCGCTCGCCGCGAAGTAGAAGAGCGGTGGATATCCACCGAGAAAAAAGGGTGATCCGCTGTACCAGTCGTAATTCCAGTCGATCGCAGGAAAATCCCTGAGCACCAGTACCACCTTGGTCAGGTGGCCCCAACCGTCATAACCCTTGACGGTGCCGGTGAAGGCGCCGGTGGCCACTCCAAGAACGATGACTGCCACTGTGAGCGCCAGGCCGTCCAGAGCTGCGAGTCGCCCTCGCAACAGCCTCAAGCGGTCGCGGCCTCGGCTGCCACCTGTTCGTGGCTGCGGGCCACGTCGAGGACCGCCCTTTCCAGGGTGTCGACGTGCCGCTCCCAGTCGAAGCGCCGAGCCCATGCGAAGGCGCGCGCGCCGGTCGCCTGGTTCTCAACCGGGCTGTCGAGCAGGCTCGAGATTCCGGCGGCATAATCGCTCACCACCAGCGGCTCCGCGAGGAATCCGGTACCCCTTCCAACCGTGACGGTCGGTCCCGCCTGGTTCCACGCGACGACCGGCACCCCCTTGGCCATCGACTCGATCACCCCCATTCCGAAATCCTCCTCGGGCGCCGGGTAGACGTAGACCGCGGCTCCCTCATAGAGCTTCTGCAGCTCGTCCTCGGCAATCGCGCTGAGGAAGATCACGGCGTCCGAAAGGCCCAGTTCGGAGACCAGCTCCTTCAAGGATTCCGTATGTGAGGTCGCGGGGCCAGGGATGACGAGCTGCGCACGCGGGTGGCGCTTGCGTACCTCGACCATGGCCCTGATGGTCAGGTCGAAACGCTTTTGCGGATAGTGGCGGTTGGTGAGCAGCACGTACGGCCGCCGGATCGGGTAGCCGTTGATGGTCAGGCCTCCCGAGAACCTGGACTCGATCGGCAGAGGAAATCCTGACGACGCCACATGGCAGCCTGCCGGGCAGTCGATGGCCTCGCGCCGGTAGGTGCGCCGGATGATGTCGCCGATATAGTCGCCGTTCACCAGCAGCTGGTCCGCCTCCTGGACAGAGCGCCGGTCGGCCCACGCGACAAAGCGCGTCGCGCGCAGCACGATCGCCGCGAGCAGCCGGTAGTCGGCGTTGGCCACCCAGCCGGTCTCACGGTCGATGCTGCGCGGGTACACGAGCCGGTTCGGCTGGTTCAGGTAGACGACATACGGCACGTCCATCAGCCGCGCCGCCCACCACGCGATCCAGGCGCTGGGCTGGTTGCAGCCGACGATGGCGTCCACGCCGCGAAAACGCCACGCGTAGAGGGGCATCAAGAGTGACGTGGCCGCCATCTGGACCGCTTCACGGAACGGGACCCATCGCGGCAGCTGCGGCAGGAAGGTTTTCACTCGCACGTCGCCGATCAGATCCGGATAGCACCGCGTCTGGTCGACGGTGGGCGCGAAGCACTCGACGTCGTAACCACGCCGTCGCAGACCCAGCACCTCTTCGATCACGATCCGCTCGCCACCACCGGAATAGGTGAACCCGCAGTGAAACACCGCGATGCGGCGCGGCTTACCCGCGCGCGCCCGGCGCCGGCCACCGACGAGGAGGAAGCTCAGCAGGCCGAGCACCAGGGCGTTTCCGGCCGTGATCGCGTGGTACAGCACGATCGCCCCGGCCGCGACTGGGGTCGAGAGCCCCAGCCCGCCATGCAGCACCAGCGAACCCGCCACCTCCAGGTTTCCGAGATATCCCGGCCCGGCAGGGATGGCGAAGCTCAGCAGCAGGGCGGGATAGGCCGCCATCGCCTTCAAGGTGGGTACCGAGACGCCCACCGCTGCGAAGAGCAATGTGAAGTTGAAGGCATCGATCGCCAGCGCCACGACGGTCAGGAGCGCCAGCCGGCCCGCCAGCGCTGGAGTCCACAGACCGCGTGCTCCGGCTCGGAAGGCGAACGCCTGGCCCGCGATGGCGGATGCAAAACGCGCGGGCAGGAGGCGCCGGGCCACCCATGACCGCGCGAGCCGCGGTCCGAGCACCGCCGTTCCCAGGACCGCTGCGAGAAGGGCGACCGCAAGCGCGGCAGCGCCGAGAAGACCGCGCGGCGTGGCGATCGCGCCCGTGAGCGCGACCACCTCCAGGATCGCCAGCACGGCCGCGACAGCCGCCAGGTCGCACGCCTTGTCGATCACGATCGTCGCGAGGGCCGACCCCGCCGGGACACGGTGGCGCCGCCACAGCCACCATGCCCGGGCGGCGTCGCCGGAGCGGATGGGCAGCACGTAGTTGAGCAGGCCGCCGGCGGTGTTCATGGCAAACGCCCTGACCATCCCCACCGGCGCCAGGGGTCGCAGCAACAGCAGCCAGCGACGAGCACGGATCACGCTCGTGAGCAGGAACAGCAGGATCATCAGGGCGACGGGCGCCCAGCTGTGAACGCGGGCGTGGGTGATGACATCGGTCAAAGAGACCGTGCGCAGCCACAGCCACAGCAGCACCAGGCCGACCGCTGTCTGCAGGGCGAGCCGGAGCCAGCGGTTCATGGGACCACCTCTTTTGCGTCCGACGCTGCAGAGCCCAATATCCAGCGCTGGACGAAGGTCCAGAACGCGAACAGATAAAGGATGACCAAGAGCGTGCCTCCGTAGTCGTGGAACAGGATGGCGGGCGTGACTCCGATCGTCGCAGCGATCGCGGCGACCGCGGCGACGCGCACAAGGTTCAAAAGCATCGTGCCGGCCACGCCGATGACGACAACCTGCACGCGAGCCTCCATCGGATGGCGGCCGCGCAGTCCCGTGATAAGGCTGACGCCAAGCAGCACCAGGCTCTGCCACCCGATGCAGTTCCAGGAGATGAACAGGGTGTGCATCGCACCACCTCCATCCCAGACGACCAGGTGATTTCCGGACGCCGCCGCACGTATGCCGGCCAGCCCGAGCAGTCCGACCACCATTCGCGCCTCCACAGGGACGAACGATTGCAGTGGATTGTTCGCGCCCAGCTGCAGCGCCCAGGTCGTCAACAGGTCGTCGAAAGTCGTCACCAGCGGCAGCAGCATCAGCAGGCAGCACGCCATCGCGAGCAGCGCCAGGTTGACGTTTTCTCGATCGCGAACTTTCACCTGCGCACCTTGAAGAAAGCGAGCCACCGCCTCCGGCCGGTGAATACCGGTATCACGAGCGCCAGCCCGGCAAAGCCCAGCAGCGACTCCGGCACCACGATGCTCGGGGGCACGACGCGGGTGTCACCGACACCGGCTTTGCCGTCGTAGGCCATCGAGGGCTTTCCGCCCGAGGTGTGCGTCAACGTGACCTGAAGGCACAGCGAACCGCCAGCCGGGATCGCCATCGACGCCTGGCTTGCGCTCGTGCTCACGGTGAAAGGACTGGTCGTGTGCGCTCCGGACAGGCCATACGTCGTCGACCACGTGGTGCCCGCGTTAGGAATCGTCGCGACAAATCCCGCACAGCTCGACGTCACTGAGAACCCGGCTCTGATGGTCACGGTGTCGTTGGTGTTGCCGTTGCCTCCCGTCCAGTTCATCGTGAAAGTCCACACGCCCGACGCCACCGTCTGGGCCGGCAGGTTCGTGAAGCCCCAGGTCGACGTGACCCCGCCGGCAGAAGACTGGATTCTGCAGGGAGTCGTCCGCGTCCCGAGCACCTGGTCGATCGTGCTGGCGGCACAGGCAGGCGACGTCCCAGTGCCATGCAGGTACAGCGGGTTGCCCGCGGCATCGACCACTGGCGCGCGCGACGAAAGCCACGCCAGCCCGCCAAACGCCAGCAGCAGCGCAACCGCGACCGCCCAGCCCACCCACCGCCTGAGCGGGCGGCCAGGTCTGCGCCCGACCATTGGCGATGGCTGAGAGGCGCGCGGCCTCGACTCCTGGCGCCAGGCCCTCGGGCCCAGGAGGATTCGGCGCAGGAGATTGAGTCGACGCAGGTGGTGCACCTCGTCCGTGACCCGCCCGGTCTTCGGCGTGCGGAACCAGGGCCCTTCGTCTTTGCTCACCAGACCCTTGAAGGCGGCCCAACCCTGGAAGGGGACGAGGGCGAACGAGAGGACGATCGCACCCCAGACACCCTGGAAGTCGCGGGCGGGCGCCTCTTCCAGGATCAGACCACCGAGATTCATCACGGGGAGCGCGAATATGTTCGACAGGAGGAGCGACCAGCCGAGGACTGCCGTCCAGCCCGGCACGTGGACGTGGAACACGAACTCCGACATCACCCAGCTGAGGGTTCCGATCACGAACAGCGCAGCCTGCAGGTAATAGGTGGAGTCGAAGAGAAACTCGACCTTCTCGAGCGGGGTCACAAACGGCGACCGCAGGATCGGCAGGAACCACTTGCGGACGTTATACGTGTGCCCTTCCGCCCATCGCATGCGCTGACGCGCCAGGCGCGAGAACGTGCTGACGCACTCGGCGGGCGTCTCCGCCCACGGCGTGTAGACCACCTTGTAGCCGCGCGTGTAGAGCTTGAGCGTGAGCTCCCAGTCTTCGGTGATGCTCGTGCCCCACCCGACCTGGCGCAGGACGTCCGCGCGGATCATGTACGCGGTGCCGGCGATCATCTTCAGCGAACCGATCGCATCCTGGAAAGGGCGCTCGACCATGTAGCTGCCGGCGTACTCGGCGCGGACCGCCTCGGTCAGCCAGCTCTCCGACTTGTTGAGCACGTGCCACTGGTAGCTCTGGACCGCCGCGACGTCGGTCCTACGCTTGATCTGGCCGGGCTCAGAGGGAGGTTCAGAACGGCCGAAGGCCGATTCGAGCGCGCCTCGGCCCGAGCCTTCGCTCACGCGGTAGAAATGCGGCAGAAGCCGCTCGATCGAGTCGGGGAACGGCACCGAGTCGGCGTCGAAAACGACCACGTACTCGGCCCTGGGGTCCGTGACCTTCAGCGCCTCGCGAAGCGCACCGCCCTTATAGCCCTGCCGGCTGGTCCGGTGGAGGATCTTGAACTTCGGCCGTCCCACCCATTGCTGCAGGATTTGCGCGGACTCGTCATTGGAGTCATCGACCAGGACCACCTCGTAGGCGGGGTACTCGAGCTGGTCAAGCGCTTGCAGCAGCCGCTCGATAACGCGCTGTTCGTTGTACGTCGCGACGTGTACGGAGACGAACGGGTGATATCCGAGATCGATGTGATATCCGTTTCCGTTGCCATTGCCGTTGATGCGGTTGTGGCCGGTGAGGTTCGGAGACCCGTTCGAGCCGTGACCGTTGCCGTTTCTGGGTGCGCCGCCGACCAGCGTCGTGAGCAGCACCATCGCCGTGCTCAGGTAGTACTTGATCGCGTACGCAAAGAAGATCGCCCCCAGGAACAGGCCGGTGAACGCGAACCCGTACGCGAGCCAGTCCCCCCCGCTGCGAAGCTTCGACTGGGTCACCACGTCGATGAATCCGTGAACGATGGCGAAGACTGGGATCGCGCCGAGGACGAAGGCCGCGACCAGGAGGCCGTTGAGAAGTAGGCTCCAGGCGAGCTGGCTGCGGTCGCGGCGGCGACCGCCTTGCGACGCTGGTGGAGTGTTCTCGGCCATCAGCAGTCGGTCCAGTCGGGCGTTTCGGCCTGGAGGGCCGCCGCGCGGGAGTTGGCGAGCTCGGAGGCAGCAAAACGGCGGTGACCTCCAGGCGTGACCGCTGTAGGACGGACCCGGCCTTCGCGGACGGCCCGGTTCAAAGTCGGTTGGCTGACACCGAGGAGCCGGGCCGCCTCCCTGGAGCTGACGAGCTCAGCCCGAGGCGGACGAAGATCACCGCGACTGGCGAGCTCGCCGGCATCCTCAGCGCCATCTGCAGGATCTTCAGCGCCATCCGCAGGATCTTCAACAAGAAACCGGCGATGGCCGCCCGGGGTCACCACGGCCGGACGGAGCAAACCCCGCGCCACAGCACGCAAAACGGTCGCCCGGCTCACGCCGAGACGCAGTGCTAAATCGTTCGAGCTGATCAATGTGTGCAAGTCGTTTGCTAGGGCAACGCACTTCTAACACGGCGGGATCGCTGCACAATGCGAAGGCTTGGAATTCCCAGAGTGACGCAGTCGTTTCGTCGTCAAAAATGTACAGAGATCGACATCATTGCTTGGGGTTTCCGCGCCTAAACTTTTGCGTTGCGCGTGAGAGCGCGGACCCCTAGAGGGGAATGAGTCTCGAGGAAAAGTTAATCGGGGAATCATCATCACTTGGAACCTCACCCCCCGCAGCCAAGCTCGGAGCCGGTGTCGAGAAATCGCCCGGCCCGAGCCTTTTTTATAGCCTGTGTTGGGCCGCGCGACGTACCGCCCAGTCGTGCAGTCCTTCACGCCAGTGCCGCATTGGCGCCACCCGGGCGGAAGCAAGGCAGCCGTTGAGCGGCCTCGGCGCTGGAGCCCCCAGCTCAGCAGATGAAACCGCTTCTACGGCGGCCGGCACGTCAAACTCCGCCAGCACCGCGCGGGCGAGCTCGTCCCAGCCGGCGCACCCCGCGGCCACCACATGAACGAGCCCCTCGAGATCTGACTCCGCGAGCTCGAGCGCGACGGCGGCCAGGTCGGACGCGTAGGTCGGGTTCACCTTCTGGTCGGCAACGACCCGCAAACTCTCCCCACTTACGGCGCGCGAGAGGATCCTGTCGGGGAAGCTTCCACCTTTGATGGCCGACCCGCGGTCACCGTAGAGAGCCGAAGTCCTGATCACGAGCGAGTGCGGTTGGAGGTCCAGCACCCACTGCTCACCTTCGAGCTTGGACGCGCCATAAGCGCCGAGTGGCGCCGGCTCGTCCAATTCGACATACGGCCTGTCGAGCATGCCGTCGAACACGAAGTTGGTCGAGAAGTGGACAAGGCGGATGCGGTGACGCGCACATGCCCTCGCGAGGTTGGCCGGGCCTTCGGCGTTGACCGCGAACGCGAGATCTCGCTCGGTCTCGGCCCGGTCGACGGCGTTGTAGGCGGCGCAGTTGAAGACCAGCGCCGGGCGCAGGCCGCTCAGCAGCGCGTCCACGGCGACCGGATCCATCACCGATACCTGGTCGTGCGTGAAAGCGGAGTCATGGCCAACGAGGCGGGACAGCTCTGACCCCAATTGGCCCCCAGCCCCCAAGACGATGGCCCTCACATCCGGCACCGTACCAATTCACGCCGAACAGCAACCCGCGTCTCCCCATCGAGTCCAGCGTGGCCTGCTTCAGATTCTCAATCAGGTCCCATCGATATACCGGAATGTGAGCAGGCCCGCGCGAAGCGCCGGCCGATGAGGGAAAACCATCCAGCCTCCGGGTTTTCCCTCATAAATTAGTCGAGCGTGGCCGGGGCGACCGGGCTGCGCCCGGTCGCGACTTTGCCTCTTTTGCCTCCGAGCGTTGCCTGCTTCAGATTCTCAATCAGGTCCCATCGATCTACCGGAATGGGAGCAGGCCCGCGCGAAGCGCCGGCCGATGAGGGAAAACCATCCGGGTTTTCCCTCATAAATTAGTCGAGCTGTTTCGCGAGCCCCGAGTGAGCCATGAGAAGGGTGGTGATCTCGTGCTCTGGGGCCGGCCGCCCGACAAGGAATCCCTGCGCCGCGTCGCAGCCGGCCTCGACCAGCACGGCCTCCGCTTCGCGGTCCTGAAGGCCTTCGGCGACCACTCGCAGGCCGAGGTTGTGACCCAGCCCGACAGCCGACCGCACGATCGCGCCCGAATCGGGGTCTGATGCAAGCGCGGATACGAACGAGCGGTCGATCTTGATCTCATTCACCGGCAGGCGCATGAGGTAGAGCAGCGACGAGTAGCCCGTTCCAAAATCGTCGAGCGCGAGGCGCACGCCCATCTCGTTGAGCCGGTGCAGCGCTTTCCCGGCGGCCGCGGCCATCGCCACTCCCTCGGTGATCTCGAGCGTGAGCCGCTGCGGTTCCACCTTGAACGTCCCCAGTGCGCGGGCGACCATCTCTTCGAGCGAGTGGTCTTCGATGTTGCGAGGCGAGACGTTGAGCGAGACCGACACGTCAAGGCCGTCCGCAAGCCACCTGGTCAGCTGCGCCAGCGCCGAATCGATCACCCAGGCCGTGAGCGGATGGATGATGCCGGTTTCCTCCGCCATCGGGATGAAGCGGTCGGGCGGCATCAATCCCTCGCGCGGATGGTTCCAGCGAACCAGGGCCTCGACAGAGTGGATCGCTCCGGTGGCGAGGGTGACCTGCGGTTGATAGTGCAGCACGAGCTCGCCCTGCGGGATCGACCGCCGGAGCTCGCCGGCCAGGCCTGAGCGGCGCAGCGTCTGGGCCTCCTGCTCGGGAGCGTAGACCGCGTACCCGCCGCCTGAGCGTTTCGCGACGTACATCGCCACGTCGGCGCGTCTGAGCAGCGTGCTCGGATCGTCTCCATGGAGCGGATACATCGCGGTTCCGATGGAGGCGCCCGTCTCGACCATCTGGTCTGCGATGGCAAACGGTCCTTCGAGCGCGGCGAGGATCTTGCGCGCGGTGGCGACGATGTCATCGGGATGCTTTGCGTCGGTGGTGAGCACCGCGAACTCGTCACCGCCGAGGCGCGCGATGGTGTCGGTCGCGCGAAGGACGCCGCGGAGCCGTGCCGTGACCTCCTGCAGCAGGCTGTCGCCCCGGTCGTGTCCGAGAGCGTCATTGATGTCCTTGAAGCGGTCGAGGTCGAGCAGCAACACGCCGAACATCTTCTGGTTGCGGCGCGCCGCGAGCAGGGCCTGGCGCAGGCGGTCCCCGAACAGGCTGCGGTTCGGCAGCCCGGTCAGCGCGTCGTGCAGAGCCTGGTACTCGAGCGCGTCGGTGTGAGCCTTGCGCTCGGAGATGTCGCGGAGGGTAGCGATGAAAAGATGGCGCGAGCCGATCTGCATCGAGCTGACGACGAACTCGAGCGGGAACAGGCTCCCGTTCTTGCGCTTGCCCATCGTTTCGTGGGCTCCGCTGACCGGGATGTCGAGCTTCAGACGGCGCTCGAGATAGCTGACGAACGCGCTCCGGTGCGTGGTCGCGATGAGAACGTCCGCCTGCTGGCCGACCAGCTCCGGCTCGGAGTAGCCGAACAGCTTGACCACGGCCGGGTTGGCCGACTCGATGAGCCCGGATTGCTCGATGGTGGCGAGGCCGTCCGAGACGTTGTCCAGGACAGACCGCATCCGCTTCTCGCTTTCCTGGAGCGCCAGCTCGGCGCGCTTGCGCTCGACGAACTCGCCGATCTGCGACCCGACGTCGTTCATGACTGCGAGCAATCCCTCGTCCAGCTCGCGCGGCGCCCACGTATGCAGCGCGATCATCGCGACCACGCGGCGGCCGCTGCGCACCGGGAACCCGACGATGCCCCTGAGTCCCGCGGCGATGGCGGCGGCCGAGCGCGGCGAATCGTCGGCGGCAACATCCGGTACCGAGACCGGAGCTCCGGTCTCCCAGACCCGACCGGCCAGCCCCTCTCCCCTGCGATAGCTCGTCTGAGGTGCCGTGGCCTCATAGCTCGACGTGTCGCGCCCGGGCCGTTTCCAGGCGGTGACGAAGTGCATGGTCTCGCGCTCGGCGTCTACTTCCCAGTACTCGGCCAGCTCCCAGTCGAGCGTCCGGCACAGGCCCTCGAGCACTCCCGGCGCCGCCTTTTCCCAGCCTGGCGACGTGACCAGCGCCTGGGTGACGGCAAAGCGCGCAGCCTGAAGCACCTCTGCCCGCTTCCGATCGCGGATGTTGACAGCGACCGTCTGGAGGTACATAGCCTTGCCGTCCGGTCCGCGCACGAGCCGGGTCGTCACGTCGACCCAGACCGTCTCACCGTCCTTTCTCGTGTAGCGCTTCTCGAGACGCGTGCCCTCGTCTTCTCCGGCGAGCATCCGCCGCAGCGCCTCCTGCACCGCCGGAACGTCCTCGGCATAGGTGATGTCCAGGAGCGAGAGTTTGCGCAGCTCCGCGTCGCTGTAGCCGACCAGCTGGCAGAAGGCAGGGTTGACGGTGGTGATGTGCCCGTTGAGGCTGGCGAAGGCCATGCCCGCCTGGGCCTGCTCGAACAGAGTCCGGAACCTGGTCTCGCTTTCGCGCTCCGCCTCTTCCATTCGGTGCCGCTCGCTGATGTCGTGAACCAGTGCCAGCAGCCTGTGCTTGCCTTCAGCGGTCAGGCGGCGCACAGCCGTCTCGATCTGGATCTGGCGGCCGTCCTTCCTGATGAGCGCCGACTCGTAACGAACCGGCGCGTCGCCTCCCTCGAGCCTGATGGCCAGCTGCTCGGCCAGGTGCTGGCGTTCCTCAGTCGGGGCAAGCTCGATCAGCGACGCCAGCGCCATCAGCTCGGTCGCTTCGTACCCGGTGAGGGACTCATAGGCGGCGTTGCCCGCGATGAAGCGGCCGTTCTCGGTGATCACCAGCCCCTCGCCGATATCGCTGATGGCCTTGAGGAGCGAAGCCTGGCGCTCCGCCTGGAGTGCGAGGTTGCGATCGAGGACGTGCTGGCTCAGGTAAGCGAGGACCGCCAGGACGAGGAGAGCCGCCGCCCAGGCCACCAACTCGGTGGAGCCGACGCTGGCGAGCCACAATCGGAATCCGACCGCCGCCAGGATCACGGCCGCGGCAACTCCGGTGATCACCGGCAGGAGCTGCGCCCACCGCAACGATCCAGACTCCTCGTTGGTCCAACCGGCGATCGCGTCAACGGCGGATGGGGCGTGGCCCGCGGGGCTGGGGCGGGCGGTGGATTCGGGCAGGGACGGCTTAGGATCGCTGGCCAACTCGACCACGATAACGGTCGAACCCGCGATTCGCTGCGCCAGGCCCCGCCTGAACGCCGGGCTAATAAGCCCGGATCGCTTCCCGGATTACTTGCTGGACTTGGCCGGCGGGCGCTGGGGGACCGTGCGCTTCAGGGGCGGGCGGCGCTGGGCCAGGAGGGGGTTGACGTCCCCGTTCTCCTTGTCCGTGCTGTGGGCGCGCCCGGCGGCCGCGTGCAGGGTCCGCAGCTTCTTGAGCCGCTCCTTCTTGGCCGCCAGGGCAGTCTTCAGGGCGTCAGAAAGCTGGGTATCGTTCATGGGCACCACCCGGAGGCGAGCTTCCAGCTCGATGACCTCCACTTCGGCCCGCGTCAGCTCGAGATCGATTGTTTTAGCCACACTCTTCCTTCTTATGTACTGGTCAAAGCTACAGCCGAACCTAATAACTACCCCGGAACCCGCCAAGTTATGCCTAGAACCTTAGAAGTGGCTGAGAAGTCCCCTCCCCAGCCGCCCTAATCGAGCAGCCGGGCGCGCGCAGGGCGCACTAATCGAGCGATATGGCGTCGCGAAGCTTCTCGAAGAAGCCCTTGGAGACCTTCTCGGGCTTGCCCGTCAGGCCGCCGACCTTGCGCAGGATCGCCTTCTGCTCCGCCGTGAGGTCCTTGGGGATGACGACCTGCACCACAACGTACTGGTCGCCGCGCCGCCCTCCGCGAACGTCCGGCATCCCGCGGCCGGCCAGGCGGAAAGACTGCCCGTTCTGGGTGCCGGCCGGGATGGCGATCTCGACCAGTCCTTCGAGGGTCGGGATCTCGATCCGGTCGCCAAGTGCGGCCTGGACCATGTTCACGCGGAGCTCGTACACGGTGTCCTGCTCGTGGCGCGCCAGGTGCGGATGCGCCTTGACGCGCAGCACGACGTACAGGTCTCCCGGCGAGCCGCCCCTGAGGCCGGCTCCCCCCTCCCCGCTGAGGCGGATCTGCGACCCGGTGTCCACGCCGGCCGGGATCTTGACGGCGAGCCGCCTCGTGGTCTGCACGCGACCCTGGCCCCGGCACTGTACGCACGGGCTCTTGAGCAGGCGGCCGGCACCACCGCACGTCGGACACGTTGCCGCCGTGACGACGGAGCCGAAGATGGACTGCGCCTGGCGCCTGATCTGGCCGGAGCCGCGGCAGCCTGGACAAGTTTCATCGCCTGTACCCGGCTCCGCTCCGCTTCCTGAGCAGCGCTCGCAGTTGGCGAGTCGCGTGAGGTCGACCTGCTTTTCGACACCTGTGAACGCCTCTTCGAAACTGATCGTGAGGTCGTAGCGGAGATCGTCGCCGCGATTTGAGCGTTCGCGACGGCCACGGCCGCCGAACCCGCTGCCGAAGAAAGTCTCGAAGATGTCCCCGAACGGCATGCCGGAGAAGTCGACGCCCGGTCCTCCGCCCGCCTCGACCGCCGCGTGGCCGAACATGTCGTACGTCCGGCGCCGTCCCGGGTCGGAAAGGATCGAATAGGCCTCGCTCGCCTCCTTGAACCTGGCGGCCGCGATCGCGTCGTCCGGGTTTCGGTCCGGGTGCGAGTCCATGGCAATCTTGCGGAATGCGCGCTTCAGGTCCTCAGCGGAGGCTTGCCGGCCCACGCCCAGGACCTCGTAGTAGTCGCGCTTGACGGCCAAGGTCTAGGCTGTGGATTCGCCGTCTGACGCCGGCAGCTCGGGTGGGCGCGCCACCTTGACGAGCGCCGGCCTGACCACGCGATCGCGGATGCGATAGCCGCGCCGCAGCTCGGAGGTCACGGTGTCCTCCGGGTGCTCGGTCGACTCCTCGTATCCGATCGCCTCGTGCAGTTTGGGGTCGAAGGGAACGCCGACGGCATGGATCGGTTCCAGCCCGTGCGCGCTGAGCGCCTCCTCCAGCTTGCGGACGCTCAGCTCAAGGCCCTTGACCCACGACTCGTCGACGCCCTGCGGCTTGTGGTCGAGCGCCTTGTGCAGGTCGTCCAGGGCCGGTAGGAGGCGAGCGATGAGATCGGCCGAAGCGTGCTGTATCGTCTCCAGCTGCTGCTGGCGCGACCGCTTCTTGAAGTTGTCGAAGTCGGCGGCCGTGCGCAGGTATCGGTCCTTCGCCTCGGCAAGCGACGATTCCAACTCGGCGATCTTGCCCTCCATCGAGGAGGCCAGCCGTGACTCGGGGGCCTCGACCGTTTCGCTGCGCCCCTCCGGCTCGTGCGGGTCGAGCGGATGCTTACGCGTGGTCATCAGTCCTTAGATACCGCGAGGAAGCGGCCCCTCAAACCCCGAGGTCGGCCATGCGGTCGCTCGCGCTCCGGGCCACGGCCTGCAGGCGGGCGACCGTCTGGCTGTATGCCATCCGTGTCGGACCGATCACGCCGAGCACGCCCTTGAGCCGGTTGGAAGGGCCGTAGGTCGTGAGCACCACCGCACATCCCTGCAGCTGGCTCGAGGCATTTTCAGAGCCGATCACGATCTGCAGGTCGGACTGCCCGATCAGCTGCCGGAGCAGCACGGTGAGGTACCGGGTCTCCTCCAGCACCTCGAGCACCTGGTGCAAGCGGGAGGATTCCGCGAACTCGGGCTGCCGGAGCAGGTTGCGCACGCCGTCGTGGACGACGAGGCTCTCCGAGCCCTTCTCGTAGATGTCGAGCACCATCACGACGCGCCCCAGCAGCTCCTTCTCGAGCCCGAGGGCGGCGCTGTCGTAATGGCGGCGGACGTCTTCGCTGCCCTTCCCGCCCAGGGTGGTGTTGAGCCTGGCGGCGACCTGCGTCAGCTCGGCCTGTGTGGCCGCCTCCGCGACCGTCAGCACCTGCTGCCGCAGCAGGTTGCCCTCCAGCAGGAGGATGAGCAGCACCTCCGTCGGCTCGAGAGAAACGAGGTCGAGGTGCTTGATCCGGGCCTGCGAGCCTTGCGGCGCGCTGGCGACCGAGGCGTTCTGAGTCACGGCGGCGACCGTCATCGCGACCTTCTCGACCATGCCCTGCACGTCGGCCGGGGCCTGCCGGAGCTCGTTGTCGATGAACGATCCGACCTGCTCGGGGATCGTCTCGAGGTTCATCAGGAAGTCGACGAAGTAGCGGTATCCCGAGTCCGTCGGCACCCGCCCGGACGAGGTGTGCGGCTGGGCCAGGTAGCCCTGGTCGGCCAGCTCCGCCAGCTCGCTCCGGATCGTGGCCGACGAGAGGTTGACGAAGTACCGGCTCTGGAGGGCCTGGGACCCAACGGGCACGGCGCTCGTCGTGAACTCCTGCACGACGGCTCGAAGGATTTCCTGCTTTCTGTTTTCCATGGTTTTCAGCACTCTGCAGGGCAGAGTGCTAGTTACAGTACCGCGAGAGCGATCTGGTTGTGCAGGTCCATGCCGCGCCGAGTGGGTGCGATCCGGCCATCGACGCGAGCGATCAGGCCGGCCGCCGCCAGCTCGGCCAGCTCGGGGTCGAATCCAGCCGGAGGCGCCATGCCGTCTGCTGTGCGCAGCCCGAGCATCAGCGACTCGGCCGCCGTCTTTCGCGCCGGCAGGTCCTCACCGTCCGCCATCGGATTTGGCGCCGCGATGTATTCACGGGGCCGGGCGACATTCCACCACCGCCGCGCCGCGACGCCATCGGTCGCATACGAGTGGGCGCCTGCGCCTGCGCCGTAAACCGGACGGCAGCCCCAGTAGGCCTGGTTGTGCCGCGACTCGAAACCGGGCCGCGACCAGTTGGACACCTCGTAGCGCCGGTAGCCGGCACCCTCCAGCTCGATGCACGCCGCGTCGAGGTGATCCCACTGCAGGTCGGGGTCGACCTCCGGCACCCTGCCCTCCGCGCGGCGCCGCCACAGCAGCGTGCCTTCTTCGAAGGTGAGGCAGTACGTCGAAACGTGGTCCGGCTCGAGAGCCAGCCCACGCCGCAGCGTTTCCAGCCACGACTCGAGACTCTGAAAGGGGACTGCGTAGATGAGGTCGATGCTGATGTTGCGCATCCCCATCGATCGCGCGAGCCGGAATGCGCTGGTCGCCTGGGCGGCATCCGTCCTTCTTTCCAGCACGGCGAGCGCTCTCCCGTCAAACCCCTGCACCCCAAGGCTGAGCCGGTTCACCCCGCCATCGAGCCACGCCGCGAGCTTCGTCTCGTCGGTGCTCGCGGGATTGGCCTCGAGCGTGACCTCGGCATCCGCCGCCACGTCGAACGTGGACCGGATGTAGCTCAGCAGTCGCTTCATCAGGTCTGCCGGCAGCAGGCTCGGCGTGCCTCCGCCGAGGTACACCGTGTCCAGCGGCTCGAATGGAAATCGTTCGCGCGCGGTGGCGAGCTCACGCTCGAGGGCGGCGACGTAGTCGGGCATGAGCCGGTCCATTCCGGCGTACGCGTTGAAGTCGCAGTAGCCGCACTTGTGCTTGCAGAACGGGATGTGCAGGTAGAGGTTTCGGAAGGCCTTTTGAGTCATGTGCCCTTCAGGTCGACCACGGTCGCGCCACTGAGCTCGCGCAGGCGTCCCGGCGCGATCTCGAACACCGAGTCGGGACGGCCCGCCGCCGCCCAGACCACCTCGTACCCAAGCAGGTCTCGGTCCATGAACACCGCCACCTCCGTCGCATGACCGAAGGGCGGCACCCCTCCGATCGAGTAGCCGGTGGCGGTTCGCGCGGTGTCCGCGTCCGCTTTCACGACCGGCTCGCCGGCGATCGCGCCGAGCCGCTTCTCGTCGACGCGGTTGGCTCCGCTGACCAGCGCCACCACCGGTGCGCCCGCGGCTACGAACACGAGCGACTTGACGATCTGGCCCACCTCGCAGCCGACCGCGCGTGCCGCATCGGCCGCCGTGCGGGTACCCGCTGGGAACTCCCTTACAGCCAGGCCCGTGTTCGCATCAGCAAGCCAAGTTTCAAATCGCCTCATCGTTCAACAGGATAGGCGGCGGTTGCAAAGGGGTATCGCGGCACCGCACTCTTGTCGCAATGACATCGCAATCGCGACGGGTGGTGGTGACGGGCGCCGCCGGGTTCATCGGCTCGCATCTCTGCGAGCGGCTGCTTGCCCTCGGCCACCAGGTCGTGGGAGTCGACAGCTTCACCGACTATTACGAGCGCGCTCGAAAAGAGCAGAACCTCGCGGACTCCAGGACTCATCCTGATTTCACGTTCGAGGAGCTGGACCTGGTGGACGCCGACCTGCGACCAGTGCTTCGCGGCGCGAACGTCGTGTATCACCTGGCCGGGCAGCCCGGCGTTCGGCCCAGCTGGGGCGAACAGTTCGACCGCTACGTGCGCGACAACGTCCTCGCCACGCAGCGCCTCCTGGAAGCTTTGAAAGGAATGCCCATCGAGCGCCTCGTTTTCGCCGGGAGCTCGTCTGTCTACGGAGACGCCGAGATGTTTCCCACCAAGGAATCCGCGCTGCCGCGACCGGTCTCTCCATACGGCGTGACCAAGCTGGCGGCGGAGCACCTGGCGCTTCTTTACACCAAGAACTTCGGCCTGCCCGCGGTCTCCGTCCGCTACTTCACCGTGTACGGGCCTCGACAGCGGCCCGACATGGCCTTCTCACGGTTCATGGAAGCGCTCGCCGACGGCGACGCGATCGAGGTCTTCGGCGACGGCGAGCAGACGCGCGAGTTCACCTACGTCTCGGATGCGGTCGACGGAACGATCAAGGCGGCCACGGCCGATGTCGTGGGACAGGTATTCAACCTCGGAGGCGGAAGCCGCGTCACCATCAACCAGGTGCTCGCGACGCTCGAGGACATCAGCCGGATCAAGGCGCGGAGGAAAACCCTGCCGGCGGCGCCGGGCGATCCACGGCATACAGGCGCCTCGATCAACCTGGCCCGAGAGCGGTTCGGGTGGGAGCCGCGTGTCTCCCTGCGCGAAGGCCTGAGCAAGCAGTGGGAGTGGTTTCAGGCGGCGCGCAGGCGCCAGGGAATCGCGGAAGGCCGCTGAGCCGACCCTTCCAACTGCTGGCGTGGCCGGGGCGACCGGGCTTCGCCCGGTCGCGACTTTGTCTAGTGGTCGTCTCGCGTCGTTGGGCTTCAGAGTCTTGATAAAGTCCCATCCGCATACCGGAATGGGAGCAGCCCGTCGGCGAAGCCGACCGGCGATGAGGGAAAACCATTCGGGTTTTCTCTCATATCTAACTGGTGGTCAGGCTCAACATCCAGGTCGGGCCGAGGCGCGACAGCGGCGCCTCGCAAGCTCGGGAAGCCGCCTCTGCGTCTGAGGTCGCCCGGCACACGAAGATGGCCGCCTTGCTGCCAGAGGTGAACAGGCTGAAATACTGGCCGCTGCTCGCATCGTAAAAGGTGGCGATGCCGTTCGCGTCGAAGGGGTTGGCGCCACGGAGCTCGTCGACCCACGTCACCGCATCCTGCGTGGTGGTGAAGTTGAACATGCTGGCCCGCACCTCCATGTGCGTGTCGTTGTCCAGCGCATAGTCGCCGAACACGATGCTGTCCACCCCATTGGTGTGCAGGATCTGTGCGAGCGCCTCGGGCGATTCGAAGCCCAGCATGACGACGACCGCTTCGATCGGCAGCACCAAAGATCCGAGCAGCGTGAGGTCAGGTCCCTTCGGCGGCAGCAACAACGCGTCGTTCGCGGGCAGCGGACTCACATGCACCTTGCCCGAGAGCACGTCTTTGAGGCGCGAGGTGACCTTGGTCGCTAGCTTGCCGAGCTGGGCAACGGTTGGGAGCCCGTCCTTCAAGTTCAGGGCAATGGTCGTGACGACGGCGCCGATGCGCACAAAGGTCTCGGTGCCGAAGGGAGCCGCGCCAGATGTTTGCGACCCGTAGTAGAGAGCCTGATCCCCCACCTTCGCGCCTGAGGCCGAAGTTCCGAGGGCGGACTGGATATTGGTCATCTGCGTGGTGGCCGACGACGTGGAGTCCCACAACGTGTACTCGATGTCCAGGGTCTCCGCCGTGCCGAGGTGTGCGAATCGCGTGATGACGTGGAACTTTTCGTTGAAAGGCATGGTCGCCGAATCCAGGGGGCGCACTCCAAACGACGGCGGACCCGGCCACCAGTTGATGTCACCGAGCAACGAGCGGACGTCGGCGAGGGTTGGGTTCGCGCCGTAGAAATCGCTCGGCGTGGCGCTGCTCCCCGGCGACGCGGGACGCGTGCAGGCGCTCGCGACCACCGCCAGCACCCCGATCATCGCAAGAAAGCTCATGAACCTAGTCAAGCTTCAGCACCGCCATGAACGCCTCTTGCGGAATCTCGATCGAACCGACCCGCTTCATGCGCTTCTTTCCTTCCTTCTGCTTTTCCAACAACTTGCGCTTGCGTGTGATGTCACCGCCGTAGCACTTCGCAAGCACGTCCTTCCTCATCGCCGGGATCGACTCCCGGGCGATCACCTTGCCGCCGATCGCTGCCTGCAGCGGCACCATGAACATCTGCCGCGGAATGATCGTCTTCAGCTTCTCTACAAGTTTGCGGCCCTGTATCTGTGCCTTGCTGCGGTGCGCGATGAGCGACAGTGCATCAACGGGTTCGCCCGCCACGAGGACGTCGAGCTTGACGAGGTCGCCTTCGCGGAAGCCGATCATCTCGTAATCCATGGAGGCATAGCCCTTCGAGCGCGATTTCAGCTGGTCGTAGAAGTCGTGAATGATCTCGCCCAGCGGAATCTCATACTCCAGCACGACCCTGTCACCGGGCCGGTGTTCGAGGTGCTTGAAAGCGCCGCGGCGCTCCTGGCAGAGCTCCATCATCGGCCCGACATATGCGGACGGCACGATGATGGACAGCTTCACGTAGGGCTCTGAGATGGACTCGATCATCGTTGGGTCCGGCAGCATCGCCGGGTTGTCGATGGTGATTACCCCGCCGCGTTTCAGCGTCACCTCGTACTCGACGGTCGGGGCTGTCGTGATCAGGTCGAGCTCGAACTCGCGCTCGAGGCGCTCCTGGACGATCTCGAGGTGGAGCAGCCCGAGGAATCCGCACCGGAAACCAAAACCCAGGGCGGCCGAGTTCTCCGGCTCGAACGACAGTGCGCCGTCGTTGAGCTGCAGCTTCTCGAGCGCTTCCTTCAGGTCCCCGAACTTTTCCGAGTCGGTCGGAAAGAGCCCCGCGAAGACCATGGGCTTGACCTGCCGGTAGCCCGGCAGCGGTGTCGCGGCGCCGGTCTCGGCCGTCGTGATGGTGTCGCCCACGCGCGCGTCGACGACGTTCTTGATCGCCGCGGTCACGTAGCCCACCTCGCCTGCGGTCAGCTTCTCGGCTGGCCGCGGGCGCGGGGCGAACCAGCCCACCTCGTCGACCTCGTGGACACTGCCGGTGTTCATCATCCGGATCTTGGTCCCCGGAATGATCTCGCCGTCCACGACGCGCACGTAGGTGATGACGCCGCGATAGGTGTCGTAGTGGGAGTCGAAGATCAGCGCGCGCAGCGGCTTGGTAGGGTCGCCGTGCGGGGGAGGCACCCTTGCCACGACGGCCTCGAGAATCTCCTCTGTCCCGATGCCTTGCTTCGCGGAGGCGAAGATGACCTGGTCGCGCGGGATGCCCGTCACGTCAGAGATCTCTTCGGCGACCATCTCGGGCTGGGCCGCGTCGAGGTCGATCTTGTTGACCACCGGGATGAGAGTCAGGCCCGCCTCGACCGCCTGGTACAGGTTGGCGAGCGTCTGAGCCTCGATGCCCTGCGCCGCGTCGACAACGAGGAGAGCTCCTTCGCACGCGGCGAGCGACCTCGACACCTCGTATGCGAAGTCGACGTGCCCGGGCGTGTCGATGAGGTTGAGCTCGTAGGTCTTGCCGTCTTTGGCCGGGTACGTCATGCGGACGGCCTGGAGCTTGATGGTGATGCCGCGCTCTCGCTCCAGGTCCATCGAGTCGAGGACCTGAGCCTGCATGTCCCGCTGGCTGATCGACCCGGTGTACTCCAGCAGCCGGTCGGCCAGCGTGGATTTGCCGTGGTCGATGTGGGCGATGATGCAGAAATTCCGCACCCGATCCTGCGTAGTCGGCACGCTGCAATGCTAGGGGGAGGGAAAATACGGGACGTGGGCATCGTCCTGGCGATCGGCGTGCTGCTCTGCCTGGCGGGGCTCGTCCTGCTGATCAACCTGTTCGGCGCGGCTGACCTGGTCATGCGACGGGTCACGTCCCGATCGCTCGGAGAGCTTGCACCGGGGTTCGCCGCCAGCCGGCGCGGTTTCAGGATTTACGCGGTGCTCGTGCTCGCGGTCGGGATCCTGTGCGTCGGCCTGGCCGCGACAGCGTGGTTCATTGCACTAGGCGCCGCCTTGCTGGTCTTAGGAGCGTTGACGTTTGGAATCGCGTCGGTGATCGCGATCGCCGGCGAGGTCGAAACCTACCGCACGCTGAAGCGCCGATCTTAGTAACCGAACATATCCCTCGACTGTTGACCCTCCATGCGGGGAATGTGGACGGTCGGGCTCGTCCTGCTTGTGGCAGCCTGCTCGAACCCCGCGAACCCTCCGGGGGCACGGAATCTGGATCGGCTCAGAGCACTCTCTTTTCCTGGTGAAGCCAAGCGGTCAAATCCTCCGCGTCTACGGCGATGCCGCTTACCCCGCGGGCGGTTGCAGCTAGACGGCGATCCGGTCGGGCTCGTCCTGGCGCTGGTGCGCGCCGAGGCTGGCCGGACGCGCAAGCGCGGCGGCGCAGATCATCGAGGCCATGTCGGATGCGTCGGCAGCCACCGAGGACACGACGCCTGAACGAAGTTTCGCCAGCGCATCCTTCAACTCAATCCCGGTCCTGAGGACTCCCGCGGCGGAGTCGATAAGTTCTCCCACCCGCGCCACTGTGAGGCTGCCGCGTCGCCACGGCTTCGGCCCAGCATGGCCGGCATTCCGCACTTTCGGCGCCGTCACCGCGGCGGCAGCCGCTCGCCGGCCGAACGCGGCGGCTTCCAGCAGAGAGTTGCTGGCCAATCGGTTGGCGCCATGGACACCGGTTCGCGCGCACTCTCCCGCGGCGTAAAGCCCGTCGACCGACGACCGCCCGTCCAGGTCGGTGACGACCCCACCCATCGTGTAGTGGGCGGCCGGGGCAATCGGCACCGGTTGGCGCAAGGGGTCGATGCCGATCCTCGCGCAGTTGCGCATGAAGTTCGGGAAGCTGTGGCTAAGCAGGTCCGGGTCGAGGTGCACGGCGGAGATGAACGCGCGGCCGCGATGCGCCGCCACCGCACGCGCCACCTGGTCGCGAGGCAGCAGCTCATCGACGAAGCGTTCGCCATGCTCGTCGACCAGGATCGCGCCTGCGCCCCGCAGTGCCTCGGTGATCAGAAACGGGCGGGCGCCATCGAAGACGGTCGGATGAAACTGGACGAACTCCAGGTCCGCGACCCGCGCGCCGGCGCGCGCCGCCTCGAGAATCCCCTTCCCATTGCTGACGCGGCTGTTGGTGGTGCGGCCGTACAGGCCCGCGTAACCTCCGGTGGCGAGGACGGTCGCGCCCGCGCGCAACCTGAGACCACTGGAAAAGACGGCGCCCCCGACCGAATCATCGGCGATGAGCGACTGCAGGCGCGCGCCATATCGCGTGATGCCTGGCTCGCGCTCGATCGCCGTGCGCATGAAGGCCATCAAAGTGCTGCCGCTCTGGTCTCCGCCGAGATGGAGGACGCGCGGGAGCGAATGCGCAGCCTCGCGGGCGGAGCCTCCGTCGAAATGGACACCGAGCGACTCGAGCCACTGCACCGTCCCGGGTCCCGCCGAGGTCAGCATCGCAACCGCGCCCGGGTCGCACAGGTCGCCGCCGGCCGCGAGCGTGTCGAGGGCGTGAAGTTGCGGCGAGTCCTCTGGCCGCGTGGCGGCCGCGATGCCGCCTTGCGCGCGATCCGACGAGCCGTGAGCGGTTGAGACCAGGGCCACCGATGCGCCCATCCGGGCCGCCTCGATCGCGGCCGCCGAGCCCGCGAGCCCGTCGCCTATGACGAGGACGTCAGCGTTCATATCTCCACCATTCGTTGGATTGCCAGGCGCGCTCTATCGGCCACGTCCTGTGGGACGGTGACCTCGAACACGTCTTCGCGCAGCGAGGCCAGCACCTTATCGAGCGTGATCTTCTTCATGTAGCGGCAGATCGCGCGTTCGCTCGCGGCGTAGAAGCGACCCTGCGGCGCCTCCTTCGACAGCCTGTGCATGATGCCGAGCTCGGTCGCAACGACGAAGCTGCGGTTCGGGTATTTCTGCGCGTGCTGGACCATGCCCTCGGTGCTGAGGATGTGAGTGCGGTCTGCGTCGATGTCGCCGTTCGCCTTGAAGTACATGCACTGGCTCGCGCAGCCGCATTCCGGGTGGACGAGCAGGTCGGCGTCGCGATGTTCCCGGCGTGCGCGATCGATGTCGGCGGGCCGGATGCCGGCATGAACGTGGCACTCCCCCGGCCAGACGTGCATCGTGCGGCCCGTCACCTTCTCCAGGTACGTGCCGAGAAACATGTCGGGCAAAAACAAAATCTCCTTGTCCTCGGGGATCGCCCGGATCACGCGCTCCGCATTGCCCGACGTGCAGCAGTAGTCGCTGAGCGCCTTCACCTCCGCGGTGGTGTTGACGTAGGACACGACCACCGCACCGGGGTGCTCGGCCTTCCAGGCCGTGAGCTGCGTCGCGTTGATCGTTGCCGCCAGCGAGCACCCGGCCTCGAGGTCGGGAATCAGCACGCGCTTGGTCGGGCTGAGGATCACCGCGGTCTCGGCCATGAAATGGACTCCGCAGAAGACGATCACGTCGGCGTCCGTCGCGGCCGCCTGTCGCGAGAGGCCGAGCGAGTCGCCGACGTAGTCCGCCACGTCCTGGACCTCGGGCACCTGGTAGTTGTGCGCGAGGATCACCGCATTCCGAGTGCGGGCGAGCTCACGAATTTCTCTGCTCATGCCGTCGACGTCGCGAGGCATCGTGCGGTGCGTGTACCCGGCCGCGTCAGACTCGAGATTGAGAACTTCTACCGCCATGTCCTCGTGACCTCCAGGCTCAGGTCCAGGGCCGGCGCGGAATGCGTCAGCGCGCCCACCGAAATGCGATCCACCCCCGCCTTGGCCGCCGCCACGGCTCCCTCCAACGTCATTCCCCCGGACGCTTCCAACCTCGCGCGGCCCGCGGTCATTTCAACGGCGCGCCGCATGAGATCGGGCGACATGTTGTCCAGCAGGATCATCTCCGCGCCCGCAGCCAGGGCCTCGCCCAGCTGCTCCAGCGTGTCAACCTCGACCTCGACCGGCATAAGCGCACGCCGGGCCCGATTGATCGCCTCGGTCACACCGCCCGCCGCGGCGACGTGGTTGTCCTTGATGAGGATGGCGTCCCACAGGCCGTCGCGGTGGTTGTGCCCACCGCCCGCTCGCACCGCCGCGCGCTCGAGAAAACGCAGTCCCGGCGTGGTCTTGCGCGTGTCGAGCAGCGTCACCCCGGGATACCCTGCGAGGGCGTCCGCGTAGCCGCGCGTGACGGTCGCGATGCCGGAGAGCTGCTGAAGAAAATTCAGCGCGGTACGCTCGGCGGTCAGGATCGAGGCGAGCGACCCCACCACGCGGGCGGCCTCGTCGCCGGGCTTAAGCCGCGCGCCGTCAGGCTTGACGGCGAGATATTCACAAGGCGGATTAACATTTTCGAACACCCGCGCCGCGACATCGCCACCACTCAAGACTCCACCACGCTTGGCGATGACTCGCGCCTCACCCATCAGGTCCGCGTCGACGACGAAATGAGTGGTGACGTCCATGTCGCCCGATTCGCCGCCGAGATCCTCGCGGAGCGCGGCCGCCACCAGGGCGTCGAGATCATCAGGCCGCTGCGCGGGGCGTTGCCCTCGCCGCGTCGTGCGACGTTCAGGCTTCGATGAAACCATCTGGCTCCTCGCGCAGGCCGAAGGCCTGCTGGCTGAAGCGGAAGAGGATGGCTCGCTTGCCGCGCACGCTGCGCTCCTTGCCGGTCGACTCGATGACGCCCCGGTCGACGACCCTGCGCCAGAAGTTGCCGCGGTTGATCGAGAGCCCCAACACCGCCTCGTAGACCTGCTGCAGCTCGGTGATCGTGAACTCAGAAGGCAGCAGCTGAAAGCCGATCGACGAGTACCCGACCTTGCTGCGCAGGCGGCGCACCGCGTAGTCGACGATCTCGCGATGGTCAAAAGCCATCTCCACCGGAAGCCTTCGTACCGGCTGCCACTGCTGCTCGGGTGCGCCGCGCTCCGAGCACGACTCGGCAAGGGCGGTCGGCACGATGGCGATGTAGGCGACGGAGAGTACGTCTCCGCGAGGGTCGCGGCCGGGGACGACGACGTGACCGCCGGCATCCACCTGCTGCGGCCGGTGAAAGGTCTTGAGCTGTTCGATCCAGCCGCCTTCGATACCGGTCACCGCCGCCTGGAGCGCTCGAGCCTGTGTATCGAGAGAGCCGCCTGGCCGGCGCAGCCTGCCGGGGAGGGCCCAGAAGCCGGGATAGGGCGGTTCTGTCCGCTTGGTCAGCAGCACGCTCAGCTCCCGGCCGACGAGCGTGAAAACCGCAAGGTCCACGGAGATCGGACCGCTGGCCTCCGCGAGCCTGCCAGAGGAGAAAGTGCCCTCGACGATCCGCTCCGCCATCCCATGCCGCATCTTATCTCAATTCGAAGCGACAGTGGAAGCGAGCTATTCCGGTAAGGCGACCCCGGGCGAGCTATTCAGGCATCGCGAGCGCGGGCGAGCGCTATTCACGCATCGCGAGCGCGACGGCAAGGCCCACCAATGCGGCGGTATCGGCGCGCAGGTTGCGGGGACCGAGGCCGGCCTTCACCGCCACGGCGGCAAGCTCGCGGTCGGACCATCCGCCTTCGGGGCCGATCAGCAGCGTCAGATCGCGCGGTGCCGCCAGCGTGGCGAGCGGTTGCGGCGCGCCACGGACAAGCATCACGGGGTGATCGCTCCTTTTCAGAACGTCTTCGATTGATGAGAGAGCGCCGACCTCGGGGACGCGCAGCCGGCCGGCCAGCATGGCCGCCTCGCGGCAGATGGTCCCCCAGCGCTCGGCCTTGTCTCCACGCGCGACGCTGCGGTCGGCCTGGAAAACGTGAAACGCGTAGGCGCCCGCCTCGGTGCATCGAGATAGGACGAGCTCGAGCGCGGGCGCCGGCATGTTGGCGATCGCGATGGTGACCTTTGCCGCGGGCTCCGGTGCGTGCGGTCGCTCGGCGACGACCTCGCCTTCGACCCTGTCCGGCGATACGGAGTCGAGACGCACCGTCAGCATGAAACCGGACGGGTCGATGACCTCGATCTCCTCCCCCACACGCGCCCGCAGCGAGCGGGCGAGATGGCGCGCGTCGCCGCCCTCGATCACGGCACGCGCACCATCACGGCGCGCGAAAAATGCTGGCAATCGCTATCCGGCTGCCGTCACATCGCGTTGAAGGTTTCGTAAACGGCGATCTCTCCGCCGCTTTTCACGATGGGGCAGGCCTTGGCCATCCTCGTGGCTTTGTCCAGCGAGGCCGCCTCGAGGATGCTGTAGCCGGTCGCGCGCCGGCCGATGGGACCCTTCGCGATCGTGCCGTCCGCCTTGACCTTGTTGACGGCGCCTGTAAATGGATTTCCACCGTCGACCACCGCCGGCCCAAGCTTCGTGAACCAGGTACCCCACTGCTTCAAAACCCGCGCCTGTGCCGCGGGCGTCTCCGGCATGCCCCCACCGTAATAGACCAACAGATACTTCACGTCTGCCTCCTGATCGCGTTTGTCGCTGCCCGCCGTGCGCGGTGCGGCTGCTCAGGGCCGCCGTCGCTATTTGACCGGCTTACGCTCGCGGGCGCAAGGGTCAAGCGCAGCTGCCCGACCAGCGTCAGCGCGATAGTCAGCCGCTGGCGATTCGCCGGGTCGTTGAGCCAGCGGCTCTGGCCCGATGGATGTGGCAGCGGAACCATCACCGGCCCCTTGCCGAAACGCCGCCCGACGCGATCCTCCAGGCGTCCCGGACCAAGGAACCGCGCGATTGCAAGCTGTCCGACGAGGATCAGCACCCTGGGCTTCAGGATGCGAAGCTCGGCGTCGAGCCAGTGAGCGCAGTTGGCGACCGCCGCCGGTGGCGGCTTGAGGTCACCGCTCCCTGCGCGATTGCGGCCAGGAAAGCAGCGCATGAGCGCGGCGATGTAGGTGAGGCGCCTGAACTCCTCGGGGCTTTCGAAGCCGGCGCGCAGCATCCAGCGGTCGAGCTCCTTGCCGGCGCGCCCTGAGAACGGCCTGCGCGACTCGCGCTCGACCGGACCGGGAGCCTGCCCGACGAGGAAGAAGGGCGCGCCCCACCGTCCCTCGAAGGTTGGAGTGGCTTCGGGGATGATGCCGTCGTCGACGCACACGTGGCAGGCGCGGCAGGCGGATTGGTGGGCGAGCAGCGCAGAGCGACCGTTCATGTGACGCGAAATTAACAGGCAGGGTTATCAAGCCTCCGAGTCCAAGGTAAGTTCAGCGGCGGTACGGTGCGTGGGCTTGGGGGAGGAAGCCAAATTAGAGGGAGGGCCCCGCCAGGGGTGCGCCCACTTGGGAAGGCGCCGGCTGACATCCGCGGAAGCCGATACCCGCATTCGGCTGGCCGGTGCGGGTATGCGTACAAAACGAGAACCGCATGAAACTGGCGGATGAGGGTTTGGGGTCGCCGACCAAGGGCGAGGCGCAGGTTTCGAGTCCCGGTAACATGCCGTGACGATGGCTGTCCCCTCATCGCTGCAAGTCCTCGAAGTGCTAGGCCACATCC
Source organism: Candidatus Dormiibacterota bacterium (assembly GCA_003169845.1). Lineage (GTDB taxonomy): Bacteria > Chloroflexota > Dormibacteria > Dormibacterales > Dormibacteraceae > Palsa-870. The sequence goes on along the minus strand of PNAG01000024.1, from coordinate 19,158 downwards.
AGGACCCGGACCTCGGCCGCGACGTGGTGAGCCTCGGCATGATCAAAGAGCTCGAGGTCAGTCCTCAGGGCAAGGTCAGCTTCACCTTCGAGCTCACGACTCCCGCGTGCCCGGTCCGTGACCGCTTCAAGTCGCAGGCGCAAGACCTCGTCGGCGAGATCCCGGGCGTGACCGGCGTCGACGTTCGCATGACTGCCAACGTCCGCCAGTCGTTCATGCGGCCCAAGCCGTCGGAGATCCTGCCCGGCGTAAAGCAGACGATCGCCGTCGCATCCGGCAAGGGCGGCGTGGGCAAGTCGACGGTCGCCGTCAACATCGCAGCGGCGCTCCGCAAGAGCGGCGCGGCGGTCGGGCTGCTCGACGCGGACATCTACGGGCCATCGGTTCCTGCCATGACCGGGTCCAGGCAGGTGCCTGAGCAGGTCAACGGCCGGCTGCAACCGATCGAGGCGCACGGGCTGAAGCTGATGTCCTTCGGCCACATCTATCCCGGCGAGCAGCCGACCATCTATCGCGGCCCGATGGTGGGAAAGGCGATCGAAGCGATGATGATCCAGGTCGACTGGGGCCAGCTCGACTACCTCGTGATCGACCTGCCTCCGGGTACCGGCGATGCGTCACTCACGCTCGCGCAGGCCGTCCCGCTCACCGGCGTGGCGATCGTCTGCACGCCGCAAGACGTGGCCACCGATATCGCTGTGAAAGCTCTCCAGATGTTCCGGAAGCTGAACGTCACGCCGCTTGGTCTGATCGAGAACATGAGCTGGTACATCTGCCCGAGCTGCGGGCACCGGCATGAGATCTTCAGCCATGGTGGCGCGGAGTCAGCAGCCAAGCGCCTCGGCGTTCCCTTCCTCGGTGCGGTTCCTCTCGAAGAGGGCATTCGTGAGGACGCCGACCTGGGGACTCCCGTCGTCATCTCGCGGCCCGACTCCGCCGGCGCAAAGGCGTTCGAGCACATCGCGTCGCAAGTCGCCGCGCGCACATCGATCCAGTCGTTTCGTCTCCTTCCAGTCATCAACGTCCACTAGGCGCCGCACCGCTGCAAGATCCCGATCCGTTTCCTGTCAACGTCGACGTCGATCGTGCGCGCCAGACGATGGAGATCACCTGGGAAGACGGCAACCGCATCACCTACTCCGCCGAGCAGCTCCGATGGGCGTGTCCATGCGCCGAGTGTCGCGGTGAGATGGGCTCACCTGGCCGCCTCTCCAGGGTCAAGACGCTGAGCCCCGAGGAGCTGAGCATCAAAGACGTCACGCTCGTCGGGCAGTACGCGCTTCAGATCGCCTTCGACAGCGGCCACGCGACCGGGATCTACACATTCCCTTACCTGCGCGCGCTGCTTCCGAGGCCCGGCAAAGTCTGAGATAATCCCGGCGGCCCGTTGTCCATTTCCACGTCACTCCCAGAGATCGAGCCGCCGTCTCCGCCGGCCCAGCGCCACGGGCGATTTTCTCGAGGCCGGCCGCGCTTTCCTCGTCGCGGGTTGGTGGCTGTGGGTCTGGTCGTGGTCGTCGTCCTCACGAGCATCGGGGCCTTCCTCTTCTACGAAAACACGCTGCCCACGACATTCGCGACGAACATCAAGAGCGGACAGAAGGAGGTGCCGCCCGACAGTCGAATTCTCCTTGCCTTCAGCCGCCCGGTAACGCTCGCGGTGGTTCAGGCCGCTTTTTCGATCAGCCCGGGAGCCGCGGGCACGATCAGCGCCGTCGACGGCCAGACGCAGTACGCATGGTCTCCGAGCAAGGGGCTGGCCGAGCTGACCACCTACACAGTGACGATGAAAACGATCTATGACGTCGGCCATCACCGTGTGCAGGGCAGCACGTGGAGCTTCACGACACTGATCGTGCCCCACGTCACGTCGATCACCGGACCCGCGGGCACCGCCCTCACCGACGGGGCCGAGATCGACCCGGGAACCACGTTGAAGCTCAACTTCAACGATGCGATGGAGCCGGAGACGATGAAGGTGACTCTCGGTGCGCAGGTCGTGAACGTCAACTGGGCAACCGATGACAAAAGCGCGACCGTGTCGACGGCGGGCATCGCCTCCGGACCTCTTCAAGTGCAGGTCGCCGCCGGCGGCCGTGACCAGACTGGCCACCTGTTGCCAGGCACGTTCACCTTCAACACCGGGATCTACTACCACGACCATGAGCACACGACCGCGCTCAGATACCCGGCCCTCATCCAGATTCCGAACGACGAGTTCGCGCGCGACCAGAACGGGCTGCAGGCGGCGGACATCGTTTGGGAATACCTGGCCGAGGGCGGCATCACACGGCTGACGGCGATGTACGACAACGCGCCGGACCTGATCGGCCCGATGCGCTCGGCGCGATTCATCTCACTGAAGCTCGGCCGCCATTACAAAGGACTTCTGTTCCAGTCCGGAGAGTCGCAGGCGACGCGCGCGGCGGCGGCTGCGGACCCGACGCCCCAGTTCTTCGACACGATCGGGTATCAGTTCCGCGCCGGCCCGCCGCGCTACGCGCCCGACAACCTGATGATCAAGGGTCCGCTGGTCAAGGCCGCGGAGGACAACTACTTCTCAGGCATCCCGACGTTCACGATTCCCAAGGCAAGGCCCGTTCTGCCGGCGGGATCGTCTGCGACGTCGATCAATGTCGCCGAGCACTACTCGGTCTACCAATACGACGCGGGCGCCGGGACCTATCAAAAAACAGAAGAAGGACATCCTTACTCCGACGCGAGCCTGGGACAGCCCCTGCGGATCGAGATGCTGATCACGCTGCACACGAAGGAATCGCTCCTCAACGTCGGCGACGGCCACGGCGCTTACATCCATGACTTCGATCTCGACAGCAGCGGCCGCATCGACGTCTTCTACAAAGGCATGCGGTACGCCGGCTCGTGGACCTCGACCGACAGCCACAGCCCGCTGACCTTCACCCTCGACGGCGGCCAGGCGTTGACCCTGCCCCCAGGCCTGGTCTGGATCGACGTAACCGCTTAGGCTCGGGCCGTGTCCTTGAGAGAGGTCACGTACATCGACGCGGCCACCGCGGCCGTGGTCCCATCGCCGACAGCCGTCGCGATCTGCTTAGTCAGCTGCGAGCGGACGTCGCCGACCGCCCAGATGCCGTCCACAGACGTCTGCATGTTGCGATCCGTGACGATGTAGCCGGCCTCATCGTGATCGACGTGCACCTTCAACAGAGCTGAGTTCGGCACAAAGCCGACGAAGATGAAGACTCCGCCCACGGCCAGCTCGTGCGCCTCGCCGTGCTGGTCGTAGCGCACGACCTGCACCTTGTTGTCGCCGGCGATCTCCTTCACCTGCGCGTCGAAGATGAACTCGATCTTCGGGTTGGCCTTGGCGCGGTCGATGAGGATCGGCTGCGCCCGCAGCTCGCTGCGGCGGTGGATGATGTACACCTTCGACGCGTAGCGAGTGAGGAAATCTCCCTCCTCCACGGCGGCGTCGCCTCCGCCCACGACGGCCAGCTCCTGACCCTTGAAGAACGCCCCATCGCAGACGGCGCAGTAGCTGACGCCGCGGCCCCAGAACTCCTTCTCGCCGGGCACCTGCAGGTAGCGCGGCAGGCCTCCGGCGGCCATGATCAGGGCGGGTGCCCGCACCTCGTCGCCTGACTCCAGGCGCACCACCTTGGTGGTGCCCTCGACGTCGATCTCCTTGACGGGCTCGAAATCGCGAACCTCGACGCCGAACTTGCGAGAGTGCTCGCCCATCTTGGTCGCCAGCTCCGACCCCAGGATCGACTCGAAACCCGGGTAATCCTCGATCAGCTCCGTGTTGAGGAGCTGCCCGCCCAGGGGCCCGCGGTCGATCACCACGGTCTTCAGGTCCATCCGGGCCGTGTAGAGGGCGGCCGCCAGCCCGGCTGGCCCCCCTCCGACGATAACCACGTCGTAATCGCTCATTGCACTAATTGGAATTGCGCCGATGGCAGCTCGTATTCCGCCCCCGCTACCCGTGCTTGAACTGGGCGCCGTAGCCCCCCCGGGGGCTGTGGCAGGCGATGTTGTCGAACGGGCACCCGATGGAGCAGGCCCCGCACTCGATGCAGTTGCCAAAGCTGACCAGGTTCTTCTGCTGCTCCTCATTCCACTCATAGACGCCGGCCGGACAGAAATGGGTGCAGTACTTCCCCGCGCACTTCGAGCCGCAAACGTTCTGGTCGACGACCTCGATGTGCGGGTGCCCGGTGTCCTCGTTGAACTTGACGGTGAACAGCTTGTCGGTCAGCTTCTCCACGCTTAAAGGGCTCCGAACCGTTCCCAGACGCGGCACATCAACCGCACGGCGTTGATGTAGTCGGTGGCGTGGATGTTCTCGTTGGGTGCGTGGATCCGGTTGTCCGGTCGCCCGACCCCCACGGGAAGCACCGTCGGGATGCCAAGGTCGGCCACGACAGGGTGCATCGGTCCGGTGGCGGGCATGAACGGCCAGAGTATGGGCTCGCCGTGCAGCTCGCGAACACAATCGATCATGGTCTTGCCGACCGCCGAATCGGGGTCTGAACGGGCCGGCTTCTCGCCGTCGCTCCAGAGGATCTCGACCTTGTCGAAACCGTGCGAGTCGAGATGCCTGCGCAGCTGCGAGAGGACGTCGGCCGGGTCCTGATTCGGGATCAGCCGGAAGTCCAGCTTGGCGGTCGCTTCGGCGGGAAGCACGGTCTTGGATCCCGGTCCCTGGTACCCGGTCGTCACGCCGGCGATGTTGCAGGTCGGGGTGAACAGCATCTGCTCGATGACCTGCTCCGGCCTGGGATCACGAACCAGGCGGTCGAATCCGATCAGCTTCCTGCGCTTTTCCACCTCCGGGTCGATCTTCGCCATCATCCGGCGGTCGGCGTCGGTCGGCTTGACGACCTTGTCGTAGAAGCCGTCGATCTTGATGTTCATCTCCTGGTCTCGCAGGCTGGCCAGCGCCCCGATCATGTACATCGCAGCCGAGGGATAGATCGACGCGAAGCCCGAATGCTGATCGAAGGCGAGCATCCTCACGCGCAGCTCCACGTAGAGCAGGCCCCGGCATCCGAACTGGATCGTCGGCCTGCCGGCGTCATCGAACGAAGCTCCCGATTCCCACAGGCATCCGTCGGCGGCCAGCTTGCCGGCATGGTCGTGCGCGATCTTCTCGAAGGTCTTGGACCCGATCTCCTCTTCGCCCTCGACCAGGAAGCGCAGCGTGACCGGCACGTCTCCGAGCGACTTCAAGGTCTCTAGGGCATGGATGCGGGCCATCACGTCCGCTTTGTCGTCGGCGACGCCGCGGGCGAAGATCCGCCCGTCTTTCTCGAGCGGCTCGAACGGCGGCGAATCCCAGAGGTCGATCGGGTCGACCGGCTGCACGTCGTAGTGCTGGTAGAGGAGCAGCTTGCGCTTCCCGCCCCCCGGAACCTCGGCATACAGCGCGGGCATACCTCCGGCGTCCAGCGTCTCGACGCGGTCGGTGAAGCGCGCGAGCCGGTCTGCGATCCAGTCCCGCGCAGGCTCGATCGCGTCCTTTCCGTGATTGGAGATGCTGGGGAAAGAGCAGAGCTCCTTCAGCTCATCGACAAAGCGTCGGGAGTTCTTCTCGATGTACGCATCGACCGCGCTGGTCGAGATCACGGCCCCATTGTTTCACCCGCGTAACCTTGTCGTGTGCGGCAGGAGGCGGGTGAGTTCCACTTTTCGCCGCGCCCGAACCGCGCGGCCGAGATCAACTGGCGGCCTTGGTCGGCTGGTGCTTTCGAGGAAGCGAAGCTCACGGCCCGACCAATCCTCCTCTCCATCTCCGCCGTCTGGTGCCACTGGTGCCATGTCATGGACGAGACCACCTACTCGCACCCCGGCATCATCGACCTCATCAACCGCGAGTACGTGCCCATCCGGGTCGACAACGACGTCCGGCCGGACATCAACCAGCGCTACAACATGGGCGGCTGGCCGTCGACGGCTTTCCTGACGGCGTCGGGCGACATCCTTACCGGCGCGACCTACCTGCCTCCGGACCAGATGGCGGACGCTCTCAGCAAGATTGCCGGCTACTACCGGACCAACCAGGCCGAGATCGCGACCCGGGTCCTCGAGGCGCGCAAGCGATCCGGCTCCGCTATCGCTCGGGGCGCAGGATCGCTCGATGACGGGCTGGTCGGTTCGATCCTCGAGGCGGTGACCAGCGCTTACGACCCGCAGTACGGCGGATTCGGCAACGCGCCCAAGTTTCCGCAGACCGACGCGATCCTCCTGCTGCTCGAGCAGTCGCAGCTGCGCTCCGACCCGCAGCTCCGTCAGATGGCCGTCCACACCCTGGAGCAGATGGCCGGGGGCGGCACGTACGACCATGTCGAAGGCGGCTTCTTCCGCTACTCGACGACGCAGGACTGGAGCGTCCCGCATTTCGAGAAGATGCTCGAGGACCACGCAGGCCTGGTCAGCTCGCTCTCCCTGGCCGGGATGGATGCGGTGCTCGATTCGACGGCCGCGTACCTCGATCGCGTCCTCCGCGACCCGAAGACAGGCCTGTACGCCGGAAGCCAGGACGCCGATGAGCACCACTACTCGATGGATGCGGAGGAGCGCGCCCAGGGGCCCGCGCCCTACGTCGACCGGCGCGTTTACACATCGTGGAATGCGGCGCTCGCGATCGGCTACCTCGACGCGTCGGTGCGCCTGGACCGGCCGGCACAGCGCGAACATGCGAGCAAGCTGCTCGACCAACTCTTCCGGACCGCTTACCGGCACGGCGAGGGAATGGCGCACTCCGAAAGGGCCGGCGGCCAGCTGACCGACCAGGTCTGGAGCCTGTGGGCGGCGCTGCGCGCTCACCAGGCGGGTCTCGGCGCCCAGTGGATGCCGGCGGCTCTCGACCTGGCCGCGCACATCGAGGAGCGATACGGCGAACCCGAGGCCGGGGGGTACTTCGATCGTGCCGGCGGTGACGAGCTCGGACGCCTGGCCGACCGGATCAAGCCGCTGGTCGAGAACTCGATCGCGGCGATGGCCCTCGTCGAGCTGGACATCCTCGCCGGCGATCCCGACGCACCCCACCTCATTCGCGCGCGCCGTGCCCTCGAGTCGGTCGCGGCCCTGCCGCGGCAATACGGCCTGATGGCGGCGGTCTTTGCTCGCGCACTGGATCGCACACGTCACGTGATCAAGGTGACAACCGCCAACCCGGAGCTCGCGCGGGCCGCCGCGCTCGCACATCCATACGCGGTGATCGATCCAGCCGGAGATCGGCGAGCAGTGGTCTGTGTCGGAACCATATGCTTGGCGCCGGTGTCGACCCCAGCGGCGGTGGTGGAAGCGTTGAAAGAAGCCTCGACTACGCGTGCCTGAAAGTCGCCGGCACTTTTCACGCCGGGTCGACAAGGCACTCAACGACCCCGACCTGCAGAAAGCCCTGACCCACGCTATGACGGGCCTGCGCGCCAAGCGCGATAAGGCTTTCGAGAGCTTTGACTTCGAGCAGGGTCGCGCCGACCTGAAGCGGCGGCGACTGGCCAACCTCGATCGGTTGCCCGAGTTGCTGGAGCAGTTCACGCAGCGCCTCGAGGCGGTCGGCGGCCAGGTCCACTTCGCCAAGGACGCGGCCGAGGCGCGAGACATCGTCGCCCAGATCTGCTGGAACGCCGGCAGCCTTCGACCCGCCGGCGGCCGCCTCGTCGTGACCAAGGTCAAATCGATGGCCACCGAAGAGATCGAGCTGAACCCCTATCTGGAAGCGCTGGGCATGGAGGTGGTCGAGACCGACCTCGGCGAGCGAATGGTGCAGCTAACCCACACGCGTCCGTCGCACCTGATCGCGCCGGCGGTTCACCTCACCAAGGAGGATGCCGCCCGCGTCTTCGGTACTGAGCCTACTGTCGAGGCAATCCAGCAGCACGCGCGCGAATCGCTGCGCCAGAAGTTCATCGAGGCCGCGGTGGGAATCAGCGGCGCCAACATGGCGATCGCCGAAACGGGGACCATCGTGCTGGTCACCAACGAAGGCAACGCGGACCTGACTACGACACTGCCGCCGGTCCACATCGCTCTGTTCGGCGTCGACAAGCTCGTGGCCACGCTTGATGACGCGGTCGCTGTGCTGCGCATGCTGCCGCGCAGCGGCACCGGCCAGGTGATGACCAGCTACGTCAACTGGATCACGGGGCCATCGCGATCGGCGGACATCGAACAATCACTCGCGATCGGCGTCCACGGACCGCGCGAGATGCACTGCGTGATCGTCGACAACGGACGCGAGGCGATGCGCGCCGATCCTGTCTTTCGCGACGCGCTGACCTGCATCCGCTGCGGCGCGTGCTCCAACGCGTGCCCGCCGTTCATGGCTGTGGGCGGTCACCAGTTCGGCCACATCTACACCGGCCCCATCGGCCTGGTCCTGACACCGTTCCATCACGGCCTGGATGAGGCCGACCTGTCCAACACCCTCTGCACCCAGTGCAACGCCTGCCAGGAGATCTGTCCCGTCGACATCCCGCTGCCTCGCCAGATCCTCGAGCACCGCAAGAAGGGCCGCAAGTCGCTGCGCAAGAAGGCAGTCCTCGGCGTGTGGAAGCGACCCGAGCTGGCCGACCGGGTGCTGCGCGCAGGGGCGCCTTTGAGCGGGCTGGTGCCAGGCGCCCCGCGGCTGGCGCGCGTGCCCTACCGCGACCAGGTCACGCCCAGCGACGTCGACGGCGAGCCGCTGACGATCTTCGCCTCTTGCATGGTCGACCGGGTGCAGCCCCAGGCGGCGGTGGCGCTGGAGCGGATCGCGACCGCCGCCGGCTTCAGGGTTGGTTTTCCCAAGGCCCAGTGGTGCTGCGGCCTCATCGCGGCCAATGCCGGGGATTTCCACGGCGGGGCGAACCTCTGTACGAGCCTTGTCGAGAGTCTTGGCAATTCCAAGGGGTTGATCGTGACCCCCTCGGCCTCGTGCTTCGGCGCGGTCACGGTCGACGCCGCGGACTGGGGCGCCTCCGTGCCGGACGGCGTGAGCTCGCGGATGCGCGACTCGACGCGGTTCGCGCTGGAGCTTCTCACCCGCCGTCCGGAGCTCGTGGACCCCAACCGTATGAGCTTGAAGGTCGCCTACCACGACTCATGTCAGAGCCTGCGCCAGCTCGGTCTCAAGAGCGAGCCGCGCCGCCTGCTCGAGCTGGCGGGCTACGAGGTCGTCGACATCCCCGACATCGCGAACTGCTGCGGCTTCGGCGGAACCTTCAGCATCGAATGGCCAAGGGTCGCGGGGCGTCTGGCGCAGTGGAAGCTCGACGCCATAGCGAAGACCGGATGCACCGTGGTCGCGTCAGACAATCCGGGCTGCCTGATGCATATCGAAGCGGCTGCGCGACGTCGGCACATCGATCTTCGAGTGGCCCACATCCTGGAGCTCGTGGCCGAGCACCTGGCCTGACTCGTCACCGAGGACCCTGCCTGATCGGTAGTGTTAATCGTCTGTGAAGATCAGCCTGGTCGCGACGCCACCCGCCGAGCTCCCGGTCGACGCCCTGGCTGTTGGCGTCGCCACCGGCCAGCGGCTTTCCGGCGCCGCTCTCGAGCTGGACAAGGCGCTCGGCGGCGTGCTGTCCGAGATGATCGCCAGCGCAGAGTTCCGCGGGCGCATCCACGAGGTTCTTCCCGTTCCCACGCGCGGCGGCTCCGGACCTCGCCGCGTAATCCTGTACGGGGTTGGAGCGAGCCATGACCTGGACGGCCAGCGGCTGCGATCCGCCCACCACGAGCTCATCCGCGCGTCGCGCACGTACGGGTACAAGCGCATCGGCCTGCTGCGTGCCGAGCCGCCACTGGGCATGGACACGCTGAAAGCGGTGGTCGAAGGCTGCGTGATGGGCACGTTCGAGCGGCGGTCAAGGCAGACCGGAGCGCATCCTGAGCGACGCGAGATCGAAGAGCTCGTGCTGACCGGCTTTGGAATCGGCCGCGAGCACGAGGTCGTCGCCGCGCAGGAGAACGGCGAGGCGACCAACCGCGCGCGTGAGTGGCAGAACGCGCCTCCCAACGAGCTGACCCCGGAAGCCCTCGCGCAGGAGGCGCTTCGAATCGCGCAACGACATGGCATGGAGGTCGAGGTGCTGGGGCCGGCCGAGCTGCGGACCGGCGGCTACAACCTGCTCCTGGGTGTCGCCTCTGGATCTGCGCTGCCGCCGCGGCTCATCCGGCTGCGCCACCGGGGCGGCCGGCAGCAGGGGTTTCCGCCCCAGGCCGGCGCGACGGTGCTGGCGCTGGTGGGTAAGGGCATCACTTTCGACTCCGGCGGCATCTCCATCAAACCCGCCGAAGACATGAGCAAGATGAAGTCCGACATGGCGGGCGCGGCCGCGGTGCTGTCGGCCATCGACGTGATCGCTGCCCGCAAGGTGCCGCTCGACGTCATGGCGATCATCGCCGCGACCGAGAACATGCCCGGACCCTCCGCCCAACGCCCCGGCGACGTCCTCGTGAGCGCCGATGGCAAGACCGTCGAGATCGTCAACACCGACGCCGAGGGCCGGCTGGTCCTCGCCGACGCCCTCACCCACGCCCTGCGCAACGGCGCCACGCACATCCTCGACCTCGCAACCCTTACGGGCGCCGCGAAGGTCGCGATCGGGCACGCCGCCAGCGCCGGGGTGAGCAACGACGACAGGTTCTGGGCCCTGGTCGAACGAGCCGCCAAGGAGGCTGGAGATCGCGTCTGGCGGCTACCGACGTTCGCCGATTACCGGATCCTGCTCCGCAGCCAGATCGCGGACCTGCGCAACGCCGAGTACGGTGAGGCCGGGACCATACTGGGCGGCATGTTCATCGGCGAGTTCGCCGGTGGGAAGCCGTGGGCGCACCTCGACATCGCCGCCTCCAGCTGGAACACGAACGCCGAGCTGACGACTGTGCTGCGCGGCCCGAGTGGGGCCGGGACCAGGTTGTGCATCACGCTCGCGGAACTCATGTCGGGCTCAGAGCGTTAGAGCACCGGTGGGCATCCTCGAAACCATCAACTCGCCGGCGGACCTTCGCGCCCTGGACCAGCCGCACCTCACACAGCTGGCCGTGGAAGTTCGCGCCTTCCTGATCGAGCAGACGTCGAGGACTGGGGGCCATCTGTCCCCGAACCTTGGCGTGGTCGAGCTCACGTTCGCGCTGCACCGGGTCTTCGACAGCCCGAAGGACGCGATCGTATGGGACACCGGCCACCAGGCCTACGTCCACAAGATGGTGACCGGCAGGTCGAAGGACTTCGCCCGGCTGCGACAGGCCGGCGGGCTCTCGGGTTATCCGTCGCGCCAGGAGTCCCCACACGACCTGGTCGAGAACAGCCATGCCTCGACCTCGCTCAGCTACGCGCTGGGCATCGCGGAGGCCAGGCTGCGAAAGAAGGTCGGTGGCTTCGTGGTCGCCGTCATCGGCGACGGAGCGCTCACGGGCGGCATGGCCTACGAGGCCCTCAACCAGATCGCGCACCTGCAGCCGCCCAACCTTGTGATCGTGATCAACGACAACGGACGCTCATACGCGCCGACCGTCGGCGGGCTCGCCCGCCATCTCTCGCAGCTGCGCGTCGATCCGCGTTACGAGCGCATCAAGGACGACATCTCACGGCTGCTCCGCGACCTTCCGCTGGTCGGGTCGACCGCGGACCAGGCCGCCTATCGCGTGAAGGAAGGCCTCAAGCAGCTGCTTCAACCGTCCACCATCTTCGAGACCCTTGGGATCAAGTACGCCGGCCTGGTCGACGGCCATGACGAGCCCGCGCTCGAAGAGGTTCTGTCCCGCGCCAAGAAGCTTCGCGAACCGGTCGTCGTTCACGTGGTCACCGAGAAGGGACGCGGCTACAGCCCGGCTGTCGATGACGACGTCGACAAGCTGCACGGAGTGCCTGCATTCGACCCGCTGACCGGGCGTCCTCGCTCCACTGAGCTCAAGTACACGGATGTCTTCGGCGAGGCTCTGATGACCGCCGCGACAGGAAAGCCGGAGGTCTGCGCAATCACGGCAGCCATGGCGTCGTCTACCGGACTTCTGAACTTCGCCAAGGAATTCCCGGACCGGTTCTTCGACGTCGGGATATGCGAGCAGCACGCTGTGACATTTGCCGCGGGGCTTGCCATGGCAGGTATGCACCCGGTGGTCTGCATCTATTCGACCTTTCTCGCGCGCGCCTTCGACCAGACGCTCATGGATGTCGCGCTGCACAATCTGCCTGTGACTTTCGTGATCGACCGCGCCGGAGTCACGGGTCCCGACGGCCCGTCCCATCACGGGATCTTCGATCTCTCGTACCTGCGGCTCATCCCCAACTTGAAGATCGCCGCACCCGCCGACGCGACCGAGCTCTGCGCGCTCCTGGAAACGGCGCTCGCGACCGACGGCCCTGTCGCGATCCGCTTTCCAAGCGGCCCTGTGCCGGAGACTCCGGACCTGCCGGTGGAGCCCTTGCCGGTGGGCCGCTGGGAGGAGCTGCGCAAGGGCTCGGACGCGGTCATCTTCGCGGTCGGTCGCATGGTCGGGGTGTCGATGGAGGCGGCCGACAGGCTGGACATTCAGGGCATCTCGTGTGCGGTCGTAAACGCCCGCTGGGTCAAGCCGGTCGATCCGCGTATCACCGAGTGGGCTCGCACGCATCCGGTCGTGGTAACCGTCGAGGACAACGTCGGCGCGGGAGGCTTCGGTGGTGCCGTGCTCGAAACGCTTTCTCCGCATGGACTGGCCGGACGGGTCAGGACCGTCGCGCTGCCGGACCGTTTCCTCCCCCAGGGCAAGGCCACGGACATCCTCCGCGAGAACGGGCTCGACGCCGCGGGAGTCGCGAAGGCCGTCTACGAAGCCGTGAAAGGGAAGGTGCCGGCGAAGCCGAACGAGCCTTAGAGGAGCGTCGCCAGTAGGCCTGGCTTCGCCAGGCCGTCTATCCCGCACGCTTGATGTCTCCCAACGCGGTGGGGAGAAACAATTCCGACAATCCAATCCTTTTCGGAAGATGAGTCATGAGAAGGAACCATCTGGGTTCCTTCTCATAATTTCTTCCTGCCCGCGAAGCCTTCGCCGACTTTGTGCCAGTACTCGACCCGCTCCTCGCCCAACTTCCAGCACAGCTCGATGAGCTCGCCATCGCGGTACGAGGGAAAGTCGATCAGTCCCTCGAGCGGACCTTTCAGCTGAATGCCCATTCCGTTGAGACTGGCCACAGCCTTGAGCAGCTCGAGCTCGGCGCCGCTGACCGCGTCACGGGCCTGCTGGTGCCGGTCGCGATCCTCGGCGCCGGCAGCGGGACGCTTGGATTCGTACTCGGCGATTCGCGCCTGGTCTTCGAGCTCGGGCAGCAGCGCGGACAGCTCAGCGATCTGGCCGACGATCCTGCGCACGCGAGGCAGCTCGTTGTTCGCCTCGTCAACCGTGTACGTGCGGAGCCTCTGCACGACTCAAAGATAATCCCAATGCAGTCCACACTTCACCGCATGGAATCCGCCGAGGCAAGGCGCCGCATTGACGACTCGAGGGTCGCCCACCTCGCGACGGTGAGCCATGACGGGCGACCTCACATCGTGCCGATTGTGTTTGCGCTCGATGGCGACAATCTCTATTTCGCGGTCGACGCCAAACCGAAGCGCACGGCCAACCTCCAGCGCTTGAAGAACATCACCGCGAATGCCGCCGTCTCGGTGCTCGTCGATCACTACGACGACGACTGGGCCAGGCTCTGGTGGGTGCGTGCAGACGGCACCGCTCGCGTCGTCACGGACGACACCGAGACGCAACGTGCAATCGACCTTCTGGCGGGGCGGTATCCCCAATATCGAGATACCCGACCCCCTGGCCCGGTCGTCGCGATTCAGATCCGTCGGCTCAGTGGCTGGTCGGGAGCGCGCTGATCACGTCAGCCGCGGTCTGGTGTGGGGTCGGGTGACATCAGCCGCTTGGCCAGCCAGATTGCCGCACTCCCGGCCATCACCAGCGTGACCAGTACTGTCAGGGCGTAGCCATCCGATACGGCAACCGCAAAGAGCACGACCGCCAAATAGAACACCGCGCCTGTCTGCAGCACGTTGGTGAAGGTTCGATGTTGGGCCTGAGCGAGCTGAATTGCCGCCAGAGGAAGTAGCGAAGATGCAACATCTATGGCGATGTCCCCCGCGCTGTAAACGCCGGACCGATGGATCCCGAGAAAGTCGGTCACCGAGCCGAACGCCTGGGCCTCAATCGCGTTGGCCAGGCCCCCACCGATGAACAGGCCGGCCACCAACTCAGGAAGTGGCGATAACCCAGGGGTGCCGAGGCGATAACTGCGGATGAGGACAACCACAGCGATTGCAAACACCGGCCACAGCGCCAGCGTAAGTGTCGGAGACAAGAACCGGAGCGGCGCCGCCAGATGTTGATCGCGGACCAAATAGATCGTTCGCGAAACTAGCAAGTAGGTTTGACCGGCTCGAAGATGGTCTCGTATCAGGAGACCAGCACCGAGGGAAGCAATGCACGCAAAGACGAATGACGCCCCGAACCACGCAGAGGCTCTTCGGTGCATTGGCGACGCGATTCTACCGGCGGCATGGATTCTGGCCTTTCGCAGGAGCGGACTCGGATAAGTCGCGCGGAATCGCAACACACCGGTCACGTCGCCATGAGCTCCGGCTGGGCCTGCTCGACCGGGTAAACAAGCGGTTGGGCCGGAAGCTCCATCGAGCCGAGCGGGTACGGACCAAAGCTGCGACCTCCGACCACAGCCGTCCAGCTCACGTCATACCGGATCGTTGCGCCTACCCCGTAGCCCGCCTGGCTGTGAGCTTCGTAGGTGTGCATGACGGGCGATGGCTGCGGGTAGGCGAGTCCGAAGCCTGACGCGTCGTTGAATCGTGCGGAGCTCCCATCGCCAAAATCCCAACCAGCCGCAACAGGCGTCGCCGTCACGGAGTAATCGATTCCTTGATACGTCTCGCCGGCGGTGATGGCTGCCGGCATGGGCGCGAGCCAGAACCATGTCTCCAGTCCCACCAGGCCGACGCCGGTTGGGTTGGCCACCACAGCGATGGCTGGGGCAGTCCATGCAGGCATCGGAGGCGGTCCCAGCGGCGCCGCGCAGGAGGACTGATCCGTGGTCGAGTTCTGCACCCGGTCGACCGCCTGCACGTGAAGACAGGCGGTCTCATGCGGCTTCAGTCCCGCCACGGAGACAGTTCGCGGCTCGGCGGTCGACGCCAACTGCAGCTGCTCGGGCCGATCGCCCACGGTCAACCACGAGACGTAGTGGTCCAGGCCCGAAGCGAAATAATCCTGGCCCGCTCCGTCGCCGCGGTCGGCCACCCGGTCCCAGGTGAACGTGACAGAGCTCGGCGTGACGGCGGTCACGTAGGGCTGAGGATTGAACGGCGCCACCGAATCGACATAGATGTCGACGACGGGATACCCGTACTGATCGGCCATATAGGGCGGTGCGGCGTTGTTGCCGTATGCGCCGAGCCCGCAGCCGCCGCCGAAGGTCCAGTTGTAGTAAGCGATGTACTCCTTCGCATGGCCGTGGACGGCCCAACCGTTGGACGCGAAGTTCCAGTGGTAGTGATTCGGGTAGGTCTCGTGGAGCAGCCGGACCCAGCCGGATGAATCTCCCGCGGTCCCGCGGAAATCGCCATAGAAGTAGCCGTACCAGTCGTCGTACCCGGGTTTTGGATGAAAGCCGTAAAAGGTGTCCTGCTCGGGATTTGTGCCGACCAGCGGATCGTTGGTCACCACGGTGGCGGTCCACATGTCGGAGAACTTCGTGCACCACGACGGCGGATCGCTGTACTGCGAGCTCCCCCAGGCAGAGCCTGCGGTCGCGGTTACCGGCTGCAGGGCGAGAGTGGTGGCGATCGTTAGGGCGGCGAGGCATCGCATGCCGGCAAGCTACCGGCGCTCGCGACCAGCGAGAACCCCGCCTGTTAACGCGCCTGACACTTGACAAGACAAGGCGTCTCATTTAGTCTCGCGCGGAGATGGCCGCCACCAGGGAACGAGTGCTGCGCAGGGCTCGAGGACTGCTCGCCAGGGGAGGCAGCCCGACCGTGGCCGAGCTAGCCGCGGCGGCCGGGGTCTCGCGGGCGAGCTTCTATCGGGCGTTCGAGTCCCGCGAGGCGCTGCTCGACGCGCTCGACATCCAGCCTGAGCCGGCCACCCGCGAGCGCATCCTCGATGCCGCCCTCAAGCTCGTCGGGGCGCATGGCCTGAGCGCGCTGTCGATGGACGAGCTGGCAGCCCAGGCCGAGGTCTCGCGCGCGACGCTGTATCGCCTCTTCCCCGGCAAGGCCGCGCTTTTCACGAGCCTCGTGCACCGCTACTCGCCACTCGATCCGGTGACCGAGGTGATGGCCACCCGTCAGGGCGAACCGCCCGAGGTCCTGATGCCCGAGATAGCGCGCACCGTGTACCGCACCTTCTACGGCGAAGGCGTGAGCCGGGTGGGCCTGCTCCGCGCGCTTTTCTTCGAGATCAGCTCACTCTCGGCTGACACGGCGGAGGGCGCTCAGGATGCCGTCCGCGGCGTGGTCGGATCGCTTGCGTTTTATTTGATGGGCCACATGCGAGACGGCCGCCTTCGCCACATGCCCCCGCTCCTGGCCCTTCAGTCGTTCATCGGTCCGATCCTCTTCCACCTCATCACCAGGCCGCTGGCGGAGCGAATGCTGGCCCTCGAAATCGACGGCGAGCAGGCGGTGACTCTGCTGGCGGAACACTGGTTGCGGGCGATGACGCCGGAGGAGGCGACCTCATGAGTGACTCGTGGGCGGTTGACGTCCAGGACGTCTCAAAGAATTTCGGAGACGTCAACGCACTCGACGGAGTGACGCTTCGTGTCAGGCAGGGCGAGATCTATGGGTTGCTGGGTCCGAACGGCTCGGGCAAGACGACGCTCATCCGGATGTTCGTCGGCCTCGTGGAACCCAACGCCGGGACGGTCACCGTGCTGGGGCAGCGCATGCCAAACGTGGCGATGCTGAGCCACGTCGGATACATGACCCAGGCGGCCGCGCTGTATCCCGGGTTGTCCGTGGAGGAGAACGTCCAGTTCTTCGCGGCGATCAACGGCGCCGAGGGAGGGGTCAGGGCAGCGCTGGAATTCGTCAAGCTCTACGACCGGCGCGACTCCGTCGTCTCCACGCTGAGCGGTGGGATGCGCCAGCGCCTCTCTCTGGCGTGCGCGCTCGTGCACAAGCCGCAGGTGCTGCTGCTCGACGAACCCACGGTTGGCGTGGACCCCCAGCTCCGCGTCGAGCTCTGGGACGGCTTCAAAGAGATGGCGGACGCCGGCACCACCATCATCGTCTCCAGCCACGTCATGGACGAGGCTGAACGCTGCCAGCGGCTCGGGCTCATCCTCTTCGGAAAGCTGCTCACCGAGGGCAGTCCCAGCGAGATTCGCGCCCGAGCGGGGAGGCCGACCCTCGAGGAAGCCTTCCTCAGCCTGTCGCAGAGCCGGGCATGAGCGGCAAACGGGTCGCGGCCATCACGAAGCGTTTGCTACAGCAGTTTCGCCGCGACCGCCGCACTCTGGCGCTCCTGTTCGTCGCTCCGATCGTGATCCTGGGACTCCTCGGCTACCTGATTCGGGGCTCGGCGTCCGCCCCCGCCGTCGGCATCGTCAACGAGGACCAGGGTCCGCTCGGCGCGACCGTCGCCGCCGCGCTGGCGCGGTCGAGCGAGATCAGCACGACCACCATCCAGGCGTCGGACGGAGACTCGAAGCTCAAGGACGGATCGCTCGCCGCGTACATCGTGTTCCCGCCCGATTTCAGCAGCCAGGCGCAGGCGGGAACGATCGCGCCCGACGTCCATCTCGAAGGTTCTCAGCCCGGAACGATCGCACCCGTGTTACAGGCCCTGCAGGAGGCTTTGCTCGCGGTTGCCGCCCAGGCGCCCGGCTCGAGCCTGCACGTCCTGCCACACGTCACCTATCTGTACGGCGGTCCGGGCTTCGACACGCTCGACTACTTCGGTGCGGCATTCATCGGGCTCGTCGTTTTCTTCCTGGTGTTCGTGGTCACCATAGTCTCGTTCCTCAATGAGAGGTCGCAGGGCACGCTGGAGCGCTTGATGGCGAGCCCGCTGAGACGGGGCGAGATCGTGCTCGGCTACATGCTCGGATTCACGGTGCTGGCGGTGATCCAGTCGGTGGAGGTGCTCGTCTTCGCGCTGGCGGTGCTCAAGGTGCACAACAGCGGCAACGTCGCGCTCATATTCGGTATCGAGGCGCTCATGGCCGTCGCCGCGGTCAACCTCGGCATCTTCCTCAGCATGTTCGCGCGAACCGAGTTCCAGGCCGTGCAATTCATCCCGCTCGTGATCGTGCCCCAGTTCCTGCTTTCGGGAATCCTCTTCTCCGTCAGCACCGAGCCAAAGCCGCTGCAGGTGCTTTCGAACGTGCTGCCCCTCACCTACGCGGTCAACGGCCTGCGCGACGTGATGGTCAAGGGCGCCGACCTGAGCTCGGGCTCGCTGCAGCTCGACGTCGGAGTGGTGGCAGGATTCATCGTGGTCCTGGTGGTCGCGGCATCGACGACCCTGCGCAGGCGCATCGCGTAACAGAGTCGACGCTGACTCGGCGGGTAACGGAGGTGACACCAGTGGCACGCGCTGTGGCCAATGACCAGCGCGACTTGCGTGACCTTGCTCGCGAGGTAATGCATGCGGCGGGCTGGATCGCCGGCGAGAGCCGAAGCGGTGAACGGTGGCGCCGATGTCGATTCATTGGCTCTGAGTCCGTAACCTTGTAGCCGTGCTTCTCATGTGCCCCGCCCGCTGTGGCGGCCGCCTCTTCCGCGCTCTGTTTGCCGAGGTCGAGATCGACTCGGGCGGGGCGTACCAGGACCATCGGATCGTCCAGCCGGGCTACGTCTGCCTCAACTGCGGCTCGCCGGCCTTTGACCTGGCCGAAGTGCCGGACGAGATGGCGGCCGAAGCAGAAGCCGACGAGGTCCCCACCGCGGCGGACATCCTCTGCCCCGTGTGCGAAACGCTGGTCCACGTCGAGGCGGACATGGAGTGTCCCAACTGCGGAGCGCCCCTCGAGGTCGGCTAGGAGGCCCGACCGGAGACTTCGGCGAGAGATTCGGCGATCCAGGTGGCCCAGTTGCTAGGCGCGGTCGAGCATCGCAGCGAGCGCATCCGTTGATGCGTGAGCGAGAAGCGCAAACCGCAACGACGCAGATGGGCCGCATGGGCGCC